>NZ_JBNYXG010000002.1:437302-522145 GCF_050880345.1 Nocardioides sp. GXQ0305
ACGTCGTGACCGAGCAGCGTGGCCAGCTCGCAGGCGAAGAGCTGGAGCGGGACCACGGCCACCAGCGGCTGCAGCAGCACCGGCACCTGCGGCAGCCGCACCAGCGCGTCGGCGTACGGCGTGATCGACTCGTCGCCCTCCTCGGCCAGGCAGATGGTGCGCGCGCCTCGGGCCCGGACCTCCTGGATGCCGCTCACCATCTTGTCGTGGAGGAAGTCGCGGCCCTGCGGCGGCACGATGCACAGCACCGGGAGGCCTTCCTCGATCAGGGCGATCGGCCCGTGCTTGAGCTCACCGGCGGCGAACCCCTCGGCGTGCAGGTAGGCGATCTCCTTGAGCTTGAGCGCGCCCTCGAGCGCGACCGGGTAGCCGGCGTGCCGCCCCAGGAACAGGACCGACCGGGTCTCGACGTGCTCGCGGGCGAGCGCGTAGACCTCCTCGGACTGCGCGAGCACCGACGCGATGTGGTCGGGCATCTGCTCGAGCTGGTCGATGACCTGCCCGATCTCGTCGCCGAACCGCGTGCCCTTGACCTGCGCGAGGTAGAGCGCGAGCAGGTAGCAGGCGACCAGCTGGGTCAGGTAGCCCTTGGTCGACGCCACGCCGATCTCCGGGCCGGCGTGGGTGTAGATCACGCCGTCGGACTCGCGCGGGATCGTCGACCCGTTGCTGTTGCAGATCGCCAGCACCTTCGACCGCTGCACCCGGGCGTGCCGGATCGCCTGGAGCGTGTCGGCCGTCTCGCCCGACTGACTGATGGCCACCACCAGCGTCGACCGGGTGAGGATCGGGTCGCGGTAGCGGAACTCGGAGGCCAGCTCGACCTCGACGGGGATCCGGGTCCAGTGCTCGATCGCGTACTTCGCGACCATGCCCGCGTAGAACGAGGTCCCGGCCGCGATGATGATGATCTTGTCGATGTCGCGCAGGTCGCCGTCGGACAGCCGCATCTCGTCGAGCTGCAGCAACCCCTCCGGCGTACGCCGCCCGAGCAGTGAGTCGGCCACGGCCCGCGGCTGCTCGAAGATCTCCTTGCGCATGAACCAGTCGTGACCGTCCTTCTCGGCGGCGGTCAGGTCCCAGTCGACGTGGTAGCGGCGACCCTCGGCGGGGGCGCCGTCGAAGCCGCTGACCGACACCCCGTCGGCCGTGATGGTGACGACCTGGTCCTGGTCGAGCTCCATCGCCTCGCGGGTGTGCCCGATGAACGCGGCGACGTCGGAGCCGAGGAAGTTCTCCCCCTGGCCGATGCCGACCACCAGCGGGCTGTTGCGACGCGCTGCGACCACCCCATCGGGGTCCCGGGAGTCGACGGCCACCAGGGTGAAGGCGCCCTCGAGGCGGCAGCAGACGACCTGCATCGCGGTGGTCAGGTCACCCGTGCGCTCGACCTCGAGCTCCAGCAGGTGGGCGGCCACCTCGGTGTCGGTCTCCGACCGCAGCTCGTGTCCGGAGGCCTCGAGCTCGGCCCGCAGCGCCGCGAAGTTCTCGATGATGCCGTTGTGGACCAGCGCCACCCGGCCGTGGCGGCCCAGGTGGGGGTGGGCGTTCGGGTCGTTGGGCGCGCCGTGGGTGGCCCAGCGGGTGTGCCCGATGCCGGTCGTGGCGGCGGGGAGCGCCCGCTCGTCGAGCGCCTTCTCGAGGTTGGCGAGCTTGCCCGCCCGCTTGTCGTGGGCGATCCGCCCGTCGGCCACCAGTGCCACGCCGGCGGAGTCGTAGCCGCGGTACTCCAGCCTCCGAAGCCCCTCGACCACGACGTCCCGGGCCTGCTGGCTCCCGACGTAGCCGACGATTCCACACATGGGGTGGAGTTTAGGGGGCGGCACTCCCCCTGAGGGGTCGCCGTCGGCGCGACGACTCCGGTGCAAGAATGCCGCGCATGTCCCCCACCGGCGGGCCGCCCGACGACAACGGCCGCGAGCCGTCGCCGTACGTCGAGCTCGACCGGGCGGCCTGGTCGGCCCTGGGCCGGGAGACCGAGACCCCGCTGACCGCGGACGAGATCGACCGGGTGCGCGGGCTCGGCGACGCCCTCGACCTCGACGAGGTGCGCCAGGTCTACCTGCCGATCTCACGACTGCTCAGCCTCTACGTCGAGTCGGCCGGCGGGCTGCACCGCCAGCAGGAGGAGTTCCTGCAGCAGCCGCACCCGCCGCGCACGCCCTTCGTCATCGGCCTCGCCGGATCGGTGGCGGTCGGCAAGTCGACCACCGCCCGGGTGCTCCAGCAGATGCTGGCCCACTGGCCCGAGCACCCGAACGTCGCACTGGTCACCACCGACGGCTTCCTGCACCCCAACGCCGAGCTCGAGCGCCGCGGGCTGCTCCAGCGCAAGGGCTTCCCGGAGTCCTACGACCGCCGGGCGCTGCTCCGGTTCGTGGTCGACATCAAGTCGGGCAAGGACGAGGTCGAGGCGCCGACGTACTCCCACCTCGTCTACGACGTCGTCCCCGACGAGAAGGTGGTCGTCAAGCGGCCCGACATCGTGATCATCGAGGGCCTCAACGTGCTGCAGCCGGCGCGGGTGCGCGAGGACGGGAGGGTGGGCCTGACGTTGAGCGACTTCTTCGACTTCTCCGTCTACGTCGACGCCCGGACCGAGCACATCAAGCAGTGGTACGTCGACCGGTTCCTGCGGCTGCGGGAGACCGCGTTCCGCGACCCACACTCCTACTTCGCGAAGTTCGCGGCGCTGTCCGAGGACGAGGCGGTGACGACGGCGACCCGGCTGTGGGACACCATCAACGGCCCCAACCTGCAGCAGAACATCCTGCCGACGCGGTCCCGCGCCACCCTGGTGCTCCGCAAGGACAAGGACCACTCGGTCCGCTACGTCCGGCTTCGCAAGCTCTGAGCGCCGCCCGCACGGAGCGGCGTGTGCCTGAGCGTGCGCCGGGGCGCACGCTCAGGCACACGGGGCGGAAAGGGGGTGGGCTCAGGCGCCGCGACCCGTCACGGTGACGGGGATGTTGCCGCGGGTGGCCTTGGAGTACGGGCAGAGCTCGTGGGTGCGGTCGACCAGCTTCTGGGCGGTGGCGTCGTCGACCCCCGGGACGGTGACGTCGAGCTCGACGGTGATGCCGAACGAGTCACCCTCGGGGCCGAAGCCCACCTGCACCTCGGTCGAGGCGCCGGAGGTGTCGATGCCCTCCGCCTTGCCCGCGAGCCCCAGGGCGCCGGTGAAGCAGGCGCCGTAGCCGACGGCGAACAGCTGCTCGGGGTTGGTCCCGCCACCGGGCCCGCCCAGCTCGGTCGGGGCCTGCAGGTCGACCTCGAGCTGGCCGTCGGCGGTCCTGCCGTGGCCACCCCGGCGACCGCCGGTGACGGTGGCGCGTGCGGTGTACGCGATCTTCTCCGGTGTGTAGGTCATATGTCGCACAACGAGCCGGCGGTGCCCGCTCCTTCCGTCCCGTCTCAGGTCGCGAGACGCGCCGCCCGGGTGTCCACCACCAGGTGCTGGGCGACCCCGCCCGCTCCGACCAGCCCCAGCAGGAGCACCACCACGCCCACCGGGAGGTCGATCGCGATCGCCCCCGCCGTCACGGCGAGCACCACCACCACCAGCACGCCGGTCTCGACGACGATCCAGCGGGCGGCCTCGGACGCGGCGTCGATCAGCCCCAGGGCGGCCAGGAAGACGCCGAACGGCACGGCGACCGACCAGCCCGCGGCCGCCGACGTCGTGTGCGCGTGGTGGGTGACCACGTCGACCGCCACCGCGAGCCCGGCGCCGGTGGCGGCGATCGACCCGAAGAGGAACAGGTGGCCGTACCCGACGGCCACGACCGCCTCGATCCGACCGGCCGCGAACAGCTCGGCGTGGCCGCGCCGGAAGTAGAGCCACCACGACGAGAAGACGACGAGCAGCGCGCCGGCCACGAGCGGGACCAGGCCGGTCAGGTAGTCGGTCTCGAGAGCGCCCTGGACGGCCAGCACCGTCGACAGCACCACCTCGCCCAGCACGATGATCGTGAACAGCCCGTAGCGCTCGGCGATGTGCTCGGGGTGGTACGGCGTCCGGCCGCGACGCTCGGCGACGTACGGCACCAGCGCCTCCAGGGCCATCAGCACGAAGAACGTCGGGACCAGCACCTCGGGGCCGTCGAGGGCCAGCCGGGCCACCCACAGCACCTGGACGGCGGCGATCCCGGCGGCGTAGGTCAGGCAGGTGTCGCGTCGCTCGGGGTGGCCAGCCGCGGCCCGCAGCCAGAGCGCCACCATCGCCAGCCGCATCACGGCGTACCCCGCGACCACCAGCGCCGACTGGCCGTCCTCGAAGAAGCCGGGCACCCCGGCTGCCAGCATCAGCGACCCGGTCATGATCACGAACGCGAGCAGCCGGTAGCCCACGTCGTCGGGGTCGTAGGCCGAGGCGAACCACGTGAAGTTCATCCACGCCCACCAGATCGCGATGAACGTCATCACGAAGCCCAGGACGGCGATGGGATGGTCCTCTGCCAGGCCGTGGTGGAGCTCGGCGGCGGCAGACGCGACGGCGACCACGAAGACCAGGTCGAAGAACAGCTCCAGCGGGGTGGCGCTGCGGTGCTCCTCCGTGGGGTCGCGCGGCGCCAGCGGCCGGTGCAGCGCCCTCACGACCGGGTCCTCACAGCGCCAGCTGGGTGCGGACGACCTCGGCGAGCCGTTCGGCGACGCCGTTCGCCTGCTCCTCGGTCGGCGCCTCCACCATCACCCGCACGATCGGCTCGGTGCCGGACGGGCGCAGCAGGATCCGCCCCTGCCCGGCGAGCACGGCCTCCTCCTCGGCGACGGCGGCCGCCACCACCGCGTCGTCGTCGGCACGGAACTTGTCGACGCCCGGAACGTTGACCAGCACCTGCGGCAGCCGGGTCATCACGCCGGCGAGGTCCTCCAGCGACCGGCCCGTGGTGGCCATCCGCTCCAGCACGGCGAGGGCGGTGAGGATGCCGTCGCCGGTCGTCGCGTGGTCGCTCATGATCACGTGCCCGGACTGCTCGCCGCCGAGCGAGTAGCCGGAGATGTTCATCGCCTCCAGCACGTAGCGGTCGCCGACCTTGGTCTGGCGTACGCCGATCCCGGCCTCGCGCATCGCGTGGACGAAGCCCAGGTTGCTCATCACCGTGGCCACGACGGTGTCCTTGGCCAGCCGGCCCCGCTCCAGCAGTGACTGGGCGAGGATCGCCAGGATCTGGTCGCCGTCGACGACGGTCCCCTCGTGGTCGACGGCGAGGCAGCGGTCGGAGTCGCCGTCGAGCGCGAAGCCGACGTCGGCGCCCTCGCGGACGACGGCCTCCTGCAGGGACCCGAGGTGGGTCGACCCGCAGCCGTCGTTGATGTTGAGCCCGTCGGGTGAGGCGTGGATGGCGACGACCTCCGCACCGGCGCCGGCGAGCGCCCGCGGCCCGGCCTCCGAGGCCGCGCCCTCGGCGCAGTCGAGCACGACCTTCAGGCCCACGAGCGGGTGGTCGATGGAGCCGATCAGGTGCGTCACGTAGTCGTCGAGCGCCGGCTCGTACGGACGGACGCGTCCGACGTCCCCGCCGCGGGGCCGGTCCCACGGCTCGCGCAGCCGCTGCTCGATGGCGATCTCGATCGCGTCGTCGAGCTTGCGGCCGCCGCGCGCCAGGAACTTGATGCCGTTGTCGGGCATCGGGTTGTGCGACGCCGACAGCATGACCCCGAGGTCGGCGCCCAACGTCCCGGTCAGGTGGGCGACCCCCGGAGTCGGCAGCACACCGAGGAGGAGCACGTCGACGCCGGCCGACGCCAGCCCTGCGACCACGGCGGCCTCGAGGAACTCACCGGACACGCGGGTGTCGCGGCCCACGACCGCGAACGGGCGGTGCCCCTCGAACACGCCGCGGTCGGCGAGGACGTGGGCCGCGGCGACGGAGAGGTCCAGGGCCAGCTCAGCGGTGAGGTCACCGTTGGCCAGGCCCCGGACCCCGTCGGTCCCGAACAGACGAGCCACGCGTGCTTCCTTCCCTCGATCCGACGCCTCGGAGTGCTAGGCGTGGTGCCTCGCAAGGCGGACGAGCGAAGGCGTGCTTGGGGCGGAGCGCACGTCGAGCGAGGACAACGCCGCGAGGCGCCGCGATTAGCGCTTCGAGAACTGAGGAGCCTTGCGGGCCTTCTTGAGACCGGCCTTCTTGCGCTCGATGACGCGGGCGTCACGGGTGAGCAGGCCGGCCTTCTTCAGCACCGCGCGGTTGGCGTCGATGTCGACCGCGTTGAGGGCGCGGGCCACGCCGAGCCGCAGCGCACCGGCCTGGCCGGTGATGCCGCCGCCGTGGATCCGGGCGATCACGTCGAAGCGGCCCTCGAGCTGGGTCGTCACGAACGGCTCGTTGACGACCTGCTGGTGCAGCTTGTTCGGGAAGTAGGAGTCGAGCGCCCGGCCGTTGACGGTCCAGTTGCCGGTGCCGGGCACGATCCGCACCCGGGCGACGGCCTGCTTGCGGCGGCCGGTGGCCGCGGCGGGCGCGATGGCGGAGCTGACGGGCGCGTCAGCCGCCGGGGCGCTCTCGGAGCTGTAGGCGACGCCCTGCTCGTCGGTCTCGTAGGTCTCCTCGACCCCAGTACTGTCTGCGCTGTTCTCGGTCACTTCGATTCCTTGGGTGGTCACTGGGAGATCTGCGAGATCTCGAACGGCTGGGCCTGCTGGGCCTGGTGGGGGTGGTGGGGTCCGGTGTAGACCTTGAGCTTCTTCAGCATCTGGCGTCCCAGCTTGTTCTTCGGGAGCATCCCCCAGACGGCCTTCTCCACGACCTTGCGGGCGTCCTTCTGGAGGCCCTGGCCGATCGGGGTGGCGGTGAGGCCACCCGGGAAGCCGGAGTGGCGGTAGCTGACCTTCTTGGTGGCCTTCTGGCCGGTCAGGGCCACCTTCTCGGCGTTGACGATGATGACGTAGTCACCGGTGTCGACGTGGGGCGCGTAGATCGGCTTGTGCTTGCCGCGCAGGAGGTTGGCGGTCTGGACGGCCAGGCGGCCCAGGACCACGTCCTCGGCGTCGATGACGTGCCATTCGCGCTGGATGTCGCCCGGCTTGGGGCTGTAGGTGCGCACGTGAGTGCCCTCTTCGTTCGTGATGGCCCGGCCGGCGGTCCCGGTCGGGTGGTGGTGCCACGACCTCTGACGAACACGGCCCGGCTCAGACTTCGGTCCGGGACTGCGCCACGACCCACGTGGGAGGTCACGACGCGGCAGGAGTCGCGACCGGAAAGACTACCGGCGCCGTAGGAACAGGGTCAAAACCTCGCACCCACCCGCAGGGGCGGGATTCGCACCACGTCGCGACCGGGGCTAGGTTGGGTGGGTGACTGATTCCCTCACCGTCCGCGACAACCGCACCGGGCAGGAATACGACGTCCCGATCACCGACGGTACCGTCAAGGCGGCGGACCTCGGGCAGATCAAGGCAGGCGACGACCAGCCCGGCCTGGCGGTCTACGACCCCGGCTTCGTCAACACCGCCTCCTGCCGGAGTGCCGTCACCTACATCGACGGTGACGAGGGCATCCTCGAGTACCGCGGCTATCCGATCGAGCAGCTGGCCGAGAAGTCCAACTTCCTGGAGGTCGCCTACCTGCTGATCCACGGCTCGCTGCCGACCAAGGCCGAGTACGACGCGTGGGTCCACGAGATCACGTACCACACGTTCGTCCACGAGAACGTCAAGACGTTCATGGAGGGCTTCCGCTACGACGCGCACCCGATGGGGATGCTGATGGCGTCGGTGGGGGCCCTCTCGACGTTCTACCCCGACGCGCGCAACATCACCGACGCCGACAACCGCCACATGCAGATCGTGCGGATGATCGCCAAGATGCCGACGCTCGGCGCCTGGTCCTACCGGCACGCGCAGGGGAAGCCGTTCATCTACCCCGACAACGACCTCTCCTACACCGCCAACTTCCTCTCGATGCTGTTCAAGATGAGCGAGAAGAAGTTCGAGGCGGACGAGCGGCTGGTCAAGGCGCTCGACGTGCTCTTCATCCTGCACGCCGACCACGAGCAGAACTGCTCCACCAACGCCGTGCGCTCCGTGGGCTCCAGCCAGGTCGACCCCTACTCCGCGGTGGCGGCAGGGGTCGCGGCGCTCTACGGGCCGCTGCACGGCGGCGCCAACGAGGCCGTGCTGCGGATGCTCAAGCGGATCGGCTCCAAGGACAAGATCCCGGACTTCATCGAGGGCGTGAAGAACGGCAACGAGCGGCTGATGGGCTTCGGCCACCGGGTCTACAAGAACTACGACCCGCGCGCCAAGATCATCAAGAGGTCCGCCGAGGACGTCTTCGAGGTCACCGGCACCAACCCGCTGCTCGACATCGCCCTGGAGCTGGAGAAGATCGCGCTCGAGGACGACTACTTCGTCCAGCGCAAGCTCTACCCGAACGTCGACTTCTACTCCGGCCTGATCTACGAGGCCTTCCAGTTCCCGCCGGAGATGTTCACCGTCCTGTTCGCCATCGGCCGTACGCCGGGGTGGCTCGCCCAGTGGCTGGAGCTGGTGCAGGACAAGGAGCAGAAGATCGCCCGTCCCAAGCAGATCTACACCGGCGACCGGACGCTCGACTTCACGCCGGCCGCCGAGCGCTGGGCGTGATCCGGGCGTGATCCGCTGAGCGGTCCACCGCCCCTCGACGCGAGCGGCCCCTCCCCCGACGCCGGACCCCGAACGGTCCGGTCCGTCCCGGGGACGGGGCCGCTGGTCGTCTACTCGGTCACCGGCTTCTCGGCGTACGCGCTTCTGCTGCCAGTCGCCCCGCTCTGGGCGGTCCACGGGGGCGCCGGCGCGGCCGGGGCCGGGCTGGTCAACGGCGTGCTGCTCGCCACGACGGTGCTGGCCCAGCTCGCCGTCCCGTGGGCGCTCCGGACGGTCGGCCACGGCCGCACCATGGCGCTCGGGCTGGTCCTGATGGCCTCCGGCGCGGCGCTGGTCGTCTCGGACGCCCTGGCGTGGATCCTGGCCTGCTCGATCGTCCGGGGCGTCGGGTTCGGCATCCTGACCGTCACCGGCAGCGCCGTGGTCGGCCACCTCGCCCCACCGCAGCTGCGCGGCCGGATGGTCGGGGTCTACGGACTGGCCGTGGCCATCCCGAACCTGGTGCTGCTGCCCGCGGGGGTCCCGGCCGTCGACCTGCTCGGCTTCACGCCGGTGCTGCTGCTCGCGGCGCTCCCGGTGCTGGGGATCCCGTCGGCGCTGGCACTGGGGCGCCTGGTCCGACCGGCGCCCGCTGCCGCCTCCCCGGAGCCGCCGGGGTCGCCCGAGCCGGCCGGCCGGCGCGGCGGACTGCTCGCGGCGGTCGGCCCGCCGACCGCCGTCCTGCTCGCCGCGACCATGGCCGGCGGCGCGTTGCTCACGTTCCTGCCCCAGGTGACGACGTCGGGGACGGCCGGGCTGGCGCTGCTCCTCATGGGGACGGCGGCCGCCGGTTCGCGGTTCGGCGCCGGCCACCTCGCGGACGCCGGAGAGCAGGGCGGCTCGCAGTGGCTCGCCCCGCTCCTGCTCGTGACCGCGGCGGGCACCACCGCCTGCGCGTGGGGCGCACGCGACGACGTCACGGCCGGCACCGCCTGGCTGCTGGTCGGCGCGGTGCTGTGCGGCACCGGCTACGGAGCGCTGCAGAACCTCACCCTGGTGTCCGCGTTCCAGCGGTCGGGTGCTGGTCGGGTCGACGAGACCAGCACGGTGTGGAACGTCGGCTTCGACGGCGGCACCGCCCTCGGCTCGGTCCTCGTGGGAGTCGTGGCCTCCGCCTGGAGCTTCCCGGCGGGCTTCGCGGTCGCCGGTTTGGGCTGTGTCGCGGCGCTCGTCGCCGCCCGTGCCACGCGCGTGCCCGTCGGCTGACCTCACGCGCGGTGGGGCAGGGCGAGCACCCCGGCCACCACGTCGCGCCAGGCGGACCCGGGCGGCACCTCGTGGCCCATCCCGGGCACCACCAGCAGCCGGCCGTCCGGTACCGCGTCCGCGAGCGCCCGGCCGTGGGGCAGCGGGAACAGCGGGTCGCTGTCGCCGTGCACGACCAGGGTCGGCGCCGAGATCCGGCGTACGTCGAGCACCTCGTCGTCGTCCCCGGCCACCAGCCAGTGGTTGCCGGCGGCCGCCGGGTCGGCGCTGCGGGTCACGACGGCCCGCGCGATGGTCCGCGCCCGCGCCTCGTCGAACAGCGGCCCCGCGAACACGCGCTCGCCGGTCACCAGCCACTCGACGACCCGGTCGGGTTCGGACCAGTCCGGGTCGGGCGGCGGGTCGGCGAAGTGGGCCTGCACCTCGGGGGTCGGGCCGGGGAGGTCCGCGTCGACCCCGCCGACGGCCGAGGTGGCCACCAGGGTGAGGGCCGCGACGAGGTCGGGCCGGTGCAGCGCGACGGCCTGGGAGATCCCGCCCCCCATCGACAGCCCGACCAGGTGGGCCGGGCCGGCGTCCAGGGACTCGACGAGGCCGGCGCAGTCGTGCTCCAGTGCCGTGCCGTCGTAGTCCGGCGAGCCGGGCGTCCCGGTCGTCGAGCGGCCCGTGTCACGGTGGTCGTAGCGCACCACCCGGCGGCCGCCCGCCGCCAGCGCCTCGCACAGCCCGACGTCCCACCAGTCCATCGAGGACGCCGCCCCGGCGACCAGCACCACCAGGGGATGCCCGGGGTCGCCGTACTCGTCGACGCACAGGTCCACCTCACCGACGCGCAGCTGTCTCACGCTGTCTGTCGACCCTCGGGCCGGCGCGAACTCATCGGCGCCGACAGTGCTTTCACACGGTCTGGCGGTCGCGGCCCTCCCAGTAGGGCTTGCGCAGGTCCCGCTTCAGGATCTTGCCGGTCGGGTTGCGCGGCAGCGCCTCGACGAGGTCGACGCTCGTGGGGCACTTGAAGTGGGCGAGGTGCTCGCGGCAGTAGGCGATGATCTCGTCCCCGGTGGCCGAGGCGCTCTCGTGGAGGGACACGACGGCCTTGACCACCTCGCCCCACCGGTCGTCCGGGACGCCGATCACCGCGACCTCCATGACCGCCGGGTGCTCGGCCAGCACCCGCTCCACCTCGGGGCTGTAGATGTTCTCGCCGCCGCTGATGATCATGTCCTTGAGCCGGTCCTGGACGTAGACGAAGCCGTCGGCGTCGACCCGGCCGAGGTCGCCGGTCCGGAACCAGCCGTCGTCGGTGATCACCTCGGCGGTCGCCTCGGGCTTGCCCAGGAATCCCTTCATCAGCTGGGGCGTCCGGAACCACAGCTCGCCGTGCTCGCCCGCGGGCACGTCCGCCAGCGTCCCGGGGTCGACGACGCGTACCTCGGCGCCGGGGATCGGCTGCCCTGCGCTGACCAGCCGCTCCGGGTGGTCGCCGTCGCGGTGGGCGTCGGGCATCAGGTGGGTGATCACACCTCCCACCTCGGTGAGCCCGTAGACCTGGATGAAGTCGGTCTCCGGCCAGGCCTGCATCGCCGCGCGGAGCAGCGGCATCGGCATCGGCGAGGCGCCGTAGCAGTAGGTCTTGAGCCGGCCGAAGAGCCGGATCGCGTCGTCGCCCGACTGGAGCACCTGCGCCAGCACGGCCGGGACCAGGAAGGTCCGGTTGGCGCCGGCCATGATCGCGCCGGCGAGGGAGGCGCCGTCGGGGTCGCGGGTCATCACGCTCGGCACCCCGTCGTGGATGCCGAAGAGCACGTACGACGAGCCGCCGACGTGGAACAGCGGCATCGCCACCATGTTCTTGTCGCCGGCCTCGAATCCCCAGCCGTCGTGGGCGTTGAGGGTGTGGGCGACCATGTTGGCGTGGGTGAGCATGATGCCCTTGGGGCGGCCGGTCGTGCCGGACGAGTACATCACCAGGCACACGTCGTCGGGTGAGACGTCGTCGGCCCTGCCGATCGGCTCCGAGGCCGCGAGCCACCGCTCGTACTCGTCGCCGTCACCGCCTTCCGGCGTCACCTCGATGACCCTCTCGACGCCCGTCAGCCGGTCGCGGATCTTGTCCACGAGCGGCATCAGCTCCGACCCGACCACCAGCACCCTGGCGCCCGAGTCGTTGACGGTGTAGTCGACCTCGTCGCCCGCCAGCCGCCAGTTGACGATCGCGTTGGCGGCGCCGAGCGAGGCGGCGGCCAGGCTCAGCTCCACGCAGGCCGGGTGGTTCTTGTCGAGGAACCCGACGACGTCGCCCCGGCCGATGCCGAGGCCACGCAGGCCGCCGGTGACCCGACGAACGCGCTCGTCCCACTCCGCCCAGGTCCAGGTCCGCCCCAGGTAGGTCATCGCCTCCCCGTCGGGATCGTGCTCCGCCCAGTGGGCCAGCCGCTCGTCGACGAAGGTGGGGTCCGGAGGCGTCATGGGGGCCGATTGTGGCCTACGCCACACCGCCCGACAACCGCTGGTCCGGGTTCTTCAGCGGCGGCCAGCCGTCTCTCAGTTCCGTCACAGGGTCGGTCGGCACGGTGGACCCATGAGCGACACCCACGTCCTGCCTCCGTTCCCGGAGGAGCCGCACCGCCACCAGCCCACCGCCCCCGCCGCCGCCCCGCCGCCGCCGCCGCGACGGCGCCGTGGCGGGCTTGCCGCTGCCGCCCTGGCGACCGTCCTGGTCGGTGGCGCGGCCGGGTTCGCCGGCGCCGCCGCGTACGACGGTCTCGCCGGCGACGACACCACGGCCTTCGGGTCGCGGGCCGAGACCTCGAAGGTCGTCGACACCGGCGACCAGCCGGCGGCCGACGGGTCCTCCGAGGCGGTCGCCGAGAAGGTCCTCCCCTCCGTCGTCCGCATCGTCGTCGACGGCTCCCAGGGCCAGGGATCGGGCTCCGGCGTCATCCTCAGCTCCGACGGCAAGATCCTCACCAACGCGCACGTGGTCGAGGGTGCCGGCGAGGGTGCCGAGATGACGGTGAGCTTCAACGACGGCAGCCACGCGCCGGCGACGGTCGTGGGCGTCGACTCCCTCACCGACACCGCGGTGATCCAGGCCGAGGACGTCGACGGACTCACCCCCGCCACCATCGGCACGTCGGGCAACGTCGACGTCGGCCAGGACGTCGTCGCCGTCGGCTCGCCCTTCGGGCTCGACGCGACCGTGACCACCGGCATCGTGAGCGCCCTGGACCGCCCGGTGAACGTCGGCACGGACAGCGAGGGCAACGCCACCGTCTACCCGGCCATCCAGACCGACGCGGCGATCAACCCCGGCAACAGCGGTGGGCCGCTGGTCGACACCGACGGCAACGTCATCGGCATCAACTCCTCGATCCGGACGAGCACCTCCGGCGCCACCGGCCAGGGCGGCTCGATCGGCCTGGGCTTCGCCATCCCCATCGACGAGGTGATGCCGATCGTCGACCAGCTCGTCGCCGGCGACACCCCGACCCACGCCCTGATCGGCGTCTCGGTCCGCGACAACCCGTCGAACGACGGCGGCGCGGTCGTGCCCGACGGTGCCGCGGTCGGCGAGGTGACGGCCGGTTCGGCCGCCGACGACGCCGGCCTCGAGGCGGGCGACGTCATCACCAAGGTCGACGACCAGCTGATCACCAGCTCCGACGAGCTGGTGGCGACGGTCCGGGGCTACCGCCCCGGCGACGAGGTGGAGCTCACCTACCGCCGCGACGGCGAGGAGCAGACCACCACCATCACGCTCGGCTCCGACGCCGAGGCGTCCGCGGGCTGAGCCCCGATCCGGCAGGGCGGCACGCCCGCCCTGCCGTGCGGGTGCCTCCCGGTTGCCCCGAGGACCGGGGGGCGCCCGCACCCCCTCACAGGGACATGACGAGGATCAGCATCGGGTTGTCCTCGGCCCAGACCCCGGACGTCTCCTCCAGGGCGACGAATCCTCGTGCCTCGTAGAAGCGGCGGGTCCTCTCGTACTCGGCGTCGGGGTGGCTCGGTCCCAGCGTCTTGACCTGGCGGAAGCGCACGCCGTCGGCCCGGAGCTCCTCCTCGGCCCGCTCCAGCAGCGCCGTGCCGATCCCCGCGCCGGTGACGGCCGGTCTCCACCGCCATCAGGTGCACCTCGGCGGCGGCCGGGAAGTGCCGGGCCCACAGCAGAGCGCCGACGACCGTCTCAGGTCCACGCCCACGCGACGTACCCGAGCATCAGGACGCCGATCGCCAGGTCGGAGACCATCGCCACGTTCTCCTCCCCGTTGCGGTGCGACCTCGTCAGGTGCTGCGCGCCGGCCAGGAGGAGGAACAGGCCGCCGGCGAGCGCGGCGGCAGGGCGCCACCCCGCGGCCCACAAGGACAGCACCCCGGCCGCTCCGATCGCCACGTTCGCGAATCCGAGCTCCCTCACGAGCACCCAGGCCCGTCGGTCGGTGACACCCAGGATCCCCTCGGCCGTCAGCCCGGGCCTGACCACCTGTCGCAGCCCGGCGGTGAGCAACCGGACACCGACCGCCCAGAACACGAACCAGGTGCCGACCACGGCCATGACCGGTTCGTCGCCACCGTTGCCGAGGTCGACCGCGACCGAGGCTCCGGGGAGCACCAGCATGAACAGCCCGACCGCGGCGTGGACCACGGCAGCAGCGTACGGCTGCGCAGCCCCGGCGGCACCCGTCGTGACCGCGGACCGACCGAGGAAGACAGGGGCACGCCCTGCGTCATCCAGCGTGGACCGATGAGTTTGCGGGGCGGGGGCGGTCGGACCCGGGCATGAGCCAGTTCTTGCTGTCCGTCCCGCACGACTCCGACGACGAACCCACCATGGAGACCATGGACCCGGCCGAGCTCGAGGCGGCCCTCGCCGCCACGGGCGCGATCATCGAGGAGCTGACGTCGACCGGCGCCTTCGTCTTCGCGGGTGGGTTGATGCCCCCCTCGAGCGCGATCACGGTCGACAACACCGGTGAGTCGCTGAGCACCGTCGACGGTCCCTTCGTCGAGGCCCCCGAGTACCTCGGGGGCTTCTGGGTGATCGACGTCGCCGACGAGGAGGCCGCCCTCGGCTGGGCCGCGCGGGCCTCGAAGGCCCTCGGTGGCCGGATCGAGGTCCGGGCCTTCCAGGAGCCGCCGGGCGAGTGAGCCCGTCCGGGGTCAGCCGGCGATGGACGCCGGCGGCTCCTCCGCGGTGCCGTCGAGCAGGGACAGGTGCTGGGTGAGGTGCTGACGCAACCGGGTGCGGTGGTCGTCCTCCGCCTGCCGCAGCGAGGCGATCTGCCCCTCCAGCGCCGCCTTCTCCTCGGCGAGCCCCGCGAGGGCCATCGCCCGCTCGGACTCGAGCTCGGCGGTCTGCTGCTCCCGCACCCGGGCCAGCTCCTCCGCGGCACGGTCCGCCTCCTGGCGGCTCGCCTCGGAGAGCTCGTCGGCCTGGGCCCGGGCGGTGGAGACGACCGACTCGGCCTCGGCCTGCGCGTCAGTCACCAGCCGGTCCGCGGTGGCGGACGCGACCTCGAGCATCCGCGTGGCGGCGCTCCACGGAGTCTCCTCGTCGGCGGCACTCTCCGGCGCGACCACCAGGTCGTCGACCGGAGCGACGTCGCCCTGCTCGGCGTCTGGCGCGCCGAAGTATCCCACTGTCTGCTCGAAGTCCAGCATGGTTCCCCCACTGTGGTGTGTGTCACTCGGTCCCTCCAGTGTGGGTGGACCGGAGAGGGCCGTGGCGCAGAACGCCGAAGAACGCAAGGGGTGGTCTAGAGCGGGCTCAACGGGCCCGGGCCACCCGCCCCTCGTCCCAGACCGGCCCGTCCGACTCGTAGACCGAACCGTCGGCGCCGTACACGAGGAACCGGTCGAAGCCCCGCGCGAACCACCGGTCGTGGGTCACCGCGACGACGGTGCCCTCGAACGCCTCGAGGCCCTCCTCCAGTGCCTCCGCGCTCTGGACGTCGAGGTTGTCGGTGGGCTCGTCGAGCAGCAGCAGCGTCGCACCCGACAGCTCCAGCAGCAGGATCTGGAACCGCGCCTGCTGGCCGCCGCTGAGCGACTCGAACCGCTGCTCACCGGCGTGCGCCAGCTCGTAGCGGTCCAGGACGCGGGCCGCCTGCTCCCGCCCCATGCCCGCACGGCCGCCGGGACGGCCGTCGCCCCGGTGCAGGATCTCCAGCAGCGTGCGCCCGACCAGCTCGGGATGCTCGTGGGTCTGCACGAACCAGCCGGGCCGGACCCGGGCGCCGAGCTTCGCCTTCCCGTGGTGCTGCACCGGCTCGACGGGAACGTCGTCCACCGGCCGGTGCTCCACGTCGGGGTCGCTGCCGCCCGCGGCGAGCAGGCGCAGGAAGTGGGACTTGCCGGAGCCGTTGCTGCCGAGGACGGCGACCCGCTCGCCGTACCAGACCTCGAGGTCGAACGGACGCATCAGGCCCCCGGACCCGGAGGGCCCCGAGAAGGAGAGCTCGAGCGCCTCGCACACCACCGCGCGCTTGCCGGTGCGCCCGCCCTTGAGCCGCATCGTCACCTGCTGCTCGCGCGGCTGCTCGGTCGGCGGCCCCGCCTCCTCGAACTTGCGGAGCCGGGTCTGGGCGGCCCGGTACTGGCTGGCCATGCCGTCGTTGTACTCCGCCTTGATCTTCAGGCGGAGCACCAGGGCCTTGATCTTGGCGTGCTCCTCGTCCCAGCGGCGGCGCATCTCCTCCAGCCGCGCGAACCGGTCGCGACGCGCCTCGTGGTAGCTCGTGAAGCCGCCCGGGTGCGTCCACACCAGGTTGCCGGCCTGGCCGAGCTCGACGGTGACGATGCGGGTCGCCGTGTTGGCCAACAGCTCGCGGTCGTGGCTGATGAACAGGATGGTCTTCTCCGACTCGCGGATCCGCTGCTCCAGCCAGATCTTGCCGGGGACGTCGAGGAAGTTGTCGGGCTCGTCGAGCAGGAGCACCTCGTCGGGGCCGCGCAGCAGGTACTCCAGCACCAGTCGCTTCTGCTCGCCCCCGGACAGGGTGCGGAGCTCGCGGTACTTCGCCCGGTCGTAGGGCACACCGAGGCCGGCGACGGTGCAGACGTCCCATGTCACCTCGAGGTCGTAGCCGCCGGCGTCGGCGTACTCGGCGAGCGCGGAGGCGTAGGCCAGCTGGGTGCGTTCGTCGTCGCGGTCCATCAGCGCGATCTCGAGCCGGTCGATCTCGGCGTGGGCCGCCCGGATCCGCGGGGGCGCGACGCTCAGCAGCAGGTCGGCGACGGTCGGCGCGTCGTCGAGTCCGTGCGCCACCATCTGGCGCATCACGCCGAGCCCGCCGGACCGGGTCACCACCCCCGCGTGCGGCGTCAGCTCGCCGGTGACGATGCGCAGCAGGGTGGTCTTGCCGGCGCCGTTGGCGCCGACCAGCGCCACCTTGGCGCCCTCCCCCACCCGGAAGGACACGTCCTCGAGCAACACCCGACCGTCGGGCAGCTCGAAGCGCACCCCGGCGACGTCCACGTGTCCCACGAACGTGGATTCTCCCGCGATCAGGCCCCGGCTCGCACCCCGATTACCCGCGACCGGCGATGATGCAGGGGACGAGCCCGAGGAGGCGAGCGGATGAGGCTGGAGCTGTCGGACGACGACCGCGCGTTCCGCGAGGAGATGCGGACCTTCTTCACCACCGAGGTGGCGGAGGAGATCCGACGCACGGTGACCGAGGGTGGCGAGCCCACCAAGGACCAGTACGTCGAGACCATGCGCACGCTCAACGCCGCGGGACTGGCGGTGCCCCACTGGCCCGAGGAGTGGGGCGGTCGCGGCTGGAGCGACCTACGGCGCCACATCTGGTACGACGAGATGCAGCGCGCCGGCGTCCCGCCGCCGCTGGCCTTCAACGCCTCGATGATCGGTCCGGTGCTGGCGCACTTCGGCACCGAGGAGCAGAAGCAGCGCTTCCTCCCGAAGACGGCGAACCTCGACATCTGGTGGGCGCAGGGGTTCTCCGAGCCCGACGCCGGCTCGGACCTCGCGTCGCTGCGGACCACCGCGGTCCGCGACGGTGACGACTGGGTCGTCAACGGCCAGAAGACCTGGACCACGCTCGGCCAGCACGCCGACTGGATCTTCACGCTCGTGCGCACCGACCCCGAGGCCAAGAAGCAACGGGGCATCTCGCTGCTGCTGATCGACATGAGCCTCGAGGGCGTGGAGGTGCGGCCGATCGAGCTGATCGACGGCGGCCACGAGGTCAACGAGGTGTGGTTCGACGACGTCCGCGTCCCCGGCGACCTGCTGGTCGGCGAGGAGAACGGCGGCTGGTCGATCGCCAAGTTCCTGCTCGGCAACGAGCGGGTCGGCGTCGCGCCGGTCACCGCCACCAAGCGGGCCCTGGCCCGGCTCAAGGACGTCGCGGCCGACGCGCTCGACGACGACCCGCTGGCCCGGGCGCGGGTCGCCGAGCTCGAGAACGAGCTGCTGGCGCTCGAGCTGACGGCGATCCGGGTGGCCGCCCACTCCGCCGACGGCGAGCCCCACCCCGCGTCGTCCGTGCTGAAGCTCCGGGGCTCGGAGCTGCAGCAGGCGGTGAGCGAGCTGGCCGTCGACCTGGCCGGCCCGGGCTCGCTGGCCAGCGGGGCGGGCGAGGAGTCCTCGGTCGAGCAGTGGCGGCGGCGCACGACGCCGCGCTACCTCAACCTCCGCAAGGCCTCGATCTACGGCGGCTCCAACGAGATCCAGCGGCAGATCATCGCGTCCCGGATCCTGGGGCTCTGAGCGGCATGGACTTCTCCTACGACGACGAGCAGCGCGCCCTGCGTGACGCGGTCCGCGGCCTGGCCGGCAAGACGTACGCCGACCACGAGCACCGGCGCGAGGTGACCGCGGCCGACCCGGGCTTCGACGAGAATCTGTGGTCGCGGATGGCCGAGATGGGGCTGCTCGGCCTGCCCTTCGCCGAGGACGACGGCGGGGTCGGTGCCGGTCCCGTCGAGATCGGCATCGTGTGCCAGGAGCTCGGGGCGGTGGCCGCCCCGGAGCCGTACCTCACCGCCGTGGTGCTGGCCGGCGGCCTGGTCGCGGCGTGCGGCACCGCCGAGCAGCGGGCGCACGTCGTGCAGCCGCTGGCCGGTGGCGAGGCCCTCCCTGCGTTCGCGCACGCCGAGCCGGACACGCGCTGGGCGGCGCGGGCCCGCGCGGTGACTGCGACCCGCGACGGCGGCACCTGGACGCTCACGGGCACCAAGGAGCCGGTGCCCCACGGCGCCCAGGCCGACGTGCTGGTCGTGAGCGCCGCGCTTCCCGACGGCGGCACCGGCCTGTTCCTCGTCGACCCCGGGGACGCCTCGGTGACCGGCTACCCGGCGTACGACGGCAGCCGGGCCGCCCGGGTCGACCTCGACGCCGCTCCGGCCGCCCCGCTGGGCGAGCCCGGTCGCGACCTCACCGCGAGCATCGCGACGGTGGCCGACCTGGCGCGGGTGATGGCCGGCAACCAGGCGCTCGGCGCGATGCGGAGCGCGCTGCGCGCGACGACCGACTACCTGGGGAGCCGCCGGCAGTTCGGCGTCACCCTGAACACCTTCCAGGACCTCACGTTCCGGGCCGCCGACATGTACGTCACGCTCGAGCTCACCCAGAGCGTCGTCGACTGGGCGACGATGGTGGTGGCCACGGGCGACGCCGACGCGTTGGCGGACGCCGCCTCACGCTGCGCGCTCCAGGTCAGCCGCGGTTCACGCCACGTCGGCCAGGAGGCGATCCAGCTGCACGGAGGCATCGCGATGACCGCCGAGTACGCCGTCGGCAGCCTGGTCGCCCAGCTCACTGCCCTGGACCACCTGCTGGGCGACGGTGGTCACCAGCTGGGCCGGCTCGCGGCGACCGTCGGCGACCACGGGATGCTCGACCCGTTGGGTTGATCGCGGCCGCGGCAGCGGATGCGATCGATGGTGGTTGAGCAGCGACCGCGGCTGAGGGGACGAAGCCGCGACGAAGCGTGTCGACACCCGGTGAGCGTTCCTGGGCCTCGACCGTCAGCGCAGCCGCTTGACCATCATCGCCACCGTGTGGTCCTCGATCAGCCGCTCGCCGACCTGTTCGAAGCCCCGGGCGGCGTGGAACGCCAACGACGGCTCGTTGGGCGGGTCGGTGTTGACCTCGAGGGTCAGCAGCGGGGTCCGCCGTGCGGTGCGCTCCTCGACCTCGTCGTAGGTCCGGCGGGCCAGCCCCTGCCGGTGGAAGTCCTCGTGGACGATGATCCGGTCGAGGTAGACGAAGCCCTCGAAGCGCTCCCGGAACCACGCGAGGTTGGCGGAGTCGTGGGCGGCGTCGTCCGGCAGGGTGACCACGAAGCCGGCGAACCCGCCAGCGGCGCGGATCACCTCCACCGTCCCGGCGGCCTCGAGACGCAGCAGCCCGTCGAGGTCCAGCGGTGCGGTGAGGTGCTGGAACCGGTCGTTGAGCGCCAGCACGTCGACGCGGTCGGCCTCACGCATCGACTCCAGCAGACGGCCGCTCACCCCTCCGACGACTCCGACCAGAGGTTGATGCCCGACTCCACGGCGTAGCCGTCGATCTCGGCGAGCTCCTCGTCCGTGAGCGGCGGGCCGTCGAGGGCGTCGAGGTTGGTGTCGAGCTGCTCGACGCTCGAGGCGCCGATGACCGCGCTGGTGACACGGGGGTCGCGGACCGCCCACTGCAGCGCGAGCTGGGCGAGCTTCTGGCCCCGCTTCTCGGCGATGCCGTTGAGCCCGCGGACCCGGTCGAGCACGTGGTCGTCGAGGCCGGTCAGCGTCGAGCCGTCGCGAGCCGCGCGGGAGTCGTCGGGCACGCCGTCGAGGTAGCGGTCGGTCAGCAGGCCCTGCGCCAGCGCCGTGAACACGATGCAGCCCATGCCCTGCTGCTCCAGCTCGTTGAGGAGGCTCTGCTCACCGTGCGGGCCCTCGATCCACCGGTTGAGCATGGAGTACGACGGCTGGTGGATCAGCAGCGGCGTCCCCAGGTCGCGCGCGATCGACGCCGCCTCACGGGTCTTCTCGGCGGAGTAGGAGCTGATCCCGACGTAGAGCGCGCGGCCCGAACGGACCGCGGCGTCGAGCGCCATCATCGTCTCCTCGACGGGGGTGTCGGGGTCGAACCGGTGGCTGTAGAAGATGTCCACGTAGTCCAGCCCCATCCGGGCCAGCGACTGGTCGAGGCTGGCGAGGACGTACTTCCGGGACCCGCCGCCCTGGCCGTAGGGGCCGGGCCACATGTCGTAGCCGGCCTTGGTCGAGATCACCAGCTCGTCCCGGTAGGGCCGAAAGTCGTCGGCGAGGTAGCGGCCGTAGTTCTCCTCGGCGCGGCCGTAGGGAGGGCCGTAGTTGTTGGCCAGGTCGAAGTGCGTGACGCCCCGATCGAAGGCCCGTCGCAGGATCGCCCGCTGGGTCTCCTCGGGGCGGTCGTCGCCGAAGTTCTGCCACAGGCCGAGGGACAGCACCGGCAGCCGCAGCCCGCTCTGACCGGTGAAGCGGTAGCGCATTCCTCTGCCCGCCTCGTCGTGGAACCCGTCGTACCTGGTCTCCGCCGCCTCGTAGCTCATGCGGGGTCCCCGCGGAATCGTGGGCTGGAGGAGCGAAGCGGGGGAAGTTCGCGATTTCGTGGGGTGTTCATGGCGCCAGCATGTCACTGGCCACGGAGCTCCTGGGGGACGGGCACGTCGCCCGAGACCGCTCCGCTCCACCCCGGTGAGAGAGCCCAGTAGAGGACGTCGGGCGTGAGCCGCCGGGGTACCACCCCGCCTGCCGGGTCGACCACCCCACAGCCCTCGAGCAGCACGGTCGCCTCGAAGCCAGCCGAGCGCAGGATGATCGCCGGCTTCTCGAACGCCTGCTCCCAGGTGCAGTGGCGGGCAGCCGTTCCCGACTGCGGTGCAGCGGCGACCGCCGCGACCGCCCGGCCGCTCTCGCTCTCGGAGAGCAGCTCGCTCTGCTCGAGCCACCCGTCGTCGTCGTACCGGCATACCGAGACCCGGGCGCTCGTGGACGGGGCGGTCATCTCGACGCGGGTCGCGCAGCCGTTGGCGTCCACCTCGCCGACCGGCTCGGTCGAGTCGAGCACCAGCCGCGCGGTGGTCCGGTCGTCGGCGACCACCCACACCGCGGCCTGGCCGGTGCTGGCGTAGCCGATCCACGCCCCGTCGGGGTAGCGCCCGCCCCGGTACTGCTGCACCACGCCCTCGGTGCCCGGCGGCAGCTCGCCGCCGCTGGGCTCCAGGAAGTGGGCCCCGTAGCCGTAGGAGGGCGAGCACGCGATCGCGGGGATCACGCCGCCCGGCCGGCTGACCTGGGGGTCGGTGTCCTCGACCTCGCGTCCGCTCGTGCACCAGTCGGAGCCGCCGCCCCAGCCCCAGTCCGACGGCACGTCGAGCGACAGGTCGCGCCAGGTCTCGGTCCGCCAGTCGGTCGGGACGCCGCCGGTCGTGGGCTCGTCGTCGCCGGCCGGCCCGTCGTCCCCCGGCACCACGAGGGCCACGCCCACCGGCACCGCGACCACGGCCACCGCCGCCGCCACGACCGCTGCCGTCGTACGCCGGCGCAGGCGGAGCCGGTCACGGGCACCGGCGGCCAGGTCGGCCGGAGCCGGCGCCCGCTCGGCGGTGCCGGCCAGGCCGTCGGAGAGCCGCGTCTCCAGCTCATCCATGGTCGCCCTCCAGCTCCGCCCTCAGGCCGGCCAGGCCCCGGGAGACCCGGGACCGGACGGTGCCCTCCCGCACGCCGGTCAGGTCGGCGATCTCGTCGTAGTCCAGCTGCTCGTAGTAGCGCAGCACGACGGCGACGCGCTGGTCCGGCGGCAGGGCGAGGCAGGCCCGCCACACCCGGTCGTGCTCCTCGACGTCGGGGTCGTCGGCCGCGTCGGGCCGCACCTCGGCCACCGGGGACTCGCTTCGGCGGAACCGGCGCCACCACGACGTGTGGGCGTTGACCACCATCCGGCGCACGTAGGCGTCGGGGTCCTCGGCCTCCGAGATCCGCGACCAGCGGGGTAGGGCGCGCGCCAGTGCGTCCTGCACGGCGTCCTCGGCGTCCGCGCGGTTGCCGGTGAGCACGTACGCCAGCCGGTAGAGCGCGTCACCGCGCGCGGCGACCCACTCGTCGAAGTCGACCACGCGTGCTCCTCGCTCGGCGACCGGTACCGGCTCCACCACCAGCTCCATGCCCCACAGACGCTAGCGGCGCGCGTTCTGTTGCGAGCGTCGGTCAGCCGAGCAGGTCGGCCACGAGGGTCTCGACCCGCGCGCGGATCTCGTCGCGGATCGGCCGCACCGCCGCGAGGTCGAGCCCGGCAGGGTCGTCGAGCTCCCAGTCCTCGTAGCGGGTCCCGGGGAAGAACGGGCAGGCGTCGCCGCAGCCCATGGTCACCACGACGTCGGAGGCCCGGACGTCGTCGGGGTCGAGCAGGCGCGGCTGCCTCCCGGTGATGTCGATGCCGACCTCCGCCATCGCCTCGACGGCGACCGGGTTGACCGAGCCCGCCGGCTCCGACCCCGCCGAGAGGACGTCGACCCGGTCGCCGGCCAGGTGCTGGAGCCACCCGGCAGCCATCTGGGAACGGCCGGCGTTGTGGACGCAGACGAACAGGACGCTGGGGCTCATGCGATCACCTCGGTGGGCGTGGGAAGGAGCAGCCTGACCAGGCCGAGCGCGAGGGCTCCGCCGACCAGCTGGGCGAGCAGGAACATCGGGACCGACGCGGGGGCGATCCCGGCGAAGGTGTCGGACAGGGTCCGCGCCACGGTGACGGCGGGGTTGGCGAAGCTGGTCGAGCTCGTGAACCAGTACGCCGCCGCGATGTAGCCGCCGACCGCGAAGGCCACCGTCTCGGGCCGGCTCGAGCGCAGGCTGCCGAAGACGACCAGCACCAGCCCGAGGGTCGCCACGACCTCGGCCAGCCACGTCCCTGACCCGGTGCGCGCGGTCGCCGCGACCGAGACGGCCGGGAGGTCGAACATGAGGTTGGCCACGACAGCACCGACGCAACCGCCCACCACCTGCACGGCGACGAGCACGGCGGCGTCCCGTCCCGGCAGCGCGCGCAGCGCCCACTCCACCAGGGTGACGACCGGGTTGAACGCCGCCGACACCGGCCGCAGCGCCAGGATCAGCGCCACCAGCACGGCACCCGTCGCGATGCTGTTCTGGAGCAGCTGCAGCCCCACGTCGCCGGGCGAGAGCCGGCTGGCCATGATCCCGGAGCCCACGACGGCCGCCACGAGGAACGCCGTCCCGATCCCCTCGGCCGCGGCGCGGCGGACGAGGGCGGTCACCGGCCGGCGCTGGCGATCAGCGCGCCGAGGTCACCCAGCACGGGGGCCGCGACCTTGTAGTAGACCCACACGCCGCGCTTCTCGCGCTCCAGGAGGCCGGCGGAGTGCAGCACCTTGAGGTGGTGGCTGATCGTCGGCTGGGACAGGTCGAAGGCGTCCAGCAGGTTGCACACACACGCCTCGCCACCCTCGTGGGAGGCGACCAGCGACAGCAGCCGCAGCCGCACCGGGTCGGCCAGCGCCTTCAGCATCGGGACGACGCCGGCCGCCTCCGCTGCCCCGAGCGGCTCGGCCGTGAGCGGCGAGCAGCAGGCGACGGCGTCGAGCGGGGCCGAGGCAAGGGACTTCGACATGTGTCGATATTGACAGACATCGATGCCTGGGGGCAAGGTGCAGACATCGACACCCATCCATGTCAGGAGGACCCATGTCCCGCATCCAGCTGGCGCTCAACGTCGACGACCTGGACACCTCGATCGCCTTCTACTCGGCGCTCTTCGGCACCGAGCCCGCGAAGACCCGCCCGGGCTACGCCAACTTCGCGGTCGCCGAGCCACCGCTCAAGCTGGTCCTGATCGAGAACCCCGGCCACGGCGGCTCGCTCAACCACCTGGGCGTCGAGGTCCCCGACACCGACGCCGTCGACTCCGAGCAGCGCCGGCTCACGGCCGCCGGGCTCGCGTCGTTCGACGAGCGGGACACCACCTGCTGCTACGCGAAGCAGGACAAGTTCTGGGTGGAGGGCACGCCCCACGGCGAGCAGTGGGAGGTCTACACCGTCCTGGCCGACGCCGACGTGATGGCCTGCGAGCCCACGGCAGGCGACGGCTGCTGCGCCTAGGCCGACGCCCGACGCACCTCCAGGACCCGGAACCCCTTCGCGCTGGCGAGCCGCACCGTCGGCCACCCCTGCCCGGTCAGCCAGCGTTGCAGGGAGTCGGCGCCCAGGTTCTTGCCGACGACCATGACGGCGCGACCGCCCGGGCGCAGGCGCGGCAGCCAGGCCAGCAGCAGCTCGTGGAGCGCGGGCTTGCCGATCCGGATCGGCGGGTTCGACCAGATCTCGTCGAAGGTGAAGTCCGCCGGCACCTGGTCGGGACGGCAGGCGATGAACCTCCCGTCGAGGTCGAGGGCCCGGGCGTTCTCGTTCGCGAGGAGCAGCGCCCGCTCGTTGACGTCGACGGCGGTGACCGTCGCCAGCGGTACGGCGCGGGCGACGGCGAGCCCGATCACGCCGTACCCGCACCCGAGGTCGAGGACCTGCCCCTGGGCGGGCGGCTCGGTCTCGCGGAAGAGGACCGCGGTGGCATGGTCGAGATGCCCCTTGCTGAAGACGCCGGCGCCGCTGGTGAGGGTCAGCTCGTGCCCCCACGCCTCGCAGGTGAACATCTCCCGCGAGAACGGCGCCGCCGGGTCGGCCGAGAAGTAGTGGTCGCCGGTCATGCCGTCGCCTCCCGCCGGGCCCGCGACCGGTCGGCCTGCGCCGACAGCTCCTCGGGAGCCGGGTAGCCGACCTCCTCCAGGGTGAGCCCGCGTGCCGGGACGACCGGGACCGCCGGGTCGCGCGCCCCCGCGGCCAGCACGTCCGCCGGCCAGGCGACGGGCCGCCGGCCGTCCCCCACCGCCAGCAGGCACCCGACCAGCGAGCGCACCATGTGGTGGCAGAACGCGTCCGCGCGCACGTCTGCGACCGCCAGCCCGTGGGCGTCCCGGGACCACGAGAGGTCCAGCAGGGTGCGGATCGTGGTCGCGCCGTCGCGGCGCTTGCAGAACGCCGCGAAGTCCCGGAGTCCGAGCAGCGGGACCGACGCGCGCGCCATCGCGTCGACGTCGACCGGGCGCGGCCACGCCAGCACGTGACCGCGGACGAGCGGGTCGACGAGGTCGGGCCGGTCGGCCACCCGGTAGGCGTAGCGGCGCCACACCGCCGAGAAGCGCGCGTCGAACCCCGTGGGGGCGACGTCCGCTCCCCGTACCCGGACGTCGTCGGGAAGGACCTTGTTGAGCCGCCGCTCGAGCCGCGCGTCGTACCCCTCGTCCGGGACGTCGATGTGGACCACCTGACCGCGAGCGTGGACCCCGGCGTCGGTGCGTCCGGCGCAGGTCACCGGCACGTCAGGCAGCCGGAGCACCGTGGCCAGCGCCGCCTCGAGGGTGCCCTGCACGGTCCGCAGCCCCGGCTGGGCTGCCCAGCCGTGGAACCCGCTCCCGTCGTAGGACAGGTCGATCCGGAGCCGCACGGTGGCTCATCCTAGGTGGAGCGCGTCATGCTGGTGGTCGTGACCAATCCCGCCATCGTGCTGGTCTCGCCCGACCACACCGAGTTCCTGGTCGACGAGTTCGGCCGTTACACCCGTGACTACGACCTCCACGCCGCCACGACGTTCGAGTCCGGCTGCCGCCTGGTGAAGCAGATGCAGGCCGACGGCGACCCGGTCGCGCTCATGGTCGTCGACTCGGGGCTGCGCGAGACGACCCCGATCCAGACGTTCGGGAAGTGGCGTCAGCTGATGCCGACGGCCAAGCGCGTGGTCGTCGCCCACTGGGACCGGTTCCTGGCCGACGCCCCGACCCTGCGGGCCGGCCTCGCCACCGGGAAGTACGACGCCTACCTGCTGATGCCGCGCGGGGTGCGGGACGAGGAGTTCCACACCGCGATCACCGAGCTGCTCTCCGACTGGGGGTCGACGGTGGCCGAGCCCGAGGTCGAGACGGTACGGCTGGTCTCGCCGCCGGGCGTCTCCCTCACCCTCGCGATCCGTGAGTTCCTCGACCGGATGGGCATGCCGAACCGCACCTACGACCCGGCGACCGAGGTCGGCCGCGAGATCGTGGAGCGGTACGACGGCGAGCCGGCGTACCCGCTGGTCGACTCGCCGTACCGCGACCTCCACGCGCCGACCACCGTCCGCGAGGTGGCCGCCGCGATCTACGGGCGCCCGGAGGACATCGACGTCGACACCGTGGTCGACCTCTGCATCGTGGGCGCGGGCCCGGCCGGCCTCGCAGCCGCCGTCTACGGCTCCTCGGAGGGTCTGGACACGGTGGTGGTCGAGGTCGAGGCGATCGGAGGCCAGGCGGGCACCAGCTCGATGATCCGCAACTACCTCGGCTTCCCCCGCGGGATCTCCGGGATGCGGCTCGCGCAGCGCGCCCGCAACCAGGCGATCCGGTTCGGGACCCGGTTCTTCACCGGCTGGGAGGTGACCTCGTTCGGGCCGTGCGAGCACGGCGACCACCACGTGGTCCGCACCGAGGGCGGCGAGATCCACGCCCGCTCGGTCGTGGTCGCGACCGGCGTCAGCTACCGCAAGCTGGGCATCGAGCCCCTGGAGCGGATGGTCGGGCAGGGTGTCTTCTACGGCAGCGCGATGAGCGCCGCCCGCGAGCTCGAGGGGCAGCACGTCGTGGTCGTCGGTGGCGGCAACTCCGCCGGGCAGGCCGCGATCCACCTCGCCCGGTTCGCCCGCGCGGTCACGATCCTGGTCCGTCGCGACGGGATCGAGGAGACGATGTCGCGCTACCTCGTCAAGGAGATCGACTGGAACCCGCGGGTCTCGGTGCGGGCCGGCAGCGAGATCTGCGACGGCGGGGGCGACGGTCGCCTCGGCTGGCTGGACATCCGGGAGCGGGCGACCGACCGGGTCGAACGGGTCGAGGTCGGCGGGTTGTTCCTGCTGCTCGGCGCCGAGCCCCACTGCGAGTGGCTGCCCCCCGACGTGGCCCGCGACGAGCGCGGCTTCGTGCTCACCGGTCGCGACGTGCCGACCGACGAGTGGGCCGACGGGCTGCCGCCGGCCAACCTCGCCACCACCGTTCCCGGCGTGTTCGCCGTGGGCGACGTCCGGGCCGGCTCGATGAAGCGGGTCGCCGCTGCCAGCGGTGAGGGCGCGAGCGTGGTGCCGCTGGTGCACACGTTCCTGTCCGGCTGACTCGCGCTCACCTCAATTCAACTGATCGGTTGACAAAGCCGTGGAGACCCCTTACGGTCTTGCTCAACCAAATAGTTGAGGAACGACATGGCCGACCAGCTCTCCCGGGTCTTCGCAGCACTCAGCGACCCGACCCGACGCGACATCGTCGCCCGGCTCACCGACGGGGACGCCACCGTGGGCGACCTCGCCGCGCCGTACGACGTGAGCCTCCAGGCGGTCTCCAAGCACCTGAAGGTGCTCGAGGACGCCGGCCTGGTGACCCGGAGCCGGGAGGCCCAGCGTCGACCGGTCCACCTCGAGGCGGAGGTGTTCGACCTGATGACGAAGTGGATCGAGCGCTACCGGCGACAGGCCGAGGAGCGCTTCCAGCGCCTGGACGAGGTCCTGGCGCAGATGAACGACGAGCACGACACCGACCAGCAGGCCCAGGAGGGAACCGCATCATGAGCACCCAGACCGACCAGCGCTACGACGAGGCCGCCATCGAGGCGGTCCCCGACCTGCCCATCGTCACGATCACCCGCGACTTCCGGGCCACGCCGGCGCAGCTGATGCGCGCCCACGCCGACCCCGAGCTGTTCGTGAAGTGGATCGGACCCGACTCGACCCAGGCCCGCATCGACCACTGGGACTTCCGCAGCCTCGGGTCCTACCGCTACGTCGCCGTCCGTGGCGAGGAGGAGTACGGCTTCCGGGGCACCTTCCCCGCGATCACCGACGACAAGATCGTGCAGACGTTCTCCTTCGACGGCATGCCCGAGGCGATCGCGCTCGAGACCATGTGGTTCGAGGACCTCGGCGACGGCCGCACCCGGCTCCACGCCCAGTCGCTGTGCGACTCGATCGAGGGCCGCGACGCCATGCTGGCAAGCGGAATGGAGGTCGGCGTCCACGACGGCTACGCCAAGCTCGACCGGCTGCTGGCCGCCGACGCGGTCTGAGCGATGTCCTCCGGGGAGTCGCCCGCGGCGCGGCACCGCCGCGTCGCGGGCATGTTCACCGACTGTGTCCGGGCGGTCCGCGACTGGGACGGTCCCAGCCCCGTTCCGGAGTGGCGGGCCCGCGACGTCGTCGACCACCTGGTCACCTGGTTCCCAGGCTTCCTGGCCGCCGACGGCGTCGAGCTGCCACCCGGTCCGGCCACCGCCGACGGCCCGGCAGCAGCGTGGCGGCACCAGGTGGAGGCGGTCCAGGCGCTCCTCGACGACCCCGCGACCGCGGGCCGGACCTTCTCCGAACGGCACGTGGGCGAGCTCCCGCTCGCCACGGTGATCGACCAGTTCTACACGACCGACGTGTTCATGCACACCTGGGACCTCGCGCGCGCCGGCGGCCAGCCGGTCCCCCTCGACGACGCGGAGTGCGCCGCGCTGCTCGCCGGGATGGAACCGATGGACGACCTGCTCCGCTCCTCGGGCCAGTACGGACCGCGGGTGAGGGTGCCCGCGGACGCGCCGGCCGTGGACCGGCTGGCCGGCTTCATCGGCCGCGACCCCGCCTGGACCGCTCCGGACTAGGTCGAGGTCAGAGCAGCTCGCTGCGGTACGGCGGGTCCGCCCCCGGCCGGCCCACCGTCACCGCCGCCGCGCGGGCCGCCTGCGCGGTGACGTCGACCGCCAGGTCGCGCGGAGCGTCGCGCAGCCGGTCGCGTCGGTCGGCGCCGAGCAGACCGCGCTTCCAGAGGGCGTCGATCAGCCCCGCGCAGAAGGTGTCACCGGCCGCGATGGTGTCGGCGACGACCACGGGTACGGCGGCCACGTCGACCTCCAGCGTGTTGGTCACCCACGTCGCGCCCTCCGGGCCCCGGGTGACCACCACGGCCGCGGGGCCGAGTGCGAGCAGCCGCTTGGCCCCGACCACCGGGTCGTCGCCGCCGTACAGCACGGCGAGGTCCTCGTCGGACGCCTTCACCAGGTCGCTCAACGCCGCCACCGCCTCCACCTGGTCGACCAGCTCCGGGCCGGTGCCGGTGATCGCCGGGCGGGCGTTGACGTCGTAGCTGATGGTCGCGACCTCGCGCAGCCCCTGCAGCATCGCCAGGACGTCGTCGGCCCCCGGCTGGAGCACCGCGCCGAGCGAGCAGGTGTGGACCACCACGGGGGGCGGGCCCTCGCCCAGCGGGTTCAACCGCCAGGAGAGGTCGAAGTCGTAGGTCGCGTGGCCGTCGGCGCCGATCGTGGCGACCGCCGTCGAGGTGTGGCCCACGGCGAACGGGTCGGTCGCGAGCTCCACCCGGTCGCGCGCGAGCCAGTCGGCGAGGACCCGGCCCCGCTCGTCGTCCCCCCAGCTGGTCGCGAACCGCACCGACCGGTCGAGCCGCGCCATCGCGACGGCGACGTTGGCGGCGCTGCCCCCCGGGAACTCGGTGGTGCTGCCGTCGCCACCCCGCACGATGTCGATGAGGGACTCCCCCACGACCAGGGCCGACTCAGGCATGGGCAATGCCTACCGCATCGGGAAGACCTGCGCGAGGGCCTGACCACCGGCGCCACCCCGTGGCGCACTCCCGTCGGACACCCCGGGTGGGCTAGCCTCCCGGAGGAGTGGCACGCGACCTGGCGTGCCCCGTCACGGGAGTTCCCTGATGAGCTTTGCCGATGCAGTACGCACCTGTCTCGCCAAGTACGTCGTCTTCTCGGGACGGGCCCGCCGGTCGGAGTACTGGTGGTTCGTGCTCTTCAACATCCTGGTCAGCATCGCCGCCGGCATCGTCGACGTGATCCTCGGCACCGACTACGACTGGGGATCCGGGCTGATCGGCACCCTCGTGTCGCTCGCCCTGTTCCTGCCCAGCCTGGCCGTCGCGATCCGCCGCCTGCACGACACCTCGCGCACCGGGTGGTGGGTCCTCATCGGTCTCGTCCCGGTGATCGGGTGGATCGTCCTGCTCATCTTCTACGTGCAGGACAGCCACCCCGACAACCAGTACGGACCGAGCCCCAAGGCCCTCCAGGCGCCGGCCTGACGGCCGTGCTGGAACGCCCCGACCCGGGCGCGGCCGAGCCGCCGTTCGAGCAGCTCCGCTCGCAGGTCGCCCGCAAGGCGGCCTCGGGCCAGCTGCCGGCCGGTACCCGGCTCCCCACGGTCCGGGCCCTGGCGGCCGAGCTCGGGCTCGCGGCCAACACCGTGGCGCGCGCCTACCGGGAGCTCGAGGCCGACGGCGTCGTGGTCACGGAGGGCCGGCGTGGGACCTTCGTGGCGACCACCGCGGCCGCCTCGTCGGTCGATGCCACCTCCGCAGCCGCGGCGTACGTCGGCGCGGTCCGTCGGCTCGGACTCGGACGGGCCGAGGCGGTCCGCCTGGTCGAGCAGGCCTGGCAGGGCTGAGGGCCCGGACGACGACGGCCCGCCACCCTCGCGGGTGACGGGCCGTCGTGCGGTGCGTGGTGCCTCAGGCGTCCTTGGACTCCTCGGCGTCCTCGTCGGAGGCGTCCTCGGTGGGAGCCTCGTCGGCGGCGCCCTCCTCGGCCGGCGCCTCCTCGACCTGCTCCTCGGCCGGGGCGTCCGCGGAGTCCACGGAGTCCCCGGAGTCGCTCGAGCTGTCGGACGAGTCGTCGCTGGACACGTCGTCGTCGTCGACCTCGTCGGCGACCGGCGCTGCAGCGGGCGCAGACTTCTTCTTCGAGCTCGACGGCTTCGGCGAGTACTCCTCGGTCACCAGCTCGATCACGGCCATCGGCGCGTTGTCGCCCTTGCGGGGCCCGATCTTGGTGATCCGGGTGTAGCCGCCCGGGCGCTCGGCGAACGTCGGGGCGATCTCGGTGAAGAGGGTGTGCACGACCGCCTTGTCGCGGACGGTCTTGAGCACCTCACGACGGTTGTGCAGGTCGCCCTTCTTGGCCTTGGTGATCAGCTTCTCCGCCAGCGGCCGCAGCGTGCGCGCCCGCGACTCGGTCGTCGTGATCCGGCCGTGCTCGAACAGCTGGGTCGCCAGGTTCGACAGGATCAGGCGCTGGTGGGACGGGCTGCCGCCGAGGCGGGGGCCCTTCTTCGGGGTGGGCATCTGTTCTCTCGATTCTCCCCGGCCGTGTCAGGTACCGGAGTAGACGGTCTTCTCAGTTCACTGTGTCGCTGAGCGTGGAGCTGGTGCGTGCATCGCTTGAGCTGCGGAGGGAAGGCGGCCCGCCCATGACATCGAGCTTGGGGCCGTCGACCGACGACAACGCCGCGAGGTGCGTGCCAGATCTTCGCTCAGTACTGCTCGTCCTCGACGAAGGCATCGTCGTCGTCCTCGGCGCTGAACGCGGCGAGGGCGGCGTGCGGGTCGAAGCCGGGCGCGCTGTCCTTGAGGGAGAGGCCCATCTCGTGGAGCTTGGCCTTGACCTCGTCGATGGACTTGGCACCGAAGTTGCGGATGTCGAGCAGGTCCTGCTCCGAGCGCGAGATCAGCTCACCCACGGTGTGGATGCCCTCCCGCTTGAGGCAGTTGTAGGACCGCACCGTGAGGTTGAGGTCCTCGACCGGCAGCGCCAGGTCGGCGGCGAGCTGCTCGTCGACCGGCGACGGGCCGATGTCGATGCCCTCGGCCTCGACGTTGAGCTCACGGGCGAGCCCGAACAGCTCCACGAGGGTCTTGCCGGCCGACGCGATGGCGTCGCGCGGACGGATCGAGGGCTTGGTCTCGACGTCGATGACCAGCTTGTCGAAGTCGGTGCGCTGCTCGACGCGGGTGGCCTCGACCTTGTAGGTCACCTTCAGCACGGGGCTGTAGATCGAGTCGACCGGCATCCGGCCGATCTCGTTGTCGGCACCCTTGTTCTGGACCGAGGACACGTAGCCGCGGCCACGCTCGACGACCAGCTCCATCTCCAGCTTGCCCTTGTCGGACAGGGTGGCGATCTTGAGGTCGGGGTTGTGGACCTCGACGCCCGCAGGCGGGTTGATGTCGGCGGCGGTGACGTCGCCGGCGCCCGACTTGCGGAGGTACATGGTGACCGGCTCGTCGTGCTCGGAGGAGACGACGAGGCCCTTGAGGTTGAGGATCACCTCGGTGACGTCCTCCTTCACGCCCTCGATGGTCGAGAACTCGTGGAGGACCCCGTCGACCTTGATGCTGGTGACGGAGGCACCGGGGATGGAGGACAGCAGGGTACGCCGGAGCGAGTTCCCGAGCGTGTAGCCGAAGCCGGGCTCCAGCGGCTCGATGACGAACCGCGAGCGGAACTCGTCGACGGACTCTTCCGACAGGGTGGGGCGCTGTGCGATGAGCACTGGTTCTTTCCTTTCCGGCCGCGACCGCTATTTGAAGCGACCAGATCTGCGAGGTGTGACGGACCCTTCGAGGCGGTGGTGGCGCAACCTCCTCTGGAACCCGAGAGTGTTACTTCTTGGAGTAGTACTCGACGATGAGCTGCTCCTGGACCGGGATGTCGATCTGCGCCCGGACGGGGAGCTGGTGGACCAGGATCCGCATCCGCGACGGGATCGCCTCGAGCCACGCGGGGACGACGCGCTCGCCGTGGGTCTCGCGAGCCACGATGAACGGGGTCATCTCCAGCGACTTCTCGCGCACGTCGATGATGTCGTGGGTGGTCACCTGGTAGGACGGGATGTCGACCTTGTGGCCGTTGACCGTGAAGTGGCCGTGCACGACCAGCTGCCGGGCGTGGCGGCGGGTGCGCGCGAAGCCGGCGCGGTAGACGACGTTGTCGAGGCGGCACTCGAGGAGCTGCAGCAGGTTGTCACCGGTCTTGCCCGAGCGACGGCTGGCCTCCTTGTAGTAGCGCAGGAACTGCTTCTCGAGCACGCCGTAGGTGTAGCGGGCCTTCTGCTTCTCCCGCAGCTGGAGGAGGTACTCGCTCTCCTTGATGCGGCCGCGGCCGTGCTGGCCGGGGGCGTAGGGACGCTTCTCGAACGCGGCGTCGCCGCCGACGAGGTCGACACCGAGGCGGCGCGACTTCTTGGTCATGGGGCCGGTGTAGCGGGCCATGGTTCAGTTGCTCCTTAGCTGATCGGTGTCGGGGTCAGACGCGCCGGCGCTTGGGCGGGCGGCATCCGTTGTGGGGCGTCGGGGTGACGTCCTGGATGGTGCCGACCTCGAGGCCGATCGCACCCAGGGAACGGATCGCGGTCTCGCGGCCCGAGCCCGGGCCCTTCACGAAGACGTCGATCTTCTTCATCCCGTGCTCCATCGCCCGGCGACCAGCGGCCTCGGCGGCCATCTGCGCGGCGAACGGGGTGGACTTGCGCGAGCCCTTGAAGCCGACCGTGCCGGCCGAGGCCCACGAGATCACCGCACCGGTGGGGTCGGTGATCGTGACGATGGTGTTGTTGAACGTGCTCTTGATGTGGGCCTCGCCCTGGGCGACGTTCTTCTTCTCCTTGCGACGCACCTTCGACGTGCGGCTCTTGGGAGGCATTCGTTATCTCCTGGAAGTAGCTGGGTAAGCGTGCGGGGGAAGTCCGGTGACGGCGCTCAGCGCTGCGTCACTTGGCCTTCTTCTTGCCGGCGACGGTGCGCTTGGGGCCCTTGCGGGTGCGCGCGTTGGTCTTGGTGCGCTGACCGCGGACCGGGAGGCCCTGACGGTGACGGCGACCCTGGTAGCTGCCGATCTCGATCTTGCGACGGATGTCGGCCTGCACCTCGCGGCGCAGGTCACCCTCGATCTTGAGGTCGGCGTTGTCGATGGCGTCACGGAGCTTGACCAGCTCTTCGTCGCCCAGCTGGTGGACCCGGAGGTCGGGGCTGACCCCGGTGACCTCGAGCAGCTGCTGGGCGCGGGTACGGCCGATGCCGTAGATGTAGGTGAGGGCGACCTCGATGCGCTTGTCGCGCGGAAGGTCGACTCCCTGGAGGCGTGCCATGTGATGGCCTTTCGGTTCACGGTGGTGTGGTCGTGCCGCGTCCCCTGGTCTCCCGGGGCTCCGGCCATCCGTTCCGGAGGTGGTTCAGTCGGGCGGGCCCGACCTAAGCGGTCACGTCAGATGGTTGTTCAGTTGTGGGTGTCGGCGATCAGCCCTGGCGCTGCTTGTGGCGCGGGTTGTCGCAGATCACCATGACGCGGCCGTGGCGACGGATCACCTGGCACTTGTCACAGATCTTCTTGACGCTGGGGGCGACCTTCATCAGTCCGTCCCTTTCTGGTCGGAGCGGCCGGCTTACTTGTAGCGGTAGACGATGCGACCCCGGGTGAGGTCGTACGGCGAGAGCTCCACCACCACGCGGTCCTCGGGGAGGATCCGGATGTAGTGCTGGCGCATCTTGCCGCTGATGTGGGCGAGCACCTTGTGCCCGTTGCTCAGCTCGACGCGGAACATGGCGTTGGGGAGGGCCTCCACGACGGTGCCCTCGATCTCGATGACGCCTTCCTTCTTCGGCATGTCCTCCACAATCCGTTGGGTGTCGTCTGTCCACCGTCGACCCGCGAACCTCCGCCCGCAGGCGGTGGACCTCGTGCAGCCGGTCCCGGGTCCTCATTCCCGGGCGCAGCGAGGATCCCCTGGTCAAGGTGATCGGCGAGCGGTCCGGGCAGCCGCGAGGCACCACGAGACGCGACCCACGTTGGGCCGACACGCCAGTGTAGGGCGCAACCGGGGCGAATCCCAACTCGCGGCCGCTCACCCCGGTCTGGGGACGCGCTCCTCGCTGCGCTCGGGCGCCCCGGGCTCGGAGAGCAGCCGCAGGGTCTCCTCCCGGGCCGGGGACCGTCGTGGGTCGGTGCCGGCGAGGGCTCCGGCGACCGGGTGGACCATCACCTCGTCCACGCCGTAGGTCTCGGCCAGGGCGACGACCTGCTCGTGGGCGCTCGCGCCGTCCCCGATCACCCACCGCGACCGCATCGCCTCGACCAGGTCACGGTGCGGTTCCGCCAGCTCGACGGTCTCGGCCTCCTCGACCAGCTGCTGGGGGTGCAGGGGCTGGCCGGTCCGCAGCGCGAGCATCGACAGCAGCTGGGGCAGCGCCAGCCGCTCTGCCAGCGCACGGGTCTCGGCCGCCACCACGTTGAGGGTGAGGAAGGTGCGCGGCTCGGCGAGCACGTCGGAGGGCCGGAACTGCGAGCGGTAGAGCTCGAGCGCCTCGGCGGTCCCGGAGCCGGAGAAGTGGTGCGCGAAGACGTAGGGCAGTCCCTTCTCGGCGGCCAGCCTCGCCGAGAAGTCCGAGGACCCGAGCAGCCAGACGTCCGCGACCCCCGTGGCGTGAGGGGTCGCCCGGAGCGGATGGGTCCGCCCGGCGACCGAGACCGCCGCTCCCCCGACGTCCATCATCGCCAGCACGTCGTCGACGTACGTCGGGAACCGGTCGACGGCGTCGCCGCTCACCCCGCCCGCGCCGTGGCGCAACGCCCAGCCGGTGACCGGGTCGGTGCCCGGGGCCCGGCCGATCCCTAGGTCGATCCGGCCGGGGTGGGCGGCCTCGAGCAGCGCGAACTGCTCCGCCACCACCAGCGGTGCGTGGTTCGGCAGCATCACCCCGCCGGATCCGACCCGGATCCGTTCGGTCGCACCCGCCACCGTCGCGATGAGCACGGGCGGGTTGGTCGCGGCGACCGCCGGCATGTTGTGGTGCTCGGCCAGCCAGTAGCGGCGCAGTCCGAGGTCGTCGGCGACCCGGGCCAGGCTCAGCGTCGCCGCCAGGGCGTCGGCGGAGGTCTGGTCGCTGCGGACGGGGACGAGGTCGAGGACGGAGAGTGCGGGAGAGGGCATCGACTCCCTCAACCGCTGCGGTCCTCCGCTGATTCCGGGGGCTTCGGGGGGGCCGGCGGCACCTCCGGGCGCTGCTCCTCGGTGACCGCCTCCACCCCGGTCTTGCGCAGGCTGGCGACGGCCGTGACGGCCAGGGTCACGAGGATCACGGCGAGGCTCATCAGGGTCGGGACCTCGAACTCGACGACGTGGTACTCGTGCAGCGCGTGGATGACCAGCTTCACGCCGATCCAGGCGAGGATGAACGACAGGCCGAGCGACAGGTACACCAGCCGCTTGAGCAGGCCCCCCAGCAGGAAGTAGAGCTGCCGGAGGCCCATCAGGGCGAACACGTTGGCCGTGAACACCAGGTAGGGCTCCTGGGTGATCCCGAAGATCGCCGGGATCGAGTCGAGCGCGAACAGGATGTCGGTCAGGCCCAGCGCCAGGATGACGATCACCATCGGCGAGAAGACCCGGACCCCGTTGTCCTTCCACCACAGCCGGAGGCCGCGGTACTCCTCCCCCACGTTGAGGTGGCTCTGGGCGAACCTGATGATCCGGTTGTCCTCGGGGTGCTCGTCCTCGTGGGTGCGGTAGCTCTTGACCAGTCCGTAGGCGGTGTAGACGAGGAAGGCCCCGAAGATGAAGAACACCCACACGAAGCGGTCGATCAGGGTGTAGCCGACCGCGATGAAGATGCCGCGGAAGACCAGCGCCAGGATGATGCCCACCATCAGGGCTTCCTGCTGGTACTTGCGCGGGACGTTGAGCGCGGCCATGAGCACGATGAACACGAACAGGTTGTCGACCGAGAGGCTGTACTCGACCAGCCAGCCGGTGTAGAACTCGATGCCGAAGTCGTGGCCGTGGTAGATCCACACCCAGGCGCCGAACGCGACGGCGGCCCCGACGTAGACCGAGAGCGCGACGGCGCACTCCCTGATCGACGGCTCGTGGGGGTTGCGGGCGATGACGACGACGTCGAAGAGCAGGACGCCGATGGTCACGGCGAGGGTGATGCCCCACTCCAGGGTGCTGACGTCCACGGGACCTCCGGTGATGTCGAGGGGTGCTGACTACCTCGGAGGTCTCTTCCGCCGCGGTGAGCGGCCCGCGGCCCCGGACCAACCGGCGGGCGGGCAGTCGTGATGACGAGACCGAGACGTAGGAGTACTCCCCTCCTGGAGCCTCATCCTCGCACAGCGGGTCAGGATCCCCCGAACGGGACCCCGAGCTCCTTGAGACGCTGTTCGCCGCCGTCGAGGGCCGTCAGGACCCAGGCGCCGTCGGGCGTCAGCGTGAAGGAGTGCTCGAAGTGGGCCGCCCAGCTGCCGTCGGTCGTCCCGACGGTCCACTCGTCCGGGAGCAGCTCGGTGCGGTTGCTGCCGAGGGTCACCATCGGCTCGACCGCCAGCGCCATGCCACGCACCAGCTTGGGCCCGCGGCCGGGGCGGCCGTAGTTGGGGACGTTCGGCGGCTGGTGCATGGCGGAGCCGATGCCGTGGCCGACGTACTCCTCGAGGATGCCCCAGGACCCGCCCGTCGGGTGCGGCTGGGACCGGACGTGGGACTCCACCGCGTGCGAGATGTCCGTGAGCCTGCCGCCGAGACGGGCGGCGGCGATGCCGTGCCACAGCGCCTCCTCGGTGACGCGCATCAGCTCGACGACGTCGGGAGCGACCTCGCCCACGCCGACGGTGATCGCGGCGTCGCCGTGCCAGCCGTCGACGATCGCGCCGCAGTCGATCGAGATCACGTCGCCGTCGGCGAGCACCCGGTCGCCGGGGATGCCGTGCACGACCTCGTCGTTGACCGAGGCACAGATGGACGCCGGGAACGGCGGCTGGCTGTACCCCTTGAACGACGGGACCGCGCCGCTGGAGCGGATGTGGTCCTCGGCGATCCGGTCCAGCTCCCCGGTCGTGACGCCCGCGCGCACCGACTCGCGCAGCAGCTCGAGCGTGCGGCCGACCACCAGGCCGGCGCGACGCATGACCTCGATCTGCTCCGGCGTCTTGATCTCGATGCCGCGATCAGCCCAACCCATCTGGTCCGCTCCTCTTGGCTACGGTCTGCTTTCGTCGCACCGGGTTTCGACACGCTCGGTCGCGACCTCGTCCCTCGATCGCGCTCGCTGCTCAACCACCGATGCTCCTCAGTCGTGACTTCGTCACGACTGAGGAACGACATCGAGGGCGTCGAAGATCCGCTTGGTGACTTCGTCGACCGGACCCATGCCGTCGATCTCGACGAGGATGCCGCGCTGGCGGTAGACGTCGATCAGCGGCTCGGTCTGCTCGGCGTAGACCTCCTGACGGCGTCGGATGACGTCCTCGGTGTCGTCGGCCCGACCCTCGGTCCGGGCGCGGTGCAGGAGGCGCTGGACCAGCTCCTCGAAGTCGACGGTCAGCACCACGGCCGCATCGAGGCTGTGCCCGGTGAAGCGGATCATCCCGTCGAGCTCCTCGACCTGGGCCAGGGTGCGGGGGTAGCCGTCGAGCAGGAAGCCCGGCTCGGCGTCCGCCTCGTCGATCCGGTTGCGGACCATCCGGTTGGTCACCTCGTCGGGGACGTACTCACCGGCATCCATGTAGCGCTTGGCCTCGACGCCCAGCTCGGTCCCCTGCGACACGTTCGCCCGGAAGATGTCCCCGGTCGAGATCGCCGGGATCCCGAAGTGCTCGGCGACCCGGGAGGCCTGGGTTCCCTTCCCCGCTCCCGGGGGGCCCATCAGGATCAGTCTCATGGCTGATTCTTACCCACGGTCGGCGTCAGTGCGGAATCGCCGAGCGCCACCGTGGTCTCATCGGCGGACATGTCAGCGCAGGAATCCTTCGTAGTTGCGCTGCTGGAGCTGGCTCTCGATCTGCTTCACCGTGTCGAGGGCGACGCCGACCATGATGAGGATGGACGTGCCGCCGAACGGGAAGTTCTGGTTCGCGTTGATCAGGACCAGGGCGACCAGCGGGATCAGCGAGATCAGGCCCAGGTAGAGCGCCCCCGGCAGCGTGATGCGGGACAGGACGTAGGACAGGTAGTCCTCGGTCGGCTTGCCCGCCCGGATCCCGGGGATGAAGCCGCCGTACTTCTTCATGTTGTCGGCCACCTCTTGGGGGTTGAAGGTGATCGACACGTAGAAGTAGGTGAAGAAGATGATCAGGGCGAAGAACACCGCCATGTAGAGCACGTGGTCGCCCTGGACGAAGTACTTGTTGATGAACTGCACCCACGCCGACGAGCTGTTCTGGTTGAACTGGACGGCGAGCGCCGGCAGGTACATCAGCGACGACGCGAAGATCACGGGGATGATGCCCGCCTGGTTGACCTTGAGCGGGATGTACGTCGAGGAGCCGCCGAACATCTTGCGTCCGACCATCCGTCTGGCGTACTGGACCGGGATCCGGCGCTGGGCCTGCTCGATGAAGATCACGGCCGCGATGATCACGAACCCGATCACCATCACGATCCCGAAGACCCACCAGCCCTGGGAGATGCGCACCTGCCACATCGAGGACGGGAAGGTCGCCACGACCTGGGTGAAGATCAGCAGCGACATGCCGTTGCCGATGCCGTGCTCGGTGATCAGCTCACCGAGCCACATGATGACCGCGGTGCCGGCCGTCATGGTGATCACCATGATCAGGAAGGTCTGGGTGCTGTCGTCGTGGAGCAGGTTGAGCGTGCAGCCCTGCAGCAGGTTGCCGGAGCGGGCCAGCGCCACGATGCCGGTCGCCTGGAGCAGCGCGAGGCCCAGGGTGAGGTAGCGCGTGTACTGGGTGATCTTCGCCTGGCCGGCCTGGCCCTCCTTCTTGAGGGCCTCCAGGCGCGGGATCACCACGACGAGCAGCTGCAGGATGATGCTCGCGGTGATGTAGGGCATGATCCCGAGAGCGAAGATCGTCAGCTGGAGCAGCGCACCGCCCGAGAACAGGTTGATCAGGCTGTAGAGGCCCTGGTCCTGGACCTGGTCGAGGCAGGTCTGCACGTTGGCCACGTCGACCCCCGGCGAGGGCACCTGGGACCCGAGCCTGAAGATCGTGATGATCAGCAGCACGAACAGCAACTTGCGCCGCAGGTCCGGAGTCCGGAATGCGTTGGCGAACGCGCTCAGCACGGCTTCTTCTTCCTCCCAGCTGGGTGGGGCCAGGCCCCTTCAGTCATGGCGTCAGCAGGCGAGACCCGCGACGGCGAGAGGCCCGAGGAAGCCTAACAGGCAACCTCGGGCCGCTCTCGCTCGCATCGGGCGCTCAGATGGTCGTGGTGCTCCCGCCGGCCGCCTCGATCTTCTCCTTGGCGGAGCCGGAGAAGGCGTGGGCGGTGACGTCGACCTTGACCGACAGGTCGCCCTGGCCGAGGACCTTGACGGGCTGGCCCTTGCGGACCGCGCCGCGGGCGACCAGGTCGGCCACCGTCACGTCGCCACCGTCGGGGAACAGCTCGTTGATCCGGGCGAGGTTGACGACCTGGAACTCCACCTTGAACGGGTTCTTGAAGCCCTTGAGCTTGGGCAGCCTCATGTGGATGGGCATCTGCCCACCCTCGAACGAGGCCGGCACCTGGTTGCGGGCCTTGGTGCCCTTGGTTCCGCGGCCGGCCGTCTTGCCCTTGGAGCCCTCGCCGCGACCCACGCGGGTCTTGGCGGTCTTGGCTCCCGGCGCCGGGCGCAGGTGATGCAGCTTCAGCGTCATGTCACTCCACCTCTTCGACCGTCACGAGGTGACGGACGGTCTGGACCATGCCCCGGATCTCGGGCCGGTCCTCCTTGATCACGACGTCGCCGATCCGCTTGAGACCCAGCGTGCGCAGGGTCTCCCGCTGGTTGGACTTGCAGCCGATCGTCGACCTCTTCTGCTGGACCTTCAGCTGCGCCATCAGGCCGACACCTCCTGGGAGACGCCCTCGGGCACCTCGGCGCGGGCCTTGAGCAGGGCCGCCGGGGCGACCTCCTCGACGGGACGGCCGCGCCGGGCCGCCACCGACTCCGGCTGCTCGAGCATCCGGAGCGCCTCGACGGTCGCGTGCACGATGTTGATCTGGTTGGACGACCCGAGCGACTTGCTCAGGACGTCGTGGATGCCGGCGCACTCCAGGACGGCGCGCACCGGGCCACCGGCGATCACACCGGTACCGGGGGCGGCCGGCCGCAGCAGCACCACGCCGGCGGCCTTCTCACCCTGCACCGGGTGCGGGATGGTGCCCTGGATGCGGGGGACCCGGAAGAAGTTCTTCTTGGCCTCCTCGACACCCTTGGCGATGGCGGCCGGGACCTCCTTGGCCTTGCCGTAGCCGACGCCGACCATGCCCTCGCCGTCACCCACGATCACGAGGGCGGTGAAGCTGAAGCGACGACCACCCTTCACGACCTTGGCGACCCGGTTGATCGCCACGACGCGCTCGAGGTACTGGCTCTTCTCCTGGCCACCGCGACCACCGTCGCGGCCACCGCGGCCGCCACCGGCGCGCTGTCCGCGCTGCTGGGATCCGCTCATCAGATAACTCCCTTGAATGTCATGTCTGCCATCAGAAGGTCAGGCCGCCCTCGCGGGCGCCGTCGGCCAGGGCCGCGATCCGGCCGTGGTACTTGTTGCCGGCCCGGTCGAAGACGACCGACTCGACACCCTGGTCCTTGGCCCGGGCGGCGACGAGCTCGCCGACCTTCTTGGCCTTGGCGGTCTTGTCGCCGTCGAGGGTGCGCAGGTCGGACTCCATCGAGGAGGCCGAGGCCAGCGTCTTGCCGACCAGGTCGTCGACGACCTGCACCGTGATGTGGCGCGAGGACCTGGTGACGACCAGCCGCGGACGCGCGGCGGTGCCGGCGACCTTCTTGCGACCCCGGACCTGGCGGCGCAGCCGCGCCCGGGTCCGGGTCGAGGTGTGCTTGTGGTGGGAGAGCTTGATGCCCATGGTCACTTACCAGCCTTTCCGACCTTGCGGCGGATGTGCTCACCCGCGTAGCGAACGCCCTTGCCCTTGTAGGGCTCGGGCTTGCGCAGCTTGCGGATGTTGGCCGCGGTCTCGCCGACCAGCTGCTTGTCGATGCCCTGCACCCCGAGCTTGGTCGGGCCCTCGACGGTGAAGGTGATGCCCTCGGGGGCGTCGAAGGTGATCGAGTGGCTGTAGCCGAGCTGGAACTCCAGCTGGGTCGGGCCCTTCGACAGCACGCGGTAGCCGACGCCGAAGATCTCGAGCTTCTTCTCGTAGCCCTCGGTGACACCGACGACCATGTTGTTGATCAGGGTCCGGGTCAGGCCGTGCAGCGAGCGGCTCTCCCGCTCGTCGTCGGGGCGCTTGACCTCGAGGACGCCGTCGTTCTTCTCCACGCTGATCGGGGTGGCCACCCGGTGGCTCAGGGTGCCCTTCGGCCCCTTGACCGTCACCAGGCGGTCGTCGATCGCGACGTCGACACCCGACGGCACCGCGATGGGAAGCTTGCCAATGCGCGACATGCTTGTTGTCTCCTTCGCTCTCTCGTCGGGTTACCAGACGTAGGCGAGGACTTCCCCACCCACGCCCTTCTGGTTGGCCTGGCGGTCGGTCAGCAGACCCTGGCTCGTCGAGATGATCGCGACACCCAGGCCGCCCAGCACCTTCGGGAGACCGGTGTGCTTGGCGTAGACGCGCAGGCCGGGCTTGCTGATCCGGCGGACGCCCGCGATGGAACGCTCCCGGTTGCGGCCGTACTTGAGGGTGATCACCAGCAGCTTGCCGGGGCCCTCGGCGTCCTGCACCTCGAAGGACGTGATGTAGCCCTCCTGCTGGAGGATCTCGGCGACGCCCTGCTTGAGCTTGCTGTAGGGCATCGTCACGTCGTCGTGGTACGCCTGGTTGGCGTTGCGCAGACGGGTCAGCATGTCTGCGATCGGGTCAGTCATCGTCATGGTTGGTGGTTCTCTCTCTTCTGTGGTTTCCCGTCCGCGGACGGGACCTTCAGCGGTTGGTGGTCGTCCTGCTCACCACGAGGACTTGGTCACGCCGGGCAGCTCGCCCCGGTGGGCCATCTCGCGCAGGCAGATGCGGCACAGGCCGAACTTGCGGTAGACGGCCTTGGGCCGGCCGCAGCGCTGGCAGCGCGTGTAGCCACGCACCGCGAACTTCGGCTTGCGGGCGGCCTTGACCTTGAGTGCAGTCTTCGCCATCTCTCTAGCTCCTTCTCAGCGCTCCGCGAAGGGGAACCCGAGCTGCTTGAGCAGCGCGCGTCCCTCGTCGTCGTTGGTGGCGGTGGTCACGACCGTGATGTCCATGCCCCGCGAACGGTCCAGTCGGTCCTGGTCGATCTCGTGGAACATGACCTGCTCGGTCAGGCCGAACGTGTAGTTGCCGCGGCCGTCGAACTGCTTGGGCGAGAGGCCACGGAAGTCGCGGATCCGGGGCAGCGCGAGCGCCAGCAGCCGGTCCAGGAACTCCCACATCCGGTCGCCCCGAAGCGTCACGTGGGCGCCGATCGGCATGCCCTCGCGCAGCTTGAACTGGGCGATCGACTTGCGGGCCCGGGTCACCATCGGCTTCTGGCCGGTGATGGCCGTGAGGTCCTTGACGGCACCCTCGATCAGCTTGGAGTCGCGGGCGGCCTCGCCCACACCCATGTTGACCACGATCTTGACCAGGCCGGGGACCTGCATGACGTTCGCGATCTCGAACTCGCTCTGGAGCGCGGGGATGATCTCCTCGCGGTAGCGGGTCTTGAGCCTCGGGGTGACCTTCTCCGTGGTTGCTGCGGTCTCGGTCATCTCAGATCTCCTTCCCGGTCTTGCGGGACACGCGGACGCTGCGCGTGGAGGTGTACGTCGAGCCGTCGGGACGGCGCTTGGTGACCTCTTCGCGCTTGAAGCCGACCCGGGTGACCCCGTCGCCCTCGACCAGCATCACGTTGGACACGTGGATCGGGGCCTCGGCGGTGATGATGCCGCCGGTGGTGCCGGCGCGGCCGCCCTGGTCGATGACCTTGGTGTGGCGCTTCATCCGGTTGACGCCCTCGACGATCACCCGCTGCTCCTCGCGGAGCACCCGGATGACCTTGCCCTCGGCGCCCTTGTCCTTGCCGGAGATGACCCGGACCTGGTCGCCCTTCTTGATGTTCACAGTCTTCTTCCCCTGCTTGGCCATTGGGTCAGATCACCTCCGGCGCGAGCGAGACGATCCTCATGAACCGCTTCTCGCGCAGCTCGCGACCGACGGGTCCGAAGATGCGGGTCCCGCGCGGCTCGCCGTCGGCCTTGAGGATGACGGCGGCGTTCTCGTCGAAGCGGATGTAGGACCCGTCGGAGCGACGGCGCTCCTTGACGGTGCGCACGACGACGGCCTTGACGACGTCGCCCTTCTTGACGTTGCCGCCGGGGATCGCGTCCTTCACGGTGGCGACGACGACGTCACCGATGCCGGCGTAGCGACGGCCCGAGCCACCGAGCACACGGATGCAGAGGATCTCCTTGGCACCCGTGTTGTCGGCGACCTTGAGTCGCGACTCCTGCTGAATCATGTCTGTCTCTCCTTGTCGCCCCGGTTCTCACGTGCGGTGAGCCTGGGGGAACTCGTGGTCGGATCCGGGCGGCGCCCGGGTCAGATCTGGTGGCCCGTTACTTGGCGCGCTCGAGGATCTCGACGACCCGCCAGCGCTTGGTGGCCGACAGCGGGCGGGTCTCCATGATCCGGACCCGGTCACCGATGCCGCAGTCGTTCTGCTCGTCGTGCGCCTTCAGCTTCGAGGTCTTGCGCATGACCTTGCCGTAGAGGGCGTGCTTGACCCGGTCCTCGACGGCCACGACCACGGTCTTGTCCATCTTGTCCGAGACGATCAGGCCCTCCCGGACCTTGCGCGTGCTGCGCGTCTGCTGCTCGCTCATGCGGAAGCACCCTCCTTGTCAGATGCAGCCTCGTCAGCGCCGGGAGTCGACCGGATGCCGAGCTCACGCTCGCGCACCACGGTGTAGATCCGGGCGATGTCCTTCTTGACCGTGCGGAGCCGGCCATGGCTCTCCAGCTGGCCGGTGGCCGCCTGGAAGCGGAGGTTGAACAGCTCCTCCTTGGCCTCGCGCAGCCGCGCCTCGAGGTCGATGTCGTTCAGCTCGTCGAGCTCGTGGGCCTTGAGCTTGTTCGCCATCAGAATTCACCTGCCTCACGGGACACGAACCGGCACTTCATCGGGAGCTTGTGGATCGCGCGGCGCATCGCCTCGCGGGCCGTTCCCTCGTCCACGCCGGACAGCTCGAACATGACGCGACCGGGCTTGACGTTGGCCACCCACCACTCGGGCGAGCCCTTGCCGGAACCCATCCGGGTCTCGGCCGGCTTCTTGGTCAGCGGACGGTCGGGGTAGATGTTGATCCACACCTTGCCGCCACGCTTGATGTGACGGGTCATGGCGATACGGGCGGACTCGATCTGGCGGTTGGTCACGTAGTGACCCTCGACCGCCTGGATGCCGAAGTCACCGAACGCCAGGGTGGTCCCACCCTTGGCCACACCACGCCGCTTGGGGTGGTGCTGCTTGCGGTGCTTGACGCGACGGGGCATCAACAACGCTCAGCCCTCCGTTCCGGTGGTTCCTGAGGTGGCGCCGGAGGCGCCCTCTCGAATGGCAGTGCCATCGGTGGTGGCGGGCGCCGCCGCGGGGGCCGCCTCCGCCGCGGGAGCGGCCTCGGTGGCGCGGTCGGCGCGGGACGGACGGTCACCACGCGAGCCACGGCTCGGACGGTCGCCGCCGCGGGACGGGCGGCCGCCGCGGCCGGGGACGCCGGCGCGGGCAGCAGCCTGGGCCTGGCGCTCGGCACGGGTGCCGGCGACCTCGCCCTTGTAGATCCAGACCTTCACACCGATCCGGCCGAAGGTGGTCTTCGCCTCGTAGAAGCCGTAGTCGATGTCGGCCCGCAGCGTGTGCAGCGGGACCCGGCCCTCGCGGTAGAACTCGGTGCGCGACATCTCGGCGCCGTTGAGGCGGCCCGAGCACTGGATCCGGATGCCCTTGGCGCCGGAACGCATCGAGGTCTGCATGGCCTTGCGCATGGCGCGCCGGAACTGCACCCGGCCCGCGAGCTGCTCGGCCACGCCCTGGGCGACCAGCTGAGCGTCGATCTCGGGGCTCTTGACCTCGAGGATGTTCAGCTGCACCTGCTTGCCGGTGAGCTTCTCGAGCTCGCCACGGATCCGGTCGGCCTCGGCGCCACGGCGACCGATGACGATGCCGGGACGCGCGGTGTGGATGTCGACGCGGACCCGGTCACGGGTGCGCTCGATCTCCACCTTCGCGATGCCGGCCCGCTCCATGCCCTTGGACAGCAGCTTGCGGATCGCGACGTCCTCGCCGACGTACGACTTGTACAGCTTGTCGGCGTACCAGCGGGACTTGTGGTCCGTGGAGATGCCGAGGCGGAAGCCGTTCGGGTTGATCTTCTGGCCCATCAGGCACGCCGTCCCTTCTTGACGTTCTTGGCGGCCGCGACGACCTCCGCGGGCTGGACCGCCAGGGTGATGTGGCTGGTGCGCTTCAGGATCCGGGTGGCCCGGCCCTGTGCGCGCGGCCGCCACCGCTTCATCGTCGGGCCCTCGTCGACCTGGGCGACGGAGACCACCAGGTCGCCACGGTCGAGACCCTCGGTGGTCCCGGCGTTGGCGATGGCGCTCTCCAGCACCTTGTAGACGGTCTGGGCCGCGGCCTGCGGTGCGAACTGCAGCAGCGCGAGGGCCTCGTCGACGGGCAGGCCGCGCACCATGTCGACGACACGGCGGGCCTTCATCGGCGTGATCCGCACGAAGCGGGCGCTCGCGAAGGCTCCCGGCTGGTCGCCGAGCAGCGACTCGCGGCGGGCGCTGGTGCGCCGGCGCTCGGTAACGCTCATGATCTTTCGACTCCAGTCACTGTGTACGACTTGGGGGCACCGTCAGCGACGGCGGCCCTTCCGGTCTTCCTTCACGTGCCCGCGGTAGGTGCGGGTCGGGGCGAACTCCCCGAGCTTGTGGCCGACCATGGAGTCGGTCACGAACACCGGGACGTGCTTGCGGCCGTCGTGCACCGCGATCGTGTGGCCGATCATGGCCGGGACGATCATCGAGCGACGAGACCAGGTCTTGATGACGTTGTGGCTGCCCTTGTCGTTCTCGGCGTCCACCTTCTTCATCAGGTGGTCGTCGACGAAGGGGCCCTTCTTCAGGCTGCGAGGCATCTTCTATCTCTCCTGGTCAGCGCTTCTTGCCGGTACGGCGGCGACGGATGATCTGGGAGTCGGAGGCCTTGCGCTTGCGCGTCCGGCCCTCGGGCTGGCCCCACGGGCTGACCGGGTGGCGACCACCGGAGGTCTTGCCCTCACCACCGCCGTGCGGGTGGTCGACGGGGTTCATCACGACACCGCGGACGGTCGGGCGCTTGCCCTTCCACCGCATCCGGCCGGCCTTGCCCCAGCTGATGTTGGACTGCTCGGCGTTGCCGACCTCGCCGACCGTGGCGCGGCAGCGCACGTCGACGAAGCGCATCTCGCCGGAGGGCATCCGCAGCGTGGCGCGCGACCCCTCCTTGGCGACCAGCTGGGCCCGGATGCCCGCGGAGCGCGCGATCTTGGCGCCGCCACCGGGCCGCAGCTCCACGCAGTGGATCGTGGTGCCGACCGGGATGTTGCGCAGCGGCAGGTTGTTGCCGGGCTTGATGTCGGCGTTGGGGCCGGACTCGATCGTGGCGCCCTGGACGACGCCGACCGGGGCGATGATGTAGCGCTTCTCCCCGTCGGCGTAGTGCAGCAGCGCGATCCGGGCGGTGCGGTTCGGGTCGTACTCGATGTGGGCGACCTTGGCCGGAACGCCGTCCTTGTCGTAGCGACGGAAGTCGATGATCCGGTAGGCCCGCTTGTGACCGCCGCCCTGGTGACGGGTGGTGATCCGGCCCTGGTTGTTGCGGCCGCCCTTCTTGGGCAGCGGACGGGTCAGCGACTTCTCCGGCGTGGTCCGGGTGATCTCGACGAAGTCGGCCACCGAGGAGCCGCGACGGCCCGGGGTGGTCGGCTTGTACTTGCGGATAGCCATGTCTCTCGTTCCTTCGTGGCGCGGCTCAGGCGCCGAAGATGTCGATGCGGTGGCCCTCAGCGAGGCTGACGATGGCGCGCTTGGTGTTCGCGCGCTTGCCGATGCCGTAGCGGGTACGGCGGGACTTGCCCTGGCGGTTGATCGTGTTCACCGAGGTGACCTTGACGTCGAAGATCTTCTCGACCGCGATCTTGATCTCGGTCTTGTTGGCGTCGGGGCGCACCAGGAAGGTGTACTTGTTGGCGTCGAGGAGGCCGTAGCTCTTCTCCGACACCACCGGCGCGATCAGGACGTCGCGGTGGTCCTTGTGCAGCGTGCTCACTTGTCGCCCTCCTCGGCCTTGGCCGACTTGTCGCTGGTGGCGGCCGCCACGAACGCGTCGTAGGCGCCCTTGGTGAACACCACGTCGTCGGAGGCCAGCACGTCGTAGGTGTTGAGCTGGTCGACCGCGACGATGTGCACCTCGGGCGCGTTGCGCAGCGAGAGCCAGGTCAGCGAGTCGGTCCGCTCGAGCACCACGAGGAACCGGGTCCGGTCGGACAGCCCACCGAGAGCGCTCAGGGCGGTCCGGGTGGACGGCTTGTCGCCGCTCACCAGGGCGTCGACGACGTGGATCCGGTCGTTGCGGGCCCGGTCGGACAGGGCGCCACGGAGCGCGGCGGCCTTCATCTTCTTGGGGGTCCGCTGGGCGTAGCTGCGGGGCTGCGGTCCGTGGACGGTGCCACCGCCGGCGAACTGCGGCGCCCGGGTCGAGCCCTGGCGGGCGCGGCCGGTGCCCTTCTGCTTGTAGGGCTTGCGGCCACCGCCGCGGACCTCGCCGCGGGTCTTGGTGGCAGCGGTGCCCTGGCGGGCCGCGGCCTGCTGGGCCACCACGACCTGGTGGATCAGCGGGACGTTGACCTCGACGTCGAAGATGGCGGCGGGGAGGTCGACCTTGACGGTCTTGGTCTTGTCGGTGGTAGCCATGGTCAGACCGCTCCGTTCTCAGGGCTCTTCTTCGCGGCGGTGCGCAGCACGACCAGGCCGCCCTTGGGGCCGGGCACGGCGCCCTTGACCAGGATCAGGCCCTTGTCGGTGTCGACCGCGTGGACGGTGAGGTTCTGGGTGGTCACCGTGTCGGTGCCCATCCGGCCGGCCATCCGGACGCCCTTGAAGACGCGGCCCGGGGTGGCGCAGGCGCCGATGGAGCCCGGCTTGCGGTGGTTGCGGTGGGCACCGTGGGAGGCGCCGACACCGGAGAAGCCGTGGCGCTTCATGGTTCCGGCGAAGCCCTTGCCCTTGCTGGTGCCGGTCACGTCGATCTCGTCGCCGGCGGCGAAGGTGTCGACGCCGAGCTCCTGGCCCACCGCGTACGACGCGGCGTCACTGGTGCGGATCTCGACCACGTGGCGGCGAGGGGTGGTGCCGGCCTTGGCGAAGTGCCCGGCGCTCGGCTTGGTGACCTTGCGGCCCGCGATCTCGCCGAAGCCGACCTGGACGGCGTTGTAGCCGTCGGTCTCGGGCAGGCGGACCTGGGTGACCACGTTGGTGGACGCGGCGATCACGGTCACGGGGACGACCCGGTTGTCGTCGTCCCAGAGCTGGGTCATGCCGAGCTTGGTGCCCAGCAGGCCCTTCACGTTCCGTTCGAAAGTGGCAGTCATCGTGGGTGCTCCTCGGCCCTCAGAGCTTGATCTCGATGTCGACGCCGGCCGGCAGGTCCAGGCGCATCAGCGAGTCGACGGTCTTGGGGGTGGGGTCGATGATGTCGATCAGGCGCTTGTGGGTGCGCATCTCGAAGTGCTCGCGGGAGTCCTTGTACTTGTGGGGCGAGCGGATGACGCAGTAGACGTTCTTCTCGGTCGGCAGCGGCACCGGGCCGGCGACCTTGGCACCCGTACGGGTGACGGTGTCCACGATCTTGCGCGCCGAGGTGTCGATCACCTCGTGGTCATAGGCCTTGAGCCTGATGCGGATCTTCTGTCCCGCCATAGGTCTCTCTCGTCCTTCGTCGTAGTCGGTGCCGCGTCTGGGTCCGGAGGCCCCGGTCGGGGTCCGGCGCTGCCTCCGCCACCCCCTCGGCCTCCGACCCCCGCGGTCGGGCGTGTCGCGCATCTGAGGCGCAACACGAGGCCGCGTGGATGAAGCTGTGCGTTGGTGGCGCCCGACCTCGGGTCGGGCCGATCGGGTCTCACGGTGCGGTGCGGCCACACAGGGACCACCGGCACGTGCTCGTGAGACGCGATTCAGTAGTCAAGATGTGTGGTGCACCCCGGCAACCCGCCGAAGCAACCGGACCATCTTGGCAGACGGCCCCCGGGTGCGCCAAATCGGTTGGGAGTCTGGCTCAGGCGGTGGTCTCGAGGTCGGGCCGCCGTGGCACCAGCAGGCAGGCGACGGCGGCGGCCAGGCACAGTCCCCCGGCCGTCAGCCAGGCCAGCAGGTAGTCACCCTGGGTGGTGCGGATCCAGCCCGCGAAGCTGGCCGCGACGCCGGCGCCGACCATGTGGGAGGCGAACACCCAGCCGAAGACCACGCCCGACCGCTCGATCCCGAAGTGCTGGCGGCACAGCGCCACCGTGGGCGGCACCGTGGCCACCCAGTCGAGCCCGTAGAAGAGGACGAACACGAACAGGCTGGGCTCGACGTGCGGCCCGAGGAGCATCGGGACGACCAGCAGGGACAGCCCCCGCAGCCCGTAGTAGGCGAACAGCAGGTAACGGCTGTCGACGCGGTCGGTGAGCCAGCCGCTCGCGACGGTGCCGACGATGTCGAAGATGCCGATCAGCGCCAGCAGGGTCGCGCTGGTGGTGGCCGGCATGCCGTGGTCGTGCGCCGCGGCAATGAAGTGGGTGCCGATCAGGCCGTTGGTCGACCAGCCGCAGATCCAGAAGGTGCCGACCAGGATCCAGAAGGTCCCGCTGCGGGAGCAGTCACGCAGCGTGGACAGGGCGAGCGCGGCCGCTCCGGGCCTCCGGCGTCCGACGGGCGGGGCGGGGGCGGGCACCTGGCCGACGGTCGGGTCGGCGCCGTACGCCGTGGTGCCGACGTCGGCGGGGTGGTCCCGCAGCAGCGCCCAGACCGCGGGGACCAGCAGCAGCGCGAACCCCGCGACGATCGCGGCGGCGTACCGCCACCCGGGCCCGGCCGCCAGCGCCGCGATCACCGGCAGGAACACCAGCTGCCCGGTGGAGCTGGCGGCGCTGAAGACGCCCACCACGACGCCCCGATGGCGCACGAACCAGCGGTTGGCGACGATCGCGCCGAACACCAGGGCGATCGAACCGGTCCCGATCCCGACCGCGAACCCCCACAGCAGCCAGAGCTGCCAGGGGCTGGTCATCACCAGCGTCAGCCCCGACCCCACGGCGACCAGCAGCAGCGACGCCGAGACGACCCTGCGCAGCCCGAACCGCTCCATCAGGGCGGCGGCAAAGGGGGCGGTGAGGCCGTAGACGATGAGGTTCAGGCTCACCGCACCGCTCGTGGTCGCTCGCGACCAGCCGAACTCCTCCTCGAGCGGCACCAGGAGCGCCCCGGTCGAGGAGCGGAACCCCGCCGCGGCCACCAGTGCCGCCATGGTCACGGCGGCGACCCACCACGCCCGGTGGAGACCGCGCCCGGTGCGGCGGGGCAGCGTCTGGGTCACGGCAACCCATCGTAGGAGCGTCCGGCGCACCCTGGTGTGGGCGTTCCTGCCACGAGATGTCGACTTGCTGCCGGACTCTGGCCCCCCGGCGCCCTCCCGCCTACCGTGGACCCATGTCGGGCGTGGTCTACCTCGCCGGGGTCACCGCCGTCGCCGCTGTCGTGATCGCGGTGTTCCTGTATGCGCCCGCAGGTGTGCGCGCCGTGCAACGGCTCGGCGTCCGGCGCGGGCTGATCGCCCCGGACCCGCCGGTGCTGCCGCCCCGCGTCGAGCGCCTGGCCCGCGACCTGCAGCGGATCCGGGCCGACCTGGCCGGCCTCGACCCCCACACGCCGGTCGCCCGCCGGCGCGGGGTGCTCGCGGCGTACGACGACACCCTGGCGGACGCGTGCCGGGCGATGGGGCTCGTCGACCCGCTGGCCGACGTCCCCGAGGGCATGGACCGCGAGGTCGCCCGGCTGGAGGTCGAGGAGCTGCTGGTCGCCGCCGGTCTCATCCCCGCACGTACGCCAGGTCGGTGATCGTCCGCCCTGCGGCGATCCCCTTGCGCTCGAACTTGGTGACCGGCCGCTCGGCCCAGCGTTCCACCGTTCCGCCCGACAGCGACGGCTGCGCGTCGAGCGCCTCGCGCATCTGGTCGGCGTAGTCGGCCCAGTCGGTCGCCAGCCGCCACCAGCCGCCGGGCCGCAACCGGGACGCAGCGAGCGCTGCGAAGCCGCCGTCGACGAGGCGCCGCTTGTGGTGCCGCTTCTTCGGCCACGGGTCCGGGAAGAAGGTCCAGAGCTCGGCCAGGGAGTCCGGCGCGACCACGTGCCGGAGCACCCAGGCCGCGTCCACCGAGCAGAACCGGACGTTGACCGCCCCCGCGGCCGCCACCTCGGCGAGGGCGCTGGCGACCCCCGGCCGCCAGACCTCGAGGGCCAGCACGTCGTGGTCGGGACGCGCCGCCGCCAGCACCCCGGTGGCCTCCCCCACGCCCGGGCCGATCTCGACGACGAGCGGGGCCTCGCGCCCGAACCAGTCGGCCAGCCGGAAGCCCCGGTCGTCGACGGCGTCGTCGGGGATCACCCAGCTGTCGGCGTGCGCCTCCCAGGCCGCGGTCTGCGACGGGGTGAACCGGCTGCCGCGGCGCGAGTAGCTGAGGACCTCGCGCATCCGGCGGCCGTCCTCGGTCAGCCGCTGGTGGGGCCGGGCCGGGCGGACGCCGGGCCGGTCGGTGTCGTCGTCCATGTCGGGTCGAAGGTACGCCGACCGGTCGGCCGCGCTCAGGGCGGGTGCAGCGGCGGTTCAGGCGCGCTTCAGCGACCGGGGCGCACGGTGGGGGAATGAACCTGCACCGGACCGCCACCATCATCACGGTGGTGCTGCTCGGCCTCGCCGGCTGCACCACGACCGCCGGGACGCAGGCCGGGTCCGCGACCCCGCTGCCTCGGGGCGACCAGCCGGCCGACCTCGACCCGGCCGACTTCACGGCGAACTCCGACCACCGGTTCTTCCCACTCGATCCTGGGCGCCGGTGGGTCTACCGCGAGACCGACGGCGAGGGCGGCGTCCTCGAGGTGGTGGTCACCGTGACGTCGGAGACCCGCAGAGTGGCCAACGGCGTCGAGGCGCGGGTGGTGCGCGACACCGTGACCGAGGACGGCGAGGTCATCGAGGACACCTTCGACTGGTACGCCCAGGACTCGAGCGGCAACGTCTGGTACCTCGGGGAGGACACGGTGGAGCTCGAGGACGGCGAGGTCGTGACCCGCGAGGGGTCGTTCGAGGCCGGGGTCGACGGCGCCCTCCCGGGCGTGATCATGCCCGCGGAGCCGCAGCCCGGGACGTCGTACCGCCAGGAGTGGTACGCCGGGCACGCCGAGGACAACGGCGAGGTGCTCGCCAACGGCCAGCAGGCACAGGCGTCGGCCGGGCACTACACGGACGTGCTCCTCACCGCCGACACCACCACGCTCGAGCCGCGGGTGCTGGAGTACAAGCTCTACGCACCGGGCGTCGGCCTGGTGCTCACGCTGGACGCCTCCAGCGGCTCCGGCCGCGAGTCTCTGGTCTCGACCAGGACGGTCGGGGACGCAGCCGCCCGGGAGGCCGGCACGGCTCCGCTCGGGACGCCGTACGCCTGACCGGCGACGGTCGCCACGGGGCGCGGGGCGGCCCTAGATTGCCTCCATGATCGACCGCGACCGCCTCGCCTCCCTGCGTGCCGACGAGGAGGCCCGGTTCGTGGCGCTCCACCCACGGTCGGCCGAGCTCGCCGCCGAGGCCGGGCGGTCGCTGCTGGCCGGGGTGCCGATGCCGTGGATGACGCGGTGGCCGGGCGGATTCACGGTGTTCGTGGCGTCGGCCACCGGAGCTCAGCTCACCGACGTCGACGGTGTCCGGTACGTCGACCTGTGCCTCGGCGACACCGGAGCGATGACCGGGCACGCGCTGCCCGAGGTGGTCGCCGCGATCGACGCCCAGGCGCCCCGCGGGATCACCACGATGCTGCCCTCCGCGGACGCGAGCTGGGTCGCCGAGGAGCTGACCCACCGCTTCGGGCTCCCCCGCTGGCAGTTCGCGATGTCGGCGACCGACGCCAACCGGTTCGTGCTGCGGTTCGCCCGTCACCTGACCGGCCGGCCCCGGATCGCGGTGATGGACTGGTGCTACCACGGCACCGTCGACGAGACCCTCGCCGTGCTCGACGGCGACCGGGTGGTGCCGCGCCCCGGCGCGATGGGACCACAGGTCGACGTCGCCATGACCACGGCGGTCGTCCCGTTCAACGACCTCGAGGCGCTGGACCGGCGGCTCGCCGAGGGCGACGTGGCGGCGCTGCTGATGGAGCCCGCGCTCACCAACATCGGGATCGTGCTGCCGGAGGAGGGCTACTCGGAGGCGGTCCGGGGGATCACCCGCCGCCACGACGTGCTGCTCGTCATCGACGAGACGCACACGCTGTGCGCCGGCCCCGGCGGCTGCACCGCGGCCTGGGGCCTCGAGCCCGACCTGCTCGTGGTCGGCAAGCCGATCGCCGGTGGCGTGCCGCTGGCGGCGTACGGCATGAGCCGCGACGTCGCCGACCGCCTGCTCGCCCCGATGCTGAGCGCCGAGGCCGACGTCTCGGGGGTCGGCGGCACCCTCACCGCCAACCCGCTGGCGCTCGCCGCCGCCCGGGCCACGCTGTCGAGCACCCTCCGCGAGGAGGACTTCGCCGTCGCGGTCCCCCTCGCCGCGCGGTTCACGGCGGGGGTCGCGGAGGTGATCGCGCGCCACGGGCTGCCGTGGCACGTGCAGCGGCTGGGCTGCCGGGCGGAGTACTGGTTCTGCCCCCCGCCCCGCGACGGCGCGGCCGCCGCCGCGGCGACCGACGAGGACCTGGAGGGGCTGCTGCACCTGTGGTGCCTGAACCGCGGCGTGCTGCTGACCCCGTTCCACAACATGGCGCTGTTCAGCCCACACCACACCGAGGCGGACGTCGACCGCCACACCGAGGTGTTCGCCGACGCCGTGGCCGCCCTGGTCGGATGATCCGCCCCTGCGAAGGGAGAGCGTCGCTGCGCTTCGCTCTGGGACCCGGACGATGACCGGGCGGCGCCGCGTCCCCGGCGACGTCCTGGTCCACCTGCGTCGGGCGCGCGACCCCCTCGACCGCCACTACTCCGAGGAGTTCGCCCTCGACCTGCTCGCGGGGCTCGCCGGCATGAGTCGCTACCACTTCGTGCGGTCCTTCGCCGCGACGTACCGGACCACCCCCGCCGCCTACCTCGCCGCCCGACGCGTCGAGCGGGCGCAGGACCTGCTGCGTGCCGCCAACCTGACGGTCACCGAGGTGTGCCATGCGGTGGGCTACTCCAGCCTCGGCTCGTTCAGCTCGCGCTTCCGCGAGATCGTCGGGGAGTCACCGAGCGAGTTCCAGCGCCGGTACGCCGCCGCCGGCAACCCCCGCATCCCGGGCTGCTACGTGTTCATGGCGGGGCTGGTCGAGCGAGGGTCCGCAACGCAGGAGAAGCGCGGGGACGCCGACCCTTCCTAGGGTCGTCGCATGATCACCAACATCTCGCTCCTGTCACTGTGGGTGAAGGACATCGACGAGTCCCTCGCCTTCTACACCGACGTCCTGGGCTTCGAGGCCGGCGACGACATCATGCTCGGGCCGGACTTCCGGTGGTGCACCATCAAGCACCCGAAGCAGCCCGAGATCCACATCCACCTGACCACCCCGGCCGGCCCGACCCTTCCGGACTACCTGATCGAGGCCATGAACCGCGCCCAGGACGAGGGCGGGCTGCCCGGGATCGGCCTGAACGTCGACGACTGCCGCGCGACGTACGAAGACCTGACGAGCAAGGGCGTGGAGTTCCTGCAGGAGCCGGAGGACCGGCCGTACGGCGTCGAGGCGCTGATGCGGGACAACTCCGGGAACTGGATGGTGCTGGTCGAGCCCCGGGAGTACACCCCCGAGGACTTCGAGGGCGCGGACCTCGGGTGACCTGGGGTGAGCGCCAGGCCAGGCCTGCCGACTCCTGCGCCTCGGCCACGCAGAACTGGTTGCCGTCGGGGTCGGCGAGGGTGACCCAGTTGTCGTTCTCGTCCCCCCGCCGCCCCCGACCAGCGTGGCGCCTGCCGCGGGCAGCCGGTACCCCGGGTGGTGTGTGTGGGTAGTAAGCGACATCCATGTCGTCGATCCGGCCTGGGGACGACGCAGATGTCGGGTACGACGAAGCCCCCGAGCCGCTGGGCTCGGGGGCTTCGTGGTGGATCAGCCGGTCGGACCGGCGAGGATCACTTCGTGATCTGGGTGACCCGGCCGGCATCGAGCGGAGTCGGCCACCCTCGAGGGTGGCCGACTCGTCGAATCACTTCGTGATCTTGGTGACCCGGCCGGCGCCGACGGTGCGGCCACCCTCACGGATCGCGAACCGCAGGCCCTCGTCCATGGCGATCGGCTGGATCAGCTCGACGGCCATCTCGGTGTTGTCACCGGGCATGACCATCTCGGTGCCCTCGGGGAGGGTCACGACGCCGGTCACGTCGGTGGTCCGGAAGTAGAACTGCGGACGGTAGTTGTTGAAGAACGGCGTGTGACGGCCGCCCTCCTCCTTCGAGAGGATGTAGACGCTCGCCTCGAAGTTGGTGTGCGGGGTGGTGGTGCCGGGCTTGCACACGACCATGCCGCGCTCGACGTCCTCGCGCTTGGTGCCGCGGAGCAGGAGGCCGACGTTCTCACCGGCCTGGCCCTCGTCGAGCAGCTTGCGGAACATCTCGACACCGGTGACGGTGGTCTTCTGCGAGCCCTCGCGGATGCCGAGGATCTCGACCTCCTCGTTGACCTTCACGATGCCCCGCTCGATGCGGCCCGTGATCACGGTGCCGCGACCGGTGATGGTGAAGACGTCCTCGACCGGCATCAGGAACGGCTTCTCGGTGTCGCGCTCCGGGGTCGGGATGTAGTCGTCGACGGCCTGCATCAGCTCGAGGATCGACTCGCCCCACTTGGCGTCGCCGTTGAGGGCCGGGAACGCGGCCACCTTGACGACCGGGATGTCGTCGCCCGGGAACTCGTACTCGGAGAGGAGCTCGCGCACCTCCATCTCGACGAGCTCGACGAGCTCCTCGTCGTCGACCATGTCGCACTTGTTGAGCGCCACGACCAGGGCCGGCACGCCGACCTGGCGGGCGAGCAGCACGTGCTCACGGGTCTGCGGCATCGGGCCGTCGGTGGCGGCGACCACGAGGATCGCGCCGTCCATCTGCGCCGCGCCGGTGATCATGTTCTTGATGTAGTCGGCGTGCCCGGGGCAGTCGACGTGCGCGTAGTGGCGGTTCTCGGTCTGGTACTCGACGTGCGCGATGGAGATGGTGATCCCGCGCTGGCGCTCCTCGGGAGCCTTGTCGATCTCGTCGAACGGCGTGAACGGGTTGAGGTCCGGGTGCGCGTCGTGCAGCACCTTGGTGATCGCCGCGGTCAAGGTGGTCTTGCCGTGGTCGATGTGACCGATCGTACCGATGTTGACGTGCGGCTTGGTCCGCTCGAACTTCGCCTTAGCCACTGTGGGCTCCTCCTGGTGTGGTGTGTTTCTGACTCGTGTTTCGGTTACTGGGTGCCGAGGGCCCGGACTACTCGCCGCGGACCTTCTTGACGATCTCGTCGGCGATGTTCGAGGGAACCTCGGCGTACGAGTCGAACTCCATCGAGTACGACGCCTGACCGGAGGTCTTGGACCTCAGGTCGCCAACGTACCCGAACATCTCGGACAGCGGCACGAGGGCGTTGATGACCATGTCACCGTGACGCTCCTCCTGTGCCTGGATCTGGCCACGGCGGCTGTTGATGTCGCCGATGACGGTGCCGAGGAAGCTCTCCGGCGTGGTCACCTCGACGGCGAACATCGGCTCCAGCAGCACCGGCTTGGCCATGCGGGCGGCCTCCTTGAAGGCCTGGTTGCCGGCGATCTTGAAGGCCAGCTCGGAGGAGTCGACGTCGTGGTAGGCGCCGTCCTCGAGGGTGAACTTCACGTCGACCATCGGGTAGCCGGCGAGGACGCCGAACTCCATGGCCTCCTGGCCGCCCTGGTCGACCGACGGGATGTACTCCTTCGGCACCCGACCACCGGTGACGTTGTTGGCGAACTCGTAGCCCGCGCCGGTCCCGGTCTCGGGGTCGATGTTGGGGCCGAGCGAGATGACGACCTTCGCGAACTGACCCGAACCACCGGTCTGCTTCTTGTGGGTGTAGCTGTGGTTCGTGACCTCCTTGCGGAGGGTCTCGCGGTAGGCCACCTGCGGCTTGCCGACGGTCGCCTCGACGCGGAACTCGCGCTTCATCCGGTCGACGAGGATCTCCAGGTGGAGCTCGCCCATGCCGGCGATGATCGTCTGCCCGGTCTCCTCGTCGGTGTTGACCGTGAAGGTGGGGTCCTCGTCGGACAGCCGCTGGATCGCCATGCCCAGCTTCTCCTGGTCGCCCTTGGTCTTGGGCTCGATGGCGACCTCGATCACCGGGGCGGGGAAGGTCATCGACTCCAGGACGACCTGGTGGCTGGCGTCGCAGAGCGTGTGACCGGTCTTGGTGTCCTTCAGGCCCATGACCGCCACGATCTGGCCGGCGCCGACCGACGCGATCTCCTCACGCTTGTTGGCGTGCATCTGGTAGACCTTGCCGATCCGCTCCTTGCGGCCGTTGACCGAGTTGATCACGCTCGAGCCGGCCTCCAGCTTGCCGGAGTAGACCCGGACGTAGATCAGCTTGCCGAGGTGCGGGTCGGAGGCGATCTTGTAGGCGAGGCCGGAGAACGGCTCGTCGTCGGAGGGCCTGCGGACGATCTCGGTCTCCTCGTCGTTGACCGCGTGGCCCACGATGCCCTCGACGTCGAGCGGCGAGGGGAGGTACTTGACCACGGCGTCGAGCAGGGGCTGCACACCCTTGTTCTTGAACGCCGTGCCGCACAGCACCGGGTTGACCTTGTCGGCCAGGGTGGCGCGACGGATCGCGTCCTCGAGCTCCTCGACGGTGAACGACTCGCCCTCGAGGTACTTCTCCATGACGTCGTCGTCGGCCTCGGCCAGCGTCTCCAGCAGCTTCTCGCGGTACTCGTCGGCCTGGGCCTGGAGCTCGGCGGGGATCTCCTCGACCTCGTAGTCCTCGCCCATCTTGGTCTCGCCGCGCCAGGTCAACGCGCGCATGCCGACCAGGTCGACGACACCGAGGAAGTCGGACTCCGCGCCGATGGGGAGCTGGAGCACCAGCGGGGTGGAGTTGAGCCGCTCGACCATCATGTCGACGCACCGGAAGAAGTCGGCGCCGGTGCGGTCGAGCTTGTTGACGAAGCACATCCGCGGCACGGAGTACTTGTTGGCCTGCCGCCAGACCGTCATGGTCTGCGGCTCGACGCCGGCGACGCCGTCGAACACGGCCACGGCGCCGTCGAGCACCCGGAGCGAGCGCTCGACCTCGGCGGTGAAGTCGACGTGCCCCGGGGTGTCGATGATGTTGATCTGGTGGTCCTTCCACCAGCAGGTGGTCGCGGCCGAGGTGATGGTGATGCCGCGCTCCTGCTCCTGCTCCATCCAGTCCATGACGGCGGCACCGTCGTGGACCTCACCGATCTTGTAGGAGATGCCGGTGTAGAACAGGATGCGCTCGGTGGTCGTCGTCTTGCCGGCGTCGATGTGGGCCATGATGCCGATGTTGCGGACGACGTTGAGGTCGGTGGTGATGTCGACAGCCACTGTGTCAGCGTTCCTCAGGTAGTGGGGGATCCGGTGGTCAGCGGGTGGTACGCCCCTCGGGGCGTCCACCCGCCTGACGTCACCAGCGGTAGTGGGCGAAGGCCTTGTTGGACTCGGCCATCTTGTGGGTGTCCTCGCGCTTCTTCACCGCGGCACCGAGGCCGTTGGAGGCGTCGAGGATCTCGTTCATGAGGCGCTCGGACATGGTCTTCTCGCGCCGGGCCTGGGCGTAGCCGACCAGCCAGCGCAGCGCCAGCGTCGTGCCGCGCGTGCCCTTGACCTCGATCGGCACCTGGTAGGTCGCACCGCCGACGCGGCGGGACTTGACCTCGATGGCCGGCTTGACGTTGTCGAGCGCGCGCTTGAGCGTGATGACCGGGTCGGTGCCGGTCTTGTCGCGGCAGCCCTCGAGGGCGCCGTAGACGATGCGCTGGGCGACCTGCTTCTTGCCGTCCTGGAGCACCTTGGAGACCAGCTGGGTCACCAGCTGGGACCCGTAGACCGGGTCGACGTCGATCGGCCGCTTCGGCGCGGGACCCTTGCGCGGCATATCAGCTCTTCTCCTTCTTGGCGCCGTAACGGCTGCGGGCCTGCCGGCGGTTCTTGACACCCTGGGTGTCGAGGGTGCCGCGGATGATCTTGTAGCGGACGCCGGGCAGGTCCTTCACCCGGCCACCGCGGACGAGCACGATGGAGTGCTCCTGCAGGTTGTGCCCCACGCCCGGGATGTACGCCGTGACCTCGACGCCGCTCGACAGCCGCACGCGGGCGACCTTGCGGAGGGCGGAGTTCGGCTTCTTCGGGGTGGTCGTGTAGACGCGGGTGCAGACGCCACGGCGCTGCGGGGATCCCTTCAGGGCAGGCGTCTTGTTCTTCGACACCTTGTCCTGGCGGCCCTTGCGGACCAGCTGGTTGATGGTGGGCACCGGGGTGGTTCCCTTTCTGTGGTCAGATCTTCAGTACCGGGCACGGTGCCCAGCACGGGATGTTGCGATGGAGCGGTGTGCCTGTGTGGGCGCGGGATCGAGATCCGGGCGCGCGCAACGGTCTGGTCGTCCCAGACACGAGGATCGAGGCTACTCCGCGCCTGAACGGCGGTCAAAACGGCGGTCAGGCCGCTGCCGCGGCCTCCCTGACCTCGCCGGCGGGCGCGACGCGCCCGACCTCGGGGGTCGGGCGGGTGCGGAGGTAGAGGACGCTGGCCACGAGCACCCCCACGGCGGTCGCCAGCCCACCCAGCCACAGCGTCCAGCGGGCGCCGGCCACCTCGCCTATCCAGCCGACGAGCGGCGCGCCGAGCGGGGTGCCGCCGATGAAGATCATCATGTAGAGCGCCATCACCCTCCCCCGCATCCCGGGGTCGGTGTTGAGCTGCATGAAGGTGTTGGCGGCGGTGATCATCGTCAGGGCGCTGAGGCCGAGCAAGGGGGTCATGAGCGCGAAGGCGGCGTACGTCGGCATCGACCCGGCGACGATCTCGACGGCCGCGAAGGTGAGCGCGGACAGCACGATGAGTCGCTGCCGGACCCGGACCCGGCGGGCGGCGAGCAGGGCTCCGGTCAGCGAGCCCACGGCCATGAAGGTGCCGAGCAGCCCGTACTCGGTCGCGCCCTTGCCGAAGACCTCGGTGGCCATGAGCGCCGACGTGAGCTGGAAGTTGAGGCCGAAGGTGCCGGTGAAGAACACGATCGCGAGGACCAGGAGCAGGTCGGGGCGGCCGCGGACGTAGCGGACCCCGGCACGGATCTGACCGGGCTCGCGACGCACCGGGTCGGGGCTGTGGAGCAGCCGCGCGTCGAGGGAGCGCAGCGAGAGCACCGGTGCGACGTAGCTGACGGCGTTGAGGAGGATCACCCAGCCGGTGGCGACCACGCCGCCACCGAGGGCGGCGATCAGCACGCCGGCCACGGCCGGTCCCACGATCCGGGCGGCGTTGAAGCTGGCCGAGTTCAGGCCCACGGCGTTGGTGAGGTCGTCGTGGTCGACCAGCTCGGAGACGAAGCTCTGCCGGGCGGGCGCGTCGAACGCGGACGCGACGCCGAGGGCCAGCGCGAGCGCGTAGACGTGCCAGGTCTGGGCGACGCCGGTCACGGCCAGCAGGCCGAGGACCAGGGCGGGCACGGCCATGCCGACGTTGGTCAGGATCAGCAGGCGGCGCTTGGGGATCCGGTCGGCGACCAGGCCGGCGACCGGGGACAGGAGCAGGAACGGGAGGAACTGCAGCCCGGTGGTGATGCCGAGCGCGGCACCACTGGCCGTCAGCTGCAGGACCAGCCAGTCCTGGGCGACGCGCTGCATCCAGGTGCCGGTGTTGGAGACGACACCACCGAGGGCGTAGCGGCGGTAGTTGGGGTTGCGGAGGGAGCGGAAGGTGGGACTCAACTAGCGGAGAGCCTTTCGAGGATCGGGGCCGCCTCGCGGAGGACGGCACGTTCGTCAGGGGTGAGCTCGGCGAGCCGGCGGGCGAGCCAGGCGTCGCGGCGGCGGCGGTCGGCGAGGAGGGTCGCGCGGCCGGTGTCGGTCAGCACGACCACCACCTGGCGACCGTCGGTGTCGTGGGGACGACGGCGCACGTGGCCGAGGTCCTCCAGGCAGGTGACGGTCCGGGTCATCGACGGCGGCTGCACGCGCTCGAGCGTGGCCAGCTCGCCGACGGTGAGCTCGCCGTGGCGGTGGAGCGACCCGAGCACGGCCATCGCGTTCAGGCTCAGCTCGTTGTCGGGGTGGCGCTCGTTGGCCAGCCGGCGTCGCAGCCGCATCACCGAGAGCCGGAGCTGGGAGGCCAGACCGGCGTCGGTGCGCGCTGCCTTCTCGACCGTGGGGGACATGTCGTTAGCATAACTCATTACCTGTGCTAACTATTCCGCTTCCGGTCACGTCGCCGACGTCCGGGCCGAGGACGGTGGTTGAGAAGGGCCGGCAAGGCCCGTCTCGAGACCACCACCACGAGGAACAGCCACCCCGCGAGGTACGCCGGCACGACCCTGGCGGCCAGGGTGCCGTTTCGGTGCAGCGTTAGCCTCCGGGGATGGTCGAGTACCTGTTGCCACCGGCCCCGGGCGAGGACGTCGTGCTCGTCGCCTACGACGAGGCGTGGCCGGCGACCTACGCCCGCCAGGAGTCACGCATCCGGTCCGCCCTCGGCGAGACGGTGGTGGACGTGCAGCACGCCGGGTCGACGTCGGTCCCGGGCCTGACGGCGAAGCCCGTCATCGACATCGTCCTCGTCGTGCCCGATCCCGACGACGAGGCGGACTACGTCCCGGCGCTCGAGGCGACGGGCTACGTGCTCCACCTGCGCGAGCCCGAGTGGCACGAGCACCGCCTGCTGCGGGAGGGCGAGGGACAGCGGGTGAACCTGCACGTCTTCGGGCCGGGGTGCGAGGAGGTCGCGCGGATGCTGGCGTTCCGTGACCACCTGCGGCGGGACGAGTCGGACCGGGCGCTGTACGAGCGCACCAAGCAGGAGCTCGCCGGCCGCACCTGGGCCAAGGTGCAGGACTACGCCGACGCCAAGTCCGGCGTCGTCACCGACATCATGGGCCGCGCCCTCAGGTGACCAGGCCGGTGATCGGGCTGATCGCGAAGTAGACGACGAACAGGACGGCCACCACCCACATCAGCGGGTGGATCTCGACGGCCTTGCCCCGGACCACCTTGAGCAGGACGTACGCCAGGAACCCGGCGCCGATGCCGACGCTGATCGAGTAGGTGAACGGCATCAGCACGATGGTGAGGAACGCCGGGATCCCGACCTCGAGGTCGTCCCACTCGATGCCCTTCACCTGCTGCATCATCAGGAAGCCGACCAGCACCAGGGCGGGGACCGCGGCCTCGTTCGGGACGATCTCGACCACGGGCGCGATGAACATGGCCAGCAGGAACAGGACGCCGGTCACGACGCTGGCGAGGCCGGTGCGTGCGCCGTCGGCCACACCCGAGGCCGACTCGATGTAGGAGGTGTTGCTCGAGACGCTTGCGGCGCCACCGGCGGCCGCGGCGATCGAGTCGACGACCAGGATCCGCTGGGTGTTCGGCGGCATGCCCTCCTCGTCGAGCAGGCCCGCCTCGGCGCCGATCGCGGTCATGGTGCCGAGGGTGTCGAAGAAGTCCGAGAGCAGCAGCGTGAACACGAAGAGGGCCGAGATGACGATGCCGGCGTTCTCCCAGGACCCCAGGAGGTTGAACTCGCCGAGCAGCTGCAGGTCGGGCATCCCGAACAGGTCCGACGGCCACGCCGGGACGTTGAGGTTCCACCCGAGGGGGTTGACCTCCTCGCCCGCCACGGTGGGGCCGACGTCGGCGACCGTCTCGACGATGATCGCGACGACCGTCATCACCACGATCGAGATCAGGATCGCGCCCTTGACCCGCAGCGCGTAGAGCGAGAACAGGAGGGCGAGGCCGAGGCAGAACACCGCCACCGGCCAGCCCTGCAGCTGCCCGCCGATCCCGAGCTCCACGGGCACGGGGCCGACACCGGTACGGCGTACGAAGCCGGCGTCGACGAGGGCGATGATGGTGAGGAACAGGCCGATCCCGACCGAGATCGCGATCTTCAGCGGCGCCGGGACCGCCCGGAACACCGCCTCGCGGAAGCCGGTGAGCACGAGGACCAGGATGAGCACGCCCTCGATCACCACGAGGCCCATCGCGTCCGCCCACGTCATCTGGCTGGCGATCGAGAAGGTGACGAAGGCGTTGAGGCCCAGGCCCGCAGCCAGGGCGAGCGGGAAGTTGGCCGCGACGCCCATCAGGATCGTGACCAGGCCGGCGACGAAGGCCGTCGCGGCCGCCACGGCGGCGAAGTCGCCGCCGGCGAGCAGGTCGCCGTTCGAGTCCGTGCCGCTGAGCAGGATGATGGGGTTCAGGACGATGATGTAGGCCATCGTCAGGAAGGTGACGACGCCGCCGCGGATCTCACGCGTGACCGTCGAGCCACGCTCGGTGATCTTGAAGTAGCCGTCGAGACCGCCCCTGGAGGAGCGGGTGCCGGCCTGCGGGCCGGGCTGGGTCTGCTCGCTCACGGGCGCAGTGTTTCAGAGCGTGGCCGGGGACCGCGGGGTGGCGCGCCGGATATCGTGGGGGCGTGGACCTGCGCGACGACCAGCCGATGAAGCACGAGATCGGCAACCGCACCTACGTCGTCGCCGACGTCGAGCCGCTCGACGTCGACGGGGTGCGCACCGTCGAGGTGGGCTCGGCGTTGTGGCTGCTCGGCTTCCTGGCGCTGCTGCCCTTCTACGGGCGGCTGGAGGACGACGGCCGCCTGTGGTGGCTGTGGACCTGCCTGGCCGGCTTCGGTCTCGGCCTGCTCGGGCTCGAGTACTGCCGCCGTCGCCGCCGGCAACGTGCCGAGCTGGCTTCCGCCGCGCAGGACGACTGACGCGGACCCCGCCTCAGAGCGACTCGAGCTCGTCGACGGCGAAGGTGTCGAAGACCGGAGGTGGCAGCGGTTGCGGCTCGTGCTTCTTGGCGAGCTGCACCTCGGAGTGGGCGCCACAGCCGTGGTCGAGCGAGACCACCTTGCCGTCGTCGTTGGCGTTGCCGTTGGCGCAGACGCCGAACATCGTGGACATCGGGCCGGCCAGCCGGACCAGGAAGCCGCAGGTCGCGCACACGTCGGGGGCCGACCGCGCCAGCGGCGCCTCGGGGCCGCCGTCGCCGTCGTACCAGCGCTCCGCGGCGACGTCGCGTCCCTCCACGGAGAGCGTGCGGACCCGGCCGAGCCCGAGCTCGCGCGCGACGTCGCGTACCTGCGCCTTGTCGTCGGAGTCGAGGGGGTCGTCGCCGAAGGAGAACGTGGGCACCAGCCGCGGGTCCCCGTCGGCCACCGGCAGCAGGTCGCCGGGTGAGAGGTCACCGGGCTGCACGCGCTCCTTGTAGGGCACCCAGGCCGGCGCCACGATCGCGTCGTCGCCGGGCACCAGCACCACCTCGTCGACGGTCACCTGGCGCTGGCGGCTCGCCCGCGCCACCGTGACCGCCCAGCGCCAGCCCGCGTAGCCGCGGCGGGTGCAGTCGAACAGGTGGGTCACCAGACGGTCGCCCTCGACGAGGTGGCCGAGGTGGTCGCCCACGTCGTCGGTCCCGACGTCGGCGACGAGCGCGGCACGCGCGGCGTCGACCGCCTCGACGGTGGCGGCGTCGGCCTTGGCGCGCAGGGTGGTCGTCACGGGCGGAATCATGACAAATCCGGGGGCCCGCTGTCAGGTCGGGCTGCCGCGGACCGGACGACGGGGGTCGTTCGTGCCTGGCCGTCCCGGTGCGGGCCCGGGTGCACGGGCTCGGGCAGGATGGGTGCATGACCGAGCAGCCTCCGCGCGCCGAGGAGCCCGCCGTCGGCGAGCAGCCTGCGGGTGCCGAGGAGCCGGCCGCCGGGGGGCAGGGGCGGCGCGACGTCGGCCAGGGGTTCCGCACCGGGGCGCGGGCCGTGGGCCGGGGTGCCGCCGGCGCAGCGCGGGCCACCGGACGCTTCGGCGCCTACGCCGGACGGCAGGCCACCCGCGCCGCTCGGGCCGAGGGTGCCGGCGAGTCCGGCCTCTCCCGGCTGATCGGCCTGCACGCGTGCAACGCCGCAGGCGACACCGCGGTCGCCATCTCGCTGGCGGGCACGCTGTTCTTCCAGGTCCCGACCGGCGAGGCCCGCAGCCAGGTGGCGCTCTTCCTCGGGCTGACGATGCTCCCGTTCGCGATCGTGGCGCCGCTCATCGGCCCGTTCCTCGACCGCTTCAGCCACGGGCGGCGGTGGGCGATCGGCGCCACGATGTCGCTCCGCGCGTTCCTGTGCTGGGTGCTCGGCACGGCGGTGATCACCGACTCGCAGTGGCTGTTCCCGGCCGCGCTCGGAGTCCTCGTGTCGTCGAAGGCGTACGCCGTCACCCGCGCCGCCGCCGTACCCCGGCTGACGCCCGACCACCTGCCACTGGTGAAGGCCAACGCCCGCACCGGTCTCGCGGGAGTCATCGGCGCGGCCGCCTGCGCGCCGATCGCGGGCGGGCTGTCGGCGCTCGCCGGCCCGGAGTGGTCGCTGCGCTTCGGGTTCCTGGTCTTCGTGGTGGCGACGATCCTGGCGATCCGGCTGCCCGAGAAGGTCGACTCGAGCGTCGGCGAGGGCACCCTCACGCTGCTCCCGCGTCGCGGCGACCAGGGCGCCGACGGGCGGCCCCGCCGGCCCCGGATGCGGATCCCCGGGCCGGTCGCGTTCGCGCTCCGCGCCAACTGCGGCCCCCGTTGGCTCTCGGGCTTCCTCACCATGTTCATGGCGTTCCTGCTGCGCGAGAACCCGATCGGTGACTGGAGTCCCGAGCTGCTGCTGGCCCTGGTCATCGGAGGGGCCGGGCTGGGCAACACCCTCGGCATCGCCCTCGCGTCGGTCCTCAAGCGGGTCAACCCGTCGACCACGGTGGTGCTGGCCCTGGCTGCGGACGCCGTCATGGCAGCCGTGGCCGCCCTGTTCTACGGCGTGGTGCCGCTGGTGCTGCTCGGGCTCACCGCCGGGCTCGCCCAGTCCCTGGCCAAGCTCTCCCTGGACTCCACGATCCAGCGCGACGTCCACGAGCGGATGCAGTCGAGCGCCTTCGCCCGCAGCGACACCACCTTGCAGCTGGCCTGGGTGATCGGCGGGTTCATCGGCATCGCCATCCCCCTCGTCCCCCAGCTCGGGCTCGGTGCCGCGTGCGCCGTCCTGGTGGTGTGGGGGGCGTTCGTGCTCGCGACCCGTCCCGGCGGACCGAGGGCCGCGCAGACCCCGACTCCCGCCGGTCCCGCCTGACCCGGAACGGTCAGAGCTCGAGCTCGTCGGCGAGCGCGCGCAGCAGCTTGGCCGTGGGGCGCGCGGTCTTCGCCTCGGGGTGGCGGCCGTGGCGGTAGGCCTCGCCGACGCCGTCGAGCAGCCGGATCGTGTCCTCCACGATCGGGACCATCTCCTCGGGCTTCTTGCGCTTCTGGTGGGCCTGGTTGCGCTGCACCGACTGCGGCGCGTCGAGCAGCCGCACCTGGAGCGCCTGGTCGCCGCGACGGCCCTGCGCGATGCCGAACTCGACGCGCGCGCCGTTGCGCAGCGTCGTCACGCCCTCGGGCAACGCGTCGGCATGGACGTAGACGTCCGGCCCGCCCTCCTGGGACAGGAAACCGAACCCCTTCGCCGGGTCGAACCACTTCACCTTGCCGGTCGGCACCGTCTGCGCCCCTCCACCTTCGTCGTGCGGCACCTCGCCGCACCGGCGAACCAGCCTATGTCCCGCCGCGGAGTGCGGCCAACCGGGTTCTAGACGGGACCTCCTGCGCCCGCGAGGTGGTCGGCGTACCAGCGCGGGAACCGGGTGAGGTCGTCGAGGACGACGTCGGTCCCGGCGTCGAGCAGCTCCTCACGCGTCGAGCCCCCGGTGAGGACCGACACGCTGAGGATCCCCGCTGCGTGGGCGCCCTCGACGTCGTGGACGTGGTCCCCGACGTAGATCGAGCAGCCCTCGCGCCGGAGCACGTCGCCCTTGCCCACGCCCCACACCTCGCCGGCGAGGTGGTCGTGGTCGAGCCCGAGGTGGGCCAGGTGGAGCTGTGCGTTCGGCGTGAACTTGCCGGTCACCACGACCACGCGACCGCCTGCCCTGCGCACGGCGGCGATGGCGTCCACCGCCCCGGGCAGGGCCGGGACCGTGGTGATGGCGTGGTCCGGGTAGATGACGCGGAAGCGATCGACCGCCGGCCCGATCCGCTCGGGCTCGAGGTGCGGCACCAGCATCTGGTCCAGCGGCGGCCCCAGCCGGGTGACCATCTCGGCGACCGGGAACGCCACCCCCAGCTCGTCGCCGAGCGCCTCGAGGACCGCGCCGAAGCCAGGCGCGGTGTCGATCAGGGTGAGGTCGAGGTCGAAGCCGACACCGGGCGCCTGGGTCACCCCGCCAATGTAGGCGGGCCGCCCAGGCCTGTGGATCTCGGCCCGTTCACGTGCGAACCCTTGACACGTGGGGGGACACTGTTCGCTTCGACTACGTCTGGGGCAGGTGGTGACCGTGGTACGTCGAGCCCGCGTCTCGGGCCGCGCCGTGATCGGCGCCGCCCTGCTCGGACTCGCCGTCGGCACCCTCGCCCCGGCCAGCGCCGTCGACGCCCGCGCCGCGGCCGCGACCCGGCTCTACGTCGTGACCTTCGACGACGCCGGCACCGCGAGCGACGGCGGCCCGGCCGACGTCGCGCGCCATCGGAGAGCCCTGCGGCGCGAGCAGGACGAGGCCCTGGCCGGCGTGGGGGCCGGGGTCCCGACCTATCGCTGGACCACCGCACTCAGCGGCGTCGCCGTCGACCTGACCGCCTCCCAGGCCGCCGAGCTGCAGGCCCGGCCCGAGGTGACCCAGGTCGAGGCCAACACGGTGCGACCGCTGGCGGCGCGTCCCCGCGCGACACCGGGCGCGGTGGTGCCGGGCGGCCAGGGTGGCCGCGGCGTCGTGGTCGGCGTCGTCGACTCCGGGGTGTGGCCGGAGAGCCCGCTCTTCGCCGCGGCCCCCGGCACCGGGCGCCGTACGGGCGGCTTCCGCGCGGCGTGCGTGCCCGGTGAGGGCTGGGACGCCGACACCTGCAACGCGAAGCTGGTGGGCGCGCGGTGGTTCGTCGAAGGCTTCGGCCGTGACCGGCTGTCGGCCGCCGAGGCGCTGTCGGCCCGCGACGTCCGCGGCCACGGCACCCAGGTCGCCTCGATCGCCGTCGGCAACGCCGGGGTGTCGACCGGGGTCGCCGGGCTCCCGGGTCGCTACGCCGGGGCCGCGCCCGACGCCAGGCTGGCCGTCTACAAGGCCTGCTGGACCGCCCCCGACCCCGCCGACGACGGCTGTGCCACCGCCGACCTCGTCACCGCGATCGACCAGGCCGTCGGCGACGGCGTCGACGTGCTCAACCTGTCGGTCCGTGGTGCCCCCGAGACCGGCGGCGTCGAGCGGGCGCTGCTCGGTGCGGCCGAGGCCGGTGTCGTCGTGGTGGCGGCCGCCGGCAACGACGCCTCGGCGTACGCCGCCCCCTCGGAGCCGTGGGTGACCACGGTCGGCGCGCTCGCCGGCACCGGCGGCGCCGGCAGCGTGGCGCTGCCCGACGGTCTGCGCCTCCGAGGCGCGATGACGGTCCGTCGCGAGGTCCGTGGGCCGGTGGTCCTCGGTGCGGACGTGCCCGCCCCCGGCTGGACGGAGGACCAGGCCCGGGCGTGTGAGCCCGGCAGCCTCGACGCCGCCCGCACTGCCGACGCGATCGTGCTGTGCGAACGGGGCGACAACGGCCGGCTGGAGAAGTCCGCGGCCGTGGCCCGCGCCGACGGGGTGGGCATGATCCTGGTCAACGTCGCGCGCGGCACCGTCGCCCACGACCTGCACGCCGTGCCGACGGTGCACCTCGGCCGCGAGGCCGGCCGGACGATCGCCCGGTGGGCGGCCGACCACCCCGACGCCGACGTCCGGCTGTCGCCGGCCGCCTCGCGTCTCGGGCCGCTGCGGGTGCCCGGCTGGTCGGCGGTGGGCGACCCCGCGGGCAGCTTCGTGAAGCCGGACCTCGTCGTCCCCGCCACCGGGATCCTCGCGGCGACCCCGCCCCGCGCCGTCGGCGGCGGCCGCTGGAGCACGCTCGACGGCACGTCGGCCGCGGCGGCCCGGACCGCAGGTGACGCCGCCGTCCTGCTGGCGCGCCACGACTGGCCGGCCGACGCCGTCCGCTCCGTGCTCGCGACCAGCGCTGCGCCGGTGCGCGGAGGAGCGCTCCGCACGGGCTCGGGCCGCTCCCGGGTCGACGAGGCGCTCCGGACCCGGCTGGCCCTGGTGACCGGGCCCGGCGACTACCGCGACTGGCTGCAGGGAGACCGCAGCGACCTCAACACCCCGTCCGTCCTGATCCGCGGCGAACGCACCAGCGCCACGCGCACCGTCACCAACCTCGGGAGCCGCGCCCGCTACTGGTCGGTCCGGGTCAGTGGCTTCGAGCGCCACGACGTCCGGGTGACGCCGGTCGCGCTTCGGCTGGACCCCGGCGAGACGGCGGAGCTCACCGTCACCGTGGGACGCGGTCCGCTCGCGGGCGGGATCGACGACGGCGCGGTGACCTGGCGGAGCCCCGCCGGCGTACGGACCCGGATCCCGGTCGTCATCGCGCGCTGAAACGACGTTGCACGCCGGCGCGCACGTCACGGGGTTTCGACACGCTCGGTCGCGGCTTCGTCCCTCAGCCGCGCTCGCTGCTCAACCACCATCGATCGCATCCGCTGACGCGGATGCGATCAGCCCAGGCCGAGGTCGGCGGTGGACTTCTCGCGCATCTCCACCTTGCGGACCTTTCCGGTCACGGTCATGGGGAAGTCGTCGACGACCATGACGTAGCGCGGGATCTTGTAGTGCGAGAGCTTTCCGGTCGCGAACGCGCGCACCGCGTCCGCGTCCAGCGGCTCGGCCCCCGACCGCATCCGGATCCAGGCGCACAGCTCCTCGCCGTACTTCTCGTCGGGGACGCCGACGACCTGGACGTCCTCGACGTCGGGGTGGGTGTAGAGGAAGTCCTCGATCTCGCGGGGGTAGATGTTCTCGCCGCCGCGGATCACCATGTCCTTGATCCGGCCGGAGATGACGCAGTAGCCGTCGTCGCGCATCTCGGCGAGGTCGCCGGTGTGCATCCAGCCGTCGGCGTCGATCGCCTCCGCGGTCTTGTCGGGCTCCTCCCAGTACCCGAGCATCACCGAGTAGCCCCGCGTGCAGAACTCGCCCGTCTCCCCGCGGGGGACGGTCTCGCCCGTGGCGGGGTCGACCACCTTGATCTCGACGTGCGGGTGCACCCTGCCGATGGTCGCCGTCCGTCGGTCCAGGTCGTCGTCGGCGCGGGTCTGCGTCGACACCGGGCTGGTCTCGGTCATGCCGTAGCAGATCGACACCTCCGCCGTGTGCATGTCCTCGATGCAGCGCCTCATCACCTCGACGGGGCACACCGAGCCGGCCATCACGCCGGTCCGCAGCGTGTCCACCATGGAGAGGGGAAACTCGTCGGAGCCGAGGAGGCCCTGCATGGCGATGAACATCGTGGGCACGCCGTACACACCGGTGCAGCGCTCCTCGGCGATGGCGCGGAGCGTGGCCTCGGGGTCGAAGGCGGGCGCCGGGATCACCATGGTGGCGCCGTGGGTCGTGCAGCCGAGGTTGCCCATGACCATGCCGAAGCAGTGGTAGAAGGGCACCGGGATGCAGAGACGGTCCTGCTCGGTGAAGTTGATCAGCTCGGTCGTGAAGAAGCCGTTGTTGAGGATGTTGCGGTGGCTGAGCGTCGCGCCCTTCGGCCGTCCGGTCGTGCCCGAGGTGTACTGGATGTTGATCGGGTCGTCGGGGTCGAGGCTGTCGTCCAGCAGCTCGAGCAGCGTGACCCCGGGGTCGTGCACGTTGTGGTCGGCCCACTCCGGCGACCCCAGGTAGACGACCCTTTCGAGGCCGGGGCAGTCGCCGCGCACCTCCTCGACCATCGCCCGGTAGTCGCTGTTCTTGAAGTCGGGCGCCGAGATCAGCAGCTTCGTGCCGGACTGCTGCAGGGCGTAGGCCAGCTCGTGGGTGCGGTAGGCGGGGTTGACGTTGACCAGGATCGCGCCGATCTTGGCGGTCGCGAACTGCGTGAGCGTCCACTCCGCGCAGTTGGGCGACCAGATGCCGACCCGGTCGCCCTTGCCGATGCCGGCCCGCACCAGGCCGATCGCCAGCGCGTCGACGTCGCGGTCGAGCTCGGCCCAGGTCCACCGCCGTCCGGTCGACACCTCGACCAGGGCCTCGCGGTCCGGGTGGCGAGCCACCGTCGCCTCGAAGTTGGCCCCGATCGTCTCCTCCAGGAGCGCGGGGGTCGTCTCACCACGTGCGGTCGAGGGCTCGGGCATGGGCCGAACCTACGCGAGCGGTCGGCCGCCCGTAAGGGCCTGTGCCCTCGACGACGCCGGCCCCCGGGAGACCGAGGTCTCCCGGGGGCCGGCGGTGTCGCGGTTTACGGATGCGTCAGCGGGACGTCCCGACCTCGACGGTCATCACGCCCTTCTTGTTCACCTTGGCCACCCGGATGGTGGTCCCGGACTTGGGCACGTCGACGCTGAACCAGCCGGGCTGGTAGTGGCCCGGGTGCTGCTCGGTGCTCGACGCGTGCTCGTCGCCGGCGTACCACCAGTCCTCGGTGTCGTCGAAGAGCCGCTGACCCGCGTGACGCGACAGCGTGTACTTCTCGCCGAGGAAGTGGAGGGTGACCGGCTGTGTCCGGGTGAGACCGAACGCCGCGTCGTGCGCCGAGATGCGCGGCCGCAGCAGCGAGCCGTCGGGCGCGTGGTCGAACTCCGGGTTGGCGTCGACCGGCAGCAGCTCACCGTGGCCGGGGTGCTCGCCGACGTTGTTGTCGAAGTACGAGCTGTCCCAGTAGGTGATCAGCGCACCCGGTGAGTACTGGAAGTAGTCGACCCAGTTGGGACGCTTCTCGTAGCCCGCGAAGTTGTAGAGGTGCTTGAGCGTCCGGTCCCCGCCGACGTACTGCCGGTTGTCGACGAAGTAGGCGTTCGTGTGCATCGAGACGTCCGTACCGGTGGTGGTCCGGAAGCCGTCGAGGACCCAGCCCTCGTTGGCCTCGGCGGTGCCGATCGGGGTGCCGTCGATCGCGACGTTGTCGACCCGGAAGCCGGACTCGACCGCCGCGCCGTCGGTCTTGTAGACGAACCGGACGTGGGTGGCGTCGTCGGGCACCGTGGCCGTCATCTCGGTCCAGCCGTTGGTCGTCCCGGTCATGCCGGTGTCGGTGTCGTTGAACCCGCTCTGGTCGTGCTCGGCCGGGTCCTCGTGGTCCTCCAGCTTGTCCGAGAGGTTGGTCTCGAGCTTGTCCCAGCTCTCGCCGTCGTCGCTGGAGCTCTCGAGGAACGCGTAGTCCCAGTCCTGCTCGATCTCGTAGTTGACGACCGCGGTGAGCGGCCCGCCGCCCTCGACCTCACGGGTCATGGTGTTCTCCAGGTCGTTGCCCTGGTCGCTGTAGAAGTACCGCGAACCGCACTCGCCGCACGGCGCACCGACCTCGGTGGTGACCTCCTTGTCGGGCAGCAGCACGACCGCACCGTCGTTCACCGCCGAGGAGTCCGAGGACTGGTTGGGACGGATCTTGTGGGTCGCGGACCTGCCGGCCCGGGTGACCTTGTAGTCCAGCCAGCCGAGCGAGAACTTGTCCCATGCGCCGAACGGCATCGGCCGGTCACCGATGCCATCGTCGCTGGGCAGGGTGCCGCGCGACTGCGCCATCAGCGACCAGAACCCGACGCTGTTCTCGGCACCGCCGTCGTTGCCGGAGGTGTCGTAGAGGTCGGGCAGGCCCAGGTCGTGGGCGAACTCGTGGGCGAACACGCTCAGGCCGCCGTTCTCGGGCTGCACCGTGTAGTCGTTGACCCAGACGCCGGTCGGGTTGTCCGGGACGTTCACGATGCCGCCGCCGGACGGACCGCCCTCACCGACGTTCACGCCGCCGATGTCGGCGCCGCCCTCGGGGCCGGTGCCCGGAGGCTGCACCTGTGCGTGGCCCTTGTGGGCCCAGATCGCGTCCTCGCCGTAGACCGGGTCGCCGTCGGACTCGTCGCCGCCGGCGTGCACGATCTGGAAGTGGTCGATGAAGCCGTCCGGCTCCTTGAAGTCGCCGTCCTCGTCGAAGTCGTAGCGGTCGACCTCGTCGAAGGTCTCGAGGTAGTCGGTGACCTGCTGCATCGTCCAGCCGTCGCCGCCCTCGCTGGCGGGAGCCATCTTCGCCTCGACCCAGTAGGCCAGGGCGTCGCGCACCAGGAAGGGGGTGTTGGCCTCGTTCCGGCCGTACCGAGCCTGGTTGAACGGGACCTTCACCCACTCGGTGACGTCACCGCCGAAGGTGAACTTCCCGTGGGACTCGCGCTCGTAGAACTTGCGCATCCGGTCGAAGTACATGTTCTCGTAGTGGTCGACGTCGTAGTCGGCCTGCCACAGGGTGGAGTTGTCCTTCGACCGGTCGGGCTTCGGGATGTCGTTGTGGACGGGCCCGTCGAACGTCGTCGCGTTGCTGTCGCCGTCCGGGACGGCGGGGTGCTCGACGTCGCCGAACTCGGCGAGGACCACGAAGATCTTCTCCTGGCCGGTGGTCGCCACCCGGCCGTAGGTGTTCTTCGAGATCCGCTCGGCGGCACCGGTGCCGCCGGTGCGCAGTCGCTGCTCGAGCGCCTCGAGACGCTCGGCCTCGTACTTCTTGGCCCACGCGGGCGTGTTGATCACGTGGCCACGGGTTGCCTGGTCGCGTGCGCTGTCTGCGGACGGGCCGGGGGTTGCCCCGACCTGGCCGGCGGTGAGGGGCAGCACGGCTGCCCCGAGGAGTGAGGCTGTCGCGATCGCGACCACCCTGTTGGTTCCCAAGAGATTTCCTCCCATGTCCTCTCGACGGTCCCAGTGACGCCGAGCGCGACTCGGCGTCCCGCCGGAGCGGGAGGTGGCCCGAGCCAAGGAGCAGAGGATCCCGGCGAGGGCCCCCAAGGGAAGGGCGGCGCGGCATCGTTACCTGTTCGTTATTACCGGACCCGCCTACCGCGGCGTCCCCTGTAAGAGCACGGGGTCAGTAGCGTGGGGACCGTGCTGGACACCCACACCGTGCTCGACCTGGTGAAGGAGGTGGCGGAGAAGGTCGTCAACCCCCGCTTCCGCGACCTCTCCCGGGCCCAGGTCGACGAGAAGGGCCCCGGCGACCTGGTGACGGTCGCCGACCGTGAGTCGGAGAAGCTCCTGACCCGGTTCCTCCGTGCCGCCTACCCCGACGCGGTCGTGCTGGGCGAGGAGGCGTACGCGTCACGGCCGGAGGTGATGGCGCAGTTCCACGCGGCGGACCACGCCTTCACCGTCGACCCGGTCGACGGGACCAAGAACTTCGTCAACGGCTCCCCCGACCACGCCGTGATGGTCGCGGAGGTCCGCGACGGCGAGAGCGTCCGTGCCTGGATCTGGCAGCCCCAGCACGAACGGGCGTACGTCGCCGAGCGCGGCGCGGGCGCGTGGTGCAACGGGGAGCGGCTCACCCGGTCGACGCCTCCGGACGACCCCGCCTCGTGGCGCGGGGTCACCTCACGCTGGCGCTGGCTGGGTCGCACGCTCGGCGAGCTGAGTCCGCTGAAGCTGAGCTGGGTCTGCTGCGGCGTCGACTACCCCCACCTGATCGAGGGGGACGCCGACTTCCTGCTCTACGGCCGCCGCGCCAACCCGTGGGACCACGCCCCGGGGTCGCTGCTGCTCACCGAGTCCGGCGGCTACGCCGGCACCCACGACGGGCGTCGCTACCGGCCCGGCGACCCGCTCGACGTCGACGGTCGCCCGGCCGGCGTGCTGGCGGCGGCCGACCGGGCGACGTACGAGCGGGTGGTGGGGCTGCTCTGAGAGACGCCCGGAGCGCTGCCCACCCGCGATGATCAGACGTGGGCGTCCCGGACCACCCGGTCGTGGCGCAGCGAGGAGGCCTTGGTCTCCTTGGCGGCGAGCGTCGCGATGACCGAGATCGCACCCGCGACCGCGACGTAGATGCCCACCGCGGTCGTGTTGGACTCCTCGACCGTGCCGAGCAGCTTCACCGCGATGAACGGCGCCAGGCCGCCGGCCACGATCGAGGCCAGCTGGTAGCCGACGGAGGCGCCGGTGTAGCGGACCGACGTGCCGAACAGCTCGGAGAAGAACGCCGCCTGCGGGGCGTACATGAGGGCGTGCAGCAGGAGCCCGACCACGACCGCGAGCAGGATCTTGCTCTCCTCCCTGGTGGCCACCAGGTTGAAGAACGGGAAGGTCCACACGGCGACGCCCACGGCTCCCGCGAGGTAGAGCGGCCGGCGGCCGATCCGGTCGGAGAGGGCGCCGATCAGCGGGATGACCACGAAGTGGACGGCGGAGCCGATCAGCAGCGCCTGCAGGATCAGGCCCTTGTCGTCCTCGGTGCCGGCGTAGGTGGTGATGAAGGTGATCGAGATGACGGTGAAGATGTAGTAGGAGATGTTCTCCGCCATCCGCATGCCCATCGCGATGAAGACCTCCTTGGGGTAGGTCCTCACCACCTCGACCAGCGGCATGTGCGACTGCGCCTCCTTCTTCCCCGCGATCTCGGCCTTCGCCTCCTGGTAGACCGGCGACTCCTCCAGCTGCAGCCGGACGTAGAGGCCGATCAGGACCAGCACGGCCGAGAGGAGGAACGGGATCCGCCAGCCCCAGGCCTCGAACGCGGCGTCGCTCTGGAAGGCGGCGAGCACGAACAGGACTCCGGTGGCGAGCAGGTTGCCCAGCGGGACGCCGGCCTGCGGCCACGAGGTCCAGTAGCCGCGGCGCTGCTCGTCGCCGTGCTCGGCGGCCATCAGCACCGCGCCACCCCACTCACCGCCGACGGCGAAGCCCTGGAGCAGCCGGCACACGATCAGCAGGATCGGAGCCAGCACGCCGACCGTCGCGTACGTCGGCAGCAGCCCGATCGCGAACGTCGCGATCCCCATCGTCATCAGGGAGACGACGAGCATCTTCTTGCGGCCGACGCGGTCACCGAAGTGGCCGAACACGATGCCGCCGAGCGGGCGCGCGGCGAAGCCCACCGCGTAGGTCGCGAACGCGAGCAGGGTGGCGTTGACGGGGTCGGACTCCGGGAAGAAGAGGGTGCCGAACACCAGCGCCGCCGCCGACCCGTAGAGGAAGAAGTCGTACCACTCCACGGCGGTGCCGATGAGGCTGGCGAAGACGACCTTGACGATCGAGCTCTGCTCCGCCGAGCTCCCTGTGCGGGGTGTCGGTGCGGATGACTGCGTAGTCATGCTGGTGATCCTTTCGAGTGTTCCCAGGGGGTCAGGCGGCGGTCCAGCCACCGTCGAGCAGGAAGGAGGAGCCAGTGATCGACGCCGACGCCGGGCCGCACAGGAGGCCGACCATCTCGGCCACCTCGGCCGGCTCGACGAGCCGCTTGAGCGCGGTGCGCGCCAGCAGCACGTCGTCGATGACCTCCTCCTCGTCGATGCCGTGGGCCTTGGCCTGGTCGGCGATCTGGCCCTCCACCAGGGGGGTGCGGACGTAGCCGGGGCACACGGTGTTCGACGTGACGCCCTTCTCGGCGCCCTCGAGGGCGATCACCTTCGAGAGCCCCTCGAGGCCGTGCTTGGCGCTGACGTACGCCGACTTGTACGCCGACGCGCGGTGGCCGTGCACGCTCGAGACGTGGACGATGCGGCCCCAACCGCGGCCGTACATGCCGGGCAGCACCTGTCGGGTCAGCAGGAACGGCGCGTGCAGCATCACCCGGTGGATCAGGTCGAACCGGTCGGGGTCGAAGTCCTCGACCGCTGCGACGTGCTGGAGCCCGGCGCAGTTGACCAGCACGTCGACGTCGAGCGAGAGGTCCCCCACGGCCCCGGGGTCGGCCAGGTCCACGGTCCGGTGGGAGCCGCCCACGTCGGCGGCGACCTTCGCTGCGGACTCGTCGTCGCGGTCGAGGACCAGCACGTCGGCCCCCTGCCCGGCCAGGTGCCGGGCGACGGCCGCGCCGATGCCGCTGGCGCCACCGGTCACGGCGGCTGCGCGGCCGCCGAGGCTGGCAGGGGTGACCGGCGTCTCAGGCATGCCCCCGACGCTAGGGGGCACGAGTCCGCCAGCCATGTGCGTCCGCCACACAGATGTGGCCAAGAGATGTGTCGGAGCGACAGGACCCGGCGGGTACTCCAGTGACAGTTGGCCCCTCACAGCGGCGTGTCGAGGACCATTCGTCACTGGAGTACCCCGGATTCAGCGCTGCAGCCGGTGCACGCGGAGGGCCAGCTGCAGGTCGAGCGCGCGGGCGGGCTCGCGCCAGTCGTCGCCGAGCAGGCCCGCGACCCGGTCGAGGCGCTGGGAGACCGTGTTGGGGTGGACGTGCAACGCGGCGCCGGTCTCCTTGAGCCGACCGCCGCACCCGAACCACGCCTCCAGCGTCTCGACCAGGCTGGTGCCGCGCTGGGCGTCGTAGCGCAGCAGCGGTCCGAGCATGGTCTCGAGGAACGCCCGCAGCTCCTCGGGGCCGTTCTCCCCCAGCAGCAGGCGGGTCAGGCCGAGGCCGGCCGGGTCGCTGACCTCGCCCTGCCGGCCGAGGGTCACCAGGGTGTCGAGGCAGCGGCGCGCCTCGGCGTACGCCTCGGGCAGCCGGTCGGGGTCGGCGGTGCTGACGCCGACCGTCGCCCGCCCGCCGGCGCCGGCCACCGCGTCGGCGAGCTGCCGACCGACCGCGAGCGGGTCGTCGGCGGGCACCAGCAGCACCAGTCGCCCGAGGTGGTCGCCGGCGAGCCCGCCCTGCTCGGCTGCGGCCCGCGCCAGCTGGCGGCGGGCGGCGAACCGCTCCAGGCCGCCGATGGTGGCCACCGCGATCGCGAGCGGCGGGTCCAGCCCGACCTGCCGGCGCCGGGCCCGCTCACGCAGCGCCGGGAGCGCCTCCTCGCGGGCGTCGAGCAGGTCGCCGAGGAGCTCGCCGCCGAGCCGGTCCTCGGTCTCGGCGACCGTCCGCGCGAGCAGCACCACCAGCGCCGTCATCACCGCGCCGCGCTCGAGGGTACGGCGCTCGGGCAGCCCGAGCTCGGCGCCGCCGGTGTCGAGCACCAGGGTCGCGACGTGCTCCGCGCCGGCCTGGGCCACCGCGACGTAGCGCCCGTCGTGGCGGACCGCGCGCCCCGACGTGACGGCCTCGTCCACCGCGCCGACCCAGTCGCCGGACGCGGGGTCGCCGGCCAGCAGCTCGCCGTCCGGCGCGTGCACCGCGACCGCTCCGCCCAGCACCTCCGCCAGCACGCCCGCCACCTCGTCGATGCCGCCGCCGCGGACGAGGAGGTCGGTGAGCCGGTCGTGGGCCAGCGCCGCGCTCTCGACCGCTGCCGTGTGCTCGGTCATCGTCCGGTGGGCCGCATCGAGGTCGGCGAACAGCCGGGCGTTCTCGAGCGCCACCGACGCGTGGGCCGCGAACGACGTCAGCAGGGTCACCTCGTGCGCCGGGAAGGGCCGGACCGCCCGGTGGACCGCGAGCAGCGCGCCGATCACCCGCCCGTCGACGGTGAGCGGGACGCCCAGGATGGCCCGGATCTTCTCCCCGGCCACCGCGTCGTCGATGTAGCCGCGGTGCAGGAACCGCTCGTCGGACTGGTAGTCCTCGGTGAAGTACGGCTCGCCCGTCTGCGCCACCAGCCCGAGCAGCCCGGTGCCGAGCGGCAGCCGCAGCGACCGGAACTCGGGGGTGAGCGCCCCGTCGGTGACCTTCATGTACGACGCCCCGTCGGCCTCGTCGTTCAGCGACAGGTAGGTCATGTCGGCGGCGAGCAGCTGCCGGGCGCGGCGCACGATCGCGGCGAGGATGGTGTCGACGTCGCGGATCGCGGTCAGGTCGGACGCGGTCTCGTAGAGCGCCCGCATCTCGGTCTCGCGGGCCTGGCGGGTCGCGATCAGCTCGCGCAGCCGCAACGCGACGTCGTACTGCCGGCGCAGGTCGGCGAGCTCCGCCTCCGACAGCCCGGCCTCCTCGGCGTCACGCACGACGCGGTCGAAGGCGGCCCGCGGCGCCTGGTCGTAGAGCAGGTCCAGGAAGCTCAGGGCCCGACCACCTCGATGGTGATCCCGTCGCCCAGGTCGATCACGGCTCCCGGGAGCAGCGGGACGGCGACCCCCGCCGGCAGCTCCTCGGGCGGCATCCCGGGCTGGACGACGACGCTGCCGTTGGTCGACCCCAGGTCGGTGGCGACCACTCCCTCGGCGTCGGGCCCGGGTGCGGGCCGGATCTCCAGGTGGGTGGAGGAGATCTCCCGCGACGGGCTGGGCAGCGACACCAGGCGCGGATCGGCCGACTCCGAGCGCGCCGGATCCGGGGCGCGGCCGAGCACGACGGGGCGGTCCACCTCGACGGTCTCGCCGTGCGAGAGGAACAGCCGCGCGGCCGTCGAAGTCTCCGGCTGCTCGGGGACGAGCTGCGTCTCGACCTCCTCCGGCCCGGGCTCCGGCTCGGGCTCGGGCTCGGGTTCGGGCTCCGGCTCCGGCTCGGGCTCGGGTTCGGGCTCGGGTTCCGGCTCCGGCTCCGCTTCCGGCTCCGGCTCGGGCTCGGGCGCGGCGACCGCGTGCTCGACGACCCGGGCAGCGCGCGCGATCCCGTCGCGAAGCGCCAGCGGCACCTCGCCGGGGTCGGCCTCGTCCGCCTCGCCGTCGACCTCGACGCGCAGCCCGTCGACGTGGCGCACCTCGCGCTCCACCCAGGTCGCGGCCGTCGCGCCCGCGACGCGGACCTCACCGTCGGGCGTCGCAAGCACGGCGGTGACACCGCCGCGGATCACCACCCGGGCCTCGCCGGCACGGTTGCTCACCAGCGCGAAGCCCGAGAGGTCCCGCAGCCCGTCGGCGATCAGGGCGTCGAGCACCTCGTCGAACCCAGCCCCTTCGTCGACCAGCGCCCAGACCGCCGGCACCCGGCGCTTCTCCTCGGGGGGCAGCAGCACCACGGCGCCGGAACCGAGGACGGCGTACCAGGAGCCGGGGACGACGGTACGGGCCGGCGTCACCGGACCCCTCCCACGACGTCCACGACGACCGCGGTCGCGTTGTCGCGGCCACCGGCCTCGAGCGCCTCGTCGACCAGCCGCGCGGCCGCCTCCTCCGGGTCGTCGAGGTCGCGCAGCACCGCGGCGATGGTGGCGTCGTCGATCATCCCGTTGATGCCGTCGGTGCACAGGAGCAGGCGTGGCGCGTCCACGAGGGGGACGACGAACAGGTCGGGCCGCGGCGTGCCGGGTGCACCCAGCGCACGCGTCACGACGTGCCGTTCGGGGTGGTACGCCGCCTCCGCCCGCGTGATCTGGCCCGCGTCGATGTAGTGCTGCACCAGGCTGTGGTCGACGCTGACCTGCTCGAGCATCCCGTGCGCCAGCCGGTAGCAGCGCGAGTCGCCCAGGTTGGCGACCAGCCACGCGGGGCCGTCCTCGGTCTCCACCAGCACGGCGGCCACGGCGGTGGTGCCGGGACTGCTGCGGAGGCCCTCGGCACGCCGTTCGGCGGCATAGTCGGCGATCCGCTGCTGGGCCCGGTCCAGCGCCTCGACGACGGCCTCGTCGGCACGCCCGTGCTCGTAGCCGTCGTCGGCCAGCCGGCGCAGCTCCTCGACCGCGGTCCGGCTCGCCATGTCACCGCTGTCGTGGCCGCCCATGCCGTCGGCGACGGCGAACACCGGCGGAGCGGCGAGCAGGTCGTCCTCGTTGACCTCGCGGACCCGACCGACGTCGGTCCGGACGCCGTAGCGCAGCTCCACCTGCTCCATCACACCTCCCGGGTGGGCCGAGCGTACGGCGTCCGGGCGCCGGACGGGCGGGTAGCGTTGAGGGGATGTCGGGAGCGAGTGCTAACGGCGAGGGCCACCGCTCCCTCGCCGACCAGCTGCGCGGGTGGTCGGACGACCGGCTCACCCGGCTGCTGCGCGAGCGCCCGGACCTCGCCACCCCCGCGCCGCAGGACTCCGGCCAGCTGGCCTCGCGGGCGGCGACGCGAGCGTCGCTGGCGCGGGCGCTGGACCGGCTGAGCCACCTCGAGCTGGCCGTCCTCGACGCCGTCTGCGTCGTCGGCCCGGTCAGCGAGGAGCAGCTGCTGCCGCTCGTCGACGCCGACCCCGCGGACACCTCGGCAGCGGTGGACCGCCTGGCCGACCTGGCGCTCGTGTGGCACGCCCGCGGCGGGCTGCGCGCACTCACCGGCGTCGCCGCCCTGGCCCCCGGCACCCCCGGCGCCAGCGGGATCCGGCCCCGGTCCGAGCCACCGCTGGAACCCGCCCGGGTGACCGCGCTGCTCGGCGACCTGAGCGAGCCGGCGCGGCGGATGCTCGACCACGTCGACGCCCACGGCGGGCAGGCCACGACCGGCGCCGCCCGCCGTCACGTCACCCCGGACGAGGCCGCCTCCCCGGCGGAGGAGCTGTTGGCGCGGCGGCTGCTGGTCCCTCGCGACGACGGACTGGTGACCCTCCCGGGCGAGGTCGCGCTGGCGCTGCGCGGCGGTCGTACGACGCGCGAGCCGGTCGGCGACGTACCGCCGCTCGCGACCACGCCCCGCGAGGCCTCGCTCGTCGACCGGGCGGCCGCGGGGGCGGCGTCGGAGGCGGTCCACCGGGTGGAGCTGCTGCTCGACCACTGGGGCGTGGAGCCGCCCGCCGAGCTGCGGTCGGGCGGGCTCGCGGTCCGGGACCTCAAGGCGGCCGCGGCACTGCTGCACGCCACCGAACGGGTGACGGCGCTCCTGGTCGAGGTGGCGGCGGAGGCGGGACTGCTCGCCACCCGCGCCGACGCGGCCGGCGACCAGGTGCGGGTGCCGACCGACGCCTACGACGCGTGGCTGGCCGCCGACCCGGCGCGACGCTGGCTGGCGCTCGCCTCGGCGTGGCTCCGGACGGTCCGCGACCCCGCGCTGGTCGGCACCCGCGACGCGGCCGGCAAGGGCCGCAACGCGCTCGCGCCCGACCTCACCAGCCCGACCGTGGCCGAGTCGCGACGGATGGCGCTGGCCGCGATGGCCGGGCTGCCCGCGGGGGAGGTGCTCGCGAGCGGCACCGGGGTGCCCTCGCTCGTGGCCCGGGTCGCGTGGCAGCGCCCGCGCCGGCCGGCGTCCCGGGCCACGGAGGTCGCCGCAGCCGTGGAGGAGTCAGCGGTGCTCGGGGTCACGGGGCTCGGAGGCCTCGCGGCCCACGGCCGGGAGCTCCTCGACGGTGGTGACGACACGGCCGCCTCCGTCCTGGAGTCGCTGCTGCCGCCCCCCGTCTCGCAGGTGGTGCTCCAGGCCGACCTGACCGCCGTCGCGCCCGGCCCCCTGGAGTCCACCGTCGGCCGCCGCCTGCACCTGCTCGCCGACGTGGAGTCGCGCGGGGGTGCGACCGTCTACCGGTTCACCCCCCGCTCGGTGCGACGCGCGCTCGACCAGGGCTGGTCGGCGCACGAGGTCCACGTGTTCCTCGACGCGGTGGCGGCGACCGAGGTGCCGCAGCCACTGCGCTACCTCGTGGACGACGCAGCACGCACCTTCGGGAGCGTCCGCGCCGGCCACGCCGAGTCCTTCCTACGCGCCGACGACGAGACGGTGCTGACCGAGCTGCTGCACCACCCGAAGGCGGACGCGCTGCACCTGCGCCGGCTGGCTCCGACCGTGGTGATCAGCGACCTGCCGCTCGACGTGCTGCTCCCGCGACTGCGGGAGCTCGGGGCGGCCCCCGTCGTGGAGGCTGCCGACGGCACCGTCCACGTCGCCCGTCCGGACCAGCTGCGGGCCCGGACGCCGCGCGGACGTCGCGGCGGCGGTGCCGTCGAGGCCCGGG
>NZ_JBNYXG010000002.1:522169-615510 GCF_050880345.1 Nocardioides sp. GXQ0305
TGGCCGCGATCCGGGCCGGTGACCAGGTCGCGGCGTCGCGCCCGGCCGGGGCCGCCGAGACGCTCACCCCCGGTGGGTCGCTGGCCGCGCTGCGGGACGCGGTCGAGGCCGGGGTGCCCGTGCTGATCGGGTACGTCGACAACCACGGCACCCGGACCGAGCGGCTCGTGCACCCGACCGCCGTCGAGGGCGGGCAGCTGGCGGCGTACGACGTCCGCAGCGAGGACCGGCGCCGGTTCGCGGTCCACCGGATCACCTCCGTACGCCCCGCCGGGCCTGCGCCCCGACCGTAGACTCCAGACGTGGACTTCGTGAGGTACGCCGAGGCGACGGCGGGGCTGCTCAACGCGGCGCTGCCCGACCGCGACGCCCTCGTGTCCCACCTGGTGGCCCGGGAGTGGCTGCACCCCTCCTGCACCGATCGTGACGCCAGCGTGCTGCGCCGGTTCCAGCGCGAGCTGCGACCGGTCTTCGAGGCCTCCGACGCGGCCGACGTCGAGGGCGTGATCGGCGGGCTCAACGAGCTGATGGAGAAGCACCCCCTCACCCCGATGATCTCCGACCACGACCCGGGCAACCTCCACCTGCACGTCGCGTCCCGGGCCGACTCGGTCTCCCAGCTGCTGATCGGTGAGGCGCTGCTCGGGCTGGCCACCCTGGTCTGCGACCTCGGCCCGACCCGGATGGGGGTGTGCGCCGCCGAGCGGTGCGACCACGTCTACGTCGACACCTCCCCCAACAAGTCCCGCCGCTACTGCTCGGACCGCTGCTCCTCGCGGGCCAACGTGGCCGCCTACCGCGCGCGACAGAAGGCCTCCGCTGTCTGAGGCGGAGCTCGCGGCCCGGTTGCGGGCGGCGGGGTGCGTCTTCGCCGAGGAGGAGGCCGCACTGCTGATCGGCGCCGCCTCCGGCCCGTCGCTGGAGGCCCTGGTCGGGCGACGCGTCGCCGGCGAGCCGCTGGAGCACCTGCTCGGCTGGGCCTCCTTCCACGGCCTCCGGGTCACCGTCACCCCCGGCGTGTTCGTCCCCCGCCGCCGTACCGAGCTGTTGGTGGACCTGGCGGTGTCGATACTTGGCCGCCGAAATCATCATTCCGGGCCGGCCGACGATGATTTCGGCGTCCAGCTATCGGCACCCCGCGTGGTCGACCTGTGCTGCGGGTCGGGGGCGGTCGGGGCGGCGGTGCAGCACGAGGTACCGGAGGCCGAGGTGTGGGCGGCGGACGTCGACCCGGTGGCGGTGGCCTGCGCGCGGCGCAACCTGCCGACGCAGCGAGTGGTCGAGGGCGACCTGTACGCCGCCCTGCCCGCCACGCTGCGGAACGCGGTCGACGTCGTGGTCGTCAACGCGCCGTACGTGCCCACCGACGCGATCGCCGACATGCCGCCCGAGGCCCGCGACCACGAGCCGCGGGTGGCGCTCGACGGCGGCGACGACGGGGTCGGCCTGCACCGCCGGGTCGCGGACGGCGTCCGCGACTGGCTCCGTCCCGGCGGCCGCCTGCTGGTCGAGACCTCGCGGCGTCAGGCCACCCTCACCGTCGCGGCGTGCGAGGCGGCCGGGCTCGAGGCGTCCGTCGAGACCGACGACGACCGGGACGCGACCGCGGTCGTTGCGGTGGCTCCGTAGGCTGGGCCGGTCATGACCCCACCCCACGAAGCCGCTCGCTGCGCTCACGCCTCCGCGGGGACCCCGGAATGAACGACGGTCCCCTCATCGTCCAGTCGGACAAGACGCTGCTGCTCGAGGTCGACCACGAGCAGGCGGCCGACTGCCGCAAGGCGATCGCGCCCTTCGCCGAGCTCGAGCGCAGCCCCGAGCACGTGCACACCTACCGGCTCACGCCGCTCGGCCTGTGGAACGCGCGGGCCGCCGGCCACGACGCCGAGCAGGTCGTCGACACCCTGCTCACCTACAGCCGGTACGCCGTCCCCCACGCGCTGCTCGTCGACGTCGCCGAGACGATGGCCCGCTACGGCCGGCTGCGGCTGGAGAAGCACCCCACCCACGGCCTGGTCCTCGCCAGCACCGACCGGCCGGTGCTGGAGGAGGTGCTGCGCGCGAAGAAGATCAAGGGAATGCTCGGCGCGCGCATCGGCGGGCCGGACGGGGACACCGTCGTCGTGCACCCCTCCGAGCGCGGCAACCTCAAGCAGGCGCTGCTCAAGCTGGGCTGGCCGGCCGAGGACTTCGCCGGCTACGTCGACGGCGAGGCGCACGCGATCGACCTCGCCGAGGACGGCTGGTCGCTGCGCGACTACCAGCGGGACGCGGCGGAGTCGTTCTGGCACGGCGGCTCGGGAGTCGTCGTGCTGCCGTGCGGTGCCGGCAAGACGATCGTCGGCGCGGCCGCGATGGCCCACGCCCGGGCGACCACGCTGATCCTGGTCACCAACACCGTCAGCGCCCGGCAGTGGAAGGACGAGCTGCTCCGGCGGACCAGCCTCACCGAGGACGAGATCGGCGAGTACTCCGGGTCGGTCAAGGAGGTGCGACCGGTCACGATCGCGACGTACCAGGTCATGACGACGCGCCGGAAGGGCGTCTACACCCACCTCGAGCTGCTCGACGCACGCGACTGGGGCCTGATCGTGTACGACGAGGTGCACCTCCTGCCGGCGCCGATCTTCCGGATGACCGCCGACCTGCAGGCGCGGCGCCGGATCGGGCTGACCGCGACCCTCGTGCGCGAGGACGGGCGCGAGGGCGACGTGTTCAGCCTGATCGGTCCCAAGCGGTACGACGCCCCGTGGAAGGACATCGAGTCCCAGGGCTGGATCGCGCCCGCCGACTGCGTCGAGGTCCGGGTGTCGCTGTCGGAGGGCGAGCGGCTGGCCTACGCCACGGCCGAGCCGGACGAGCGCTACCGGCTCGCCGCGTGCACCCCGGCGAAGACCCGGGTCGCCGAGCAGCTCGTGGCCCAGCACGCGGGCGAGCCGACGCTGGTGATCGGCCAGTACCTCGAGCAGCTCGACGAGATCGGCGCCGACCTCGACGCACCCGTCATCAAGGGCGACACCCCGGTCAGGGAGCGGCAGCGGCTGTTCGACGCGTTCCGCGGCGGCGAGCTGTCGCTGCTCGTCGTGTCCAAGGTCGCCAACTTCTCGATCGACCTGCCCGAGGCTGCGGTCGCGATCCAGGTCTCCGGTTCGTTCGGCTCCCGCCAGGAGGAGGCGCAGCGGCTCGGCCGGCTGCTGCGGCCCGGTCAGAGGGAGAAGGACGGCCCGCGAAAGGTCGCGCGCTTCTACGCGATCGTCTCCCGCGACACCGTCGACGCCGACTTCGCCGCCAACCGGCAGCGGTTCCTCGCCGAGCAGGGCTACGCCTACCGGATCCTCGACGCCGTCGACCTCTGAGCAGCCCCTCCTCGCCCGCCGGACCTGGCGCCTCCCTGGCGGGCGACCCGCGCGTGGGCGAGGATCGATGCCATGACGGAGCACGTCGTGGACCTCGCTGACCGGCTGGCCTCCTTCTCCGACCTATGGTCGCCGAAGGTGGTCGCCCGGATGAACGACTACGAGATCAAGGTCGTCAAGATCCAGGGCGACTTCACCTGGCACAGCCATCCCGACACCGACGAGCTCTTCCTGGTCGTCGACGGCGAGCTCACCATCCAGCTGCGCGACCGTGACGTCACCGTCGGCGCCGGGCAGCTGTACGTCGTCCCGCGGGGTGTCGAGCACTGTCCCCGCGCCGACGGCGAGGTGCACGCCCTGCTCATCGAGCCGCGCGGCGTGGTCAACACCGGCGACGCCGGAGGTCCGCTGACCGCGCCGCACGACGAGTCGCTCCTGTAGCGGTCAGCGCGCGTCGACGATGTCGTTCTCCAGCCACGGCGCCCGACCGTCACCGCCGATCGGCAGGCAGCGGACCACGACCCCGGTGGCCACGTCGAGCGCGACGTCGTACCCCGCCGGATAGACGCGTCCCCGGAGGTCGGCAGGCACCCGGGAGGGGTCGTCGAAGTCGGCCTGCAGCCCGGCCTCGCCGAACAACAGCTCGCAGCAGTTCCCGCCGCACCTCGGCTCGTACCCCGGCCCGGCCACCACCCGGGCCCGGAGCACGGGCCTGCCGGCGACCTCGGCCTCGCGGGGGGCCTCGACCCGTACGTCGTGGCTCAGCTCCACCGGGTCGAGCATCGCCACCCACGAGAAGTTCTCGAACATCGGGTCGTCGTAGTCGACGTCCCCGTCGCCCGGGCGCTCGGCGACCAGCCCGTCGGGCCGGTACGTCGGCGCGGCGAGGTGCGGCCACCGGCGGTCGCGCTCCGGCCACCTGCTGTAGGGCAGGCCGGTCTCGACGAACTCCCGCGCGTCGGCTGAGACGACCCGGGTCCGGCCGGGCCGCTCCACCCACGCCTCGACCTCGCCGCCGTACCTCGTGGTCGCCTCCGAGCGGTGCCGGAAGTGCAGCGACATCCACCGCCAGGGCGCGCTGCGCGCCAGGGCGTGGAAGGAGTCCTCGGTGGGTCGCACCTCGTCATGATGGGCGCCGAGCGACCCTGACCGCACCCTGATATCGGGCTCTCGGGGATGAATCCGGCGGCCGCGCGAGGCACGCTGGACGCATGACCACGACACCTGTCCCACGTACTCTCGTCCGTCCCCGGGACGACCGCTGGATCGCCGGCGTCTGCTCCGGGCTGGCGCGCCGGTTCGGCGTCTCGCCCAACACCGTGCGGCTGATCTTCGCCCTGAGCTGCCTGCTGCCCGGGCCGCAGTTCATCGCCTACATCGTGCTCTGGGTCCTGATGCCCGACGAGGGCTGACGCCGCCGCGCGAGCAGCAGCGACCAGGCCGCGCCGGCCAGGGCGACGACCGCGCCGGCCACGAAGGCCGCCGGGATGCCGCTGGCCTGGGCCAGCACCCCGGCGAGGATCGGGCCGAGGCCGAGCGCCAGGTCGATCGCGGCGGACGCGGTGCCGGAGGCGGCACCCCGCTCCGAGGGCGCGGCCGTCGCGAACACCGCCGTGAACAGCGCCGGCGTCGCGAACGCGACGCCCACCGACATCACGACCACGCCGGCCAGGAAGCCCGCCGGCGTCGCGAGCGCCGCCATCAGCACCAGGCCCACGGCGATGCCCGCGAGCGACACGGCGGCGAGCGGCAGCGGCGGCACCCGGTCGGGGACCCGCGCGAAGACCAGCCGACAGGCCACCACGACCAGTCCGTAGGCCAGCATCGGGACACCGGCGTTGTCGAAGCCGATCCGGCCGGCGTGCAGCGCGCCGAACGCGAGGAACCCGCTCACCGCCGCCAGCGAGGTCAGGAAGGCGACCGCCACCGGGATCGAGGGCCGGTGCAGCAGGTCGGAGTGGCCCCCGTCGCCGGCCTCCCGCTCCGGTTCGGCGATCAGCAGCGCCAGGACCGTGGCCAGCGCCACCAGCCCGGCCGAGACCTCCCACGCCACGACGAAACCGGCTTCGGACAGCACCCACGCCCCCAGCGGCGGACCGAGCGCGAAGCCGAGGTAGAGCCCGAGCGAGTTGTAGCTCAGCGCCTCCCCCAGCCGCTCGGCCGGCGCGAGGTCGGCCAGCAGGGCGAAGCCGGCCACGAAGAAGCCCGCCTCGGCCACCCCCTGCACGAGCCGGACCGCGACCACACCGGCCAGCGAGGTGACCAGCGGCAGCACGGCCATCCCCGCCGCACAGAGTGCGGCACCACCCACCATCAGCGCCCGGCGTCCGTGCCGGTCCGACAGCCGACCGGCGTACGGCCGGCACACGAGCGCGGTGATCGCGAAGGCCCCGAACGCCAGCCCCGCCCCCGCCTCCCCCGCAGCCACCGGACCGGTCGCCCAGCGGGGCAGGAGCAGCACCGCGACCCCGATGCCGGTGAAGTACGCGAGGTCGGCAGCCCCCAGCAGCACGAAGTCGCGTGTGACCAGCGGTGGCCGCCCCTCCCGGCTCATGGCGGCACGCTAGTCGCCCCCACGTACTCTCGGGAGCATGGCGACCCCGCTCCGTTCCCGGCTGGGCGAGGCGATCTTCCGGGTGACGGCCGGGCCCGACGGCCCCCGGCACCGCGAGCGGATCCACGGCCGCCCCGGACCACGGTGGTTCGAGCCCGACTCCCCCATCGGCCGCGTCCACGGCGACGCGTCGATGTTCATCGGTGGCATCCGGGCCCTGCTGCTGCAGACCCTCCACCCTGCCGCCATGGCCGGCGTGGCCGAGCACTCCGACTACCGCGCCGACATGCTCGGTCGGCTCGCCCGCACCAGCCGGTTCCTCGCCGTGACCACCTTCGGGCACGTCGACGACGCCCAGGCCGCGGTCGACGCGGTCCGCGCGATCCACGAGCGGGTGACCGGAACCCTGCCCGACGGGACGCCGTACGCCGCCAGCGACCCGCACCTGCTCCGCTGGGTGCACGTCGCCGAGGTCGACAGCTTCCTGCGCGCCCACCAGGTCTACGGGAAGCGACCGCTCGACGCCGCGGGCCGCGACACCTACGTCGCGCAGGCCGCCGAGATCGCGCGACGGCTCGGGGTCCTCGACCCGCCCACGACCGAGGCCGGGCTGGCGGCCGCCCTGGAGGGCTACCGGCCCGAGCTGCGGGCGACCGACCACGCGCGCGAGGCGGTGCGCCACGTCGTGCTCCGGCCGCCGATCGCGGTGCCCGCCCGGCCGGCGTACGCCGTGCTGGTCGCGGCGGCGATCGCGCTGATGCCGCGATGGAGCAGGCGGCCGCTGCGGCTGCCGTCGCTGCCCGTGTCGGAGCGGACGGTGGTCCGGGCGCTCGGCGCTGCCGCGACCCGCACGCTGCGCTGGGCGCTGAGCCCGGGCCGGGAGACGGCGCGCGGCCTCGCCGCACGGCGTACCGGCTGAGCCGACCGCTGCTTCAATGGCCCGCATGGACCTGGCCGGGCGCTGGCCGCTCGAGACGCACCTCGACGTGCGCGACGAGCTGCTCGCCGCCTGGGCCGGGCCGGACCGCGGCTACCACGACCTCCGCCACCTGGCCGAGGTGCTCGACCGGCTGACCGACCTGGGCTCCGACGACGACGTGGTGCGGCTGGCGGCGTGGTTCCACGACGGCGTGCACGACGGGGCCGCGGACGACGAGGAGCGCTCGGCGGTCTGGGCCGAGCGCGTGCTGCCCGCGGGACTCGGCCGGGAGGTCGGGAGGCTGGTGCGGACGACCGAGCGGCACCGGCCGGACGAGGGCGACGAGCGCGGCCGGCTGCTGAGCGACGCCGACCTGGCGATCCTGGCGGCGCCGCCCGGGCGCTACGCCGAGTACGTCGCGGACGTACGCCGGGAGTACGCCGCGGTGCCTGACGACGACTTCGCACGCGGACGCGCGGCGGTGCTCGCCGACCTGTTGGCGAAGCCGTCGCTCTTCCACACCGACACGGCTCGTCGGCTCTGGGAGGACCGGGCCCGCGCCAACGTCACCGCCGAGCTGGCCCGGCTCGAGGAGGGGTGAGGCTCGCCCCGGCTCGGCGCCGAGCGAGGCCCTGGTCAACGCTGGGGCTTGCGGCGGCGCAGGCCGGCGGCCACCAGGCGGGAGACCAGGTCGCGGGACGTCACGGGGACGGCGCCGGCGGCGAGCATGTCGTCGTACCACTCCGACGGAACGTCGTAGTGGTCGCGGTCGAAGCCCCGTTCGGGGATGCCGACGGTGCGGGCGAAGGCGTGCAGCTCGTCGTACGACGTGTCGCTGGCCAGGTGCGACCAGAGGCGTCCACGTCCCGCCGCGTTGGGCGGGTCGATCAGGATCATCCGGCGTCGGCCCCGCGCACGCGGGCGACGGCGTCGTCGACCAGCAACCGCCACGAGCGCACGTGCCCGGCGTCGACCCAGGCCTTCGCGGTGCCGCCCGGTCGGGCCTGCGGCCCGAGGTGGAAGGACCGGACCCCGGCCCGGACGAACCACGGGACGTGCTCGCCGAGCAGTCCCTCGCCCGGCATCAGCAGCCCGGCGACCCGCGGGGACCGGGAGGCGAGGGCGAGCAGGTCGTCGTACCCGACCGCGAGACCCCGGGGCGACCCGGCCGAGCGGACGGCGACCAGCCCGAGCAGGTCGACCACCCGCGCCCAGGCCCGCTCGGCGTCGAGGGACGCGTCGATCGCCTGGTGGAAGGTCCACGGGACCCCCGGCAGCTGCTCGGCGAGGTGGGCGCACACCTCGGCGTCGACCTCGAGGTCGCCGTCGAGGAACCCGAAGGAGACGCCCGCGGCACCGCAGCCGAGGTAGTCCTCGGCCAGCCCTGCGAGCCGGGTCAGCTCGCCCCCGGTGGTCGTCCACGAGTCGGTGAGCCGGAGCAGGCAGAACACGGGGAGGTCGGTCTCGCGGCACACCGTCGAGACGGTCGCGGGCTCCGGCGAGCGGTCGCCGTCGTCCGCGAGGTGCAGCCGGTCGGCCCCACCCTCGTCGGCCCCGGCGACGTCGCCCGGACCGCGCACCGCGACCTCCAGCAGCGGCTGGTCCATGGGGTCACTCTAGGACCGCGGGCCCTCCCACCGGTGTGGGCGCGCGAGGCACAATGGCCGAATGGACCACCGGCTGTTCCTCGCAGCCCGTGCGCTCGTGCTGGCCGACCTCGAGGCCCGTCAGCAGGCGACGGCGGCCGTGGTCTCGGCCCTCGAGGAGGCGGTCGCCTCGCGCCGGTGGTGGGCCGAGCAGTGGCCCGAGGGCGAGGTGTACGTCGCCGGGTTGGTCGCGCAGGACGTGCAGGACGCGGTCGTCGACGCCGGGGGTCGCTGGCCGGAGTGCCGGATCTGCCGACGCGGGCCGGTGCACGCTCTCCACATCCAGCCGGACCTCGGAGGACCGGACCCGGTGTGGGTGTGCGAGGAGTCGGGGACCGCGGTGGCCGAGCTCGGTCGCCTCAGCTTTCCCGGTCCCGGAGGTTGATCAGCTGTCCCGGCCGAGCTGGACCCAGAGGGTGAACCGGTCGGCCCGGTAGACCGAGCGCGACACCTCGACGACCTTGCCGCGCGACAGCGAACGGCGCGAGTGGCGCAGCACCGGGCTGCCGACCGGCACCTCGAGCATCTCGGCCTCGTCGGGCGACGCGACGTCGGCCGCGACGGAGTCCTCGGCCCTGGTGGGCCTCAGGCCACGGGCGCCGAGCGCCTCGTACAGGCTCGTCGGCATGCCGCTCTGCAGGAAGCCGGGGATCAGGACCTCGTTGAGGTAGGCGTCCTCGATGCACATCGGCGTGCCGTCGGCACGTCGCAGCCGCTTCCACCGGATCACCGGGTCGCCCGGCGTGATCTCGAGGGCGCGCGCCACGCCCGGTCCCGCCTGGTCGCGACGGGCGAGCAGGTTCTGCGACTCGGCGAGCATGCCCCGGGCCGTCATCTCCTCGGTGAACCCGCGCAGCCGGCCGATGCCGCGCCGCGGGTGGGACACGAAGGTGCCCCGGCCGGGCACCCGCTCGAGGAGCCCCTCGGCGACCAGGGCGTCCAGCGCCTGGCGCACCGTCATCCGGGCGACGCGGAACCGCTGCACGAGCTCCCGCTCCGAGGGCGCGGCCGTGCCGGGCTGGGCCTCACGGACCAGCCCCCGCACGTACTCCCGCACCTGCACGTGCTTGGGCACGTGACCATGCTCGGACAACAGGGCTTCCACGGTCGCGAGGGTACGCGGGGGCGCGGCCCCCCGTCCCCGGAATGGCCAACCTCGCCCTGTCGAACAGATGTTCGATTCCGTGGTAGCGTCCGGACCATGCAGTTCCAGGGGACGCTGTTCGACGCCGAACCCGGGCCCGCCCCGAGCGGCCCGCGGCCCCTCCGCCCCGAGCGCACCCCGCTCACCCGGGGCGCCTGGATCGACGTGCAGCGCAGCTGGCTGGTCGACCCCGACGAGGTGCTGACCACGATGGCCCACGACGTCCCGTGGCGTGCCGAGCGGCGACAGATGTACGACCGGGTCGTCGACGTCCCGCGCCTGGTCCACACCTACGGGGTCGGGGAACCGCTGCCCCACCCGGCGCTCGAGGCGGCCCGCGACGCGCTCTCGGCGCACTACCTGCCCGAGCTGGGCGAGCCGTTCGTGACCGCCGGGTGCTGCTACTACCGCGACGGCCGCGACAGCGTCGCCTGGCACGGCGACCGGATCGGTCGCGGGCGGAGCGTCGACACCATGGTCGCCATCGTCTCGGTGGGCGACCCGCGCCGGCTGGCGCTGCGCCCCCGCGGCGGCGGCGAGTCGATCGCCGTCGAGATGGGGCACGGCGACCTGGTCGTGATGGGCGGCTCGTGCCAGCGCACCTGGGAGCACAGCGTGCCCAAGGTCGCCGCGGCCGGGCCCCGGATGTCGGTCCAGTTCCGACCGCTCAACGTGTTCTGAGTTCGAGCCCTCAGTCGCGCGAGGCCAGCCACCAGATGACGGCGACGACCACGACCAGCACGGCGACCGCGGGCTTCCAGTACGTCCGCGCGAGCACCGGCAGCACGGTCGCGCCGAGGTCGATGGCGTCGTCCTGCTCCGACGGCTGGCGCGGCGCGGGAGGTGGGGGTCCCGCAGCCGGCGAGGTCGCCGCGGCGGGCGCACCCGCCGAGGCAGCCGGCGCCTGCGGTTCCGGCGCCGGCGCCTCAGCGGGGGTCTCGGTGGCCCTCTCCGTCGCGGCCGCCGGATCCGGCGTCGCCGCAGGCTCGGCGGGGGCGGCCCCCGTCTCGGTGTCCGCACCGAGCCGCTGCTCCAGGCACGCGACGAACTGGCCGAGCAGCTTGTCCGAGACGTCCTTGATCACGTTGCCACGACCGAACTGGGCCGCCTTGCCCGTGATGCTGAGGTCGGTGCTGACCTCCACGTCGGTGGAGCCCGGACTCGCTTCGGTCATGGTCGCGGTCACCACCGCGCCTGCGGTCCCGTTGCCGCGCTTGTCCTTGCCCTTGGCGTCGATGACCATCCGGTGGCCGGCCTCGTCCTTCTCGACGAAGGTGCCGCTGCCGTTGTAGACGAGCGCGATCGGGCCCAGCTTGACCTTCACCGTGCCCGAGAACGACTCGGTGTCCGCCTCGGTGACCGTCGCGCCCGGGAAGCACCCGGCCACACCCTCGATGTCACTGAAGTGGGCCCAGGTCTCCTCGACCCCGGCGGGGACGGTGAACCGGTGCTGCAGCTCCACCCGTCAGGCTCCTGCGGCCGCGAGCACGGCGCGTCGGGTCAGCACCGTCGCGATGTGCCGTCGGTAGTCGGCGTCGCCGTTGAGGTCCGAGGGCGGGTCGGTGCCCTCGGCGGCCCGGTCGGCCGCCGCACGTACGCCGTCCTCGGTCGCCTCGGCGCCGGCCAGCGACTCCTCGACCCCGGTCGCGCGGACCGGCGTGGAGCCCATGTTGGTCAGCCCGATCCGGGCCTCGGCGATGGTGCCGCCCTCGACCCGGACCGTCGCGGCGACGGCCACGATCGGCCACTGGTGGACGATGCGCACGAACTTCTCGTAGTGCGAGCCCCAGCCGGTGTGCTTGGGCACCCGGACCTCGGTGAGGATCTCGTCGTCGCCGATCGCGGTCTCGAAGAAGTCCACGAAGAACTCCGACGCCGGCACCGTGCGGGTCCCGCCGCTGCCGGCGATCACGAACTCCGCGCCGAGCGACAGGGCACCGGCCCCCAGGTCGCCCGCGGGGTCGGCGTGGGCGAGCGCCCCACCGAAGGTGCCGCGGTGGCGGATCTGCGAGTCGGCCAGCAGGTCGGTCGCCTTGGCGATCACCCCGGCGTGCTCCCGCACCAGGTCGCTGGTGCGGACGTCGTGGTGGGTCGTCATGGCCCCGATGACCAGCGCGTCACCGTCGTCACGGATGCCGCGCAGCGAGTCGATCCGACCGAGGTCGATCACGGTCTCCGGCGCGTTGAGCCGCATCCGGAGCACGGGCAGCAGGCTCTGGCCGCCCGCGATGATCTTGGCGTCGTCGCCGTGCTCGGCGAGCGCGGCCAGGGCGTCCTCGACCGACGTCGGGGCGACGTAGTCGAACTGTGCGGGGATCACTGGGCACCTCCCGTGGTCCGGTCGGCGGTGCCTGACGTGCCCGTCGACTCGTCGAAGTGGGCTGCGGCGGCACCCGTGGTCGGGTCGGCTCCGCCCGCCCCGGCGTCGTGGATCGCGCGCCACACCCGCTCGGGCGTGCACGGCATCTGGATGTCGGTCACGCCCAGGTGGCGTACGGCGTCGATCACCGCGTTGACCACGGCGGGCGTGGACGCGATGGTCCCGGCCTCGCCCACGCCCTTCGTGCCGAGCATCGTGTACGTCGACGGGGACGTCGTGTGGTCGGTCTCGAAGCTGATGGTGTCGGCCGCGGTCGGCAGCAGGTAGTCGACGAACGACCCCGAGACCAGCGTGCCGGAGTCGTCGTGGACCGCCTCCTCCCACAGTGCCTGGGCGATGCCCTGGACCAGGCCACCGTGGACCTGCCCGGACACGATGAGCGGATTGATGATGGTGCCGATGTCGTCCACGGAGACGTACTTGCGCATCGTGACGCCGCCGGTCTCGGTGTCGACCTCCATCGCGCACAGGTGCGTCCCGTGGGGGAAGGAGAAGTTGTCCGGGTCGAAGCTCGCTGACGCGTCGATCGACGGCTCGGCGCCCTCCGGCAGGTCGTGCCCCGTGAACGCGGCGAGCGCGATGTCCGTGATGCCGATCGCCTTGTCGGTCCCGCGCACGCCGAACCGGCCGCCTGAGAACTCGAGGTCCTGGACGTCCGCCTCGAGGAGATGGGCCGCGATCGGCTTGGCCTTCTCGATCACCTTGTCAGCGGCGCGAACGACGGCCTCTCCGCCGACCACCAGGGACCGCGAGCCGTAGGTGTCCATGCCGTGGTAGGACACCTGCGTGTCGCCATGCAGGACCTCGACGTCCTCGAACGGCACCCCGAGCCGGTCGGCGACGATCTGGCTGAACGCCGTCTCGTGGCCCTGGCCGTGCGGCGACGTCCCCGTGACCACCTCCACCTTGCCGGTCGCCAGCATCCGGATGTCGGCATGGTCCCAGCCGCCGGCCGCGTAGTTGAGCTGGCCGAGGATCCGCGACGGCGCCAGTCCGCACATCTCGGTGAACGTCGAGACTCCGATGCCGAGCTGCACCCGGTCGCCGGCCTCCCGGCGCCGTCGCTGCTCGGCTCGGAGCTCGTCATAGCCGAACATCTGCTTGGCCTTCTCGGTGGCCGCGTCGTAGTTGCCGGAGTCGTAGGTCATCCCGGCGACCGTGGTGAACGGGAACTCGTCGTGCCCGATCCAGTTGGCCGCGCGCACCTCGAGCGGGTCGCGCCCGAGCTCGGCGGCGAGCTCGTCCATGAGCCGCTCGATGGCGTACGTCGCCTCGGGTCGCCCGGCGCCACGGTAGGCGTCCACCCAGGTCTTGTTCGTGTAGACCGGCGTGAGGTTGAACTGGTAGGCGTCGAACTTGTAGATCGAGTTGAACATCCAGGCACCCAGGACCGGCACGCCCGTGCCCACCAGGGCGGCGTAGGCGCCCATGTCGGCCAGCAGGTCGACCTTGAGACCGGTGACCCGCCCCTCCTTCGTCGCCGCCAGGGTGAGTCGCTGCCACTGGTCGCGACCGTGGTGCCCGGCCATCAGGGACTCCGACCGGGTTTCGGTGTACTTGACCGGCTTGCCCATCCGGCGGCCCACGCAGAACGTGATCCACTCCTCCGGGATGATCGCCAGCTTGCCCCCGAACCCGCCCCCGACGTCCGGGGCGACGACCCGGATCTTGGACTCGGGCACGCCTGTCGTGGCAGCGAGCGCGAAGCGGACGATGTGCGGGACCTGGGTGGAGCTCCACAGCGAGATCTGCTCGCCGGTCGGATCGCACACGATCGAGCGCGGCTCCATGAACGCCGGGATCAGCCGCTGCTGGCGGTACTCGCGCTCGATGAGCACGCCCTCGGCTCGGGCGGCCTCGATGGCCTCGTCCACGGCGCCGCCACTCCCCTGACCTGCGGAGTCGAGCTGCCAGAACGTCGCCTTGTTGGTTCCCAGGTCCGGGTGCGCCAAGACTGTGTCGTCGGAGGCCTGCTTGAGGTCGAGCGCTGCCGGCAGCTCTTCGTAGTCGACGTCGACCAGCTCGGCGGCGTCGCGAGCCTCGGCCGCCGACCGGGCCACCACCACGGCGACGACCTCGCCGGCGAAGGCCACGCGGTCCACGGCCATGGGGAGGTGCGTCGGCGACTTCTGGTCCTCGGTGATCGGCCACGCGGTGATCAGCGAGCCCTGGTCGTCGGCCACGTCACGGCCGGTGAGCACCGCCACGACGTTCGGTGCCGACTTCGCCGCCTGGGTCTCGATGCCTGTGATGTTCGCATGGGCGAACGGGCTGCGCACCATGGCCAGGTGGAGCATGCCCGGGAGCGTCAGGTTGTCGGTCCAGCGGGTCCGGCCCGTGATCAGCCGCTGGTCCTCCTTGCGGCGGCGGTCGCGGCCGATCTCGGCGACCGGGGCCTCCTGGGTGGCGGTCATGCGTGCGCACCCCCCTTGGCGGCGTGCAGCACGCTCTTGACGATGTTGTGGTAGCCGGTGCAGCGGCACAGGTTGCCCTCGAGGCCCTCGCGCACCTGCTGCTCGGTCGGGTCGGGCGTCTCGTTGAGCAGGTCGATCGACTGCATGATCATGCCCGGCGTGCAGAAGCCGCACTGCAGGCCGTGGCACTCCCGGAACGCCTCCTGGACCGGGTGGAGCTGTTCGCCCTGGGCCAGGCCCTCGATCGTGGTGACCTCGTGCCCGTCGGCCTGCACGGCCAGCACGTTGCACGACTTCACGCTGCGTCCGTCGAGGTGGACGGTGCAGGCGCCGCAGTTGCTGGTGTCGCACCCCACGACGGTGCCGGTCTTGCCGAGCTTCTCGCGCAGGTAGTGCACGAGCAGCATGCGGGGTTCGACGTCGTCGGTCACCTGGGCGCCGTCGACGGTGAGGCTGATCCGGGCCATGTGCGGCTCCTCCTCGGTTGTTGCCTGGAAGGGACAGGGCTGTGACCCCCCTCACGCTAGGCCCCCAAGGTTGGCCAGAGGTTGGGGGCAGGCCAGCCGTGCGCGAGGAACGAGCGCACGGCTGAGGCTGTCCCGGTCGAGCGAGCCCGCGACCGAGGGACGAGGTCGCGACGGCGAGCCGAGACCCAGCACGCCAATCGTGCGCGAGGAACGAGCGCACGGCTGAGGCTGTCCCGGTCGAGCGAGCCCGCGACCGAGGAACGAGGTCGCGACGGCGAGCCGAGACCCAGCAACCCGAGCGACCCAGCGGCCGAGCGGCCGAGCACTGGCGCCTCGGCGGTGGTCCGCCGCGGGAGACGCCTCGCCGGGCACCTTCGTGGCGCTTCGGGCGGCGGACCACCGGAAAGGTAGGTTCTGCCGCGATGGAGCCCCACGAGCTGCCGCTCGACCCGGATGCTGCGGCACCCCCCGGCACGGCCCACGTGCTCTCGGCGATCGCGGCCGGAGGAGCGCTGGGGTCGGGCGGTCGCGAGCTGGTGGAGCGCCTGGTGCCGGTCGTGGGCGGCTTCCCCTGGCCGACCTTCCTCGTCAACGTCACCGGGGCCCTGCTGATCGGGGTGCTGATGGTGGTGGTGACCGACGTCGTGACGGGGCGACCGCTGCTGCGTCCGTTCCTCGGGGTCGGCCTGCTGGGCGGCTGGACCACCTTCTCGACGTACGCCGTCGAGGCGCGCGAGCTGCTGGCCGCGGGCGCCCTCCCCACGGCGTCGGCGTACGTCCTGGGCAGCCTCGTCGTCGGGTTGCTGGCGACCTGGGCGGGGATCCTGGCCACCCGGCGGCTGGCCGTGGGGCCGGACCGATGAGCCTGCTGCTGGTGCTGCTCGGCGGCGCCGTCGGCGCACCCGTGCGCTACCTCGCCGACCGCTGGCTCACCGCCCGGCTGCCGGGGGACTTCCCGTGGGGCACGTTCGTGGTGAACGCGACCGGGTCGCTCGTGCTCGGGCTCCTCGCTGCGGCGGCTCCCGACTGGCTGGTGACGCTGGCCGGCGTCGGCTTCTGCGGTGCGCTGACGACCTTCTCGACGTTCTCCTTCGAGACCGTCCGGCTGCTCGAGGAGGGCCGACTGGTCCCCGCGCTGGGCAACGTGGCGGGGAGCGTCGTGGTGGGTGTGGCGGCCGCGGGGGTGGGGTGGTGGCTCGGCTCCTGAGGCCCGCTCAGCGGCGGGACGCGGCGAGCCGACCCTTGAGCAGGGCCTTGGCGGGGTGGTCGCGGGTGCCGAGCGCGGCCAGGCTGCGCTCCACGACCTCGGTGTCGTGGGGCGCGAGCTCGATGTAGCGCAGCACCGCCGTGGGGTCGGGGTCGGCGATCAGCGCCTCGCGCATGCTGACCGCGACGTAGTCGGCCAGCTCGACGAGCGCCGGCGCGTTGCTGCCCGGCAGCAGGTCGCCGCCGTACGCCGCGACGGCGGCCTTCATGTTGCCCTGGCCCAGCAACGCCAGGACGTCCTCGACGTCGGTGCGCACCGGCATCATCAGCCGGTAGGGACGCGAGGAGAGCTGGCCGCCGAGGGCCGAGCGCAGGTGGGACACCTCCGACTTCAGGGTCGACAGCGTCACCGCCTCCTCGCCGTAGACCATCGCGTGCAGCCGCTCGAGCGACAGCCCCTCGGGGTGCAGTCCGAGCAGCGCCAGGATCTCGGTCTGGCGACGGTTCAGCAGCAGCCGCTGCCCGTCGAGCCAGGCCTCGGCGGTCCCCAGCAGCGACAGCGTCAGGCCCGGGTCGGTCGGCGCGAACCCGCGCGTCACCGCGCCGAACCGGCGCGAGCGCGGCATCGCCGTCTCGATCAGCCGGGCCAGCACCCGCGCGGTCGCCAGGCCGATCGGGTGGGTGCGGTCCCAGGTCGTCGAGAGGTCGATGACCCCCAGCTGCTCGCCACTGACGGGGTCGTGCACCGGCGCCGCCCAGCACACCCAGTTGTGCACGATGGGCGCGAAGTGCTCGGCGCTGAAGACCATCGACGGGTCGCCGGTCCGCATCGCGATCGCCAGCGCGTTCGTGCCCACGCTGGCCTCGTCCCACCGGCCGGCGGGCACGAAGTTGACGGTCTCGGCCTTGCGGCGCATCACCCGGCCGCCGTAGGTCCACAGGATCCGGGTCTGCGCGTCGGTGACCGCGAGCACCAGGTCGCCGTCCTCGGCCGTCCGCCGCAGCTCGGACTCGACCCGCTCCACGGCCAGCTGGAGCGGGGACCCCGAGAAGTACGCCGCCGTCTCGGCCTCGTCGTCGAGCGGCGCCGCACTCACGTCGGGGGAGATCGCGGCGCCCGAGAGCTCCCAGCTCCGCAGGATCTCCGGGCGGATCTCGGGCTCGGCCGCGTCGCCGTGCTCCACGAACCGGGTCCAGGCGCGCACGGCGTCGGCCCTGCGGTCGCGCAGCTGCTGGTCGGCCTTCATGGTCCCCCCGACGACGGCGTGTGACTGGTGTCACGATAGCCCTGCGAGGCAATCCGGCGACCCCTCCGGCCGGGCGGTCACGGCACGAGGGATGACACCGTGCGTATGGTGTCCCCACTGGACGACGTGGAGGGGAGCCTCTGTGGAGAGCGCCAACTGGTTCACCTACGTGCGGGACAACTGGGAGTTCATCTTCGACGAGATCCTCGCCCACGCACGGATCGTGCTGATCGTGGTCGCCCTGGCGACGGTCACCTCGGTGCTGCTCGGCGTCTACATCCAGCGCCGCCCGGTCGCACGCGCCGTGGTGCTCGCACTGTCGGGCGTCGTGCTGACCATCCCGTCGCTGGCCCTGTTCGCCCTGTTCATCCCCCTCGTCGGGATCGGGAACCCGCCGGCGATGCTGGCCCTGTACCTGTACGCCCTGATGCCCATCCTGCGGAACACGGTCACCGGCCTGGACTCGGTCAGTCCGGCGATCGTCGAGTCCGCCAAGGGCATGGGGATGAACACCAGCCAGCAGCTCCTCAAGGTACGGATGCCGCTCGCGTGGCCGGTCATCATGGCCGGCGTCCGCATCTCCAGCCTGATGACCGTCGGCATCGCCGCCATCGCCATCCTGGTCGGCGGCGACGGTCTCGGGACCTTCATCCAGGGCGGGCTGACCCGCTTCGGCCTCCCCAACTCCGAGAACTCCGTCTGGACCGGGGTCGTGTTCACCGTGCTGCTCGGCCTGGTGCTCGACATCGCGTTCGCGACCGCCCAACGCTTCACCACCTCGCGGGGCCTGCGGGTCTGACTCCCCGCACACACCGCCGCAACCGACCGAGAGGAACATCGATGAGCGCCGAGGCGAAGATCCACCTCGACAAGGTGGCCAAGACCTATCCCGGCACCAAGGTACCGGCGGTGGAGGAGCTCAGCCTGGACATCCACGAGGGCGAGATCCTGGTGCTGGTCGGCCCGTCCGGCTGCGGCAAGAGCACGACGCTGCGCCTGATCAACCGGATGATCGAGCCCAGCAGCGGCCGGATCCTGCTCGACGGCGAGGACGTCACCAAGGCCAACCCCGACAAGCTGCGGCGTCGGATCGGCTATGTCATCCAGCAGATCGGCCTCTTCCCCCACCAGACCATCTCCCAGAACATCGCGACGGTCCCGAAGATGCTCGGATGGGACAAGGACAAGGCGCGGGCGCGCAGCGAGGAGCTGCTCGGCATGGTCGGACTCGATCCCGAGCAGTACCGCGACCGCTACCCCAAGGAGCTCTCCGGCGGCCAGGCCCAGCGCGTGGGCGTCGCCCGGGCGCTGGGGGCCGACCCCGACATCATGCTGATGGACGAGCCGTTCGGGGCGATCGACCCGATCACCCGCGACCGGCTGCAGAACGAGTTCCTACGGCTGCAGGGAGAGCTCCACAAGACGATCGTGTTCGTCACCCACGACATCGACGAGGCGATCAAGATGGGGGACAAGATCGCGATCCTGGGTGAGCGGAGCAGGATCCGCCAGATCGACACCCCGGAGCGGATCCTCGCCTACCCCGTCGACGACTTCGTCGACGACTTCATCGGCACCGGGTCGACGATCAAGGGCCTGAACTTCCTCAAGGTCAGCTCGCTCACGCTGACCGACTACCCGACGATGGGACCCGACGACTCCGCCGACGCGGCCCGGTCCCTCCTGCGGCAGCAGGGGCACGAGTGGCTGGTCCAGCTCGACGCCGAGCGCAAGCCGGTGCGCTGGGTGCACGCCGACCACCTCGACGGTGCGGCGAGCGGCGACCGCGGTGAGCCGGTCGGCGACCTGCTGAGGTCCGACGACACCCTGTTCCACGCCCTGGAGCTGATGGTCCAGAGCGCCTCCGGCGAGACCTGCGTGGTCGACGACCACGGCACCTTCCAGGGGGTCGTCACGATGGTCGACCTCTCGAAGGCGATCCGGCGGGCCCAGCACGAGGCGCGGTTGCACTACGAGGAGCTGGAGGCGCACGCATGAGCGGTTTCGTCGGCACCGCGGACGACGTCGCCGAAGCCCCTGCCCAGGTCGGGGAGGACGCTGCGGCTCCGGCCGCCACGCGACGGGCGCGCGCCATCAAGGCGGCCGGGCTCTGGCTGGCGCCGGTGGTCATCGCGGTGCTCGGGCTGCTCCTGTACCTCTACTACGGCAACGTCATGGACGAGGCCAACAGCACCGTGAAGTCGGCGCTGGCCTGGGACACCAAGCTGTGGCCCCAGACGGTCCGGATCATCTACATCGCCTTCTGGTCCACCCTGATCGTGATCCTGGTCGCGGTGCCGCTGGGCATCGGGCTCACCCGGCCCGCGCTGCGGCGGATCAGCCCCGCCATCCTCACCATCGCCAACTCCGGCCAGGCGCTGCCGGCGTACGGGCTGCTGGTCATCTTCCTCGGCATCATGGGCCAGGGCGCGCTCACCGCGATCGTGGCCCTGTCGCTGTACGCACTGCTGCCGGTGCTGCGCAACACCATGGTCGGGCTCGACGGGGTCGATCGCAGCGTGATCGAAGCCGGACGCGGCATGGGCATGACCCGGCTGCAGGCGCTGACCCGGATCGAGCTCCCGCTGGCCGTCCCGATCATCATCGCGGGCGTGCGGACGGCGATGATCCTCAACATCGGCATGGCCACGCTGGCGTTCCTGATCGGTGGCGGCGGACTCGGCATCACCATCCAGACCGGACTGAAGCTCAACCAGGACCCGATCCTGATCGTCGGCGCCTGGCTGGTGGCCCTGGTGGCCCTCACCTTCGACTGGTTCGGCGCCCTGGCCGAGCGCTACCTCAAGCCGCGGGGCCTGTGACGATTTCTTCACCCCCGGGGTGATTTCGGGCAGATCCGGGCATGAACGGGCGTGATCGAGACGAAATCGTTGCCTTCTCCCCCCTCGTCGGGGCTCGGCGTGAGCGGAGCGATTCCCTAAGGTAAGAGCGCCCACGGCGCCAGTGGGTGCGTCGTCGATCGTCGGTCCCGACCTCGGGAGTCCCCGGGAGCGTCGTGGGTCGTCGACGTATTCGCCGGCCGTGGGGGTCCTGCACGTTGACTGAAGGGTGTACCGATGCGCAACCGTAGGAAATTGCTCGCCGCTCCGCTCGCCGTCGTCCTGGGGATGACCTTGGCCGCGTGCGGGGGCGACGACGGGGGGTCCGGTGGCGGCGGCGACCGTCTCGAGGGGGTGTCCCTCACCGTGGGCTCCAAGGACTTCACCGAGAACATCCTCGTCGGCGAGATGCTCGTCCAGGCCCTCCAGAACGAGGGTGCCGACGTCACCAGCCAGACGAACCTCGGCGGCACCTCGGTCGCCCGGGACGCGCTGCTCAACGACGAGATCGACGTGTACCCCGAGTACAACGGCACCGGTTGGACGGTCCACCTCAAGCAGGAGAACCCGAGCCAGGACCCCGAGGAGCTGTTCACGGTCACCGCGGAGAAGGACCTCGAGGAGAACGACATCAAGTGGGTCGGCCGGTCGCCGTTCAACGACACCTACGGCTTCGCCGCCAACGGTGACCTGGCCGAGCAGGAGGGCGGCTTCGACTTCCAGTCGATGGCCGACTACCTCGAGGCCAACCCCGACACCACCGTCTGCATGGAGACCGAGTTCCCGGACCGCCCCGACGGCCTGGTGCTGTGGGAGGAGGCCACTGGCTACGAGATCCCGCAGTCGCAGATCCAGATCCTCGACACCGGTCTGATCTACACCGAGACCAGTGACGGCAACTGCGACTTCGGCGAGGTGTTCACCACCGACGGCCGGATCCAGGCGCTCAACCTCGAGCTGGTCGAGGACCCGGGCGTCATGATCCTCTACAACCTCTCGTTCACCTGGCAGAACGCGGTCTACGAGGAGCACGCCGAGGTCTACGACGAGATCGCCGACACCATCTTCGCCGAGCTCGACGAGGAGAAGATGGCCGAGCTCAACGGTCTGGTCGACGTCGAGGGCCAGCCGGTCGAGCAGGTCGCCACGCAGTACCTCGAGGAGATCGGGATGCTCTGAGGCCCACCTCAGCTGATCGACGAACGGCGCCGCCGGGTCACCGACCCGGCGGCGTCGTCGCGTCCGGGGATGACACCGCCCCCCTTCGGCGTTGCCGAGGTGAGCAGAAGCCATCACGAGGAGCGCCCATGACCACCATCGTCGTCGTCGGAGGCACTGGTTACACCGGTGGCCACATCGTCAGGGAGGCTGCCTCACGCGGTCACCAGGTGATCGCCGTCAGCCGGTCGTTACCGAGCGAGGAGGTGCCCGGTGTCCGCTACGAGACCGGCGCGGCCGAGGACGTCGTTCCGCGGGTCGTGCCGGAGGCCGACGTCGTGGTCGCTGCGGTCTCCCCCCGCGGAGACATGTCGGGGCGACTGGTCGGGCTCTACCGCACTCTCGCGGCCCTGTCCCGCGACGCGGGCGCCCGCTACGTCCAGGTGGGCGGTTTCAGCTCGCTGCGCCCTGCCGAAGGTGCTCCCCGATTCGTGGAGGGTGAGCTGCCCGAGCAGTTCCGCGACGAGGCGCTCGAGGGCGAGGCGACGCGCGCGATGCTGGTCGAGGAGGCACCCGAGGGCCTGGACTGGCTCTTCGTGAGCCCGGCGGGCAGCTACGGGGCGTGGGCGGCCGGTGAACGCACCGGGAGCTACCGGCTCGGTGGAGAGGTGGCGCTGTTCGACCCCGCGGGCGAGTCCAGCATCTCCGGCGCCGACTTCGCGTTGGCCGTGCTCGACGAGATCGACCGGCCGCGCCACCACCGCGAGCACGTCGGCGTCGCCTACTGACCCGTGTCCGGGTGGTCGGCACCTGGCCCGGCGTCCGGCTAGTGGTGGATCCGCCCCTCGCGGGAGCCGAGCCGGTCCCCGGAACCGCCCCACTGCATCGCGACGATCTCGGCGGCGATGCTGATCGCGGTCTCCTCCGGTGTACGGGCGCCGAGGTCGAGGCCGATCGGGCTGGAGAGCAGTGCGATCTCCTTCTCGCCGAGGCCGGCCTCACGCAGCCGCTCCAGGCGGTCCTCGTGGGTCCGGCGGCTACCCATCGCGCCGACGTACGCCGGCCGCTGCTCCTCGGGGAGCCGGAGCGCGACCTCCAGCAGCGGGACGTCGAACTTGGGGTCGTGGGTGAGCACCGCCAGCACCGTACGTCGGTCGATGCGTCCGGCCGCGACCTCGGCCTCGAGGTAGCGGTGCGGCCAGTCGACGACCACCTCGTCGGCGTCCGGGAACCGGCTGTGGGTGGCGAACACGGGGCGGGCGTCGCAGACGGTGACGTGGTAGCCGAGGAAGCTCCCCACCCGGGCCACCGCGGCCGCGAAGTCGATGGCACCGAAGACCAGCATCCGTGGCTTGGGGGCGAACGCCCACACGAACACCCGCATCCCCTCGCCCCGCCGCTCGCCGTCGGGACCGTAGGTCAGCGTCGCGTTGTGCCCCGCCGCCAGCAGCCCGAGCACGTCGTCCCGGACCGCGTCGTCTGCCCGCTCGGAGCCCAGCGAAGCGGTAGTCCAGTGAGAAGTGGCCCCTGGATCGGCCGCGTCAGGGGCCACTTGTCGCTGGAGTACCGCATCGTCCGGGCGGACCACCAGGCGGCGGCCGAGGCGGGTGGGGTCGGGGTGCTCGATGACGGTGGCGAGGGCGACGGGACGGCCGGCCGCGACGTCGGCGGCGATCTCGCCGAGCTCGGGGAAGGTCTCCCGGCTCACCTTCTCGACGTACACGTCGAGGATGCCGCCGCAGGTGAGCCCGACGGCGAAGGCGTCGTCGTCGGAGACGCCGTAGCGCTGGAGGACCGGCTCGCCGGACGCGACGACCGACTGCGCGAGCTCGTAGACCGCGCCCTCGACGCAGCCGCCCGAGACCGAGCCCACCGCGCTCTCGTCGGGCCCGACCAGCATCGACGCGCCGGCCGGCCGCGGGGCCGACTCGAACGTCGCGACGACCGTACCGACGCCGACGGTCTCGCCGGCCTCCCACCACTCCATCAGCTCCGACAGCACGTCACGCACGGGACACCAGCTCCGTCAGCTCGGCGAAGGTGGCGAGCGAGTGCCCGGCCACGAAGTCGTCACAGTGCGGCAAGGCGGCCCGTACGCCGGCCTGCACCGGCTCGTAGCCCGACTTGCCGCGGTGGGGGTTGACCCAGACCACCCGGTGGGCGACGCGCTGCAGCCGCTCCATCTGCTCGGCGAGCAGCTCGGTGCCGCCGCGCTCCCATCCGTCGCTGAACACCACCACGACGGCGCCGCGCGCCAGCCCCCGCTGACCCCAGCGGGTGAGGAACATCTGCAGCGTCTCGCCCAGGCGGGTTCCGCCGGACCAGTCGGGCACCGTCTCTCCGGCGGCGACGATGGCCCGGTCGGGGTCGCGCAGCCGCATCGCGCGGGTCACGTGGGTGAGCCGGGTGCCGAGCGTGAACGTCTCGACCGACGAGCCACCGGTCCGGGTCCAGCGGTGCGCCAGCCGCAGCAGCGCGTCGGCGTACCCGCTCATCGAGCCGGACACGTCCACCAGCAGCACCACCCGGCGCGGTCGCGTCGCTCGGCGCCGCCACGCGATGTCTGCGGGCTCCCCCATCCGGCGCAGGCTCGCCCGGAGCGTGCGCTGCGCGTCGAGGTCACCGCGGTGCCAGCGCCGGTGCCGGGCGGTACGCCGCAGCGGCGGCCGGCAGACCAGACCGTCGAACAGCGCCGCCAGCCGCTGCTTCTCGGCCGCCGTGAGCGCGGCGACGTCGCGGTGCCGCAGCACCTCGGTGGCGCTGGCCGCGGCGCGCACCACCTCGTCGGGGCCACCGGGACCGCCGTCGTCCTCGGGCTCCGACTCCGGGAACGACGTGACCGGGGTCGACGGCGTCGCGGGTCGGGGCCGCGGCAGCCCGTCGCGGTGGTCGAAGAACGCCCAGAACACCTGGTCGAAGCGCTCGAGGTCGTCCGGGCCGGCACAGAGCGTCGCCCGGCCGGCGCGGCGTACCGAGCTCTGGTCGTCGGCACCTACCAGCGCCGTCGCCGCGAGGAAGCCCTGCGCCCGGTCGGAGGTGACCGGCACCCCGGCGGCCCGCAGCGCACGCGTGAAGGCCAGCAGGATCTCGTCGCCACTCCTCACCGGTGGTTGAGGAGGTCGCTCTGCGACCGTCTCGAAACCACTCATCGCGCCAGCATCCGGTCCAGCGCCTGCTTCACCCGGTCGGCGTCCTCGCGGTACTTCACCAGCGCGCCGAGCGTGGTCGCGGCCGCCTCGAGGTCGAGGTCCGTGGTGCCGAGGTGGTTCAGGGCCCGGGCCCAGTCGAGGGTCTCGGCCACGCCCGGCGGCTTGAGCAGGTCGTCGCGGGCGCGCAGCTGCTGGACGACGCCGACGACCTGCCGGGCCAGCGCCTCGCTGACCTCGGGCGCGCGCGAGCGGACGATCGCCACCTCGCGGTCGAGGCCGGGGTGGTCGATCCAGTGGTAGAGGCAGCGCCGCTTCAGCGCGTCGTGCAGCTCGCGGGTGCGGTTGGAGGTGAGCACCACGAGCGGTGGGGTCGCGGCGGCGACGGTGCCCAGCTCGGGGATGCTGACCTGGTACGTCGACAGCACCTCGAGCAGGAACGCCTCGAACTCGTCGTCGGCCCGGTCGACCTCGTCGACCAGCAGCACGGCCGGCGCCTGCTGCAGCGCCTGCAGCACGGGTCGCGCCAGGAGGAAGCGCTCCTGGAACAGCGACTTCTCGGTCTCCTCGACGCTCCCCCCGACGGCCCCACCGTCACCGTGCACGGCCTCGAGCGTGCGCAGGTGGAGGATCTGCCGCGGGAAGTCCCAGTCGTAGAGGGCCTGGGTCGCGTCGATGCCCTCGTAGCACTGCAGCCGCACGAGCGGCAGGTCGAGTGCCTCGGCGACCGCCTCGGCCAACGCGGTCTTGCCGGTGCCGGGCTCACCCTCGAGCAGCAGCGGCCGCTCCATGCGCAGCGCGAGGAACAGCACGGTGGCCAGCTCGTCGTCGGCGAGGTAGCCGGTCGCGCCGAGGCGCTCGGCGAGCCCGGCGGCGCTGGTGGAGTTCCCGGAGGCCATGCCTCAAGGCTACGACCGCGGTGTTGGAGCTTGGTTGGATCCTGCGGGCTGGTCGTCCCCACGCGTCGCCAGACGCCCCTCGACGCGGGCCGCGAGCGTGTCGGCCAGGAGCCGCGAGACCGGCAGGTCGAGGCCGAGGTCCTCGGCGGTGACCACCACGTCGCGCAGGTCCTTGCGCCACGACCGCTGCTCGAGCGGCGTGCCGATGTCGTCGTAGGTGCGGACCATCTCGTCGAAGAAGCCCCAGTTGCGGGTCACCCACGACTCTCCGAGGCTCGTCGACACCGCAGCGAGGACGTCGTGCTCCTCGACGCCGTACGCCGCCGCCACCTCGAGCCCCTCGTGCACCCCGGCGAGTGCGGCGAACAGCATGACCTGGTTGGCCAGCTTGACCGCGGCACCGGCGCCGGGGCCACCGACGTGGTGGAGGTCCGAGGCGAGGTGGCGGAGGACCGGACGGACCCGGTCGACCGCGGCGTCGGACCCGCCGACCATGATCGTGAGCTCACCGGCCGCGGCGCGCTCCGGCCCGCCGCTGACCGGGGCGTCGACGACCGCGACCCCGTGCCGGTCGCCCTCGCGGACCAGATCGGTCACGGTCGCGGGGAGCAGGGTGCTGTGCAGCACCACCACCGCGTCCCGGGGAAGGACACCGAGCAGCCCGCCCTCCCCGGTCAGGAGCTCGGTGGCAGCCCCGTCGTCGGGCACGACCACCATCAGCGTGGTGCAGCCGGAGAGGCCCGAGGGCGCGGCGGCCGGCTCGGCGCCGAGGCCGGCCAGCCCGGCGACCCGTGACTCGTCGACGTCCCAGACCCGCAGCGCGACCCCGCACGCCAGCAGCCGCTCGGCCATGGGTCGCCCGAGGCTGCCCAGGCCGACCAGGCCGACGGCCGGGACGCGCCCGGCCATCACGCGGCCGGTCGGGCGGCGAGCATCCGGCTCGACCGCCGCATCTGGCTGGCGGCGTACAGCGTGAGCGCCCCGACCACCAGGCCCATCGGCGGGAAGGTGAAGGCCCCCACCACCGACAGCGCCAGGCCGAGCATCGCGATCCGGCGCCAGGTGCGGGCCCGGGCCACCTCGACCGCAGGGTCGGCGGGACGGGCGGCCTCGGCGCGTCCGCGCGCCCCGCTGCCCAGCACGCCCCACAGGAGCGCGGCCGCCGCCACCGCGGCGAGCAGCAGTGCGGCGCCGACGTCACCCCGGTCGAGGCGAAGCAGCGACAACAGCGCGAGGCACCCGCCGGTGACCATGCTTCCGTAGCGCATCCCCGTCACCCCGCGAACAGCTGCCAGGTCGACAGCGCGCCGAGTGACACGAGGAAGAGACCGGACAGCAGCACCCACCAGCGCGCGGCCGGCCGCAGCCGGTAACCGGGCGGCAGCACCTTGTGCTCGGTCCAGACGATGGCCAGGCAGAACACGCCACTCATCAGGAGGCCGCCCAGCACCGAGGCCGGGGTGACGATGACGACGAGCTCACCGACCGTCCAGACCAGCGCGAGCGCCGCGACCAGCATGTAGCCGTACATGTACGGGCGGACGGCGCGCTGCCCGGCGAGCCGGACCTTCTCGGAGACCGCGCCGAGGCTCTCGTACGCCGTGTAGCTGTACATCTCCCAGAAGGCGTAGAGCGAGCCGAAGAAGGCGAAGAACACCGCGACGAAGTAGAGGTACTCGAACGCGGGGTGGACCGCGGTGAGGAAACCCGCCTGGTGGGTGAGGGTCTGGTCGTCGTCGGGGATCAGCCGTGCCTCCGACAGCAGCGACGCGCCGTTGGTCATGAACATCGAGGCGAAGACCACGATGGCCGCGAACGAGATCAGGGTGTCGCCGAGCGGGACCCGGGACCAGGCCCGCGCCTTGTCCTGCTCGCCGGCGTCCGCGGGGAGCGGCAGCCGGACGCCGCGACGGCCGGCGTCGACGTACCGCTCGGAGAGGGCCTGGACCTCGCGGTGGGCCAGCATCCCCCAGCGCTTCTCTCGCAGCATGCCGCTGTAGGCGATGTAGTCGTAGGTGCCGCCACCTATCGCGCCGAGGTAGGCGCCCAGCTCCAGCCAGGTCGGCCGCTCCGCGATCGACGGGTAGTCCTGGGCGACCCAGCCGGGGTACTCGGGCAGGCTCGGGACCAGGCCGCCCAGCACACCGAGCCAGTTCGGCTCCAGCACCACGACGCTGATCGCGACCGCGAGCAGCATGAAGCCGACGATGACCGTCTGGGCCTTCTCGAGCCGGTCGTAGCCGCCGACCCACGAGAGGATCGCGGACAGCACGATCAGGAACGTCGCCCACGCGGCGCCGGAGCCGATCGTGTTCTCGCTGATCAGGTCGCCGATGCCGAGGCCGAGCCCGCTCACCCACGACGGGACGACCGCGATGGACGTCGCCCCGAAGACGATCGGGAACCACCCGCGCGGACCGGGGAAGAGGGTGGCCCAGCGGGTCATCAGGTGCTCGCCGGCGACGACGGTGTAGCGGTTCATCGAGTACGCCAGCGCCGCCTTGGTGACCGCGGCGACGATGAACGCCCACAGCAGGGTGTAGCCGAAGATCGAGCCGCCCCGCGAGGCGAAGATCATCTCGCCGCTGCCGATGTTGGCCGAGGCGATGATCGCGCCCGGCCCCAGCACGCTGAACGCGCCCACCAGGGTCAGCCGGTGCCGCAGTCGCTCCGGCGGCTCGGGGAAGGTCAGCCGGCCCGGGTCGACCGGGGCGCTGCGGGGGGTGGTGCTCATGCCTCGTCTCCTTGTCCTGCGGCGGCGCGTTCCATGGCGTGCAGCTTCTCGACCCGCCGCCGGAAGTCGGGGTCGGTGCTGAAGGTGGCTCCCAGGAAGGAGCGGATGACGTCCTCGGCGATGAGCGGCCCCACGATCCAGGCGCCCAGGCACAGCACGTTGACGTCGTCGTGCTCGACGCCCTGGTGGGCGCAGTAGGAGTCGTGGCAGAGCGCCGCCCGGATGCCGGGCACCTTGTTGGCGGCGATGGACGCCCCTACGCCCGTGCCGCAGAGCAGGATGCCGCGGTCGGCCTCGCCCGCCAGCACCGGCCGGCAGACGTCCCGGGTGACGTCCGGGAAGTCCACGGGCTCCTCGGTGTCGGTCCCCACGTCGACCACCTCGTGCCCGAGGTCGGCGAGCAGCCGGAGCACGTGCGGTTTCAGGCCGAGGCCTGCGTGGTCATTGCCGAGCGCTAGTCTCATGGTCGTCCTCCGGTGGGGTGGGGTCGGTCAGGTCGGTGGTCCGGGGGATGGCGGTCTGGGCGCCGACCCGGGTGACGGCGATCGACGCCGCGGTGACGGCGCGCCGTACGGCGGGGTGGTGGTCCTCGCCCGCCGCGAGCGCGGCCGCGAGGTAGCCGGTGAAGGTGTCGCCGGCGCCGACGGTGTCGAGCGCCTCGACGGGCGGTGCGGGGCAGCGGACCGGTGTCCGGCCGGGCCGGCAGAGCAGGGCGCCCTCGGCGCCGAGGGTGACCACGACGTCGAGCCGCTCGCGTTCGGCCAGGCCGGCCGCCAGCTCCTCGACCGTGCCGTCCGACCCCCTGGCGACGGCGCGCGCCTCGTGCTCGTTGACCACGAGCAGGTCGATGTCGCCGAGCAGGCCGGGCACCGGGCCGTCGAGCGGGGCCGCGTTGAGCACCACCCGGGCACCTGCCCGACGGGCCGTGCGTGCGGCCTCGCGGGTGACCGGCAGCGGGACCTCGAGCTGGACGAGGAGCACGTCGCCGGTGGTCGTCCCCCGGAGGCCCGCGGCGACGTCGCCGGACTCCCACCGCGCGTTGGCGCCGGGGCCGATCGCGATCACGTTCTCGCCGCCGTCCTCGACGAGGATCGTCGCGGTCCCGGTGGGTACGTCGGCGAGTCGGCGTACGCCGCTGACGTCGACGCCGTCGGCGACCAGCGCGGAGACCACGAGCTCGCCGCCCTCGTCGGTCCCGCAGGCCCCGACCAGGCAGGTCTCTGCGCCGGCCCGGGCCGCGGCCACCGCCTGGTTGGCGCCCTTGCCGCCGGGGTGGCGCTGCAGGTCGTCACCGGCGACCGTCTCGCCCGCGCGCGGGAGCCGGCGGACCCGGGTCACCAGGTCGACGTTGAGGCTGCCGAGCACCACGACGCGTCCCATCAGCGCCGTCCCCGGACCGAGCGGGCGCTGTCGCGTCGTACCAAGGAGACCTCGAGCACCTCGTGCCGCTCGGCGCCGCCCGGCACCGCGTGCTCGAGCAGCAGGGTGGCCGCCCGCCGACCGAGCTCGTGGATCGGCTGCCGGACGGTGGTCAGCGCGGGGCGCAGGTAGCCGGCCAGGTGGATGTCGTCGAACCCGACGAGGCTGACGTCGTCGGGCACGCGGAAGCCCGCCTCGTCGAGTGCGCGCAGCGCCCCGACGGCCGCCAGGTCGTTGCTGCAGAAGACCGCCGAGAACTCCCGGCGTCGCCGCAGCAGGGTGCGCAGGGCGTCGTACCCGCCGGCCTCGCCGAAGTCTCCGTGGACGACGAGGGCGTCGTCGACCTCCAGCCCGGACGCCGCCAGCGCCTCCTGGTGGCCGGCGAGGCGCTCCTGCGCGACGGAGAGGCGGGCGGGCCCGGCCACGTGGGCGATCCGCTCGTGGCCGAGCTCCACGAGGTGCTCGGTGGCGATCCGGCCTCCGGAACGGTGGTCCGCGCGGACCGACCACCGGGCGGGGAGACCGGTGTCCCGGTCGACGGTCACCAGCGGCATCCCCGCGAGGGCGCCGCCGAGGGCGTCGTCGGGGGCGAGCCCACCCACCAGCACGACCCCGTCGACCCGCTTGCGCCGGAGGTGCCGGAGCTCGCGGACGGCGGTGGACGCGTCCTCGCCGGTCTGGCACAGCAGCAGCAGGTTCTCGCGCTCGTTGGCGACGGCCTGGATCCCGGCGACCAGCTCGGGGAAGAACGGGTTGGTGATGTCGGGCACCAGCACGGCGATGGTGCCGGTGGCCCCGCCGTGCAGGCTCCGGGCGAGGTCGTTGGGCTGGTAGCCGAGCCGGGCCACGGCCTCGGTGATCCGCGCGCGGGTGGCCTCGCCCACGCGGCCGTTGCCGCTCAGGGCCCGGGAGACGGTGGCGACGGAGACCCCGGCGTCGGCGGCGATGTCGCGGATGGTGACCGTCATCGGGTCACCTCGCGCGCCGGTGCGCACACGGTTTCAGAGCGTTCACCCTGAGTTTGCGCAAACGTTTCCACGGCGTGACTGTAGTCACAGCCGGTGCGGGGGTGTCAAGGGGTCAGTCGCGCCGGTCGACGTCGCGACCGGTGGCGAGGTCGCCGCACTCGACCAGCACGACCTCCCGGCCGGCGAGGTAGCCGCGGGCTCCGGCGTCCCCGGCCACCGTCTCGACGATGCCGCCCCAGTGGTCGCGGCCGAGCAGCACCGGGTGGCCCGGCACCCCGTCGTACGTCGCGCGGGCGAGCGTCCCGGTCCCCGCGCCGGCCGCCACCACCCGTCGTACGACGGCGGCGTCGACGTCGGGCAGGTCGACCAGCGAGACGACGGCCGCCTCCGGTCCGGGGGGAAGGGCGGTCAGGCCGGCGCGCAGCGACGCGCCCATCCCCTCGGCCCAGTCGTCGGCCACCACGACCGAGACGGGACCCGCGGGCACCAGCCCGTCCGCCTCGCGCGCGGCCGCGCCGAGCACCACGGTGACGGCCGCACAGCCGCCCTCGACCAGGGTGGTGATGCTGCGCGCCAACCACGACGTGCCGTCGTCGTCGCGCAGCAGCGCCTTCGGGGCGCCCATCCGGCGCCCCGCGCCGGCGGCGAGCAGCAGCCCGTGGACGGTCACCCGCCCAGCGTGGCAGACCGCCCGCCGCCGGACGTCGGTCAGGCCGCCCGGAGCTGGCGGGACAGGCCGGCCAGCTGCTCGACCTCGTCGAGCAGCGCGGAGAGCTCGCCCTCGCGGCGGTCGGTCGGCACGAAGCCCTGCTCGCCGAAGTCGGTGAACAGCGACAGCGACACCTGGCAGCGGGCGGCGGGCATGGACATGTTCGCGGTGATCGAGCGCCAGTGCTCGACCGCGCGGACGCCCCCGTCGGCGCCGTAGGCGACGAAGGCGACGGCCTTCTTCTGCCACTCCGGGCCGAGCACGTCGAAGGCGTTCTTCATCGCAGCGGGGACGCTGTGGTTGTACTCCGGCGTCACGAACACGAAGCCGTCGAAGCCGTCGACGGCCTCGCTCCACCGGCGGGTGCTGCCGTTCTCGTACTGACGGTTCGCGGCGCCCGGGACGACCGGCTCACCGAGGAGGTCGAGGTCGTACTCCGCGACGTCGAGGATCTCGTAGTCGGCGCGCTCACGGGCCGCTGACTGCTTGGCGACCCACTCCGCGACGCCGGTGCCGAGGCGGCCGGGCCGGGTGCTGCCGAGGACGATGCCGATCTTCACTGTGATGCTCCTGAGGGGGTTGGATCCAGGGACACCCGCGAAACAAGTTGAAATCGCAATTATTCCGGGTAGGCGCCGCGTACACCTGTGTCAGATGCTCGTCGTAGGCGCCGCTGAACCCGCCCTCCTCCCCCCGGCGAAGAACTGGTCGGACGCAGCACGACCCGGCCGGCGGCCACCGACGCGACCCGGCCGTCGAGGGCGACGTCGGCGCGGCCCAGCATCTCCGGCGTCGGGACCATGCAGCGCCCGGTAGCCGCGTCCCCGGGAAGCGTCGGCTCGAGGGGGTCCGGCGTGACGGCGCAGAATGGGGACATGCACGACCGGACCGACGAGACCGGCGCGGCCCTCGAGGCAGCCATCGACGACCTGCTCGCCGAGCGGGCCCCGGGCGCGACCATCTGCCCCTCGGAGGCCGCCCGCGCGGTCGGCGGGGACGACTGGCGCGGCCTGATGGAGCCGGCACGCAGGGCCGCCGGCCGCCTCGTGGAGCGCGGCGAGGTTCGCATCACCCAGGGCGGAGAGGTCGTCGACCCGTCGGCCGCTTCCGGACCGATCCGGATCGGGCGCGCCCCCTGAGGCTCACCGGGTGGCGTAGCGCAGCAGCGCGACGCCGTTGCCGAAGCGCCGCGCCTCCAGGCAGTGCAGGGACGACGTCTCGTAGCCGTCCGGGAAGAGTCGCCGCCCACCGCCCTGGCTGACGGGGTGGACGAAGAGCCGGATCTCGTCGACCAGGCCGGCCTCGAGCACGGCGTGGCAGAGCCGGATGCTCCCGGTGAGGGTCATGTCGCCGTCGCCCTGCGTCCTCAGCTCGCGCAGCCGGTCCGGCCAGTCGGCGCCGAGCACGGTGGAGTTCTGCCACTCCGGATCGTTCATGGTGCTGGACACCACGTACTTCGGTGTCCGGTTCAGGACCTCGGTCACGCCGGTGGTGTCGTCGGTCTGGTGCGGCCAGAAGCCGCGGAAGTCCTCGAAGGTCTGCCGCCCGAGCAGCAGCAGCTCCTCGCGGGCCGACTGCTCGCGGGTCGCCGCGGCCACCTCCTCGTCCTGGTCGGTGGGATCGAACCAGTTCCCCAGGAACTCGATGGACCCGTCCAGGCTGATGTTCTGGGTGACCACGAAGCGTCGCAATGCTCGTCCTTCCGGTCCGTTGATCTCACCGTGCCGACCGGGCGCGGGTGCCGGACTCATCGCACGTCCGGCCTGCCGCCGCCTCGCGCGGCTGCTACCCCTCGCCCCCGGCGGACGCGGGGGTCGGGACCAGACCCTCGCGGTGCGCCGTCGCGACGAGCTCGGACCGGCGTCCGGCGTCGAGCTTGGCCAGGAGGTTGGACACGTGTCGCTCCACGGTGCGATGGCTGATGAAGAGCCGCCCGCCGATCGCGCGGTCGGTGAGGCCCAGGGCGACCAGGCCCAGCACCTCCCGCTCCCGGGCCGTGAGGCGGTAGCGGTTGTCGGCCGGCTCCTCGATGTCGACCGAGAGCCGCGCCCGCCGTCCGAGGCCGGCGCCGTGCTCGGCCAGGTGTCGGGCGCCGATCCGGTGGGCGCTCATGACCGCGAGCCGCAGCTGGTCCGCCGCGCTCTCGCGCGGGCCACCGGTGGCGAGCAGGGCCTCGGCCCACCGGAGTCGTGCGTACGACGTGTGGTAGGGGTCGCCGAAGCGCTCCCAGGCCGCAGCGGCCAGCGCCCAGGCCTCCGGGTCCCCCGACATCTCGGCATCGGCCGTCGCGAGGTCCGCGGCCGCCAGCGGGAGCACGGCCGGGAGACCCTCGAGCGTGACCCGCACCTGCTCGACCCACGGCCCGACGTCCTGGGTCGACCCGTCGGCCGCTGCGGCACGCGTCACCGAGGAGGCGACGGCCGCCTGGAAGCTGGCGACCTGGGTGGGGTCGAGCCGCCGGAGCACCTCCGCGACCAGCGGCTCGGCAGCCTGCCGGTCCCCGCTCCAGTGCGCGACCTCGAGCAGGGCCGCGTGGAGCGGCGCCACCAGCTGCGGGTCCAGGATGCGGTCGCCCTCCGACCGCGCCCGCTCCAGCAGCTCACGGGCCTCGCCGACCGCTCCACGGCCCAGCCGCAGCTGGCCCTCGCACAGGTCGGCGCGGACGGCATCGATGCCGTGGGGATCGAGCTCCCGGCACTCCTCGAGGAAGGGCTCGGCCTCGTCGAAGCGGCCCATGTGCACCAGCACCTCCGCGGCGTCGCAGCGACACCAGATCCCCTTGCGCCGACGCAGGCCCAGCTCGTCGCCCACCCGCACGCTCTCGCGGGCGACGTCGGCCGCCTCCTCCAGGCGCCCCGCGACCACGAGGGCACTGTGCAGGTTGACCAGCGCACGGGCGTTCTCGTCGACGTCGGCGAACTCCTCGTCGGCGATCCGGCGCGCCTCCCGGAGCTCGGCGATCGCCTCGTCGAACCGACCGGACATGGCCAGGTCCACCCCGAGGTTGCAGCGCGCGTGGCCCTCGATCGGGCGGCCGTCCGGGACCTGTCGGGCGACCGCGATCGCCTCCCGGGCCAGCTGCTCGGACTCCGCGCACCTGGCCGCGAGCATCAGGACCTGCGACAGACCTCCGAGCACCGCGGCGCGGGCACGGGTCGGCGGCTCCGGAGGCACCAGCGCGACCGCCTGTTCGTACGCCGCCAGCGCGCCCCGCCCGTCGCCGGCCATCCACAGGTAGCGGCCGAGCCGCTCGTGCAGCCAGCCCAACGCGTGCAGGTCGGCGGGATCCGTGGCCACGATCGCCTCCCGCACCAGGGCGGTGGCCCGGTCCGGGTCGGCCGCGAGGTGGGCCACCTCGGCGGCCCACCGGAGCAGCCGGGCCCGTGGGACGCCGAGCAACGACTCACCGTCGGGCACCTGGTCCAGCAACACGAGCGCGCGGTCGTAGTGGACCAGCGCCTCGGCGAACGCCAGACCGTCGAAGGCCTCGCGCGCCGCGTCGACCCGAGCGACGAGAGCACGCTCGGTGTCGCCGGCGGCGTCCCGGTGCCGGGCGATCCTGCCCGCCGTACCGCCGGGCCCGGCACCCGCCAGCGCCGGCGTCTCGGTGAGCGCCTCGGCGAGCCGGCGGTGGGTCCGGGCGGCCTCTCCCGGGAGCAGGCTCGCGGCCACCGCCTCCTGGAGCAGGGCGTGCCGGAACGCCAGCACGTCGCCGCGCGGCTCCAGCACGTGCGCCTCGACCGCCTCACGCAGCGCGGACTCGAGCCGCTGCGCGTGCACGTCCGACACGGCTTCGAGGAGGGCGTCGGGCACCTCGCGGCCGACCAGGCTCGCCGTGCGCAGGACCTGGCGGGTCGCCGGGCTCAGCGAGTCGAGCCGGGCGAGGAGCAGGCCGCGCACCGTCGCAGGGAGCTCGCGCTGCTCGGTCGGGCCCAGCGCGAGCAGCTCCTCGGCGAAGAACGGGTTGCCCTCCGCCCGGGACCAGACCTCGTCGAGCAGCCGGCGCGTGGGCGGCAGGCCGAGGATGTCGCTGACCTGTACGGCCTGCTCGTCACGGCTGAGCGGGTCGAGGCCGAGGTGCTGGTCCCCGGCCCGGACCAGCTCGGCGACGAAGCGGCCCAGCCCGGCCGGAACCGGGGCCTCGTCGCTGCGCAGGGTCAGCAGCATCAGGATCGCTCCGGCCTGCTGCCGCCCGAGCGCCGCCACGAGCTCCCGGGTGGAGGCGTCCATCCAGTGCACGTCCTCGAGCACCAGGACGACCGGCCCCCGCGCGGCGAGTCCGTCGAGCACGCCCGAGACGGCCTGGAAGAGCCGCCCGGCACCCGCCGAGCCGGTCGACGCGTCCTCGTGGAGCGACGGCACCAGGCGCCCCAGCTCCACGCCTGCCGGGCCGGCCCACCCGCGCACCGTGGCCACCCCCTCCCGCCGGACCAGCTCGGTGAGCACCTCCACCAGCGGCGCGTACGGCAGCGTCTGGTCGCCCGCGTCGACGCAGTGACCGACCAGGACGTCGGCCCGCCCCTCGACCCGGACGGCGAGCTCGGAGACGACCCGGGTCTTGCCGATCCCTGCCGGCCCCTCGAGCAGCGCGGGCGTGAGGCGACCCGACTCGACCACGCCGTCCACGAGCGAGGTGAGCCGTCGCAGCACGTCGTCGCGGCCGACGAGCGTCCGGCTCGCCGGGCGGCCGGGCGCGCGGCCGACGCCGGTCCCGGCCGTGGGGTCCATATCGGACAAGTATGGTCCGCGGCCGGGACCGGCGACAGGGTGCGAGCCCGGCGGCCTCAGCTGCCCGCGCGCACCGGGACGATCTGGTCCGCGACCAGTCCGTGCGCCTCGCGGTGCACGCGCGCGGCGGCCTCGGCGTCCGGGGCCTCGACCAGGCAGAAGACCTTGCCGCTGCCCTCGTCGAACCAGTACTGCTGGTAGTCCACGCCGTACGCGGCCTGGACCTCCACGTCGCGCCGGTGAGCCTCCCCGACCGCCTCGGCGGTGAGCCCCTCCACCTTCTCGTGCACGTCCATGAACAGGGTCATGACTTCCTCCTCGTGTGTTCGGAGGTGCCAGCGTGGGCGTGGTCGAGGCGGGCCACGTAGGGGGAACCACGCAGATCGGGCCGCCGGGACCACCCATACGACGGCACAGGGCCCCGGTTCCGTGGTGGAACCGGGGCCCTGCGTGCGTGTTGAGTGAGTTCGGACCACGGCTGAGGTTTCGAGACGCCTCGCACAGTCCCGCGCTTTGCGCGTGCCTGTGCCGACGCTCCTCAACCTGATCGCCCGACAGGCCTGCGCGCTCACGCGCGCAGGCCTTGAGCGATCAAAAGTCCATGCCTCCCATGCCGCCCATGTCACCGCCGCCGGGCGCGGCCGCGGCCTTCTCCGGCTTGTCGGCCACGACGGCCTCGGTGGTGAGGAACAGCGCGGCGATCGACGCGGCGTTCTGGAGCGCCGAGCGGGTCACCTTGGCCGGGTCGAGGATGCCGGCCTCGACCATGTCGACGTACTCGCCGGTGGCCGCGTCGAGGCCGTGGCCGGCCTGCAGCCCGCGGACCTTCTCCACGATGACGCCACCCTCGAGACCGGCGTTGACCGCGATCTGCTTGAGCGGGGCCTCGGTGGCGGCACGCACGATCGCGGCGCCGGTGGCCTCGTCGCCGGACAGGTCCAGCTTCTCGAAGGCGGACTCGGCGGCCTGCAGCAGCGCCACGCCACCGCCGGCCACGATGCCCTCCTCGACGGCCGCCTTCGCGTTGCGGACGGCGTCCTCGATCCGGTGCTTGCGCTCCTTGAGCTCGACCTCGGTGGCCGCACCGACCTGGATCACCGCGACGCCGCCGGCCAGCTTGGCCAGCCGCTCCTGCAGCTTCTCGCGGTCGTAGTCGGAGTCGCTCTTCTCGATCTCGGCACGGATCTGGTTGACCCGACCCTCGATCTGGCCGGTGTCGCCCGCACCCTCGACGATGGTGGTCTCGTCCTTGGTGATGACGACCTTGCGGGCCTGGCCGAGCAGCTCGAGTCCGGCGTTCTCCAGCTTCAGGCCGACCTCCTCGGAGATGACCTGGCCGCCCGTGAGGATCGCGATGTCCTGCAGCATGGCCTTGCGGCGGTCGCCGAAGCCCGGGGCCTTGACGGCGACGGACTTGAACGTGCCACGGATCTTGTTGACGACCAGCGTGGACAGCGCCTCGCCGTCGACGTCCTCGGCGATGATGACCAGCGGCTTGCCGGACTGCATGACCTTCTCGAGCAGCGGCAGCAGGTCCTTGACCGAGCTGACCTTGGAGTTGGCGATGAGGACGTAGGGGTCCTCGAGCACGGTCTCCATCCGCTCGGGGTCGGTGACGAAGTAGGCCGAGATGTAGCCCTTGTCGAACCGCATGCCCTCGGTGAGCTCGAGGTCGAGCCCGAAGGTGTTCGACTCCTCGACGGTGATGACGCCTTCCTTGCCGACCTTGTCCATCGCCTCGGCGATGATCTCGCCGACGGTGGTGTCGGCGGCGGAGATCGACGCGGTCGCGGCGATCTGCTCCTTGGTCTCGACGTCCTTGGCCATCCCGAGCAGCTGCTCGGCGACCTTGTCGACCGCGGTCTCGATGCCACGCTTGAGGCTCATCGGGTTGGCACCCGCGGCGACGTTGCGCAGACCCTCGCGGACCATCGCCTGGGCCAGGACGGTCGCCGTCGTCGTGCCGTCACCGGCGACGTCGTCGGTCTTCTTCGCGACCTCCTTGACCAGCTCGGCGCCGATCTTCTCGTAGGCGTCCTCGAGCTCGATCTCCTTGGCGATCGACACACCGTCGTTGGTGATCGTCGGGGCGCCCCACTTCTTCTCGAGCACGACGTTGCGGCCCTTGGGCCCGAGCGTGACCTTGACCGCGTCGGCGAGGGTGTTCATGCCCCGCTCCAGCCCGCGGCGGGCCTCCTCGTTGAAAGCAATCAGCTTCGGCATAACTCCTGCGATTCCTTCTGGGAGTCTGGTGGCACCCGGTGGGTTGCCCGCGACGGAACGGCCTGCCCGCGCCGACGAACCCTGCTCGCCGGTCGGTACGGACCTCAACGCACACCAGGTCGTGTGTTGTCACTCTCATGGTACGAGTGCCAATCCAATGTTTAGCACTCGGGGTGGGCGAGTGCAAACAGCTCTCGCGAGATCGTCGAGGTCCGGGCTGGGTGTCCGTACCCATGTGCGGGGCCCCGTCCGCCCGGACACTGGCGGCATGACCTCAGACACCGTCCCGTCTGCCACCCAGCACCCGCAGCCGCGCCCCGCCAGCCCGCGCCAGCTCGACTGGCTGCGGGGCGAGGTGGCGGCCTGGACCCGCGAGGGACTGCTCGCGCCCGGGCAGGCGGAGTCACTCCTCGGCCGCTACGACGCCAGTCGGCGGCACTCGGTCGGCCGCCTGCTCCTGGTGCTCGGCGCCGGCTTCGTCGGCGTGGGCGTGATCTGGCTGGTCGCCGCCAACCTGGACCAGCTCGGTCCGCTCGGCCGGTTCCTCCTCGTCGCGGCCGCCTGGCTGGGCCTCCTCGTGGGCAGCGAGGTGCTGGCCGCCCGCTCGGCAGCGCGCACGACTGCCTCCCGCGTGCTGGTCATGTCGCTGCGGACGCTGGCCTCGGTCGTCCTCGGTGCGGTCGTGTTCCAGGCAGCACAGAGCCTGCAGGTGCCGGCCTGGCAACCGGCCCTGCTCGGCTGGTGGGCCCTCGGCGCGCTGGTGCAGGCGTACGGCGTGCGCTCGGTCGGTCCGCTGCTGGTAGGCCTCGTGACCGGCCTGACCTGGCTCCTCTGGGTGGTCGTGGAGGATGCCCCGAGCGGTCTCGGCGTGGTGCTGGCGCTGCTGGCCGCGGCCACCGTCGCCGCCGGGCTCTCCGCGTTGCACACCCGGTTCGCCACAGAGTTCGCGGACGCGTGGCGCGAGGCGGGCGCCCTCCTCGTCCTCGTGGGGCTGTTCGCCGCCGCGCTCCCGTTCGTCACGGCCGACGGCTTCGCCTGGGACCGCTGGCTGGTCGGAGCGGTCGCCGCCGCAGTGCTCACCGTGGGCGCCGGCGCGGCCGTCGCGAGGGGACGGGACCGGCTCGAGCCGCTCGCCGCACTCGGGCTGGCTGCCGCGGCCCTGCTGCTGGTCGCCTGGGACACCGGCGCCGACGTCGACGTGCTCACCACGGGCGACTGGCTGCATGCTGTGGTCAGCGTCGCCGTCTACGTCGTGGTCGCGGTCGCCGTGGCCGTCCTCGGGACCCTGCGCGACAGCCGAACGCTCACCGCGACGGCCACCACCGCGCTGGTCGTGTTCGTGACGTTCCAGAGCTTCGCGGTGTTCGCCCGGATCATCGAGGGCGCCTGGCTGTTCGTGGTCCTCGGTCTGGTGTTCCTCGGGACCGGCGTGCTCTTCGACCGCACCAGACGCCGGCTCGCCGCGGTCATCGCGTCGTCCGAGGATCAGTCGTGAACCGCGTCGTGGTCGTCGCACTGGTGGCGGTCGCCCAGCTCGCGTTCGTCGGCGCCGCGGTCGCGCCCCAGCTCTCGAGTCGCCTCACCGGTGAGGACTACCGGATGGAGGTACGGCCGCTGGATCCGATCGACCCGTTCCGCGGTGCCTACGTCACCCTCGACTACCCCGGCCTGCAGGCCCCGGGCGGTTCGCAGCCCCCCAGCAGGGACGACGGACAGCGGGGTGCGGTCTACGTCCCCCTCGTCGAGCGGGACGGCACCTGGGTCGCCGCGGGCTGGCGCCGGACCCGTCCCGCGGAGGCGCCCTACCTCGCGTGCGACGACACCGACCGGGCGATCCACTGCGGGATCGAGTCGTACTTCGTGCCCCAGGACCGGGCTGCCGAGCTGGAGCGGCGCCTCGCGGAGCGAGGCGGGGTCGCGACCGTCCGGATCGACGACCGGGGCCACGCGACGGTCATCGACGTGCGCTGACCCAGCCCGCCGGCAGCGCCAGGAGCAACAGGCTGCGCAGCGGGGCGTGGTGCCCGAACGGGAGCTCGTCGTGCTGACCGAGCGCGTGCAGGACCGAGGGCAGCATCGCCTGTGCCGTGCGCTTGTAGCCCAGGCCGCTCGGGTGGAACCGGTCCAGGCTGAACATCTCGTCGGGATTCGTGACGAAGAACGGGCCGGCCACGTGGCGGAGCGAGACCGCGCGGGCGCCCGCGGCCGTCGCCGCGTCCCGCTGGGCCTCGGCCAGCTGGCGGGAGACCCGCGAGCCGAGCCCGCGCAACGGCTGCGGGACGTGCTGGAGGGCCCCGAGGTCGGGACAGGTGCCGACCACGACCTCGGCCCCCCGGGCACGGAGCGCCTCGACCGTCTCGACGAGGTGCCGCACGGACTCGCCGACGGGCACCCGGTGGGTGACGTCGTTGCCCCCGACCACCACGACGGCGACGTCGGGCCGGTAGGTCAGGGGCAGCGCCACCAGCTGGTCGGGCAGCGCACTCGACTCCGAGCCGACCACGGCCACGGTGCGCAGCCGGACGGGTCGGCGGGTCTGCTTGGCCAGGCCGCGGGCCAGGCGACCACCGAGCGTGTCCTTGCGCCGCTCGGCCCCGAGGCCGGCAGCGATCGAGTCCCCGAGCAGGACCAGCTCCACCGGCTCGCCCTCGTAGCGCTTCCGCCAGACCCGGTCGGCGTACGGCGGCTGCTCGCCGAGCGGCTTGCCGATCACCGCACGTACGGCGGCGGCCTGGCGCGCCAGGACGTGCCGGCCGCCGAGCCAGGCGCCGAGGGCCACGCCGCCGACGAGGGCGGCCGAGGTCACGAGAAGGCGGGAGCGCGACACCCACCTGTTGAACCACACCCACCTGAACGGCCGGCGAACTCGCCGCAGGCGGCGGGTGACGGGTCGGTCAGCCGCCCGCGACCGCCGGGATCACCGAGACCTGGGCGCCGTCGGGGGTGGGGGTCGCCAGGTTGTCCAGGAAGCGCACGTCGTCGTTGCCGACGTACACGTTCACGAACCGACGCAGCTCGCCCGTCTCGTCGACGATCCGTCCCTTGATGCCGGAGTGGTGGGTGTCGAGGTCCTCGAGGACCTCGGCGAGGGTGCCGCCCTCCGCGCTCACCTCCGACTCGCCGCCGGTGTAGGTGCGCAGGATGGTCGGGATCCGGACGGAGACGCTCATGGTGCCCCTTTCGGTGGTGCCCTGGTCGGGTGTGGTGCGACGTTAGTCGGCGAGGCCGGTGGCGGTGAAGGCCGCGTAGGACGGCTCGATGGTGGCGGCGGCACCGACCCGGTCGGCGACGGCGTCGAGCGTCTTCAGGCCCATGCCGGTGTTGATGATGACGGTCTCGAGCTCGGGGTCGAGCTGGCCGCTCTCGACCAGCTTTCGCAGCACCGCGGTCGTCGTCCCGCCCGCGGTCTCGGTGAAGATGCCCTCGGTCCGGGCAAGCAGCAGGATGCCCTCGCGCACCTCGTCGTCGGAGACGTCCTCCACCGCACCACCCGTGCGCCTGCAGATGTCCAGAACGTAGATGCCGTCGGCGGGGTTGCCGATGGCCAGTGACTTGGCGATGGTGTCGGGCTTCTGGGGACGGATCGCGTCGACCCCCGCCTTCCACGCGGTGGCGACCGGCGAGCAGCCCGTGGCCTGCGCGCCGTACACCTGGTAGGGCTTGTCCTCGACCAGCCCCAGCCGGATCAGCTCCTGGAAGGCCTTGTCGACCTTGGTCAGCTGGGCACCAGAGGCGACCGGGATCACGACCTGGTCGGGCAGCCGCCAGCCGAGCTGCTCGGCGATCTCGTACCCGAGGGTCTTGGAGCCCTCGGCGTAGTAGGGCCGGACGTTGACGTTGACGAACGCCCAGCCGTCCTCCTCGCCGGCGATCTCCGAGGCGAGCTTGTTGACGTCGTCGTAGTTGCCCTCCACCGCGACCAGCGAGTCGGTGTAGACCGCGGAGTTGACCTGCTTGGGCTTCTCGAGGTCGCTCGGGATGAACACCACGGTCTTCATCCCGGCGCGGGCACCGGCCGCGGCCACGGCGTTCGCGAGGTTGCCGGTCGACGGACACGCGAAGACCTTCGCGTCGAGCTCGCGAGCCGCGCTCAGCGCGCAGGCGACGACCCGGTCCTTGAAGGAGTTGGTCGGGTTGGTGGAGTCGTCCTTGACCCACAGCCGGCTCAGCCCCAGCGCGGCGGCGAGGTTGCGCGCCTCGAGCAGCCGGGTGAAACCGGGCTCGGTGTTGGGCGACTCCTCGATGTCGCTGGGGACCGGCAGCAGCGCCTTGTAGCGCCACATGTTGCGCGGCCCCGCCTCGATCTCCGCGCGGGTGACCGCGGGGTAGTCGTAGGCCACCTCGAGCGGCCCGAAGCACTCCGGACACGCGTAGTGGGGGCCCAGCGCGACCCGGTGCCCGCACTCGCGGCAGGCCAGGGAGGTGGCGTGCCCGAAGGCGCCGTCGCGCAGGGGGTGCGTCGCGGCCTCGACCAGCGTGGAGCTCAAGAGGATCCTCCTCCTCATCTTCCCCGCGGCGGCTCTCGCCGCGGGCCGGAATTGGCACCGTCTCCACGACGTGAGCGGTCGTGGCGGTTGCCGGGACGTCGACGGGCCGTTCCCTCAGTCCCTCTCGATGAGCTGGTGACGACTGTACGCGGCGCGTCTCAGCATGCGTCCGCGGGTCCCGCATCGTGGATGCCCGCGGATGGGGCGCTGCGGGTGACGGCGGACCAGCGTCGTCAGCGGGCGCGGGCGGTCAGGTCGCGCAGCAGGTCGAGCACGCCGTCCGGTCCCTTGACCAGCACGTCGGCGTGCTCGGCGAGGGCGTTCTCCTCCTCCGACAGCGAGCACACCAGGAGGGTCGGGAGGCCCCGCTCGCGGAGCTCGCCCACGGCCTCGAAGGCGTCGAGGTCGCCGAGGTCGTCGCCGATGAAGAGCATGCCGCCAGCGTCCTGCTCCTCGACGAAGGTGCGGACGGCCTGCCCCTTGGTCATCCCCGACGAGCGCACCTCGATGACGTTGCGGCCGGGCTCGAGCACCAGGTGGTGCCGTCCCGCGAGCTCGCGCAGGGGCTCCATCAGCCGGTCGCGGGCGGCGCGGGGGTCCGGCAGCCGCCGGGTGTGGACGGCGACCGCGAGTCCCTTCTCCTCCACGTGCGCGTCGGCCGCGTCGAACCGGCGAAGCAGCGCCGGCAGCTCGCGCTCGAACGTCGAGAGGCCCGCGGGCGGTCGGGGCGACACGACGCGGCGCCGGGTCGAGGACCACCGCTCGTTGCCGTACTGCCCGAAGACGAAGAGCTCCTTGCCGCGCTCGCCGATCTCGGCGCCCACGTCGTCGAGGTCACCGAGCGCGAGCGCCTGGCGGGCGGGGCGGCCGGTGATCACCGCCACCGCGCGAACCACCTCGGCCAGGTCGACCAGCACCCCCGGGGCGTCGGGGTGGATGCGGGCCTCGTCCGGGTCGTCGACGATCGGCGAGAGCACCCCGTCGAAGTCGAGGCCGACGACGCACCGGCCCGCAGCCTCGGCGTACGCCTCGAGTCGCCGCCCGGCCTCCGGGGACGTGAGCTCCATGTGTCCATCCCACCACGGCCGGGACGACGCGGCCTCCCGGGTCACCGGTGTTTCAACGCGCTGCCGCGCGCGCTCCGGCTCAGGCAGCGTCGGCGGTGAGGATGACCGTCAACCGGTCGCGCTTCATCGGCCCGGTCGCGGCCTCGGTCCGGTCGATGCCCAGGTCACGGGCCAGGATCGTGGCGGCCTGCTGGAGCCGCGGCGGGTAGTAGACGGTCGAGCTCGGGATGGTGCCGTACCAGTTGTCGGAGCCGACCACCTGCCAGCCGACCTGGGCGGCGGTCCCGGCAACCTGGCCGGCGAGACCGGTGATCCCGGAGTTGTTGTAGACCTCGACGTAGACCTCGCCGCGCTGGACCTGCGGCTTCTTCTTCTTGACCTCGGGCGGCTCGACGGTCCGCTGGGCCTCCGGGGTCTCGTTGCCCGACGGCTGGGAGACGGCGGTGACCTCGCGCTCGGTCGGCGCCTCGCCCCGGGTGGCGACGTAGGTGACCCCGGCCATCGCGATCGCGACGATGCTGAGGATCACGACGGGCGAGGGGAAGGCCACGCCGCGCTGGTTGCGCATGTGCATGACTCGCCTAGACCTCGAAGCCGAGCCGGCGGGCGGAGCGCTGGCGCTGCCGCGCGGCGCGCAGACGACGCAGCCTCCGGACGAGCAGGGGGTCGGCCTCGAGCGCCTCGGGGCGGTCGATGAGGGCGTTGAGGACCTGGTAGTAGCGGGTCGACGACATGTCGAACTTCTCGCGGACCGCGGTCTCCTTGGCGCCGGAGTACTTCCACCACTGCCGCTCGAACTCGAGGATCTCGCGGTCGCGGTCGCTCAGTCCGGGCTGCTCCGCGGACTGTCCGTGGAGGGCGTTCGCGGCGTCCATCGCAGCAAGTCTCCCCTGTGGTGGTGGTAGGACACGCCAAACTCTAGGCGACGAACCACAACGATGTCATTCGCATCGGGCGAGTCGCGGCCACGGGTCTCGCTGCGCCACGATGGGCCGATGCAGCCTGCCGCCGTCCGATGGGGGATCCTCGCCACCGGCTCGATCGCCCACAGCTTCGCCCGCGACCTCAGGGAGGTCCGGGGCGCCGCGCTGGCGGCGGTCGGGTCCCGGTCCGCGGAGTCGGCGGCCGAGCTCGCGAGGTCGTACGGCGCCGAGGGCTGCCGCGCGCACGGCTCCTACCAGGCGCTGGTCGCCGATCCGGACGTCGACGTCGTCTACGTCGCCTCCCCCCACGTGTTCCACCTCGAGCACGCGCGGATGGCGCTGGTGGCGGGCAAGCACGTGCTGTGCGAGAAGCCGCTCACCGTCAACCGGGCGGAGGCCGAGGAGATGGTGGCGCTGGCGGTCCGCCACGACCGGTTCCTGATGGAGGCGATGTGGACGGCCTGCCACCCGGTGGTGCGGGCGGTCGTCGCCGGGCTGGACGCCGGCCGGTTCGGCACCCCGCGTCAGCTGCACGCCGACTTCGGGTTCGCGACCCACCAGCCGCCCGGGCACCGGCTGCTCGACCCGGCGCTCGGTGGCGGCGCACTGCTCGACCTCGGCGTCTACCCGCTCACGCTCGCGGAGCTGCTGCTGGGACCCGTGGAGACGGCCGTCGCCGTGGCGTCCCTCGACGACCGCGGCGTCGATCGCGACGTCGCGATCGCCACCCGCCACCCCGGCGGGGCCGTCGGGGCGCTGTCCTGCTCGCTGACCGCCGACACCCCCACCTCCGCCGCGCTCTCGACCGACACCGGGGTGCTGCACCTGCCCACGCCGCTGCACCACCCGCCGTACGCCCTCTGGACGCCCTCCGGCGGCGAGACCGAGCGCATCGAGGGCGACGGGCCGGTGCTCGGCACCGGGCTCGGCAACGAGGCCGCGGAGGTCGGGCGGTGCCTCGCGGACGGACTGCGCGAGAGCCCGCTCGTCCCGCACGACCGGACGCTGCGGCTGCTCGGGCAGATGGACGGGATCCGGCGCCAGGTCGGCGTCCGCTACCCCGCCGACGGGTGAACCGACCGCAGCCGACTGGTCCTAGGGTGGTGTCGTGTCCCCCTCCGCACAGCTCGTGATCGTGGCCAACCGGCTGCCGGTCGACCGCGTCGACGAACCAGACGGCAGCAGGCGGTGGCGGCGTTCGCCCGGTGGCCTGGTCACCGCCCTCGACCCGGTGATGCGGGCCAACGACGGAGTCTGGATCGGCTGGGCCGGCGGGACCGAGACCGACCTGGAGCCCTTCGAGGACGACGGGCTGTCGCTGGTGCCCGTGCCGCTCTCCTCCGAGGAGATCGAGGGCTTCTACGAGGGCATGTCCAACGCGACGCTGTGGCCGATCTACCACGACGTGGTGGCCAAGCCGGAGTTCCACCGCGAGTGGTGGGACGCCTACGTCACCGTCAACCGCCGCTTCGCCGAGAAGGTCGTCAACGTGGCCGAGGAGGGCGCGACGGTCTGGGTCCACGACTACCAGCTGCAGCTGGTCCCGCAGATGCTGCGCGAGCTCCGGCCCGACCTGCGGATCGGGTTCTACCTGCACATCCCGTTCCCGCCCGCCGAGCTGTTCGCCCAGCTGCCGTGGCGGCGGCAGCTGCTGGAGGGCCTGCTCGGGGCCGACCTGGTGGGCTTCCAGATGAGCGGGGGCGCGGCCAACTTCGTCCGCCTGGTCCGGCAGCGGGTCGGCCACAAGACCCACCGCGACCTGGTCTACCTGCCCGACGGCCGCACCGTGCGTGCGGCGGCGTTCCCGATCTCGATCGACGCGGCCGGCTTCGAGGAGCTGGCCCGGAGCGAGGGCGTCGAGGAGCGGGCCACCGAGATCCGGGAGGCCCTCGGCGAGCCGCGCAAGGTGTTCCTCGGCATCGACCGGCTCGACTACACCAAAGGGATCATCGCCCGGCTTCGGGCGTTCAGCGAGCTGATCCAGGACGGCGAGCTCGACGTCGACGAGGCGGTGTTCGTGCAGGTCGCGACGCCGTCGCGGGAACGGGTCGAGCAGTACCGCATCCTCCGCGACGAGATCGACCGGCTGGTCGGACGGATCAACGGCGACCTCGGCAAGATCGGCCAGCCGGCCATCAGCTACCTGCACTCGTCCTACCCGCGCGAGGAGATGGCGGCGCTCTACCGCGCCGCCGACGTCATGGTGGTGACGCCCTACCGCGACGGGATGAACCTCGTCGCCAAGGAGTACGTCGCCTGCCGCTACGACGACGCCGGCGCGCTCGTCCTCTCCGAGTTCGCCGGCGCCTCCGACGAGCTGCGACAGGCGTGGCTGGTCAACCCCTACGACATCAACGGCATGAAGACCGCACTGCTCGACGCCTACCGGGCACCGGCGAAGGAGACGAGCCGCCGGATGCGGGCGATGCGCAAGACGGTCCTGCGGAAGGACGTGACCGCCTGGGCCCGGGCCTTCCTGAGCGGCCTCGCCGAGGTCCCTCCCGACCACGGCAAGCAGGTCAAGCCGCCGCGCGCCTCGTGACTACCAGAGGGGCCATCGGGCGCAGGGCGACCGGGCACCGGAGGTTCACGACCAGCCACCCCCGGAGGCTGAGGTGCGAGGCGGCCCGTTCGCGCTCCGGACGCGCACTCAGTCGTGGGTCTCGCCCACGCCGCTGACCTCCGGATCGGCGCCCATGATCGCGGTGATCTCCTCGGCGAGGTCGGGCCCGACCGCCCCCCAGCCGGGCCGGTAGCCGTAGACCTCGCGCAGCGACAGGCGGCTCCGCACGCCGTCCAGGCAGTCGACGTCGTCGGCCGTGACCAGGGCGGGGTGGACGACCCCGATCGCCTCGGAGACCTTGAGCAGGTCACGCCGCAGCGTCCGCACGTAGTTGGCCAGCCGCTCGCTCTTGAGGGTCGGGTCGAGCCCTCGCACGTAGCGGGGGTTCTGGGTGGCGACGCCCACCGGGCAGTGGTCGGTGTGGCACTTCTGCGCCTGGATGCAGCCGATCGACATCATGGCCTCACGTCCGACGGCGACCAGGTCGACGCCGAGCGCGAACGCCACGACGGCGTTCTCGGGGATGCCGAGCTTCCCGCCGCCGACGAAGGTCACCCGGTCGGCGATCCCGGCCTCGGCGAAGCGGCGGTAGACCTCGGCGAACCCGATCCGGAAGGGGTAGGCCACGGAGTCGGCGAAGATCATGGGCGCCGCGCCGGTGCCCCCCTCGCCGCCGTCGACGTTCACGAAGTCGACGCCCCGCTGCCCGCCGGCCATGTCGGCGACGAGGTGGTCCCAGAACTCGAGGTTGCCGACGGCCGACTTGATCCCGGTCGGGAGGCCGGTCTCGGTGGCGACCAGCTCCACGAAGTCGAGCATCGAGTCGACGTCGTGGAACGCGGTGTGCCGGCTCGGCGAGGCGCAGTCGACGCCCGGCGGGATGCCGCGGATCTCCGCGATCTCCTCGCTGACCTTGGCGCCGGGCAGCATCCCGCCGAGCCCGGGCTTGGCGCCCTGCGACAGCTTGATCTCGATGGCGCGGACCGGCGCCGACTCGACGGTCCTCCTGAGCCGCTCGAGGTCGAAGCGGCCCTCGGAGTCGCGGCACCCGAAGTACGCCGTCCCGATCTGGAACACCAGCTCCCCGCCGTTGCGGTGGTACGGCGAGATCGCGCCCTCGCCGGTGTTCTGCAGGCACCCCGCCTGCTCGGAGCCCCGGTTGAGCGCCTCGATCGCGTTGCGGGAGAGCGCTCCGAAGCTCATGCCGGAGACGTTGACGACCGACCGGGGACGGAACGCGCGGGCTCGGCCCCGCGGGCCGCCGAGCACCTTCGCCGACGGCAGCGCCACGCCCTCGCCGGCGTGCGGCGCGGTCGGGGCTCCCGGGCCGGTGAAGGTGCGGTGCTTGATGACCGGGTAGCCGGCGACGTTCTCGACGTCGTTGTCGGTGCCGAAGCCGAAGTAGTTGTTCTCGAGCTTGGAGCTGGCGTACACCCACCGACGCTGGTCGCGGCTGAAGGGGCGTTCCTCGTCGTTGGAGGTGACGATGTACTGGCGCAGCTCCGGACCGAACCGCTCGAGCTGGTAGCGCAGGTGCCCGATCAGCGGGAAGTTGCGCAGGATCGCGTGCTGCTTCTGGGTGAGGTCGTACGCCGTCATTGCCCCGAGTGCGCCCACGGTGAGGGCGCCGACCTTCCTCCAGTCCATGCGACCGGTTCTAGTCCTGATCCCCCGCCGTGTCGAGGAACGGGTAGTTTCGTGGCATGGATCTGGTGCCCAAGCCCGACCAGGTCGTGGCCGCCGCGAGCAACGTGGCCCACAAGGTGCTCTACGGAGGGCTGGCCGACCTGCGGCCGATGCCCCGGACCCTGATCGGCGAGGGGACCCTGCGCGAGGTCTACCACTACCGCCCCGCGGCCAAGGTGCGGGAGCAGGGCGACCCGGTTCTGTTGGTGACTCCGCTGGCCGCGCCGTCGCAGTGCTTCGACCTGCGGCGCGGGTGCTCGCTGGTGGAGCACTTCGTGGCCCAGGGCCGCCCGACCTACCTCGTCGAGTACGGCCAGGTCTCGTTCAAGGACCGCAACCTCGGCATGGAGCACTGGATCGACGAGGTGGTCCCGGCGGCGGTCCGCGAGGTCGCTGCCCACGCCGGTGACCGGAAGGTCCACGTCGTCGGCTGGTCGCTCGGCGGCATCTTCGCGCTGCTCACCGCCGCGGCCGACTCCGGCCTCCCGATCGGGTCGATCACCGTGCTCGGGTCGCCGTTCGACGTGAAGCAGGTGCCGCTCGTCGCCCCGCTCCGCCCGCTGCTGGCGCTGCCGGTGGTGGGTGCCCAGGGCCGCGGGGCGATCACCCGCGCCTACCAGGCGATGGGCGGGGCGCCGCAGCCGCTGGTGCGGTGGGCGTTCCAGCTCTCCTCGTTCCAGAAGCTGGTGACCAAGCCACTCGCGGTGGCCCAGAACCTCGACGACGCCGACTTCCTCGCCCAGCTCGAGGCCGTCGACCGGTTCACCGACAACATGATCGCCTACCCCGGCCGGACCTTCGGCCAGCTCTACCACCGCTTCCTCAAGGCCAACGCCCTCGTCGGCGGCAGCTTCGACCTGGGCGACCGGACGCTCCGGCTGGCCGACATCTCCGCGCCCGTCATGGTGTTCGGCGGCGCGACCGACGGGATCGCCCCGATCGCGGCGGTCAACGCGGTCGTGCCGCTGCTGACCGGGGCCGAGGAGGTGCGGTTCGAGGTCGTCCCGGGCGGTCACCTCGGCATGCTCACCGGTCGCGCCGCGCGCACGGCCACCTGGCCGCTGATGGACGAGTGGATCGACGAGTGGTCCGCCGGGGTCGACGCCGAGCCGGTCGCCCCGACCTCGCCCCCACGGCGTACGCCGTCGCGGGACTCGATCGGCACCAACCCGACGCGGCGCTACGGCTCGGCCGGGTCCCGCGCGCTCGGGCGCTGAGGTCAGTCCGCCAGTCCGCGGTCCTCGAGCCACCGGCGGGCGGCGGTCCTGGAGGCCCGGGCCAGCCACGCGTCGTACACGGTCTCCGCGAGCTCGTCGCGGCTGAGCCGGTCGAGGTGCGCGGCCCGCAGCAGCACCGACGGGTGGCCGTCGAAGTGGCTGGTGGTGAAGAACGGCGTCGACTCGTCGAGCACCAGCACCTGCTTGGCCTCGTCGGACTCCACCCAGAAGACGATGACGTCGTCGTACCGCTCGCCCGTCTCCGGGTCGACCGCGTCCGGACGCGGGTTGCGGAAGAACACGAAGCTGCGGCCCGAGACCTGGTAGACCGCCTGCCCGCCCGGCACCAGCTTCGCCCCGGGCATCGACAGCGCGAGCTCGTGGACGTCCGCGACCGTCGCGCGCCGGCTCATGGGGTCAGGGTAGGTGGGTGGGCCCGTCGGTTTCCCCGCTCAGCCGGGGAAACCTGCACCTGGTGGCCGAAGTTTCCTCCGCCAACCGTCGGTTTCCCCGCTCAGGCGGGGAAACCGACACGACGCCACCCGCTAGCGTCGCCCCCATGAGCGCGCTCGCGGGCCTGGTCGACCAGGGGCTGGTGGCACCGGACTGGGCCGAGGCGCTGGCCCCGGTCGACGAGCGGATCGAGGCGATGGGGCGGTTCCTGCGGGCGGAGATGGCGGCGGGCCGCTCCTACCTGCCGGCCGGGGACGCGATCCTGCGGGCGTTCCAGCGGCCGCTGGCCGAGGTGAAGGTGCTCGTCGTCGGCCAGGACCCCTACCCCACCCCCGGCCACCCGATCGGGCTCAGCTTCGCGGTCGCCCGCGACGTACGCCCGCTGCCGGGCAGCCTGCGCAACATCTACCAGGAGGTGCGCACCGACCTCGGCCTCGAGCCGCCGGACCACGGCGACCTGACGGCCTGGACCGAGCAGGGCGTGATGCTGCTCAACCGCGTGCTCACCGTCCGGCCGGGCGAGCCGGCCAGCCACCGCGGGCGTGGCTGGGAGGAGGTCACCTCCTGCGCCATCGACGCGCTCGCCGCCCGGGGCGGCCCGTGCGCGGCGATCCTGTGGGGCCGGGACGCGCAGTCCCTGAAGGGCCAGCTCGGCCCCATCCCGTGGGTGGCCTCGACGCACCCGTCGCCGCTGTCCGCCAGCCGGGGCTTCTTCGGGTCGCGCCCGTTCAGCCGCGTCGACCGGTTGCTCACCGAGCAGGGCGGCGCACCGGTGGCGTGGGGCCGCGGCTGGGAATAAAGTTGAACTCTCAACAATTGGTGAGGTCATGGACGAACGAATGCCGGCGCTCTACCTCGGCCACGGGGCGCCCCCGCTGCTCGACGACCCGGTCTGGTCCGGGCAGCTCGCCGCCTGGGCGGCCGACCTGCCGCGCCCGCAGGCGATCCTGATCGTCAGCGCCCACTGGGAGTCGGCCCCGGTGATGCTGTCGGCGAGTCACGCGCCGCTGGTCTACGACTTCGGCGGCTTCGCTCCCAGGTACTACCGGATGACCTACCAGACCCCCGACGCCTCGGCGCTGGCCCGTCGCGTCGCCGCGATGATGCCCGCGGCCGAGCCCGTCCACCAGCACCCCGGCCGCGGCCTCGACCACGGCGCCTGGGTGCCGCTGAAGATCATGTACCCCGACGCCGACATCCCCGTCCTGCAGATGTCACTGCCGACCCAGGACCCCACCCGGCTGCTCGCGCTGGGAGAGCGGCTCCGGCCGCTGCGCGACGAGGGCGTGCTGATCATCGGGTCCGGCTTCCTGACCCACGGTCTGCCGTTCCTGAGGGAGTTCCGGATCGACGCCGAGGCGCCCGGCTGGTCGGTCGACTTCGACGCCTGGGCCGGGGACGCGCTCGCGCGTGGCGACGTCGACGCGCTCGCGTCGTACGCCGACCGGGCGCCGGGCATGCCGTACGCCCACCCGACCGTCGAGCACTACACCCCGCTCTTCGTCACCCTCGGCGCCGCCACCGACAGCGAGGAACCCGGGGAGCAGGTCATCGACGGCTTCTGGATGGGGCTGTCCAAGCGGTCGTTGCAGGTCGCCTGAACCGCGCGTTTGTCTCCGCCGGTGACCGGCGGGAGGATCGGGTTCGTGCGCATCCTGTCGATCCAGTCCCACGTCGCCTACGGCCACGTCGGCAACTCCGCGGCCGTGTTCCCGCTGCAGCGGCTCGGCCACGAGGTGTGGCCGGTGCTGACCGTCAACTTCTCCAACCACACCGGGTACGGCGCCTGGCGCGGGCCGCTGATCGACCCCACCGACGTCACCGACGTGATCCAGGGCATCGAGGACCGCGGCGTGCTGCCGGGCTGTGACGCCGTGCTCTCGGGCTACCAGGGCAGCCCGGCCGTGGCGGACGTGGTGGTCGACGCGGTCAAGCGGGTCAAGGGCGCCAACCCCGCGGCGACGTACACCTGCGACCCCGTGATGGGGAACTCGACGTCCGGCTGCTTCGTCAACCCGGAGATCCCCCCGATCATCCGCGAGAAGGTGGTGCCGGTCGCCGACGTCCTGACGCCCAACCAGTTCGAGCTCGGCTTCCTCACCGGCACCGAGCCGTCGACGCTGGACGAGGTGCTCGCCAGCGCCGACCTCGCCCGGGCGATGGGGCCGCGCACGATCCTGGTCACCAGCGTCGAGACGGGCGCGGACACCATCGGGCTGATGGCGGTCGACGACGACGGCGCGTGGCTGGTCGAGACCCCCCTGCTCCCCCTCAAGGCCAACGGCTCCGGCGACATCACCGCCGCCCTCTTCACCGCCCACCTGCACACGACGGGCTCCGCCCAGCAGGCCGTCGAGCGCACGGTGAGCTCGGTCTTCGCGGTGCTGAAGGCGACCCTCGAGTCGGGCGAGCGCGAGCTGAGGCTGGTCGAGGCGCAGGACGCGATCGCCGAGCCTGGTGGGCGGTTCGTGGCCCGACAGGTCCGGTGACGACCGGGGCCGTCGTCGCGGCGTGTGCCTGAGCGTGCGCCGTGCCGCACGCTGGGGCACACGGCCGTTCTCGGAGCCGCGTGACGGGATCGAACCGTCGACATTCCGCTTACAAGGCGAACGCTCTACCAACTGAGCTAACGCGGCCAGGGCGCGGCACATGCTAGTCCGGCGGCCTCCTAGGGTGGAGCCGTGACCCACCTCGACGACTGGCCGGAGCTCGCCGAGCTGGCCGACCGCTACGGCGTCTCGCGGGAGTACTGGGACTGGCAGGGTCACCACGTCACCGTCCCGGTCGCCACCGTGCAGGCGGTCCTGGCAGCCCTGGACGTCGATGCGTCGACGGCGGAGTCGGTGCGCAGGGCGCTCGCCGAGCACGAGGTGGCCCCGTGGCGGAGGGTGGTGCCCCTGGTCACGGTCACCCGCGCGGGGAGCTCGACGGCCCTCCATGCCCACGCACCGCACGGCGACCCGGTCGAGGTCGAGGTCGAGACCGAGGACGGCGAGGTCGTGCGCGCGAGCCGCACGCACGACGTGGGCCCCGAGACCCGCGAGGTCGACGGGTCGTACGTCGACAGGCTCCGGTTCGACCTGCCCGACCTGCCGACGGGTTACCACACCGTGCGTGGCCGCACCGGCGACCGCGTCGAGGAGGGACTGCTCGTGGTGGCCCCGCAGCGGCTGGAGCTGCCCGACGCGCTCGCGCGGCAGGTGTGGGGCCTGATGACCCAGCTCTACTCGGTCCGCTCCCGCGACTCCTGGGGCACCGGCGACTTCGGTGACCTCGCGACGCTCGCCCGCTGGGGTGCCGACCTCGGCGCCGACTTCGTCCTGGTCAACCCGCTCCATGCCGCCGAGCCGGTGCCGCCGGTCGAGGACTCGCCCTACCTCCCGACGTCACGGCGCTTCCTGAACCCGATCTACGTCCGGGTCGCCGACGTGCCCGAGGTCGAGGCGCTCGACGACACCGACCGCGCCGAGATCGAGGCACTGGGGGCCGAGCTGGCCGCTGCGCCGTCCGACGAGCTGCTCGACCGGCAGCCGGCGTACGCCGCCCGGCTGGAGGCCCTCGGCCGGGTGCACCGGGCGCCACGCTCCCCCGAGCGCGAGCAGCAGCTGGCTGCGTTCCGGGAGCGCGAGGGCGAGGGGTTGCACCAGTTCGCGGTGTGGTGCGCCCTCGCCGAGCACCTGCACGGGAAGGAGTGGCCCGAGGAGCTGCGCGACCCCGGCTCCCCCGCAGTCGCCGCGCTCGCGGACGAGCTCGCCGACCGCGTCGACTTCTTCTCCTGGCTGCAGTGGGTCGCCGACGATCAGCTCGGCGCCGCCCAGGCCGCTGCCCTCGACGCGGGGATGGGGCTCGGCCTGGTCACCGACCTCGCCGTCGGCGTCCACCCGTCGGGGGCGGAGGTGTGGACGCTGGGCCGCGCCCTGGCGCGCGGGCTGTCCGTCGGTGCCCCGCCGGACGCCTTCAACCAGGTGGGCCAGGACTGGTCGCAGCCGCCCTGGCGGCCCGACGTGCTCGCCGAGCTGGGATTCGAGCCCTACCGCGCCGTGCTGCGGGCCGCGCTCCGCCACGCGGGTGGGTTGCGCCTCGACCACGTGATGGGGCTGTTCCGGCTGTGGTGCATCCCCCACGGCGCGAGCGCGGCCGAGGGCGCGTACCTGCGCTACGACCACGAGTCGATGGTGTCGATCCTGCTGCTCGAGGCAGAGCGCGCCGGGGCGTTCGTGGTCGGCGAGGACCTCGGCGTGGTCGAGCCCTTCGTGCGTGACCATCTCGCCGAGCGCGGGGTGCTCGGCACCTCGATCCTGTGGTTCGAGGTCGACGACGGACGACCCCGCCCGCCCGAGACCTGGCGCGAGCTGTGCCTCGCCACGGTCACCACCCACGACCTGCCACCGACGGCGGGATACCTGCTCGGCGAGCACGTCCAGCTCCGCGAGTCGCTCGGGCTGCTCACCCGGCCGGTCGCCGAGGAGCTGGCCGTGTCCGAGCGGGAGCGCGAGATCGTGCTCACGGAGCTGCGGGCCCGCGGCCTGCTGGCCGACGACGCCGGCGAGGAGGAGACGGTGGCGGCGCTGCACGCCATGCTCACCCTGTCCCCGAGCCGGCTGCTCGGCGTCGCCGTCACCGACCTGGTCGGCGAGCGGCGTACCCAGAACCAGCCGGGCACCCACCGCGAGTACCCCAACTGGCGGATCCCCCTCTGCGGTCCCGACGGAACCCCGCTGCTGCTGGAGGACCTGCCGGGGCTGGCGCGCGCCGAGCGCCTGGTCGCGACGCTCAGCCGGGGCCTCGCCGACGACTAGTGCTGGTTTCGTCGCGCGGTCGCGACCTCGCACGCTCTGTCGCGCGCCTGCTGCACCTCCCGCCACACGCCGCCCGCTCCTGCGTCGCGCTCGGCTAGTGTCGGGACATGGCCCTGCGCATCGTGGCCAGCCGACCGGACCCGGCGATCGTCTCCCTGCCCTGGGCGACTCCACTGGCGGACTGGGGCGACGACGTCGTCGTCCCGCTGCCGCGCGGGCTCTCCCGCCACGTGGTGCGCATCGTGCGCCTCGGCGACCGGGTGTACGCCGTCAAGGAGACCGTCGAGGACATCGCCTTCCGCGAGTACCGCATGCTGCGCGACCTGCAGCGGATGGGACTACCGGCCGTGACCCCGCAGGGGGTGGTCACGGGCCGGGTCAGCGCCGACGGCGAGGAGCTGCCGTCGGCCCTGCTGACCGAGCACCTGCGGTTCTCGCTGCCCTACCGCAGCCTGTTCTCCCACGGCCTCTCCGCGGACAGCCTGCCGTCGCTCGTCGACGCGCTGGTGGTGCTGCTGGTCCGACTCCACCTGGCGGGCTTCTACTGGGGCGACGTGTCGCTCTCCAACGTGCTGTTCCGCCGCAGCGCGGGCGGCTTCGCTGCCTACCTCGTCGACGCCGAGACCGGCGAGCTCAAGGATCACCTGTCCCAGAACCTGCGCGAGTACGACGTCACCGTCGGCTGCGAGAACGTCTACGCCGAGCTGCTCGACCTCCAGGCCGGTGGCCAGCTCGACACCGCGGTCGACGCGTTCGAGATCGTCGAGATGGTCCGCACCCGGTACCAGGCACTGTGGGACGACCTCACCTCCGAGGAGGAGTTCCCCTCGGCGGACATGTGGCGGATCGGTCGGCGGATCGAGCGGCTCAACGACCTCGGCTTCGACGTCGACGAGCTCGACATCGTCACCGACTTCGACGGCGACCGGGTCCGGATCCAGCCGAAGGTGGTCGAGCTCGGCCACCACAGCCGCGAGCTGCAGGGGCTCACCGGCATGTACGCCGAGGAGGCGCAGGCCCGGCGGATCCTCAACGACATCGCCGCGTACACCGCCCACTACGACCTCGGCCGCGAGGACCGCGCCCTGGTCGCGAACCGCTGGCTCACCCGGATCTACGAGCCGATCATGGCCATGGTCCCGCCGGAGGCGCGCGGCAAGCTGGAGCCGGCCGAGATCTTCCACGAGATCCTCGAGCACCGGTGGTACCTCTCCGAGGACGCCGGCGAGGAGGTCGGCATCTTCGACACGGCCCGCGACTACATCGACACCCAGCTCACCCGGCGTCCGGAGGAAGCGGTCGCCGCTCCGGGCGGCCCGGAGCCGGGTGCGCCCTGAGGCGGGTCAGCGGAGCAGGTCGCGCCCGATCACCATCCGCTGGATCTGGTTGGTGCCCTCGAAGATCTGGGTCACCTTGGCGTCCCGGAACAACCGCTCCACCGGGTAGTCCCGGGTGTAGCCGTTGCCGCCCAGCACCTGCACCGCATCGGTCGTCACCCGCATCGCGGTGTCGGTCGCGGTCAGCTTCGCGATGCTGGCCTGCCGGGAGAAGGGCAGGCCGGCGTCCTTGAGCCGGGCCGCGTGCAGGTAGGTCGCCCGGGCGCGCTCCACCTCGGCGCCCATCTCGGCGAGCAGGAACTGCAGCCCCTGGAACTCCCCGACGGGCTTGCCGAACTGCTCGCGCTCGCGGGCGTACGCCACGGCATGGGCGAGCGCGCCCTGGGCGATGCCGGTGGCGACCGCGGCGATGCCCAACCGGCCGGCGTCGAGCGCGGACAGGGCGACCCGCATGCCGTCGCCCTCGCCGGCGATCCGGTGCCCGGCGGGGACCCGCGCTCCCTCGAAGATCACCTGGGTGGTGACGTCGCAGGCCAGGCCCATCTTCTTCTCGGGGGCGCCGAACGACATGCCCTCGGTCCCGTCGGGGACGATGAACGCGGAGAGCCCGCGGCGAGGGTCGTCGCCGGTGCGGGCGAACAGGATGTAGTAGTCGGCGCACGAGCCGTTGCTGATCCACTGCTTGGTCCCGTGGACGACGTAGTCGCCGGAGCCCTCGTCGAGCCGGGCCCGGGCCTTGATGCCGCTCACGTCCGACCCCGCCTGGGGCTCCGACAGGCAGTAGGCACCCAGCCAGTCACCGCCCAGCATCCGGGGCAGCCACTCCCCCTGCTGCTCAGCGCTCGCGTTGGTGGCCACGACGTTCGCGGTCAGGCTGTGGACGCTGGTGCCCACCGCGACGCTCGGCCACACGGCAGCGAGCTCCTCGACCACCTGGAGGTAGACCTCGTAGGGCTGGCCGCCGCCACCGTGCTCCTCCTCGAAGGGCAGGCTCAGCAGCCCCGACTTGCCGAGCAGCCGGTAGGCCGCCTCGGGGAACTCCGACCGCTCCTCGGCCTCGTGCACCTGCGGGGCCAGCTCCTTGGTCGCGATCTCGCGGGTCAGCGCGAGGAGCGCCTCGGCCTCCTCGGTCGGCAGCAGGCGGGTCACGTCGGTGCTCACGTCGCCAGACTAGTTCGTGGCCCGGTCGTCGCCACCGCCCGGCTCCGGCCGGCTGCGTGGGTCGAGGGACTCCTCGAGCGGCTCGTAGGAGAGCGGCTGGAAGCTCTCGACGACGAACTGCCCGTTGGTCTGCAGGGTCACCGGCTGGATCCCGACCGGGCGGCCGTCCCGGTAGGTCAGCAGCGAGACCATGGCGTCGCGACGCGGCTTCGACCCGATCGCGATGGCGTACGCCGCCCCGCCGGTCGTGCCGGTCGTGTAGGAGTAGCCCACCTCGCCGTCGGGGCCCTCGACCCGGTCGGGGCCGATCTTCACGTGCACGTGCCCGCCCACGACCAGGTCGACGCAGCCGCGCTCGAGCGCCGGCTGGGCCAGGTCGGTGTCGTGGACCAGCGCGGTGGCGACGCGCTCGTCGGCGTCGCAGATCTCGTCGCTCAGCCGCTCGGCCACCTCGTCGAAGCCCAGCCCGGTCTCGTCGCGCCAGTTGCCCAGGCCGCTGGCGCGTGGGTCGTCGACTCCGATCAGGGAGGCCTCTCCCGGACCCTCGACCACCTCGCCGTCGAGCATGGTCCAGCCGAGGTCGTCGAGGTAGCCGCGCACGAACTCGCCGTTGTCGTGGTTGCCCGCGACGGCGTACTTGTCGTAGTCCTCGAAGGCCTCGTCGAGCGAGTCGAGGCTGAACGCCTCCCACTCGGCCCCGGTCGAGGTGTCGTCGCCGGCGTCGAAGACCGCCTCGGCCCCCGCCCGGTCGCCGATCGCACGCGCCACCCGGTCCATGCCGATGTTGTCGTGGCGGTCCGAGACCAGCACCACGACCGTCTCGTCGTCGGCCGGCTCGCGCAGGGGCAGCTCGGCCGCCCCGGTGGCCGCCTTGTCGTAGAACTCCTTGCTGTTCTCGTAGGTGGAGATCGCGCTCTCCACCAGCCGCTGGGACTCCACGACCGTCACGTCCGCGCCCACCTGCACCTCGGACAGCTGGCCCGGCAGGGGCACCCGGTGGTCGAGGAAGGTGTCGAGGTCCACCCAGGTCCGGTGCGCCCCGAGGCTGGGCTCCTCGGGCTGCCACGGCTCCCACAGCAGCACCAGGCCCAGCACGACGGCCAGGCCTGCCGCGAGCCCGACCGGGCTGCGGGCACCGCGCCACAGCTCCCGCCGGCGGGCCGGCCCCAGCAGCAGCCACACCACGACCGGCACCAGCCCGAGCAGGATCCCGCGGAGCGCCGCGTCGTACGCCATGTCGGCGACGGCGTCCCGCACCTTGGCGACCGAACCCTCCGGCTGGCTGGCGATCAGCGCGTAGCGCTCGACCAGGGCCGCGGGGCTCTCGGAGGTGGTCTTGCCGAGGGTGACGTCGACGCCGAGCCGCTGGCCGGACGCGATCCGGACGTCGGGAAGCACGGGTCCGGTGCTGACCGTCACCCACCCGTCGAGGGTGGGTCGCACCACGGAGTCGTGGCTGGCCAGCACCACCTCGCGGCTGGACCCGAGGAAGATCGCCGACCCGGTGGCGAGCGCGACCGCGAGCCAGACGGCCGCCAGGCCGAGACCGCTCAGCAGCCGGGGCGTCATGGGCGAGGTCAGGCGCGGGCCCGCGCGATCGCGTACAGGGCCACCGAGGCGGCGACCCCGGCGTTGAGGGATTCCAGGTCGTGCGCCATCGGGATGGACACCAGCTGGTCGCAGGTCTCGGCCACCAGCCGCGAGAGGCCGCCGCCCTCGGCGCCGACCACCACGACGAGCGGCCCGTCGGCGAGTCCGTCGGGGCCGGTGAGCTCGGGGAGCGAGACGTCCCCGTCGGCAGCGAGGCCGACCACCATGCAGCCGGCCTCCTGGAACGCCGTGAGCTGGCGGACCAGGTTGACCGAGCGGGCCACCGGGATCCGGGCCGCCGCGCCGGCGCTGGTCTTCCAGGCGGCCGCGGTCATCCCGGCGGCGCGGCGCTCCGGCACCAGCACGCCGTGGGCGCCGAAGCCGGACGCGCTCCGCACGACCGCACCCAGGTTGCGGGGGTCGGTGACCTGGTCGAGCGCCACGACCAGCGGCGGCTCGCCGGCCTCCTCCGCGCGGGCCAGCAGGTCGTCGGGGTGGGCGTACTCGTACGCCGGGATCCGGGCGGCGAGCCCCTGGTGGACCGCGCCGCCGGTGAGCCGGTCGAGCTCGGTCCTGCTCACCTCGAGCAGGCTGGTGCCCTGGTCGGCGGCGAGCTTGAACGCCTCGCGCAGCCGGCCGTCCCGCTCGGCGCCCTCGGCGACGTACACCGCAGTGACCGGTACGCCGGCGCGCAACGACTCGACGACCGAGTTGCGGCCGGCGATCCACTCGGCCTCCGAGCCGGGCCGCTGTCGTGGCTTGCGCTGCGGCTGCTTGTCCGTGCGCTTCGACTTCTGCTGGGCCGCCTGGTGCGCCTTGTGGTAGGGCCGGTCCTTCGCCTTCGGGGTCGGCCCCTTGCCCTCGAGGCCGCGACGCACCCGGCCCCCCGACCCGGCGGCGGGCTTCTTCGAGGTCCTGCGGACCGAGCCCTTGCGCTGCGAATTCCCTGCCACGTCACACGCTCCACTTCGGGCCGTCGGGGGTGTCCTCGATCTCGACGCCCGCGGTCTTGAGCCGGTCGCGGATCGCGTCGGCGCGCGCCCAGTCCTTGTCGGCGCGAGCCTGGGCCCGCTCGTCGAGCAGGCCGGCCACGAGCGCGTCGACCACGCCGACCAGCTTCTCGTCGCCGCGGGAGTCCGCGAAGTCGGCCGGGTCCAGGCCGAGCACGTCGAGCATCTCCCTGACCTCGAGCACGCGCGAGGTGAGCTCCTGCGAAGGGCCGGACGTCAGCAGCCGGTTGCCCTCGCGCACGGTGTCGTGCAGGACCGCGATCGCAGCCGGGGTCCCGAGGTCGTCGTCCATGGCGGCGGTGAACGCGGCCGGCAGCCGCCCGGCGTACCGGCCGTCCTCGACCATCCCCCGGGCGCGGTCGAGGAACGACTCGATCCGTCGGAACGCAGCAGCGGCCTCGTGCAGGGCCTCGAAGGAGAACTCCACCGTCGAGCGGTAGTGGGCGCTGACCATGTAGAACCGCAGCTCGATCCCGCGCACCTGTTCGAGCACGTTCGGCACCAGCAGCGAGTTGCCGAGCGACTTGCTCATCTTCTCGCCGGAGGTCGTGATCCAGGCGTTGTGCAGCCAGTACGCCGCGAAGCCGTCACCGGCCGCACGCGACTGCGCCTGCTCGTTCTCGTGGTGGGGGAACCGGAGGTCGACCCCGCCGCCGTGGATGTCGAAGGCGGCGCCGAGGTACTTGCGCGCCATCGCCGAGCACTCGATGTGCCAGCCCGGCCGTCCCGGGCCGTACGGAGAGGGCCAGGCGGCCGTCTCCGGCTCGGCGTCCTTCTTCCACCCCTTCCAGAGCGCGAAGTCGCGCGGGTCGCGCTTGCCGCGCGGGTCGGCGTCGGTGGCCGGCTCCATGTCGTCGATCCGCTGCCGGGTCAGCTCGCCGTACGCCGGCCACGACCGGACGTCGAAGTAGACGTCGCCCGAGCCGTCCTCGGCGGCGTACGCGTGGCCCTTGGCCACCAGCCGCTCGATCAGCTCGAGGATCTCGGGCACGTGCCCGGTCGCGCCGGGCTCGTAGGTCGGCGGCTGCACGTTGATCGAGGCCAGCACCTGGGTGAGCTCGCGGTGCATGTCGTAGGCGAGGTTGAACCAGGGCCGGCCCTGCGCCTCGGCCTTGGCGAGGATCTTGTCGTCGATGTCGGTGACGTTGCGGATGAAGGTGACCTCGTAGCCCTGGTGGGTGAGCCAGCGCCGCAGCACGTCGAAGTTGACCGCCGACCGCACGTGGCCGACGTGCGGCTCGGACTGCACGGTCAGGCCGCAGACGTAGATGCCCGCCTTCCCCTCCTCGAGGGGGACGAACTCGCGCACCTCGCGCGTCGCGGTGTCGTGCAGCCGGAGAGTCACCCGGCAGAGTCTAGGTGCGCGGAGGGCAGGCACCACGATCGCCGGGTGCTGTGACTTGTGGGACAGGAGTGACGATCCACCGTACCCTCGACGGGTGCCCCGACTCCTCCCCCGCCTGCTGCCGGCCGCCGCGCTGGCCCTGCTGCCGCCCCTGCTGGCCGCGACGCCGGCCGAGGCGGCCCCGCCGCCGCGCAAGATCGCGTACGCCGAGTGGCGCGGCCCCGACCTCCGCGCAGGCAGCCTCGCCGGCGCGACGCTCGACCACGGCGCCGTCCGGGTCAGCGACCCGGTGGCGACCCGGACCTACGGCGGCCGTACCTACCGGGTCGGTCGCTGGACCTCGCCCTGGCGGCGGCCCGGCTTCGCCCTCACCGAGCTGGTCGCCTCGTGGCAGGCCCGCACGCCCGGCCGGTCCTGGGTCGAGGTCCGGGTCCGTGGCCGCAACGCCGACGGGCGGGTGTCGAGCTGGGACACGCTCGCTCGCTGGGCGGCCGGCAACGGCATCCGGCGGACCACGGTGTCGGGCCAGTCCGACGACCTGGCCGACGTCAACGTCGACACCTGGCGGGCACCGGGCGGGCTCACCTCGTTCCAGCTGCGCGCGGTCCTGATGAAGAGCGGACGCAGGTCGCCCCGGCTGCAGGGCCTCGGCGCGATGTCGTCCCGGATCGGCGCGGTCGACGGCGTGACGACGTCGCGGCCGAGCGTCGCCGGCGGGGTGGTGCTCGACGTCCCGCGCTACTCGCAGATGGTCCACTCCGGCCACTTCCCCGCGTGGGGCGGCGGCGGCCAGGCCTGGTGCTCCCCGACGTCCACCTCGATGGTGCTCGGCTACCACGACGCGCTCCCGTCGCGACGGGCCCGCTCCTGGGTGCCCGACGGCCACCGTCAGCCGTGGGTCGACCACGGCGCCCGGATGACCTTCGACCACGGCTACGACGGCACCGGCAACTGGCCGTTCAACACGGCGTACGCCGGCAACCTCACCGGCGGCCCGGCGTTCGTGACCAGGCTGAAGAACCTCCGCCAGGCCGAGCGGTTCATCAAGAAGGGCATCCCGCTCGTCGCGTCGGTGTCGTTCGGGGCCGGTGAGCTCGACGGCGCCCCGATCTCGTCCACCGCGGGCCACCTGCTGGTCATCGTCGGCTTCCGGGACAACGGGAACGTCGTGGTCAACGACCCGGCGGCGCGCACCAACGGCGGGGTCCGGCGTACCTACGACCGTGGCCAGTTCGAGGACGTGTGGCTGCCGACGTCCGGGGGCCTGGTCTACGTCATCACCGACGACGACCACCCGCTCCCGGGCGGACCCTCGCCGGGGTGGTGAGGCTCAGGCCTCCGAGGCGGTGACGTCGACCTGGTGCCACCCGGTGGCGCCGTCGGGGACCACGTCGCGCTCGACACCGGTCTGCACCTCACCGGACCTGCTGACCGCACGCACCCGGAGCACGTGGTCTCCGGGCTCGAGGGTCACCGACCCCGCCCACTGCACCCAGGTGTCGTCGGTGGGCGGCGAGGCGATCTCGACCGCCGTCCAGGAGCCGCCGTCGACGGAGACCTCGACCCGCTCGATGCCGACCTGCTGCTGCCACGCGACCCCGCCGACCCGGACCTCGCCGGCCGGGACGTCGTCTCCTGCCCGGGGGACGTCGATCCTCGACGCCAGCCGGACCGGCGCCTGCTCGGCCCAGCCCTTGCCGGTCCAGTACGCCTCGATCCGGTCGAACCGGGTCACCTCGATGTCGACGACCCACTTGCACGCGGACACGAACCCGTAGAGGCCGGGCACGACGGTGCGGACCGGGAAGCCGTGCTCGACGGGCAGCGGTCGCCCGTTCATCGCGATGGCCAGCATCGCGTCGCGGTCGTCGGTCAGCACCGAGAGCGGCGTGCCGCAGGTCCAGCCGTCCTCGGAGGTCTGGAGCACGGCGTCGGCGTCGGGGCTGACGCCCGCAGCGGCCAGCAGGTCGGCGAGCCGGACCCCGCTCCACCAGGCGTTGCCGATCAGGTCGCCGCCGACCGGGTTGGACACGCAGTTGAGCGTGACCCACGCCTCGACCCGGGGTCGTTGGAGGAGCTCGGCGAAGCTGAGCTCGAGCTCCTGGTCGACCATGCCGTGGATGCGCAGCCGCCAGTCCTCCGGCGCGATCGTCGGGACCGAGAGCGCCGTGTGGATCAGGTAGAAGTCGTCGGCCGACGTCTCCCAGGGCGACACCCCCGACAGGCCGATGCGGGCGCTCGCCGGGACCCTGGGCTCGGTGACCCGGGGCAGCCTGAGCAGCGCCCGCTCCGACTCCAGGGCGCGCCGGCCGCGACCCACGAGCCGGCCGGCGCCGGCCAGGCCGACGGCGAGCACCGCCACCACACCGGTGCCGAGCAGGAACCCGCGGCGCGAACCGGCCGTGACGGCCTCGTCCAGGGTGCGGTCGGCCCGGAGCCGTCGTGCGAGCACGTCGAGGGTCACGACCCAGGTCACGAAGCCGACCACGAGCGGCAGGTACCCCGCGGGCGAGGTCGACTCGCCCATCGCGACGGCGAGCACGCCCACGACGGCCAGGCCGCCGAAGGCCACCAGCGCCCACCCCCGGCTCCGGGCGGCGATCCAGCCGATGCCGCAGAAGGCGAGCGCGAGCAGCACCAGGATCCCGCCGACCAGCAGCGGCTTGTCGTAGTGGCCGAGCCGCTGGATCGCCCACTCGACGACGGCGCCGGGGCTCACCTGGATCACCAGCTCGGCGACCGCGACGACCGGTGAGTGCCGGACACCGAGGAGGGTGGCCACGAAGTAGCTCGCGGCCAGGCCTGCGAAGCCGGCCACCAGCCCGGCCAGCGGCCACGCCCACCGGTCGTTCCTCACCCCTCGATTCTTGCTCAGGCATGATCGTCCCGTGAATCCCGAGCTCCGGGTCGGTGTCGGCACCGACGTCCACCGCCTGGTCGAGGGCGTCGAGATGCACCTGGCCGGGCTGGCGTGGCCCGAGGAGTCCCGCGGACTCTCCGGGCACTCCGACGGCGACGTCGCCGCCCACGCCGCCTGCGACGCGTTGCTCTCCGCCGCCGGCCTGGGCGACCTCGGCTCGAACTACGGGACGTCCGAGCCGGAGTGGGCGGGCGCGGCCGGGACGGCGCTGCTCGCCGAGACCGCCCGACGGCTGCGCGCCGCGGGCTGGGAGATCGGGAACGTCGCGGTCCAGGTGATCGGCGAGCGCCCGCGCGTCGGCGTACGCCGGGCCGAGGCCGAGGCGGCCCTCTCGGAGGCAGCGGGCGCGCCGGTCACCGTGACCGCGACGACCACCGACGGGCTCGGCCTCACCGGCCGCGGCGAGGGGGTGGCCGCGATCGCCACCGCCCTGGTGCACCGCACCGACTGAGCGAGGTGGGCACTCCCGCACACGGAACGGGCCCCCGGGATCTCTCCCGGGGGCCCGTTCGTGGTCGTGCAGTCGTCAGGACGCGAGGACCTCGTCGAGGATCGCCTCGGCCTTGTCCTCGTTGGTGTGCTCGGCCAGCGCCAGCTCCGAGACCAGGATCTGCCGTGCCTTGGCCAGCATGCGCTTCTCGCCTGCGGACAGACCGCGGTCACGCTCGCGGCGCCACAGGTCGCGCACGACCTCCGACACCTTCATGACGTCACCGCTGTGCAGCTTCTCCAGGTTGGCCTTGTAGCGACGCGACCAGTTGGTGGGCTCCTCGACGTGGGCGGCACGCAGGATGTCGAACACGCGGTCGAGACCCTCCTTGTCGACGACGTCGCGGACACCGACCAGATCGAGGTTGCAGGCCGGAACCCTCACCACGAGATCCTGCTGGGCCACGATCCGGAGGACGAGGTACTGCCGGTCCTCCCCCTTGATCTTCCGCATCTCGATGTCTTCGATGACTGCGGCCCCGTGATTTGGATAGACAACCGTTTCGCCGACGGTGAAGGTCATATGTCAAGTACCCCTTTCCAGGTGACCAGTCTAACACGGCCCGCACCGTGCCTCCGAAACGTTTGCGCAGGTCAGAGGGCGATTCGGGGCTTGACAGAACGTCGGTCCGTGTGGTGGCGCGCCGATGGCCGTCGCGTGTGGCGCCGCCGGGTGCCGTGCCCGATACTGCGTCCATGGCCACATCGGCAGCGGGGACGGCGCACGGGGCCGCGGCCGACCGGGAGAGGTCGCGCACGATGACGACACGCCTCGGCACCTGGACGCCGATCGCGCTGCTCCGCTGTGCGCACCCCACGCTCGGGCTGGTGACGGCCGTCGGGCTGGCCGGCGCGGCCGCGCTCAGCGGGCGCAGCAGCGTCGCGGTCGGCATGGTGCTCGCCACCGCCGTGGTCGGGCAGGCGGTGCTCGGCTGGCACAACGACCTGGTCGACCGGGCCCGGGACGCCTCCCACGCCCGGACGGACAAGCCGCTGGTCCGGGGCGACCTCGACCCGTCGACCGTGTGGTTCTGGCTGGCGGTGGCGGTGATGCTGGTCGTGCCGCTCGCGGTGTTCCACGGCGTGTGGGCCGGTGTCGCCTACCTGGGGTCGCTCCTGGTCGGGATCCTCGGCAACCTCGTGCTGCGCGGCAGCTGGCTGTCGTGGCTGCCCTGGGCGACCTCCTTCGCCCTGTACCCCGCGTTCCTCGCGTACGGCGGCTGGGCCGGCCAGGGGCGCGAGACCCCGCCGGAGCTCACCGTGACCGTGCTCGCCGCCCTGCTCGGGGTCTGCGTGCACGTGCTGGTCGCACTCCCCGGGCTGGTCGCCGACAACCAGGACGGCCGGCGCCACCTGCCGCTGCGGATCGCGCTCCGGATCGGAGCACCCCGGCTGCTGTGGGCGACCGTGGTGGTCACCGTCCTGATGCTGGGCGGTCTCCTGGCGGAGGGCGCCAGGGTCGGTCTGACCCAGTGACCGACGGGCACGCCTCCGGCGTACGACCGATAGCATGCGGGCCATGCACTCGCGACGCTCCCTGGCGCTGCTGACCGGCGCGCTCCTGCTGGCCGCGCCCCTGTCCTCGTGCGGCTTCGACCTGGCGACCAACGAGGTCAACCAGATCGCCGCGGGGACCAACAACCGCGACTCGTCGGTCGACGTGCTCGGCGCGGTCGTCGTCTCGGGCGAGGAGGGCAAGGGCACCTTCGTCGCCACCTTCGTCAACAACGACGTGACCGAGCCGGCGACGGTCGACTCGGTCGGCGCCCAGGACCCGGCAGCCGCTGAGGTCGTCGACTTCACGCCGGTCGAGGTCGCCCCCAACGGGCTGGTCAACCTGGCCGAGGACGACCAGGGCATCCTGGTCGAGGGCGACTTCGCCGCGGGTGACTACCTGCCGATGGTGATCGAGCTGTCCGGGGGCGACCCCATCGAGGTCGACGTGCCCGTCGTGCCCAACTGCGACCAGTGGGAGGGCATCGACCCGATCCCCGGCGACTGCGAGGTCGCCGAGCCCGTGGGTGAGCACTGATGGCGTTCACGCTCGTCCTGCTCCGGCACGGCGAGAGCGAGTGGAACGCCAAGAACCTCTTCACGGGCTGGGTCGACGTCGACCTCACCGAGAAGGGCCGCGCCGAGGCCGTCAGTGGCGGGCGGCAGCTCGCCGAGGCGGGGCTGCTGCCGGACCTCGTCCACACCTCGGTCCAGCGTCGCGCGATCACGACCGCCAACCTGGCCCTCGACGCGATCGACCGGCACTGGATCCCGGTCCGGCGCTCGTGGCGGCTCAACGAGCGCCACTACGGCGCCCTGCAGGGCAAGGACAAGAAGCAGACCCTCGAGCAGTACGGCGAGGAGCAGTTCATGACCTGGCGCCGGTCGTTCGACGTGCCGCCGCCGCCCCTGCCCGACGACGACCAGTGGTCACAGGTCGGCGACCCGCGCTACGCCGACCTCGGCGACGAGATGCCCCGCACCGAGTGCCTCAAGGACGTCATCGCGCGGATGCTGCCCTACTGGGAGGACGCCGTGGTCCCCGACCTGCGGGCGGGTCACACGGTGCTCGTGGCCGCCCACGGCAACAGCCTGCGCGCCGTGGTGAAGCACCTGGACCGGATGAGCGACGACGCGATCACCGGCCTCAACATCCCCACCGGCATGCCGCTGGTCTACCGGCTCGACGACGACCTCCGGCCGACCGTCGCAGGCGGTGAGTACCTCGATCCCGAGGCCGCCGAGGCTGCCGCGGCCGCCGTGGCGCAGCAGGGTCGCTGAGCTCTCAGACCTCCACCGGCAGGTCGCCGGTGACGACGAAGACGACCCGGTTGGCCACCGAGACGGCGTGGTCGGCGATCCGCTCGTAGTAGCGGCCGAGGAGCGCCACGTCGACGGCAGCCTCGACGCCGTGGGACCACTCGCCGGACAGCAGCTCGGTGAAGCTGCGTCGGCGCAGCTGGTCCATGACCTCGTCGTCACGACCGAGCTCGATCGCGGCCTCGACGTCCTTGTCGACGATGATCCGGGCCACCCGACCGACCATGTCCTCGGCGACGTCGCCCATCCGGGTCATCGTGCCGCGGAGCTGCTCGGGCACGGCGACCTCGGGGACCCGGAGCCGGGCGATCTTGGCGACGTGGACCGACAGGTCGCCCATCCGCTCCAGCTCGCTCACCATCCGCAGCGCCGACACCACGACCCGGAGGTCGCCGGCGACCGGCTGCTGGAGGGAGAGCAGCGAGAAGCAGGAGTCCTCGACCTTCTCGCGGACGCCGTCGATCTCGGAGTCGGCGCTGATCACGCGCTCCGCGATCTCGGCGTCGCCCTCGAGCAACGACCGGGTGGCGTCGCCGACGGCGGTCTCGACCAACCGGCACATGCCGGCGAGGTCGGAGAAGACGGAGTCGAGCTGTTCGTGGAAGGCCTGACGCATGGACCCAGCGTAGGCACCCCAGGTGACGAGTCGGGGAGGATCCGTGAACGGGCGGTGAACAGTGGACTGCACGTCGTCGCGCGCGCCAACTCCCGGTGAATGGCGCCGTACGCTGGACGCGTGGACTCGACGCTCCAGGCGCTGCTGGCCGCGCTCATGGGAGCGCTGGTCGCCGGAGGCGCCGTGCTGGCGTGGGCCGTGAGCGAGCGCCAGCAGCGGCGGATCGCCCCGGTCGAGGAGCCGGTCGTCCCGCCCGGAGTCGCCACCGTGCTGTCGGTGCTGCGCAGCAGCGCGGTGCTCGTCGGCGAGGACGACGAGGTGCTCAAGGCCAGTGCGCCGGCGTTCGCGCTCGGGCTGGTGCGGGGCCACTCGCTGGTCTCCGAGGAGCTGGCCACGCTGGTCGGCCAGGTGCGCCGCGACGGGCAGATCCGCGAGACCGAGCTGCTGATCCGCCGCTCCGGGCTGTCGGCCCGCCACGTCACCGCGCGGGTCGCGCCGCTCAGCTCGCGACTGGTGCTCGCGCTCGTGGAGGACCGGACCCGGGAGCGTCAGGTCGAGGCGGTGCGCCGCGACTTCGTCGCCAACGTGAGCCACGAGCTCAAGACGCCGGTCGGCGCGCTGCGGCTGCTGGCGGAGGCGGTGCAGGACGCCGCCGAGGACCCACAGGCGGTGCAGCGGTTCAGCGGCCGGATGATCACCGAGTCCGACCGGCTGTCCCGGCTGGTGCAGCAGGTCATCGAGCTCTCGCGGCTGCAGGGCGACGAGCCGGTCGACGCGCCGTCCGCGATCCAGGTCGACCAGATCGTGAAGACAGCGGTCGACACGAGCGCCATCGACGCCGACACCCGCCGGATCTCCATCGTCACGGGTGGGACGGCGGGCCTGGAGGTGTTCGGCAGCAACGAACAGATCACCGCCGCGGTCGGCAACCTGGTCGCCAACGCCGTCGCGTACTCCGAGGAGGGGTCCACCGTCCTGGTGTCGACCAAGGGCCTCGACGAGGCCGTCGAGATCTCGGTCGTCGACCAGGGCATCGGCATCCCCGAGGAGGAGGTGGAGCGGATCTTCGAGCGCTTCTACCGCGTCGACCCCGCTCGTCACCGCTCCACCGGCGGCACCGGCCTCGGCCTGTCGATCGTCAAGCACGTCGCCGCCACCCACGGGGGCGACGTGAGGGTGTGGTCCGTCGAGGGCCAGGGATCCACCTTCACCCTCAGCCTTCCCCGTCGTGACCTGGAGACCCACCTGTGACCCGAGTACTCGTCGTCGAGGACGAAGAGAGCTACAGCGACGCTCTCGCCTACATGCTCCGCAAGGAGGGGTACGACGTGGCCATCGCGACCACCGGCCCCGACGCGCTCAGCGAGTTCGACCGCAACGGCGCCGACATCGTGCTGCTGGACCTGATGCTCCCGGGCCTGCCCGGCACCGAGGTGTGCCGGCAGATCCGGGCCACCTCGAGCGTCCCCGTGATCATGGTGTCGGCCAAGGACGACGAGGTCGACAAGGTCGTCGGCCTCGAGCTGGGCGCCGACGACTACGTCACCAAGCCGTACTCGCCCCGCGAGCTGGTCGCCCGGATCCGTGCGGTGCTGCGCCGCGGCGTCGGCGAGTCCGCCGTCGACAACGCGGTGCTCGAGGCCGGTCCGGTCCGGATGGACGTCGAACGGCACGTCGTCACCGTCGACGGGAGCGAGCAGCGGCTGCCGCTCAAGGAGTTCGAGCTCCTCGAGATGTTCCTCCGCAACCCCGGCCGCGTGCTCACCCGCGGCCAGCTGATCGACCGGGTGTGGGGCGCCGACTACGTGGGCGACACCAAGACCCTCGACGTCCACGTCAAGCGGCTGCGGGCCAAGCTGGAGCCCGACCCCTCCGAGCCGAAGTTCCTCACGACCGTCCGCGGGCTGGGCTACAAGCTGGACCTGTGACGGTGCCGTCGGTTTCCCCGCCTGAGCGGGGAAACCGGAGGTTGGCGCGGGAAGTTTCGGTCACGAACCGGCGGTTTCCCCGCCTGAGCGGGGAAACCGCCCACCAGTCCGCCCTCGTCCCCACATCGGCAGGAAGTCGCGGTGCGGCGTCCGAAAACCGCGTGTGCGGGAGGGGCCGGCGTTCCTAGGGTGGACCGGTGAACCGGACGCCCCACCCCCTGCTTCCCCTCGCGGCGGTCGCCACCACGCTGGTGCTGTGGGCGAGCGCGTTCGTCGCGATCCGCTACCTCGGCCACGACTTCTCCCCCGGCGCCCTGTCGCTCGGCCGGCTGGTCGTCGCCTCGCTGGCCCTCACGGTGATCGCGCTGGCGAGCGGCCTGCCCCGACCGACCGGCCGCGAGTGGACCTCGATCGTGGCGATCGGCGTGCTGTGGTTCGGCGTCTACAACGTGGCGCTCAACGAGGGCGAGCAGCGGGTGGACGCCGGCACCGCGGCGATGCTGATCCAGGTGGCGCCCGTTCTGATCGCGCTGCTCTCGGCGGTGTTCCTCGCCGAGCCGTTCACCCGCAACCTCGGGCTCGGGCTGGGGCTCGCCTTCGGCGGAGTGGTGCTGATCAGCGCCGGCAGCTCGCCCGGCGGTGACCGCGACGTCGTCGGCGTGGCCCTGTGCCTGCTCGCCGCCGCGGTGTACGCCGTGAGCCTGGTGCTGCAGAAGCCGTTGATGGCCCGGCTGCGCAGCGTCCACGTGATCTGGCTGGCCTGCACGATCGGCGCCGTCACCTGCCTGCCGTTCGCCGGCCAGCTGTGGTCGGAGACGACCACGGCCCCCGCGTCGTCGATCTGGTGGCTGGTCTACCTCGGCCTGTTCCCGACCGCGATCGCGTTCTCGACCTACGGTTACGCCCTGCGCCACATGTCGGCCAGCCGGCTTGGCGTCACGACCTACCTGGTGCCGCCGATCACCATCGTGATGGGCCTGGTGTTCCTCGACGAGGTCTCGCCCACGATCGCGTACGTCGGCGGTGCGCTCGCCCTGGTCGGTGTGGCCGTGGCGCGGCGCCAGCCCAAGCGGCGCGAGCCCGAGCCGCAGGCCGAGACGGTCGACGTGCGCTGACCCGGCAGGATGGGGGCGTGACCGACGACCTCGCCCCGCCCGACCTCGCCGCCGCCCAGCAGATGTGGCAGGAGTACGTCGCGGCGCGGCCGGTGGGCGTGGCAGCCGGCGACGAGCACACGGTGGAGCAGTTCGGCGACTCCCGAGGGCTGGCCGACGAGCTCCTGCGCCTGGTGACCCACGGCCCCAAGCGGGCGACGGCCGAGCTGGTGGCCGGGTTCGCCACCAGTGGCGACCCGCTCCCCCGCGTCGGCTCCCACTGGATCGCCTGCGACGGCGCCGGCCGGCCCCGGGTCGTGCTGCGCAGCATGGAGCTGCGCATCGGGCCGTTCGACTCGGTCGACGAGGCGTTCGCCCGCGACGAGGGCGAGGACGACCGGACGCTGAAGAGCTGGGCGGACAACCACCGCCGCTACTGGCAGCGCACCTGCGCCGCCCGGGGGGCCGTGTGGTCGGAGGAAGACGAGATCGTCTTCGAGCGGTTCGCGGTGGTGTGGCCGCCGGAGCTGGCCGACCGCTGACTCAGTCGCGCCGCGCGTCGGACTCCAGCCAGCCGCGGAACGCCTCGAGGTTGCGGGTCGACTCGCCGCGCGAGGTGCGCCACTCCCACTCCTTGCGGATGGCCGACCCGAAGCCGAGCTCGAGGATGGTGTTGAACGACTCGTCGGCGTAGGTCAGGACGGACCCGAGCACGCGGTCCAGCTCGTCGGGGGTGACGGTCGACAGCGGGAGTCGCGCGTCGAGGTAGATGTCGCCCAGCGGGTCGAGGCCGAATGCGACGGCGTACATCTTGAGGTTGCGCTGGAGCAGCCACCGGTAGACGCCCTCGAAGTTCTCGTCCGGGCGTCGGCACACGAACGCGTGCACCCCGAGGGCGTGCGGGCCGACGTCGAGCCGGACCGCGGTCTCGAGCTTGCGCTCGCCGGGCAGCCGCAGCGCGAAGACGCCGTCGGAGACCTCCTCGTGCTCGATCTCGGCCGCCTCGAGGTGGTCGCGGACCACCTGGGCCACCTGGTCCGGACTCGTCACGAGGCGACTGCCAGCGCCGACTGCGCCTGCTCGTAGACGTCGAGGGTGCGGTCGGCGGTCCGGTCCCAGGAGAACTCCCGGGCCTGCTGCACGGCTCCCGCCGCGAGCCGCATCCGCAGCTCGTCGTCGGTGACCAGCCTGCGCAGGGCGCCGGCCCAGTCGCGCGGCGCGTGGCCCTCGACGAGCAGCCCGGACACGCCGTCGCGGACCACCGTCGTCAGTCCGCCGACGGCGGTGGCGACGACCGGGGTCCCGCTGGCCTGCGCCTCGACGGCGACCAGGCCGAAGGACTCGTTGTAGGACGGTACGGCGACCAGGTCGGCGGCCACGCACCAGTCGGCCAGCTCCTCGCGGCCGACGGGCGGCACGAACCGCACCACGTCGTCGAGCCCGAGGTCACGGGCGAGGTCGGCCAGCGAGTCCGGGTGGTCCAGACCCGAACCGGACGGACCGCCCACGACCGGGACCACGAGCCGCGACCGGAGCCCGGGCGACTGCTCGAGCAGCACGGCGACCGCGCGGAGCAGCACGTCGGGGGCCTTCAGGGGCTGGATCCGACCGGCGAACATCAGCACGCTCGCGTCGAGGGGGAGACCGAGGGCCGCGCGGACCGTCGAGCGGTCCCTGGGCCGGAAGACGTCGAGGTCGACGCCCGGGTGGACCACCTCGACCCGGCCCGGGTCGGCGTCGTACAGCTCGATCAGCTGCTTGGCCTCGATGTCGGTGTTCGCGACCAGCATGTCGGCGGCGTCGACCACCTGCTGCTCGCCGATCACGCGCCCCTCCGGCTCGGCGGTGTCACCCTCGGCGAGCGCGTCGTTCTTCACCTTGGCCATCGTGTGCATGGAGTGGACCAGCGGCACCCCCCACCGGTCGCGGGCGAGCGCCCCGACCTGGCCGGACAGCCAGTAGTGGGAGTGGACGAGGTCATAGTGGCCCACGGGGTGCGCAGCCTCGGTCCGCAGCACCTCACGCGCGAACACGCACATCTGGCCGGGCAGCTCGGCCTTCGCGAGCCCCTCGAACGGGCCCGCCGTGATGTGGCGCACCAGCACGCCGTCGGCGGCGAGCACGGTCGGCGGCAGCGACGAGGTGGTCGCACGGGTGAAGACGTCGACCTCGACGCCCCGGGCGGCCAGCCGCTTGGCCAGCTCGACGACGTAGACGTTCATGCCGCCGGCGTCGCCGGTGCCGGGCTGGTCGAGGGGTGAGGTGTGGAGGCTGATCATCGCCACGCGCCGGGCCCACGGCCCCATGCTGCGTCTCACGCGGTCTCCTGTCTGCGGACGTCCTCGAGGGTGAACGCCGGCCACCTGCCGGAACATTCCGCGTCGCGTGTCCGTGCTGGTCAGCGTGGGTACGGCCGCCCGGTTCAGCGTGCGGCGTGGGAGCCGGGCCGCGGGGCCGCCGGGGTCGTGCCGCGCCGCCCGACGACGGCGCAGACGAGGGAGAGGACGACGGCGAGCAGCCCGATCGCGCCGTCGAGGGCGACCGTCGGTCCCTCTCCACGGACCACCGAGTAGATCGACCACACCAGCAGCGGGAACGCGACCGCCACGATCAGCCGCAGCCACAGTGCGCTCCTGCTGACCAGACCCGCCCCGACGACCGCGAGCGCGACGGCGAGCAGGCCGAGGCCCACCCAGGACGCGGCATCGGCCCAGTCGCCGGCCGTGCCGGTCAGGTCGGCGACCCATCGCGCGACCCAGCACAGGCCTCCGAGCAGCCCGGCGACCGGGCCCAGAGCGCGCACGTCCAATCGACCCCCCACTTTCGTCTCGAGCTGGGATCCGACGGCATCCAACCCGTCAGTCTGCCACCACGGCCGCACCGGCGATCGTCCGGCCCGGCCGGAACGGCAGAATCGTCGCCATGGACTCTCGTACCGCCGTCGTGACCGGAGCCAGCAGCGGCATCGGCGCCGCCTCCGCCCGCGCCCTCGCCGCCGAGGGCTTCCGGGTGTTCTGCGCGGCGCGCCGTACCGACCGGGTGCGCGAGCTGGCCGCCGAGATCGACGGGGTGGCGGTCGCCTGCGACGTCACCGATCCCGACTCGGTGGCGAGCCTGGCCGAGGCGGTGGGCGAGGTCTGCCACGTCCTGGTCAACAACGCCGGAGGAGCCTTCGGGTCCGACCCCATCGAGTCGGCCGACCCCGACGACTGGCGCGCGATGTACGAGGTCAACGTGATCGGCACGCTCCAGGTCACCCAGGCCCTGCTGCCGGCGCTGCGCGCCTCCGGCGACGGACTGGTGCTCACCATGGGCTCGACCGCCGGACGGATCGCCTACGAGGGCGGTGGCGGCTACACCGCGGCCAAGCACGGCACGCAGGTGCTGTCGGAGACGCTGCGGCTGGAGCTGTGCGGGGAGCCGATCCGGGTTTCGGAGATCGCGCCCGGGATGGTCCGCACGGACGAGTTCTCGCTCGTACGGTTCGGCGGCGACCAGGAGAAGGCCGACGCGGTGTACGCCGGGGTCCCCGACCCCCTCGTCGCCGAGGACGTCGCCGACGCGGTCGCCTGGATCGCGACCCGGCCCAGCCACGTCAACATCGACGAGCTGGTCATCCGTCCGCGTGCCCAGGCGGCCCAGCACAAGGTGCACCGGGTGGAGTGACCGGCCACGGCGCCTCGCGCCGTACGTCCGTGACCGCCCCTCGGTCCGGACGTCCAACCCGACAGCCGGGTGGCAGACTGCCCCCGTGCAGACCATCGGACTCGTCGGCGGGATGAGCTGGGAGTCCAGCCTCGTCTACTACCGCGACCTGAACACCGGCGTGCACGAGCGCCTGGGCGGGCTGTCGTCACCCAAGCTGGTGCTGAGCACCGTCGACTTCGCCGAGCTGACCGCGCTCGAGGACGCCGAGCGGTGGGACCGCATCGGGCAGCTGCTCTCCGAGGCGGCGCAGGGCGTCGAGCGCGCCGGAGCCGACTTCCTGGTGCTCTGCACCACGACGTTCCACAAGGTGGCCGACGACATCGAGGCCGCCGTCGGCATCCCGCTGCTGCACCTTGCCGACGTGGTCGCCGAGGCGGTGAAGGCCGAGCGGGTCACCAAGGTCGGCCTGATCGGCACCACGGTGGCCATGGAGGACAGCTTCTTCAGCGACCGGATGGCCGAGCACGGCGTCGAGGTGGTCGTGCCGGCCGCCGAGCACCACGCGTTCCTCAACGACGCCATCTACGAGGAGCTGGTGCACGGCCAGGTCGTCGACCGGACCCGGCGCCGGGTCGTCGAGATCATCGACGGGCTGTGGGACGCCGGTGCGCAGGGCATCCTGGTCGGCTGCACCGAGCTGGAGCTGCTGATCTCGCAGTCGGACGTCGACCTGCCGCTCTTCCTCTGCACGACGCTGCACGTCGAGGCGGCCCTGGACCGGGCCCTGGGCTAGGACCCCTCGTCCAGCACCAGCTCCATCAGCCGGCGGGTGTCGGCGTCGAGCGCGACCTCCTGGACGGTGTAGGACTCACCTTCGCCGATGCCGATCTCGTAGACGTAGCGGTCGGGCTGGGGCGCGCCGGTCTCGGCCGCGCTCCTCAGGTCGACGCGGTCCAGCAGCTCCCGCACGGCCCGCGCCCGGTCGTCGTCGGCCGTCGGGTCGACCGACCCCTCGACCACTTGGCCGACGATCCCGCCGCTGCGGCGTACGGAGACCACACCGGGCTGCGTCGTGGGCGGTGCCTGCGGCGCCGGGGACTCCGCCGTCCCGTCCGTGACGCCGACCTGTGCCCACGCCTCGCGCACCGCGTCCTCGTGCTCGCCGGCGGCCGCGACGGTCGCGGCGGCGAACGCCCGGAAGTCCGACACGGTCGTCAGCTCGCCCGAGGTGAGGGCGGCGTACCAGATCCGTCCCGCGCCACCGGCCGACGTCCCGCCGACCGCCCGTGCGGCCAGGACGAAGGCCCGGTTGGGGATGCCGGAGTTGATGTGCACCCCGCCGTTGTCGTCGACGGTCTCGACGAAGTCGTCCATGTGGGCCGGCTGCGGGTCCCTGCCGAGCGCGGGGTCGTCGTACGCCGTGCCGGGGTTCTCCATGTCACGGAGCCCGCGGGCGTTGATGCCGGGGACGAAGATCTCCTCGCCGATCAGCCAGCTGCCGGCCGCGGCGTCGGCGCCGGCCAGCTGCTGCTTGAGGCAGGCGGCGAAGACGTCGGAGACCGACTCGTTGAGCGCGCCCGACTGGTTCTGGTAGACCAGCCCGGCCGTGTGCTCGGTGACCGCGTGGCCGAACTCGTGCGCGATCACGTCTGCGGCGCGGGTGAACCGGGTGAAGACCGTGCCGTCGCCGTCGCCGAACACGAGGTGGCCGCCGTCCCAGAACGCGTTGGCGTAGTCACGGCCGTAGTGGGCGGTCAGCAGCAGCCGCGCGCCGGCGTCGTCGAAGGAGTCGCGGGCGAAGACGTCGCGGAACAGGTCGAGCGTGGCGGTGATGCCGCTCGCCGCCTCGTCGACCGCCGCGTCGCCGGACTCCGGCTCACCCTCGCTGCGAACGGGCTCGCCCGGGAGCTCCTCGGCGTGGTCGGCCGTGTGCACCACCCAACGGGCCGTGGTGTCGCGTGCGGTCGCCCGGACACCCCCGCCCCGGCGGCGGTCCCGCAGCTGGGTGTCGATGCGGAGGCACTCGTGGACGTAGCCCTCGGCCAGGGTGCCGGTCCGGGCGAGCTCCTGCATCAGGTACGGCGGGACGAAGTGGCAACTGCTCAGGGTGTCACCAGGTGTGTCCATCCCCCCTGCCTACTCGCGCTCGTCGCGGGGCGGCAAGGTCCCTTTCGGGGTAGTTCAGTGGCGAGTGGCCCCTCCAGAGGCTGCGGCAGGGGCCACTTCTCACTGGAGTACCGCAAGGTTGGTGCCACTCAGGACTCGGGGGTGCCCTGGTGGTACCGCTGCCGCCAACCACCCGGTGACCGCACCCAGAGCGAGCTGCGGAGGGTCGTCGGGCCGGATCCGGCAACGGCTCGCCAGCGCAGCAGGAGCACGCCGTCGGCGACCCGCTCGACGCCGAGCACCTCGAGGTCGACCGGATCCGGCAGCGGCCCGATCGAGGCCAGCAGGTCCTCGCGCGTCCACACCCGGCCCGAGCGGCCGACCTCGGTCCACCCCGGGTCCAGCAGCGCCGCCACGGCTGCGGGGTCGGACCTGACCTCGTCGGTCAGCAGCGACCGCTCCAGCGCGACGACCTGGTCCTCGTCGGAGGGCTCGTCGTCGCCGAGCGAGAACAGGTCGGCGTCCGGCTCCGGCGGCCGGGTGACCTGGTAGTCGTGGGTCCCTCGCCGGCCGTCGATCCCGGGGCCGTGCGGGGGCTGCTCGCCGTTCTGGAACGCCAGCGCGGCGGCGTTCGCGAGCCGGTCGGCGGCCTCGTTGAGCTCGTGCCCGCTGTGCCCCTTGACCCACTCGAAGTGGACCCGGTCGCGCCGTCCCTCCATCGCCGCGTCCAGCGCCTGGACGATCTCGAGGTTCTTGATCGGCTTCTTGTCGGCCTTCTGCCACCCGCGCCGCTTCCACCCCGCCATCCACTTGGTGATCAGGTCGATCGTGTACGTCGAGTCGCAGTAGACGAGCAGGTCGTCGTCGAGGTCCGCGCTCTGCTGGAGCAGGTCGAGGACGGCGGTCAGCTCGCCCATGTTGTTGGTGCCGTGCGGCCAGCCACCGCTGGCCCAGCAGTCGTCGTCGACGTACCACGCCCAGCCGGCGGGGCCGGGGTTGCCCAGGGCGGACCCGTCGGCGGCGGCGACCAGGGTCATGCGAGCCGGGCCGGGAAGCCGCCGGTGGCCACCGGGCCCCAGGACTCGGGCGTGACCCGGATCAGGGACTTGCCCTGCCGGCGCATCGCCTCGCGGTACTCGTCCCAGTCGTCGTGCTCGCCGGAGATGCAGCGGAAGTAGTCGACCAGCCCGTCCTCGGCCTCCTGCGAGGGCATGTCGAGCACCTCGGCGGTGCCGTCGACCTGCACCCACGGTCCGTCGAACTCGTCGCTCATCACCAGCACCGTCGCGGCCGGGTTCCGCTTGAGGTTGCGCGCCTTCGCGCGCTCCGGGTACGACGAGATCACCAGGCGCCCCTCCTGGTCGACGCCGCCGGTCACGGGCGAGACCTGGGGGCGGCCGTCCTGCCGCGTCGTCACCAGGGCGTAGCGGTGCCGCTCGCGGGCGAAGTCGAGCAGTTCCTCGCGGGACACCGTGGTGTTCGTGGCGATGCTGGGCATGGGTCCAGCCTAGGGTCGGGCGCCCGGAGCCGGGCGCCAGCCCTCGGGCGGCGCCGAATCGTGGCCCACGGCCGCGGCTCCGTAGAATCCGCCGGTGCCCACGACGCTCCCCGCTCCCCGCCCGACCACCCGGAACGACCTCCGCAACGTCGCGATCGTCGCCCACGTCGACCACGGCAAGACCACCCTGGTCGACGCGATGCTCCACCAGGCCGGCGCCTTCACCGAGCACCAGGCCGAGGGCGTCGCCGAACGGGTGATGGACTCCGGCGACCTGGAGCGCGAGAAGGGCATCACGATCCTCGCCAAGAACACGGCCGTGAGGTACGCGGGGCCGTCCGCGCGTACCGCAACCACCGTTGATGGTGACGCCGGAGGCGTCACCATCAACATCATCGACACCCCCGGCCACGCCGACTTCGGCGGCGAGGTGGAGCGCGGGCTGTCGATGGTCGACGGGATCGTGCTGCTGGTCGACGCGAGCGAGGGCCCGCTGCCGCAGACCCGGTTCGTGCTGCGCAAGGCCCTGAATGCCGACATGCCGGTCGTGCTGGTCGTCAACAAGGTCGACCGCTCCGACGCCCGGATCGCCGAGGTGGTCGACGAGACCTACGAGTTGTTCCTCGACCTGCTCGACGAGTCCCACAGCCAGGACGCCCTGGACTTCCCCGTCGTCTACGCCAGCGCCAAGGCCGGCCGGGCGTCGCTGGAGGTCCCCGCCGACGGCGGGCTGCCGGACTCCCCCGACCTCGAGCCGCTGTTCCGCACCATCCTCGAGACCATCCCCGCCCCGACGTACGACGAGGGCGCGCCTCTGCAGGCCCACGTCACCAACCTCGACGCCTCGCCGTTCCTCGGCCGGCTGGCGCTGCTGCGGGTCCACCAGGGCACGCTGCGCAAGGGGCAGACGGTGGCGTGGATCCGGCGCGACGGCACCGCGCGGAACGTCCGGGTCACCGAGCTGCTGGTCACCGAGGGGCTGGAGCGCAAGCCGGGCGAGAGCGCCGGGCCGGGCGACATCGTGGCCGTCGCCGGCATCCCCGACATCACGATCGGCGAGACGCTCGCCGACGCCGACGACCCGCGCCCGCTGCCGCTGATCCACGTCGACGAGCCCGCGATCTCGATGACGATCGGCACCAACACCTCGCCGCTGGTCGGCCGGGTCAAGGGCTCGAAGGTCACCGCGCGACTGGTCAAGGACCGGCTCGACTCCGAGCTGGTCGGCAACGTGTCGCTGCGGGTCCTGCCGACCGAGCGGCCGGACGCCTGGGAGGTGCAGGGCCGTGGCGAGCTGGCGCTGGCGATCCTGGTCGAGCAGATGCGGCGCGAGGGCTACGAGCTGACCGTCGGCAAGCCGCAGGTGGTCACCAAGGACGTCGACGGCAAGCTGCACGAGCCGGTCGAGCGGCTCACGATCGACGCGCCGGAGGAGTACCTCGGCACCATCACCGAGCTGCTCGCCACCCGCAAGGGCCGGATGGAGCAGATGACCAACCACGGCACCGGCTGGGTGCGGATGGAGTTCCTGGTGCCGGCGCGCGGCCTGATCGGCTTCCGCACCGAGTTCCTCACCGAGACCCGCGGCACGGGCATCGCCCACCACGTGTTCGAGGCGTACGAGCCGTGGGCCGGCGAGATCCGCTCCCGCGCGTCCGGGTCGCTGGTCGCCGACCGGGCCGGCGTGGCGACGTCGTACGCGATGACGAACCTGCAGGAGCGGGGCGTGATGTTCGTCGAGCCCTCGACCGAGGTCTACGAGGGCATGATCGTCGGCGAGAACTCCCGCGCCGACGACATGGACGTCAACATCACCAAGGAGAAGCAGCAGACCAACATCCGTTCCTCCACGGCCGACAACTTCGAGAAGCTGGTCCCGCCGCGCAGGCTCTCGCTCGAGCAGTGCCTGGAGTTCTGCCGCGAGGACGAGTGCGTCGAGGTGACGCCGGAGACGGTACGGATCCGCAAGGTCGTCCTCGACTCGAACGAGAGGGCCAAGCTGGCGTCCCGGGCCCGCAAGGGGACACGCTGACCTCAACGTCGGCGCGTGCGGTCCACCACGAGCGCCGGCCGGACGAGATCGGTGTTGTCGATGACGAGGTCCGCGCGGGCGACAGCGTCGACCTGGGCCAGGTAGACGGCCTCCGCGGGCGCGTACCTCTCCTCGTGCAGCCGGCGCGCCTCCGCCTCGCCCTCTCGGCCGAGGTCACGCGCGAGCCCGCGGGCCAGCGCCGTGGCCGGCTCGACCGTCAGCCGGATGCGGAGGTCCCAGAGGTGGTCCAGCTCGGGGCGCATGGCGAAGACCGAGTCGACGACGAGCACGTGGTCGGGCCGGAGCGCGACGGTCTGCTCGCGGTGGTCGATGCCGGTCAACGGGTCGTGCGCGCAGAGCGAGACCACACCGCTGCCCGAGGCCCCACCGGGGCCCAGCAGCAGGCTCCGTACCCCTTCGAGGTCGTAGGCGTTCTCGTAGAAGCCACGACCGCTCACCCGGTCGTAGCCGTGCTCGGCTGCGTGCCGCCACGGGTGCTTGAAGTCGTCCAGCGAAGCGCGGGCGGTGGCGCGGCCGCAGGCCTGCAGGGCTGCGGCCAGCTCATGGCCGAACGTCGACTTGCCCGCGCCGGTCCGCCCGTCGACCGCCACCCGAAGCCGACCGGACGACGTCTCGTCGATCGTCTCGGCGATGGTCTGCAGGAGGGCACGCCGCTGGGGGGAGGGCGGGCCCGGCTCCACCGGCTGCCAGGTCGAGAGCGAGACGAGGGGCTCCTCGACAGCCACGGTCACCGCCTCACGACGCGAGGGCCTCGACGCCGGGGCCGCGCAGCTCGGGGAGCACGACACGGCGCCCGGTAACTGCCATGGTGAGCGCCTCGAGAGTGCCGACCACCTCAGGTCCCTGCCCGTGCTGCCAGTCCGCATCCGTCGCCCGCAGGGACAGTCCCTCGATGCGACGCCGGTCGACGAGCCCGGGCGCCGCCTCGCCGGAGCAGAGGTGGTCGAGGAGGACCAACCAGTCCTCCCGGCGCGCGTCCACAGGGAGTGCCAGGGGGCGGGCGAGGTCACGCAGGTGGATGCAGGTCTCCGCGAACGGGCCCATCGGGCCCACCCGGGGAGGGTCGACGTGGTCCCCGGAGTGCTCGCCCAGCAGGTCCACGATCTCGGCCGGCTCGCGCCCGGCGAGCCGTCGGGCCAGGTGGTCCACCGTGGCCGCGGTGTCCCCGCGGTGGCGGATCGAAGCGAGGAAGAAGCGGCCGAAGCCGACCAGCATCGGTTGCAGGAGATGGGCTGCCAGGTGACGCACGGTCCATCCCTCGCACAGGGTCGGCGCTTCCCACTGGTCGGGCGCCAGCCCGTCGAGGAGGTCGGCGATCTCCCTGCGGTTGCGCCCCGTGCGGGCGTGGATGTCGAGGGTGTCCACATCGTCTCCGCTCATGACGTGGCCCTCGTCCGGAGGTCGTTCCCGAACGCTGCCAGTACCCGGGCTGCCGTGGCGAGCTCCTCCGTCGTGCACTCGGCTGCGAGCGACGCGAGGTCGACGACCTCCTGCGCGTGCAGGCGGTCGAACGCCGTCACGCCCGCGGGGGTCAGGTCGACCAGTACGGACCGTCTGTGCGCCGGGTTGGTGAGCGTGCGCGCGTGCCGCTGCCGCACGAGCTCGTCGACGTGCCGCTGCACGTTCTGCCGGGCCAGGGACAGCGTCTCCGCCATCTGCGGCACGGTCATCGGGCCGAGAGTGCGCAGCAGCTCCGCCACCGCCCGGGAGCCGACCGTCCACCCCAGGCCACGCACCCGGCTGTCGACGACCCTGGTCGACTCGAGGACAACAGGCCTCACGTGCCGGAGGACGTCGTACACGGCGGAACCTCGTGACATGACATCAATGATGTCATAGCCGCTGTTCGACACAAAACGTGGTCACGCTCCGCTCACCGGTGTACGGCATACCGCGAGAGCACCGCTCCGGAGGGGGCCGGCTGTCCCTTCCGAAGGCTGCGGGAACGGCGGACGCCGACGAGGCAGGCCACGAGGCTGGCGGCGGCCGCCGCGACCAGCACCACCGCCGCCCAGAAGACGTCGGGGGCCCAGCGTCCCAGGACCGCCGCCTCGACCGGTCCCGCGTGCAGCACCACCGCCGTGGCGGCGAGCAGCACCACCACGTCGCAGGCGATCAGCACCACCCGGCCCCGCCGCCGTACGCCGAGCGTGTGCCGTCGCCGCCGCACCGCGACCACGCACGCGGGGACGAGCAGGGCGGCGCCGAGGCCGGTGAGCAGCCAGGGCGCGGCGAGGAGGACCGGATCGGGTCCGGTCGGTCGTGGGTCCTGACCGAGGGCGAGTCGGACCAGGTCGAAGGCCGCGCCGTTGAGCTGCGCGTCCCGCGCGGGCGAGTAGCCGTTCTGGAGCAGCACGACCGCGAGTCCGAGGTCGGGCAGCAGGACGAGGGTGGCGAAGGAGCCCGGGGTCGCGCCCGAGTGCCAGGCGTACCGCACCCCGTCCCGGGTCTCGACCCGCCACCCCGCCCGGTACGCCGAGCGCGCCGGATCGGGTGCGGATGCCCGGCGGACCCGGTCGAGCACGGCGGCTGGCCAGGCGCCGTTCGCGTCGGTCGACAGCAGGTCGGTGGCCGCGTGCTCCAGGTCGGTCAGGCTGGCGCCGACGTAGCCGTAGGGGACGCCCGAGGCCACGTAGCCGGGGTCGTAGGGCCAGGCGCGACCCAGCGCCAGCCGGTGGCCGGGTGGCAGGCGCCGGGCGGAGGCGGGGTCGACGACGGCGTCGGCCATGCCGACCCGGTCGAGGAGGGTACGCCGCATCAGGTCGCCCACCCGCTCCCCGGTGACCTGCTCCACGAGCGCGCCGAGGACCAGGTAGTTGGCGCTGCTGTACCGGTACGACGCCCCCGGCTCGTCGGCGAGGTCGACACCGCTCAGGGCGCGCACCTGGGACCGGAGGTCGGCCGGGTCCTGCGTGGCCCGGTCGGCGTCGGCGAGGCCGGCGGCGGCGTCGAGCCCGCTGGTCTGCTCGAGCAGCTGGCGGGCCGTGATCCGGTCGCTGAGCTCCGACCGCGCGGTCCGGAACCAGCTCAGCCGGCGTACGACGGGCTGGTCCAGGTCCAGCCGCCCCTGCTCGGCCAGTCGCAGGACGAGGGCCGCGGTGAACGCCTTGCTGAGCAACCCGAGAAGGAACGGCGTGTGCGGCGTGACCGCGTGCCCGTCGCCGTCGACGCCGAGGGTGCCCTCCGCACGCGGACCGTCGTCGTCCACCACCGCCCAGGCCACCCCGGGGACCCCGGCAAGCTCCTGGTGGCTCGCCATCGCTGCGGCCAGGTCGTCGGGGCCGGGCTGCGCCGCGCTCCCCGACACCAGCGGCCCCACCAGGAGGAGCAGCACGAGCAGTCTCACGTCGTCCCTAGATCGGCTGCTGGAGGTCGCGGACGAGGGGGCGGACGAAGGTGTCGATGCTGGTCCGCGCCAGCAGGACGTCGCGCACCGCGGACGCCTGCCGCGAGCCCACGAACATGAACCGGGCGAGCCGTCGGGACAGCCGCTGCGCGCGCTCGGTGCGCGCCCGACGCCGCCGCTCGTAGAGACGCAGGGCCGACGGGAGGTGGCGCGCGTCGGTCCGGGAGAGCTCGTCGGCCAGGGCCGCGGCTCCCTCCAACGCCATCGAGGCGCCGATGCCGGCGGTAGGCAGGAACGCCGCGGCCGCATCGCCCACCAGCACGGTCCGGCCGCGCACCCAGGCGGGCGCGCGGACGTCGGCCATCGGCCAGAGGTGCACGTCCTCGTCCTCGCCCCGGTCCAGGGCGTCGCGCCAGACCACCTCGTCCAGGCCGTGCGCGCCCAGCACGCGGTGCGCCCGCCGGCGACGGTCCGGCCCGTCGAGGACGCCGCGGGGTGCGCCGGCGATGACACACACACGTTCGCGGCACGGATAGGTTCCGATGAACGTGCCCGACCCCCAGCGCTCGACCGTCTCGTCCGGGTCGCCCAGGTCGCCGTCGGACCACCAGACCAGGCAGGCCCACCCCGTGTCCCGCTGCGGCACCGGGCCGAGCACGGCCCCCCTAACCCGGGACCCGATGCCGTCAGCCCCGACGAGCAGGTCGGCGTCCTCCACCCCGCCGTCGGCCAGTGCGACGCGGACGGACCCGGCGGTCTGGGTGACCGCGCGGACGCCGGCGCCGTACCGCACCGGGACGTCCACCGCTGACTCGAGGGCGCGCAGCAGGTCGCCCCGGGACACGATGCCGACGTGGCCGAACTCGTCCAGCAGCTGCGGCAGCGGCGACGACGTGAGCACCCGACCGCGCCCGTCGCGAGCCGTGTAGCGACCCATCGGACGACTGGCAGCGACCACCTGGTCGTGCACCCCGACGGCGTGCAGCACCCGCGTCCCGTGCGGCCACAGCGCGAGTGCGTAGCCCGGGTCCGCAGCGCTCTCCCGCTGCTCGACCAGCACGACCTCGTGCCCCTGCCGCCTCAGCAGGACCGCCAGGGTGAGGCCGGCGACGCCTGCGCCGGCGACCACGATGCGCACGATCAGGTCCGTCCGGTCGCGGTGGCGGCGGCCAGGGGTCCCGGCACGGCGACGGCGAGGAACGTCTCCACCCCGTCGACGACCGAGACGAACCGCGGGGAGGCGAAGAGGTCGAACCCGTGCTGTGCGCCGGTGAGCTCGACGTACGCGACGGTGCTGCTCGAGCCGCTCCGCAGGTGGTCGCGGAGCTCGCGTGCCTGCTCGACCGGCGTCCAGGAGTCGCGGTCGCCGTGCACGATCAGCATCGGCGGGGCCCCCGCGGGGTCCAGCACCACGGGTGAGGACGCGGGGTGCTCCAGCGGACCCCGACCGTAGTAGCGCCCGTAGTAGCCGTAGAGGCACACCGCGCCGTCCACCCGGAGGTGCGGGTCGTCGTCGGGCTGGGTCAGGGCGCACAGGGCCGCGAGGTGGGCGCCGGCCGAGCTGCCGGCCATCACGACCGCCTCCGCGGGCTCGCCGCCCTCCTCGGCGTACGCGTGGGCCCACCGCAGGGCCGAGCGGGCGTCGTCGATGTGCTCCTCGAAGCCGGCGCGCGGGCGCAGCCGGTAGTCCGCCGACACGCACGTCCATCCCCCGGCCGCCAGCCGGTGGAGCAGGGCCCGGCCCTCGCGGTGCCGACCGCCCGAGTAGTAGCCACCGCCGTGCAGGTAGACCAGGACCCGGCCGTTGGTGAGTCCGTCGCGCCGGCGGTAGACGTCCAGGCGCTGCTGACGGTGCGGGCCGTAGGCGAGTCCGCGCCGGCGTACGACGGCCGGCGAGCGCAGCGGCAGCGGTGCCAACCAGCCACGGAGCCGGCGCCAGCCCGGTCGGAAGACACCCGGGAGCCCCGCGGCGACGAGACCGGCACGCACCTCCGCCTCGGCGGGCAGGGCCCGGTGGGCGAGCACGCCGGTCCCGACCACGACCGCCGCTGCGAAGCCGGTGAGCACCGCGCCGGAGGTCCCGCCCAGGTCATCGGCCGCCCACGCGGACACCGTGGACACCACGAGCGCGAGGGCGAAGACGTGGGGGATCTCGTTGATCGCCGCCGACAACACGTAGCGGGTGTGGCCCGCCCGCCGCGTGGTCAGCAGCGCAGCCGTGGTGAACAGGGCGATGGAGCCGAGGAACACGGCGTACCCGATCGGCACGACGAGCCTCCTTCCTCTACAGGTGTCGAGCCGGTACTCTACGCCTGTCGAGACTCATGTCAAGAAGGGGATCCCATGCCGACCACCGAGGACCGACGGACCCTGATCGCCGACGCGGTGATCCGCACGCTGGCCGAGCGCGGCAGCCGCGGCCTGACCCACCGCGCGGTCGACGAGTCGGCGGGCCTGCCGACGGGGTCCACGTCGTACTACTTCCGCTCCCGGGCAGAGCTCCTGGCCTGCGCGGTGCCCCGGCTGGCGGAGCTCGACGCCGCCGTCCTCGACGGGGTCGCCGACGACGACCCGGCGTCGGTGCTCACGGCCGTGGTCCGGTCCGGCCTGCAGGGCGAGGGCCGGGTCCGCACCCTCGCCCGCTACGAGCTGGTGCTCGAGGCGAGCCGACGTCCCGCGCTCCAGGAGGCACTGGCGGCCGGCACCGAACGGATGCTCGCGCTGCTGCGGGACGTCGGGGGTGGGCGCTCGGGGTCCGCCGAGACCCGCACGGCCGACCTGCTCGCCTTCCTCGACGGGCTGCTGCTCGCCGGGGTCACCAGTCCCCCGGAGCAGGCCCGACCCGCCTCGGATCTCGAGCAGTCGATCGCACTGTTCCTCGCGAGGGGCTGACCCGGCCCCGGTGTCCGCGGGTGAGGGCGGAAGAGCCTGTGCTCCGCACCCGTCGTCACCCGTGGCAGCGCACCGGACCCGTCGTCAGCCTCGCGGCGATCGCCGCAGCGTGGGAGCCAGGACGAGGAGGCCGAGCACCGGCAGCACGGCCAGGCAGGCGACGGCGCCGTCCATGCCGAGCGGTCCGCCGAGGCCGGCCACCACCGCGGAGCCGACACTGCCCCCGACGAGGAACAGCAGGGTGCCGATGCCCAGCGCGACCCCGCGGACCTCGGGTTCGACCGCGTCGCCGACGGCCGCACTCAGGGCCGGCTGGCCGACCCCGAAGGCGAACGTCACCAGCACGATCGCCGCGACCAGGACGACGGCACTGACCCGGTGGGCACCGAGGGCGGCGACCAGCAGGGCCACCGTCGACACCACCCCCGCGGTCGCGAGGGACCGGGCAGCACCGATCCGGTCGAGCAGCGGCCCCGCCACCCGCGGGACCAGCAGCCCCACCACGCCGCTCGGCACCATCGCCAGGCCGACCTGCCACGCCTCCCAGCCGTCGGCGAGCAGCACGGCGGGCAGCGCGATCAGCAGCGCGAACCAGGACGCGGGGACGGCGGCGGCGGCGATCGCGCTGCGCACGACGACCGAGTTGCGCACGACCTCCACGGGCAGGAAGCCGTGCGGGCGCCGGCGTACCGACACGGTGACGGCAGGGACGCCGAGCACGATCAGCACGGCGCCCACCGTGGCCACGGTCGTGCCGGCGGACGGCGACTGCACGAGCAGCACCATCCCGGCGGCGGTGACGGCGACGAGGACGGCGCCGACGATGTCGAGCCGCGCGCCGGTACCGCCGGCGGTGAGCGCGCGCCACAGGAACGGGACGACGAGGATGCCGAGGAGCGGGAGCGCCATCACCGCGCGCCAACCGAGGAGTCCCTCGACCACACCGCCCGCCAGCGGCCCCAGACAGCTGACCGCGGCGGCGACGCCGGCCAACCGCCCGAACGCCAGCGCCCGGACCGAGCCGGTGTAGCGCGCAGAGAGGATCGCGACGCCGAGGGTCGGTACGGCGGCGGCGCCCGCGCCCTGGAGGACGCGCGCGCCGAGCAGCACCCCGAAGCTCGGGGCGAGGGCGGCCACCAGGGCTCCGAGGGACATCAGCACCAGCCCGACCAGCAGCGGCGCCCGGACGCCGACCAGGTCGGAGATCCGGCCGTACACCGCCGTGGTCACGGCGAGCATCAGCACGTAGAGGCTGATCGCCCACGCGGCGATCCCGGGGCCGACCCCGAGGTCCGGGCCGAGGATCGGCAGGGCCACCGCGACCGACGACGAGCCCATCCCGGCCAGGCCGAAGAGCATCCCGAGGAGCACCGACACCCGCCGGGAGTCGTCGGCGACGTGGACGGTCCCGCCGCGGACGGCGTCGGTGGAGGCACTCATCGACGGTGCACAACACCCACTGGTCGGCGCCGATTCCCGCGTCCGGGTGGTGAGCGCGCCGTCGCCCGGGACGTGCAGGTTTCGCCGGCTAGCTAGCCGGGGAAACCTGCAGCGCGGCGGCGCCGAGCGTGCAGGCGGGCGGCGAGCACGCCGCCGAGGGCGCCGAACAGGTGGCCCTGCCACGAGACCCCCGGGGTGCCGGGCAGGACGCCGAGCAGCACGCCGCCGTACAGCAGGAACACCCCGACGCCGATCAGGATCCGTACCGGGCTGCGCTCGAGGAAGCCGACCACCAGCAGGTAGGTGAGCAGCCCGAAGACCAGGCCGGACGCGCCGATGGTCAGCGAGCCGGCGGGGGCGACGAGCCAGACGCCGATGCCGCTGACCAGCCACGCCCAGGCCATCACCGACAACCAGCGGCCGAAGGACACGGTGGCGACCAGGAAGCCCAGGATCAGCAGCGGGACGGTGTTGGCCTCGAGGTGGGCGAAGCCGCCGTGGAGGAGCGGCGCGAACAGGATGCCCCACAACCCGTCCTCGGAGCGCGGCTGGATGCCGTACTGGTCGAGGTCGCCGCCCTGGACGGTGTCGATGATCTCGGCGAGCCAGAGCAGCGTGACGAACCCGAGGCTGACCGCACCCGCGCGCACCCAGCCCATGGTCGGGTCGGCCGTGGTGGTGCGGGTGCTCACGTCTCGACGGTAGCCACCCGGTCCCAGCGAATCGCGCCTCGGAGCCGCTCGCCCCTCAGGGACGAGGGAGCGCGGTGCGCTGGTGGGCGACGATGCCGAGCGCGGCGAAGGCGATGGTGACCAGCAGTGCGACCAGCGCCACCGCCAGGTCGGGCAGCACCGGAGCCAGCGGCGTGAGCGCGACGTGCAGCACCAGCAGCCCGGGCACCCAGCGCGGCACCTGGCGCTCCTGCAGGAGCGCGTAGGCCAGCACCAGCTCCCCCACCGCGAAGCCCAGAACCCAGGCGTAGAGGATCACCGACAACCCGGTGTCGCCCGCCAGGCCCCTCAGCCCGCCGTCCACGAGGTCGCCGAGCGCGAGCGCCCGGTAGACGACGAGCAGCACGGCGAACGCCGCAGTGCCGAAGCACCCCACGACCACGAAGCCCGCCGCGACCAGCGCCGCCCGGGCACCCCGTTCGTCGAAGATGCTCAGGACGGCGGGCAGCCCCAGGATCAGCGCGATCGACGCGACGGCGTACAGCCCCGAGACCGCCAGCCAGCCCGCCGGCCGCACCTCGAGGGCGGCGAGCGGTGACGACAGCACTCCGACCTGCGGCACCAGGATCGCGCCCACCGACAGCGCGGTGGCGCCCACGACCAGTGCGGCCGCGGAGTAGGGCACCCAGTCGACTCGCACGACTCCCCCTTCGAGCGAAAAGGGGGGCGCGCCCAGCGTACGTCCGGGAGCCGCGCGGACCGAGTGTGGACCAGACCAGTACGGCGGTCGCTCAGGCGGTGGTCCACCTCGCCAGCAGCGTGCCGTCCCGCTCGACGAGGGTCGTCAGCCGCAGCGGTACGTCGATCGGCGGTCCGTCGGTGATGCGGGGGTGGCGGCCACCGACCAGCCGCGGCGCGATCGTCGTGTCGACCTCGTCGACGCAGCCCTCGTCGAGCAGGTCGCGCAGCAGGTGGGGCCCGCCCTCGGACAGGAGGTGCAGGTACCCGCGGTCGACCAGCTCGGCCCGCAGCCGGGCCAGGTCGACGCGGTGGGAGCCGAGGACCAGCACGTTGTCGGGTCCCAGCAGCTCGGTACTGGCGTCGAGACCGTCGGCGGCTGAGCAGGTCGCCAGCAGGACCCGGCCACTGCCGGGCCCGAGCAGTCCCTTGGGGACCTCGCCGGTGCGGCTGACCACCACGATCGGCTTGGGGTTGGGACGGTACTGCTCCGCGCGCAGCGTCCCGGCACCGACGACGATGGCGTCGGAGAGGTCACGCAACAGGTCGAACACGACCTGGTCGGGCTCGGTGTTGATCGAGCGGCTGGTGCCGTTGTCGCCCGTCGAGGCGCCGTCGACCGTCGAGACCATGTTGGCGCGCAACCAGGGCCCCTCGGGAGCGGCGTACACCTCGCGCAGCGGCGCGTCCGGGCCGATCAGGACTCGCATGCCCCACCTCCAGGAGTCGCCACGACCGTAACCGATGGCGCTCCGGTCGGATGACGGGGGCCGCCCTAGACTCGCGGGCGTGATCTCCCTGGCAGCGCTCGCGGAGCTGCACGACCGTCACCGTGCCGACCTCGACCTGCCGGTCACCCCGGTCCCGATCGCCGACGGGGTCGTCGTGCGCGACGGCAGCGTCACGGTGATGGGGGTGGTCAACCTCTCGCGCGACTCCACCTACCGCGAGAGCGTCGCGGTGTCGACCGAGTCGGCGGTGCGGATGGCGCGGGTGCAGGCGGCCCAGGGGGCGACGATCGTCGACATCGGCGCCGAGGCGAGCGGCCAGCAGGCGGACCGCACGTCGCCCGGCGAGCAGCTCGGCCTGCTGCTGCCCGTGGTGGACACGCTGGCCCGTGAGCTGGTGCTGTCGGTCGAGACCTATCAGCCGGAGGTCGTCGACTCCGTGCTCCGGGCGGGCGCGCGCGTGCTCAACCTGACCGGTCGCGAGGACGAGGACGAGATGCTGCGGCTGGTCGCGGCCCACGACGCCACGGTGCTGATGTGCTTCGGCGAGACCGCCAACGTCCGCGAGGACGGCGAGCTGCCGGTCGACGGCGACCCGATGCCGGTGCTGGCCGACCACTTCGCGCCGCGGATCGAGCGGGCCCGCGAGCTCGGCGTCGAGCGGATCGTGGTCGATCCCGCCGTCGGCTTCCACTACGGCAACCTGACCGAGCCGCTCGACCGGGTCCGCCACCAGGCGCGGATCCTGTCGCAGTCGTTCCGGCTCCGGTCGCTGGGCGTCCCGGTCGCGGTGTCGGTCCCGCACAGCTTCGACCTGTTCGAGGACGAGTTCCGGCGGGCGGAGGGGTTCTTCACGGTCCTCGCCGCGCTGGGCGGCACCCAGCTGGTGCGGATCCACGAGGTGCCCCACGTCGTGCGGACGCTGCGGGCGCTCGACGTGCTCGAGATCAGCTGAGGACCATCGCGACCACGTCGGGCTCGCCGTCGGGCAGCCACCGGGGCCGGACCCGACCCACCTCGCGCCACCCGGCGGCGGCGTACATCGCCTGCGCGGCGGCGTGGATCGGGACGACGTCCAGGCAGGGCCCGAGGTCGTGGTCGCGCAGCCAGCCGAGGGCGGTGTCGTGCAGCAGCCTTCCGAGCCCGCGGCCCCTCACGCCGGGGTCCACGAACAGGGTGCCGAGGACGCCGAGCCGGTCGGCCGGGCGCCCGTGGCCCTGCTCCCACAGCGGTCGCACGACCTCGTCAGCCGCTCGTTGCGCCGAGACGTGGCCGACCGGGCGGCCGTCGAGGAGCGCCGTCCACCCGGCGAGGTCGTCGGCACGGACGACGAACTCCTCGACCGGGAACGGGAGCGGCCAGCGGAGCGGGTAGCGGCTCGCGTCGCGCTGCGCGGCGAGCAGCTCGCCGAGCGCTGTCACGTCCGCCGCCTCCCGGGGTCGGACGAGGAGCTCCCCGCTCACACCACGCCCCGTCAGTCGGGGAGGTCGGTGACCCGGACGCCGGCGTGCGCCCGGTAGCGGCGGTTGACGCTGATCAGGTTGGCCGTGAGCGCCTCGACCTGGTGGGCGTTGCGCAGCCTCCCGGCGTAGATCCCCCGGACGCCGGGGATGCTGCCGGCCAGGGCCTGCACCAGGTCGGTCGCGTCGCGGTCGTCGCCGAGCACCATGACGTCGGTGCTCACCTCCGCGACCGCCGGGTCCTCGAGGAGCGTCGCGCTCACGTGGTGGAACGCCGCGACGACGGTCGACTCCGGGAGCAGCTCCCGGGCCTGCTGGGCGGCGGAGCCCTCGTCCACGGCGAGCGCGTGAGGGCCCTGCTTGTCGAACCCGAGCGGGTTGACGCAGTCGACGACGACCTTGCCGGCCAGTCGCGGGGCGAGCCCGGTCAGCAGCTCCCGGTGGCCGTCCCACGGGACGGCGACGACGACCACGTCACCCTCATCGGCGGCCGAGGCGTTGTCGGCCCCCGAGACGGAGCCGCCCGTGGCGTCGGCGAGGTCGGCGGCGACACCCTGCGCCCGGCCGGCGTCGCGGGAGCCGATCACGACCGGGATCCCGGCCGCCGCGAACCGTCGGGCCAGGCCACGTCCCTGCGGCCCGGTCCCGCCCAGGACGGCCACGGTCCGGTCGCTGGGGAAGTCGCTCATGGTGGCGGAGCCTAGTGGTCGCACAAGCGTTCGCTCAGCCGCCGAAACCCCGTGGGTTCTGCGACTGCCAGCGCCACAGGTCGGTGCACATGTCGTCGATGTCCCGCTGGGCGACCCAGCCGAGCTCGTCGCGCGCGCGGGTCGGGTCGGCGTACGTCGCGGGCAGGTCGCCGGCGCGGCGGGGCCCGATCACGTACGGGACCTCACGACCGGACGCCCGCTCGAACGCGCGGATCACCTCGAGCACCGACGTCCCCTGGCCGGTGCCGAGGTTCCAGGCCCGCGACCCGGGGTCGTGGGCGGCCAGCCAGTCGAGGGCGGCGGTGTGCCCGTCGACCAGGTCGGTCACGTGGATGTAGTCGCGCAGGCAGGTCCCGTCGGGGGTGTCGTAGTCGTCGCCGAACACGGTGAGCCGC
>NZ_JBNYXG010000002.1:615625-736778 GCF_050880345.1 Nocardioides sp. GXQ0305
GGATGCCGACCCGCCAGTCCGTCTCGGCTGCGGCGAGGTCGACCAGGATCCGCTCCAGCATCACCTTGGTGCGGCCGTAGGGGTTGGTGGCGTCGAGCGGCTCGAAGTCCTCGACGTACGGGACCGGGGCGCGGTCGCCGTAGACCGTCGCGGACGACGAGAACACGATCGTGCGGCATCCCGTCGCGCGCATCGCCCGGAGCAGGGTGAGCGTGCCCTCGATGTTGTTGCCGTAGTAGTCCATCGGGATCTCGACGCTCTCGCCGACGGCCTTGAGGCCCGCGAAGTGGATCACCGCATCGAAGCCGTGGGCCATCACCTTCTCGACGCCCTCGCGGTCGCGGAGGTCGATCTCGTGGAAGGGCACGGTGCCGTCGCCGAGACGCTCGACGCGGGTCAGCGACTCCGCGGAGGCGTTGCACAGGTTGTCGATGACGTGCACCTCGTCGCCGCGCTGCAGGAGGGCCAGGGTCGCGTGGGAACCGATGTAGCCGGCGCCGCCGGTGACGAGGACCTTCATGGCGCGCAGCGTATCGGCGGCCGTCGTCCGGCACGTCGTCCGGTGCTGGCCGGCGTGCGTCGCGCACATTTCAACAGCCGACCCACAAGGCGGTAACAGTGCGGCGGTTCGTCTGACGACCGGTGCTCGGTGCGATCAGGTAGAGCCTCCGGGGTCGGTCATGGGGACGGTCGGCCCACGACCGTTGCGTGGGGAAATGACGATCTCGATCTCGGCACCTGCCGTCGTGGCGCGGACGCCCGACCGCCACCTGCTGCGTGCCGCCACGCCACCGCCACCACGGACGGCGCTCCCGCCCGTCCAGGTCCCCGCCTGAGCGGTCCACACCCCGGTTCGAGTCCGGGGCAGGCACGAGTCTCGGTCCGTGGGGGATCGAGGCCACCCCCAACAGGAGGAAGAATGAAGAAGACCTACCTCGGGACGGCGATCGCGGTCGCCCTGCTGGCCCCGATTGCTCCGGCAGCTGCGGCCGACACGGTGACCGTCCGGGAGGGAGACCTGATCGAGGTCCTCTCGGGCACGCGCGCCAACGGGTCCGTCGAGTTCCTCGAGGACGGCCTGCGGGTCGTCACCACCGACACCTCGTCGGACGCCAAGGCGGCGGAGTACTGGGCGCCGACCAGCACGGAGCTGCCCGACGCGGTGTCGCTGGACTGGACCGGCACCGAGCCGCAGCCGGGCAGCCAGATCGTGTTCGACCTGGACGCCGACCGCGCGAACGACAACACCTACAACATCCTGGTCGGCGAGCCGGTGTACGGCGACGACTACTGGTACACCGGTGGCCAGGCGCGCGCCGCCCAGCGCGGCTTCACCTGCCCGCAGACCGGCGGCGGGTTCGGCTCGGACTGCCACGGCACGCTCGAGGAGTGGCAGGCCACCCTGCCCGACGCCGAGGTCTACGCCTACGGCTTCTCCCTCGGCTCCGGCATCAAGGGACAGGGCCTGATCCGCAGCCTCACCGCGGACGACACCACCTACACCTTCACCGGCAAGGCCGAGGCCCTGTCGGTCAGCCCGACCACCTACAGCGCCAAGAACAAGGTCAACCGCAAGGCCATCCTGCGGTTCGGGACCGAGGCCCGCGGCGACAACGAGGTGCTGGCTGGCAAGGTCCGGTGGCTCGTCAAGGTGGACGGCAAGCGCGCGTTCGCGGCGCGACACGGCTTCGACGCCAACTCCCGCTTCGTGGAGAAGTTCGCCAAGCACACCGGCAAGCACGTCGTGGAGCTCCTGGTCGCGCAGAACGGCGAGGAGCAGGAGCGCGCCGAGACCGTCGTGGTGCGCACCGGACGCTGAAGCACGGCAGCCTGAGCGGCACACACCCCGGTTCGAGTCCGGGGCAGGCGCACGATGCGGGACCTGACGGGTCGGGCTACCGCGGATGCTCGAGCAGGTCGAGCAGGTAGTCGCCGTACCCGCTCTTGGTCAGCTCGCCCGCGGTCTCGCGGAGCTGGTCGTCGTCGATGAACCCCATCCGCCAGGCCACCTCCTCCGGGCAGGCGATCTTCATCCCCTGACGGGACTCGACGGTCCGGACGAAGTCGCTCGCGTCGTTGAGGTCGTCGAAGGTCCCGGTGTCGAGCCAGGCCGCGCCGCGCGGCAGCACCTCGACCAACAGCCGTCCCTCGGCGAGGTAGAGCCGGTTGAGGTCGGTGATCTCGAGCTCGCCGCGCGCCGACGGCGCGAGGGTCCGGGCGCGCTCGACCACGTCGGTTCCGTAGAAGTACAGACCCGGGACGGCGTACTGGGAGCGGGGCTGCTCGGGCTTCTCCTCCAGGGAGATCGCCCGCATGTCGTCGTCGAACTCGACGACGCCGTACGCCGACGGGTCCGACACCCGATAGCCGAAGACCGCCGCGCCGTCGATGTGGTGGAAGCGGCGCAGGTGCTTGCCGAGGCCGGCGCCGTAGAAGATGTTGTCCCCCAGCACCAGGGCGACCCGCTCGCCCGCGATGTGGTCGGCGCCGATGAGGAACGCCTGCGCCAGGCCGTCGGGGCTGGGCTGGACGGCGTAGATGATCGAGAGCCCCAGGGCGGAGCCGTCGCCCAGCAGCCTCTGGAACTGCTCGGACTCGTGGGGCGTGGTGATCACGAGGATGTCGCGGATGCCGGCCAGCATCAGGGTCGAGAGCGGGTAGTAGACCATCGGCTTGTCGTAGACCGGGACCAGCTGCTTGCTGACCGCCCGGGTGATCGGGTGCAGCCGGGTTCCGGTGCCGCCCGCCAGGATGATGCCGCGCATGCGCCGACCCTAGCCGGGCTCGCCGGAGGCGTGCCCGGCGTGGGGAGGCGGGTTGAGCAAGCCCGCGACCGAGCTCGCGAGGTCGCGTCGGCGCGTCGAAACCAGACCCTGGCCGGGCTCGCCGGAGGCGTGCCCGGCGTGGGGAGGCGGGTCGAGCAAGCCCGCGACCGAGCTCGCGAGGTCGCGTCGGCGCGTCGAAACCAGACCCTGGCCGGGCTCGCCGGAGGCGTGCCCGGCGTGGGGAGGCGGGTCGAGCAAGCCCGCGACCGAGCTCGCGAGGTCGCGTCGGCGCGTCGAAACCAGACCCTGGCCGGGCTCGCCGGAGGCGTGCCCGGCGTGGGGAGGCGGGTCGAGCAAGCCCGCGACCGAGCTCGCGACGGCCCGTCGAAACCGGACCCTAGACTGCCGGGCGTGCGACGCATCCTCGTGACCGGCGGCGCCGGCTTCATCGGCGCCAACTTCGTCCACCACCTCCTCGACCACACCGACGCGGTGGTGACGGTGCTCGACAAGCTGACCTACGCCGCCAGCGAGGAGGCCCTGGCCGAGCTGCCGGACCAGCGGTGCGCGCTGGTGGTCGGTGACGTCGTCGACGCCGACCTGGTCGACCGGCTCGTCGGCGAGGCGGACGCGGTCGTCCACTTCGCCGCCGAGTCGCACAACGACAACTCCCTGACCGACCCCTCCCCCTTCGTCCAGACCAACCTGGTCGGCACCTTCACCCTGCTCGAGGCGGTCCGGCGGGCCGGCGTCCGGTTCCACCACGTGTCGACCGACGAGGTGTACGGGGACCTCGAGCTCGACGACCCGAAGCGGTTCACCGAGGACACGCCGTACCGACCGAGCAGCCCGTACTCCGCGTCCAAGGCGGGCTCGGACCACCTGGTGCGGGCGTGGGTGCGCAGCTTCGGGGTGCAGGCGACGATCTCCAACTGCTCGAACAACTACGGCCCGTGGCAGCACGTCGAGAAGTTCATCCCCCGCCAGGTCACCAACCTGCTGATGGGCGGTCGGGTCAAGCTCTACGGCACCGGCGCCAACGTCCGCGACTGGATCCACGTCGACGACCACAGCGCCGCCGTGCTGGCGATCCTGGAGCGCGGCCGGGTCGGCGAGACCTACCTGATCGGCGCCGACGGCGAGCGCAGCAACCTCGAGGTGGTGCGGACGATCCTCCGGCTGATGGGCCACGACGAGGATGACTTCGACCACGTCACCGACCGCGCCGGCCACGACCTGCGCTACGCCATCGAGTCGGGCAAGCTGCGCGCGGAGCTGGGCTGGGAGCCCCGGTTCCGCGACTTCGACGACGGGCTCTCGCGGACCATCGAGTGGTACCGCGACCACGAGGCGTGGTGGCGGCCCCACAAGGAGGCCACCGAGGCGGCGTACGCCGCCCAGGGGCAGTAGCCCTCGGCGGGAGGCGTCAGCGGCGCTGGCGGAGTCCGCTGAGCGCGGGGCGCACGTCGGCGAGGTAGACGAACACCGCGATGGTGAACGCGAGGTTGATCAGGCTGCGGACGTCGGGCATCAGGATCTGGGCGGCGACGCCGATGCCGAGGATGGCGACCCAGGCCGGCTTGGTCAGCTTGTCGGCCGCGCGGTAGTGGTCGGGGCTGAACATCAGCGCGGTCACCAGCGCGAAGATCTTCAGCGCCAGCAGGGCCAGGCTGACCACGAGGAGCAGCCCGCCCTCGATCTGGAACACGTTCGGCACCCCGCCAGCGTACCGCGGCGCGTGACCGCCCCTGGTCCGAGAAGCACGGACCCCCGGGAGCTCCTGCTCCCGGGGGTCCGTCCGTCGTCAGGTCAGTCGCCGACCTTCTCGGCGGCGTCGCCGGCGGCCTTCGCCGCGTCCGACGTGGTCTGCTTGGCCGCGGTGGCGGTCGCCTTGGCGCTGCTCTTGGCGGGCGCGCTCTTCTTGGTGGCCGTCTTCTTCGCGGTGGTGCCCGTCGACTTCGTGGCCTTGGTGGCCTGCGTCTTGGTCGTCTTGGCCTTCGCGGCGGTGGTCTTCGCCGACGCACCGGTCGCCTGGGTCGACTCCTGGCGACGGATCCGGGTCACCAGGCCCTCGCCGCGGGAGGCGAGCTCGTCGTAGTTGTCGTCGACCAGGGCCTGCACGCGGGCCGGGAACGCCAGCGCGTCGGCCTGCAGCTCGCTGAACCGCTTCTCGATGGCGGTACGACGCGCCTTGGCGTCCTTGGCCAGCGCGTCGACGCGGGTGACGGCCTGGTCGCGCAGCGCCTTCGGCTCGAGGTCGAGGCCGGTGACGGTCTTCTGGGCATCGGCGAAGCGCTTCTGGCCGCGCTTCTGCGCCTCGGCGACGAGGGTGCGAACCCGCTCGACGGCGAGGTCGGTGGCGCCGACGCCGGCGTACAGCGGCTTGGTGGCGCCCTTGAGGTCGGTCTTGAGGTTGAACGTGGCCATCAGCCAGGTCACTCCTTCTCGGTTGGGGTGTTCAGCGCCAGGAAGGACGCGTAGACGTCGAGCAGCGACTGCTTCTGGCGCTCGTTGAGGTGGGGGTCGTTCAGGATCGCCAGCTCCACGGATCGCACAGGCGCACCCGGGACGGTTTCCGGGCTGACGATGCCCGCACGGACGTAGAGCTGCTCGGCGCTGATCCGCAGCGCCTTGGCGATCTGCTGGAGCACCTCCGCGGAGGGCTTGCGCAGACCGCGCTCGATCTGGCTCAGGTAGGGATTGGACACGCCTGCCTGCTCGGCCAGCTGCCGCAGCGAGAGCCGCGACGCCAGCCGCTGCTCCCGGAGGTAGTCCCCGAGAGACCCGACGGTCTTCCCGACCTTTCCCTTGGCCATGCCTCCATCGTGCTAGCCACTGCTAGCAAAATGCAAACACAGCTAGCGTGAGTCTGTTCACACTCCGGCGCGCACACAGGTTCGTGCGCGAGTCTGGAGGTTGGTGACCGGTCCTTCGGTCACGAACCTCCGGTTTCCCCGGCCGGCCGGGGAAACCGGCAGCGCGCACGTCAGAAGCACGCGCGCAGCTCACCGACCGGCTGGCCGCCACCGAGCAGCGCCACGTGGCCGGTACGGCGTACCGCCTCGGCGTCCACACCGCTCTCGTCGAGGACGCCCGTGCGCTCCAGCGCGGCGGCCATCAGCACCGGACGCACCCGGGCCGCCCCGTCGTCGCACTTGAGCGCGACGGCACGCCCGTCGGGGAGCGCGACGGCGTAGCAGGACTCGGCGCCGGCCTTGCCGATCGCCCCGGGGATCGCGGTGAGCAGCTCCCGCTCGTCGCGTCCACTCCCCGAGACGTACGCCGGGTGCTGCCGGATCGCGTCGGCGACCCGGACCGCGAGCGGGTCGGGGCGGTCGTCGCCGTCGAGCCCGAGCGCCAGCCGCCGGAACGCCCGGGCCAGCCCGGTGAGCGACGCCGACAGCAGCGGCGCCCCGCAGCCGTCGACGGCGACCGTGGTGACCGGCTCGCCCGTCATGTCCGCGAAGGTGTCGGCGATGGCGACCTGCAGCGGATGGTCGGGCTGGCGATAGGTGGCGACGTCCCAGCCGTTGGCGACACAGGTGGCGAGCATCGCGGCGTGCTTGCCGGAGCAGTTCATCAGCACCGGCTCCCGGGACCCTCCGTCCCGGATCACCGCGTCGCGCGCGGTCTCGTCGAGCGGGTAGTCGGGCGGGGTCTGCAGCGCCGACTCGTCGAGACCGGCACCGGCGAGGACCTCCCGCACGCCGGCGACGTGGAAGTCCTCCCCGGAGTGGGACGCGCACGCCAGCGCGAGCAGCTGGGGAGGCAGGTCGAGCCCGGCGCGGAGCATGCCCAGGGCCTGGACCGGCTTGTTGCACGACCGCGGCAGGACCGGCACGTCCACCGCGCCCACCGACCAGTCGACGCCCCCCGCGGAGTCGACCACCACGATCGACCCGTAGTGGTGACCCTCCACGAAGCCCGAGCGGACGATCTCGGCGACGGTCACGGGCACGGCGAGGGTGGCGGGGACGGACACGGAAGCACCCTAACGAGCGTCCTCGGAGCCGCCCGGTGGCAGGATGCACCCGTGCCCGACCAGCCTGTCCCGCAGTTCTGTCCCACCGCTCGCGAGCTCGATGACCTCGAGCTCCTCACCACCGGCGCACTCCTCCCGATCACCCGGTTCAGCGAGCCCGGGAGCCCGGTCACGCTGACGCTGCCGGACGGGACGTCCGACGCCACCCTGGTGGAGCTGGTCGACCCCGAGGGCCTCCCGCTCGCCCGCGTCGACACCGCCACCGGCGAGGTCACCGCCCTCACCCACCACCAGCACGGACCGTTCCGGCGGCTCTACGTCGCCCCGGCCGAGGTCCGGCAGCGCCACGCGGGCGCCACCTTCGTCCCGGTCACCGACGCCCTGACCGAGGGCCAGCTCGCCGAGCTGGAGACCGTCGACGGGCCGGTGGCGCTGCTCGCCCTGGTCGGGACCGGCACTCCGGCGCTCTCCCCCGTCGCCACGCTGCGCGCGACGCTGCTCGCGGCCACCCGCCTCGGCGCGGACGTGGTGGCCGTCCCTCTCGCCTCCCACGGCGACCCCGAGACCGACCACCAGCTCGGCGTCCAGGTCGTCGCGACGTACGCCGGCGACGACCCGGTGCACGCGCTCACCGAGCCGGGCGACGACGACCCCTGGCCCGACGACGTGGCCGCCGTGGTCGCGGCGGACCAGCCGGCGCCGGAGGACCAGGGCCTGGTGCTGTTCTTCACCGGGCTCTCCGGCAGCGGCAAGTCCACGCTGGCCCGGGCACTGATGGACCTGGTGCTCGAGCGGGGCGAGCGCACCGTCACCACCCTCGACGGCGACGTCGTCCGCCGCCACCTGTCCGCCGGCCTGACGTTCTCCCGCGAGGACCGCGAGACCAACATCCGCCGGATCGGCTGGGTCGCCGCCGAGATCTCCCGCCACGGCGGCCTCGCCGTCTGCAGCCCGATCGCGCCCTTCGCCGAGACCCGGGCCCAGGTCCGGGAGATGGTGGAGGCCGCGGGAGGCGCCTTCTTCCTGGTCCACGTCGCCACGCCGCTGGAGGAGTGCGAGCGCCGCGACCGGAAGGGCCTGTACGCCCGCGCCCGGCGGGGCGAGATCCCCGACTTCACCGGCATCTCCTCCCCCTACGAGGAGCCGGACGACGCCGCGGTCCGGGTGGACACCACCGGCCGCACCATCGAGGACGCCCTCGACGACGTCCTCGTCGCCCTGCGCGAGTCCGGCCACCTCGACCTGACCGACGCACGACCATGAACGGTCCGCTGCGGGTGCTGTTCGTCTGCACGGCCAACATCTGCCGCTCCCCCTTCATGGAGATGCTGGCCGAGCACCTCGGCGACGACGGGCTCCAGACCTCCAGCGCGGGCACCCACGGTCTCGACGGCCGCCCGATGAACGCCGAGATGACCGGGCCGCTCCTCGCCCGCGGCGTACCCGCGGACCGGGTGGAGCGGTTCCGGAGCAGGCCCCTCGTCGCAGACCTGGTCAGCGACGCCGACGTGGTGCTGACGGCCGAGACGGCGCACCGCCGGCTCGTCCTCGAGCAGCAGCCGGCGGCGGCTCACAAGGTCTTCACGCTCGGCCAGTTCGCGACCGCCGTGCACGACGCCGACGGCGCCACGGGATCCGACCTGGTCCGCGCCGTCGGGGCCCGACGGCCGCCCGCCGATGCTGCGCTCGACGTCCCGGACCCCTACCGTCGGGGCAAGGAAGCAGCCGCGACGTGCGCGCGGCAGGTCGAATCTCTGCTGCGGGTCACTGTTCCTGCGCTCACCGGATCGGGGAGGATCAGCCCATGATCGAAGTCGTCACCGGCACCTTCGTGGCGATCCTCGTTGCCGGCTTCGTCGTCGGCATCGTGGTGGGCCTGACCGGCATGGGCGGCGGCGCGCTGATGACGCCGGCCCTGATCTTCCTCGGCGTCGGCGACGCCGCCACCGTCGTGACCGCCGACCTGACGGCCGCCGCCGTCTACAAGACCGGCGGGGCAGTGGTCCACCACCGGGAAGGTACGCCGAACCTGTCGCTCGCCAAGTGGCTGATCATCGGCTCGGTCCCGACGGCGCTGCTCGGTCCGTACCTGGTGAGCTGGGTCACCTCGGACGCCGAGGAGCTCGACCGGGTCCTCAAGCTCTGCATCGGCTTCGCGCTGCTGTTCGCGGCCCTGACGTATGCGCTGCGGCTCTGGATCAACCTGCGCCGGACCCGGTCCGGTCGGTACTCCGGGGCCAGCAGCGACCCCAAGGTCCGGCCGATCCCCACCCTGCTGGTGGGCGCGCTCGGCGGACTCCTCGTCGGCATCACCAGCGTCGGCTCGGGCTCGGTCATCATGATCGCGCTGCTGATGCTCTACCCCGGCCTGTCGGCGGCCAGGCTCGTCGGCACCGACCTGGTGCAGGCCGTGCCGCTGGTGCTCGCCGCCGCCATCTCCAACATCGCGCTGCACGGCCTCGACTGGGGGGTGCTGATCCCGCTGCTCATCGGCTCGGTGCCGGGCACCATCCTCGGCGCCCGGCTGGCCCCTCGCGTCCCGCAGTCGATCATCCGGCGCGGCATCGTCGTGGTGCTGACGATGTCCGGCGTCGCCCTGCTCGACAAGGCCGGGTGGGCACCGCTCGGAGCCGGCGAGGACGAGACGTCGCCCGTCCTGATCGCCGTGGTCGGCCTGGTGATGGTGGTGCTGGTGCCGCTGGTGTGGGGCGTCATCCGGCGTACCCAGGGACTCCCCATGTTCGGCCATCCGACCGTCGCCGAGCTCGAGGACCCGGACTACCGCCCCGGCATCGTCGGCATGAAACGGCAGAACTGACCCCGCTCCACCGGTGGTCGAGGAGGTCGCGCAGCGACCGTCTCGTCGCCCCCGGCGTACACAACGCACCCACCGGTGGTTGGGGAGGTCGCGCAGCGACCGTCTCGTCGCCCCCGGCGTACGCAACGCACCCACCGGTGGTTGGGAGGTCGCGCAGCGACCGTCTCGTCGCCCCCGGCGTACGCAACGCACCCACCGGTGGTTGAGGAGGTCGCGCAGCGACCGTCTCGAAACCACCACAGGCCGGACATCTGCTCCCGGTGGTTTCGAGACGGGCCTTGACGGCCCTCCTCAACCACCGACCCTGCGTCCGCCCGCTTGCACCACCCCGACGGCCCTCCTCGACCACCACCCGGCCCTCCTCGACCACCGCCCCTCCGGTCCCCCCGCCCGGCCCGCCTGTCTGACTAAAACCATCGACCAGATAGACTTTTGTCCCACCAGCCCTCCCGGATTTGAGCCCAGCCGGGTCGTCGCGGCTAGCATGTTCGGGCTGTCCCGAGGAGAGGTCCCACGATCCAATGAGTGCACCCCCGACCCATGCCGACTACCAGCTGAGCCAGCTGGAGCAGCTTGAGGCCGAGTCGATCCACATCTTCCGTGAGGTCGCCGCCGAGTTCGAGAAGCCCGTCCTGATGTTCTCGGGCGGCAAGGACTCCATCTGCATGCTCCGGCTGGCCGAGAAGGCGTTCTTCCCCGCGAAGGTGCCCTTCCCGCTGCTCCAGGTCGACACCGGCTACGACTTCCCCGAGGTGCTCGAGTGCCGCGACCGGTGGGTCGAGCGGCTCGGTACCCGGATGATCGTCGCGAGCGTGGAGGAGGCCATCAAGAACGGCATCGTCCACGAGGACGGCAAGACCACCCGCAACCGGCTCCAGATCGGCACCCTGCTCAACGCCATCGAGGAGAACAAGTTCACCGCCGCCTTCGGTGGCGGTCGGCGCGACGAGGAGAAGGCCCGCGCCAAGGAGCGCGTCTACTCCCACCGCGACGAGTTCGGCCAGTGGGACCCGAAGATGCAGCGTCCCGAGCTGTGGAGCCTCTACAACGGCCGGCTCCACGAGGGCGAGCACATGCGGATCTTCCCGCTGTCCAACTGGACCGAGCTCGACATCTGGCACTACATCGGCCGCGAGGAGATCGACATCCCGTCGATCTACTACGCCCACCAGCGCCGGGTCTTCAACCGAGGCGGCATGTGGATGTCGGAGTCGGAGTACAACCCGTGCAAGGAGGGCGAGGAGGTCGTCGAGAAGACCGTGCGCTTCCGCACCGTCGGCGACCTGACGCTCACCGGCGCTGTGGAGTCCGACGCCGACACCATCCCCAAGATCATCGACGAGATCGCGATCGCCCGCGTCACCGAGCGCGGCGCCACCCGCGGGGACGACAAGTTCTCCGAGGCCGCGATGGAGGACCGGAAGAAGGAGGGCTACTTCTGATGGCCACCGACACCACCCAGACCACGGCGAGCGCGACCGAGACCGCCGTCGTCAGCGACGACATGGACCTGCTGCGGTTCGCCACGGCCGGCTCGGTCGACGACGGCAAGTCGACCCTGATCGGCCGGCTGCTGCTGGACTCCAAGGCGATCTTCGAGGACCAGCTCGAGGCGGTCGAGTCGTCCTCGCAGGCCAAGGGCTACGACTACACCGACCTGGCGCTGCTGACCGACGGCCTACGCTCCGAGCGCGAGCAGGGCATCACCATCGACGTGGCCTACCGCTACTTCGCGACGCCCAACCGCAAGTTCATCATCGCCGACACCCCGGGCCACATCCAGTACACCCGCAACATGGTCACCGGCGCCTCGACCGCCGACCTCGGCCTGGTGCTGGTCGACGCCCGGCAGGGCCTCACCGAGCAGAGCCGACGGCACGCCGTCCTGCTCTCGCTGCTGCGGGTGCCCCACCTGGTGCTGGCGATCAACAAGATGGACCTGGTCGACTACTCACAGGAGACCTACGAGCGGATTCACCAGGAGTTCAAGCAGTTCGCGACCAAGCTCAACATCCCCGACCTCGAGGTCATCCCGATCTCGGCGCTCAAGGGCGACAACGTGGTCGAGCGCAGCGAGCAGATGTCCTGGTACTCCGGGCCGACGCTGCTCCACCACCTCGAGCACGTCCACGTCGCCTCCGACCGCGACCTGGTCGACACCCGGTTCCCGGTGCAGTTCGTGGTGCGGCCCAAGTCCGACGAGTACCACGACTACCGCGGGTACGCCGGGCAGGTCGCCGGGGGCGTCCTCAAGCCCGGAGACGAGGTCGTCGTGCTCCCGAGCGGCATGACCTCCACGATCGAGGGCATCGACCTGTTCGACCAGGAGCTCGACGAGGCCTTCCCGCCGATGAGCGTGACCGTCCGGCTCGCCGACGACGTCGACGTCTCCCGCGGCGACATGATCGCCCGGGTCAAGAACGCCCCGACGCCGGCTCAGGACATCGACGCGATGGTGTGCTGGATGACCAACAAGCCGCTTCAACCGCGGCAGAAGCTGGCCATCAAGCACACCACGCGGATGGGCCGGACGATGGTCAAGGACATCCAGTACCGCCTCGACGTCAACACCCTGCACCGCGACCAGGACACCAAGGAGCTCGGCCTCAACGAGATCGGCCGCGTCCAGCTGCGCACCACCGTGCCGCTGCTGTGCGACCCGTACTCGAAGAACCGGTCCACCGGCTCCTTCATCCTGATCGACGAGCAGACGGGCGTCACCGTCGGCGCAGGGATGATCAACTCCGGCAGCTGAGGACTCATCTCCTCCAGGAGCCCCGTGCGTTGGCTCGCACGGGGCTTCTGCATTCCCGGTGGTCGAGGAGGTTGAGGCAAGACCGTCTCCCATTCACCCGGAATGCCGACTCACCCCCATTGGTTTCCCCCTCATGACCACGCTCGGACTCATCGGCAGCGGCAGGATCGGCAGCACGATCGCCCGGCTGGCGATCGACGCGGGGCACGACGTGGTTCTCAGCAACCGTCGCGGGCCCGAGACCCTTGCGGACCTGGTCGCGAACCTGGGGCCTCACGCGCGGGCCGCGACGCCCGCGGAGGCGGCGAAGGCGGGCGACATCGTCGTGGTGACCCTGCCGCTCCACGCCTACCGCGACGTCCCCATCGAGCCGCTGGAGGAGAAGGTGGTCGTCGACACCGACAACTACTACCCCGAACGCGACGGGCACATCCAGGAGCTCGACGACGAGACGACCACCACCAGCGAGTTGCTCCAGACACACCTGCCCCGGTCGTCGGTCGTGAAGGCCTTCAACAACATCTACTTCGAGCACCTGGCCACCCAGGCCCGCCCGTCCGGCGACCCCGCGCGCCAGACGCTCCCGATCGCGGGTGACGACGCGGCGGCCAAGCGGACGGTCACCGACCTGCTCGACTCCCTGGGCTACGACGCCTACGACGTCGGGCCGCTGTCGGAGGGCTGGCGCTTCCAGCGGGACACCCCCGCCTACGTGCTGCCGTACGGCGTCCGGCGCAGCCCCCTGCCCAGCCCGGACGGCCCGGTCACCGTCGAGGTGCTCCGTACCCTGCTCGACGAGGCGCTGCGCTACGGCGACAGGTGAGGCGGGCTGTCGGGCGAGAACCCGGCACTCGCGATCAGGCGGGTCCGCCGCCCCTCGGCGTCCGCGGACAGCAGGTCCAGGTCGATCGCGCGACCTTCCGAGATCCGTTCAGCGACGTCCTCGCGCTGCTCCGTCGTGAGCGTGACCGCTGCTTCGGCGAGGCCACGGTCGAGCTCCTCGCGCACCGTGCCCTCGGTCGCGGTCTCCTGCCACGCGGTGACACGTTCGACCACGCGCTCCAGCGCCTCGCGCCGTGCGACGTGCTGGTCCATCTCGGCCATGGGTTCCTCCCGGGGTCGGCGTGGTCGTCCGGTGACCACGTGCCCAGCCGGAGACGCTCTCATGCGTTCGGTCGCGGCACGGCAGGGTCGTGATCGACGACGTCACGCCGCAGCCCCGGTGGCTCAGAGCGAGCAGGAGCCGGGACCCGGACCCGTCAGGACTCGACCTCGTGCCGCCCGTAGTCGTCCTCGTGGCGGACGATGTCGTCCTCGCCGGTGTAGGCCCCGCGCTGCACCTCGACGATGATGAGCTCCTCGAGCCCCTCGTTCGCCAGGCGGTGCTTGGCACCCTGCGGCACGTCCACCGAGTGCCCAGGACCGGCCGTGATGACCTCACCGTCGATCGTGCACGTCGCGATGCCGTAGACCACGACCCAGTGCTCCGAGCGGTGGTCGTGGGTCTGCAGGGACAGGCGACAGCCCGGACGCACGTGGATCCGCTTGATCTTGTAGCCGTGGTTGACGTCGATGACGTGCCACGAGCCCCACGGACGCTCCTCAGAGTCCAACGGCACGGAACTCACTCCCCCCGGGTAAGTCGAGATGACGGCCAAGCGTATGCCACCGCCGCGGACAGCGGAGCCGAATGGTACGACGAGGCGAAGCCCACCCGGGTCACTCGGTCGTCGCCAGCCCGGCGTCCGCCAGCTGCGCGAGGAAGGCAGGTACGTCCTGGCGTACCTGCTCGGCCTCCGCGTCGGCGTAGGTGTCCAGCAGCGCCGACACCACCGACTCCTCGCTGCGCGGCTCCTCGAGCAGCCGCCAGATCACCGCGGCCACCCCCTCCAGCACCTGCGGCCGCGGGTCCGAGGACGACAGGTCGAGCACCACCACCTGGTCGCCCGAGTCGACGGACGTGGCGTCGGGCGACCGACGCCACCGCGTCTCACTCATGGGCGCCATCCTCGCACCCGGGCAGGGGGCCGGTGGCCAGGACGGGTGCACTAGTGCGAAGGTTCTCTCGGCAGATTCTCGGGCGCCGCGAAGGGACACCATGCAGCGGGACGACTTCCAGGTCAGGGCGTACCCGTCGCTCGACTCGGTCGGCGTGAGCTCCGCCGGCGGCCCCCTCCGCGTCGCGATCGCGACCGAGGAGATCATCGGCCCGGTCCGCAACGGCGGGATCGCGTCGACCTACTACCACCTGGCCAAGGGACTGGCCAACCAGGGCCACGACGTCGAGGTTCTCTTCCTCAAGGGGCCGGTGGTGCAGGACGAGACACCCGAGCACTGGGTCGACCACTACGCCTCGTTCGGTGTCCGGCTGCACTACCTGGACATGCCGACCGTACCCATCTGGGGCGCCGCGGCGACATGGCAGCGCCGGTACGCCGCGGCGTACGAGTGGCTCCGCGACAGCGAGCCCTTCGACGTCGTGCACACCTCGGAGTGGCGCGGCGGGCTGGTCTACGCCCTGATGGCCAAGCGTCTCGGGCTGGCCTTCCGCGACACCCTGTTCCTCGTGAAGACCTCGTCTCCCTACATCTGGAACCGGCACTACCAGATGCAACCGATCACCCACCCCGACCTGGTGGCAGCCGCGCACGCGGAGCAGAAGTGCGTCGAGCTCGCCGACGTCGTGATCGGCGGATCCGCCCACCTGATCTCGTTCATGGACCAGATCGGTTACCGGCTTCCCGACACCAACGTGTACGTGCAGCCCAACATCGTGGACTTCTCGAACGTGACGGTGGAGGACCGTCGTCCCGGTGCCCGTCGCGAGCCCGGGGACCTCGTGAGCACCCGAGACCTCGTCTTCTTCGGTCGCCTGGAGGCACGCAAGGGGATCCAGCTCTTCTGCAACGCCGTCGACGTGCTGCACGAGCGCGGCGAGATCCCCAGCTCGATCACGTTCCTCGGAAAGTGGGGGGCCGGCCTCGCCACGCACGGGGGCATGTCACCACAGGACTACGTCGCCGAGAAGGCCCACACCTGGGCCTGCCCGGTCGAGGTGGTGACGGACCGCAACCAGGCCGAGGCCCTGTCGTTCCTGTGCCAGCGCGACGTCATCGCCGTGATGCCCTCCCTCATCGAGAACTCCACGATGGCGGTCTACGAAGCCCTCGAGCAGCGCATCCCGTTCATCGCCACGTCCGTCGGCGGCACCTCGGAGCTCATCGACGAGGCCGACCACGAGGCCTGCCTCGTGGAGCCCACGGCTCATGCGCTGTCCGACCGGATCGGCAGGGTGCTGCGAGAGGGCCAGCGGGTGGCTCGGCCCAGCTTCTCCAACGACGACAACCTGCGGGTCTGGTACGGCTTCCACGCCCACGTCGGCGACCTGATCCGCGAGCGCGGAGTCGCCAGCATCTCCGACCGGATCGACGCTCCGGGGTCCCTCGTCGAGACGATGAGCTTCGTCGCCCTCGTCCGCAGCGGTGAGGTCACCGACGACCTGGTCAAGGCACTCCACGAGGAGCCACCCGACGAGGTGGTGCTCGGCTACAACGACTCCGGCGTGCGCAGCGCCCTCGAGCTGGTCCGGGACGCCCTGGCCGAGAGCCCCGCCCGGATCACGCTCGTCAACTGCATCGGCCGCGGAGCCGGCGAAGCCCTGAGCATGCTGGCCGAGGTCCAGGCGTGCGACGCGATGACCCTGGCCAACGGGGTCGCCGCGCTCCCGAAGGTCGGCTTCTTCGACGCGGCGCGCCGCGGACTGACCACCCGCCCGGCGGCGCTCTTCACGACGTTCTTCGCCACCACCGACGACACCCAGGGAATGCCGCTCGGCGGCGACGTCGCCTCGCAGGCGCTCACCTCGCGTGCCTACGGCCCGGAGATGATCTCGCTGCGCCGCGAGGCGTACGCCGAGATCGGCGACCTCGAGCCCTACGACACTCGTCACGGGATCCTGCACGAGTACGTCACCCGCGCTGCGTCGGCCGGCCACGACCTGCTGGTGTACCCCGAACAGCTGACTTCGTGGAAGACGGCGCTGGCCGACACCCGGGCGTACCAGGACGACCCCACCTACGCCTACCTCAAGGCCAAGTCGCTCATCGACGACTCGCAGCTCGGACAGCGCAAGGTGCTGCTCGCGGCGCTGCAGCGGGCCGGGGCGTCCGGGGTCGACGAGCGATTCCTCCGCGGGGCCACCGACGACCCGTCGGAGACGCACTGGCTGATGCCGGCCACGTGGAACGCCGAGGACGTCGCGGCTGCTCGCAACCGACGCCTCGTGGTCGGCCTCGACGCCGACCGCAACGAGCTGTGGCTCTACGCCCAGGGGCCGGGCGACCGCCGGTTCCTGGTGCGCGGCGAGGCGCAGGCGGTGCAGCCCATCTCCAGTCGTGGCGAGGAGGACACCGACGAGCACGTCACGCTCTCGACGTTCCGCGTCCCCGAGACCTGGGAGTCCGGCACCTCCTACCCGATCGTGTGGGGCCTCTACGACGGCGAGGAGAAGATCCGCAGCCTGTTCCTGCGGATCAACAAGATCTCGCCCGCCACGCTGGTGTGTGCCGCCCGCAACCCGGTGCTGTCCGCACGGGCGCTGCAGGAGCTGGCCGACCGCCGCCCCGTCCCCTGGCCCAAGGCGTCGGACCGCGTGGACCCCCCGCAGGCCGAGCGTGAGGTGACCGAGGACTACGTGATGCAGGCGGTCGCCGCGGCGCGGCAGTTCGTGCGGCAGGAGAGAGCGACCGACCCCGAGCAGGTGCTCCGCACGAGCCGGGCCCTCCTGTTCAACCCTCCTGTGGCGGACCTGCACCCGATCTCCCCCGGCTCCGGGCTCAAGGCCCCTCACTGGGCCAATGGCTGGGCCATCGGTGACTGGCTCGAAGGCTGGGCCTGGGACCGCGAGCACCGAGAGCGCACGCTTCACGTGGTGGTGGCTCGCAACGACGAGCCGTTGCTCATGGTCGCCGCCGACGGAAAGGACGCCGGGCTCAGCCACGACGTCCCCGGCCGGGGCGAGCACGCGTGGCGGATACCGGTCCTGCCGGAACTTCTCGAGGGCGACGTGGTGCAGCTCCAGATCTGGGAAGGGCGCACGCCCGTCCATCGTGGCGCCCTCTACGTGGATCACGAAGGAGAGCCGTTGCTCCGCCGGGTGCGGAGCCACGGGGACGACGAGCCGGACCTCGCCGGCGCACCGAGGAAGACACGAGGCTGGTGGCGCAGATGAGCGACTTCGAACCCATGGGACGGGGCATCGTCGGGGGTCCCTTCCTCCAGGCCCTCGAGCTCCCGGTGACGGCTCGCCGGCTCCGTGAGGGGGTCAGCGCACCGGGCATGCTCTCGTACTCCGAACGTGCCCTGCTCCACGAGGTCGTCCGCACGACGTGGCGCGGGGAGGGGGTCGTGATCGACGGCGGCAGCTTCTTCGGCTCGTCCCTGGCTGCCTCGGCCGAGGGCATGCTCGCGGGCGAGGCACTCGACGACGTCGAGGCGAGCACGTTCCCGGACGGCAAGCCGATCCACGGCTTCGAGCTCGGTCACCTGCCCGCGCCGGCCAACCCGGCGGTCGACCGACGGCGCGTGTTCGGTGACGTCGAGTACTACCTGGGGGACAGCTTCGTCCCGATCCTCGAGAAGACCGTCGCGCCCTACCGCGACCTGGTTTCTCTCCACGTCGGTGACCTCCTGGAGCAGTCGTGGGACGGGTCGCCGATCGAGGTCGCGTTCATCGACGTGTGCAAGACGATCCGGCTCAACGCGCACGTCTCACGGGAGTTCTACCCGTGCCTGGTCGCCGGCGCCTCGACCCTGATCCACCAGGACTTCTTCTTCGACCGGCTGCCGTGGATCCGGGTGACGATGGGTTACCTGAGGGACTTCTTCCGGTGGGAGGGGCAGGTGTTCAGCAGCTCCGTCTATCGGAGCGTCGCCGCCGTTCCTCACGATGTCGCCGCGATCGACCCCTTCCTCGAGGGCACCTTCGAGGAGTGCCTCGAGCTGCACGACGCCTGCGACTACCCCGAGCTGGACCGCCGCTACCACTTCCTCCTGTCCCTGTCCCGCGCGTACCTCGCGGCGCTCAAGGAGCGCAAGGACGACGCGCTGGACCTGCTGCGCTCCACGGAGTCGACGTACGCGGACCTGCTCGCCGACACCGACAACCCCCGCGGCAACCGCTTCCGCTTCGACCGCGCAGTCCGGCAGATCTCCAACGGCAACATCTTCAAGGTCTCCTGAGGCGAGAGGAAGGCATGACGCAGGACACCACCCGGCGCGCGATGGACGCCGCCAAGGACGCCTTGGCGGCCCAGGACTGGAGTGGGGCCCGACGGTTGCTCGCACCACTCGTCGCCGAGAACCCCCACGGGGTCGGAGCCTTCATGCTCGCCCGCGCCGAGCTCGGAGCCGACCGCCCGGAGGTCGCCGCCCCCCTGGTGGCCGCCTTCCGTGCCTGGCGGCCACGCCACGTGGGCGCCCGGGTGCTGTCCGCCCGCATCCACCTCGCCTGCGGTGAGCTCGACCGCGCCGAGGCCGACGCGCGGGCCGCACAGGAGCTCGAGCCCGAACGCCCCGGGGTGGTGGCACTGCTCGAGACCATCAGCGCCGCCCGGGACTCCTCGGAGGTCGACCGGCACCTCGCCGTCATCGACCGCGGCCTGACCGCGACCCGCGCGTCGGGCGCGTCCGCGGAGGTCCTCCATGCTGCCGCCGCACTTCAGCGCCAGGCTCCGGGTCCGGGGTGGACGAAGGACCCGCGTCAGGCCAAGATCGCCTACTTCCACCACGCGGGAGATCTCACGGCGGCGGTGCGCAACTACGACCCGCACCTGATCGAGACCTCGTGCGAGTTCGACTACATCACCTGGCCGAAGCGGATCCAGGAGTACGTCCGGGGCCGCTCGGTGCTCGACGTGGGGTGCGGGTTCGGCGGGTACGGCATGGGTTTCCTCGTGGCGGGCGCGGCGGCGTACACCGGCCTCGACCCGGCGATGGAGCTCGACAGCAGCCGCGCCAAGAACAAGCGGATCCGCAAGTGGGCTGACATGGGAGTCACGCCCCGCGACATCACCGAAGCGCTGCCGGCCATCCGACTGGTCCAGGCGTCCTCGGAGGACTGCACCTTCGAGGAGTACTTCGACACCATCGCGCTGCACAACGTCACCGAGCACCTGATCAGGCTCGAGGAGGTGATGGCCGGACTCGCCCGACTGTGCCGGCCGGGGAGCGACGTGGTGTTCCACCACCACAACTTCTACTGCTGGAACGGCCACCACCTGCCGCCCAACCAGCCGGCACAGCTCGACGACCAAGACCCACGGCACCAGCTCGTCTACGACTGGCGCCACGTCAACGCCGTCGACGACGTCGCCGACGACCACTACATCAAGACCAACCTCAACCGGGTGCGGCTGGACGAGCTGCGGGAGATCACCGAGCGTTACTTCGACATCGTGCGCTGGGACGAGATCCCCTCCTCCGACGCGACTCTGAGCCGTCTGACGCCGCAGGTGCTGGCACGCGTCCGGGACTCCGTGCCCGACATCACGGAGCGAGAGCTGTCGGTCAACGCCGTGCTCGGAGTCGCACGCCTGAGAGGCGGCGGGACATGAGCCACAGCAGTGAGCCGACCGAGGGCCGTCCGCGACGCCGTCGCCGGATCATGCTCGGCGTGGTCGGGCTCGCCCTGCTCCTGGCCGTCGGCGGCGGCGTCTGGGCGTGGTCGATGTGGTCGCAGCTCGACAACATCACCCGCTTCCAGCTGGGCGAGGCGCCGGGTGCGAACAGCCTGTCGCGCCCGCAGCCCGCGCCGGACGCGGAAGCCGTGACGGTGCTGCTGGCCGGCGTCGACCACGGGCAGCGAGGCGACCTGGAGGAGATGCTCGCCTCCGGGCAGTGGGAGGAGGGCACCTTCCGCAGCGACACGATCATGGTGGTCCACCTGCCCGCCGACCGGAGCCGGGCGACGCTCGTCTCGATCCCCCGGGACTCCTGGGTGCGGGTCCCCGGCGAGGGCGAGGAGAAGATCAACGCGGCCTTCTCCAGCGGCGGCCCGTCCCTGCTGCACACGACCGTCGAGCAGCTGATCGACCTGCGCATCGACCACGTCATGGTCATCGACTGGGACGGGTTCCGCGGGATCACCGAAGCGGTCGGCAGCGTCCGGCTGGGCGGTGAGGACCGTGGGCCCGACGAGGCGCTGCGGTACGTCCGGGAGCGCAAGAGCCTGCCCGACGGCGACCTCGACCGGGTCGAGCGGCAGCAGGCCTACCTGGTCAGCCTGCTCAGCGCCCTCCGGCAGCAGGGCACGTGGAACAGCCCGGTCTCGCTCACCCGCACGGTCCAGAGCCTCGACGACTTCCTGTCCGTCGACAGCGGCCTGACCAACCGGGCGCTCGTGTCCCTGGGCTGGTCGTCACGCGGAGTGACGCCGGACCGGCTCGACGCCGTGACGGCACCGGTCACCGGGTTCGACACCGTCGAGGGGCAGAGCATCGTCCGCCTCGACACCCGGGCGACGCGCACGCTCTTCGACCGGATCGTCAGAGGGTCCCGCTGACCGGCCGTCAGGGCCCGAAGCGGACGGCGAGCCGCCGTCCCAGCTCCGCGACCAGCACGTCGAGGTCACCGGCGGGTCGGGCGATGCCGGGCATGCAGCTCGCCCACACCGTCTCGGCAGCGCGGCGCAGCTCGTCGGGGTCCGGGACCGGGACCGACGCCGGCAGCCCCGTCTGCCCCGTCACGGGCAGCTCGTCGGCGTCGCCGACCAGGCGGGCGCCGTGCTCGGCGACTGCGTCCAGGACGGCCCGGTTGAGGTCGGACGCCAGGAGGTCCCCGGACCCGTCGAGCACCGGGCGCTGCTCCTCCGCACGCAGCGGGAGCAACGCCTGGATGGGAGCGCGCCGGCCCCGTTCGTACTGGATGAGCGAGAGGTCGGCCAGCAACGGGTTGAGCCGCCGCAGGAGCTCGCACGACGCGTAGCCCAGCGACTCGTTCTGCCGGCTGACGGTCTCAGGCGCATCGGACGCCGGCAGACCCGCTGCGTCGCAGAAGCGCTGCCACAGCAGCTGCGGAGGTGACCCGGGGAGTGGGACCAGCACCACGCTGACGGAGGAGACGCCGGGGTGGGCGGCCCAGCGCGCGACCATGCCCGGGACGCCCTGGGAGCGACGGAACCCGCGGACGGCGCGGGCCCGGCGGTCCTTCCGGCGCGTCTTCCCGGCGTGGACCCGCTCGAGGCGCTGCAGGTAGGTCTCCCAGGGGTCGGTCCCGCGGTTGCGGACGTAGCTCTGCCACTGCGCGGGGATCGCCGTGCGCTGGTCACGGACGGTGAGGACGACGTCGACGGGCGTCCCCCCGAAGGCGTCCACGACCCAGCCCACCCGCTCCTGCGACACGAACGACAGGAACTCGTGGGAGTAGACCGCGACGCCGTCCCGTCGCTGCGTCCGGTCCGCGAGCGACGTCCACGGCTTCGGCGCCTGGCGCAGCTGCTTGCGGAAGAGGCTGTCCACCGCCCTCGCCTGGGTGCGGAAGGACCCACCGGCGAAGAAGCCGCCGACGCTCTCGACGACGCCGGTGTCCAGGACCCGCTGGAGGTACGTCGTCCCCGACTTCATGGTCCCGATGTGCAGGACCACCCGCTCGACCACGCTCGACCCGTACCTCTCCAGGGGCCCTGACCGACCCCGCACCGGTTCGCTGACTGCACGTTGGGCCCAAGGATGGCAGACCGCGCGGGCGGCCGACCGCGCGGACGGCGGTGTCGCGGTCACGCGTAAGGCCCCGGTCGTGCGTAACGACCGGGGCCCTGGGGGGTACGCGTGGCTCAGAGGGGGATGGTCAGCTCCGCCACCGAGCCAGTGGCCGCCACGACCGTGCGATCGACCGGCTCGGACCGGGGCGCGAGGGTGCGCAGCGTCCACTCACCGTCGCCGGCGAAGAACCGGAAGTGGCCGGACTCGCTGGTCGGCACCTCGGCCGTGAACTCGCCGGTCCGGTCGAGCAGCCGCACGTAGGCGCCGTGGACCGGCTCGCCCTCGCGGAGCACCTGGCCCTGGATCACCGCCTCCTTGGCGACGTCGACGCCGTCGAGCGACAGGCCGCCCTCGACCGCGCCGCACATCAGGCCTCACCCTTCTCGTCGCCCGTCACGACCGGCACGCCGACGAGGGAGCCGTACTCGGTCCACGAGCCGTCGTAGTTCTTGACGTTCTGCTGCCCCAGCAGCTCCTTGAGCACGAACCAGGTGTGGCTGGACCGCTCGCCGATCCGGCAGTACGCGATGGTGTCCTTGTCCCAGTCGACGCCCGCCTCGGTGTAGAGCTCCCGCAGGTCGTCGTCGGACTTGAAGGTCCCGTCGTCGTTGGCCGCCTTGCTCCACGGCACGTTCGCCGCCGTCGGGATGTGGCCCGCGCGCTGGGCCTGCTCCTGCGGCAGGTGGGCCGGGGCGAGCAGCCGGCCGGCGTACTCGTCGGGGCTGCGGACGTCGACCAGGTTCTGGGTGCCGATGGAGGCCACGACCTCGTCGCGGAAGGCGCGGATGGAGTGGTCCTGCTCGCCCGCGGAGTACGACGTCCGGTCCCTCGACGGCTGCTCGTCGGTCAGCTCGCGGGAGTCCAGCTCCCACTTCTTGCGCCCGCCGTCGAGCAGCTTGACGTCGTCGTGGCCGTACAGCTTGAAGTACCAGTAGGCGTAGGCGGCGAACCAGTTGTTGTTGCCGCCGTACAGCACGACCGTGTCGTCGTTGGACACCCCGCGCTCCGACAGCAGGGCGGAGAACTGCTCGCGGTCGACGAAGTCGCGGCGGACCTGGTCCTGCAGGTCGGTGGTCCAGTCGAGCTTGATGGCACCCCGGATGTGGCCCTTGTCGTAGGCGCTGGTGTCCTCGTCGACCTCCACGAGCACGACGCCGTCGTCGTCGAGGTGGTCCTCCACCCACTGGGCGGAGACGAGGGTGGTGTCGCGGCTCATCTGTTCTCTCTCTTTCGGTTGCGGTCGTGGGGCAGGTTTCGGGTTCTCGAGGTCGGCGGTCGAGGTGCGCTCGGAGCGCGCCTCGGGACCACCTCAACCTCCGGTGGGTCGTGCGGTGGTGCGCTTGATCAGCAGGTACATCTCGCAGCCCAGGCAGAAGCGGAACAGGGCGTTGAGCAGAGCAGCCACGAGCGCCAGGCCGGTCGCCACCAACGCCAGCGGGAGCAGCCCGGTGGCGTAGCCGGTGAACGCGACCAGCGCGAAGACCAGTCCCACGCCCTGAGCGAAGCGCGGCGGCCCCGGGTCCTCGAACTCGGCCACGCCCCTGAGGTGGGGCCGGACGAACCGGCGGAACACCCAGGCCGTCGGCGTGCGCTGCACGCCCGCGAACGCACCCACCGCGAAGAGCAGCGCCTGGACGCCGATCAGCACCGTGGCGAGCGGCGTCGGCAGCGAGAGCACGGCGACGAGCACGATCGCGGTGACCGCGGCCGTGAACTGAGGGCCACGCGCATCGATGCGCGCGGTGGCGGCGGCGTGCCGCTGTTCGGTGGTCTGGGTGGACATGGCTGCTCCTGAGGGAAGGGGATCCGGCCGGGACGGCGGCCGGGGCGTCGTCGCGAGTTTAGTAAACAAACTCAATCGACTAAAGGAACTAAGTGACGCGTCCCGTCAGGGCATTCGACACAGCGCCGAGCGCACGCGGCAGTGATCCACCGCGCGGCGCTTGGTCAACCAGGTCGACGACATGCTGGAGACTCTACGGGCGGCTCCGACCCGCTCACGAACGCGCTCTCAGTGAGTGAGACACGCATCCACGATGTGGACGATCAGGAACGGGCCTCCTGCTCGTCACCGACCTCGTCACCGGCCACCTCATCACCGGACTCGCCGTCCGCCTCCGCCTCCGGGGCGACCGCCACGTCCTCGGGGGACTCGTCCTCGGCCTCCGGCTCGTCGCCGGCGGCCGCGACCTCGTCGGGCAGCAGCGCAGCCGGGGCGCTGCCGGTGAGCGTCGCCAGCATCTGCCGCACGTTGGCGAGCTGGGCGTTGATCGAGTCGCGTCGCTGGCTCGCCGCCGCCAGCTCGCGCTCGGAGTCGGCGCGCACGCGGCTCGCGGTCAGCTTGGCCTCGCTGACCAGCGTCGAAGCCTGCTCCTGGGCCTCCTGGGTGAGCCGCTGCACCTCGCGGACGGCCTGGGTGCGCTCGGCGTCGGCCTCGGCCCGGGTGCGCTCGATCTGGCGCTCCAGCTCCTCCAGCCGGCTGCGGGAGTCCTCCATCTGGACCTCGAACTCCTCTTCCGCCAGCTTGCGGCGGTGGGCCAGCGTGGTCTCGAAGTCGGCCGCGGCCTTGGCCGCCTTGGCGCGCTGGTCCTCGTAGACCGCCTCCGCCTCCTGGAGCCGGGCCGCGGCGTCGCGGTCGGCCGCGTCGATCCGGTCGTCGGCGGTGCGCTTGGCGTCCTCGAGGATCCGCGCCGACTCGGTGTCGGCGTCGCTCCGCCGCTGGGCGGCGTAGTGGTCGGCGTCGTCGCGCAGCGCCTGGGCTCCCGCCGCGGCCTCGTCGCGCATCGCCGCGATCTCGACGCGGGCCCGCTCGAGCAGGTCGGAGGCCTCCTCCTCGGCGAGCGACATGATCTGGCCGACCCGCTCGCCGAGGTGCGCGAACGAGAGCGGGTCGACGGCCGACGCCTCCACGCCCCGCTGTGCCTCCTCGAGCTCGCGCACCCGCCCCTCGAGCGCCTGCGCGCGCTGCAGCGCGGCCTCGGCACGCGCCGCCATCTCGCCCACGACACGGTCGACCTGCTCGGGGTCGTAGCCGCGGCGGGTCACGTGGAACTGGGGGTGGGTCTCGCTCATCAGTGGTCCTCTTCGGGGTTGGGCTGGGTCTCGTGGCCGGGCGGGGCTTGGTCCCCACCCTGTGGTTCGTCGGTCCCGCCGTCGGCTGCGGGCACGGCGAGGGCCTGGATCACGCCGGAGAGGCTCGAGAGCTCCTCGGCGATCTCGTCGCGCTGCTTGCCGAGCACCGCGACCTCGGTGCGGGCGTCCTCGAGCAGGGACCGGGCGCGGGCCCGGATGTCGTCGGCCTCGGCCCTCGCCGACGCGACGGTCGTCGCGGCTTCCTCGCGGGCCGCCCGGAGCTCGTCCTGGCCGGTGCGCTGCAGCCGGACCACCTCCTGGGCGGTCCGCTCCCGCAGCATCGTCGAGTTCTGCTCGGCCTCCTCGAGCCGGCGGCTGGTCCGCTCCTCGACGGCGGCGGCATGGTCGTCGGCGCTCGACCGGGTGCGGGTCGCATCGGCCTCGGCGGAGGCGAGCAGCCGGGCCGCCCGGTCGGCGGCGGCGGCCTCCTCGGCACGCACCGCCTCGGCGATCTCGTCGGCACGCCGCTGGGCCTCGGCCACCACGTCGCCGAGCCGCTCGCGCAGCCGGGCCACGACGGCCTGGACGTCGCGGCGTACGCCCCGGAGGTGGCCGGCCGCGGCCTCGTGGCTGTCGGCCCGGGTGCGCTGCGCCTCCAGCTCAGCGGTCGCCAGCACCTGGGCCATGGTCTCCTGGGTCCACGCGGTCTGCTCGGCAGCCGAGGCGAGGCTCTGCTCGGCCTCCTTGCGGGCGTCGCGGACCATCCGCTCGGCCTCGGCCTGCGCGTGCTCCTCGACGGCGCGCGCCTCGTCGCGCAGCCGCTCCGCCTCCTGGGCTGCCGCGTCGCGGGTCGCGGTCGCAGCCGCATCAGCCTCCTCGCGCAGGTTCGCGGCGTGCTCCTCGGCCTCCCGGACCAAGCGGGCGGCGGTCACGTCGGCGGCCGCCTGCTGCTCGGCCAGCCGGGTCTCGTGGGCGGTGGTCTGCTCCTCGACGGCCGCCGCGGCCTCGTCGCGGAGCGCCTGCGCCTCGGCCCGGGCGGTGGCGAGGACCGACTCACCCTCCTGGCGCGCCTCCTCGCCCAGCTGCTCGGCCCGCTTGCGGTGCTCGTCCTCGGCGACCCGGAGCTCGGCGAGCGTCTCGGCCCGCTGCTGCTCGGCCGCCTCCATCAGCGCGCTGGCCTGGTCGGCCGCGTCGCCGAGCCGCTGGCGGGCCTCGTCGGAGGCGGCGGCGACCTCGGCGCGGGCCGTCTCGAGCGCCCGGTCGGTCTGCTCCTTGTCGGCCACCGCCTCGTCGTGCAGCCGCTGCGCCTCGTCGAGCAGCTCGCGGGCGCGGGCCTGTGCCGACTCCAGCTCGCGCCGCGCCTCGTCGTGGAGCTCGTCGGCCACCTGCTGCGCATGCTGCAGCAGCGAGGCGGCGGAAGCGTCCTGGGCTGTCATGCGGGGAATCGACCATTCGGGGAAAGGAACCTGACGACTCCCCAAGGTAGCGGCACCCCGCGCGCGGGTCACGCGCGAGTCCCTCAGCCGAGGGCCCGGGCCACCGCTGCGAGCACCTGCTCCCTGCGCGGCGCGCCCGCCGCACGGGCCACCTCGACGCCGCGGGCGTCGAGCACCAACGTCGTCGGCGTGCGCAGCACCCCGACCCGGCGCACGAGGTCGAGGTGGTGCTCGGCGTCGATCTCGACGTGGGCGACCCCCGGCACGGTGTCGGCGACGTCGGCCAGCACCCGGCGGGCGGCCCGGCAGGGGGCGCAGAACGCGCTGGAGAACTGCAGCAGCGTGACCCGCTCACCCAGCTCGTCGGCCGGGACCAGGCGCGCCTCCTGGGGCTCCCGGTCGGCGGGACCGGCGGGGTCGTCCCCGGCGCCACGCACCGGGTGGGTACCGCGGAACCGGCCGTCGGCGTACGCGCGCCACCCGCCGATGGCGAGGGCCACCAGCCCACTCGCCACGATCACGGCCACGCCCACGGTCATGGCCGCTCAACGACCGCGCAGTCGGGCGCATTCCGCCCGCAGCCGCGCCACCTCCGCCTCGAGGGCGAGCACCCGGGCGACCCCGGCCAGGTTGAGCCCCTCCGCCAGCAGCTCGCGGATCCGGTGCAGCCGGTCGACGTCGGCCCGGCTGTAGCGCCGCGTGCCACCGGCGGTGCGGTCGGGCTCGAGCAGGCCGTGCCGCTCGTAGACCCGGAGGTTCTGGGCGGGCATCGCCACCATCTCGGCCACCACCGAGATGGCGAAGATGCCCGGTTCGCGCGGCATGAGCCTCTCCTCTTGAAATCTGGGTTGCAGGGAATCTATAACAGTCAGTACAGGTTACACCCGTCGAGCACCACACAGAGAGAACCCTGAGGAGGAGTTGTGATGTTGCTGCGCACCACCGATCCGTTCCGTGACTTCGATCGCCTGACCCAGCAGATCTTCGGCACCACCAACCGTCCCGCGGTGATGCCGATGGACGCCTGGCGCGAGGGTGACCGCTTCGTGATCGAGTTCGACCTGCCCGGCGTCAGCCGCGACAGCATCGACCTCGACGTCGAGCGCAACGTGCTGACCGTCCGCGCCGAGCGGGTCGCCCGCAACGGCGACTGGGAGCAGCTCGCCTCCGAGCGGCCGCGCGGCGTCTTCAGCCGCCAGCTGGTCCTGGGCGACAACCTGGACCTCGACGGCATCGAGGCCGGCTACGACGACGGCGTGCTGCGCCTGACCGTGCCGGTGGCCGAGAAGGCCAAGCCGCGCAAGATCCAGGTCAGCGGCAGCGACCGCACCGCGATCGAGGCCTGAGACCCGCGCACTCCCGCACCTCTCGTCGTACCCGACATCTGCGTCGTTGATCTGCCTCGACAGCATCGATGTCGGGTACGGCGAGTCCGGCCGACCGCGGACAGCATCAGCCGCCCGCGAAGGGTGGGAGGAACTCGACGGTCTGGCCGGGCTCGACCGTGACCGTGTCCGGGTCCTCGGTGCCCACGGGGCGGTCGCCGACCAGGACCGAGCAGATCTCGAGGACCCCGGCGAGCCGGGTGTCGGGATGGGCTGCCACCGCACGGCGTACGACGTCGGTGAGGGTGAGCGGCCCGTCGGCCGCGATCTCGTCGTGGCCGACGCCGGCGGCGGTGCGGGCGGCGGCCCAATAACGGACAACGATCGGTGAGGCGCTCATCGCCGACTATCCTGACGCATCGGACCCAGCGCTCGGGAGGAGACGCGATGAGCCAGGTGCTCCTGCTGACGAGCGCGCTGCAGCCCTCCGCCGAGGTGATGCCCGCGCTGGCGCTCCTCCCCCACCACGTCCGGATCCTGCCCCGCGAGATCAGCGCGCTGCTCGACGCACCCGACCCCGACGTCATCGTCGTCGACGGCCGGCGCGAGCTGGCCCAGGCGCGCGACCTGTGCCGGCTGATCCGCACCACCGGCGTCGACGTACCCGTGATCCTGGCCCTCACCGAGGGCGGCCTGGCCGTGGTCAACCACGACTGGGGCATGGACGACGTCGTCCTCGACACCGTCGGCCCGGCGGAGCTCGAGGCGCGGCTGCGGGTGGTCGGCGGGCGGCTGCGGGCCGACCGTGACGCCGCCGACCCCGAGGCCCACGTCATCCGGTCCGGCGAGGTGGTCGTCGACGAGGCGACCTACACCGCCAAGCTGGGCTCGCGGGTGCTCGACCTGACGTTCAAGGAGTTCGAGCTGCTCAAGTACCTCGCCCAGCACCCCGGCCGGGTCTTCAGCCGCGACCAGCTGCTGCAGGAGGTGTGGGGCTACGACTACTTCGGCGGCACCCGCACCGTCGACGTCCACGTCCGGCGGCTGCGGGCGAAGCTCGGCCCCGAGCACGAGACGCTGATCGGGACGGTGCGCAACGTCGGCTACCGGTTCGTGCTGCCGGCCAAGGAGAAGTCGGCCGCCGACGACCGGGCCCCGACGGAGGAGTCCTCCCGGCCCTGACCCCTTTCGGGTGGACCCCGGGTGCGGAGTGGTCGCCTAGGGTCGAGACGTGCATGCCGACGCCGTCAGGCAGATCGCCGACATCACCACCGAGGCCGAGGGAGTGGACGGGACCTCTCCGCTCGACGAGGCGATGTGGCTGGCGCTGCGCCACCGCGCCGACGAGGTCTCGGCGTGGGTCGAGGCCGACGGCTTCGCGCTCGTGGTCGAGGACGAGCTGGCGCTCGCCGTACGCCCGTCCGCGCGCGGGCACGGGACCGGCGCCCGTCTGCTCGACCAGGCCCTGGCCGAGCTGCCCGGCGACCTCGGCCCGCTCCGCGCGTGGTCGCACGCCGACCATCCCGCCGCCGCCCGGCTGGCCAAGGGCCGGGGCTTCGAGAAGGTGCGCGAGCTGTGGGTGATGCGGCGGGCCTCCTCGCTGCCCGTGGGCGAGGTCGCGGTGGCCGACGACGTGGTGGTGCGCCGGTTCCGGCCGGGTGACGAGGCCGAGCTGCTGCGCGTCAACGGCGCCGCGTTCGCGGGCCATCCCGAGCAGGGGAAGATGACCGCCGACGACCTCGCCGAGCGGATGGCCGAGCCGTGGTTCGACCCGGAGGGCATGATCGTCGCGGGCCGCGGCCGCGAGCTGCTGGGCTTCCACTGGACCAAGCGGCACTCCCCCGAGCTCGGCGAGGTGTACGTCGTCGGGGTCGACCCCGCGGCCCAGGGCACCGGCCTCGGGCGCGCCCTCACCCGTGCCGGCCTCAAGCACCTCGCCGACCGGGGCACCCACGAGGTGCTCCTCTACGTCGACGCCGACAACGAGCGCGCGGTGCAGCTCTACGCCCGCGACGGCTTCACCCACTCCGCGCAGGACACCCACGTGATGTACCGGCGGACCTAGACTCCGGGCTGTGAGCACCGTTGTCGTCGCCGGGCTGGGGTACGTCGGGCTGTCCATGGCCGTGCTGCTCGGCCAGCACCAGCGAGTGGTGGGGGTCGACCTCGACGAGGGCCGCGTCGAGCTGCTCCGGTCGGGCCGGTCGCCGGTCAGCGACCCCGAGCTCGAGGAGTACCTGACCGAGCGGGAGCTCGACCTGACTTTCACGACCGACACGGCGGCGTACGCCGAGGCCGACTTCGTGGTGATCGCGACCCCCACCGACTACGACCCGGAGTCGGACTCGTTCGACACCAGCTCGGTCGAGGCGGTGATCCGCGAGGTCGCCGCCGCCAACCCCGCCGCCACGATGGTCATCAAGTCGACGGTGCCGGTCGGGTTCGTCGAGGACGTCCGCAAGCGGCTCGGCACCGACCAGGTAATCTTCTCCCCCGAGTTCCTGCGCGAGGGCCGCGCACTCCACGACAACCTGCACCCGTCACGGGTCGTGGTCGGGGAGAAGTCGGAGCGGGCGCGGCGGTTCGCCGACATGCTGGTCGAGGGGTCGCTCGAGCCCGACGTACCGGTCCTGCTCACCGAGCCCACCGACGCCGAGGCGATCAAGCTGTTCGCCAACACCTACCTCGCGATGCGGATCGCCTTCTTCAACGAGCTCGACTCCTTCTCGATCTCGCGCGGGCTGTCGTCGCGCGAGGTGATCGAGGGCGTGGGGCTCGACCCCCGGATCGGCCACCACTACAACAACCCGTCGTTCGGGTACGGCGGCTACTGCCTGCCGAAGGACACCCGCCAGCTGCTGGCGAACTACTGGTCGGTCCCGCAGAACCTGATCCGGGCGATCGTGGACGCCAACACCACGCGCAAGGACTTCATCGCGATGGACGTCATCAACCGCCAGCCCGGCGTGGTCGGCGTCCACCGGCTGATCATGAAGTCGGGCTCCGACAACTTCCGCTTCTCGGCCGTGCAGGGGGTGATGAAGCGGATCAAGGGCAAGGGCATCGAGGTGATCGTCTACGAGCCCGAGCTGGAGGACGACGTGTTCTTCGGCTCGAAGGTCTACCGCGACCTCGACGAGTTCAAGCAGACCGCCGACCTGATCCTCGCCAACCGCCGCGTCCCCGAGCTCGACGACGTGGCCGACAAGATCTACACCCGCGACCTGTTCGGCGGGGACTGACTCATTTGCGATAGCTGGACGCGAAAATCATCGTTCCACGCCCGGAAACGATGACTTTGGCGTCCAACTACCCGAGATGTCAGCTGAGCCGGGGGCGGACGTGGAGGCCGACGTCGGGGTCGACGATGACCTCCTGGGCGGCGACGAGGCCGTCGGCCGACAACGTGGCGTCGACCGGGACGTTGCGCTTGACCAGGGCCAGCGCGATCGGGCCGAGCTCGTGGTGGCGGGCGCTGGAGCCCACGAAGCCCACCGCCCTGCCGCCGTCGGCCGGCGTCAGGTCGGCGCCACGCTCCGGGAGCCGGTTCTCCGACCCGTCGAGGTGGAGCAGCGTGAGCCGCCGTGGCGGCCGACCGAGGGTGTGCACCCGCGCGACCGTCTCCTGGCCGCGGTAGCAGCCCTTGTCGAGGTGGACGGCGCTCGGGATCCAGCCCGCCTCGTTGGGGATCGTGCGCTGGTCGGTGTCGAGGCCGAACCGCGGCTCGCCGCGGGCGATCCGGAGCGCCTCGTGGGCCCACAGGCCGCACGCGGGCCCCGCCGCGTCGGCGTACGCCGCCAACCGGTCGCGCGGCACCAGGTCGAAGCCCTTCGGTCGCCACGTGACGGCCAGCCGGTCGGTCACGTCGTGGATCTCGACGCGGGTCATGAAGACCATCCGCTGGAGGAAGTCGAGCAGCGGGCCGCCGGCGCCGGGCTCGGTGTGGAGGGTGAGCGCCTCGCCGTCGTCGACGCCGTCGAAGGCGTGCTCGACGTGCCCGTTCGGGCTGAGCACGAGCCCCTGGGTCCAGGCGCCGGGTCGCAGGTCGGTGAGGTGCTGGGTGGTGAGCGAGTGCAGCCAGGTCAGCCGCTCGGGCCCGCTGACCCGGAGCACGTCGCGGTGGGACAGGTCGACGAAGCCGTCGCCCGCCTCGAGGGCGCGCTGCTCCTTGTTGAAGGAGCCGTAGTGGGCGGCCACCCCGGCGTCGATCCCCTCGGCGGCGACGGCGTCCGGCAGGTCGAGCAGCGGACTGGTGGCGGTCATCGGCAGTCCTCGCAGGTCCCGAACACGGTCAGGTGGCCGACGTCCACCGTGAACCGGTGGTCGGCCTCGAGCTGGCGCAGCAGGGGAGTCAACACGTCCGGGTCAACCGAGATCACCTTCCGGCAATTCCGGCAGACCAGGTGGAAGTGCTCGTGGCCGGAGACCGAGTGGTACGTCGGCGCCCGGTCGGACAGGTGGGCGTGACGCACCAGCCCGAGCTCCTCGAGCACCTCGAGCGTGCGGTAGACGGTCGAGGCGTTGACCGCCTCGGAGTGCTGCCGCACCTCGGTGAGCACCTCGTCCGGCGTCGCGTGGCCGAGCCGCTCGACCGCGGCGAGGATCAGCTCACGCTGCGGGGTGAGCCGGTAGCCACCCTCGCGCAGCCTGCGGCGCCAGTCGGCGTCCGCCTCGCCCCCCTGCCCGCCGACGCGGGGTCTCGAGGCTCGCTCCGCCGGCACCTCAACCTCCGACGCGCACCAGCTGGGCGTGGGTGTGTGGCTGCAGCGGGTGTCCCATCGCGGCCATGTCGAAGGCATAGAGCAGGTTGCCGTCGACGTACCCGTAGAGGCGCTTGCCGCCGACGTACTCCTTGGCGGAGCCGGTCCGGGCCACCGCATCGGTCGTGATCTCGAACCGCGGCTGCTCGGGGTGGATCTCGCCGACCCAGACCTCGACGAAGCCGAGGTTGTGGGTCATCACGACCTCGAGCGAGCCGTCTTCCTGCGGCCGCAGGAAGCCCGTCTCCTGGGCGGCGGGGCGGATCTCGTTGCCCTCGGCGTCGGTGATCCAGGCGCGGCTGAAGTAGTGGATGAACGGCCGGCCGTCCTGCTGGAAGATGACCTCCTGGCCGAACTGGAAGGACTCGATCCCGGGGTACTCGCCGTGCCCGTTGCCCGCCCAGGTGCCGATCAGCCACGCGAGCCGGGCACAGCTCGGGTGGATGTTCTGCGGGATCTCGAACGGCATGCGGCTGAGTCTAGGCTGGGGACATGGCGCGAACGCTGGTGGTCAAGGTGACCTGCGGGGACGACGACGCCGAGCGGTGCAACCAGGCATTCACGGTGGCGGCCTCGGCGGTGGCGGCGGGGGCGGACGTGTCGCTGTGGCTGACCGGCGAGGCCGCGTGGTTCGCGCTCCCCGGCCGGGCCGAGGACTTCTCCCTCCCCCTCGCCACACCGCTCGCCGACCTGCTCGAGGCCCTCGTCGCCGGTGGCTCGGTCACGGTCTGCTCGCAGTGCGCCGGTCGCCGGTCGATCAGCGCCGACGACCTGCGACCGGGAGTGACGATCGCCGGCGCCGCGGTGTTCGCCGAGCAGGTCCTCGCCGACGGCGCCCAGGCGCTCGTCTACTGACCCCGGCGTCAGCGGATGCCGAGGAAGGTGCGGGCCTCGTCGGGCGTCATCGGGGTGCGCTGGGCGATCCGGCCGAGCTCAGCGACCCGCTCGACGAGCTGCCGGTTGCTCTCGACCGGGACCCCCTTGGCGATCGTCAGCACGTCCTCCATCCCGACCCGCAGGTGGCCGCCCTTCGACAGCGACGCGAGAGCCACCGCGAGGGTGGACCGGCCGATGCCGGTGGCCGACCACGAGGTGACGGCCTCCGGCAGGTCGCGTACGGCGGCGACCAGCGCGTCGGCCGTGCCGTTCATGCCGCCGGGGACGCCCATCACGAGGTCGCAGTGGACACGGCCGCCGTAGGGCAGGCCGTACTTCGCGAGCAGCCGGTGCAGGGCGTGCACCTGGCCGAGGTCGAACAGCTCGAACTCCGGCACCACCTGGCGCTCCTGGCTGAGCTGGTAGAGCTCGCACACGAACGGCCACGGGTTCGAGAACACGTCGTCGCCGAAGTTGGTCGTGCCCATCGTCAGCGAGCAGGAGTCGGGCTCGGCGTCGAGCACCTTCAGCCGGTCCTCGAGCGGGTCGTGCACCGACCCTCCGGTCGACAGCTGCACCACCAGCGACGACACGTCGCGCACGGCCGCCACCCACTCGCGCAGCAGCCCGAGGTCGAGGGTGGGCCGGTGGTCGGCGTCGCGGACGTGGATGTGGATCATCGCCGCTCCGGCGGCCTCGCACTCGGCCGCGGTGCGGGCGATCTCCTCCGGCGTCGTCGGCAGCTGCGGGCAGTCCTCCTTCGCCGTCTCGGCACCCGTGGGAGCGACGGTGATCAGGAGCCGGTCGGCGGGCAGGTCGGTCGTCACGGCGCCATCCTGTCAGCCGTGCTGCGCCGTGGCACCCCCGACAGCACCCGGCGTACGGCGTCGGCGAGGAGGACCCCCAGCAACGCCCCCGAGGTGTTGGCCACGAGGTCGCTCACGGTCGCGCTGCGGCCGGACAGGAACAGCCACTGCATGGCCTCGATGGCCAGGGTCAGCGCCAGGCCGGCGAGCACCCACCCGACCACCCGCCACCGGTCGAGGACGAAGGCGCCGAGCAGGCTGAAGGGGACGAACAGCACCACGTTGAGGGCCACCTCGACGACCCGGACCGGGTCGCCGAGCCCGAGCGGCTCCAGCAGGTCGGCGAGCAGCACCACCACGCCGCCCGGCGTCGACGCGTCGGGCTCCCAGACCAGGTAGAGCAGCGTCGCCAGGTAGACGCAGTACGCCGTCCGCAGCACCACCGTCACCACGGCTGCGAGAGTAGCCACATGCGAGCCGTCCTCCAGCGCGTGCTGTCGGCGTCGGTCAGCGTCGGCGGCGAGGTCGTCGGCGCGATCGACGAGCCCGGGCTCCTGGTCTACCTCGGCGTCACCCACGACGACGGCGACCGCGAGATCGCCTGGACCGCCGGCAAGATCCGCGACCTCCGGCTGCTGCGCGAGGAGCAGTCCGTGGCCGACGCGGGTGCGCCGGTGCTGCTGATCAGCCAGTTCACGCTGTACGGCAACCCGCGCAAGGGCCGTCGCCCCACCTGGAACGCGGCCGCTCCCCAGCCGGTGAGCGAGCCGGCGTACGACGCGGTCTGCGCGGCGCTCGAGCGCGACGGCATCCGCGTCGAGCGCGGCGTCTTCGGTGCCGACATGCAGGTCGCGAGTGTCGGCGACGGACCGCTGACCCTCATCGTCGAGTCGTCGTAGCCTGCCGGCCGGCCAGGCTCGTCCGGCAGGCTCGATCCTGTTACGGCTCGCCGCGGACCGGTCTTCCCGCGGTGGTTTCGAGACGGGCCTTGACGGCCCTCCTCAACCACCGGAGGTCGGTGGTTGAGGAGGTTGCGCAGCAACCGTCTCGAAACCACCCCGACCTCACCAGCCGGACGCCGTACGGTCAGCGCAGCGCGGCACCCAGCCGGTCGGCGACCTCGGCGACCGCGAGCCGCGGTGTCCGGCCGGAGCCGACCATCTGCAGGAAGCCGTGCACCTGGTCCCGGAACCGCCGGAGCTCCACCTCGGCCCCCGCGTCCGCCAGCCGGCGGGCGTAGGCCTCGCCCTCGTCGCGGAGCGGGTCGAACCCGGCCGTGGCGACGTAGGCCGGTGCCAGGCCCGTGGGGACGTCGGCCAGCAGCGGGGAGGCCCGCGGGTCGAGGACGTCGTCGGGGCGGGGGAGATAGCACTGCGCCGCCAGGTCCATGAACCGGCGGTCGAGGACCAGCCCCTCGCCGTACGCCTCGCGGCTCTCGGTCCCGCCGCGCATGTCGCAGCCCGGGTAGACCAACAGCTGGAACACCAGCGGGAGTCCCTCGCGAGCCGCCGCGATCGCCACGGTCGCCGCGAGGGTGCCACCCGCCGAGTCACCGCCGACCGCGAGCCGGGCGGGATCGGCGCCGACCCCGGCTGCGTGCTCGACCACCCAGCGGTAGGCGGCCAGGCAGTCGTCGTAGGCCGCCGGGAAGGGGTGCTCCGGCGCCAGCCGGTAGTCGAGGGCCAGCACCCGCACCCGCGCCCGCTCGGCGAGGTAGCGGCACACCGGGTCGTGGGTCTCGAGGTCGCCGAGGACCCAGCCGCCGCCATGCAGGAAGACCAGCAGCGGGCCGCGGTCCGGTGCGGCCGTCGGGACGTACAGGCGGCCGGGTCGGCCGGCCACCTCCAGGTCACGCACCGCGCCGACCGGCTGCGACCCGCCGACGAGCGCCGCCTGGCGCCGGTAGAGGCGACGTCCTTCCGGGATCGGCAGGTCGCCCAGCCCCGGCTCGCGCGCGACCCTCGCCAGCCGCAGCATCAGCTGCATGTCGGCAGCGAGCGTCTGGCCGTTGTGGACGACCCGTCGCCCCGCGAGCACCCGCTGGACCCGCTCGGGCAGGCCGAGCATCCCCCGGTACGTGAGCGTCTCCACGTGCCGCCTCAGCTCCATGGATCCGCAACCTAGCGAGGCCGCCGTCCGCTGACACCCGCTGTTCACCTGGTGGTGCCAGACTGAGTCCATGACCACGACCGAGGCGCCCACCGGTGGGACCGCCGTCGGCGACGAGGTCGAGGCCTCCGCCGACCAGGCGTGGACCGAGGGACTGGCCGAGGTCGCGAAGTACGACGAGCGCTTCCTCGACCGCGAGATCTCGTGGCTCCGGTTCAACCAGCGGGTCCTCGAGCTCGCGGAGGACCCCCAGGTGCCGCTCCTGGAGCGCACCCGCTTCCTCGCGATCTTCGCCAGCAACCTCGACGAGTTCTTCATGGTCAGGGTGGCCGGTCTCAAGCGGCGGATCGCGGCCGGGATGGCGGTCCGCGCAGTCTCCGGGCTGCTGCCGCGCGAGGAGCTGGAGGCGATCCTCGAGGAGACCCGGGAGCTCACCCAGCGCCATGCCGACCTGTTCCGGGCCGAGATCGTGCCGGCGCTCGCCGAGCACGACATCGAGCTGGTCCGCTGGGGCGACCTCGACCGGGAGGAGCAGAAGCAGTGCAAACGGCTGTTCCGCGACCGGGTGTTCCCGGTCCTGACGCCGCTCGCCGTCGACCCCGCCCACCCGTTCCCCTACATCTCGGGGCTATCGCTCAACCTCGCGGTCCTGGTCCGCAACCCCAAGACCGGCAAGGAGCACTTCGCGCGGGTGAAGGTGCCACCCAGCTTCAGCCGGTTCGTGCCGCTCGGCAACCAGCGCTTCGTCCCGCTCGAGGACGTGATGGGCGAGCACCTCAAGCGCCTGTTCCCCGGCATGGAGGTGCTGGAGTACCACACCTTCCGGGTCACCCGGAACGAAGACCTCGAGGTCGAGGAGGACGACGCCGAGAACCTGCTGGCCGCGCTCGAGAAGGAGCTGCTCCGGCGACGGTTCGGCCCTCCGGTCCGGCTGGAGGTCGAGGACTCGATCACGCCCGCGGTGCTCGAGCTGCTCGTCTCCGAGCTCGGCGTCACCCAGGAGGAGGTGTTCCGGCTGCAGGGGCCGCTCGACCTCACCGGCCTCCACGACATCGCCGACCTCTCGCGCGAGGAGCTGAAGTACCCCGCGTTCGTCCCGAGCGCCCACTCCCGGCTCACCGAGGTCGAGTCGGCGGCGCCCGTCGACGTCTTCAAGGCCGCCCAGCGCCACGACGTCCTGCTCCACCACCCCTATGACTCGTTCGCCACCAGCGTGCAGCGTTTCATCGAGCAGGCGGCGGCCGACCCGCACGTGCTCGCGATCAAGCAGACCCTCTACCGCACCTCCGGTGACAGCCCGATCATCGACGCCCTGGTCGACGCCGCCGAGACCGGCAAGCAGGTGCTGGTGATCGTCGAGATCAAGGCGCGGTTCGACGAACAGGCCAACATCCGCTGGGCCCGCAAGCTCGAGCAGGCCGGCTGCCACGTGGTCTACGGCATCGTCGGCCTCAAGACCCACTGCAAGCTGTCGATGGTGGTGCGCGACGAGCCCGAGGGCATCCGCCGCTACGTCCACATCGGCACCGGCAACTACAACTCCAAGACCGCCCGCCTCTACGAGGACCTCGGCCTGATCACCACCGACGAGGTCATCGGCGAGGACGTCGCCCACCTGTTCAACAACCTCAGCGGCTACAGCCGCAACCCGACGTACGAGGAGCTGCTGGTCGCGCCCGACTCCTTGCGCACCGGGCTGCTCGCGCGGATCCGCCGGGAGGTCAACCACGCCCGCGCCGGAAGCCCGGCGCGGATCCGGATCAAGGCCAACTCGATCGTCGACGAGGTCGTGATCGACGCGCTGTACGCCGCCTCGCGCGAGGGCGTGGTCGTCGAGGCGCTGATCCGCGGCATCTGCGCACTGCGCCCCGGCGTACCCGGCCTGTCGGAGAACGTCCGCGTCCGGTCGGTGCTCGGGCGGTTCCTCGAGCACAGCCGGCTCTACTGGTTCGACAACAACGGCGAGCCCGAGGCGTGGATCGGCTCCGCCGACCTGATGCACCGCAACCTCGACCGGCGCGTCGAGGTGCTGGTCCGGGTGCCCGGTCAGGAGGAGGTCGAGAGCCTCGGCGGCCTGCTCGACCTGGCCTTCGACTCCGACACCGACGCCTGGGACCTCGGGCCCGACGGCGCGTGGACCCACCGGCACGGCGAGATCCACCTCCAGGAGGAGCTCATCGAGCGGCAACGTGGCGGCCGTCACTGACCGCGAGGCCCCGCCCATTTGGTGACGTCTGGTGACCACCCCCTAGTGTGGTCGCGGTTCATCACCCGCTCACCAGGAGTTCTCTATGGGTATGAAGTTCCGTCCCGTCGCGGGGGACTTCTACGAACTGTTCACCGACCAGGCCCGGCACCTCGTGCGGGGGTCGGAGCTGCTCGCCGAGATGATGGCCGAGGGCAGCGACCGGGACGGCGTCGCCAAGCGGATGCGTGAGGCCGAGCACGAGGCCGACGAGACCACCCACGACATCGTGAGGCGGGTCAACAGCACCTTCGTCACCCCCTTCGACCGCGAGGACATCTACTCCCTCGCCTCCGGTCTCGACGACGTGATGGACATGATCGACGAGGTCGTCGACCTGGTGCTGCTCTACGAGGTCGCGACCCTCCCCTCCGAGCTGTCCACGCTCGTCGAGGTCATCCAGCGCTGCGCCGACGTCACCTTCGAGGCCATGCCGAAGCTGAAGTCGATGACCGACCTCGAGGAGTACTGGATCGAGGTCAACCGGCTCGAGAACGCCGGCGACAAGTCGTACCGGCGTACCCTCGCCCGGCTCTTCAGCGGGGACTACGAGGCGCTCGAGGTGCTGAAGCTGAAGGACATCGTGACCTCCCTGGAGGGCGCGATCGACGCCTTCGAGAAGGTCGCGAACACAGTGGAGCAGATCGCGGTCAAGGAAAGCTGAGCCGCCCCCCATGGAAATCGCGATCATCGTCGCGGTGGTCGTCGTCGCCCTGGTGTTCGACTACACCAACGGCTTCCACGACGCCGCCAACGCGATCGCCACGTCGGTCTCCACCCGCGCGCTGACGCCGCGGGTCGCGCTGGCGATGGCGGCGGTGATGAACTTCGTGGGTGCCTTCCTCGGCCAGGAGGTCGCCACCACCGTCTCCGACACCATCGACCCCGGGACCGGTTCCCACGCCCTGGTCATCGTGATGTCCGGGCTGCTCGGCGCCATCACCTGGAACCTGATCACCTGGTACTACGGCCTGCCCTCGTCGTCCTCCCACGCCCTCATCGGCGGGCTGGTCGGCGCGGCTGTTGCGGCCGGCGCGACCGCCAACTGGTCGGTCGTGATCGAGAAGGTCGTCATCCCGATGTTCCTCTCGCCGGTCGTGGCGTTCGGCCTGGGCTTCGGACTGATGCTGCTGATCATGTGGCTGTTCCGCCGCGCCAACCCCGGCAAGGCCAACCGTGGCTTCCGGATGGCCCAGACCGTCTCGGCGGCTGCGATGGCGCTCGGCCACGGCCTGCAGGACGCGCAGAAGACGATGGGCGTGATCTTCCTGGCCCTGCTGTCCGGCGGGTACGTCGCCAAGGGCGACCCGCTCCCGCTGTGGGTCATCGCCTGCGCTGCGGGCGCGATCTCGCTCGGCACCTACTCCGGCGGCTGGAGGATCATGCGCACGCTCGGCCGCCGGATCATCCACCTCGACCCGGCCCGCGGGTTCGCCGCCGAGTCGGTCGCCTCCTCGGTGCTCTACACGACGGCGTACGTCTTCGAGGCGCCGATCTCGACCACCCACACCATCACCTCCGCGGTGATGGGTGTCGGCGCCACCAAGCGGGTCTCCGCCGTCCGGTGGGGCGTCGCCCGGTCGATCCTCACCGCCTGGGTGCTGACCTTCCCCGCCGCCGGCCTCGCCGCCGCCCTCTGCTACTGGATCAGCCACCTGCTGCTCGAGGTCATCCTCTAGCTCCCTGTCCCGGCGTCGGACGTCATACGACCTGGTCGTCAGGACGCTCGACCCGTATGACGTCCGGACCAGCCCGCCTCGGCGAGGGCCCGCTCGACCTGGTCGAAGAAGGCGTCGGCCGCGACTCGAAGGCCGAGGAGCGGCAGCCGCAGCACGGTCGCGCCCTGGAGCACGACGTCGTTCTGCCGCAGTGCGTCGCCGACGACGTTCTGTGCCCAGGCGTGGTGGATCCCGTCGACCTCGACCACGACGCCCCAGTCGTCCCAGACCACGTCGAGGTAGTAGGTGCCGTTCCGCCCACGGCGCACCACCTGCCTGGACGGCTCCGGGAGTCCGTGGCGCCGACACTCCCGGGCGAGGTCGAGCTCTCCGAGGGACCGCACGCCGCCGAGCAGGTCCAGGACCAGCACCTGGAGGAACACCCGGCGCTTGTCCCGGCGTATCCGCAGCAGCTCCGTGGCGAGCCGGTCGGCAGTGACCAACCCCTGCTGGACCGACATCGTGACCAGCAGGGCCGCCTGCCGGTCCGACCGGGACCACAGGGCACCCCGGACCGCCGCCACCTCATTGCGGCTTCGCGGAACGCCGGTGCCGGGCGCCAGGTCGTCGAGCGCCCACCGGCGGGTCTGCCGGATGTCGAGCCCCCGACCGCGCCGGACCCGTGCCCCACGGGGCACGGACACCCGGATCGCGTCCACCTCGTACTTCCTGAGCCCGCCCGCGACCAGCGACGAGGCTCCGTCGAGGAACGCCCGCGGGCCTGCCTCGAACACCGCGGACCACTCGCGGGCTGCCGGCGGCAGCGCTCCGGTGAAGAGAGCGATCGACTGGGTGCCCACCCGCTGCCACCGACGCGCCCGTACGTGCGCACGAACCTCCGACCGGGTCACTTCGCAGGCGTAGGCCTGAAGGCGCGACACGACGCCCGCCTGCTGCCGTGCGAGCGCCTCGAGCGCGAGGTGACGTCGGTCCGGCACGCCACGCAGGATGCCGACCCACGGAGTGGGTCGCCACCGCCTCACCCGTGGCCTGTGGACGGCGCGGCCGGGACGTCATACGAGCTGGTCGCCCAGACGACCACGACGTATGACGTCAGCCGAAGCGGCCGGAGATGTAGTCCTCGGTGCGCTTGTCGTGCGGGTTGCTGAAGATGTTCCGGGTCTGGTCGAACTCCACCAGGAGCCCGGTGCGGTTTCCGGTGACCTCGTCGGGCTTGGCGGTGAAGAAGGCGGTCCGGTCGGAGACCCGAGCGGCCTGCTGCATGTTGTGCGTGACGATGATGATCGTGAAGTTCTGCCGCAGCTCGACCATCAGGTCCTCGATCCGCGACGTGGCGATCGGGTCCAGAGCCGAGCACGGTTCGTCCATCAGGATCACGTCAGGGCGGGTGGCGATGGTGCGCGCGATGCAGAGCCGCTGCTGCTGACCACCGGAGAGCCCGTACGCCGACTGCTTGAGCTTGTCCTTGACCTCGTCCCAGAGTGCGGCACCGCGGAGCGCCTCCTCGACCGTGTCGTCCATGTTGCCGACCTTCATGCCGATGACCCGCGGGCCGTAGGCGATGTTGTCGTAGATCGACTTGGGGAACGGGTTCGGCTTCTGGAAGACCATGCCGATGTGCGTACGGACCGCGATGGGGTCGACGTTCCGCATGTAGATGTCCTGGCCGTGGTAGGTGACCTTGCCCTCGACACGTGCGGTCGGCACCAAGTCGTTCATCCGGTTCAGGCAGCGCAGCACCGTGGACTTGCCGCAGCCGGAGGGGCCGATCAGAGCCGTGATCTCGTTCGTCCCGAACGAGAGGTTCACGTCGTGCACGGCGTGGAAGTCCCCGTAGTAGACGTTGAGGCCCAGAGCCTCCATCACCGGGTCCGGAGGCGAGTCCGGGAGCTCGCGCTCCTCGTGCTCGTGGGCTTCCGCGAGGCTCGTGATGCTCGCCTCGGTCGACTCGTCCTGTGTGCGCACGTGGGTCCCTTCGCGGGTCGAGAAGGTGGCGGGGCGCGTGGTCAATGTCACCAGCTCCTCTGGAACTTGTTGCGGATGTAGATGGCGAGCCCGTTGAGCCCCAGGATCATGATCAGCAGCACGATGATCCCAGCAGAAGCGGCCCGCTGGAACTCCTCCTGCGACTGCGAGCTCATGCGGTAGATCTGGATGGGCAGGGCCGTGACCTGGCTCAGGAAGCCGTTGGGGTCGAAGCGGATGGCCCCGATGCCCAGCAGCAGCAGCGGTGCGGCCTCCCCGATCGCCCGGGAGAGGCCCAGAATGGTTCCCGTGGCGATCCCCGGTACGGCCGAGGGGAGCGTCTGGCGCCACGTGGTCTGCCACGGAGTCGCCCCGAGGGCCAGAGAGGCGTGCCGGATGTCCACCGGCACCGCTCGCACTGCTTCACGCGTCGTGATGATCACCACCGGCAGGATCAGCAGCGCCAGCGCGATCGCTCCGCCGAGGACGATGTTCTTCAGCTGGAACCCGATCAGGGCCATCACGGCCACGGCCAGGAGACCGTAGATCACCGACGGCACCGCCGCGAGGTTCTGGAGGTTGACCTCGATCAGGCGGTTGTACCACTTCTTGCTGTCGGAGAACTCCTCCAGATACACGCCCGCACCGACCCCGAGGGGAACGGCGAAGAGCGCAGTGCCGAGCATCAACCAGGCCGTGCCGATGATACCGGCGCGGAATCCCGTCGTCTCGGGCGTGATCGTGGACTCGTAGCCCAGCAAGAGATCAGAGTCGAAGCGCGGGGAGCCCTTGACCGCGGTGTCCGCGATCAGCACGACGAGGACGACGACGCCGAAGAACAAGGAGAACCACAGCAGCCCCACGAAGATCAGGGAGGCCGTGCTGCGCTCCCTGCTGCGGCCGGTGGTGATGCGGACGGTCTCGGCAGCCGTGGCCGTGATGGTGCTCATCAGTACACCTGCCTGTAGCGGCGGACGATGGAGATGCTGATCAGGTTGATCACCAGCGTGATCAGGAACAGGACGAGCCCCACCGCGAACAGCATGTTGTAGTCGACCGAGCCGACCGGGTTCTCGCCACCGGCGGTCTGAGCGATGAAGCCGGTCATGGTCTGGGCTCCCTCACGCACGTCGAGCGTGAGGTTCTTCTGCGCGCCGGCGGCCAAGGCCACGATCATCGTCTCGCCGATGGCTCGGGACATGCCGAGCACCACTGCGGCCATGACGCCGGACAGGGCGGCTGGCAGCACGACCCGGAGCGTCGTCTGCATCCGGTTGGCCCCCATGGCGAGGGATCCCTCCCTCAGTGACCGTGGAACCGCGGACAGCGAGTCCTCGGCGAGGGAGGCCACCGTCGGCACCACCATCACCCCGAGGATGAGTCCGGCGGCGAGCAGGTTGGTGAAGTTCACCTGCAGCCCGAGCAGGTCCTGGAGCAGGGTCGGGGTCACGAAGAACAGGGCGAAGAACCCGTAGACCACCGACGGAACGCCGGCGAGAAGCTCCACCGTCGGCTTGAGGATCTTGCGCGCACGCCGCGAGGCGTACTCCGAGAGGTACATGGCGGCGCCCAGGCCGATCGGAACCGCGACCAGGAGTGCGATCGCGGTGACGGTGAGCGTGGCGGTGATCAGCGGAACGACCGCATAGCGACCCTCTGTGGCGAAGAACTCGCCCAGTGGAACCTGCCCGAAGAAGTGAAGCACGGGCTCGATCAGGGCCACCAGGATGCCGACCGTGATCAGCACCGACAGCAACGCGCAGCCCACCAGGGAGAGGACAATGGCCCGCTCGCCCGGCCGGGACTTTCGCCGGAGATTGACGACACTGGGCAGGCCCGCCCCTGAGGGCGAGCCTGCACCGGTGGTGGTCGTGTCGGACATGCGACGCAGTCTGGTCAGCCGAGACCCTCGACGGCGGACTGCGTCTCCTCGTACGTCGCGTCGTCGAGCGGGATGAACTGGGCGGCCTCAGCGATCTGGGGCAGGTTCTCGATGTAGAAGTCGACGTACTCCGCCACCGCTGCGTTGTCGGCATACGCCGAGTTCTTCACGTAGATAAACAGCGGTCGTGAGAGCGGGGTGTACTCGCCAGCGCGCGCAGTCTCGGCCGAGGGCTCGACGCAGCCGTTGCCGTCGTCGATGGACAGGGCCTTGAGCGTGTCCGCGTTCTCCTCGTAGTAGGAGTAGCCGAAGTACCCGGTGGCGCCCTCGGTGCCGGCGACGCCCTGGACGAGCACGTTGTCGTTCTCGGACGCCTCGTAGTCGTCGCGGGTGGTCTCCGACTCCTCACCGATGACGTCGGCGGCCATGTAGTCGTAGGTGCCGGAGTCGGTGCCCGGACCGAACAGCGAGATCTCCTGGTCGGGGAAGCTCGGGTCGAGGTCCTTCCAGTTGGAGACCTTGGAGCCGGGCTCCCACAGCTTGATCAGCTGGTCGGTCGTGAGGCAGTCGACCGCCAGGTCCGGGTGGACGACGACGGTCAGCGCGTCGGTCGCGACCTGGAGCTCGGTGTACTCGATCCCCTCGTCCTCGCAGATCTTGGCCTCGTCGTCCTCGATCGGGCGCGAGGCGTCGGAGATGTCGGTCTCACCGGCGCAGAACTTCTCGAACCCGCCGCCGGTGCCGGATTCGCCCACGCTGACCTGGACGTTCGGGTTTTCCTCGCTCAACAGCTCGGCGGCAGCGTTGCTCATGGGGAAGACGGTGGAAGAACCGTCAACGGCCACCGAACCCGAGGCCCCGCCACCGTCGCCCTCGCCGCCGCTGGCGGTCTGACCGCCACCACACGCCGAGAGAACCAGGGCCAGACCAGCGACACCGGGCACCAGCGCCCGACGCATGGAAGTGATCATCACTTCGTTCTCCTGAAGTCAGTCTTGTCGGTTGTGACATTCGGGAACCTAAGGAGCGCAGGTGTCCGGACGGATCGGCGTCGGTGAACGGGCGGTGAACGGGGTGAGGCGACTGCGCCACGCCCTGCCGAGCGTGAGACGACCGTCACATGAACCGGCCGCTCAGGGGGCCGGCCAGAGCTCCGCGACCGACGCCTCGCCCCTGCGGTGGTGGACCACCACGAAACCGCCGGGCTCGAGCTGGGCAGGCTGGACGCCGGCGGCCCCGAACACCGTCGGCAGCACCGGGCGGTGGGTGCACAGCACCGCCCCCTCGCGCCGCTCGAGCAGGTCGGCGACCACCTCGGCCACGGAGGCGTCGGTGGCGTCCTCCTCGGAGAGCGCGTCGGTCGCCCGGACCTTGCGCCCGGCCGCATCGGCGTACGGCGCCACGGTCTGCGCGCAGCGCGCGCTGGACGACGTGACGACCCGCGTCACGTCCCAGGTCCCGAGCAGCGGCACCAGCCGCTGCGCCTGCTCGTGGCCGCGCTCGTCGAGAGGCCGCTCCCGGTCGTCGCCCTCCCACGACTTGCGCCCCAGCGCCTTGGCGTGACGCAGCACCACCAGGGCGCGGGTCCCCCGCTTGCGCAGCGGCACCGCCGTGGCCAGGGTCTCCCGGTCGCGGCGGTAGGTGAGCCGCGCGAGGGCCTCGTCGTGCGGGACCCACTCGACGGCGTCGATCTCGGCGTTGGGCCGGTAGTCGGACACGTCGTCGTCGTCGACCGCCCAGCCCACCCAGTAGTGGACGACCTTGCGGCCCGCACCCACCTGGTAGGTCTGGTCCGGCAGCGGTGGCCCGAGCCGGACCCGGACCCCGGTCTCCTCCCACACCTCGCGGACCGCGGCCGCGGGTGCGGACTCACCGGCGTCCAGCTTGCCCTTGGGGAAGGACCAGTCGTCGTAGCGCGGACGGTGGACCAGGAGCACCTCCCGCTTCGGCCGCCACACGACCACACCGGCGGCCACGACGTCCGGGGGCTCGGCCATGCCGACTAGTGTCACACCACCTGTGGCCCGAAGGGCAGTCCCCCGACCGAGGAGTGAGTGTGCGGAACCGGTGGGTGGTCGTGGGCGCGGTCGTGCTCGTGGTCGCCGTCGCAGCGGCCACGGTGGTCTGGTGGCGTGCGGCCCAGACCCCCGACCTTCGGCGGGCCGTCGACCTGGCTCCGGCGGCGTCCGAGCGGATGACCTGGACCGACTGGGCCGGGATCCGCGACCGGCTCGGCTCCGATGTGGGTCCGTCCTCCGACCGGGACGCGGTCGCCGCATTCCTCGACGAGGCCTACGAGGCCGACCTGTCACCGATGTCGTCGCTGCTGGCGTCGACCGAGGCGATGCAGGAGTCCTACGGCTTCTCCCCCGCGTCGCTGGAGTGGGAGCTGCTCACCCAGTCCGGGGAGGGAGCCGCCGTGTTGATGCAGCTCCCCGAGGACACCGACCTGGACGCGCTGTCCGACCGGCTCGAGGGCTTGGGTTACCGGCGTCCCGACGAGGACACCGGCGTGTGGCAGGGCGGCCGCAACCTGCTGCCGACCATCGGCACCCTCACCCCGGAGCTGCAGTACCTGGCGCTCGACCCCGACCGTCAGCTGGTGGTGGCCTCCGACACCGAGGCGTACGCCGAGGTGACCATCGACGCCGTGACCGGCGAGGGGGACCGATTCGACGGGCTGGACGAGGTGGTGGACGCGGTGGGCGAGCCACTCGCCGCCGCGGTCTACAGCGGGGACGTCGTGTGCGGTTCCCTCGCGATGGGCCACGCCGCCCCCGCCGACCAGGACCAGGCGCGCGAGCTGCTCGCCGCGGCCGGAGAGGTCGACCCGCTGACCGGGTTCGCGATGGCGCGCGGTCGCGACGGCCTGGTGCGGGTGGCGATGTCGTTCGAGGAGGACGACCAGGCGCGGACCAACGCGGACACCCGCGCGCGCCTGGCGTCCGGTCCCGCGCCGGGGCAGGGCGGCGACTTCGCGGACCGGTTCCGGCTGGGCGAGGTCACCGCCGAGGGATCGGTGGTGACGATGGAGCTCGACCCGGTGGAGGGGAGCTACGTGCTCTCGGACCTGAGCAGCGGTCCGGTCCTGTTCGCCACCTGCTGAGGGGGCGTCAGCCGTCCTCGGCGACGCCGAGGATCCGGTCGATCTCGTCGGGGCTCAGGTGCACGTCGGACTCGCTGGCGGCGATGATCAGGTTGGTGGTCAGCTCCACCTCGCCCAGCAGGTCACCGTCCTCCAGCGACACGTCGAACTGGTCGTGCACAGTCCCCACCCCTCGATGATGTGTTGCCCCCGACCTCCCATTGTGCCTGCTCCGCCATGCCCACGGGGGCGAGTTGAGGTGAAATCTCCGAGCCCGGCCGACGCCACGCCGTGGCGTCGAGGGGACCCGGACCCAAAGGACGAGGCCCCGTCCCGGTCGGGACGGGGCCTCGTCGAAGCCTGATCGGGGTGCGATCAGAGGGGGCGGACGTTCTCGGCCTGGGGACCCTTGGGGCCCTGGGTGACGTCGAACTCCACCTTCTGGTTCTCGTCCAGGGACTTGTAGCCCTGGGTCTGGATCGCCGAGTAGTGCACGAAGACGTCGTCGCCGCCGTCCTCCTGCGCAATGAAGCCGAAGCCCTTCTCGGCGTTGAACCACTTCACGGTGCCCTGAGCCATTGTGCTCGTTACTCCTTCATCGGGGCGAGAGTCGCCACTTCGGCGACCCACATCAGATGCGGTGACACGTCGCTCCGACTTGCGTGACTGGCAGACACACCCGAAGAAACGCCGTTGGATCACAAACTCCGCCGGCGTCAGACCTGCGCGAACCTTGCACCCTCTGCGTGGTCGACCCTACCAACCACGAGGCCGATCCCGAGAAGTCACGCCACCACGCCGAGACGCGACGTCCCGGCGGGGTGCAGAAACCTGCGTTGCACGGACCTGCGCCACCCCCGTGCGTGACGGCGTACGCCGTCCCTCGTTGGTCGGTGGTCAGGCCGCTCACCGGGCGGCGATCCGGACAGCGAGGATCCTCATGCGCAGAACCCTCATCGCCGCGGCAGCCGCCGCCGCCTCCGTGCTCGCGCTCGGCGCGACCGTTCTCCCGACCGGCGCCAGCGCCGCTCCGGAGAGCCCCGCGCCCGCGGGCTACATCGTCGTGCTCGACGACTCCGCCGCCGCCCGGAGCGTCGCCCAGGTGCACACCGACCGGTTCGGCCTCGACGTCGACCACGTCTACTCGGAGGCCCTCCAGGGCTACTCGGCCACCATGACGCCGGCGACCGCGGCGCTCGTCGAGGAGCTGCCCGGCGTCGACTCGGTGCAGCGCGACACCCCGGTCGCCGCGACGGCCCAGTCGACGCCCACCGGCATCGACCGGGCGGAGGCCGACGCGAGCCCGACCGCCGCGATCGACGGCGCGGACCAGCGCGTGGACGTCGACGTGGCGGTGATCGACACCGGCGTCGACCTCGACCACCCCGACCTGAACGTCAACACCTCGGGCGCCAAGAACTGCACCCTGTTCGGGATCGGCAGCGCCGACGACGACCACGGCCACGGGTCCCACGTCGCCGGCACCATCGGTGCGCTCGACGACACCACCGGCGTGGTGGGCATGGCGCCGGGTGCCCGGATCTGGCCGGTCAAGGTCCTCAACGCGGCCGGCAGCGGCACCACGGCCGACGTGATCTGCGGCATCGACTACGTCACCGCGCACGCCGACGAGATCGAGGTCGCCAACATGAGCCTCGGCGGCGGCGGCGAGGACGACGGCAACTGCGGCGCCACCAACGACGACGCCCAGCACGCCGCCATCTGTGCGGCCGTCGACGCCGGAGTGACCTTCGTGGTCGCCGCGGGCAACGACTCCGCCGACGCGGCCGAGTCGACTCCTGCGGCGTACGACGAGGTGATCACCGTCAGCGCGCTCGCCGACTTCGACGGCCGGCCGGGCGGCGGCGCCGCGTCGACCTGCCGCAGCGACCAGGACGACAGCTTCGCGGACTTCTCGAACTACGGCGCGGACGTCGACGTCATCGCGCCGGGTGTCTGCATCGACAGCACCTCGATGCGGGGTGGCTACGCCACGCTGTCCGGGACGTCGATGGCGGCACCGCACGTGGCCGGCGGCGCGGCGCTCTACCTCGCGACGCACCCCGGTGCCACGCCGGCCCAGGTGCAGGACGCCCTGCAGGCCGCGGGCTCGGCCGACTGGAACGACGCCGACGACCCGGACACCACCCGGGAACCGCTGCTGGACGTGTCGACGTACTGACCCGTCCCCTCCCGCACCGCCCGGCCCACCCTCCCTCGGGGCCGGGCGGTGCCGCGTCCGGAGGCGTCCACCGCGTTCCGGTCCAGTCCGATTTGGCCAGTTGTTACCCGCACGTGGATCTCCTGTGGAAGCATGGCGGCGACGACGGGGGTTGTCCTGCTCCGCTGACCAGGTCGGCGTGGCTCGGGGGGATTCCTCGCGTTTGTCCGGGAACAGCGACGAGGCCGACCAGCAGGTCCGGCCCGAGAGTGGGGAAACACAGATGTCTCGAGTTCTTTCGACCGAGCAGGCCAAGACCGCGATCACCCAGATGCAGGCGATCATCAACGGCGGCTTCACCGACCAGATCAGCCAGCTCGACTCCCAGGGCAAGACGCTCTCGGACCCCAACGTGTGGGACGGGCCGCTGGCCGAGAAGTTCCGCGGTGCGACGTGGCCGGAGACCCGGGCCGCGCTCGACAAGGCCAAGACCGAGCTGGAGGAGCTCCGCACCCAGCTCAACCAGATCTCGCAGAACATCATGACCGCCGGCGGAGGCGCCTGAGGAAGGCGCCCTGCGCCTGTCTCGAAGGGAGGCGCCTGAGCCCCGCACGATCTCGCCGATCCCCCGCCGCGCACCCACCCCCCAGTCCCGCGCGGCGGGGGATCGGTGTGTGCACGGGCGGTCCCGCCAGCCACGTGCTGTCCGGCGGTCCCTCGATTGCGCGCTCGTCGTACGCTGGGACGACGCACGAGAGGGGGCGGGGCCGGTATGGCGCGTGGGGACCACGTCTACGTCCGCCGCGGACGCCGGTACAGCCACCACGGCATCGACTGCGGTGACGGCACCGTCATCCACTACGTCGGCGCGCGGGGCACCGTCCGGCACGTCGCCCGGACCCCCGTCGAGGAGTTCGCCGTCGGCTCGCAGGTGCGGGTCCGCACCTACGACCAGCGGCTCGGCGCCGAGGAGGCCGTCGGCAACGCCGAGTCGCGGCTGGGCACGTCCGGCTACCACCTGGTCCGCAACAACTGCGAGCACTTCGCTGCCTGGTGCTGCACGGGACAGGCCGCGAGCAGCCAGGTGCGCCGCTGGGTGCTGGCCACCCACGGCACCGTCGCCTCACTGGTGGCCGTCCAGTCCCTCGGCGCGCACTTCGCGCTCCTCGGCACGCTCGGCGCCGGCTTCTACGCGCTCGTCGGCCCGTTGCGCCGTTCGCGCCGACGGGCGGCGGATGCCTCCGGCTAGCCACCACCGCGCCCGGGTCGTGCTGGGCGAGCTCCTCCGCTTCCTCACGGTGGGTGGGGTGGCCACGGTCGTCTCCGTCCTCGGGTTCAACGCGCTCGCCCACGGGACGCTGGTCGGCTGGGCGCCGCTGGCACACTGGCCGATCACCGCGTTCGTGCTCGCCAACGTTGTCGCCGGTCTGATCGCGTACGCCGGCATGCGGCTGTGGGCCTTCAGCGACCGGCGGGTGGAGGAGACGGTCCAGAGCCTGGTGCGGTTCTTCGTCCTCGGCGCCCTGACCATGGCGATCCCCGTCGTCTGCCTCGCCTTCAGCCGTTACGTCCTCGGCCGGTCCGACCCGCTCACCGACAACCTCTCGGCCAACGTCATCGGCCTCGGGCTCGGGACCGCCGCCCGGTTCTGGGTGTTCCGGCGCTTCGTCTTCCTGGAGCCCGGCCCGCCCCCGGAGACCGTGGCGACACCGCCCAGGTCCCCCGCTCCCGAGCCCCGACTAGAGTCCTGACCTCCCGGGCCCTTAGCTCAATTGGCAGAGCTCCGGACTTTTAATCCGTTGGTTGTGGGTTCGAGTCCCACAGGGCCTACCGACCGTCGCGGGACCCGCGCCCTCCTCGAGGGGCTGGCTCCGGGTCCGTCCGGCCGGCCTCGTGGGCCGGGGCGTCTTGCCGTCCGCCGTCTCCTGATAGCGACCGCCTGACATCGCTACCCTCACCCTCGGAGACACCACCCATGACCCACCCTGTTGGCACCGTCCCCGTCCTCGGAGGCACCGGCGGCACCGGTCGCCTCGTCGTCGAGCGCCCGCAGCGCTCCGAGGTCACGCCACGGGTCCTCAGGCCATCCCCTGAACGGGCACGTCCGCTTCGGCACCTCGGAGCCGACGCCGCCCGAGACGACGTCGCGGACGACGACCTCAGCGCCCCGTGCAGGCGTGGCGCCGACCGATGAGCGCGGACCAGAGTCAGTCCACCTCAGGCGTTCCCGGGCTCCTCTCACGGGTGGCGCCGCTGGGACAGCGCCTGCGCACGGACGCGGGCGGCGCGATCCTCTTGCTGGCCGCGACGATTCTCGCGCTGCTCTGGGCGAACTCGCCGTTCAAGGAGACCTACGAGCAGTTCTGGCACACGGAGATGGCCTTCCGCGTCGCCGGGGCGGAGCTCGCGCTCGACCTGCAGCACTGGGTCAACGACGGCCTGATGGCCTTCTTCTTCTTCGTCATCGGGCTGGAGGTCAAGCGAGAGCTGGTGCTCGGAGAGCTCGCAGACCGGAGACGGATGGCGATCCCCTCGATCGCGGCCCTGGCCGGACTCGTCGTGCCTGCCCTCGTCTATGTGCTCTTCAACCTCGGGGAGGAGAGCGCAGCCGCGTGGGGGGTCGTCATCTCGACGGACACGGCGTTCCTCATCGGTGTCCTGGCGCTGCTCGGCGCAGCGTGTCCTCCTCCGCTGCGTGTGTTCCTTCTGGCCCTCGCCATTGCCGACGACGTCGGTGCGCTCACCGTCATCGCGCTCTTCTACACCGAGGACCTGGCCCTCGTTCCCCTGACCATCGCCGTTCTCGTCGTGCTGCTGATGGTCAGCCTCCGGTGGCTCCGGGTGTGGCGCGGCCCGGCCTACCTGGTGCTCGCCGTCGTGGCCTGGGTGGCCCTGTACGAGTCGGGGGTGCACCCGACCCTTTTGGGCGTGGCCATCGCACTCGTCACGCCGGCCTACGAGGCGCGTCGCGACGAGGTCGACGACGCTGCCCGGCGTACCCGGGCCTACCTGCAGTCCCCCAACCCGGAGTTCGCGCACACCGCGCAGCTGGCCCTCCAACGGTCGGTGCCGCCCGGGGAGCGCCAGCGACGCCAGTGGGAACCCTGGACCACAGCGGTGTTCGTGCCCTTGTTCGCCCTCGCCAACGCCGGCGTGGAGCTGACGTCCGACACGTTGCGTGCCGCCGCGTTCTCCTCCATCACCCTCGGCGTCATCGCCGGCCTGGTGCTCGGCAAGTTCCTCGGCATCTCGTTGGGCGCCGGCATCGCCGTCCGCCTCCACCTGGGCAACCTCGCACCGGGTCTCACCGCCCCGGGCATCGCCGGCGGGGCGCTGCTCTCGGGCATCGGCTTCACGATCTCGCTCTTCATCGTCGACCTCGCCTTCGACGACTCCGCGTCGGCCGACCAGGCACGTGTCGGAGTGCTGGCGGCATCGGTGATCGCGGCGGGGCTCGGGTCGGCGTTCCTGCGCTGGTCGGCTCGCCGTCACCCGCTGGCGGACCGACCGGCACTGCTCGATCCTCCTGTCGACCCCTCGCGCGACCATGTGCGCGGGCCCCAGGAGGCGCCCCTGACGCTGGTGGAGTACGCCGACTTCGAGTGCCCGTTCTGCGGGCGGGCGACCGGCTCCGTGGAGGACCTGAGGGCACGCTTCGGCGACCAGCTCCGGTACGTCTACCGGCACGCACCCCTCGTGGACCTCCATCCGCACGCCCAGCTCGCCGCCGAGGCGACCGAGGCCGCCGGTGCCCAGGGCCGCTTCTGGGAGATGCACGATCGGCTCTTCGCCGCCCAGGACCGGCTGTCCGGCGCGGATCTCCTCGACCATGCTGCCGCGCTGGGCCTGGACGTCTCACGCTTCACCAGGGATCTCGGGTCGGGTCGCTACCGGCGCCACGTGGAGCACGACGTGCAGTCCGCCGAGGCAAGCGGGGTCGCGGGGACCCCGACGTTCTTCGTCAACGGGAGTCGGCACCGGGGCCCCACCGATGCCGACACCCTGGCGCGGGCGCTCGTGGCGAGCGCCGGCGCGGACTCGTTCGTGAGCCTCACGTCCGACGGGAACGAGGTGGGGGCGGCGGTCCCCCAGCTGGCCGCGGTCACAGCGGCGGACATGCCGGACATCCCGGAGTCGGAGCCGGAGACACCGTCGCGCGGTGGGGACCACCCGCGCCTGGACGACGACCAGCTCACGCTCCTGGGGCGGTTCGGGACGCGCCGGAGCGTCGGTCGCGGGGACACCCTCTACCAGGCCGGAGACGCGCACTACGACTTCCACGTCGTCCTCTCCGGAGCCGTCGCGGTGGTCGGCCGCTTTCCCGGGAGGCCAGAGCCGCTCTTCCGGGTGCACGGCCCACGGCGGTTCCTGGGCGAGCTCGACCTCTTCGATCACCAGGAGGTGGTGCGGACCGCGATGGTGGTTCGCGCCGGGGAGGTCCTCCGGCTCACGCTCGACGAGCTGCAGTCCGCCTTCTCCCTCGACAGCGGTCTGCGCGACCTGGTCGTCCGGGCGTTCCTCGCCCGTCGCGCCATGCGATTCGAGCTGGCGGCTGACATGCGCATCGTCGGTCGAGCCGCCTCGCCGGAGGTCCGGCGACTCCAGTCCTACGCCGACGCCCACCGGCTCACCAGCGTGGTCATGGATCCCGAGAACGATGACGACGGCCACCCGTTCCACGACCTGGCGGGAGTGGGGCCGGAGGACCTGCCCGTCGTGGTGACCAGGGCAGGTGTCGTACTGCATCGCCCCGACGACGCCGAGCTGGACGAGGTGTTCGCCGCCCGGTGACGGCTCGCAGGCGGGGGCCGGTACCCACTCCGTCGTCTGCCCGCTCTCGGGCCGGAGCTGCCTACCGGGTGCCTGCCGCTACGCCTCGGTAGCGGTCGGCGACGACGTCCTGCTGGTCGACCGGGCTGCCCTGCTCGATCGTCCACGCGAGGCGCACGAGGCCGGCGTGCGACCAGACCAGCGGGGTCGCGGCGCGGGTGCCCTCGCCGGCGGGGCAGCAGCTCTCCCCCGTCGGGGGCCGGCCGTCCCACACCTGCTCGGAGATCATGTCGCTCTCCCCCGCGGCGGCCGCCATCGTCGCGAGGTACGGCGCGCCCTCGTCGCCGGCCGTCACGGCGTACTCACCGCGCTCGCCGGTGAGCAGCGGCCAGCCACGGCCGAGCGTGGTGTTCGCGCCGGGGTCGGTGATCTCCCACTGCCCGCCGTCGCGGGTCTCGCCGTAGCCGTCGTGGCTGAACCGGCGCCAGAACTGGCCGTTCGGCGTCGTGAAGCCGAGCTCGTCGTCGATCACCGGGAGCGTCGAGACGACCTCGGGGTCGTCGGGCGCGGTGATCCCGTAGCGCACCAGGTCGAGGAAGCTCGGGTCGACGACCTCGCGCTGGTCGATCGACTCGGGGCCGCCGTCACCCATGGGGTAGGGGCTGGCGGTGTCCGGCCTGCCGTTCTTGGTGAGCCGCAGGAAGTAGGGGTCCTCCGACAGCGGGCCGTTCGTGGTGACCGTCCAGCCCTCGACCTTGCGCTGCCAGCGGTCGGCCTTCTCCAGCCAAGTGCGCGCGAGCGCCCGGTGGCCCCGGTCGCGCGCCATGTCGGCCGCGACGACCAGCCCCGAGATCTGGGCGGCGATGGAGTTGGGCGAGTAGCCCGACTGGTTCTCCCAGCGCTCCTGCGGCGAGTACGGCGCGCGCCGACCGGTCTCCTCGTCCCGGAACCCGACGAGGAACTCGGCCGCCTTCCGCACGCCGCGCCAGGTGCGGCCGTCGTCCTTGCCCACGAGGCCCGCCAGCACGATCGGCAGCGCCACCTCGTCGAGCTGGAGCTCGCCCCACACGGGCGTCCCCTCGACGTCGGAGTTCTGCGGGAACGACCCGTCCGGCTTCTGCTGCACCCCGAACAGCCAGTCGACGGTACGACGGGCCGCGGCCCGGTCGCCCATCGCCCACAGCGCGGTGCCGAACTGGTAGGAGTCGCGGGACCAGACCAGGTGGTAGGCGCCCGACGGCGACGAGAGCCCCTCGACCTCGTCACCCCACACCCAGGGGGCGGAGGGCGAGGCGACCAGGGCGCCGGGGTTGAGCTTGTCCTCGGCGGCGGCGAGCACCAGGGCGGACGCGAGGTACTGGTCCGCCACGCCGGCCGCGCTCGCAGGAACGTCCGCGAGCCGGTCGAGGTAGCCGTGCCAGCCGGCGTCGTACGCCTCCTGGGTCGCGGTCCAGCCGTCCGCGCGTGTCGCCCGCGCGTGGTCGACGGCCGACGGCACCTCGCGGCCGAGCCCGAGCGAGAGCGTCGCCTCCTGCGCCCCCGGCTGCCCGGTGACGCCGCCGAGGCGTCCGAGCTGGACGACGTTGCCCGGGCCGGCCGCGTCCCGGCGGCGGCCGAGCTCGTGGTCGTCGGCCAGGTCGCGCCACGGGTCGCTGTCGGTCCCGGCGAGGCCGTTGCTGCGGGCGCCGAGCCGCGGCTCGGTCACCAGCGACGAGGCGACGCTGCCGTCGCTCGCCACCAGGCGACGGCCGCGGCTGCGCGCACGGTCGTCCATGCCGTCGTTGGTGAGGGCGGGGTCGTGCAGCGCCCACAACTGGTAGGAGCCGCCGTCGAGCGACTCCAGCCGCACCCGCACCGTCACGCTGTCGTGGTCCGGCGAGGTGACGTACTCCTCGGTGAGCCGGTAGCGACCGTCCGGATCGGTGTTGACCTGGGTGAACCGCAGGCTCCGCGGGTCGGGACGCTCGACCGTGGACTCGGTGTGCCGCGAGGTGCGGTCGGTGAAGGTCTCGCCGTCGGTCACCACGAGCTCGAGGCTGCGCACGCTCGGCGTGGAGAGGTCGGGGTAGAAGACCTCGCTCATCCGGCCGTCCTGCAGCGTGAACCACACGTTGCTGGAGCGGTCGCGGGCGGTGCCGAACCCGGTCTTGTCGGCCTCCGTCCAGGTCGACTTCGTCCCCCGGTCGCCGGGTCTGGCGGCGGCCTCACTCCCGGACGCGGTCTGGGTCGACAGGACGAGGAGGCCGGTGACGGCGAGGGCCGTCACCCCCGAGAGGAGCCGAGAGGTCATCCGGGCACCGTAGCAACGTGCTCCGGCAGGCGGCACCCGAGACGGCCCCCCGGGCGCCCGGGGGGCCTGTGCCGGTGACCGCTCGACCTCGGTCCCCGGCGGGATCATCGTCCTCGCCGGAAGCCCGGTCGGCCACGGATTTACGCGGCGTACGGCGTCAGCGCTGGTCGGAGGGAACGCCCCGGACGCCGGCGTCGGTGAGCCGGGCCTCCTCCAGCGCCCGCGCCTCGAGCTCGGCGCGCCGGGTCTGCTCGATCATCTCCCGGGCCTCGTCGTAGGCGCCGGGGCGGGAGACCAGGTCGGCGGCCCCGCCCTGCAGCCGCGCCAGCGCCGATCGCGCGAAGATCTGCTGCTCCGTGGTCGTGCGCTCCGACCGGCCGCGGCCGACGAAGGAGATCACCCAGTGCAGGAAGGCGGTGACCCGGCTCTTGAAGCCGGTGATGTAGATCAGGTGCAGCGCCAGCCACATCAGCCACGCGACGACCCCGGTGAGCCGCAGCTTCCCGATCATCGCCACCGCCCGGAACCGGCTGATGATCGCCATCGAGCCCTTGTCGAAGTAGTGGAACGGCGGCTGTGGCGGCCGCCCCCGCAGCCGGCCGTCGATCTCCTTGGCGGCGTACTTCGCGCCCTGGATCGCCACCTGCGCGACGCCGGGGAGGTTGTCGAGGGCGATCATGTCGCCGACCACGAACACCTCCGGGTGGCCGGGCAGGGTCAGGTCCGGGTTGACGCCGATCCGCCCGGCCCGGTCCAGCGGCGCGCCGGTCTGCTCGGACAGCGTCCGGCCCAGCGCGCTGGCCTGCACGCCGGCGGCCCAGATCTTGGTGACGGCGTCGATCCGCTCGACCCGGCCGGCCTTGAACTTCATCTCGATGCCGCGCTCGTCGACGTCGGTCACCATCGCACCGAGGATGACCTCGACCCCGAGCTTCTCGAGCTCCTGCTTGGTCTTCTCCCCCAGCTTGTGGCCGAACGGCGGCAGCACCTGCGGGGCGGCGTCGAGCAGGATCACCCGGGCGTGCTGGCTGCGGATGGCGCGGAAGTCGCGGCGCAACGTCCGCCGCGACAGCTCGGCGATCTGCCCGGCCATCTCGACCCCGGTCGGCCCGGCCCCGACCACGACGAAGGTGAGGTGGTGGTCGACCTCGTCGCCGCGGGACGCGCCCAGCTCGGCCATCTCGAAGGCGCCGAAGATCCGTCCACGCAGCTCCAGCGCGTCGTCGATGGTCTTCATGCCGGGGGCGAACTCCGAGAAGTGGTCGTTGCCGAAGTAGGACTGGGTCGCCCCGGCCGCCACGACGAGGGAGTCGTACGGCGTCACCGTGTGCCGGCCCAGCACCGTCGAGGTGACCTCGCGCCGGGCGAGGTCGATCCCGGTCACCTCGCCGAGCAGCACCTGGGCGTTCTGCTGGCGGCTGAGCACCTCGCGGGTCGGGGGTGCGATCTCGCCCTCGGAGAGGATGCCGGTGGCGACCTGGTAGAGCAGGGGCTGGAACAGGTGGTGGGTCGTCTTGGCGATCATCGTCACGTCGACGTCGGAGCGGTGGAGCGCCTTGGCGCCGAACAGGCCGCCGAAGCCGGAGCCCACCACCACCACGCGGTGACGTCGGGGGGCGGCGGGGACGGTGTCGGGGGCGGCGTCCATGAGTCCATTGTCCCGCCTCGTGCCCGCTCACGAAACCGTGGCGCCGGTCGGCTTCCTCACACCGCGTGGGGCTCGTGTGTCGTAAGTTGGGGCCCATGTCCGACCCCCGACGTGCGCGGGTCAGCGCTCTGTCGTGCTGCTCGAGGGGTGGCCTGTGCCCCTGAACAGGCCGGCACTGTCGGTGCCCTCGGTCCCCCACAGCGTGCAACAGGCTCGCCGGTGGGTGATCGACGCGATCGAGGACATCGGTCGACCCGAGCTGGTCGACACCGCCGAGCTCGGCGTCTCCGAGCTGGTGACGAACGCCGTCCTGCACGCCACGGACCCGATCTCGGTCCGGGTCCGCGGCACCCAGGAGCACCCGCGGGTCGAGGTGCGCGACGGCTCGACGGAGCCCCCGGTGATGCCCGCGGACCTCACCGCCAGCCTGCCGCCCGACGAGGGCGAGCTGCTGCTGACCTTCGGCCGCGGCCTGGACATCGTCGCCCGCTGCGCCGACGCCTGGGGCGCGGAGATCGAGGACAGCGGCAAGGTGATGTGGTTCGCTCCTGCGGCCACGCCCCGCGACGAGGGCGTTCCCGGCTCCGTCACGGGCCTTCCGGAGCCACCGGCCCGGGCCACCCGGGACACGGTCCTGGTCAAGCTCCTGGGAGCCCCGATCCGCGCGCTCGCCGAGTTCGAGGCCCACTACCGCGAGCTGCGCCGCGAGGTCAGGCTCCTGGCACTGGCCCACGAGGACAAGTACCCGATCGCGAAGTCGCTCGCCGACCTGTTCGGGTCGCTGCAGCGCGAGGTCCAGGAGGGCCTGGACGCCGAACAGCTGCGCAAGGCCCGCCAGGACGGACAGGAGGCGGTCGACCTGGTCGTCCCCGTCTCCCCCGCCCAGGCCGAGACCATGGGCAGGTTCGTGGAGCTGCTCGACTTCGCCGACGACTTCTGCCGCCAGCAGCAGCTGCTCGCGCTGGCGCGCACCCCGCCGCAGGTGCTGTTCCAGACCTGGTTCTTCACCGAGTTCGAGCGTCAGGGCTCCGGCCGCAGCGCCCGCCCCTGGGAGGCCGTCGCCAGCTCGGTGTGAGCTGACACCGCCGGGCGGGGGCCCTAGGCGTAGCCGAGCTCGTGGAGCCGGTCGTCGTCGATCCCGAAGTGGTGGGCCACCTCGTGGACGACGGTGATCCGGACCTCGTCGGCGAGCTGCTCCTCGTCGTCGCAGAACGCGAGCAGGGGGCGCCGGTACACGAAGATCCGGTCGGGCAGCTCGAGGGTCGGCTCGCCGTACCGCTCGGTCAGCGCGATCCCCTCGTAGAGCCCGAGCAGGTCGGGGTCGTCCGACGGGGCGTCGTCCTCGACGAGCACCACGACGTTGCGGATCAGGTCGGCGATCTCCCCGGGGATCCCGTCGAGCGCGGCATCGACGAGCCGCTCGAACTCCTCCCGCCCCATCTCCACCGGCACAGCGCCAGCGTAGTGACCGGCCCCGAACGACGAGCGCCCGCGGACCGTGACGGTCCGCGGGCGCTGGTGGCGACCCCGACGGGACTCGAACCCGCGGCCTCCGCCGTGACAGGGCGGCGCGCTAACCAACTGCGCTACGGGGCCTCGATGTGCACCAGGTGCGGCCTCCCCGGAGGGAAGCGGTGCGACTCTAACCTACCCGCGGCACCGGCTCCCAATCGAGGCGAGGGCGGCGCCGCCGGAGCACCCCGGCAGGATGCGAACGCGCGTGTCGACGCGCGCTGAACACCCGCTCATCACGTGATCGCGGGTCGCTGGTGGGCGCTGCTGTGAGCCCGGACGACCTGAGCGGCCCCCAAACTTCATCACTTCGGATGAGGTTGCCGTCTCTCGCGCTGGGCACCGAGGTGGTGCGCCAGACGGGGTCCTGTGTCCTCACGCACGACACGGGGTCTGGTCTGGTCTCGGGGGGTGATCCCGTCGGTCGGGGGGCGGCGGGGCCGACCACGCCGGCCGCCCGTTCTGGAACGGCCGCAGGTACGACGAAAGGCCCCCAGCTGAACCTGTGGGGTGGTCAGCTGGGGGCCGTCGTCGTCCGGCTTCGTCCCTGCAGGATCGCGGCCTCCGGAGGACGGGTTACGCTCGTGTGGCGCGCGGCTGGTCAGGTCACGCTCCTGCACAGGCCGTGCTGGAGGGTGGTGGTACAGGTGAAACACTTCCGCCGATGGGGTGCCGTCTACCTGCTCCTCATCCTGTTCCTCGGCTCCTGGCTGGGGCAGTTCTTCACTCAGCTGATGCAGTTCCGCAGTGAGCAGCAGACCCACGGGGAGCCTTTCGTGTGGGCTGACTTCTGGGCTCACTTCCTCGCCAGCACCTTCGAGAACTGGCAGAGCGAGTGGTTCCAGCTGATCTTCCAGGCGATCCTGCTGCTGGGCGCGAAGCACTGGCTCTTCCAGGCCGACGCCGAGGACCTGGAGAGGATGGAGAAGAAGGTCGACGCCATCGCCGAGCGCCTGGGTCTGGATCCCGACGAGGCAGTGGAGCCGGACCCGGTCCGAGAGAAGAAGGTCTGAGCGAGGAGACCCCGCGACAGCACCCCCAACGGGATGCGAACCCGTGCTACCGCCGTGCAGCGGAGCGCGGGGTCCGACCCCGCGACAGCACCCCCAACGGGATTCGAACCCGTGCTACCGCCGTGAAAGGGCGGGGTCCTGGGCCGCTAGACGATGGGGGCCGGACTGCCCGGACAGCATAGGGCGACCGGTCTCGGGCGTCCCAATCCGACGGCTCCCCGAATAGGAGGCGCCGGAACCGCTCGGGTATGGTTCCCCTCGCTGTCCGCCCGGCGGGCCGCACCCGGCCAGGTAGCTCAGTTGGTACGAGCGTCCGACTGAAAATCGGAAGGTCGGCGGTTCGACCCCGCCCCTGGCCACCGCAACGCGACCCCAGGGCCGTACCCGTCAGGGTGCGGCCCTGAACTGTCCCGGACCACGCCCGACCCGCACCGTCGAGTCGCTGCGGTCAGCGGTCGCACGAGGGATGATGGACCCATGATCTCGGACCCGAGGCTGTTCCGGTACCTGGCCGAGGCCGGTACCGATGGTCTCTGGCTGCTGGACGGCGAGGGACGCACCATCTGGGCCAACCCCCAGATGGCGCGCCTCCTCGGCCGGACGCCCGAGGACATGGACGCCCTCTCCGCCTACGACGTCCACGACGAGACCGGCAAGGCCCAGTTCGCGGCCCACCTGGCCGAGGCCCGCGCCGGCGCCCCCGGTCACGACGACCTCGAGACCATGTACGTGCGCGCCGACGGCCGGCCGATCTGGCTGCTGGCCAGCTGGCGACCGGTCTTCGACGACGACGGCGAGGTGGTTGGCTACCTGCACCGGTTCAACGACTACACGGAGCGGCACGAGCTGCTCGACGCGCTCCGTGACCGGGAGCGCTCCCTCGCCGAGGCGCAGTCGATCGCCAACATCGGCAGCTGGTCGTGGGACGTGGCCGACGATCGGGTCGCGTGGTCGGAGCAGCTGCACCGGATGTTCGGGGTGCCGCAGGAGGAGTTCGGCGGCGACTACGAGACGTTCATCGGGATGATCCACCCGGACGACCGGGACGGCGTCCAGGCCTCGATCGGCAGCGTCTTCGAGGGCGCCGACGAGTTCGAGTGGAGCGGCCGGATCGTCCGGGGCGACGGGGAGGTCCGCTGGTGCCGCGGGCTGGGCCGGGCCGAGCGCGACGCCGACGGTCGGCTGCTGCGGATGACCGGTACCGGCCAGGACGTCACCGAGAAGGTGCTCGCCGACCACGAGATCCGCGAGGCCACCCGGCGGCTCGCGCTGCTCCGCCAGGTCGCCGTGGTCGCCAACCAGTCCACCGGCCTCGTGGAGACCCTGCTGCGGGCGGCCGAGGCGGTGAGCACCACCCCCGGGTGGGACGCGTTGTGCGCCTTCCTCCCCGAGCACGACGACTCCGGCCTGGTCCCGCTGGTGCTCACCCGCGACGAGCCGCCGCTCGGGGTCGTCGCCGATCCCGGGCTGGCGGCCGAGTGCCACCGCACCGGCGAGGTCCTGGTCGCTCCGGCACCCGGCCACGAGGAGAGCCACTGCCTGGTGGCGCTCCCCATCGCGCACCGGGCGGGGGTGGCGTGCGTGGTGGTGGTGCTGGCCGACGAGGTGCCGCCGGACGCCAACTCCCGCGACATGATCGAGCAGATCGCGGCGATCCTCGGCCAGGTGGCCGAGCGGGAACGGTCAGCGGTCGAGCTGGCCGAGGCCCGCGACCAGGCGATGGAGGCGTCGCGGATGAAGTCGCAGTTCCTCGCGACCATGAGCCACGAGATCCGGACGCCGATGAACGGCGTCCTCGGCCTCACCGACCTGCTGATGCGCACCGAGCTCGACGAGGAGCAGCGCGCCCTGGCCGGCGCCCTCCACGGCGCGGGAACGACGCTCCGGGGGATCATCAGCGACATCCTGGACCTGTCCAAGATCGAGGCCGGGAAGCTGGAGCTCGAGCTGGTCGACTTCAGCGTCCGCAGCGTGCTCGAGCAGACGGTCCCGCTGTTCGCCGGCCAGGCCACGGAGAAGGGGCTCTCGCTCACCACCGAGGTCGCGGACGACGTACCGACCTACCTGCGGGGCGACTCGACCCGGCTGGGTCAGGTGATCGCCAACCTCGGCTCGAACGCGGTGAAGTTCACCGACTCCGGCGAGGTGCGGATCGTCGTGGAGGTGCTGGCCGAGGACGCCGGCCACACCGAGCTCGTCGTCACGGTCGCCGACACCGGACCGGGCATCCCTCGGGACGCGCAGCAGCGGCTGTTCGACGCCTTCCACCAGGTCGACCCGTCGACCACCCGGCGCCACGGAGGGACCGGGCTCGGACTCACCATCGCCCGACAGCTGGTCGCGGCGATGGACGGCCGGATCACGGTGGACAGCGAGCCAGGCCGCGGCAGCACGTTCCGGTTCAGCGCCCGCTTCGCCCGCGCCGCCGGTGACCCGGGCCGCGCCGTCCGGCCGGCCACGGGATCGCCCCCGACCAGGCCGTCCCGACCCCGGGTGCTGGTGGTCGAGGACAACCAGGTCAACCAGATGGTCGCGGTCGGCATGCTCGAGCACGCCGGGTACGACGCCACGGTGGCCGCCGACGGCGTGGAGGCGGTCGACGCCCTCGCCGACGGCCACGAGTTCGCCGCGGTGCTCATGGACTGCCGGATGCCCCGGATGGACGGCTTCGCCGCGACCCGGGCCATCCGGTCCCAGGAGGCGCCGGGCCAGCGGGTGCCGATCATCGCGATGACCGCGTCCGCCCTCGAGGGGGAGCGCGAGCGCTGCCTCGACTCGGGCATGGACGACTTCCTCACCAAGCCGGTCGACTCGACCCGGGTGGAGCGGGTGCTCCACCAGTGGATCGCCGTCGCCGACCCCCCGGCCGGCGACGGTACCGAGGTGCCCGAGGAGACCGTTCCCGACGTCGTCGACGTCGAGCGGTTCGACATGCTGCACTCGATGGTCAAGGAGGGCGTCAGCCTCTTCCAGCGCAGCTCGGGCAACTTCATCGCCCACGCGCACGACCACCTCACGGCGATCCGGGCCGCCGTGGACGACGCCGACGCCGAAGCCCTCAGCGCGACCGCCCACAAGCTCAAGGGCAGCGCCCTCAACCTCGGACTGCCGCGGGTCGGGCACGCCGCCGCCGAGCTCGAGGAGCAGGGACGGGCCGGTCGGCTGGAGGTCTCGCAGGCGGCGTACGCCGACCTCGCCCTGGAGATGGAGCAGGCACTCGTGGCGCTCGCCGACGCCCGCGCCAGCCGCGCCTGACCGCTCCTCCCACCACCGGCCGTGCCGGCTTCGAGGAGGGTCCCGGCACGGCTACGCTTTCCCCACGGGACGCGCCACCCCTGTGTCCCCGTCCGCACCCGCCACCACCCACGTGGCCCCGCGACAGGAAGTGGTTCCATGCCCAGCACCCCGGTCGACGTCTTCGAGCTCGGCGCCGAGCACGAGCAGGTCGTGTTCGCCAACGACCCGGCCTCCGGTCTCCGCGCGATCATCGCGATCCACTCCACCGCCCTCGGCCCCGGCCTCGGCGGCACCCGGTTCTACCCCTACGCCTCGACCGACGACGCGCTGCGCGACGTGCTCAACCTCTCGCGGGGCATGTCCTACAAGGCCGCGCTGGCCGGCCTCGACCTCGGCGGCGGCAAGGCCGTGATCATCGGAGACCCGGCCACCCAGAAGACGGAGGCGCTGCTCCGGGCGTACGGCCGGTTCGTGCAGTCGCTCAACGGGCGCTACTACACCGCCTGCGACGTCGGGACGTTCTCGGAGGACATGGACCACGTCGCGCGGGAGTGCTCCTTCGTCACCGGCCGCACCGTCGCCCACGGGGGCGCCGGCGACAGCTCGGTCCTCACGGCGTACGGCGTGTTCCAGGGCATGCGCGCCGCCGCCGAGGTCGCCTGGGGCGCCCCGACGCTGGCCGGCCGCACCGTCGGCGTCGCCGGCGTCGGCAAGGTCGGCCACCACCTGGTCCGCCACCTCGTCGACGACGGAGCAGCGGTCGTGGTGACCGACCCGGCCCAGCCGTCGATCGACCGGGTGCTGCGCGAGTTCCCGCAGGTCCGCGTGGCCGCCGACACCACCGCGCTCGTCGCCGAGGAGCTCGACGTCTACGCCCCCTGCGCGCTCGGTGGCGCGCTCACCGACGAGGTCGTCGAGACGCTGTCGGCCAAGATCGTGTGCGGGGCCGCCAACAACCAGCTGGCCCATCCGGGTGTCGAGAAGGTGCTGGAGGAGCACGGGATCCTCTACGCCCCCGACTACTGCGTCAACAGCGGTGGGCTGATCCAGGTCGCCGACGAGCTCGAGGGGTTCTCGTTCGAGCGCGCCCAGCAGCGGGCGGGCGGGATCTTCGAGACCACGCGTGCGGTCTTCGAGCTGGCGTCGCGTGAGCAGGTCCCGCCCGCGGTCGCCGCCGACCGGCTGGCCGAGCAGCGGATGCGCGACGTCGGCCGCCTCCGCGGCATCCACCTTCGGTGAACAGCGGCGTGCGAGGAACGAGCGCGCCGCGTGTGGTTCAGCGAGGTTGAGCATGCGCAGCGACCGAGCTGGCGAGGTCGCGAAGCGCGTCGAAACCCGGTGAGCGGAGCACGCCCCGGACGTCGCAACCACAGTCTCGGGGTCTCGAGGCTCGGCCGTGACCGGCCTCGCACCTCAACCTCCGGAGCGGCGGGCCTCCGCGCGGCAGGGCACAGTCGCACAGCGGCGACAGCCGCCGACCGAGACCCCGAGTGGGAGGTGGGTCAGGTCCGGTCGCGCTCGGCGTAGTCCGACCACTCGTCGTGGTCGTCACCGCCGTCGGGGCTCTCGGCCCCGTCCTGCTCGCCGTGCAGCTCTCGTGCCAGCGCCCCGAAGTCCGTCTCGTGAGTGCGGTACTTCAGGTCGCGAGCGACCTTCGTCTGCTTCGCCTTCGCTCGGCCGCGCCCCATAGGGTCAGCCCCCTCGCACACTGGGCCGGGTCACCGGTGGGCCGCACCGTGACTCCGGTCTGATCGGTCTATGTCGTGGGGGCAACGCTACCCGGTGGGTGGCTGTTCCCGCACACCCCCGCTCCGAGACGTGACCGGTTCCTCACGCGGACCTGCTCACCAGCCGGCGTAGGAGCCCGTGAGCCGCACCTGGCCCGTGCCGTGGGCGACCTCGCCGGCCACCCAGGCACGCACGTCGTGGTCGGCAAGCACCGCGAGCGCCCGGTCGACGTCGACGGGCGGCACCAGCGCGACCATGCCGACGCCGCAGTTGAGGGTCTGCTCGAGCTGCTCCAGTGGTACGTCGCCCACCCGGCGCACCAGGTCGAAGACCGGGTGGGGGGTCCAGGTGCCGCGCTCGACGGTGGCGTCCAGCTCGACCGGCATCACCCGCTGCAGGTTGGCCGCGAGCCCACCCCCGGTGACGTGGGACATGGCGTGGGTGTCGGTGGCCGCGGCCAGCGCCAGGCACGCCCGGGCGTAGACGCGGGTCGGCTCGAGGAGCTCCTCGCCGAGCGTGCGTCCGAGGTCGTCGACGTGCCGGTCGAGCTCCCAGCCGGCGCCGGCCAGCAGCACGTGGCGGACCAGGGAGTAGCCGTTGGAGTGCAGCCCGCTGGCCTGCATCGCGACGACCGCGTCACCCGGCCGGACCCGCCCGGGGCCGAGCAGCCGGTCGGCCTCGACCACACCTGTGGTCGACCCGGCGACGTCGTACTCGTCGGGGCCGAGCAGGCCGGGGTGCTCGGCCGTCTCGCCGCCGATCAGGGCACAGCCCGCCTCGACGCACGCCTCGGCGATGCCCTCGACGATGGCGGCGATCCGCTCGGGGACGACCCGCCCGGTCGCGATGTAGTCGGTGAGGAAGAGCGGTTCGGCCCCGCACACCACGAGGTCGTCGACGAGCATGCCGACCAGGTCGAAGCCGATCGTGTCGTGCTTGTCGAGCGCCTGCGCGATCGCGACCTTGGTGCCGACGCCGTCGGCGGAGCTGGCCAGCAGCGGCCGCTCGTAGGTCTTGAGCGCGGACGCGTCGAACAGTCCCGCGAAGCCGCCGATGCCGCCGATCATCTCGGGTCGGCGCGCCTTCTCGACCCAGCCCTTCATCAGCTCGACGGCCTTGTCGCCGGCCTCGATCGAGACACCCGCCTCCTCGTACGCGGTGCCGGAGGAGGGAGTGCGGTCGTCGGTCACGGGTCCTCCGGTCAGGGGTTGTTGAGCACCGGCAGCGCCTCGGTCGTCAGTGACGACTCGAGGAGGTGCTTGCCGAGGAGCTTCTCGTCGGGCAGCGGGATGGGGTACTCGCCGGTGAAGCAGGCGCGGCACAGCCGCTCCTCCGGCTGGCCGGTCGCCTGGACCATCCCGTCGAGGGAGATGTAGCCCAGGGTGTCGGCCCCGACGCTGGCCGCGATCTCGTCGACGTCGAGCCCGTTGGCGATCAGCTCGGCCCGGGTGGCGAAGTCGATGCCGTAGAAGCACGGCCACTTCACCGGCGGGCTGGAGATCCGGACGTGGACCTCGAGGGCGCCGGCCTCGCGGAGCATCCGCACCTGCGCGCGCTGGGTGTTGCCGCGGACGATCGAGTCGTCGACCACGACGATCCGCTTGCCGCGGATCATGTGCTCGAGCGCGTTGAGCTTCAGCCGGATGCCGAGCTGGCGCAGCGACTGGCTGGGCTGGATGAACGTGCGTCCGACGTAGGCGTTCTTGACGAACCCCTGCCCGAAGGGAATGCCGCTCTCCTCGGCGTACCCCGCGGCCGCGGGGGTCCCGGACTCGGGCACCGGCATCACCAGGTCGGCGTCGACCGGGAACTCGCGGGCCAGTCGCCGGCCCATCTCGACCCGGGCCTCGTGCACGCTGCGGCCGCTGATCGTCGCGTCGGGACGGGCGAGGTAGACGTACTCGAACACGCAGCCCTTCTGCTGCGGCTCCGCGAACCGGTGGCTGCGCAGCCCGTTCTCGTCGATGACCACCATCTCGCCCGGCTCGACCTCGCGGACGACGCTCGCACCGATCGTGGCGAGCGCGGCGTCCTCGGACGCCACCACCCAGCCGCGCTCCAGCCGCCCGAGCACGAGTGGCCGGATGCCCTGCGGGTCGCGGGCGGCGTACAGGGTGTCCTCGTTCATCCAGACGAAGCAGAAGGCACCGCGCAGCTGGGTCAGCACCTCCAGCGCGCGCTGCTCCAGCGAGGTGTCGGGGTGGTGCGCCAGCAGGGCGGTCACCAGCCCGGTGTCGTTGGTGGACGTCTCGAGGTCGCGCGCGTGGATGTCGAGCTCGTCGCTCGCGCTCGGCAGCCGGGAGACCAGGCCCCCGAGCTCGTGGGTGTTGATCAGGTTGCCGTTGTGGCCCAGCGCGATCGAGCCGTCGGCGGTGGGCCGGAAGGTGGGCTGGGCGTTCTTCCAGATGCTCGACCCCGTCGTCGAGTAGCGGCAGTGCCCGATCGCGACGTGACCCTTGAGCGACGCCAGCGTGGTCTCGTCGAAGACCTGGGAGACCAGGCCCATGTCCTTGTAGACCAGGATCTGGCGGCCGTTGCTCACGGCGATGCCGGCCGACTCCTGGCCCCGGTGCTGGAGCGCGTACAGCCCGAAGTAGGTGAGCTTGGCGACGTCCTCGCCCGGCGCCCAGACGCCGAACACGCCGCAGGCGTCCTGCGGTCCGCGGTCGAGGGGGTCGAGGTCGTCGCTGAGGTGGCCGTCGCCGGGACGGTTCCAGCTGGCTCGGAGCACGGCACCACCATACAAACCGGAGCAGTTGCGGCATGATCGGGACACGAAGTGGTCTCGTCCGAGACACTGGGGCGGAGGTCCCTCCGTGGGGGAGGGGTCTACGGAGCTATCGAGGAGCTCATGACACCGGACGACGTGGCGCGCCCGGCGACGGCCATCCGTGACGCCGGGCCCGAGGAGATGTTCCGTGGCGCCCTCCAGCTGATCGCCGAGAGCGTCACGGAGCTCGTGGGCTTCCAGCTCGCCTGCATCAGCGTCGTGCGCACGTCCCCCGACGGCACCCAGGAGCTCGAGGTCATCGCCGACGCCGGTGACGACCTCACCGGCGAGATCATCATCGGGCGCCGTACGCCGCTCAAGAGCCTGCTGCTCGAGATCGAGAAGGCCGAGGTGTGGGGCCAGTTCCGGTTCCTGCCCCACGAGCTCCTCGAGACCCAGGAGGTCGGCGAGGAGTACGGCTGGGCCGTCCCCGACATCGAGCCGATCGACGCCCCCGACGCCTGGCACCCGCTCGACCTGCTCGTCGCGCTGCTGCACGACGACCAGGGGACGCTGCGTGGGACGCTGGCGATCGACCTCCCCGACGACGGCCGCCGCCCCGGACCCGAGCAGCGGCGGCTGCTGGAGCGGTTCGCCGCCCAGGCCGGCCGGGCGGTGGTGACCGCGCTGGAGCGGGAGGAGCTCGCCGAGCAGGTCCGGCTGGCCGAGACCGCCCGGACGATCGTCCGCCAGGCCAACGCCCAGGAGGGACTCGACCGGATCCTGCAGGACTGCCAGCAGGGCCTGGTGGAGGGCTTCCGGTCCCGGGGCTCCTGGATCCAGACCTTCGACGAGGACGGCGCCGGCACCGGGGCGATCCACTCCTCGGCCGGGATCGACGTCCGGCTCCCCGACGGGCTGGTCGGGCTCGCCGAGCGTGCCGCGCGCCGGGCCTGGGCCGACCAGAGCGTCGTCGTCGTGACCGGCGACCGACCGGCGCACGACGTCCTCGCCGAGGACGACCACCGCAGGATCGTCGCGTTCCTCGACGCCATCGGCGTCGGCTCGCTGCTCTTCGTGCCCCTCGGGGCCGGGTCGGAGTGCCTCGGCAACCTCGTGCTGACCCGGGCCGACGGCGACCCCGAGTGGTCCGAGCTCGACCGTACGGCGGCCCTCGACATCGGCCACGACCTCGGGCGGGTGGTGCTGAACGCGCGGAACTTCGAGCGCGAGCACCAGCTGGTCGTCGAGCTGCGGGCCCTCGACGCCTACAAGGGACAGCTCATCGGGACGGTGTCCCACGAGCTCAAGAACCCGCTCGCAGCGGTCAGCGGCTACCTCGAGATGCTCCAGTCCTCGCCCGAGCTGGGCCCCGGCTCCCGTTCGGCCGTCGAGGCGATGTCCCGTGGAGCCACCCGGCTGGGCCGGGTCGTCGACGACCTGCTGCTGCTCTCGAAGGTGGGCGACCCGAGCCACGCCATCATCCCCGCGCCGGTCGACCTGGTGCCGCTCGTGGCCGAGGTGGTCGACCTGATCGACGTCCAGGCGCGGCAGAAGGGCATCCCGATCACGACCGAGGTGTCGGGTGGCTGGTTGGTGGCCCACGGCGACGCCTGGGAGATCGACCGGGTCGTGACCAACCTGCTGAGCAACGCGGTCAAGTACACCGCCCCCGGCGGCTCCGTCGGCGTACGCCTCTGGCGCGACGACGAGGGCGTCCACGTCACGGTCAGCGACGAGGGTCTCGGCATCTCCGCCGACGACCAGGAGCACCTGTTCGACGAGTTCTTCCGCTCCACCAACCCCGAGGCGGTCCGCGAGCCCGGGACCGGTCTGGGCCTGGCGATCGTCAGGCGGATCGTCGACCGGCACGACGGCCGGATCAGGGTCGACTCCGAGGTCGGGCGGGGCAGCGTGTTCACCGTGACGCTGCCGGCCCCGCCGGCCTGAGCGCGGTCAGCGGAGCAGCTGGCTCACGAGGAGGTCGCCGAGCCAGGACTCGTAGCGCGCCGGGGTCCATCCCCGCTCGTTGACGAGCAGGCGGTAGGCCTCGATGTTCATCAGCGCCAGCGTGACGTCGAGGGCGCGCCGGACGGTCACGCCCGGCGCGAGATCGTCCTTCACGGTGAGCAGCAGCCTGCGGACCTCGCCCTCGCGAGCGGCCAGGACGCGGCGCAGCGTCCGGGCCATCCCGGCGTCGGCGCGGCCGGCCTCCTGGTAGATGCCGATCACGTCCCAGCCGACCTCCAGCTGGCGCCGGTTGATCGTGGCCAGCAGGCGCACCCGGTCGGCGGCCTCCGGCGCTTCGTGCGACCGCTCGGCCAGGGTTGCGGTGTCGGCGTCCACCATCCACTGGGCCGTGATCCGCTCGAGGATCCGCGCCTTGCTCCCGAGGGCCGAGTAGATCGTCTGCTCGGGGATCCCGGCCTCCTCGGAGATCGCGGCGACCGTCGTCGCGAGGTAGCCACGCTCGGCGAACAGCCGGCGCGCGGTCCGGGCCACCTGCGCCTTGGTCTCCTCGGCCTGGCGCTGTCGATGACCGATCGGGGTCTTGACAGTCACTCGAGCAAGGTAGCACTCTGCTCGTCATAGTTTCACTATGCCGAAAGGGATGAGTGCCATGGCTGCACCCGTGCTCTACTACAAGCCCGGCTGCCCCTTCGGCATCCGGCTGCGCACGGCGCTCACGATGCGGCGCATCCCCCACACCTCCGTCCGGTTCCGCGAGGACGAGGAGGGCGCGGCGCAGGTGCGCGCCGTCAACGGCGGTCTGGAGATCTCGCCCACCGTGCACGTCAACGGACGCTGGCTCACCAACCCGCGCTGGGACGAGGTGCGGCGCGCCATGGCGGCCTGAGGGCGGGCACATCCGCTCCGCAACCCAGCCGGATCGACTCCGGGTCTGCCTCGGTGTCGGCGTAGGCCTTGCGCGTACCTCAGGGGCCGGCGTCACCGGGCCTGTGGGCTACTCCGCCCCGAGTCCGGCCAGCAGCAGGGCCTCCGCCAGGACGACGCGCTCGAACTCCGCGAGGTGCAGCCCCTCGTTGGCGCCGTGGGCGCGGGTGTCGGGGTCCTCGACGCCGGTGACCAGGACCGACGCCTCGGGGAAGGCCTCCAGGAACTCGGCGATGAAGGGGATCGAGCCACCGACACCCATGTCGACCGGCTCGGTGCCGTCCCAGGCCTCGGCGAAGGCGCGCCGCGCCGCGTCGTACGCCGGGCCGGAGGCGTCGATCCGGGTGGCCTCGCCGGTGTCGACGACGGTGAACGTCAGGTCGGCTCCCCACGGGACGTGCTGCTCGCAGTGCCGGCGCAGGCACTCGACCGCGTTGGCCGTGGTGTCGCCGGGAGCGATCCGCAGGCTGAGCTTGGCCCGCGCGGCGGCGACCAGGGTGTTGCTGGCGCCGTCGACCTGGGGAGCGTCGAGGCCGGTGACCGTCAGGGCAGGTCGGGTCCAGAGCCGCTCGACGGCCGAGCCGTCGCCCACCCAGTGCACGCCGGGGAGCGCCCCTGACTCCGCGCGCAGCCGCTCCTCGGGGTAGACGACGTCGGCCGCGGGGCCGTGGTGGAGCCCCGCGACGGCCACGTTGCCGGCGTCGTCGTGGAGGCTGGTCAGCAACCGGCTCAGCGCCATCAGCGCGTCGGGGACCAGGCCGCCCCACATGCCGGAGTGGACGGCGTGGGTGAGGGTGCGGACCTCGACGTCGGCCCGCACCAGCCCGCGCAGGCTGGTGGTGAGGGCCGGGACGCCGATGTCCCAGTTGCCGGAGTCGGCGATCACGATCACGTCGGCGGCGAGGCGCTCGTGGTGCTCCTTCAGCAGGTCGACGAGGGTGTCGGAGCCGACCTCCTCCTCCCCCTCGATGAACAGGGTGACGCCGACCGGCAGGTCGTCGCCGAAGACCCGCAGCGCCGCGAGGTGGGCGACGATGCCCGCCTTGTCGTCGGCGGCGCCGCGGCCGTACAGCCGGCCGTCGCGCTCGGTGGGCTCGAACGGCGGGGAGTCCCACTCGGCGTGGTCGTTCTCGGGCTGGACGTCGTGGTGGGCGTAGAGCAGCACGGTGGGCGACCGGGCGGGCCCGGGCTTGTGGGCGATCACGGCCGGGGCGCCGCCCGAGGCGGTCACCACCTCGGTCCGGCAGCCCTCGGCCTCGAAGAGGGCGCGCACCGCCTCCGCGCTGCGCTGCACCTCCCCCGACCGGGCCGGGTCGGCGCTCACCGACTCGATCCGGACCAGGTCCTCGAGGTCGCGTCGGATGCCGGGCAGCACCTCGGCCACCCGGGTGCGGAGCTGGTCGGAGGAGGGGGGGTGCGCCATGGCCGCCAACGTATCGGTCGGCCCCGGGACACGGCCGGTCGGGCAGGCGCCGGAGCCGGTCCGGCCGCAGTTGTGGCCGATCCGCCACTCGTGCCTCATCATGGCCACATGACCGACCAGATCACCCGCAGCCAGAACGCCACCGCGGCGCACATCGAGCTCACCGAGGGGTACGCGGCCCACAACTACCACCCGCTGCGAGTGGTGCTGACAGAGGGCCAGGGCGCCTGGGTGAGCGACGTCGAGGGGCGCCGCTACCTCGACTGCCTCGCCGGCTACTCCGCCCTCAACTTCGGCCACGGCCATCCGCAGCTGCTCAAGCGGGCCCACGAGCAGCTCGACCGGCTGACCCTGACCTCGCGGGCGTTCTACAACGACCAGCTCGGCCCGTTCGCCCGCGACCTGGCGGCGCTCACCGGCAAGGAGATGATCCTGCCGATGAACTCCGGCGCCGAGGCCGTCGAGACCGCGATCAAGGTGGCCCGCAAGTGGGGCTACCTGGTGAAGGGGGTCCACGAGGAGCGCGCCAACATCGTGGCGATGGAGGGCAACTTCCACGGCCGGACCACCACCATCGTGTCGTTCTCGACCGACTCCGTCGCCACGCAGCACTACGCGCCGTACACCCCCGGCTTCCGGCTGGTGCCGTACGGCGACATCGAGGCGCTGCGTGCCGCCGTCGACGAGGACACCGTCGCGGTGCTGCTCGAGCCGATCCAGGGCGAGGGCGGCGTGATCATCCCGCCCGACGGCTTCCTCCACGACGTCCGCACCCTGTGCAACAGCGAGAACGTGCTGATGCTGGCCGACGAGATCCAGTCCGGCCTGGCCCGCACCGGCCGCACGTTCGCCTGCGACCACGAGGACGTCGTGCCCGACATGTACATCCTCGGCAAGGCGCTCGGCGGCGGCCTCTACCCGGTCTCGGCGGTCGCGGCCAACGGCGACGTGCTCGAGGTCATCACGCCCGGCAGCCACGGCTCCACGTTCGGCGGCAACCCGTTGGCGGCCGCGATCGGCCACGAGGTCGTCAGGATCCTGCAGACCGGCGAGTACCAGTCCCGGGCCGAGAAGCTCGGCGCCCACCTCGCCGCAGGGCTGGAGCCGCTGGTCGGACAGGGCCTCGACGAGGTCCGCGTCCGCGGGCTGTGGGCCGGCATCGACATCGACCCGGAGCTGGCCACCGGCCGCGACGTCACCGAGTCGCTGCTCGACCAGGGCATCCTCGCCAAGGAGGCCCACGGCCAGACCGTCCGGCTCGCCCCGCCGCTCGTCGCGACCGAGGAGGACCTCGACCTGCTGGTGTCGGCGTTCGCGACGTTCGTCGGGCGCTGACGGCTCGCTAGCCCGGCCCGGCGATCACGTTGCGCAGCGGGTGGCCGGCGACGAGGCGCTCGAACTGCTCGCGGACCAGGGCCGACATCCGGGGCAGCATCGCGGTGGTGCCTCCGGCGACGTGCGGGGTGATCAGCACGCCGGGGGCGTCCCAGAGCGGGTGGCCGTCGGGGAGCGGCTCCGGGTCGGTCACGTCGAGCGCGAACCGCAGCCGGCCGGCCTCGGCGATCACCGCCTCGGTGTCGACGACGCCGCCGCGGGCGACGTTCACGACGACCGCACCGTCGGGCAGCGCGGCCAGCAGCTCGGTCCCGACGAAGCCGTGGGTGGCGTCGTCCAGCGGCAGCAGCACGACCACGGCGTGCTGGGCGGGCAGCAGCGCCGGCAGCTCCTCGACCGGGTGGACCGGCCCGACCAGGTCGTCGTCACGGGCCCGGGTGGCGACGGCCGTGACCCGGGCCCCGTGCGCGAGCAGCCGGTGGCCCAGCGCCCGGCCGATCGACCCGTAGCCGAGCACCAGCACGTGGGAGTCGGCCAGCGAGCGCATGCCGACCCGCAGGTCCTGCCAGCTGCCGTGGCCGCGCACCGCCTCGGGCACCCGGCGCAACACCGCCAGCAGCAGGCCCACGGCATGCTCGGCCGTCGCGTCGTCGTGGACGCCCGAGGCGTTGCACAGGGTCACGCCCTCCGGCAGCAGCTCGAGCTGTCCGTCGTACCCCGCCAGCTGGGTCTGCACCACCCGCAGCCGCGGCAGCTCGCCGAGCCGCCGGAAGGTCCGCAGGCTGCGGTAGTCGGGCACGCACACCTCGATCCCCGGGTCGGGCTCGGACCGGCCGTCCCAGACCACGGGCTCGGTCCCGGCGACCTCGCCGACGGCGTCGCGCAGCTCGGCGTCCGGGTACGAGACGATCATCGCTCCTCCTCCAGCAGCGGCAGGTACGCCGACAGGTCGGTGCGCTCGCCGGACGCGCGGACCCGTCCGGCGGCGACGGCCTCGGACCAGCGGGTCACCCCGGTGGCCAGGTCCAGCCAGGTGGCGGCATCGGTCTCCACGACCGCCGGCGGTGTGCCGCGGGTGTGGCGCACCCCCTCGACGACCTGCGCGGCGGCGTACGGGGGCACCCGGACCTCGACCGACCTCCCCGGCGCCCGCTCGGAGAGCACCGCGAGGAAGTGCTTGACCAGCAGCCGGACGTCGGCGGAGTCGCGGCGCTCGAGGGCGTGGGCCACCTCCTCGGCACCGGCGGGGCGCAGGCGGGCAGGCACACGCCGAGCCTAGAGGGGCCGGCGCGGCGACCGGGCGGGGCGTGTCTGGTCACGCTTGTGCGGGGGCGGTCCGCGACCTACATTCCTTGGCAGACAGCGAGCCCGAGGCAGGATGCCGGGCTCTGCGTCCACGGGGGGAGTCACGTGAGCAGCGACGCGACGCGAGCGCGCCTGGCCGGCGGCGCCGCCGTGCTCGGTGCCCTGGTGGTCGCGGCCGCCGGTTGCCAGGTGGAGCCCACGTCCACCGAGCCCGAACCCCGTGCGGGGTCCGAGGTGCGCGACCCCCGGAACGGCTCGGAGGCGCCCGAGTCCCGCATCCCCTCGCCGGGGGCCGAGGCCGTCGGAGGCGCCTACGAGCACGTGGTGGCGTTCGCCGAGATCGGCGCGACGCACGGCAACCGGGCCAGCGGAGAGCCCGGTTACGAGGCCTCGCGCGACTACGTGGTGTCCCGCCTCGAGCGCGCCGGCTACTGGCCGGTCGTGCAGACCTTCGAGTACCCCTACTTCCAGCCCCTCGGGGACGCCAGCGTCGAGCTGACCGACCCCGACGACGTGACCCTCGTGCAGGGCGAGGACTTCTCCCTGATGACCTACTCCGGTGCCGGGCGGGCGTCCGGCACCGTCACCGGCGTCGACCTCGCGCTGGACACGCCGGCCGCCTCCGACAGCGGGTGCGAGGCCTCGGACTTCGCCGAGTTCCCGGACGGCGACATCGCCCTCCTGCAGCGCGGCGGCTGCCCGTTCGGCCAGAAGGTGGGCCACGCGGAGGACGCCGGCGCGGTCGCGGCCATCGTCTCCAACCAGGGCGACTCGACCGACGAGGGCCGTCAGGAGCTGTTCCTCGGAGACCTGCGCGGACCGGTCGCAATCCCCGCCGTCACGGTCAGCTTCCCGACGGCGCAGGACCTGGCCCGGACGAGCCCCGACGCGACGATCGTGACCGACACCGTCTCGGAGGTGCGGACGACGTGGAACGTCCTGGCCGAGACCGAGGACGGCAGCGCCGACAACGTGGTGATGGCCGGCGCCCACCTCGACAGCGTCGAGGCAGGGCCCGGCATCAACGACAACGCGTCCGGCAGCGCCGCCCTCCTCGAGACGGCCGAGGAGCTGGCGACGGCCGACCAGCGGCCCGCGAACCGGATCAGGTTCGCCTGGTGGGGTGCCGAGGAGCTGCGGCTGCTCGGCTCGCGCTACTACGTCAACGACCTGATGGCCAACGACCCCGAGGCGTTCCGCGAGGTCGCGCTCTACCTCAACGCCGACATGGTCGCGTCCCCCAACTACATGCTCGGCGTGTACGACGGTGACCGCTCGGAGTCCGAAGGGGGTTCCGGCAGTCCTCCGCCGGGCGCCGGTGCCATCGAGGAGGCGTTCACGAGGTTCTTCGACGACCACGGCACCGGCTCGGTCCAGACCCGGCTCACCGCCAGCAGCGACCACGCGCCGTTCGTCATGCAGGGGGTTCCCGCCGGTGGCATCTTCACCGGTACCGGGGAGCCCAAGACCTCGGAGGCAGCGTCGATGTTCGGCGGCACCGCCGGCGAGCCCTACGACCCCTGCTACCACGCAGAGTGCGACGGCCTCGACAACGTGAGCCGAGAGGCGCTGGCGGCCAACACGGCGGCCCTGCTCGCGGTGGTGACGGAGCTCGGGCAGTCGACGGAGGCCGTCAACGGCGACGCCACCGGGCACGAACCGCCTGCCACGGGGCTGCGGGTCCGGGAGGACCGGGCACCGCTGGCGCCCCACTACCGGGGCAACTTCTACTGAGGCGGCTCCTCAGGCGAGGTCGCCGAGGAGGCGCAGCGTCTGCTCCCAGGCCGCCGAGGCCGGGTCGATGACCACGAAGTGGTCGCCGTCGACCTCGGTGAGCGTGGCGTCGGCACCGGCCGCGGTCGCGGCGTCGACGTACGCCCGGGACTGCTCGATCGGGACGACGACGTCGTCGGTGCCGTGCACGCACCGGACCGGGACGTCGAGCGGCACCTGCTGCGCCGGGTCGTACGCCGCGTCCTCCGGTCCCGCCGGGTGGCCGAGCAGCCGTCGGACGGCGCCGTCCCCCAGGCCCTCCCGGTCGGCCTGCACCAGGTCGAGCACGCCGGCCTGCGACACCACGCCGGTGACGGGGACCGCGGCGCCGCGGCGGCCGGCCGCCCAGGTCGCCAGGTGGCCGCCCGCGGAGTGACCGAGGGTGAGGACCACCGAGGTGTCCAGGCCGGCGACGTCGGCCAGGCGGTCGGTCCCGGCCGCGACGTCGTCGAAGGTCTCGGGCGTGCCACCGCCGTCGCCGACCCGGCGGTACTCCAGGTTCCAGGCCACCCAGCCCTCCTCGACCAGGCTCGCGGCGAGCGGCCGGCCGAGCGAGAGGTCGTACTCCGCCTTCCAGAAGCCGCCGTGGACCACCACGACCACCCCGCGCGGCCTGCCCGACGGACGGGTCAGCTCGGCGTACTGGCTGGGGTGGTCGCCGTAGCGCACGGTGCGGTAGTTCAGTGACAAGTGGCCCCTGTCAGGACCGCTGGAGGGGCCGTTCGTCACTGGAGTACCGCCGCAGCCGAGCGCCGACCCCGCCAGGCCGAGCGCGCCGAGGGTGAGCACCTGCCGCCGGGCCACGCGCACAGCATCAGCCCAGGGCGGCCGGCAGGGTGCCGGTCCACGCCTCGCGCAGCTCCGCCAGCGGTACGTCGAACCAGCCCTCGACCTCCAGCGTCGAGCCGCCGGTGGCGCCGATCGTGGTCGCGGGTACGCCGAGCGCCTCGGCCATCGTGAGCAGCTGCTGGAGGCCGTCCTCGGTGACGGTCACGACCGCCCGGGCCGCCGACTCCGCGAACAGCCCCACGAAGGCGTCGCCGTCGAGAGCGACCGTGGCGCCGACGTCGGCGCGCAGCACCGACTCGACCAGCGCCTGCGCCAGCCCGCCCTCGGCGAGGTCGTGGGCCGAGGTCAGCAGCCCGGACCGGCCGGCGTCCGCGAGGAGCGTGGCGAGCGCCCGCTCGGCCGGCAGGTCGACCCGCGGCGGCAGCCCGCCGAGGTGGCCGTGGACGACGTGGGCCCACTCCGAGCCGGAGAGCTCCTCCCGCGTCTCGCCGAGCAGCACGATCCGGTGGCCCGCGCCGCCGAAGCCGGTCGGCGTACGACGGGTGACGTCGTCAATCACCCCGAGCACCGCCACGACCGGCGTCGGCAGGATCGCGGTGTCGCCGGTCTGGTTGTAGAGGCTGACGTTGCCGCCGGTGACCGGGATGCCGAGCTCGGCGCAGGCGTCCTTGAGCCCGCGGCACGCCTCGGCGAACTGCCACATCACCCCCGGGTCCTCGGGCGAGCCGAAGTTGAGGCAGTCCGAGACCGCGAGCGGCCGGGCTCCCCCGGTCGCCACGTTGCGGTAGCTCTCCAGCAGCGCGAGCTGGGCGCCGGCGTACGGGTCGAGCAGGGCGAACCGGCCGTTGCAGTCGGTCGACACCGCCACCCCGAGGCCGGTCTCCTCGTCGACCCGCACCATGCCGGCGTCGCTGGGCTGGGCGAGCACCGTGTTGCCGCGGACATAGCGGTCGTACTGGTCGGTGATCCACGACTTGTCGCACAGGTTGGGGCTGGCCGCCAGCCGCAGCAGGGTCTCGCGCAGCCCGGCCCCGTCGTCGGGCCGGGGCAGGTCCTCGGCCCAGTCGGCCTGCAGGGCGTCCTGGGACTCCGGTCGCTCGAACGGGCGGTGGTACGTCGGCCCGTCGTGCGCGACCGACCGGGGCGGGACGTCCACGACCCGCTCGCCGTGCCAGTCGATCCGCAGCCGACCGGTGTCGGTCACCTCGCCGATGTCGGTCGCCTCGACGTCCCACTTCGCGCAGATCTCCAGGAACCGCGGGACGTCGTCGGGCTCGACGACCGCCATCATCCGCTCCTGGGACTCGCTCATCAGGATCTCCTCGGGGGCGAGCGTCGAGTCGCGGAGCGGGACCAGGTCGAGGTCGACGTGCATGCCGCCGTCGCCGGCGCTGGCGAGCTCGGAGGTGGCGCACGACAGGCCGGCGCCGCCGAGGTCCTGGATGCCGGTGACCACGCCGGCCGCGAACAGCTCGAGGGTGCACTCGATGAGCAGCTTCTCCATGAACGGGTCGCCGACCTGGACGCTGGGCCGCTTGGCCGGGCCCCCGGCGCCGGAGGCGCCCTCCGCTGCCGCCTCGAAGGTCTCGCTGGCCAGCACGCTCACGCCCCCGATGCCGTCGCCGCCGGTGCGGGCGCCGTACAGCAGCACCCGGTTGCCGGTGCCGGCCGCCTTGGCGAGGTGGAGGTCCTCGTGGCGCAGCACGCCGACACACAGCGCGTTGACCAGCGGGTTGCCGAGGTAGGTCTCGTCGAAGACCGCCTCGCCGCCGATGTTGGGCAGGCCCAGGCAGTTGCCGTAGCCACCCACACCGGCGACGATCCCGGGCAGCACCCGGTGGGTGTCGTCGGCGTCCAGGGGCCCGAACCGGAGCGGGTCCATGACCGCGACCGGCCGCGCGCCCATGGCGAGGATGTCGCGGACGATGCCGCCTACCCCGGTGGCCGCGCCCTGGTACGGCTCGACGTACGACGGGTGGTTGTGGCTCTCGACCTTGAAGGTGACGGCGTAGCCCTGGCCGATGTCGATGACGCCGGCGTTCTCGCCGATGCCGGCCAGCATCTTGCCGACCGGGGTCTCCTGCGGGATCTCCGAGAACTGCTTCAGGTGGACCTTGGAGCTCTTGTAGGAGCAGTGCTCGCTCCACATGACCGAGTACATCGCCAGCTCGCTGCTGGTCGGGCGCCGGGCGAGGATCTCGCGGATCCGCTGGTACTCGTCGGCCTTGAGCCCGAGCTCCCCCCACGGCTGCTCGTGGTCGGCGTCCTGGGCGGCGTTCGCGACGGTGTCGAGCACGCGCGTCAATCTACCGGTGGTGGTCGCCGACGTCGGCGTACGGTCCGTCCCGCGGCGGCGCGCGAACTACTGCGTTGTAGTTCTCCAGAACCTCTGTGACGGGTGTGACTGATGGGTTTACGGTGTCGTGTCTTCCCCGAACCGCTGGAGCCTCCGATGACCCCGCACCGCCGACTCCGCCGTACGCTCGCCGCCGCCGTGGTGGCCGCCGCCACCGTCGCCGCGACCCTGTCCACCGCCGTCCCGGCCGAGGCCGCCAACCCGGTGACGCCCGGCAACTTCACGGGCCACGGGTTCGACCAGTGCCTCGCCCCGAGCCAGCGCGCGATGGACACCTGGCTGAAGCACTCGCCGTTCCTGGCCGTCGGCATCTACATCGCCGGCGACAGCCGCGGCTGCCGCAACCAGCCGAACCTCACCCCGACGTGGATCAGCACCCAGCTCCGCAAGGGCTGGCGGCTGCTGCCGATCACGCTCGGACCCCAGGCGTCCTGCCACCCGAGCTTCCCCCGGTACCGGGACGACCGCACGATCAATCCGCGTCCGGGCGCGAACGGGAACTACGCCAAGGCCCGCAAGCAGGCCCGGTACTGGGCCGGCCAGACGGTGCGGACGGCGCAGCGGCTCGGCATCGTCAAGCGCAGCACCCTCTGGTACGACCTCGAGGGCTTCGACCTCACCAACACCCGCTGCCGCGAGTCCGCGCTGGCGTTCCTGTCCGCCTGGACGACCAGGCTGCACGCCCTCGACTACGTCTCCGGCGTCTACTCCAGCGCCGGCTCCGGCATCAAGATGCTCGACAACGTGCGGGTCAACCGGCCCGACGCCTTCACCCTCCCCGACCGGATCTGGATCGCCCGCTGGGACGGTCGTGCCAACACCCGGACCGACTACATCCGCGACGACGGCTGGCTGCCTGGCGGCCGGATGAAGCAGTACCGCGGCGGGCACACCGAGACCTGGGGCGGGGTCACCATCAACATCGACAGCAACTGGCTCGACCTCGGCAAGGGGTCGTGGGCAGCGCGCGTCGAGCACTGCGGCAGCACCCGGGTCGACTTCCGCAACTACGCGGCGATCGAACCCGGCAGCGCGCTCGGCGGCCGGGTCTCGGCCCTGCAGTGCTTCCTGAAGGAGTCCGGCGAGTACGGCGGCGCGGTCAACGGCTCGTACAACAACCGGACCCGCGCCGCGGCCGCGCGCTGGCAGCGGGCCCACGGCTACTCCGCCAGCACCACCTGGAGCCGCCGGCACTGGATGGGCCTCACCGCCACCGGCTCGCGCCCGGTCCTCAAGCTCGGGTCGGCCGGCGAGCCGGTCCGCCGCGTGCAGCGGGCGCTCAACGCCGCCTCGGGGTCGGCGGGGCTGAAGGTGACGGGCGTCTTCAACGCCGCGACCGCGTCGGCGCTGAGGAAGTGGCAGGGCCGGGTCGACCACCGCACGTCGGGCATCGTCACCGCGAAGTCGTGGAAGGCGCTGCGCAAGGGCCGCCGCTGAGGTTCGTGTGCGAGTCTGGAGGTTCGTGACGGTTGCTTCCGGCACAAGCCTCCGGTTTCCCCGGCCGGCCGGGGAAACCGCCCACCCCCCTCAGCCGAACGCGCCGACCGCGAGGGAGGTGAAGAAGCCCAGGCCGTCGGTGCCGGAGCCGGTGAGGTCCTCGACGGCGTGCTCGGGATGGGGCATCAGGCCGACGACGTTGCCGCGCTCGTTGGTGACGCCGGCGATGTCGCGCAGGGAGCCGTTGGGGTTGTCGTCGAGGTAGCGCGCCACCACCCGGCCCTCGCCCTCCAGCCGGTCGAGGGTGGGCTCGTCGGCGACGTAGCCGCCCTCGCCGTTCTTGAGCACGATGGTGATCTCGGCGCCGGCCTGGTAGCCCGACGTCCAGGCGGTGCGGTTGTTCTCGATCCGCAGCCGCTGGTCGCGGCACACGAACTTCCGGTGGTCGTTGCGGATCAGCGCGCCGGGCAGCAGGTGCGACTCGCACAGGATCTGGAACCCGTTGCAGATCCCGAGCACGGGCAGGCCGCGGCCCGCCGCCCCCACCACCTCGGCCATCACCGGCGAGAACCGGCTGATCGCACCGCAGCGCAGGTAGTCGCCGTACGAGAAGCCGCCCGGCAGCACCACGGCGTCGACCCCGCGCAGGTCGTGGTCGCCGTGCCAGAGCGGTACGGCGTCGTGGCCGCCGATCCGCACGGCGCGCTGGGCGTCGGCGTCGTCGAGGGACCCGGGGAAGGTGACGACCCCGACCCTCATGCCCGGTCGCCCTCGACGCGCACCGTGAAGTTCTCGATCACCGGGTTGGAGAGCAGCGTCTCGGCCATCTTCCGCACCTCGGCGAGCACCTCGTCGGTGGCCTCGCCCTCGACCTCGAGCTCGAAGCGCTTGCCCTGGCGGACGTCGGAGACGCCCGTGAAGCCGAGCCGTGGCAGCGCTCCGTGGACCGCCTTGCCCTGCGGGTCGAGGATCTCGGGCTTGGGCATGACGTCGACGACGACACGGGCCACGGCGGCGCTCCTTGCGGCGGGGGTCCTGGGGCGCTCGGAGTCTATCCGCGCCGGACGGCCGGGCTCGCCGGGGCACACGGTCCGGGACGGCGGCCGCCGCCCTCACTCCCGTCTCTGCACCCCGACGATGACCAGTGCGACCCCGAGCCCGGCGACGACCGGGCCGATGATCGCCCACGTGGTGGAGCCGGACATCACGCTGCCACCGATGTAGCCGAGGCCCTGGAAGGTCCACAGCCCGCCGACCAGCAGCATCACCACGCCGACGACGACGGCGAGGTTCCGGCCCATCAGGAGAGCTCGCGCTTGAGGATCTTGCCGGTGGCGGTCATCGGCAGCTCGTCGACGAACTGCACGATGCGCGGGTACTTGTGGCCCGCCATCTCCTCCCTCGCCCACGCGACCAGGTCGTCCTCGGTCACGTCGTCGTGGTCCTTCTCCCGGATCACGACGGCCTTGACCTCCTCGCCGTGGCTCTCGTGGGGGACGCCGATGACGGCGGCCAGCGAGACGGCCGGGTGGGTCATCAGCACCTCCTCGACCTCGCGCGGGTACACGTTGTACCCGCCCCGGATGATCATGTCCTTGGACCGGTCGACGATGTAGTAGAAGCCGTCGTCGTCCTTGCGGGCGAGGTCACCGGAGCGGAACCAGCCGTCGTGGATGGCCTCGGCGGTGGCGTCGGGCCGGTCGTAGTAGCCCTTCATCACGTTCGGCCCCTTGATCGCGATCTCGCCCACCTGGTCGGCGCCGGGCGCGATGTCGGACCAGTCCTCGCCGATCAGCTTCATCTCGACGCCCGGGATGGGGGTCCCGATCGACCCGACCCGGACCTCCTCGCCCCGCGGCGAGAAGCTGGCGACGGGGGACGTCTCCGAGAGCCCGTAGCCCTCGAGGATGGTGACGCCGAAGCGACGCGCGAACTCCTTGTGCACCTCGACCGGCAGCGCGGAGCCGCCTGCGGCGGCGATCCGCAGGTCGGCCGCCAGCTGCTTGACGTCGACCTCGGACTCCTCGAGCGCGCCGAGCAGGCCCCAGTACATGGTGGGCACGCCCGCGAAGAACGTCACCCGCTCCTTGGCCATGGTCCGGAGCGCGGGCCCGGCCTCGAAGCGAGGCAGCATCACCACGGTGCCGCCGTACGCGAAGCCGCCGTTCATGATCACCGTCTGGCCGAAGGAGTGGAACAGCGGGAGCACGCACAGGTAGGTGTCCGGGTGGTCCGCGTCGGCGCCGAACAGGGCCTCACCGGTGAGGGCGTTGGAGTGCATGTTGCGGTGGCGCAGCTCGGCGCCCTTTGGCTGGCCGGTCGTCCCGGAGGTGTAGAGGATGACGGCGGTGTCGTCGTCGTCCGTGGCGACTGTCTCGAACGTCGGCGGCTGGTCCTTCATCGACCGGCCGAGCGTCTCCACCCCCTCGATGGGCGACTCCGCCGCCGGGTCGACGGTGATCAGGAAGAAGTCCTCACAGCCGTCGGTCTGCTCGAACCCCTGGTGGCCGGCCTGGCCGATGGGCAGCTCGGCCGTGCCCTCGAAGCAGAAGTAGGCCTTCGCGTCGGAGTCGGCCAGGTGGTAGGCGACCTCGCGTCCCTTCAGGAGCACGTTGAGCGGTACGACGGTCGCGCCGGCCTTGAGGATGCCGTAGTAGACGATCGGGAAGTACGGCAGGTTCGGGCAGCTCAGGGCGACCTTGTCACCGGGCTGGATGCCGCGCGAGACGAGCAGGTTGGCGACCTGGTTGGCGGCGCCGTTCACCTCTGTGTAGGTGAGCCGGACGTCGCCCAGGACGACCGCCTCGCGGTCGCCGTACCGAGAGGCGGAGTCTTCGAGGAGCGAGGCGAGGTTCAGCATGACCCGACCCTAGGTGACCCGCTCCCTCCGACGACAGGGGCGATCAGCGGGGCCGGCGGGTCAGCACGTCGTCGACCCGGCGCAGGTCGTGACCGATGGCCGGGCCGGCCAGGCGGCCCGCGACGGCCACCGGTACCGCCCAGATCCCGGAGCCGGACAGCGAACCCTCCGCCCGGACCCGGCACCCCGTGGGGGTGGTGTCGAAGAACATCGTCAGGTCGGCGCGGATGCCGTGCCAGCGGCCGGTCTCGGCCCAGACCCGCGGCGGGTCGAGGCGGGTGATCTCGAGGCGCGGCCTCAGCAGGGCGAGGGTGTTGTCGCGCCAGGTCATGCCCAGGTGGGGCTCGGAGGTCCGGTCGCACAGCGTGACGGAGAGCAGCGAGGCCTGCCACTCCGGGCGGTTGCGCGGGTCCGCGAGGTAGCCGAACACGGCCTCGCGCGGGTGGTCCAGCTCCACCGTCGCGGTGAAGCCGACGGTGGTCAGAACGCCTCCCCGGTCAGCCGCTCGTAGACCTCGACGTAGCGGTCGCGCGTGCGCTCGACCACCTCGGGCGGCAACGGGGGCGGCGGGGCTCCGGACGCACGGTCCCAGCCGGACTCCGGGGAGAGCAGCCAGTTGCGCACGATCTGCTTGTCGTACGACGGCTGGGTGCGCCCCGGCTGCCACTCGTCAGCGGGCCAGAACCGGGACGAGTCGGGCGTGAGCACCTCGTCGGCCAGCACCATCGTCCCGTCGGCACGGCGGCCGAGCTCGAGCTTGGTGTCGGCCACGATGATGCCCTGCCGGCGCGCGACCTCCTCGGCCCGGGCGTAGACGGCCAGCGTGGTCGCGCGCAGCTCGGCGGCGACGGACTCACCGACGGTGCCGACCACCGCGTCGTACGACACGTTCTGGTCGTGCTCGCCCAGGTCGGCCTTGGTGGCGGGGGTGAAGACGGGCTCCGGCAGCCGGCTGCCGTCCTCGAGCCCGGGGGGCAGCGCGATCCCGCACACCTCCCCCCTCGCGCGGTAGTCGAGCAGGCCCGACCCCGTCAGGTATCCGCGGGCCACGCACTCGACGGGGTACATCTCGAGTCGCTCGCAGACGACGGCGCGGCCGGCGTACTCGGCGGGCACGTCGGTGGACACCACGTGGTGGGGCACGAGGTCGGCGAGCCGGTCGAACCACCACAGCGACATCCGGGTCAGCACCTCGCCCTTGCCGGGGATCTCGGAGTCGAGCACGAAGTCGAAGGCGCTGATCCGGTCGCTGGCCACCATCAGCAGGTTGCCGTCCGGGAGGGCGTAGAGGTCGCGCACCTTGCCGGAGTGGAGGTGCTGGAGGCCGTCGCTCACGCGGCCGATCCTAGAGGCGGACCAGCGCCAAGTCTTTCTCTAGTTACTGACGTGACATACAGTTCTAACGTGGACCCGACGTTCCTGATCATCGGCGCCCCGAAGGCCGGCACCACCGCGTTGCACGCCGCCCTGAGCGCCCACCCCGACGTGTTCGTCAGCTCGCCGAAGGAGCCGAAGTACTGGCTCTGCGACGGCGCACCCCCGCCCGCGTGGTGCGGCCCCGGTGACGCCCACTCGCAGCGCGAGTGGATCTGGCGCCACGACGACTACCAGCGGCTCTTCGACGGCGCCGGCGAGCGCCGGGCGCGGGGCGAGAGCACCCCGTTCTACCTCTGGAGCCGGGGCGCCCACCGCCGGATCGGCGAGGCGCTGCCGGAGGTGAAGCTGATCGCGGTGGTCCGGGACCCGATCGACCGCGCGTACAGCAACTGGATGCACCTGTGGTCCGACGGGCTGGAGCCGGTGGAGGACTTCGAGAGCGCGTTCGCGCTGCAGGACGACCGGGTGCGTCGCGGCTGGGCGCCGTTCTGGCGCTACCGCGACCTCGGCCTGTACGGCGAGCAGCTCCAGCACCTGCAACGCCACGTCGACCCGTCGCGGATCCTGGTGATGCGCTACCGCACCATCGTCGACGAGCCCCGCGCCGCGGTCGACCGGGCCTGCCACTTCCTCGGCATCCGGCAGGGCCAGGTCGCGTCGATCCCGCGGGACAACTCCCGCGACTACGTCGAGCCGGGGTGGCGACCGCGGGTGCTCGGTCCCGTGGTCCGCGCGGGCGCTCGCGCCGGCGCGCTGGTCCCGCCGGAGGTGTGGCGCAAGGCCAGTGGCCCCCTGGTCTCCCAGCTGTCCGGCAGCAACGGGGTGCACCGGCCGCACCTCGCCCCCGACGCCCGGCGGCGGCTGATCCCGAGCTTCGCCGACGACGTGGCGCTGCTGACCGAGCTCACCGGGGAGGACTTCTCCGACTGGCTGTCGACGGAGAGCCGCGGATCGTTCGGTCAGCGCACGCAGGTCACCAGGTCGTGGGCCCCGTCGGGGCGGGCCGCCTCGACGTAGAACCGGGTGCGCCCACCCGGCAGCCGGACGGCGGTCGCGTAGCGGAAGGCGCCGTCGGAGTGGGGTGACGCGATCGGCCGGACCGCCGGGTCGGGCACCAGCCGGTCCCCCTCCCAGCGGGCGACCCCGGTGGTCTCGTACCAGTTGGACTCGGCGTCCGCGCGACCGTCGTAGAGCACCTCGAGCGCGGTGGCGTCGAGCACCGCGGTGACCCGGGCACCGCGCTCGTCCCACTCGCCGGGCCGGCCGCGGAGCACCTCGCCGAGGTCGTGCCAGGTCAGGCCGTCCTCCCCGACCAGCAGCCGCGTCGTCATCCGGTCCTCGTCCCCGGGCTCGGTGAGCGGGTGGCAGCACAGCCACATCCGCCAGCCGTCGGCGTCGCGGGTGACGACCGGGTCCTTGACCGCCGTCCAGTCGTCGCCGGGATGCACCACCGCGCGACGACCAGAGGGCAGCTGCTCCGGGGAGTCCGCGGTCAGGCTGTCGACCCACCAGTGCTTGGAGGCCGGCGTCGCGCAGGACAGGTAGAGCCGCCAGCGGCCGTCGGCGAGCGGCACGAGCGCCGGTCGCTCGAACGACTCGCTGCCGAACGCCTCGCGGCCGACCTCGACGACCGGCTCGAAGCGGACGCCGTCGTCGGAGCGCGCCACCACCACGCTCACACCGCGCCCGTCGGTGAGCGGGCGGCGTACCCGGTAGGCGAGCCAGAAGACCCCGTCGCGGAGCACCACGGTGGCGGCGCCGGACCAGTTGCCGGGGCCGGGGTCGGGCGCGGGGACGACCACCTCGCAGTCGTCGTACGCCGGCAGGGAGCTCACGGGGACAGCCGTCATGTGTCGATCATAGTCGACTAACCCGCTCGACTATAGGTCCCGTCGTTCCAGGAGCGCCTTCAGCCGGGCCAGGTCCCTGGTCGTGGCCCGCCGCATGGACCGCTCCATCACCGGGGCGGTCACCCCGGCGAACCCCGACGGGGTGCCGCGGTTGCGCAGCGTCATCCGGGTCGCGCCCTCGACCACCGGCTCCCAGGTGTAGGTGGTCTCCATGGGGAACGGGCCGTCCGCGGTGCGCATCACCAGCCGCTCGTCGGGCGTCAGCTCGACGACCTCGTAGGTGTAGGCGAGCCGGCGGCCGAGGAACCGGGCGACGAAGTCCATCCGCGAGCCGACCGCGACCGGTGGTGGGGTCTGCCAGGTGACCTCGCGGATGTTGACGTACCACTCCGGGGCATGGGAGGGGTCGCCGGCGTACGCCGCGACAGCGGCCACCGGCCGGGCGATCACGGTCTGCACACGGACGTCGACGGGCACGACCCCAAGCCTAGGGCTCGGCCGTGGTGAGAGGGTGGCCATGATGGAGCAGCACGGGGAGGCACCGGCGACGGCGGCGTACGCCCCCGATCCCCGGCGCTGGCGGGTGCTCGCGGTGACCCTGCTCGTCGGCTTCATGTCGCTGCTCGACGTCACGATCGTGAACGTCGCGGTGCCCTCGATCCGGGCCGGGCTCGACACCTCGGCGGCCACGATCCAGTGGGTGGTCTCCGGCTACGCCCTCGCCTTCGGCATGACCCTGGTCGCCGGTGGCCGGCTCGGCGACGCGCACGGCCGGCGGCGGCTGATGACGATCGGGCTGGTCGGCTTCATCGTCTCCAGCGCCGCGGTGGGGCTGGCCCCGAACGCCGCCGCGATCGTGGTCGCCCGACTGGCCCAGGGAGCCAGCGCGGGCCTGCTGACGCCCCAGAGCTCGGGGCTGATCCAGCAGCTGTTCCGCGGTGACGAGCGCGGCCGGGCGTTCGGGCTGTTCGGTTTCACGGTCGCGGTCGCCTCGGCGACGGGGCCGCTGATCGGGGGCGCGCTGATCCGGCTGCTGGGCGAGGACGAGGGGTGGCGCTCGCTGTTCCTCGTCAACGTCCCGATCGGGCTGGTGGCGCTGGTGCTGATCCGTCGGCTGGTCCCCGACAACGCCGCCGGGCAGGGCGAGCCGGACCGCGACCCCCGCATCGACGTCACCGGCGCGCTGCTGCTCGGGCTGACGGTGGTGGCCGTCCTCTACCCGCTGGTCAGCCTCGAGGGCGGTGCGGGCCTGCCGCTGGTGCTGCTCATGGCGGTACCGCCGCTGGCGTGGGCGTTCGTGCGTTGGGAGCAGCGCACCGTACGCCGCGGCCTCCCGCCGCTGCTCGACGTCTCGCTGCTGCGCACCCTGCCCGGCTACGCCAACGGGCTGCTGGTGGGGACGCTGTACTTCACCGGTTTCACCGGCATCTTCCTGGTGCTGTCGGTGCACCTCCAGGAGGGCGTCGGCTTCTCGCCGCTGCACACCGCGCTGCTGCTGACGCCGTTCGCGATCGGCGCCGCGACCACCTCGCCGGTCGCCGGACGGCTGGTCGGCCGGATCGGCCGCCGGATCACGCTGCTCGCGCTCTCGGTGATGATGACCGGCACGGCGCTGTCGGCGTGGCTGGTCACCTCCCCGCCCGACGCGCTCTGGTGGACGCTCGCGCCGGCGATGTTCCTCGCCGGCGTCGGCGGTGGCGGCGTGATCTCCCCCAACTTCACGCTCACCCTGGCCGAGGTGCCACCGACGATGGGCGGCGCGGCCGGCGGGGCACTGCAGACCGGGCAGCGGATCGGCTCCGCCCTCGGCGCCGCCCTGCTGATGACCGTCTACCAGGCCTCGCTCGCCGTCACCTCCCCCGCCCTCGCGGCGCGCTGGGCCCTGCTCACCGCCCTCGTGGTGCTCGCCGTCGCGCTCGCCGCCGCCGTACGCTCCTGGCGCCTCGGCGACTGACCCCTCATTTCGGATAGTTGGACGCCGAAATCATCATTCGACGGCCCGAACCCATGACTTTGGCGTCCAACTATCCGAAATTCAGAGGATCGCGCCCGGGGAGTACGCCGCGGCGTCGGGGTGCCGGGCGACGACGTCGGCGACGCGGCGGCAGACGGCCTGGGTCTGCGCGACGGCGGCGCCGGTGAAGGTGATCGGGTCGGCGACGAGGGAGTCGAGGTCGGAACGGGACAGGCCGAGCCGGTCGTCGCCGGCGAGTCGGTCGAGCAGGTCGTTGTCGGTGCGTCCCTCGCGCATCTCGAGCGCGACCGCGACCGCGTGCTCCTTGATCGCCTCGTGGCCGGCCTCGCGCCCGACGCCACCGCGGACCGCCGCCATCAGCACCTTGGTGGTGGCGAGGAACGGGAGGTAGCGGTCGAGCTCGCGCTGCACCACGGCCGGGAAGGCGCCGAACTCGTCGAGCACCGTGAGGAAGGTCTGGAACAGCCCGTCGGCGGCGAAGAACGCGTCGGGCAGCGCGACCCGGCGTACGACGGAGCAGGAGACGTCACCCTCGTTCCACTGGTCACCGGCGAGCTCGCCGACCATCGAGAGGTAGCCGCGGGTGACGACGGCCAGGCCGTTGACCCGCTCGCACGAGCGGGTGTTCATCTTGTGCGGCATCGCCGAGGAGCCGACCTGACCCTCGACGAATCCCTCGGTCACCAGCTCGTGACCGGCCATCAGTCGGATCGTGGTCGCGAGGTTCGACGGCGCCGCGGTCAGCTGGACGACGGCGGACAGCACGTCGAGGTCGAGGCTGCGCGGGTAGACCTGCCCGACGCTGGTCAGCACCCGGTGGAAGCCGAGGTGGCGGGCCACCCGCTCCTCCAGGTCGGCGAGCGCGGCCTCGTCGCCGTCCAGCAGGTCGAGCATGTCCTGGGCGGTGCCCATCGGACCCTTGATGCCGCGCAGGGGGTAGCGCACCAGCAGCTCCTCGACCCGCTCGACCGCCACCAGCAGCTCGTCGGCGACCGTGGCGAACCGCTTGCCGAGGGTGGTCGCCTGGGCGGCGACGTTGTGCGAGCGACCCGCCAGCACGGTCGTCTCGTGCTCGGCGGCCAGCCGGGCCAGCCGCGCCAGGGCGGCCACCGCCCGGTCGCGCAGCAGCTCGAGGCTCTGCCGGACCTGCAGCTGCTCGACGTTCTCGGTCAGGTCGCGCGAGGTCATGCCCTTGTGGACGTGCTCGTGCCCGGCGAGTGCCGCGAACTCCTCGATCCGCGCCTTCACGTCGTGGCGGGTGACCCGCTCCCGCGCGGCGATCGACTCGAGGTCGACCTTGTCGACCACGTCCTCGTAGGCCTCGACGACGCCGTCGGGCACGTCGACCCCGAGGTCGCGCTGGGCCCGCAGCACCGCGACCCAGAGCCGGCGCTCCAGCACCACCTTGTGCTCGGGGGACCAGATCGCGACCAGGTCGTCGGCGGCGTAGCGGGTGGCCAGCACGTTCGGGACGGTCACGGCCCCAGCCTATCGAGGGCCCTGTCTACCAAGGGCCCTGCCGACGCGGACCGGTGCGCAGCCGGAGCCGCTGCCCGGGCCGGACCTGGGCGCAGCGGTCGACGTCGTGGTCGTCGACGTAGCCGATCACGGGATAGCCCCCGGTCACCGGGTGGTCGGCCAGGAACAGCACCGGCAGCCCGGACGGCGGGATCTGCAGGGCGCCCCGGAGCATCCCCTCGCTCGGCAGCTCGCCCTCCCGGCGGCGCTCCAGCGCCTCGCCCTCGAGCCGGACTCCGACCCGGTTGCTGTCGCCGCTGACGGCGTACTCCTGGGTGGTGAGCAGCCGCCAGGCGGCGTCGTCGAACCAGTCGCGCCGCGGCCCCTCGGAGACGTGCACCTCGAGCAGGTCGCCCTCGGGCTCGCGTACGGCGGCCAGGTCGATCCCGGGCACGTCGCCGGCGTCGTCGCCGACTCTCAGCCGGTGGCCCGGCTCCAGCTGCGGAGGCCCGAGTCCCCCGAGCACGTCGGTGGCGGCCGACCCGAGCACCGGGTCGACGGCGAACCCGCCGCGCACCGCGACGTAGGTCCGTAGCCCGGAGGCGGGCGCGCCCAGCCGGACCACGTCGCCGGCACGCAGCCGGACCGGCCCGTTGTGGGGCGCGCCCGGGCAGCGCGCACCGGTGGCCACGATCGTGACCTCGTCCTCGGCGCGCAGCACCAGCCCCCCGAAGGTCACCTCCAGCACGGCCGTCCCGGGGTTGTTGCCGACCAGCCGGTTGGCGAGCCGGTACGACGCCCGGTCACACGCGCCGGAGCGGCCGACGCCGATCGCGGCCCGGCCGGCGCGCCCCTCGTCCTGGAGGGTGGCGAGCGGGCCGGTCTCCTCCACGACGACGTGCCTCGTCACGAGCCGGCCTCCACGAACCGGACCCGGGTCTCGGGTGTCAGCAGGGCGGGCGGGTCGCGGTCGAGGTCGAACACCGCGAGGTCGGTGCGCCCGATCAGCTGCCAGCCACCGGGCGTCTCGCGCGGGTAGACCGCGGAGAACTCGCCCGCCAGCGCGACCGACCCGGCCGGCACCTTCTTCCGCGGGCTGTCCCGGCGAGGGATGCTCCACTCGCCCTCGTCGGCCGTGCAGTAGCCGAAGCCGGGCGCGAAGCCGCAGAACGCGACGGTCCACAGGCCGCTGGTGTGGCGGCGGACCACCTCGTCGGTGTCGCAGCCGAGGACCTCCGCCACGTCGCCGAGGTCGTCGCCGTCGTAGACCACCGGCACCTCGACCACCGACGCGCCGTCCCCGGTGCCGGCGTCGCCGCTCCCGGGCTCGAGCCCCTCGACCGCAGCCCGGACCTGGTCCGGCGTCGTGGCGTCCGGGTCGAGCACGAGCAGCACGGTCCGGGCGGCCGGCACCACGTCGACGACGCCGTCGGGCGGGTCGGCCTGCAGCACGCCGTACAGCCCGAGGACCTCGTCGAGGTCGTCGCACTCGAGCAGCAGCCCGGCGCTGCCACTGGGGAGGACGCGCACCTGCTCAGCCCTGGGCCGCGAACGCGCGGATCTCGACCCCGGCCGCCTCGAGGGCGGCGCGGACGGAGCGGGCGATCTCGACGGCGCCCGGGGTGTCGCCGTGGACGCAGATCGAGTCCGGCGCCACCGTGATCGAGCCGCCCTCGACGTCCTCGATCGGCTCACCCGCCGCCATCGCCACGCAACGCTGCGCGATGGTCTCGGCGTCGTGGAGCACCGCCCCCTCGAGCCGCCGCGACACGAGCGTGCCCTCGGGGGTGTACGCGCGGTCGGCGAACGCCTCCTGGACGACGGTGAGGCCGGCGGCCTCCGCCTCGCGCAGCCACACCGAGCCGGGCAGCCCCATCACCGGGAGCGTCCGGTCGTGGAGCACGATCGCCTCCACGACCGCCGCCGCCTGCTCCTCGTGGTGGACGATCGCGTTGTAGAGCGCGCCGTGCGGCTTGACGTACCCCACCCGGCCGCCGGCGGCCCGGGCGAACGCGTCGAGCGCGCCGATCTGGTAGATCACGTCGTTGGTCAGCGCCGCCGGCTCCATGTCGATGAAGCGGCGCCCGAAGCCGGACAGGTCGTTGTAGCTCACCTGCGCCCCGATCACGACGCCGCTCTCGACGGCGCGGTCGCAGACCCGGCGCATGATCGAGGCGTCGCTGGCGTGGAACCCGCACGCGACGTTGGCGCTCGACACGACGCCGAGCAGCGCGTCGTCGTCGCCCAGCTCCCAGTTGCCGAACCCCTCGCCGAGGTCGGAGTTGAGGTCGACTGCGGACATCCGGTTCTCCCTCCGTGGTCAGAACAGGTCGAAGACGGGACCGACCGAGGTCCAGGCCAGGTAGACCGTGACCAGCCACGCGGCGGTGCCGAGGGAGACCAGCCACTTCGGGTAGCGGTAGCCGCCGAGGAGGTCGCGTCGGAACCAGGCCACGAACATCATCACGCCGATGCCGATCGGCAGCAGCAGCCCGTTGAAGGCGCCCGCGAAGATCAGCAGCGTCGTGGGCGCCGCACCGGCCACGACGAAGATCCCCGTCGTCAGCGCGATGAACGCCACCACCAGGCCGGTCCGGACGGCGTCACTGGTGCGGGTGCGCGAGGTGATGAACGAGACGGTCGTGTACGACGCCCCGATCACGCTGGTGATCGCGGCCGCCCACAGGACGATCCCGAACACCCGGAGCCCCACCTCGCCGGCCGCCGCCTGGAACGCGTCGGCCGCCTGGTTCTCCGGGTCGAGCTCGAAGCCCTGGGTGACCACGCCGAGGATGGCGAGGAACAGGATCACCCGCATCACGCCCGTGACGATGATCCCGGTCACCGAGCCCCGGGTGATCTCGCGGAGCCGGTCTGTTCCCTGCACCCCGGAGTCGAGCAGCCGGTGCGCGCCGGCGTACACGATGTAGCCGCCGACCGTCCCCCCGATCAGGGTGGTGGTCGCGAGCCCGGTGCCGTCCTGGATCTCGACGGTGCCGCGCAGCACGTCACCCATCGGCGGTCCGGAGGTGATCGCGATGTAGGTCGTGAGGACGATCATCACCGCGCCGAGGACCAGCACCACCCGGTCGATCGCGAGTCCGGCCTTCTTCGAGAGGAAGATGCCGATCGCGATGGCGGCCGAGAGCGCACCGCCGATGGTGGGGTCGAGGCCGAGCATCGCGTCGGTGCCGAGCCCGGCGCCCGCGACGTTGCCGACGTTGAACACGAACCCGCCGACGAGCAGCAGGGCCGCCATCACGAAGCCCAGGCCCGGGAGCACCCGGTTGCCGAGCTCCTGGGCCCGCATCCCGGAGACGCCGATCACCCGCCACACGTTCAGCTGCAGGGCGATGTCCACCAGGATCGAGACCAGGATCGCGAACGCGAACGCGGCGCCGAGCTCGACGGTGAACGCCGTGGTCTGGGTGATGAAGCCCGGTCCGATGGCGGAGGTCGCCATCAGGAAGATCGCGCCGATGAGCGTGCTGCGGGTTCCCGCGCTCATCCGGCTCTGAGTGGTGGTGGCAGAGGTGCCGGGCGTGGTCTCGGGGGTGGTCATCGCGACTCCAAGGGGTTGTCAGCGGTCGCTCGACCCTAGTAGTTGTTCAACAATGTCTGTCAAGGGTCACGCCCGGATTCGTTGGTGCGCCATGATGGGCCGATGACCGCCGAACGGCTCGGCCACGAGGGCCTCGACGAGGTGCTGCGCCGCCTCGCCGTCCGTCACGACGTCCCCCGTCCGCCGCAGGTCAGCACGGCCGACCACGTCACCGCCGTGCTGAGCCAGGCCATCGTCGAGGGCGAGCTGCCGCCCGGGACGCAGCTGTCCGAGGAGCGGATCGGGCGCTCGCTCCAGGTCTCGCGGAACACCCTCCGCGAGGCCTTCCGGCTGCTCAGCCACGATGGCCTGCTGGTGCACCACCGGCACCGCGGCGTCTTCGTCCCCGAGCTCGACGAGGCCGACCTCACCGACATCTACCGGCTCCGGATCGCCTTGGAGACCGGGGTCCTGCGCTCGCTCGGACGGGCCGACGCAGACCGGCTGCGCCAGCTCGAGGACGCCGTCCGCAGCGGCGAGGAGGCCGCGCGTCGCGGACGGTGGCGCCAGGTCGGCACCGCGAACATGGACTTCCACCAGCACCTGCTGGCCCTGTCCGACAGTCCCCGGATGACCACTGTCGGACGACAGGTGCTCGCCGAGACCCGGCTGGCGTTCCTCAGCCTCCGGCAGCCGCGGACCCTGCACGAGCCGTTCCTCGGCCGCAACCGGGACCTGGTGCGCCTGCTGGGGGCCGGCCGGCTCGCGGAGGCCGCGGAGTTCCTCGAGCGCTACCTCCTCGACTCCCGCGAGCAGCTGCTGGCGACGCTGCGTGCGGACCGCGCCTGACCCTTGCACCTTTGTTCAACAATCACCTAGCGTGGCGAGTCCACCTACTCGGAGGAGGACCCCATGCACCCCCGAACGTCGCTGGGGGTGAGCGCCGTCGCCGTGCTGGCGACCGCCCTCACCGCAGTCCCACTGGCCCTGTCGGCACCCGCGTCCGCCGGCCCGCAGTCGCCCGGGCAGCGGACCGGCTGCTACGACACCTCGCTGCCCACCACGGTCGAGGAGTCCCGGCTCACCGTCCGGACCGCTCCCGACCAGGAGCCGGCGTCCGACCAGCTGCTCCGCGCGGGCGGGTTCGACCGCTACGCCGACCGGTTCGACGCCCAGCTGTGCCAGGCGACCACGCTGAAGGCCGCCCGGCTCAAGGCCGCCCGCCACGGCACCCGGCTGTGGCGCACCGCGGTCGACCGGGCCCACGGCCAGCGACCCGACCTGGGCACCATCGACGCCTACGACGACCGGCCGCTGTACTGGGCCCACCTGCGCGCCACCAAGGCACTGCGCCAGTGGGCGCCCCGCGGGGTCGAGCTGACCCCCGAGCAGCGGACCGACCTGGTGACGACGTTCGTCGAGCACGCCAGGGGGCTCACCGACACGGACTTCCCGCGCGGCAGGGACGTCACCCGGGTCCTCGTCAGCGGCTTCGACCCCTACACCCTGGAGACCGAGCCGCGGCGCTCCAACCCGTCCGGCGTGACGGCCCTGCAGCTCGACGGGACCCGCTACGAGACCGACAAGGGGACGGTGGCCATCGAGTCGGTGGTGTTCCCGGTGACGTGGAGCGGCTTCGACGCCGGCATCGTCGAGGACGCCTTCGGGCCGCACCTCCGGTTGGGCGACCGGCAGCGGGTCGACCTGATCACGACCATCAGCCAGGGCAGCGCCTTCAACATCGAGCAGTGGGCCGGCCGCTGGCGCGGCGGCTCGCCGGACAACAACAACGAGGGTGAGCCCGAGGTGATCCCGGAGAACCCCGCGTGGCCGATGCCGCAGCCGCCGCCGGAGTTCATCGAGACCACGCTCCCCCACGAGGCGATGATCGCGGCCGGCACCGGGCCGTTCCCGGTCCGGCTCAACCCGCGGATCTGCGAGTGGCACCCCGCGACGTCCCCGGCCGACAACGTCTGCCACGACGGTCCGCCCACCCCGGGGTGGCGGGCCTACTCCGGCGGCGGCGGCAACTACCTGTCCAACGAGAGCCAGTACCGCTCCAACCGGGTCCGGATCGGGCTCGGGGCCCTCGACGTCCCGGGCGGCCACCTGCACACGCCGCCGCAGACGTACGCCGCGGACCGCACGGTGCTGCTCGACGAGGAGATGCGGCAGCTCCGCCACGACATCGCCGACCAGGCGGTGGCCCTGGTGAGGGCGGCCGCCGCGGCGGTCCAGGAGGACTGAGCGTGGTGGTCCCGGCCCTCGACGTCCGCGTCCCGCTCGGGCGCCCGCTGCCCGAGCTCGCCGGCTTCGCCCGCCGGTGCGAGGACGCCGGACTGTCGGGGGTCGGGGTCCCCGACCACCACCACGTCGGCCGCGACGCGTACGCCGCCCTGGCGGCCATGGCGGGCGCCACCGACCGGCTGACGCTCTACCCGGCGACCTCCAACGTGGTCACCCGGCATCCCCTGGTGCTGGCCGCCCTGGCCAACTCCCTCGACGAGCTGGCGCCGGGACGAAGCCTGCTGACCGTCGCGCCCGGCTTCCTCTCGGTCGAGAAGGCGGGCGAGCCGCAGGCCCGCCGCGAGCAGCTGGGCCGGGTGGTGCAGGCTCTGCGCCGCCTGCTCGGCGACGGGCGGGCGACGTACGACGGCCACGAGCTGGAGCTGTTCCACCGCCCGGCGACCGGCTCCCGGGTGGTCGTGCTGGCCTCCGGACCGCGGCTGCTGGAGCTGGCCGGCGAGGTCGCCGACAGGTTGCCTGTCGACTCACGGTTCGCTTCCGGTCGCGGTACCAGTGGTCCAGACCGACGAGTGCCTCACGAGCGGGCCGGCCGCGACCCAGCCGAGCTGGAGGAGATCCTGATCGTCCCGTTCGGTCTCGGCGACGCCGCGACCACGCGCGGGTGGGTGCAGGGCTGGTTCCGCGAGGGCCAGCCGTGGCTGCGCTACCCCAGCGCGTCCAACCTGCGCTGGCTGCGCGAGGCCGGGATCGACCTGCCCGACGACTACGACCCGGCCGACGTCGACGACTCGCTCGCCGACCGGGTGCTCGACGCCTACGGCCTGTTCGGCTCGCCGGAGCACTGCGCCGAGCGGCTGCAGCTGGCCTGCGCCGAGCTCGACCCGGCGCGGATGTTCCTGTTCCCGGCACACTCGTGGGAGACGACGTACGACCTGCCCGGGGAGGCGGTGGCCGCCGCCGGCAGCCACCTGGTCCCCGCCCTGGAGGAGCTGTCATGACCGCCACCCACGAGCGCCCCCGCGCCACGCCCCACGAGGCACGGCGACAGTTCCGCGACGGGCTGGTCGCACCGACCACCGGCTGGTGCGACGGCTGGACCCAGGCCAACCTCGTGGTGCTGCCGCGCGACTGGGCCTTCGACATGCTGCTCTTCGCGCAGCGCAACCCGCAGCCGGTCCCGCTGCTCGACGTGACGGAGCCGGGCAGCCGATCGTCGGTCCTCGCCCCGGAGGCCGACCTGGCGACCGACGTCCCCCGCTACCGGGTGTGGCGCGACGGCGAGCTGGTCGACGAGCCGACCGACGTCGCCGACCTGTGGACCGACGACCTGGTCAGCTTCCTCATCGGCTGCAGCTTCAGCTTCGAGACCGCGCTGCTCGAGGCCGGGGTCCCGGTGCGGCACGTCGACCAGGGACGGAACGTCGCGATGTACCGCACCGACGTCCCCTGCCGCTCCGCGGGCCGGCTGTCCGGCGACCTGGTCGTCTCGATGCGGCCCATCCCGGCGAGCCAGGTCACGGCCGCGGTGCAGGTGACCGGGCGGATGCCGCGGGTCCACGGTGCGCCGGTCCACGTCGGGGACCCCGAGTCGATCGGGATCCGCGACCTCGCCGCTCCCGACTTCGGCGACCCGGTGGTGGCGCACCCGGGCGATGTCCCGGTCTTCTGGGCCTGCGGGGTGACCCCGCAGGTGGCGCTGATGGCGTCGCGGCCGCCGTTCGCGATCACCCACGCGCCGGGCCACATGCTCGTGACCGACGCACCCGACCGCGACTACCGCGAGCCCTGAGCCGCTCGTCCGGCTCCACCCGACGGCGCTGGAACCTGGTGGGCGAGTCGCGCGGTCGGCGGCCGATGCTTCCTCCGCGAGGCGCCGGTTTCCCCGCTCGAGCGGGGAAACCGACCGCCCCCCGCTCAGACCCCAGCCGCGATGTCGGTGCGGTGCTGGGCGCCGGGGAAGTCGATCGCGGCGACGCCGGCGTACGCCGCGTCGCGGGCCGCGGCGACGTCGTCGCCGAGCCCCACCACGGCGAGCACCCGGCCGCCGGAGGTGACCAGGTCGCCGTCACGCTCGGCGGTGCCGGCGTGGATCACGTGGACGCCCGGTCGCGACTCGGCGGCCTCGACCCCGGTGATGACGTCGCCGCTCGAGGACGACGCGGGGTAGCCCGCGCTGGCCATCACCACGCCGACCGCAGCACCCGGCTTCCACCGCGGCGGGTCGACCTCGGCCAGCGTCCCGGACGCGGCCGCGCGGAGCAGCGTGCCGAGCGGGGAGTCGAGCAGCGCCAGCAGCGGCTGGGTCTCCGGGTCGCCGAAGCGGGCGTTGAACTCCACCACCCGGACGCCGCCGCTCGTGAGCGCGAGGCCGGCGTAGAGCAGGCCGGCGAAGGGCGTGCCACGGCGCGCCATCTCGTCGACGGTCGGTTGCAGCACGTCGCGCAGCACCTGCTCGACCAGGTCCTCCGGCGCCCAGGGCAGGGGCGTGTAGGCACCCATGCCGCCGGTGTTGGCGCCCTGGTCGCCGTCGTGGATCCGCTTGAAGTCCTGGGCCGGCTGCAGCGGTCGGACGGTGCTGCCGTCGGTGAGGGCGAAGAGCGAGACCTCCGGACCGTCGAGGAACTCCTCGACCACGACCCGCCCGCACGCCGCCGCGTGGGCGAGCGCCGCGTCGCGGTCGTCGGTCACGACCACGCCCTTGCCGGCGGCCAGGCCGTCGTCCTTGACGACGTACGGCGCCCCGAGCTCGTCGAGGGCCGCCTCGGTCTCCGCCGGCGACTCGCAGACGAACGCGCGAGCCGTCGGCACGCCCGCCGCCGCCATCACCTCCTTCGCGAACGCCTTGGAGCCCTCGAGCCGGGCGGCCTCGCGGCTGGGGCCGAAGCAGGCGATACCCCGGGTGCGGACCGCGTCGGCGACGCCGGCGACCAGCGGCGCCTCGGGTCCGACGACGACCAGGTCGGCGCCGAGCCGCTCGGCCAGGTCGGCGACGGCCTCGCCGTCGAGCGGGTCGACCCGGTGGAGCGCGGCGACGGCGGCGACCCCGGGGTTTCCCGGGGCCACGTGGACCTCGGTGACGCCGGGATCGAGGGACAGGGCCCGGGCCAGTGCGTGCTCACGGCCGCCGGTGCCGATCACGAGGGTCTTCACGAGCGGCCAGCCTAACGGCCGTGCCAGAGTGGCTCGACGACGCCCGCATGGCCCAGTTCGGGGGAACGTGTGAAAGCGCTTCCACCAGTTCGGTCACGATTACTCCCGCAACCTTGACAAGGTTGTGTGACGGCTGTCACGGTGATCGGCAACTCGCGGTGGAAGCGCTCTCACAACGCTGGAGGCAGGACAGACCATGACTCGACACACCCGGAACGGACGGCTCGCCCTCGGCGCCCTGGTGGCGCTCTCGCTCGGCGTCGTCAGCGGCTGCGGCTCCGACGACGCCGCCAGCAGCGACGAGGGGCCGGTGACGATCACCGTCGCGACGTTCAACGAGTTCGGCTACGAGGACCTCATCGAGGAGTGGAACGCCGAGCACGACGACATCACGATCAAGCAGGTGAAGGTCGGCACCTGGGACGACGCCAAGGCCAACCTCTACACCAAGCTCGCGGCCGGCTCCGGCCTGTCCGACGTCGAGGCCATCGAGGGTGACGCCATGCCGGCCATCCTCGCCGAGTCCGACGCGTTCGCCGACCTCACCGACCCCGAGCTGGACGGCCGGTGGCTGGACTGGAAGGCCGAGGCCGCCACCGACGCCGACGGCCGGATGATCGGCTACGGCACGGACATCGGTCCGGAGGGCATCTGCTACCGCGCCGACCTGTTCAAGAAGGCCGGGCTGCCGACCGACCGGGCGGAGGTCGCCGGGATGATGGAGACCTGGGACGACTACTTCGCGCTGGGTGAGCAGTTCCTGGCCAAGGTGCCCGACACCGCCTGGTACGACTCCACCGGTGGCACCGCGCAGGCCATGCTCAACCAGGTCGAGAACCCCTTCGAGCAGGACGACAACACGGTCGCGGTCGACAACCCCGAGCTCAGAGCGGTCTACGACACGCTCACCGCCAACGTCGAGAAGGGCCTCTCGACCCGGCTGGCCCAGTGGAGCGACGACTGGGTGGCCTCCTTCCAGAACGACGGCTTCGCCACCATGGCCTGCCCGGGCTGGATGCTCGGCGTGGTCGAGGGCAACGCCGAGGGCGTGAAGGGCTGGGACTTCGCCGACGTCTTCCCGGGCGGCGGCGGCAACTGGGGCGGCTCGTTCCTCACCGTGCCGGCGCAGGGCGACCACATCGAGGAGGCCACCGAGGTGGCCGCCTGGCTGACCGCGCCCGAGCAGCAGGCCAAGGCGTTCGCGGCCAAGGGCACCTTCCCGAGCCAGGTCGAGGCGCTCGACGCACCCGAGGTCAGCGAGGCCACCAACGCCTTCTTCAACGACGCACCGGTCGGCGAGATCCTCGCCAACCGCGCGGAGGCGGTGACGGTGCAGCCGTACAAGGGCCCGAAGTACTCCGACATCCTGCAGGCGTTCCAGGCGGCGCTGCTGCGGGTCGACGACGGGTCGCAGACGCCCGACCAGGCGTGGGACCAGTTCGTGTCCGACGTCGAGGCGCTGGGCTGATCCCGACGCCCGATGATCCGGCTCATCCAGGTCCGCGACGGGGACACCGATACTGGCGCGGTGTCCCCGTCGCCGATCACGACCCGTGACGCCTCACGTCCCCCCGACGCGAGGCCCGGGTTCCGGCAGCGGCTGGCGGCCTGGGACGTCCGGTTCTCGCCGTACCTCTACATCTCCCCGTTCTTCCTGCTGTTCGCGCTGATCGGGCTGTTCCCGCTCGCGTACACGGCGTGGGTCTCCGTGCACGACTGGAGCCTGCTGGGCGGGAAGGGGGAGTACGTCGGCCTCCAGAACTACCAGGACGTCCTCGCCAACCCCTACTTCCTCAAGCAGCTGGTCAACACGATCAGCATCTTCCTGCTCTCCTCGGTCCCGCAGGTCGTGATCGCGGTGACCCTCGCGGCCCTGCTCGACAACCAGCTCCGCGGCCGGACCTGGTGGCGGATGAGCATCCTGCTGCCGTTCGTGGTCTCCCCCGTGGCGGTCGCGATCATCTTCGGCAGCCTGTTCGGCGACCGCTACGGACTGGTCAACCAGCTCCTCGGGGGCATCGGGCTGGACGCGGTCCCGTGGCACACCGACCGGTTCGCGAGCCACGTCGCGATCGCGACCATGGTCAACTGGCGCTGGACCGGGTACAACGCGCTGATCTTCCTCGCCGCGATGCAGGCGGTCCCCCGCGACCTCTACGAGTCCGCCGAGCTCGACGGTGCTGGCCCGGTGCGGCAGTTCCGCCACGTCACGCTGCCGATGATCAAGCCGACGATGATCTTCGTCATCATCACCTCCACCATCGGCGGGCTCCAGATCTTCGCCGAGCCCCGGCTCTTCGACGAGACGAACGCCCGCAACGGCGGCGCGGACCGGCAGTTCGGCACGATCACGATGCTCATCTACGACTTCGGGTGGCAGCTGCGCGACCTCGGACGGGCGTCGGCGACCGCCTGGATGCTGTTCGTGATCATCTGTGGCATCGCCGCCCTCAACTACCTCGCCATCCGGCGGCTGGGGCGGATCGGCGGTGAGCTGCGATGAGCCGGCGCCCCGGGTTCCTGGTCTACGGACTGCTGCTCGCCTTCGCGTTCGGCTCGGCGGCTCCGCTCTACTGGTCGTTCCTCCTCGGCTCCCACACCAAGGAGGTCGCGGCCCAGGGCGTCCCGCCGCTGCTGCCCGGCGGCCACTTCCTCGACAACGCCCAGCGCGCGCTCGACACGGTGCCGTTCTGGAAGGCGCTCGGCAACAGCCTCCTGGTGTCCTCGGTGACCGCGGTGTCGGTGGTGTTCTTCTGCACCCTGGCCGGCTACGCGTTCGCGAAGCTGCGCTTCCGCGGACGCGGCGTGCTGCTCGTCTTCGTGATCGCCACCATGGCGGTCCCGACCCAGCTCGGCGTGGTGCCGCTGTTCATCCTGATGGCGGAGTTCGGCTGGGCCGGCACCGTCTGGGCGGTCGTGATCCCGTGGCTGGTGACGGCGTTCGGCGTCTTCTTCATGCGCCAGTACCTCGTCGACGCCCTGCCCGACGAGCTGATCGAGGCGGCCCGGATGGACGGCTGCTCGCAGATCCGGATCTTCTGGCACGTCGCCGCGCCGGCGGCCCGGCCCGCGGCCGCGATCCTCTGGCTGTTCACGTTCATGCAGGTCTGGACCGACTTCTTCTGGCCGCTGATCGCCCTCCCCGCCGAGAACCCGACCATCCAGGTCGCGCTCAACCAGCTCCAGAGCGGCTTCTTCAAGGACTACAGCCTGGTGCTCGCCGGCACCACGCTGGCGACCGTCCCGCTGCTCGTCCTGTTCATCGCCGCCGGACGCCAGCTGGTGTCCGGCATCATGCAAGGAGCCGTCAAGGGATGACCACGACACTCACGGCCTCCGCCCAGGCCGCCCGGGGACCGGTCCGGTTCCCGTCCGACTTCCGCTGGGGGCTCGCCACGGCGTCCTACCAGATCGAGGGTGCGGTGGCCGAGGACGGCCGGACGCCGTCGATCTGGGACACCTTCTCCCGCGTGCCCGGGGCCGTCGCCGGCGGTGACACCGGCGACGTCGCCTGCGACCACTACCACCGGATGGCCGACGACGTCGCGCTGATGGCGGGGCTCGGCGCCGGCTGGTACCGCTTCTCGGTCGCCTGGCCGCGCGTCCGGCCGGACGGCGGCGCCCCCAACCCGGCGGGCATCGGCTTCTACGACCGCCTGGTCGACGAGCTGCTGGCGCACGAGATCGCGCCCTGGCTGACGCTCTACCACTGGGACCTCCCGCAGGTCCTCGAGGACGCGGGGGGCTGGACCGTCCGCGACACCGTCGACCGGTTCGTCGAGTACGCCGTGACCGTCCACGAGGCGCTCGGCGACCGGGTGCCGGTGTGGACGACCCTCAACGAGCCGTGGTGCTCGGCGTTCCTCGGCTACACCTCCGGCCGGCACGCCCCCGGGCGGCGCGACGGAGCGGCCGGGATGCGGGCGGCCCACCACCTGATGCTCGCCCACGGCCTGGCCACCACCGAGCTGCGCGGCCGGGGCGCCGAGACCCTCGGCGTCACGCTGAACCTCACCGTGGCCGACCCGGCGGACCCCGAGGACCCCGCCGACGTCGACGCCGCCCGACGGGTCGACGCGCTGCACAACCGGATGTTCCTGGAGCCGATCCGCAGCGGCGCCTACCCCGCCGACCTGCTGACCGACACCGAGCACCTCGGGTGGACCGACGTGGTGCGCGAGGGCGACCTGACGGCGATCTCCGCGCCCATCGACGTGCTCGGCGTGAACTACTACCACGGCGACGCCGTCTCCGCGGAGCCCGGCCCGGACCCCGACGGCCGCAGCCCGTTCCCCGGGCTGGAGCAGATGTGGATGCCCAAGCGTGACCTGCCCCTCACCGCGATGGGCTGGGAGGTGCAGCCGGAGGGGCTGACCCGGCTGCTGGTGCGGCTCCACGACGAGCACCCCGGTCTCCCGCTGGTGGTGACCGAGAACGGCGCGGCGTACGACGACGTCGTCGGCCCCGACGGCGAGGTGGACGACACCGAGCGGCTCGCCTACTTCGACTCCCACCTCCGGGCGGTCCACGCGGCCCGCGAGGCCGGCGCCGACGTCCGGGGCTACTTCGCCTGGTCGATGATGGACAACTTCGAGTGGGCGGAGGGCTACGCGAAGCGGTTCGGCCTGGTGCACGTCGACTACCCCACCCAGCGCCGGACCCCCAAGGCCAGCGCACGATGGTACGCCGAGGTCTGTCGCACCGGCCGGCTGCCCGGCGGGGAGGGCTAGCGTGGCGACGGTGAACCCGACCGGCTCGTCCGCGCTGCCGACCCTCGACGAGGTGGCGCGGGTCGCAGGGGTGTCCCGGGCGACCGCGTCGCGCGCCGTCAACGGCGGGCCGAAGGTCAGCGAGAGCGCCCGGCGGGCGGTCGAGGAGGCGGTGCGCACCCTCGGCTACGTCCCCAACCGGGCGGCGAGGGCGCTGGTCACCCGGCGGACCGACTCGGTCGCCGTGGTGGTCCCCGAACCCGACGACCGGGTGTTCAACGACCCGTTCTTCGCCTCGACGCTGCGCGCGGTGACCCGGGTGCTGGGCGAGCGGGAGATGCAGCTGGTGCTGCTGCTGGCGCGCCCCGGGGCGGAGGAGACGCGGATGCTCCGCTACCTCTCCAACCGGCACGTCGACGGCGCCCTGGTGGTCTCCCACCACCGCGACGACCGGCTGGCCGAGCTGCTGCCCGAGATCGGGCTCCCCTGCGTGTTCGGCGGCCGGCCCTGGACCGGCTCGGACCGGGTGCCCTACGTCGACGTCGACAACGTCGCCGGTGGCCGCGACGCCACCGAGCACCTGGTCCGCCGCGGCTGCCGGCGGATCGGCACCATCGCCGGTCCGGCCGACATGACGGCGGCCATCGACCGGCTGACCGGCTGGCACGACGCGCTGCTGGCCGCCGGGCTCCCGTCCGACGCCGTCGTCCACGGCGACTTCACCGAGGAGGGCGGACGCCGGGCGGCCGAGGAGCTGTTCGCGCGGCACCCCCACCTCGACGGGCTGGTCGTGGCCTCGGACCTGATGGCCCGCTCCGCCCTCGCCGTCGCCCGGTCGCGCGGCCTGCGGGTGCCCGACGACCTCGCCGTCGTCGGGTACGACGACCTGGGGGTCGCCGAGACCACCGACCCGCCGCTGACCACCATGAAGAACCCGATCACCGAGATGGCCGCGCGGGCCACCCAGCTGCTGCTGGACCGGATCGACGGCCGCGAGACCGGCGGCCCCTACCGGCTGATCATCCCGAGCCAGCTGGTGGTCCGCGCCTCGGCGTAGCCCCGACGACACGTGTGCCTGGGCGCACGCCCAGGCACATGCCGCGGGCTACGTGGGGGGCACCTCGAGCGTCTGCTCGCGCCCCGGGCCGACGCCGACGCCCCAGATCCGGGTGCGGGACATCTGCTCGACCGTGCGGACGTAGCGCTGGGCGTTGACCGGCAGCTCCTCGAAGCTGCGGCAGCCCGAGATGTCCTCCCACCAGCCGTCGAGGTGCTCGTAGACCGGCTTCACGTGGTGGAACTCGGTCTGGGTCATCGGCATCTCGTCGTGGCGCTCACCGTCGACGTCGTAGGCCACGCAGACCGGGACCTTCTCCCAGCTGGAGAGCACGTCGAGCTTGGTGAGGAAGAGCTCGGTGAGGCCGTTGACCCGGGCGGCGTAGCGGGCGATGACCGCGTCGTACCAGCCGCAGCGGCGGTCGCGGCCGGTCGAGACGCCGACCTCGCCGCCGACCTTCCAGAGCTTCTCGCCGTCGGCGTCGAACAGCTCGGTCGGGAACGGGCCGGAGCCGACCCGGGTGGTGTAGGCCTTGATCACGCCGATCACCCGGTCGACCCGGGTCGGTCCGACACCGGCTCCGACGCAGACGCCGCCGGCGACCGGGTTGGACGACGTGACGAACGGGTAGGTGCCGTGGTCGACGTCGAGCATCGTGGCCTGGGCGCCCTCGAACAGCACCGTGCGGCCGTCGTCGAGCGCCCGGTTGAGCAGCAGCGAGGTGTCGGCGACCATCGGCCGCAACCGGTCGGCATACGACAGCAGCTCGTCGACGACCGCGTCGACCTCGACGGCCCGGCGGTTGTAGACCTTGGCCAGCAGGTGGTTCTTCACCTCGAGCGCGCCCTCGACCTTGGCGGCCAGGATCTTCTCGTCGAAGAGGTCGGCGACCCGGATGCCGAGCCGGTTGACCTTGTCGGCGTACGCCGGACCGATCCCGCGGCCGGTGGTGCCGATCTTGGACTTGCCGAGGAACCGCTCGGTCACCTTGTCGACCGTGGAGTGGTAGGACGCGATCACGTGGGCGTTGGCCGAGACGACGAGTCGCTCCTCGACGCCCTCGACGCCGCGGGCCAGCAACCCGTCGAGCTCGCGGAACAGCGCCTCCGGAGAGACGACGACGCCGTTGCCGATCACCGAGGTCGCCCCGGGGCTCAGGATGCCCGACGGCAGCAGGTGGGTGGCGTACTTCTCACCGTTGACGACGATCGTGTGGCCGGCGTTGTGGCCACCGCTGGTGCGGACCACGAAGTCGATGGTGTCGGTCGTCGCGAGCAGGTCGGTGGCCTTGCCCTTGCCCTCGTCGCCCCACTGGGCGCCGAGGATCATGATGGCCGGCATCGGGGGCCCGCCTTCCACGTCGGGGTCACTGTCGAGGTCGGAAATGCCGCGAGCCCCGGGCGGCAACAACCGCGGCGGGGCTCTTGCGGGCCGAGGCTACCAAGCGACGTCGGCACCCTCCCACCCGTCGGCTAGGGTCCGGGCCGTGGAGTCGTATCTCGTCGTCACCAACGCCGGCGCCGGCACCGCCCACGAGGACCGCCTCCGGTCCGCGCTCGACGTGCTGGAGGAGCGCGCATCGGTCGAGGTCGCCTCGACCGCCGACCCCGGTGAGCTCGACGGCGTGCTGCACCGGGCCGGGTCACGACGCATCGTCGTCGCGGGGGGCGACGGCAGCCTGCACGCCGTCGTGGCCGCGCTCCATCGCCGCAACGAGCTCGCGGACGCCACCCTCGGCCTGATCCCGGTCGGCACCGGCAACGACTTCGCCCGGGGCAACGACATCCCGCTCGACCCCGAGGAGGCGGCCCGGCTGCTGCTCGACGGCGAGCCGCGCCGCGTCGACCTCGTCGTCGACGAGATGGGCGAGGTCGTCGTGAACTCGGTCCACGTCGGCGCCAGCGCCCAGGCCAGCCGGCGGGGCCACCGCTGGAAGCAGCGGCTCGGCGCGATCGGGGTCGGCAAGGTCAACCTCGGCAAGCTGGGCTACCCGATCGGCGCCGTGCACGCCGCGTTCAGGCCACCCCAGCTGCGACTCACGATCAAGGTCGACGGCAACGTCGTCATCGACGTCGACGACCCGGTGCTGATGTTCGCGGTCGGCAACAGCACCAGCGTCGGCGGCGGCACCGAGCTGACGCCGCACGCCGACACCGAGGACGGCCGGGTCGACGTGATGATCTCGCGATCGGTCAGCCTCCCCGCCAAGCTCGGGTACGCCGTCCAGCTGGCGCGCGGCCGCCACCACCGGCGCGACGACGTGCTCTACCTCCGCGCGCGCGAGGTGTCGGTGTCCGGCGAGGCGTTCTACAGCGCAGCCGACGGCGAGATCTCCGGGCCGGAGCGGCAGCGGACCTGGCGGGTGGTGCCGGCGGCGTACTCGATGGTGCTGCCACCCGCCCGCTAGAGCCAGCCGCGGCGTACGGCCTCGACGCCGGCCTGGAACCGCGAGTCGACACCCAGCTCGGTCATGATCGCGGCGATCCGGCGGCGGACGGTGCGCAGGCTGACACCGAGGGTGCGGGCGATCTGCTCGTCCTTGGCGCCCTGCGCCAGCTGGTGCAGCAGCAGCTCGTTGAGGTCCGGGGTGGGCTGGCCCCGGTCGAGGGCCGGGACCGCGACCGCGCGCTCCCACATCGCCTCGAAGTAGCCGACCGCGAGCTCGACCAGTCCCGGCTGGCGCAGCACCAGCCGACGGCGCTCGCCGCTCAGGCCGGGCGGGTCGGGGATCAGCACCCGGTCGCCGATCACCGCGAGCCGGGTCGGGACCTCCGGCACGACCCGGATCAGCTCGCCGATCGAGGCCCGGCCGACCAGGACCTTCGGCGCCTCGCGCAGTGCTCGGGCGGGGTAGATGGCGCGCGCCACGCGTCCGTCCTGGATCGCCGCAGCGACCTCGACCGCCATCTGCGACTCGCTCGGCATCCGCCACTGGTCCGGGCGGAGGAACAGCAGCTCCCCCGAGGTCTCGCGGATCCAGCCGGCGAGCTGGTCGGGGATGTCGCCACCGGCGAGCACCTCCCCGTCGAGCGGCTGCGCCTCCTCCGACGGGGTCATCGGTCCGTCGCCGCGCAGCTCCGGCAACAGCCGGCTCATGGTGCTCAGCTGCTGGCTGCACTCCAGCATCGACCGCGCGTGCTGGGCCAGCACCAGGCCCATCGCGTCGGGTGGGGTGACCACGACGACGTTGCCGTCGGCGTCGACGGTGACCACGCCGATCTGGACGAGGGGACCGAGCTCCTCGAGCAGCTGGTCACTGGTGCGCAGCAGGCCCTCGGCGAGCTGCACGAGCGGCGTACCGGTGGCCGCCAGCACCTGGCGGTAGAGCCGTTCCTGGGCGTTGGAGAGGCCCAGCGCCGCTGCGAGGGCGGTCACAATTGGCATGTTAGTGCCAGCGGCCTTTCGTGGCCATGCTTTGTCCGGGCCGGATGTCAGGATGTCCCCTGCGCACACCTCGGCCGACCACTTCGCGGGGGAGGTTGTCGGGCCGTAGGCAGCCAGATCGGGAGATTGCGGCGGCCATCCGCGCAGGCAAGGGCTCCGGAGTCGCCACAGGGGACGATTCCGGGGCCCTTCGTCGGTCCCGGTAGCGTGAGCCGTCCCGACCTGCCCGTCCCGCGCACGACGACTCCCAGGAGCCCCCGCCCATGGCACGAGGCCAGCAGGGTCCCCCGACCGACTGGGTGACCCGCGCCGCTGACGACGCACTCCGGCACGCGCACGAGGGCGACCACGAGGGCGCCCTGGTGACCTGCTCGTCGGGCGCCTCGCCGTCCGGACCGGTCCACCTCGGCAACCTGCGCGAGTTCCTCACCGTCCACTTCGTCGCCGACGAGCTGGCGCGGCGCGACGCCGCCGTCCGGCACCTGCACGTGTGGGACGACTACGACCGGTTCCGGAAGGTCCCGGCAGGTGTCGACGCGTCGTGGGCCGACCACATCGGCCGGCCGCTGTCGGCCGTCCCCGACCCGTGGGAGTGCCACCCCTCGTGGGCCGACCACTTCAAGAAGCCGCTGCGCGACGCCCTCCACGCCCTCGGGGTCGACATGGAAGAGGTCTCGCAGACCGAGCGCTACCGGTCGGGCCACTACCGCGAGCAGGTGCTGCACGCGGTCCGCCACCGCGACCAGATCGAGCAGGTGCTGGCGCGCTACCGCACCAAGGGGGCGAGGGTCGCCCAGCAGGTCGCCTCGTCCGACCAGGAGGCCGCCGCACTCGAGGACTCGGTGGCCGACGCCGAGGAGGCCGCCGGCGGCACGTCGGAGGACCTCGCCCGGTTCCCCTACAAGCCCTACTGCCGGGGCTGCGGCCGCGACACGGTCACGCTCACGTCGTACGACGACGAGACGACCGACCTGGCCTACACCTGCGCGTGCGGCGACTCCTACGTCACCAACCTCGCCACCCAGGACGAGGGCAAGCTGGTGTGGAAGGTCGACTGGCCGATGCGGTGGGCCGCCGAGCACGTCGACTTCGAGCCGGCCGGCATGGACCACGCGACGCCGGGGTCGTCGTTCACGGTCGGCCACGAGCTGGTGGAGACGGTCTTCGGGATGCCGCGGCCGGCCTGGTTCGGCTACGGCTTCGTCGGCTTCGCCGGTGTGCAGAAGATGTCGTCGTCGGCGGGCGGCGCGCCCACCGCGGCGGACGCCCTGCGGGTGCTCGAGGCGCCGGTCCTGCGGTGGCTCTACGTGCGCCGCAACCCCAAGCAGACCTTCGACATCGACTTCGGGCCCGAGGTGGTCCGGCTGTACGACGAGTGGGACGCCCTCGGCCGCAAGGCGGCGGCGGGCAAGCGCGACGGCGCGGTGCTGGCCCACGAGCGGGCCTCCTCGACGGTCGCCGCGGGACCGTTGCCGGTGTCGCCCGTGACCGTGCCGTTCCGGGTCCTGTCGTCGGTGGCCGACGTGACCGCCGGGTCGGCCGACCAGATCAGCCGGCTGGTGTCCGACGTCGGCTACCCGCACGACTCGGTGGCCGACCTCGAGCCGCGGCTGTCGAAGGCGATGCAGTGGACCACGGAGTTCGTGCCGGCGTCCGACCGGACCACGGTGCGCGCCGCGCCCGACGCGGTGGCGCTCGCCGCCCTCGGCCCGCGGGAGTCAGAGTGGGTGTCGTTGCTGCTCCAGGGCATCCCGCCCCAGGGCTCGCTGGCGCTGGACGAGGTCACCTCGCTGGTCTACGGCGTCCCCAAGCTGGCCCGCGGCCTCGGCCTCGACGACGCCCCCACCGAGGAGGTGAAGGCGGACCAGAAGGAGTTCTTCCGGCTGCTCTACCACCTGCTCGTCGACGCCGAGCGCGGCCCGCGCCTGCCCACCCTGATCCTCGCCCTCGGCCCCGAGAAGGTCCGCTCGCTGCTGGGCGGCTGACCCTTTCCCCCCGCGACCCGTCACTTCTGCAGGTCTTGACCCTGCCGAGCCGTCACTCGTCCAGCTTCTGACTCTGCCGAGCCGTCACTTCTGCAGGTTTGGGGGCCTGTGACCTCTCACATGAGGCCTGACCCCACGTGCACAACTGACGGGTCGGCAGGATGTCACCCCGCACAAGTGACGGGTGGGCAGCTGCCCAACCTGCAGAAGTGACGGGTCAGGGGAGGAGCTCGGCCGCGGCCTCGGGGGAGGAGTCGCGGAGGAAGGTGGCGCAGCGCTCGGCCTCGTCGGTCTCGCCGATGGCCTGGGCGGACAGCGCGAGGAGGGCCAGGCAGCGCAGGAAGCCGCGGTTGGGCTCGTGCGACCACGGGACCGGGCCGTGGCCCTTCCAGCCGTTGCGGCGCAGCAGGTCGAGCGAGCGGTGGTAGCCCACCCGCGCATAGGCGTACGTCGTGACGTCGTCGTCGCCCCGCTCGGCCGACAGCGCCGCGAGTGCTGCCCAGGCGATCGGCGACGCCGGGTGGCGGCGTACGACGTCGGCCGGCTCGGCACCATCGGCGAGGTCGTCGGCGGCGGGGTCGTCGGGCAGGTGGGTCGGGGGCGGTCCGGCCATCAGGTCCACGTTGCTCATGCCCGCAAGCCTGCCACCAGGCTGCACGGGCCACGTGCCCTAGGGTCGGCGCCATGAGCGACCCGGAGCCGATCGAAGGCCTCGCCCGCGACGTGGACGCCTGCTGCCGTCTCACCGGGGAGTTCACGCTCCGGTCGGGGCAGCGGAGCACCGAGTACTTCGACAAGTACCTCTTCGAGTCCGACCCCGCCCTGCTGCGGCGGGTCGTGGCCCGGATGCGCGACCTGGTCCCCTCCGGCACCGAGCTGCTCGGTGGGCTCGAGATGGGCGGCATCCCGATCGCCACCGTGCTGAGCGGCGAGACCGGCCTGCCCACGCTGTTCGTCCGCAAGGAGGCCAAGACCTACGGCACCTGCAAGCTCGCCGAGGGCCCCGACGTCGACGGCCGGCGGATCACCCTCGTCGAGGACGTGATCACCACCGGCGGCGCGGTGCGCGACGCGACCACGCGGTTGCGCGACGCCGGCGCCACCGTCGACCACGTCGTCTGCGCGATCGACCGCAGCCCCGAGGTCGAGAACCCGCTCGCCGACGTCGGCCTCGAGGTCCGCCCGGTACTCACCAAGGCCCAGCTGGACGCGGCCCGGACGACGTCCTAGTCGACGTCCTGGCCCATGATGTCGCGGTCGGGCCGGCCGTCGCCGTCCCTGTCGGCGGCCTCGGGGGACGCCGTGCGCTTGTGCCGCCACCACTCGTAGGCGATCGGCAGCAGCGAGACCGCGATGATCACGATGATCGCCTTGTCGATGTTCTCGCCCAGGGTCGGGAACGCCGCCCCCAGGAAGAAGCCGGCGACGGTGATGCTGACCACCCACAGCACCGCTCCGACGAAGCTCCACAGGAAGAACCGGTGCCGCTCCATCCGGGTCACGCCCGCGACCACGGTGACGTAGGTCCGGACGAACGGCACGAACCGGCCGATCACCAGCGCCTTGTTGCCGTGCCGGTCGAAGAACACCCGGGTCTGGTCGAAGTACTTCTGCTTGAGGACCCGCCCGTCGCGCTCGTAGAGCGGCGGCCCGATCTTGCGGCCGATCTCGTAACCCGCCACGTTGCCGCCGAACCCCGCGACCGTGAACAGGACCAGCGCCATCATCAGGTCGACCCACGGCGGACCGGGGAACACGTCGACGTTCTCACCCGCGATGAACAGCCCCATCGCGAACAGCAGGCTGTCGCCGGGCAGGAACGGGAAGAACAGCCCGCACTCCACGAAGATGATCGCCAGGCTCAGCCAGAACAGCGCCTCGCCGAACGTCTCCAGCAGCCACTCCGGGTCCATCCAGTCCATGCCCAGCAGCAGCGGGGCGAGGTCGGGGAGCGCGGTGGCCAGCACCCCCCGACCCTAGCCGCTCAGGGGTAGCCTCCCGGGGTGGCCCTGAGCATCGCCGACACCGTCCTCGCGACTGCGGCAGCGGTCCGCGACCTCGCCCTCTCCGACCCCGTCGTCGAGCGCTGGGACGTCGAGAGCTCCTGCGCCGGGATGAGCGTCGGTGGGCTGGCCCACCACCTCACCGCCCAGCTCGGCACCACCGTCGACCTGTTGTCGGCCGGCCCCGGCGACGGAGAGCCGATCGAGCTACGCGAGCACTACCGGCGAGCCGCCTGGGCCAACAGCGGTCTCGACGACGAGGTGAACGTGTCGATCCGCGAGGGGTCCGACCAGGCCGCCGCCGACGGGCCGGGCGCGGTCGCGGACCGTACGCACGCCTGGCTGGCCGCCCTGCCGGGAGTCCTCGGCACCGTCCAGGACGACACGGTCGTGATGATCCCGTGGCAGGGCTGGGCGCTCAGCGCCCACGACCTGGTGGTGACCCGGCTGATGGAGATGGTGGTCCACGGCGACGACCTCGCGTCCAGCGTCGGCGTCGAGACGCCCGTCCTCCCCGACGAGGCCGTGCGACTGGCGATCGACCTGCTGGCGCAGGTCGCCGTCGACCGGCACGGCCAGGCCGCGGTGGTCCGGACGCTCAGCCGGCCGCAGCGGGCGCCGGAGTCGATCGCCGCCTTCTGAGATGACCGAGAACGCGCCGTACGACCCGATGCCGCACGGCCCGCCCGAGGTGGGCGTCGGCCCGTGGGAGGGCCCGTGGCCGACCGGCGAGCAGTACGACGAGCAGCTGCTGCGCGACGGCGACCGGCGCAACGTCGTCGACCGCTACCGCTACTGGACGGTCGAGGCGATCCGGGCCGACCTCGACACCCGCCGCCACGGCTTCCACGTCGCCATCGAGAACTGGCAGCACGACTTCAACATCGGCACCATCGTCCGCACCGCGAACGCCTTCCTGGCCGCCGAGGTGCACATCGTCGGCAACCGCCGCTGGAACCGCCGCGGCGCCATGGTCACCGACCGCTACCAGCACCTCCGCCACCACCCGACGCCCGCCGACCTGGCGGCGTACCTGCACGAGCAGGGGGTGACCCTGCTCGGCATCGACAACCTCCCCGGCTCCGCCCACCTGGAGACCATGGAGGTGCCGCGGCGGGTCTGCTTCCTGTTCGGCCAGGAGGGGCCGGGCCTCTCCGAGGCGGCCCACGAGGTCTGCGACGGGACGTTCTCGATCGCGCAGTTCGGGTCGACCCGCTCGATCAACGCCAGCGCCGCCGCTGCCGTCGCCATGCACGCATGGGTGCGCTCCTACGCCGACCTGTCAGGCGATTCCGCCTGGCGAGGTGGCTCCTGAGGAGGATGTGCGGACCTGTCTCGGAGGGCGGCACGTGAGGCGCGCTCAGGAGGTGTGGAGCAGCCCGCCCAGGACGGCGAGCACGGCGCCCGCGAGCACGAGGAAGGCCACCACGGCGGCCGCCCGCGACACGTGGCCCGGCCATCCGGACACCGGCCCGCGCGCCTGCTCCCGCACCAGGAAGAGCGCGACCACGGCAGGGAGCGCGGCCCCGGCACCCAGCGCCACCGCGTACGGGCCCAGGTCGCCGGACCCGTTGCCCACCAGCAGCAGCTGGAGCCCGGTCGCGAGGATGTTGCCGCTCAGCAGTCCCGCCACGGCGAGCGCCAGGCCCGCCACGGCACGGGACTCCGGCGTGAGCAGGCCGGCGGTGTGGAGCTCGGGCGGTACGGAACGGTCGGCCACGTCGGTCTCCCAGGGTCGGTTGAGCGCACCGTACCCGCGGCGCCGCGGCCGCGACGTCGTTCCACGCCGGAAGGTGGGGGCGGGCCGACGGGGGGTCGACCCGCCCCCGGTGGGGGAGGCCGAGCCGGACCCGGTCGGGTGGGGGCACGCCGGCGTGCGATCTTCCGGATCCGGTGGTGACCCGACAACGCACCGGGTCGCGTGAGGTCACGGCCATCGGCGAGGTGGTCCAGAGCACCGGGGCGACCGTCCGCCATCCGGCCACCGGATCACGCCTCGGGACGACCCGCGAGTAGCCACTAGGGTGGCGGCATGCCGATCGCCACTCCCGAGAAGTACGCCGAGATGCTGGACGCGGCCAAGAGCCGGTCGTTCGCGTTCCCGGCGATCAACGTGTCGTCCTCGCAGACCCTCAACGCCGCGCTCAAGGGCTTCGCCGACGCCGAGTCCGACGGGATCATCCAGGTCTCGACCGGCGGAGCCGAGTACCTCTCGGGCCCGACGGTCAAGAACATGGTGACCGGGTCGGTCGCGTTCGCGGCGTACGCCGCCGAGGTGGCGAAGAACTACCCCGTCAACATCGCGCTCCACACCGACCACTGCCCGAAGGACAAGCTCGACGGGTTCGTGCGTCCCCTGGTCGAGCTTTCAGCCGAGCGGGTGGCGCGCGGCGAGGACCCGCTGTTCCAGTCGCACATGTGGGACGGCTCCGCCGTACCCCTCGACGAGAACCTCACGATCGCCGAGGACCTGCTCGCCCGGTGCGCGGCCGCCCGGATCGTCCTCGAGATCGAGGTCGGCGTCGTGGGTGGCGAGGAGGACGGCGTCGCCAACGAGATCAACGAGCAGCTCTACACGACGCCCGACGACGCCATCGCGACCGTCAAGGCTCTCGGCGCCGGCGAGAACGGCCGCTACCTGACCGCGCTCACGTTCGGCAACGTGCACGGCGTCTACAAGCCCGGCAACGTCAAGCTGCGCCCCGAGATCCTCAAGGCCGCCCAGGAGGCGGCGGCCTCCGAGCTCGGCCTCGGCGACGACGCGCGCCCCTTCGACCTGGTCTTCCACGGCGGTTCCGGCTCGACCGCCGAGGAGATCGGCGCGGCCGTCGACTACGGCGTGGTGAAGATGAACGTCGACACCGACACCCAGTACGCCTTCACCCGGCCGATCGCGGGCCACATGTTCGGCAACTACGACGGTGTGCTCAAGGTCGACGGCGAGGTGGGCAACAAGAAGGCTTACGACCCGCGGGCCTGGGGCAAGGCCGGCGAGGCCGGCATGGCCGCCCGCGTCGTCGAGGCCTGCGAGAACCTGCGCGCCAGCGGCCACACCGTCCGCTGAGGGGTCCGTCCGTTCTCGGATAGTTGGACGCCGAAGTCATCGTTTCGCGACCTCGGACGATGATGTTGGCGTCCAGCTATCGGGGTGGGGGCCGCCGAGCGGGGTCGTTACGGTGGGCGGCATGCTCGCTGCACGCCTCGACGGGATCCCGACGACGATCTTCCACACGATGTCGGCGCTGGCCGTCCGGACCGGGTCGGTGAACCTCGGGCAGGGGTTCCCCGACGAGGACGGGCCGGCGAGCGTGCTGAAGGCGGCGCAGGCGGCGATCGACGCCGGGCACAACCAGTACGCGCCGGGCATCGGCGTACCCCCGTTGCGGCAGGCGATCGCCCGCCACCAGCAGCGCCACTACGGGATCGAGCTCGACCCCGACCGCCAGGTCGTGGTGACGACCGGCTGCACCGAGGCGGTCGCGGCCGCGCTGCTCGGCCTGGTCGACCCGGGCGACGAGGTGGTGGTGCTCGAGCCCTACTACGACTCCTACGTCGCGATGATCCAGATGGCCGGTGGCGTACGGCGTCCGGTGACGCTCCGCTCCCCCGACTACCGGCTCGACGTCGACGAGCTGCGGGCGGCGGTGACGCCGCGGACCCGCTTCGTGCTGCTCAACACCCCGCACAACCCGACCGGCACGGTGCTGACCGACGCCGAGCTGCAGGCCGTCGCGGACCTCGCGATCGAGCACGACCTGGTCGTGATCACCGACGAGGTCTACGAGCACCTGGTCTTCGACGGCCTCCGCCACACGCCCATCGCGACGCTGCCGGGAATGTGGGACCGGACGCTCACCCTGTCGAGCGCCGGCAAGTCGTGGTCGGTCACCGGCTGGAAGGTCGGCTGGGCAACCGGGCCGGCCGAGCTGGTGGACGCGGTCATGGCCGCCAAGCAGTGGCTCACCTACACCTCCGGGACGCCGGTCCAGCACGCCGTCGCCCACGCGCTCGACGAGGAGTCCGACTTCCCCGCGACGACCGCGCGCTGGCTGCAGGACCACCGCGACCTGCTCTGCGACGGCCTGGCCGAGGTCGGCCTCTCGCCCCGGGTGTCGGAGGGCACGTACTTCACGCTGACCGACGTGGGCGATCTCGGCTGGGACGACGGGCTGCAGTTCTGCGAGGCGCTGCCCGGGCGCGCGGGCGTGGTCGGGATCCCGTGCCAGGGCTTCCACGACGACCAGGACGCCGGGCGTCACCTGATCCGGTGGGCGTTCTGCAAGGAGCGCAGCGTCCTCGAGGAGGGGCTGCGCCGGCTCGCGAAGGCCGACCTGCGCCGCTGACTCAGGCGACCGGCGAGCCCTGCCAGCCGGCGGGCGCCCCGCCGCTCCGGCGGGCGTACCAGGCGCTGGCGCCCCCCGCGAACAGGCACACGATCGTCGTGACCGCTGCGCCGAACACGAGCAGGATCATCAGCAGCGACACGGGGTCGGCGGCACCGATCAGGCTGAGACCGCTGAACAGCGCGACCACCACCGACGAGACGACCAGGCCGATCCGGGCGCCGTTGGACCGGCGCAGCGCGAACACGGCCAGGATCATCGCGATCAGGCACCAGAGGGCGAGGATCCCCATCGTGACGGCGGCGACAGTGACCACCGAGTCGACGCTGATCTCCTCGAGACCGGGAGTGGTCTCGAGCTCGGTCGTCATCATGTCGCGGGCGACCAGCACCGCGACCAGCACGAAGCCGAACAGCAGCAGCGACAGGCCGGAGAACACCAGGGTCAGCACGCCCGCCGCGGTCACGGTGCCGGGGCGGCGGTCGGAGTCCACGCCGTACGGCTGCCCGTAGGCCGGCTGGCCGTACGCGGGCTGGCCGTAGCCCGGCTGCCCGTACGACGCGCCGTACTGCTCGGTGAAGCTCTGGCGCGGCGGCTCCTGCCCGTACGGCTGCTGGCTGTACGGCGCCGTCGGCTCGGGCTGGCCGGACGGCGGCGGGTACGCCGGCGGCTGCTGGCCGGAGGGGTCGGGCTGGTCGGGAGGAGGGTTCCCCGTGGAGTCGCTCATGGCGCTCATTCCATCACGGAAGGGGCGGCCGTGCTGCAAACCAGGCACGAACGTCGGCACGCGCCAGCAGCATCACCGTGGCCACGCAGGCGAGCGCCGGGACCAGGAGCAGGCCGGAGCCGAAGGAGGCGACGAGGCAGAGCCCGCCGGCCGCGCCCGCGGAGACCACCAGGCCGATCCGACCCGCTCTGTTGCGACGGTAGGCCAGCACGCCCAGGACCATCGCGAGGACGGCCCAGGTGATGAAGACGCCGAGGACCACGTAGAGGGAGCGGAGCAGGTCGTCGCGCGCCAGCTGGCTGTCGGCGAGCAGTCCGGGGTTCTGGCGCTCGATCTCGACCCAGACCAGGGACGGGTCGGCGGCGAGCAGGGTCAGGCTGGCGGCCATCAGCGCCGCCGCGAGGCCGCAGAACCCCCACGTGAGCGCGCAGGCCCAGACCAGCGCGACCGGCCGGCGTTCGGGGGTCGGAGGAGGCGGGGGCGGGGGTGGCTGCGGGGCGCCGAAGGTCCCCGTGTGGGGCGGGGGTACGTCGTCGCGCGGCGGCACCGGCGGCGGAGGCGGCCAGGTCGGCGTCTCCCGTGGCTGCGCGAAGGGGCTGGTCCGCTCCGGCAGCGGCGTCCGGTCGAGCCAGGCGCGCGACGGCCCGACCCAGAGCAGCAGCGCCGACGCCGCGACGAGCGAGGTGAGGAAGCCGCCGGTGGCGAGGCCGCCGAAGAACAGCGGCACCGCGAGGAAGGTCAGCCCGAGCCGCGCCGACCGGTTCCGCTTGAGCACGTGGTAGCCGAGGATCGCCGCCGCGGTGGCGCAGCCGGCCACCACCATCAGCGCCGTACGGAGCAGCAGGAGGGCCTGCGGGGCATCGAGGCCGGTGCCGGGGCTGGTCGCGAGGAACTCCTCGACCGACCGACGCGTCTCCAGCGAGTTGATCCCGGCGATCTGCTCGCCGACGGTCACGACGACCATGACCGAGCCCGCGATCACCATGCCCGCCGCGATGGTGGTGTGCGACGGGCGCGGGGTGGATTCCTCGGTCACCCCGTCATTGCATCACGCCCCCGGTGACCGCCGGGCAGGAACGTCGGGTCAGCGCTGGGGAGGGCGGACGATGACCCGGCCGGCGGCCTTCACCTGCCGCCGGAACCGGCGTACCTGCTCGTTGACCGGGCGTCCGAAGTAGGTGCCGAGCGTGGCACCGGCCGCGATGCCGAAAGCGACCAGGACCCCCGTGAACAGGGTCTTGCCGCCCGCGACGATGGCGGGGTTGCCGCCGCCCTCCTGGACCATCTGCATGAGCCCGTTGAGCAGCGCCAGCCCCGGCACCAGCGGCAGGATGCCGCCGCTCTCCATGCCGAAGCCCGGCGCGTGGGTGGTGCGGACGATGATCGTGGCGCAGAAGCCGACGACCAGGGCGCCGACCGTGTTGGCGGAGACCTCACCGAAGCCGGCCTCGGCGAGGGCGACGTAGAACGACCAGCCGACGAGGGCCACCGAGGTGGTCAACGCGATGGTGCCGAGGTCGGAGAAGCTGTAGACCGCGAACGACAGTGCGATCAGCCCGGCGCCGGCGTACTGCGCCCAGAGCGGGGCCGCGGAGTCGGAGGTGTTGACGATCCTGAAGCCGCCGCCCCAGGCCTCGAGCGCACTCAGCGCGACCAGGATGCCGGCGACGATGCCGGCGGTGCGCATCATCACCTCGAGCATGCGCGCCGTCGCCGTGACGTAGAACTGGTCGATCGCGTCCTGCACCGCCCCGACGATCATCACGCCCGCGAGCAGCATCACGATGCCGCCGACCACGATCAGCGTCGGGTCGAGGTCCTCGAACGGCCCCCAGCCGATCCGGCCGAGGTAGGCGACCAGCCCCGCGATCATCGTCATCAGCCCGGCGACCACGGCCTGGCTGAAGAACGGCGGCAGCCGCCGCTTGTGCAGCCAGGTCATCAGCCGGTCCATGGTGAGGCCGGACAGGAACGAGATCCCCACGAGCTCCCACGACGTCGAGAAGGACAGCGTGGCGCCGGCGGCGATGCCGCCGCTGCCGAGCGCGGCGACCCAGTGCGGGTACGGCTGGTCGGCGTGCGAGATCGCCTCGTAGGCCTCGACCGCCTCCTCGACGCCCAGCCCGTCCTCGATCCGGGCGAGCAGCACGTCGAGGTCACGGACCTTCGTGTAGTCGACGAGCAGCGGCTGCACGATCCGGGTCACCGTGAGCGGTGCCTTGGTCGGGCCGCGGTAGTGGGTCACCGAGATCGAGGTGTAGGTGAGGTCGACGTGGACGTCGCTGAGGCCGTACGCGTGGATCACGCGCAGCATCTGCACGACCACGTCGTTGGCGGACATGCCGGACGCGAGGAAGTGGTCGCCGATGCGCATCGTGAGGTCCAGCACCGGAAGGGAGGGAACCCGCAGGAATCCGTAGGTCTCGGGCGGCCCCCCGCCGTCGCTCGTGGTCACCCGTCGATGGTGACAGGCCCAGCCGACCCCTTGGCAACCCTCCCCCGCCGGAGCTTGAGGAGTCGCCGGCGAACACTGTCCGGGAATAGGTGCGAGGGCGGCACCCACCGTGGTCACGACGCGACAGGCCGGTGGTTGAGGAGGGCCGTCAAGGCCCGTTGGTTCCTGAGGAGGTTGCGCAGCACCGTCTCGAAGGGCTCGAAACCACCACCGGCCGATGATCAGGCAGTGGTGGTTTCGAGACGGTCGCTGCGCGGTGGATTCAACCGGTGAGTGCAACACCGGGTGGGTTGTCGTGTTCGGACAGTAGCGCGTCGAGCGCTTCGGCGGGT
>NZ_JBNYXG010000003.1:0-183824 GCF_050880345.1 Nocardioides sp. GXQ0305
AAAGGCCGACGCCTCAAGAAGCCCTGAAATGCAACGATGTCCCGCAACACCTGCCAACGGTGTCGCGGGACATCGCACCCCGCGCGCCCGTAGGGATTCGAACCCCAAACCTTCTGATCCGTAGTCAGATGCTCTATCCGTTGAGCTACGGGCGCCCGTCGTCGACCGTGACCGGGCGAGCGACTGGACGAGGATAGCCGACGGGTCGGAGGGCGACCGAATCGGCATCCGGGCTCTCGGCGGGAGCCACCTCGTGGGCGAGCGCCCTCAGATAGGCGGCGAAACCGTCCGGCGCACGGGCCCTGGAGCGGCCGGAGCTGACGACGGGGGTGCCGCCCGAAGCCACCGGTGCACCGGCGTCGCGGAGGGCGCGGACGAGCGCGACGTCCTCACCGCTGGCCAGGGCCCGGAAGCCGCCGACGGCCCGGTACGCCGCCAGCCGGACGCCGAGGTTGGCGCCGTGGACGTGGTGGCCGATCCGCGGGTGCCGACGGTGCCACTCGCGCAGGACGGCGGGCAGCAGGTCAGCGGGGTCGGGGTGCACGCGCCCCAGCAGGGCGTCGTACCCGGCGGCGGCCGCGGCCAGGTGGTCGAGCAGCCAGCTCGGGCCGACCCGGCTGTCGGCGTCGGTGGTGGCGACCCAGGTCGCGGCGTCGTCGAGCACGTCGCGGGCCGCGGCCGCCACCCCGAGGGCGCGCGCCCTCCCGACGTTGCGGGCATGACACTCGACCACCTCCACGTCGTGTCGGGCGGCGACGGACGCGCTGCGGTCGGAGCAGTGGTCGAGCACGACCACGGTCCGCACCGTCGCGGCAGGCCGTACGGCGCCGGCAGCTGTCGCCACCTGCTGCAGGCACTGGCCGAGGACGGCCTCCTCGTCGTGGGCAGGCACCACGACGAGCACCCGGGAGACGGCGCTCACCAGAGCGGGTCGGGCATCTGGTCGCCGGGGCCGAGCAGCAGGATGGACACGTCGCGGTCGTCGTACGACGCCAACCGCTCGCCGGGCACAGCGGCCCCGAACGCGCCGTGGACCGTCTCCCCGTCGAGCACCCACCCGACGACGGGGTGCCGCCAGTGGCACAGGAGCACGACCCCGGACGGCGCGAGGCTGCCGACGACCCGCTCGACGAGCCGGTCGAGCGCGGCGGGCGACAGGAAGTAGCCGACCTCGCTGACGACGACCAGGTCGAAGGAGCCGTCGGGCCACTCCTCGGGCAGCTGCCGCTGCTCGACGGAGACGTGCTCGAGGTCGGCCAGCCGCTGCCGGCTGGTGCGGACCGCGGCAGCGCTGCGGTCCACGGCGACCAGGCGGCGGCACCGCTCCGCGAGCGCCCGGGTGGTCACGCCGGTCGAGCAGCCGACGTCGAGCACCCGGTCGAAGCGTCGCCGCGGGAGGACGGCGAGCGTCAGGGCCCGCTTGCGCTCCTCGTACCACCGCACGTCGGCTCCCCACGGCTCGGCGCCGCCGACGTGCAACCGGTCGAGGGCGGGGTCGTCCGCAGGCTCGGCGAGGAAGACCTCGACGGGCCGGGCGAAGTGCGCGAGCACGTCGGGTCCGAGCAGCGTCTCGTCCCCGGGGAGCTCCGAGAGTGGCGCGACCTGGCTCCGGTGACAGGCAGTCGCGTGCTGCTTGCGCTGCAGCTCTCGTCGGTCCAGGGGCAGCGCCACCGCCGTGGTCCAGTCGCCCGGGTCGGGCGTGAGCCAGTGCCACGCCCAGACGGGGTACTCCAGCAGTCGCGCCCCGGTCCGCACCGCTGCAGCGGCCGCCGCCCGGCCCGCCGCCTCGTGGTCGGGATGCCCGTCGTGCCGCCACGGCGCCACCAGGAGGGTGCGGCGGCCGTCGCCCACGTGGTCTGTCAGCCTCTCCACGCACGCCTGCTCGACCGCGGCGACCCCACCGTCGGCGAGGCGCCAGTACTCGAGCGTGATCCCGCGCCCGAGCTGCTCGAGCGCCTCACGTCCCTCCCGGCGTCGGCGAGCGGCCAGCATGTCGCGCGAGTTCGTCGGCGAGCCGGGGTGGCTGCCCTCCCCCGACGTCAGGGCGATCACGGAGATCCCGGCCTCGGAGCCGTGCGAGGCGCGCGCGAGCAGCCCACCCGCGCCGAGCGTCTCGTCGTCGGGGTGGGCCGAGACCACGACCACCCGCTCGACCGGTACGCCGGCTCCGTCGACGAGCACGTCGCGGCGGGGCAGTCCCTCGACGATCGGGTCCCACGCGGCCGCCGGAGTGCCGGCGACGTCGTGCCGGAAGTCGACGGGCTGGGGCCTCACCACGGGTGGCCCTGCTCCGCGACCAGCCGGCCGAGCTCGGCCAGGTCCCGCTCCGCGTGGTGCTGGCGCAGGTAGAGCCGCAGGTCGGCCACCCGGGCGGCGTGGTCGGGTTCGCCCACCAGAGGCCCGGGACCGAGGTCGTGGTCGACGGCCGTGAGCACCGCCTCGCAGGAGGACGCGACCACCGCTCGGGCTCGGTGGGCGAGCAGCGCACCTGCGACACCCGCGGCACACCCGGCGTCGACGTCGGCGGCGGCGCGGTGCAGCACCGCACGGGCAGCGGCGAGCCGCTGGTCGACCTCCCCGAGCAGGAGGTGCGCGACCTGGTCGCGGGGGCGGGACCGCGGCTGGGCCAGTCGCCGCGCCAGCCCGACCGCACCGCCGTACCAGACCGCGGCGACCCCGAGGCCGCCCCAGGCGAAGCCGTCGCGGGCGAGGTACCAGCCCGGCGGCCCGATCGGCCGTGCAGGTACGTCGGTCAGCGTCACCGGGAGGCTGACGACGTCGCGCAGCCCCCGCGCGCTCCACTCGTCCGGTGCCGAGGTCCCGACCCCCCGCGCCGTCAGCTCGACCGCGAACAGGCCACGCTGCTCGTCGTCCACCCAGGCCGTGACCAGGGCGTGGGACAGCCTGTCCGCCAGGGAGCACCAGGGCTTGGTGCCCGACAGCCGCCAGCCGGCGCCGACCGGGGTGGCGTCCACCCGGACGCCCGGGCCCTCGGCGGCGTACACGCCCCACGTGGCGCCGGGGACCGGGACGCCGTCGTGCCCGGCGGCGTCCGCCTCCTCGAGGATCGCGAGCGCGTCGACGTGCGGCTCCACCGCGCGGGCCAGCTGGAGGTCGTGGGCCCCCAGCGTGGCGAGCACGGACCAGCGCTCACCGGTGCGACCGCGACCCGGTGGGGGCAGCACCGCGCCGAGGTCGCGGGCGGCGTCGGGCCAGCAGCCCGGACGGCGGTACCGGCCGTCCCCGGCCAGTCGCCGTACGGCGTCGGTCACGCGCGCGTCGCGCGGGCCCTCCCGCCCGATCCGCACCTCGTGGGGTTGCATGCGCCTCCTTCGCCGAGAAGGCGCAGGGCGTCCCTCCCCGATCGGACTGCGTGAGCCCTGGGGGACGCCCCGCGCCGGCGGGCGCCAAGACCGCCGACGCCTACACAACCAGCGGCGGCCGGACGGCAGCACCCCCGAAGGTGTGCATTCGTCCGTTCAGGAACCGGGAGGCATCAGGTGCCGCACCCGGTCGGGCCGGAAGCCGTGGTCGATGCCCCACAGCACCGCCCGGGTACGGCTGTCGACGCCGATCTTCTGGTAGAGGGTGCGCACGTAGCTCTTGACCGTGTTGATGCTGAGGAAGGCGCGCTCGGTGATCTCCTGGTTGCTCAGGCCTTGGCAGATCAGCGCCAGCACCTCGGCCTCACGCGGGGTGAGGCCGTGGTCGTCGCCGGGCCAGCTCCCGAAGGTCCCCTCGACGTCCTCCACCGCGGGCACCACGGTCTCCCCCGCGTGCACCGCCTCGAGCAGCTTGACCAGCTCCTCGCCGGACACGCTCTTGGAGATGTAGCCGGCCGCGCCGGCGGCGAGCGACTGCTCGACCAGCTCGGTCTGCGTGTTCCAGCTGAAGATCACGACCTTGGCCCTGGTCGGCCCCACCAGGGAGGCGACGTCGATGGCCGCTCCCTGCGCCTGACCGAAGGAGTCGTAGAGGACCAGGTCGACCTCGGACTCCAGCGGCAGCCCGCTGTCGAGCTCGACCACCCGCACCCGGTCCGGGAAGCGCTCGAGGACGGCCCCGATCCCGAGCACCACGATCTCGTAGTCGTTGACCACGGCGACCCGCAGCGGCGCACCCTCCATGGCCGCAGCATAGGCAGGACACCCCCGCGGGGTGTGCCCGGGACCGGAGGCGGCGTTCGTAGATCGATCCAATAGGTGCGCAGGACGGACGCCGGTAGCCTCCCGCGCAATCCGTCGCCGCCAACGATGCCGTGCGATCTCCTCTGCGTCGCGAGGTCTCGAGGCTCGCTTCGCTCGCACCTCAACCTCCGGAGAGAGAGCTGCATGACCGCCACCATCACCAGCCAGTCAGGCACAGGCGCCCCGACCACGCACCAGGGGATCCTCGACTTCGTCGCCGAGGTCGCCGAGCTGACCCAGCCCGACCGCATCCACTGGTGCACCGGCTCCGAGGAGGAGTGGGACGAGCTCACCCGCGCCCTCGAGGCGACCGGCACCTTCACCCGGCTCGACCCCGCGAAGAAGCCGAACAGCTTCCACGCGGCCTCCGACCCGACCGACGTCGCGCGCGTCGAGGACCGGACCTACATCTGCTCGGTCGACGAGAAGGACTGCGGCCCCACCAACAACTGGATGGACCCCGCGCAGATGAAGGAGATCATGCGCGGGCTGTACGCCGGCTGCATGCGCGGCCGCACCATGTACGTCATCCCGTTCGTGATGGGACACCTCGAGGCCGAGAAGCCGATGTTCGGCATCGAGCTCACCGACTCGGCGTACGTCACGGTCAGCATGCGCGTCATGGCCCGCATGGGCAGCCACGTGCTGCAGCGCATGACCGAGCTCGAGGCGCCGTTCGTGCCGTGCCTCCACTCCGTCGGCATGCCGCTGGAGGAGGGCCAGGCCGACGTCGCCTGGCCGTGCAACGACACCAAGTACATCGTGCAGTTCCCCGAGGAGCGCGCCATCTGGTCCTTCGGCTCCGGCTACGGCGGCAACGCCCTGCTCGGCAAGAAGTGCTACGCACTCCGCATCGCCAGCGTGATGGCCCGCGACGAGGGCTGGCTCGCCGAGCACATGCTGATCCTCAAGCTCACCAGCCCCGAGGGCGTCGTGAAGTACGTCGCGGCCGCGTTCCCGTCGGCGTGCGGCAAGACCAACCTCGCCATGCTCGAGCCCACGATCCCGGGCTGGAAGGTCGAGACCCTCGGCGACGACATCGCCTGGATGCGGATCGGCGACGACGGCCGGCTGTGGGCCGTCAACCCCGAGTACGGCTTCTTCGGCGTCGCGCCCGGCACCAACGAGCACACCAACCCCAACGCGATGAGGACCATCAACCAGGGCAACTCGGTCTTCACCAACGTCGCGCTCACCGACGACGGCGACATCTGGTGGGAGGGCCTCGAGAACCCGCCGGCGAGCGCCACCTCGTGGAAGGGCCAGCCCTGGACCCCGGCGAGCGACGAGCTCTCCAGCCACCCCAACAGCCGCTACTGCACGCCGATCACCCAGTGCGACATCCTCGCCCCGGAGTACGACGACCCTCGCGGCGTCCCGATCGACGCGATCCTGTTCGGTGGCCGCCGCAAGACCACCGTCCCGCTCGTCTTCGAGGCCCGCGACTGGACCCACGGCACGTTCCTGGGCGCCACCCTGTCCAGCGAGACCACGGCCGCGGCCGTCGGCCAGGTCGGCGTGGTCCGCCGCGACCCGATGGCGATGCTGCCGTTCATCGGCTACCACGCAGGCGACTACTTCACCCACTGGATCAACGTCGGCAAGGACAACGACGCGTCCAGGCTGCCACGGATCTTCTACGTCAACTGGTTCCGCCGGGACGACCAGGGGGGCTTCCTGTGGCCCGGCTTCGGCGAGAACAGCCGGGTCCTGAAGTGGATCGTCGAGCGGATCGACGGCCGGGCCGCCGCGACCGAGACCCCGATCGGCCACGTGCCGGCGCCGGGCGACCTCGACACCGAGGGCCTCGACATCGGTGACGACCGGCTCGCCGCGGCGCTGCGCGTCGACCCCGAGGAGTGGGCAGCCGAGCTGCCGCAGATCCAGGAGTGGTTCGAGGGCTTCGGCGACCAGCTCCCCGCCGTGCTGTGGACCGAGCTGGACGGCCTCAGGGCGCGCCTGGGTCACTGACCACCGGTACCCTCTCCAGACGGACGCGCGGGGGAGGCGGAAAGAGGGGTGGCAGGTGCGTGAGCTCGGTCCCGACGACCGCGCCCTGTTCGAGTCCGTCGCGACCGCCCTCTACGAGGACGTCGTCGACGCGGGCGGCATCGACGCCGACGACCCCCGCGTCGTCGAAGGGGCGGCCGAGCGCCCGGCGTTCGACCTGCTGGTCGAGCTGGGGCTGCTGACGACCGACCGCGGCTCCACCCGCTTCCTGCCGGTCGACCCGGTGACCGTGCAGTCGCGGATCGTCTCCCCGCTCGGCAACGAGGGCTCGCGGCTGCTCCTCGAGTCATCCCGGTGGGTGCAGGCGTTCACGCCGGTGGCGCAGGCCTTCAAGCGCGCGCCCGCCAGCTCCGAGAGCTCGATCATGATCCTCCACGACGACGCCGACGGGACCGGCCGCTCCCGGATCGACTCCTACATCGCCGGGCTGGTCGAGGAGTGCGAGGACGAGGTGCTGACCGCCCAGCCTCAGGCCGGGCGCGACGCCGAGACGCTCGCGGCCGCCGCCGTACGCGACACGGCGATGCTCGAGCGCGGCACCCGGATGCGCACCCTCTACCAGCACAGCGCCCGACGCAGCGCGATCACGACCGACTACGTCGCCGAGGTCACCGAGCGCGGCGCCGAGGTGCGGACCCTCGACGAGTTCTTCAACCGGATGATCGTCTTCGACCACCGGATCGCGGTGATCCCCGGCAAGGAGCAGGACCTCGACACCGCCGTGGTGATCCGCGAGCCCTCGGTGGTCGACTACCTCGTCGACGTCTTCGAGCGCGCCTGGGAGCGGGGGCGGCCCTTCACCAGCCGCGACTCCGGGATGTTGCGCGACATCGCCGTGGAGCAGCGGGCGATGACGATCCGGATGCTGATCGAGGGACACGCCGACCCGGTCAGCGCCAAGCGGCTGGGCGTGAGCCCGCGGACCTACGCCGGGTACGTCGCCGACCTGAAGCAGGAGTACGAGGCGGAGACCCGGTTCCAGCTCGGGTACGTCATGGGCACCCAGGGCGTGTCGGGCCGGGAGCGCCCCGACTCCGACCCCGACGACTGACCCGCTCCGGGCAGAGCACGAGGGCAGTGACCGGGTCACTGCCCTCGTGTGGCGGAGACGGAGGGGCCGGGGGACGGCCCTCTGACCAGCTGTCTTGGGGGGACTCGTGGTCCCGTCTCACGCCGGAATGGTGGCTCGTGTCAGCGGGTGGTACGTCAGGGGATGGCGACGCCCTTGCCCCAGCTGGTGTCGGCGGTCGCGGTGCCCGCCGTGCTCCCGAGAAGACCGAGGGACAGTACAGCCGCGACCAGCGCAGTGGCTACCTTCTTGGCGATCTTCATTCGATTCTCACTCCACATGTGGGTTGCTTCACTCGCCTCGGGGGTGTGAGGCGTTTCCAGTCTCGGTGGCCGTGCCGCTCGACGGCAGCCGATGCGTGGGCCATTTCTGTGCATTGCACTTTCATGCAAGCGCCAGAGGCGGCCGCGGGGCTCACCCCTCTGGATGAGCCCGCGCCGACCCTACGCGCGGAGGCGGCGGGATTTGAACCCGCGAGAGGGGTTTGCCCTCAACCCGCTTAGCAGGCGGGCGCCATAGACCGGACTAGGCGACGCCTCCTCCACCGCCGGATCCTCGCGGCCCGGACGGCGCAGGTCAGGCTACCGGTCACGCCGGGCGACGCCGAATCGAGCGGCCCCCGCGGCCTCAGAGCGGGCGGAGTCCCTCCCCGCGCCGCAGGTGGGCCCTCAGGTCGGCCACGAACTCCTCGCGCGGGGCGCCGACGGCCGCCACCGGGATGCTGGTCGTGCGACCGTCCTTCAGCCGCAGCACCACGCAGTCGACCCCGTGCGGGCTGGCCGCCACGGCGTCCTCGACCTGGTCCCAGCGGGCCGACCGCACGCCGGCACCGCGGACCATCCGTACCCGGTAGCCCGCGTCGTCCAGCTGGACGACGCGCACCTGCCGGAGCGGGACCACCAGGGCCACGACGACCACGAGGGCACCCGCGCCGATCGCCAGCAGCAGCGTCGGCGGGCCGCCGAGAACGGCGATCAGCACCGTGCCGGCGAGGACGAGGAGTGCCAGCAGCACCAGTGCGAGTCCCACCAGGCGGGCGGCCAGCGCCGGTGCGAGCCGATAACCGGACGACATGGGCACCGATCCTCCCGCATGGCCGGAAGAGGCCGCCGAACGGGGTTGTGGTGGATCGGGTCGCGGGTTCACACTCGAAGTTCCTGTCGGGCCGAACTCCCTCGGAGCCCACCATGAGCCTAGCCGCGTCGAACCTCCAGCCCGACCCGCTCGGTGCCCCTGCGTCCGCCGGTCAGGCGTGGCGCGCCGAGCTCCGCCGGACGCTCTCCGGCCTCCGCGACCTGCTCGTGGCCGAGTCGCCTGCGGCGTACGACGGGTGGCTGGCCGCCCGTGAGGCGCGCGCGACCCGGGAGCGCACCCTGCTGCTGCGGCGGGTCGCCGCGCTGCGCGACGTGGTGCAGACGGCGAGCGAGGCGGTCGCCCGGGCCGAGGTGACCCGGCTGCGGGGCGACGTCGACCGGCACCGCCGCCGCGCCCGCGACCTGCAGTGGGACTCGGTGCAGCTGGAGCTCGGCGGCTCCGAGTAGAAGCCTCACCGGTGGTTGAGGAGGGCCGTCAAGGCCCGTCTCGAAACCACCCCTGACAGAAACGGTCCGCCCGCGACCGCCGGAAGTCGCGTGGCCGCTGCTCCGGTCATGGTGGTTTCGAGACGGTTGCAGAGCAACCTCCTCAACCACCGGAGTGTGACCGCGTCCTCCGACGGGCAGGGAGGACGCTTCACCGGTGGTTGAGGAGGGCCGCCAAGGCCCGTCGAAACCAGCCCTGACCCGACCGGTCCGCCCGCGACCGCCCAGCAGTCGCGTGGCGGCTCCTCCGGTCACGGTGGTTTCGAGACGGTTGCAGAGCAACCTCCTCAACCACCGAGAACGTGACCGGGGCTTCGCCGGTGGTTGAGGAGGGCCGCCAAGGCCCGTCTCGAAACCACCCCTGACCCAACCGGTCCGCCCGCGACCGCCCAGCAGTCGCGCGACCGCTGCTCCGGTCACGGTGGTTTCGAGACGGTTGCAGAGCAACCTCCTCAACCACCGGACAGGGGGCTCGGGCAGAGGGGGCGGGATTCGAACCCGCGGCTGACATCTCTGCCAGCGACCGCTTTCAAGGCGGTTCCGATCGGCCACTCCGGCACCCCTCCGAGCCGTCGGAGCACGCCCCGGCGGCACCCGCGGAGTCTACGGGTGGTGGTGGCTCAGGCTCCCAGCGACAGCAGTACGTCGCCGTCCTGGACGACGTCGCCGGGGCCGACCCAGAGGCCGGTGACGGTGCCGCCGTGCTCGGAGACCACGGGGATCTCCATCTTCATCGACTCCAGCAGCACGACCGTGTCGCCGGGGGCGACCGTGTCGCCCGGGGCGACGTAGACGGTCATCACGTTGGCGACCATCTCGGCGACGATCTCGATCTCCTGGGCCCTCGGCATGGGGCCGACGCTATCCGTTACCGGTGCGTACCGCGCCACCGGCCGGTCCTCACAGCAGGGAGTCGATCCGGGACGGCTCCGGCCGCAGCGCGGCGGCCTCCTCGGCCCGGCGGCCACGCCGTCCGCGGCTGCTGCGACCACCGGTGAGGGCGACGTCGACCCGGATCAGCACGAGGCCGAGCACCAGCCCGACGAGGACGCCGTACCCGAGGGCGAGGCTCCACTCCTCCAAGGACACCGACGGCTGCAGGAACGCCTGCGCCACGGGCGCGGTCGCGACGACGCCGAACACGCACACCCACCAGCCCTGGCGGCGCCGCGCCCGCATGTGGACCCCCCACATCAGCGCGGGGATGCCGAGCACGGCGACGATCGGTCGCGGCGACGCGCCGGCGTGGTCACGGAGCCAGAAGATGCCGTCGTTGACGTTCTCCACCAGCGCCGGGGTGCCGTAGCGGCGGAGCAGCTCGCCGTACGCGAGGGTCAGGGCCAGCACGACGCCACCGACGAGGACGAGGAGCAGGCCGCGCCGGCCGAGGCCGTGCAGGCCCGCCCCCAGCCGGTAGACGACCACCAAGCCGCCGAAGAGCGCCATGCCGAGGGTGAGGTACTCGAAGCGGGCGAAGTCGATGCTCGGCTGGAGCCCGGCGGCCGCCAGCCCGCCGAGCGCCGCGACGACCATCGCCACGAGCACCTCGCGGACGGCGGTGCGCGTCTTCACCGCCGGCACCGTCGCCACCACCGCGAGGATGGCCGAGATCGCGCACACCATGACCGCCCCGCCGTTGCGCAGCAGCTCGCGGTCGGTGAGCAGGATCGCGCCCCCCACCGCCAGCGTGAGCAGCCCGAAGACCACCGGTCGGCCGCCGGTGCGGGCGGCCAGGGCCCAGACGTACGTCGCCGCGACCACGACCGCCCCGGCCTCGGGCAGGATCTCGGGCCCCCAGCCGACGACGCCGGCGCCCAGGGCCGCGGCGCCCGCGAGGGTGAGCAGGAGCCACAGCGTGGCCCAGGCCCGGACCCGGACCCGGCTCGGCGACGTCGGCTCGGGCGGCGGCTGGATGACCGGTTCCGTCGGCGGCGCGGGGTCCCTCGCCGGTGGTGGTGCCGGAGTCGACGGAACCGGGGTCGGCGCCGGCTCCGTCGAGGGGTCCGGTGCGGGAGCTGGGACGGGGGGCGGCGGAGCAGCGACGATGCGGGAGGGCCCGGATCGGGCCGCGGCCGGGGCAGGAGACTTCCGCCGCGACCACCGCCGCGGCTTCTCCGCGCGTCGTCGAGGGGTGCTCCGGGCCACGACGGCGAAGGCTACCTGCGGCGGTTGGCGAGCGAGGGGTTGGTCCTGCGGGCCTCCTCGACCAGCGCCGGGTCCAGGGTCGCGTGCAGCACGGTCGCCTCGTCCTCGCCCGCCTCGACGACGACCTCGCCGAACGGGTCGACGACCATCGAGTGCCCCGAGTAGCGGGGCCCGGGCTGGGCAGCCGCGACGACGTACGCGACGTTCTCGATCGCCCGGGCCCGCAACAGGGTGCGCCAGTGGTCGACCTTGCGCTCGCCCGCGACCCAGGCCGACGGCGCCACCAGCACCTCGGCGCCGGCGTCGACCAGGGCGCGCGCCTGCTCGGGGAAGCGCAGGTCGTAGCAGGTCATCAGCCCCAGGGTCAGGTCGCCGAGGGGGGCGGTCACGGCCGACACCGGGCCGGCGCTGAGCCGGTCGGACTCGCGGTAGCCGAAGGAGTCGTAGAGGTGGACCTTGCGGTAGTCGGCGTACGCGCGGCCGCGCAGGAGCAGCGTGTTGAAGGGCCGGTCGCGGTCGTCGGACACCTCGAACATCCCGGCCAGCACCGTCGTCGCGCGGGCCTCCGCGACCCGTTCCACCTCGCGGCCGAACGGGCCGTCGACCGGCTCGGCGTGACCGCTCACGTCGGAGCCGGGACTGCCGAAGTCGCGGGCGAACGCCTCCGGGAACACCACCAGGTCGGCGTCGTCCGGCGTCAGCTCCCGGAGCAGCCGTCGGTTGTCCTCGGGCTCCAGGCCGGAGGCCTGCTGGACCAGGGCCACGCGCAACGTCACGGTCCCAGAGTGCCACCCCGCCCCGTGGGTGCGGCTGGGAGACTGCCCGTGTGGACCTCGCGGCCGTGATCCTCGCGGGCGGCACCGCCGCCCGGCTCGACGGCGCCGACAAGGCGTCGCTCGAGCACGCCGGCGCGACGTTCCTCGAGCACGCGCTCGCCGCCACCGGGGCCGCCGCCGAGGTCGTGGTGGTGGGGGACCCGGTCCCGACCAGCCGGCCGGTGACCTTCGTCCGTGAGGACCCGCCGCTCGGCGGCCCGGTCGCGGGCCTCGTGACCGGTCGCGGCGCCCTGGCCCGCACCCCCGACGCGGTGGTCGTGCTCGCGGTCGACATGCCGTTCGTCACCGCCTTGACGGTCCGCCGACTGATCGAGGCCGACGGCCCGGACGGCGCCGCGCTCGTCGGCCCCGACGGCCGGCGGCGCCTGGTGCTGCTGCTGCGGACCGCCGCGCTGGACGCCGCCTCGCCCGACGACCCGCACGGCGCGTCCGTCGGCGCCCTGCTCGCCGGGCTCGACCTCGCCGACGTCACCGCCGAGGCGGACGAGGCACGCGGCGTCGACACCTGGCGGGACCTGCGCGACCTGCCGCGGTGAGCCGCGGACCGCTGGGCGGCCCGGGGTTGCGGGTCGCGGTGTCAGTGGACACGCTGGACCCGTGAACCTCCACGACTGGATCGACGAGCTGTGCGACGCGCTCGACGTCGAGACCGAGGTCGACGAGGCCCTGGTGCTCGACCTCGCGCGGACCGCGGCTCATGACGTGACCAAGGTCGCCGCGCCGATCACGACGTACCTCCTCGGATTCGCTGCCGGGCAGCAGGGTGCGGGACCCGCCGAGATCGAGAAGCTGGCCGCACGGGCCCAGGCGCTGGCCGACGGCTGGGACCGTCCGGCGGACGCTCCCGACCCCGACGACGTCGACGACGAGGTGCCCGACGACAGCGGGGTCGACCACAGCGACGACGCCTACGAGGGCGCATGACGGCGGGCAGGAGCCACGGATGAGGGCGGTCGTCGCCGACGGTGCCGGCGGACCCGAGGTCCTCTCGCTGGGCGAGGTCCCCGACCCCGAGCCCGGTCCCGGTGAGGTGCTGCTGCGGGTGGCGGCGACGGCGGTCAACCGCGCCGACCTGCTGCAGCGCCAGGGCCACTACCCGCCCCCGCCGGGCGCGTCGGACGTGCTGGGGCTGGAGTGCAGCGGAACCGTCGCCGCGGTCGGCGAGGGCGTCGACCGGTGGTCGGTCGGTGACGAGGTGTGCGCGCTGCTCGCGGGCGGCGGGTACGCCGAGCAGGTGGTCGTGCCGGAGGGACAGGTCATGCCGCTCCCCGACGGGGTCGACCTGGTCACCGCGGCGGCGCTCCCCGAGGTGGCCTGCACCGTGTGGTCCAACGTGTTCATGGTCGCCGGGCTGCAACCCGGGGAGCACCTGCTGGTGCACGGCGGCGCCGGCGGCATCGGCACCTTCGCGATCCAGCTGGCCACCGCGCTGGGTGCCCACGTCCACACCACCGCCGGCTCCGCGGCCAAGCTCGAGGTGTGCGCAGAGCTCGGTGCGGAGACCACGATCAACTACCGGGAGCAGGACTTCGTCGAGGTGGTGCGGGAGGCCACCGGCGGCCACGGCGCCGACGTGGTGCTCGACAACATGGGAGCGGCGTACCTGCCCCGCAACGTCGACGTCCTCGCCACCGAGGGCCGGCTGGTCGTGATCGGGATGCAGGGCGGCAGCACGGGTGAGCTCGACCTCGGCGCGCTGCTGCGCAAGCGCGGCGCCGTGGTGGCCACCGCCCTGCGAGCCCGGCCCGTGGCGGGCAAGGCCGCGATCTGCGCGGCCGTCGTCGAGCACGTGTGGCCCCTGGTGGCCGACGGCAGGGTCCGGCCGGTCGTGCACGAGACGTTCCCGCTCGACCGGGCCGCCGACGCCCACCGCGCGATGGAGGCCAGCGACCACGTCGGCAAGCTCCTTCTCACGACGTGACCCGTAGGGTTGGCCCATGAGCGAGCAGTCGTCGGAGTCCTCCGGGCAGGAGCAGCACGTCGTGGTCGTCGGCCCCGACGGGCAGCCGGTGGGCTCGGTCCCCGCCAGCGTCATCGCCGCCGCGACGGCGGGCGACGGTGAGGAGTCCGGGGGCGAGGAGGCTCGCGGCATCAGCGACCTGGTCGAGCAGCCGGCGAAGGTGATGCGGATCGGCAGCATGATCCGCCAGCTGCTCGAGGAAGTGAAGGCCGCGCCGCTCGACGAGGCCAGCCGCAGCCGGCTCAAGGAGATCCACCACGCCTCGATCGCCGAGCTCGAGAGCGGGCTGGCGCCGGAGCTGGTCGAGGAGCTCGAGCGCCTCTCCCTGCCGTTCACCGACGACTCGGTGCCCTCCGAGGGTGAGCTGCGCATCGCCCAGGCCCAGCTGGTCGGCTGGCTCGAGGGGCTCTTCCACGGCATCCAGACCGCGATCTACGCCCAGCAGGTGGCTGCCCGCGCCCAGCTGGAGCAGATGCGCCGCCAGCTGCCCGCCGGCATGACCCCGCCGCAGCCCGGCGCGCCAGGTGTCCCCGGCCAGCAGCAGCGCCCGCCGGGGCAGGGTGACTCCGGCGGCATGTACCTCTGACGACGGGCCGGCGGTGGGTGCCGCACCCTTCCTGACGGCACCACGGTGCAGGAGTCACCGCTGACGCGGTGGCCGCTCAGGCGCGCCGGCGTACGACGATCCAGCCCAGCAGACCGACCAGGACCATGGCGGCACCGGGCGCGGCGATCCGCACGAACTCGGGCGGCGTGTCGTCGGACTGCACCCGGGTGTAGGTGGGCTCGACCGGTTCGGGCTCGGGGGGTTGGTAGGCCTCCCCCGGGCCGAGCGCCTTCTCGACCTGGGTCAAGGTGCCGGACCGCGCCCGGGTCGTGCCGTAGCACTCCTCGGACACCAGCCGGGAGCGGTCGTCACGGGCGAAGACCAGGTAGTCCTGGTCCTGGTTCAGCTTCAGGCCGCAGCTGTCGGTCGGCGAGACGACGTCGACCGCGTCCGAGGAGACCTCGCCCTTGTAGATGAGGTCGACGTCGAAGGCGAGGTCGAGCTCGCGACCGTTGCGCTGCTGGCCGAGCATCTGACCGGTGAACACGACGTCGGCCTTCCTGGAGGCCTGGGGGACCGACGGGACCTGGCACGAGCACGCCTGCGCGGCGGCCGGGAGCAGCACCAGCCCGGCGCACGCGAGCAGCAGCGCCATCAGGGCTCGTCGGATCCGGCGGGACACGCGAGCCATGGTCACAGATCCGGCGGACGGCAGGCCAGTCGGGGCGTCGGGCTACGAGTGGCTGGAGCAGCAGGCGGAGCTCGTCGGGCGGCGCTGAGGGGTCCGGCGGGCGGACGCGGGGCAGCGGTGGGTGGTCCACCGTTTCCGCACGCCGAACGGTGGACCAGCCACCGCCGGCTCCGAGGCTCGGTCAGAGCCCGAACAGGTCGGCGAGCACGGCGGCGACGCCGTCCTCGTCGTTCGCGGGCGCCTGCCGGTCGGCCGCGTCGAGCACGTCCGGGTGGGCGTTGGCGACGGCGTACGACGTGCCGGCCCAGCGGAGCATCGGTACGTCGTTCGGCATGTCGCCGAAGGCGACCGTGTCGGAGTCGTCCACGCCCAGCCGCTCGGCGAGCGCGGCCAGCGCGGAGGCCTTGGTGACCCCGGTCGCGCTGATCTCGACCAGCCCCTCCATCGACCAGGTCGGGGTGGCGAGGTCGCCCACCGCGTGCTCCACCCGCTCGCGCAACCGCTCGTGGTCCGCGTCGGGGTGGCGGACCAGCAGCTTGAGGGCCGGCGCGCTCCACAGCTCGCCGACGGAGGCCACGCTGCTGCCCTCGGGGATCCGCTCGGTCTCGAGGAACCCGGGCGCGATCGAGATCCCCGCCACGGTCTCGACCGCGAAGGTGGCTCCCGGGAGGTGCTCCTCGATCCGGCGTGCCAGCTCGGCCCCCACCGCCACCTCGATGCCGCGGACGTCGTGGGCCTCGTCGGCGGCCACGTCGTAGACGGCGGCGCCGTTGGACACGATCGCCAGGCCGTGCCGGCCGACGACCGGCCGCAGGGCGGAGAGCCAGCGCATCGGGCGGCCGGTCACGATCACCACCGGGACGCCGCGACCGTCCAGCTCGGCGAGCACGTCGCGGCTGCGGTCCGAGAGCGAGCCGTCGGTCCGCAGGAGGGTGCCGTCGAGGTCGGTCGCGACGAGCCGGGGCGCGCGCACGTCAGCCCCGCGGCAGCGGGCGGGCCATCACCAGCTCGCCCGCGTCGGTGCTGCCCCGCAGCTCGCTGAAGCCGCACCGCGCCAGCACCCGCAGGCTGGCGGCGTTGTCAGGGACGACACTCGCCCGCAGCCGTACGCCGACCGCGTCGGTCGCCGCCAGCAGGCCGCGCAGCGCCTCGGTCGCCACACCCTGTCCGCGGGCCTCGGGGACCAGGCCGAACCCCACCTCGGTCTCACCGTCCTCCGGGAGGCCGTAGCAGCCGATGGACCCGACCGCCTGGTGGCCCAGCACGACGTGCCGTGGGCCCCAGTGGTCGGTGTCGCCGGCGTGGACCAGGGACGCGGCGTCGACGTCGTCGGGCCGCGGGTAGTCGCGGTGCCAGCGGTCCTGGCGCCGCCCGGCCCGCATGTCGGCGGCGTCGTCGACCGTGACCGGGACCAGCCGGAGCCGCGCGGTCTCGATCCGCTCGGGGAGCCTCATCCGCGCACCTCCAGGGTGACCGTGAGCTCGTCGCCCTCCTCGACGCCGTGGGCCTGCCGCACCGCCTTCTTGACCGGCAGCACGAAGCAGCCGGACTCGGCGTCGGGGAACACGCTGGTCTCCCAGCGGGAGGTCCCGACCTCGACGCGCACCGGGACCGAGCCGAAGCCACGCGGTTCGCCGGCCACCAGCCGCAGCTCGTCGCTCACGTCTCGGGGCAGCGTGACGAAGCACCAGGCGGACGGGTCGGCCGTCTCCTGCCGCGCTGCCCACCGCCACAGCGGCGCGGTGAAGCCGAAGGTCTCGCTCACGCGGGGAACCAGCGGGTGAGCTCGGAGACGGCGCCGTCGTCCCAGACGGTGTCCGTGACGTGGTCGGCGGCGGCCCGGACCTCCTCGACGGACTGGCCCATCGCCACTCCCCGCCCCGCCCAGCGCAGCATCTCGATGTCGTTGCGACCGTCGCCGATGGCCAGGACGTCGGCCTGCGCGACGCCGACCTTCTCGGCGACCAGGGCCAGGCCGGAGGCCTTCGAGACCCCGACCGGGGACAGGTCGAGCCACGCGGTCCAGCCGACGACGTAGTCGGTGCCGTGCAGCCCCAGCCGTCGCCCCAGCTCGACGAAGTCGTCCGCCGTCGCCTCCGGGTCGCGGATGATGACGCGGCTGACGTGGTCGGCCACCAGGTCGGCGACGTCGGTCTGGATCAGCTCGCCCGACAGCTCGCCGGTCGGGAACGGCCGGTTGACGCGGTACCCGACGCCCCGCTCCTCGACCGCGACCAGGGCACCGGGGCGCTCGCGGAGCACCGCCTCGACCGCCGGACGGGCGTCGAACACCTCCTCGTGCACGACCTCGACGGGCGGGTACCGGAAGGCCACCGCGCCGTTGGAGGCCACGGCCCACAGCCGGTCGGCGCCCTCGTCGGGCAGCCCCAGCAGCTCGGCGATCCGGGTCATGCCGTGGGGCGAGCGGCCGCTGGCGAGCACGATGTGGGCGCCGGCGTCGTAGGCGCGGCGTACGACGTCACGGGTCAGGTCGGGGATCTGCTCGTAGGTCGTCCCGACCCCCTCGACCCACTTGAGCAGGGTGCCGTCGATGTCGAGGGCGACCAGCCCCGGCTGCCAGCCGCTCACTCTCACTCCGGAGGTCCCTGAGGAGGTCGCTCCGCGACCGTCTCGAAGGGCTTCAGGACCTCGAGCCCGCCGAGGTAGGGCCGCAGCGCCTCGGGGACCCGGACCGAGCCGTCGGCCTGCTGGTGGCTCTCGAGGAGCGCGATGATCGGCCGGTTGGTGGAGCAGAGGGTGCCGTTGAGGGTCGCGACCGGGCCCGTGCCGCCCTCGGCGTCGCGGCCGCGGGTGTCGAGCCGGCGGGTCTGGAAGTCGGTGCAGTTCGAGGTCGAGGTGAGCTCGCGGTAGCGGCCCTGCGAGGCGATCCAGGCCTCGATGTCGAACTTGCGCTGCGCGGACAGGCCGAGGTCGCCCGCGGCCACGTCGATCACGCGGTAGGCCAGCTCCAGCTTGTCCATGAACTCCTTCTCCCACGCCAGCAGCCGCTGGTGCTCGGCGAAGGACTCCTCGATCGTCGTGTAGACGAACATCTCGACCTTGTCGAACCAGTGGACCCGGAAGATGCCGCGGGTGTCCTTGCCGTGGGAGCCTGCCTCCTTCCGGAAGCACGGGCTGAACGCCGCGTAGCGCCGCGGCAACGACGAGACGTCGAGGATCTCGTCGGAGTGGTAGGCCGCGAGCGGCACCTCCGAGGTCCCGACCAGGTAGAGGTCCTGCCCCTCGATCCGGTAGACGTCGTCGGCGGCCTGCCCGAGGAACCCGGTGCCCTCCATCGCGCGCGGCTTGACCAGCGACGGCGGCACGACCTGCATGAAGCCGCTCGCCCGGGCCTGGTCCATCGCCATGTTGAGCAGCGCGAACTCCAGCTGGGCACCGATCCCCGTCAGGAAGTAGAACCGCGAGCCGGAGACCTTCGCCCCCCGCTCGATGTCGATGGCGCCGAGCATCCGGCCCAGCTCGACGTGGTCGCGCGGCTCGAAGTCGAACTCGGGCGGGGTGCCGACGGTCTCGAGCACGACGAAGTCGTCCTCACCCCCGGCGGGCGCCTCGTCGGCGGCGAGGTTGGGGATCTCCAGCAGCACCTCGCGCCACTCCGCCTCCGCGGAGGCCTGGGCGGCCTCGAGCCGCTTCACCTCGGCGGCGAGCTCCTTCACCTCGGCGAGCAGCGCCTGCTTCTCCTCACCCTCCGCGCGGGCGACGTCCTTGCCGCGCTGCTTCTGCTCGGCCCGGCGGGCCTCGAAGTCGGCGATCGCCTGGCGCCGCGCGGTGTCCGCGGAGATCGCCCGGTCGACCACGTCGTCGGACAGCCCGCGCTTGGCCTGGGCAGCACGGACGCGGTCCGGGTCGTCGCGGAGGATGCGCGGGTCGATCATGTCGTCAGGCTAGTCGGTGGGGCGCCCGGTCACCCGTCGGGATGGTCGACCCGTGGAGACGCCCGACGCGTCGTCATACTGGGCCGCGTGCTCGACCGCCCCCGTCGCCTGACCCTCGCCTGGTCCGCCGCCTGCTTCGTGCTGTTCGGCGTGCTGGCGCTGCTGGTCGCGCGCGACCGGGCCCCACTGTCGGGCCTGGACGACCTGGGGCGGGCGGCCGAGGACTGGGCCGACGAGCACGACGTCCTGGTCATGGTGCTGGGTTGGTTCGAGGTCGCGACGGCAACCATCGGCATGACCGTCCTGACCGTGGTCGTCGTGGCCCTGCTGCTGTGGCGTCGCCACACCCGCGCCGCCCTGTACGTCGCCGCGGTGATGTCGGCGACAGCCCTGGTGACGACGCTGGTCAAGCTGGCGCTCACCCGCAGCCGGCCGGAGTGGCAGTCGTCGGTCGACCTGCTCACCACCCACTCCTTCCCGTCGGGCCATGCCTCGTCGGTGGCCGCGTTCGCCGGGGTGCTGGTCGTGCTGACCCGGATCTTCGTGCGGCGCTCGTCGATGCGGCGTACCGTCACCGCGCTGCTGGTCGTGGCGTGGCTGGTGGTCTGCCTCGACCGGGTCCTGCTGGGACGGCACTTCCCGACCGACGTCCTCGCCGGCTCGCTGCTGGGGGTCGGCATGGTGCTGCTCGGGCTGGTCCTCGTCGACCCGGTGCCGCGCGGGCACGCCGAGAAGGCAGAGCCGCTGCCCGAGGTGTTCGCGACCGAGAAGAAGCTCGCCGTCGTCCTCAACCCGGTGAAGGTCGAGGACGTCGGGCAGTTTCGCGCGATCGTGACCACGATGGCGGCCGAGTCCGGCTGGTCGCCCCCCACCTGGCACTACACGACCGTCGAGGACCCCGGGACCGGCATGGCCGAGGCCGCGTCGGTCGGCGGCGCCGATCTGGTGCTGGTGTGCGGTGGCGACGGGACGGTCCGCGAGGTGTGCGCCGAGCTGGCCGGCACGGGCATCCCGGTGGGGATCGTCCCGGCCGGCACCGGCAACCTCCTCGCGCGCAACCTCGCCATCCCTCTGTACATCCGCTCGGCCATCGACGTGGCGCTCAACGGTCAGGACCGGGCGATCGACCTGGTGCGGGTCGAGGGCGACGGCGTACCGGACGACACGCACTTCATGGTGATGGCCGGCATGGGGTTCGACGCCGCGATCATGGAGGGCGTCAACGAGGACATCAAGAAGAGGATCGGCTGGGTCGCCTACGTGCTCTCCGGCGTCAAGTCGCTGATGTTCCCCGCCCAGCGGATCGAGATCTCGGTCGACGGCGGCGAGTACACCCGGCACCGCGCCCGGACCGTCGTGGTCGGCAACGTGGGCTTCCTGCAAGCGGGGATGCCGCTGCTGCCCGACGCGGCCATCGACGACGGGCAGCTCGATGTCGTGATCCTGCACCCGCGCAACTTCTTCGCCTGGATCCCGCTGGCCTGGCGGGTGCTGCTCAAGCGCAAGCACACCGACGAGCTGGTCGACCGCAAGGTCGGGGCCACGGTCGACCTCCGTTGCTCCGCCGACACCCCCCGCCAGCTCGACGGCGACGCGATCGGCCCGGGCAAGGAGCTCCACATGGAGTGCCTGCACGGCCGACTGCTGGTCCGCGTCCCCCGCTGACGTCGAGTTGGGCCTCGCTCGCCCTCGAGTTGGGCCTCGCTCGGGAGGCACGCCCAACTCGACCCCGAGGGAAGCCCATCTCAACGGGGGGTGGGGCGGGCGTGGGTGATCGCCTCCTCCTCCTCGGGGGAGAGCTGCTGCTCGCAGGACCAGGTGGCGATGTTCTTGGCGTAGGTCCGGGCCTCGGAGCGGCCGTGGATCGAGGTCATGACGACGCCGTTGCCGCCGTCGTCGAGCAGGGCGAGCGACCAGGAGAGGTGGCCGCCCATGTCGCCGAAGGCGTCGTAGCGCACGACGGCGAGGTGCCGCAGGGCGTCCCCGGTCTCGCGCTTCAGCGCCGCGACCTCCTGCCGCAGGCCGCGGACGTCCTCGGGGAGCGCCTCGGCGCCCGTCCCGCGCGTACGCCGCGTACGGCGCAGCCCGACCACCGCGAGCACCAGCGCCAGCACGGCGACGACGAGGGCGAGGGCGGCGAGCACGGACACGATCGACACGTGCCGACCCTATGACCGCGAGCCGGGCGTACGTCGGCGGCGCGTGGGTGGCATGGGAAAATGGCGCGGTGAGTGCCGTCGACGTCCGCCGCATCGCCTACCAGGGCGAGCCGGGCAGCAACTCCCACCTGGTGTGCCAGCGCCACCACCCCGACCACGAGGCGGTCGCGTGCGCCTCCTTCGAGGACGTGTTCGCGGCCGTCGAGGGCGGCGACGCCCACCTGGCGCTGATCCCGATCGACAACTCGCTGGCGGGCCGGGTCGCCGACATCCACCACTTCCTGCCGGAGTCCTCGCTGCACATCGTGGGCGAGCACTTCCTGCGCATCCAGTTCTCCCTGATGGCGCTCCCCGGCGCGACCGTCGACACGATCCGCACCGTGCACAGCCACGTGCACGCGCTCGGCCAGTGCCGCAAGGTGGTCCGCGAGCTGGGGCTGACCCCCGTCGTCTCCGGCGACACGGCGGGGGCCGCCCGCGAGATCGCCGAGCTCGGCGACCCCACCCAGGCCGCGATCGCCCCGCCTCTCGCTGCCGAGATCTACGGCCTCGACATCCTGCGCGAGGACGTCGAGGACGAGGACCACAACACCACCCGCTTCGTCGTCCTCTCCCGTGACTACGTCGAGGCACCGGCCGGCCGCGGACCGGTCGTGACGTCGTTCGTGTTCAACGTCCGGAACCTCCCGGCCGCCCTCTACAAGGCACTGGGGGGCTTCGCCACCAACGGCGTGAACATGACCAAGCTCGAGAGCTACATGGTCGACGGGCAGTTCACGGCCACCCAGTTCCTCGCCGAGGTCGACGGTCATCCCGCCGACCCGGGGGTCGCCCGGGCCCTCGAGGAGCTTGCGTTCTTCACCCATGACGTGAAGGTGCTGGGCGTCTACCCGGCGGCACCCGACCGGCTCGACCACTGATGGATCCCCTCGTCGTCGCGCTGACCTTCGGCGCGATCTTCGTCGTGGAGCTGCCCGACAAGACGTTCATCGCCACGCTCGTGCTCGCGACCAAGTTCCGGCCGGTGCTGGTCTGGCTCGGCGTCGGTCTCGCGTTCACGGTGCAGACCCTGGTCGCGGTCGGCCTGGGGCACGCGGCGTCCTTCCTGCCGACCGACGCGGTCCGGGTCCTGGCGCTGCTGATGTTCCTGGCCGGTGCGGTGGTCCTGTTCCGGCAGGGCCGCAGCCACCACCTCGACAGTGGGGACGAGTACGCCGCCCGGGCGGGCGACGCGTCCGGCCTCAGGGCCGTCGGCGCCAGCTTCCTGGTGCTGTTCGCGGCCGAGTGGGGCGACCTGTCGCAGCTGCTGACGCTCACCCTGGTGGCCCGCTACGAGGACCCGGTGAGCGTGTTCGTCGGCGCCCTGGGCGCGCTGCTGGCGGTCAGCGGCCTCGCCGTACTGATCGGTCGCGCGCTGCTGCGCGTCGTACCGCTGCACACCCTGCACTACGTCGGCGCGGGGGTCTGCCTCCTGCTCGCGGCGTTCACCGGCTACGAGCTCGTCGCGGCGTGACGTCCGCAACACCCTGCTGGACACCGTGACCAACCGACCGGAAGGATCGTTAGCGGGAGGGACGAGCACGGAGAGGCCACTCATGACGATCTTCGACCAGCTGACCGACCGTGAGGTCGACACGATCAAGAACACCGGCACCCACGTGACGGTCCCCGCCGACTGGTCCCCCATCTGGGAGAAGACCCCCGCCGACAAGGCCTACATCATCGTCAGCGGCGAGGCCGCCGTCCGGCGCAAGGGCGAGGAGATCGCCCGGCTCGGACCGGGCGACATCGTCGGCGAGGGGGCGATCGTCACCAACAAGCTGCGCAACGCCTCGATCGTCACCCTCGGCAAGGTGGAGATGATCCACTTCAGCGCCGACCAGGTGCACCGGCTGCGCGAGGAGATCCCCGCCTTCGCCGAGGCACTCGACCGGGTCGCCCGCGAACGGCTCGGGTCCTGAACGCCCAGCGGTCGACTGCGTGAGCGACGGTCCCGACGAGGTCCGCCTCGACGACATCGAGCGCACCCTCCTCGGCGCCCGGTGCACCCTCACGCGGCTCGAGGTGGCGGAGCGGGCCGGCGTCCCGATCGAGCTCGCCGAGGAGCTCTGGGCGCAGCTCGGCTTCCCCCGTACGGCGGACGACGACGTCGCCTTCACCGAACGGGACGTCGCGGCCCTCGAGATGACCGCCGAGCTGGTCTCGGAGGGCATCCTGGAGAGCGACTCCCAGGCGGCGCTGGTCCGCACCTGGGGCCGCAGCTTCGCCCGGCTCGCGGAGTGGCAGGCCGAGCTGCTGGCCGGGCTGGCGCTGCAGGACGACCACCCGGAGCGCAGGGTCGGCGAGCTGGTCGGGTCGGTGACGCCCAGGGTGGGGAAGCTCCAGGACTACGTGTGGCGTCGCCACCTGGTGAGCGCGGCGCAGCGCCTGCTGCCGGCGGTCGAGGCGGACGAGGAGGGGCAGCAGCTCGCCGTCGCGTTCACCGACATCGTCGGCTACACCAGCCGCAGCAAGCACCTCAGCCAGGCCGAGCTCGTCGACCTGGTCGAGACCTTCGAGGACGAGACGACCCGTGCGGTCACGGCCATCGACGGCCGGGTGATCAAGACCATCGGCGACGAGGTGCTCTACGTCGCCGAGTCGCCCCGGGCGCTGGTGGAGGTCGCGCTGGCGCTGACCGCCCGCGGCGAGGACGACGACGACCCGTTCCCGCAGGTCCGCGCCGGGATCGCGTACGGCGAGGTCACGACCCGGCTCGGGGACGTGTTCGGGCCCACCGTCAACATCGCGTCCCGGCTGACCTCCCTCGCCCGCCCGGGGACCGTGCTGGTCGACCGGGGCACCTTCGACGCCCTGACCGGACGAGGCGAGCACGCCGACGACGACCCGGACACCGCCCCCGACGGCACGCCGCTGTCCAGGATCCTCGACCGGGCCGCCGACGAGCTCGCCGACATCTCGCCGTACGCCGAGCACGAGGACCTGAAGTTCCGCCGGTTGCGCCGTACGTCGGTCAAGGGCTACCGGTCGCTGGAGCCGTGGCTGGTCAGGAAATCCCGCGACCGGCGCTCCCACCCGGACTAGAGTCCGCGCGTGACCAGCGCCGACGCCGTCCGGGAACGGTACCGCGAGATCCACGGCGACGTCCCCACCAGCCCCGCCGACGACCGGGTGCTGGCCCGGGGCCACGAGCCGGTGACCGACGAGCAGGTGCTCGCAGACATGGCCGCCGGACGGCTGCCGATGCCGCCGTACCTGCTCTCCGACGGGACGCCGGTGGCGCCGTCGCACCACCTCGACCCGGTGGCCTGGGCCGGTGGTGCCGAGGGCCTCCACGACTGGTTCGTCCGCTACTGGCCCGAGGACCGGCGCGCCGAGGCGGACCAGGCCTTCGACGACTGGATGGCCGGCCGCTTCGCCCACCTGGACCCGGCGACGCCGCGGACGATGCGTCGCGTCGAGCGGCTGCAGAAGCAGGCGCTCGAGGCGGTGGCCCGGCTCGAAGCCGACCCGCGCGACCCGGTCGGCCGCGGGTCATTGGCGGAGGCGACCGACACCCTCGACGGCCTGCTGCTGCCCTCGACCGACGTCGACCGAGCACGCCACGGCGGCACCACACCGCGGGAGGAGTGGGTCGACCGGCTCCGGCGCGACCACCTGACGGTCCCGCCCCCGGAGCTCCCGATCCGGACCGAGCGGCTGGTGCTGCGCTCCCACACCGCCGACGACACCGACGACCTCTATGCGTTCTACGGTCGCGAGGACGTCGCGACGTACCTGCTCCAGGACCCCTACCCGCGCGCGGAGCTCGACGACCGGGTCCGGGAGTGGGACTCCTCCGACGACGACTTCGGCGTGGTCATCGAGCTCGACGGCCGGGTGGTCGGCGACGTGGTGCTCATGTTCCGCGGGCCGAGCCAGGCCGAGCTCGGCTGGGTGGTCCACCCCGACGTCGGTGGCCGCGGCATCGCCACCGAGGCCGCCCGGGCCCTGATCGACGTCGGCTTCCGCCACTACGGCTTCCACCGGATCTACGCCGAGCTGGACGCCCGCAACACGGCCTCCGCCCGGCTCTGCGAGCGGCTCGGGATGCGGCTCGAGACCCACCGGCTGCAGGACATCTGGTCCAAGGGCGAGTGGACCGACACCCTGCAGTACGCCGTCCTCGCCCCGGAGTGGGAGGCCGCCGCGCAGGGGTGAGGCCGCGGCGCGGCCCAGTCACTAGAGTCGCGGCATGAGCACCACCCACGACCAGGGGCACACCCACGGCGCGGACAGCGAGGTCGGCCGGCTCCGGACGGTCATGCTGCACCGGCCCGGCGACGAGCTGAAGCGGCTGACCCCGCGCAACAACGACAAGCTCCTCTTCGACGGGATCCCGTGGGTGGCGAGGGCCCAGGAGGAGCACGACGCCTTCGCGGACGCCCTGCGCTCCCGCGACGTCGAGGTGCTCTACCTCACCGACCTGCTCACCGAGACCCTGCAGCAGGCGAGCGCCCGGAACCACGCGATCACCACCGCCCTGTCCGGGCTCCACCTGGGCGACACCCTGCGCAGCTATCTCGGCCGCGCGCTCGCCGAGGCCAGTCCCGAGGAGCTCACCTCCTACCTCACGGCCGGCATCCGCAACGACGAGGTGCGCGGCGGCCACGGGCTGGTCACCTCGCTGCTCGACCCCCACGACTTCCTGATCGACCCGCTGCCCAACCTGCTGTTCACCCGCGACTCCAGCGTGTGGGTGCGCGACCGGGTCGCCGTCACGTCGCTGGCCATGCCCGCCCGTACCCGCGAGACGCAGCTCACCGAGCTGATCTACACCGAGCACCCGCGCTTCGCCGGCACCCGGAAGATCCACGGGTGGCACCACGAGCACGTCGAGGGCGGCGACGTCCTGCTGCTCGCCCCCGGCGTGATCGCCGTCGGCGTCGGCGAGCGGACCACGCCGGCCGGGGTGGAGCGGTTCGCGCGACAGGTCTTCCACGCCCGGCTGGCGCACACCGTGCTGGCCGTCCCGATCGCCCAGGAGCGGGCGACGATGCACCTCGACACCGTCTGCACGATGGTCGACGTCGACAAGATCGTGATGTACCCCAACGTGGCCGACTCGCTGCAGGCCCACGCGGTCACCGCCCCCGACCCGGACGAGGCCGAGGACACCCTGACGCTGCAGGTCGCCGACGCCGAGCCGTTCCTGGTCGCCGCGGCCAAGGCGATGGAGATCGACACCCTGCACCAGCTCGACACCGGACTCGACCCGGTGACCGCGGAGCGCGAGCAGTGGGACGACGGCAACAACACCCTCGCCGTCGCACCGCGGGTGGCGGTCGCCTACGAGCGGAACGACGGCACCAACGACCGGCTCGAGGAGGCCGGCATCGAGGTGGTCCGGATCCCGGGCTCGGAGCTCGGGTCGGGCCGTGGCGGCCCCCGCTGCATGAGCTGTCCGGTGGCCCGCGAGCCGCTGCCCACCGACTGAGGCGGGCGCTGGGGGCCCCAAGGGCCCAGGAGATGTGAAGGACCCGGCCGCTGCCGACGGGGGAGACAACAACGACCGGGTCGGGAGGTAAACCTACCCCCCACACCCCCGGCGCACAACACGGGGGGTGGTGTGTTGCGCCACGTCCTCGCCGGGGCGCGGAATGGCGGCCGAAAGTGCCCATCCGCGGCGTCACCACCGGGACGACTCCTCCGCCACGGGTGGTTTCGAGACGGGCCTTGACGGCCCTCCTCAACCACCGTCTGGCGGCGCCGAGCCCGCCCTCCTAGATCCAGTCTGGGCAACGCCGAGCCCGGTGGTTGAGGAGGTTGCGCAGCAACCGTCTCGAAACCACCCCCGCCGGACAGCCCTCCCCAACCACCGGGCACTCCCGCTCCGCGGCGTCGCCACGGGGACGACTCCTCCGCCATCGGTGGTTTCGAGACGGGCCTTGACGGCCCTCCTCAACCACCGGCACCCCGCGTTCCCCCACCCCCGGTGGTCGAGGAGGTTGCGCAGCACGGCCACCCCGGTGGTTGAGGAGGTTGCGCAGCAACCGTCTCGAAACCACCCCCGCCGGACAGCCCTCCGCAGCCACCGGCACCCCGCGTTCATTCCCCCACCCCCCCGGTGGTTGAGGAGGTTGCGCAGCACGGCCACCCCGGTGGTTGAGGAGGTTGCGCAGCACGGCCACCCCGGTGGTTGAGGAGGTTGCGCAGCAACCGTCTCGAAACCACCCCGGCCGGACGGCCCCCGCGGCTACCGGGTCAGCGGATCGTCACCTGGCGGTGGGCGAGCCCGTTGCGGGCGGCGCGCTGCTCGGTGGTGAGGTCGGACTCGTCAGCCAGGGCGTCCGCGAGTGCTGCGGCAAAGCGGTCAGCCGGCTCCTCCAGCGCCTCGGCGCCGGTGCCGAGCGGGAGGTCCCAGACCGGCGTCAGCAGCCCGTGGGCGCGGAACATCCCGACGAAGCGCGAGTCGGGCACCAGGACGTCGTCGCCGGCGACGTGGAGCCGGGCGAGGGCGTCGAGCAGCCGCTCCTCGGGCTCCGGCATCACCCAGCGGAGGTGCTCCTTGGTGCCGACGTCGGTCCAGTACGCCGCCTGCACGCTCGTCAGCTTCTCGGTGGCGTTCACCGAGGCGTTGGCCTGCTCCAGGACGCCCATCAGGTCGGGGGCGTCGGGCACGTCGGCCACCCAGAAGTCGAAGCCCTCGTGCACGGTGACCGCGAGCTCGTCGGCGGAGACCAGGTCCTGCAACCGGGGTCCCTCGCCCGGGTCGTCGGTGAGTCCCACGACCCCTGGCTCCTCCTGGGCCAGGGCGCGGGTGAGGACCGCGCCGAGGTCGCGGCCCGGGTCGCCGAAGTGGTGTTGCACCTGCAGCGCCAGCCAGATGGCGCCGTTCTCGCGCACCATCGCCGGCGCCGCCCCCGGGAGCAGCGTCACCAGCGTGACGTCACGGTCGGCGTGGTCACCGCCCAGCGGCAGCGGGGCCGTCGCGGCCGGTACCAGCTCGCGCAGCGCGACCACGTCGCACTCCGACGGCAGCCCCTCGAAGGGCCGGCTCACGAACACCGGCGCGGCTCCCTCGGGCGCTCCGTGGCAGTGCTTGTAGCGCCGCCCGGACCCGCACGGGCACGGCTGGCGGGGGCCGGCCTCGCCCTCGGCTCGCTCGCGGGGCGGCTGGCGGGACTTGCTGCGGGAGCGCTTGGCCATGCCCGCGAGGCTATCCCTCGAGGAGTTGACGCATGTACGCCGGCCGGTCGGTGATGATCGCGGTGACACCGAGGTCGCGGCACAGCTCCAGCTGGGCGTCGGTGTTGACCGTCCAGACGTGGATCTCCCGGTCGGTCCTGGCCAGTCGCTGCGCGAATCCCGGGTGCCGGGTCAGCTGGCCGATGCCGGGCCCGAGGATCCAGCCCTCCTCCAGCACCTGCGCGACCACCGGCCAGTGCCGGGCCCGCTCGATCAGCATCACGACCGGCACGTGGGGGGCCATCCGCTGCACCCGTTGCAGGGCCACCCACGAGAAGCTCATCACCCGGGCCGGACCGCCCGGTCGGTGCCAGCCGAAGTGGCGCAACAGCTCGACCAGCCGCTTCTCGACCAGGGCGCCGTACCGCGTCGGGTGCTTGGTCTCGATCGCCAGCTCGATCCGCCGGTCGTGGTCCGCGACCACCTCGCAGAGCCTGCGCAGCGTCAGCATCCGGTCGAGCCCGGCGTCGCGGTCCGGCGCCTCGTCGTCGAGCTCGGCCCACGGGTTCTTCCAGGACGCGAACTCCAGCTCGTCGAGCTCGGCCAGCTCCATCGTGGACACCAGGCCGCGCCGGCTGCCGGTCCGCCGCAGGTCCCGGTCGTGGAAGCAGACCAGGTGGCCGTCGGAGGTGAGCCGTACGTCGCACTCGAGGCCCTCTGCCCCGGCGTCCAGGGCTTCCAGGTAGGCGCCGAGGGTGTGCTCGGCCAGCGTCTCGCTGGCGCCGCGGTGGGCGACCACCTGCGGCCGCTCGACGCGCGCCCTCATGCCCGCATTGTGACCGTTGGGCGCCGCCCGGTGGGGGACGTCGTGCCCGGGCTAGGACCGGGACCGCTGCTCGACGAGGCCGACCAGGTTCCCCTCCGGGTCGCGCACGAACGCCATCCACTCCTCGGTGCCCTCCGGGCCCAGGGTGTCGTCGTCGTGCGCGAAGATCACGTGGGGGTCGCTCTCGACCGGCACGCCGTGCTCCCGGAGCCGCGCCACGGTCGCGTCGAGGTCGTCCACCCCGAGGTAGTGCAGCGCACTCGGTGCCCCCGGTCGAGCAGCAGCCGCAGCCCGTCGAGGTCGAAGAACACCAGCCCCGGCGGGTCGTAGGTCGCCACCGGCCCGGTCCCGAGCAGCTCGGTGTAGAAACGGGTCGCCCGGTCGAGGTCCTCGGCCCGCTGTGCGACCTGGATCATCCTCATGGTCCGACTGTAGGACCGGGACCTCCCCGGGGACATCGACCGCGTACCTGCCGCGCCCCCCGGGGAGTCTCGGGGTCGCTCTCAGGGGCGACTCGGGCCGAAAGCCCATGGCGGAGAGTTGTGCCGACGGGTCAGGCTTTGCCCCATGACCACCACCGTCCCCGCGGACGACGTCCGCGCCGGCGCCGCCAGCGCCCGCAACCTGGTGAAGACCTACGGCGAGGGCGAGACCGAGGTCCGCGCCCTCGACGGCGTGACCATCGACCTGCACGCCGGCCAGTTCACCGCCGTGATGGGGCCCTCGGGGTCCGGCAAGTCCACCCTGATGCACTGCCTGGCCGCGCTCGACACCCCGACCAGCGGCGAGGCGATCATCGACGGCGTCGAGCTGTCCGGGCTCAAGGACAAGGCGCTCACGGCGCTGCGCCGGGAGCGGATCGGCTTCGTCTTCCAGTCCTTCAACCTGATCCCGACCCTGACGGCCGAGGAGAACATCGTGCTGCCGCTCGCGCTGGCGGGACGGCGGCCCGACCCCGACTGGTTCGACCGCGTCATCGACGCCGTGGGGCTGCGCGACCGGCTCACCCACCGGCCGAGCGAGATGTCCGGCGGGCAGCAGCAGCGGGTGGCGTGTGCCCGCGCCCTGGTCAGCCGCCCCTCGGTGGTGTTCGCCGACGAGCCCACCGGCAACCTCGACAGCACCAGCAGCGCCGAGGTGCTCGGCTTCCTGCGCCGCAGCGTCGACGAGTTCGGGCAGACCATCGTGATGGTGACCCACGACCCGGTCGCGGCGGCGTACACCGACCGCGTCGTGTTCCTGGCCGACGGCAAGATCGTCGAGGAGCTCAGCGAGCCCACCCGCGACAGCATCCTCGACACCATGGCCCGGCTCACGCCACAGGTCGGCTGAGATGCTGCGGTTCACGTGGCGCACCTTGCTCGCGCGCAAGGTGCGGCTGGTGATGAGCACGCTCGCGATCGTGCTCGGCATCGGCTTCCTCACCGGGGTGATGGTCTTCAGCAACGGCCTCGGCTCCACCTTCGACTCCATCATCAAGGGCTCGACGCCCGACGGCCTGGTCCGCCCGGCGGGCACCGGCTCGTTCGAGGCGATCGGCGCCGGCAACACCGCCGTGCTGCGACCCCAGGACGTCGAGAAGCTCGCCGACCTGCCCGAGGTGGAGCGGGCCGACGGCAACGTCGACGGCGTCGGCAGCTACCTCCTCGACGAGGACGGCAAGCTGGTCGGAGGCCAGGGCGCCCCGACCATCGCCTTCAACTACAACGACTACCCCAACCTGATCGACGAGCCGTCGCTGCAGCTGCTCGACGGCAGCTGGCCCGAGGGCACCGACGAGATCGTGCTCGACAGCGGCGCCGCCGAGAACGGCGGCTACGAGATCGGCGACGAGGTGACCGTCATCGCCCCCAGCGGCGACTCGGTCGAGGGCTCGCGGCGCACCTTCACCATGGCCGGGACCGCCGAGTTCAACGGCGGCGGCACCGCGGGCGCGACGCTGCTGATCCTCTCGACCGAGGGCGCCCAGGAGGTGTTCCTCGGCGGCCGCGACGTCTTCACCAGCGCGGCACTCACTGCGGCCCCGGGCGTGACCCAGCAGCAGCTCGTCGACGCCGCCCGCGACGTGCTGCCCGCGTCGTACGAGGCGGTGAAGGGCGACACGGTCGTGAAGGAGTCCCAGGACTCCGTCAACGAGTTCCTCGACGTGATCACGCAGTTCCTGGTCGCGTTCGCCGTCATCGCGATCCTCGTGGGCGGCTTCATCATCGCCAACACGTTCTCCATCCTGGTCGCGCAACGGGTGCGCGAGCTGGCACTGCTGCGGGCCCTGGGGGCGAGCGGCGCCCAGGTACGGCGTTCGGTGCTGGTCGAGGCGGGGCTGATGGCGTTCCTCGGCTCCTCGATCGGCATCGGTCTCGGGCTGCTGCTGTCGCGGGCCCTCGCGACGCTGTTCAGCTCCTTCGGTCTGGACATCGCCGGCGACGCGCTGACGCTGACCTGGACGACGGTCGCCCTGGCGTACGGCGTCGGGCTGGTCGTGACCCTGGTGTCGGCGTTCCTGCCGGCGCGCCGCGCCTCGCGGACCGCACCGATGGCGGCGATGCGCGACGAGTCCGCACCCCAGGAGCAGTCGCTGCGCCGACGCGCCCTGATCGGCGTGGTCGTGGCCGCCCTCGCGGCCGGGGTAGCGGCGTTCGGCTTCACCGACTCCGCGCCCGGTCCGGCCGCGGCGTGGGTCGGCGCGACCGCCGTGATCTGGATCCTCACCGCGGCGGCGCTCAGCCCGGTCATCGGGCACCCGGTGCTGGTCGCGTGCCGGGCCCTGTTCAGCCGGATGTTCGGCACCACCGGCCGGCTCGCCGGCGAGAACGCGCTGCGCAACCAGCGGCGTACCGGAGCCACCGCCTCGGCGCTGATGATCGGGCTGGCCCTGGTCTCGGCGGTCGGCACGCTGGCGGCGTCGTTCAGCGCGACCGCCGACGACCTGGTCGACGACCAGTTCGCCTCCGACTTCCTCGTCCAGTCGGCCAACTTCCAGAGCTTCCCGACCGGCATCGGCGACGACATGGCGAAGGTCGACGGCGTGGACACGGTGACCCGCGACCAGTTCACGCCGGCCCTCATCGACGGGGCGGCCGGCACCGTGCTCGGCGTAGACCCGGCGTACAGCCAGATCTACGACCTCGACGTGAAGCAGGGCACCCAGGAGCTGTCCGGCGACCAGGCCGTCGTCAACACCGACGCCGCGGAGGAGTACGGCGTCGGGGTCGGCGACGAGCTCGAGCTGGCCGTCCCGGGTGACCAGACGGCGACCGTCGAGGTGGTCGGCATCATCGAGCCGACCCCGGTGGTCGGAGAGGTCAACGTGCCGCTCGGCGTACTGACCGGGATGGGGCTCAACCGGGCCGACACCTCGGTCAGCATCAACATCGAGCCCGGAGCCGACCGGGAGGCGGTCCAGCGCGACCTCGAGGAGGTCGTGGCCGACGTGCCGATCGTGAACGTCCAGGACAAGGAGGAGTTCGCGGACTCGATCCTGACCCAGATCAACACCCTGCTCTACCTGATCTACGGGCTGCTGGCGCTGGCCGTCGTGATCGCCGTGATCGGGATCATCAACACCCTCGGGCTCAGCGTGATCGAGCGGACCCGCGAGATCGGGCTGCTCCGGGCGGTCGGGCTGTCCCGGGCGCGGCTGCGCCGGATGGTGACCCTGGAGTCGGTGACCATCTCGGTGATGGGCGCGGTGCTCGGCATGGCGGTCGGACTGCTGATCGGCGTACTGCTGCGCGAGTCCCTGCGCGACGACCTGACGGCCCTGGCGCTCCCGCTGTCGAGCCTCGGCCTGTTCCTGGTCCTGGCCGTGGTCTTCGGCGTCATCGCCGCCGTCGTCCCCGCCGTCCGGGCGTCCAGGATGAAGGTCCTCGACGCGATCGCCACGGAGTAGGGCGATAGCTGGACGCCGAAATCATCGCCACGGCCCGCCGAACGATGATCTTGGCGTCCAGCTATCCCGGCCGGGAGCAGGCGATCCGGGCGAGAGGCATCCGGACGTCGAACGTCCGCAACGAGGCCTAGCCTCTCCGGCATGACAGAGATCGTGCTCTTCCACCACATCCAGGGACTGACGCCGGGCATCGTCGCGTTCGCCGACCGGCTGCGCGCGGCGGGGCACACCGTCCACACACCGGACCAGTTCGAGGGCCGCACCTTCGGCTCGATCGACGAGGGCGAGGCCTACTGCTCGGAGATCGGGTTCACCGAGATCCGCGACCGCGGCGTCCGCAACGCCGCCGACCTCCCCGCCGAGGTCGTGTACGCCGGGATGTCGCTCGGCGTCATGGCCGCGCAGACCCTGGTCCAGACCCGGCCCGGGGCGCGCGGGCTGCTCGCGTACTTCGGGTTCGCCGACCCGAAGTACTTCGGCGAGTGGCCCGACGGCGTCCCCGTGCAGGTCCACGCCATGGACGCCGACCCCTACTTCGTCGGCGAGGGCGACCTGGAGCCGGCGCAGGCGTTCGTCGACTCCCACCCGGAGGGCGAGCTGTTCCTCTACCCCGGCGACGGCCACCTGTTCGCCGACGCGACCCTCGGCGACTACGACGAGGCCGCGACCGCGCTGCTGGTCGAGCGCTCGCTGAAGCTGCTGGCCCGCCTCGACGGGTGATCGAGCCGGTCCGGGTCGTCCCCGCGAACGAGGCGACCTGGGAGGACCTGCAGGCCGTCCTCGGCACCCGCGGGCCGGGCCGCTGCCAGTGCCAGCGCTACAAGCTCGGCCGGGGCGAGTCGTTCGGCTCGTTCCCGGTCGAGGAGCGGGCCGACCGGTTGCGCCGGCAGGCCGACCCCGGGCACCCGGGCGGGCCGACCAGCGGGCTGGTCGGCTACCTGGGCGCCGACCCGGTGGGCTGGTGCGCGGTCGAGCCGCGCTCGGCGTACGACGGGCTGCGGCGGGTGTTCCGGGTGCCGTGGGAGGGCCGCGACGAGAACCGCGCCGACGCCTCGGTGTGGGCCGTCACCTGTGTCGTCACCCGGGCCGGCTTCCGGCGCCACGGGGTGAGCCGGGCCATGGTCGCCGCCACGGTCGGGCACGCCCGCGACCGGGGCGCCCGCGCGATCGAGGGCTACCCGATCACCACCACCGACGTGATCGCCGAGGAGCTCCACCTCGGGACGGTGGCGGCGTTCGAGGCGGCCGGCTTCGCCGTCGTCAGCCGGCCCACGCCGCGCCGGGTGGTCCTCCGGATCGACTTCTGACGTCGGTCAGCGTCGACCGTGGCGGTGTCGCAGGCGCCGAGCCACGAAGACCACCACCAGGGCCGCGAGGACGACGTACACGAAGCCGGACACGTCGCCGACCCAGGTCTCCACCAGGTGCCACTGGGAGCCGAGGAGGTATCCCGCGCCGATCAGCGCAGCGTTCCACAGGAGGCTCCCGGCCGTCGTGTACCCGATGAACGTCGGCAACGGCATCCGATCGACCCCGGCCGGGATCGAGATCAGGCTGCGGACCCCCGGCACCAGCCGGCCGAAGAAGACCGAGCGGCGGTCGTGGTCGCCGAACCACTCGATCGCCCGCTGCACGTCGTCCGCGCCGATCAGCGGGAGCCGCTCGGCCGTGGCCTTGATCGGGTCGACGCCCCAGGCGACCCCGAGCCAGTAGAGGACCAGGGCGCCGGCCACCGACCCTCCGGTGGCCCACAGGACCGCCGCCACGACGTCGTAGTGGCCCTGGCTCGCGGTGAAGCCCGCCAGCGGCAGCACCACCTCCGACGGGACGGGTGGGAACACGGTCTCCAGCGCCGTGGCCACGCCGACCCCGGGCGCGCCGATGGTGCGCATCAGGGTGACGATCCAGTCGAGGACCGGCGACATCAGGTGGCCGTCACGCGTGCTCGCGCAGGTAGCGCCCGAAGTGGGGCACCGTGAACGCGATCCGCCCGCGCTCGCCGGAGTAGATCAGGCCCTTCTTCAGCAGCGCGTCGCGTGCGGGCGAGAGCGACTGCGGCTTCTTGCCGAGCACGGAGGCGACGTCTGACGTCGGCACGCTCTCGATCTCGTCGAGCGCGGCGGCGTCGGCCTCGGCCAGGGCGACGGCGGCGTCGGCCATCGCCCGCAGGTACTCGCGCTCCCCCGGCGTCGCACGTTCGAACCGGGAGCCGAAGAAGCCGACGGCGAGCTCCGACTCGGCCTCCGGCGCGGCCACCGCCACGTCGTCGACGGTGATCGGCGACCGCGGGGCGCGGTCCCAGACCGCCTTGCCGTAGGCCTGGATGAAGTAGGGGTAGCCGCCGGTGGCGGCGTACATCGCGGCCAGGGCCTCGGGCTCGAAGGCAGCGTCCTCGTCGGCGGCGGGTGCGGCCAGGGCGCGGTCGGCGGCCTCGCGGGGCAGCCGGTCGATGCGCTGGTAGCGGAACAGCCGCTCGGAGTAGGACTTGCTGGCGCTGAGCACCGCCGGCAGGTGGGGCAGCCCTGCGCCGACCACGATCACCGGCAGCCCGGACTGGCTGATCTCGTGGCAGGCCGCGCACAGGGCGGAGACGTCGTCGGGGCCGAGGTCCTGCATCTCGTCGATGTGCACCGAGATGCCCTTGCCGACGTCGGCCGCCAGCCCACCGAGGTCGGTGAACAGCTCGACCAGGTCGATCTCGATGTCACCGGAGTCGGCGCGGCCCTTCACGGCCGGCGCGTCGATGCCGGGGTGCCACTGGTCGCGCAGCTTCGCCCCGGGCCCGGCCTCGCGCTGCGCGAACGACCGGATCACGCCGAGGACGTGGTCGACCTCGTCGGCCTCCGGGTGGCCGAGCTCGCGCACCGCCTGGTGGAGCGCGCCGCTCAGCGGGCGCCGCAGCGGCTGGTCGGGCCGGGCCTCGAGCTTGCCGGTGCCCCAGTGCCGGCGTACGGCGGCCGAGCGGAGCGCGTTCAGCAGCACCGTCTTGCCGACGCCGCGGAGCCCGGTGAGGACCAGCGACCGCTCCGGTCGGCCGTGGGCGACCCGCTCGAGCACCACGTCGAACGCCGCGAGCTGCTCGTCGCGGCCGGCGAGCTCGGGCGGCCGCTGCCCGGCGCCGGGGGCGTACGGGTTCCGGATCGGGTCCACGCTGCGACCGTATCGGGCTGTCTAGGGCTCGCCCTAGACGACCGGCGCGTGTCGGCTCAGGCGGACTCGCCCGTCCGTACGGCGGAGTGGGGGCGGGTGGGTGCGTGGCGGTAGGCGGTGTCGAGGCCGGCCCGCAGCGCGTCGATCAGGTCGGGGACCTCGTCGACGGCGAGCCGGAAGGAGCCGGAGCACACGTTGTCGCGCCACAGCGACAGCACGACCACGCCCGCCTCGTGGTGCCACGAGACGCGGAGTGCGCGCTCGGACCCGCGGGAGTCGAGGTAGATCGACCCCGACCTCGGGAGCGGGCGGGCAGCGGCCACGTCTCCATTGTGCTCCGCGTCACCTACTCGGCGGTAGTGGTCGGCGAATCTGGCGGGTAACGGACCGGTGGTGACGCTCCCGGGTGGTCCTGCCGGGGCGGGAGCGCCGGGAACGTGCCGTTACCCAACGCATCGCCCGCCTAGACTCGCTGACGTGCCGGAGCTGCCCGAGGTGGAGGCGCTGGCCCTGGACCTCAGGGGCCGGCTGCGCGACCGCGCCATCACCCAGGTCCACGTCGCGGCGTTCAGCGCCCTCAAGACCTTCGACCCGCCCCTGCAGGCGCTCGAGGGCACCCTCGTCGACGACGTCAGCCGCCACGGCAAGTTCCTCGACATCGACGCCTCCGGGCTGCACCTGGTCATCCACCTCGCCCGGGCGGGCTGGATCCGGTGGCGCGAGGAGGTGCCGACGCTGCCGCCGCGGGCGGGCTCGAAGTCCGGCCTCGCGTTGCGGGTGGTGCTCGACGACGGCAGCGGGCTCGACGTCACCGAGGCCGGCACCAAGAAGGGCCTCGCCGCCTACGTCGTACGCCGCCCCGAGGACGTGCCCGGCATCGCCTCGCTCGGTCCCGACCCGCTGGGCGACGACTTCACGGTCGACGTGCTGCGGCAGATCCTCGCCGACGCGGGCCGCGCCCAGGTCAAGGGCGTGCTGCGCCACCAGGGCACCATCGCCGGTATCGGCAACGCCTACTCCGACGAGGTGCTGCACGCCGCGCGGATGTCGCCGTTCAAGCCGGCGTCGTCGATGACCGACGAGGAGTCGCAGACCCTGTACGACGCGATCCGCTCGGTGATCGGCGACGCCGTCGACCGCTCCCGGGGCCTGGCGGCGAGCGAGCTGAAGGGCGAGAAGAAGTCCCGCCTCGCCGTCCACGGCCAGACCGGCAAGCCGTGCCCGGTCTGCGGCGACACCGTCCGCGAGGTCTCCTTCACCGACTCCAGCCTCCAGTACTGCCCCACCTGCCAGACCGGCGGGAAGCCCCTCGCCGACCGCCGGATGTCCCGCCTGCTCAAGTGAGGAGCCCATGCACGTCCCCACGATGACCGTCGCCGAGCTGCCCGACCCGTTGCCGGAGGAGCTGGCCGTCCTCGACGTCCGCGAGCCGGTCGAGTGGCACCACGGCCACATCGAGGGCTCGGTCCACGTGCCGCTCATGGAGCTCCCCGGCCGCCTGGCCGACGTCCCCGACGGCCGGGTCCTGGTGGTCTGCAAGGTCGGCGCGCGGTCGGCGCAGGCGACCGCCTGGCTGGCCCAGCAGGGGCACGACGTCGCCAACCTCGACGGTGGCCTGGTCGAGTGGTCGGCCGCGGGCCGGCCGATGGTGAGCGACAGCGGCGGTCCCGCTCAGGTCGTCTGACCGCCTCGCGGCGGCCGGTCCAGCGCCGCGGGGAGCGGGAGGGAGAGCGCGCGGGGCAGGCGCGCGAGGTAGTCGGGACGGGGCAGCTCGACGACGCCCAGGCTGGCCAGGTGCGGGGTCGCCCACTGCACGTCGAGCAGCCGCCCCTCCGCGTGGTCGTCGCAGAGCAGGTCGACCAGGCCCAGCAGCGCGACCTTGGACGCGTCGGTCTCGCGGTGGAACATCGACTCCCCCGCGAACAGCCCACCGATCGCGACGCCGTACAGCCCACCGGCGAGGCGGCCCTCGCGCCACGCCTCCACGGAGTGGACCCAGCCCAGCTCGTGCAGCCGGGTGTACGCCGCCCGCACGTCGTCGTCGATCCACCCGTCGGGTCGGCGCGGGTCCGCACAGCCGTCGAGGACCTCGAGGAACGCGGTGTCGACCCTGATCTCGAACCGCCGGGCCGAGCGGCGCAGCGACCGGGTCACCCGCATCCCGTCGAGCGGCATCACCGCGCGGTCGACGGGGCTCCACCATCCGACGTCGCCGAACGGGGTCGGCATCGGGAACAGCCCGGCCCGGTACGCCGCCAGCAGGGTCCCCGGCTCGAGGTCGGCGCCGACCGCGACCAGGTCGTGGGGCGGCCAGTCCCGTGCGGCCGGGAGCCGCCACGGCGACGGCGGCGGTTCCACGGGCATGCCGCCGAACCTACTTCTGCCGGTGACCTGTGCGCTGTCGGCTGGTGGGGTGTTCGACGCGCTTCGCGACTTGGCGTCGCTCAGTCGCTGCGCTTGCTCAACCTCCCTCGCTGCGCCGGGGCGGCGTTCCGCGCCCCCGGCTAGGCTCGGGACATGGGTGCGATCAGCGAGATCTCCAGGCGGCTGGCCCCCCGCGTCACCGAGCTGGCGCCGGGGGTGACCACCGTCTTCGTCCGGGAGGCGCTGGCCCGGGCGATCGCGGGGGTGGGTCCGCTCCCCCCGGCCGCCGCGGCGGCCGACAAGCAGCTCGAGGAGCAGCGCGGCGACGTCGACCGCGCCGTCCACGAGGTGATCGAGAACCACGTCCGCCTCGCGGGCGCCCAGGGCTTCGTGACCAACCTCGGCGGCCTGGTCACCGCGTCGGTGATGATCCCCGCCAACATCACCGGCCTGGCCCTCATCGAGTGCCGGATGATCGCCGGCATCGCCCACCTGCGCGGCTACGACCTCGACGACCCGCGGGTCCGCAACGCGATCCTGGTGCTGCTGCTCGGCGAGGACACCGTCGAGGAGATGGTGCGCCAGAAGAAGCTCCCCGCGACCCCGATGGCGCTGGCGACCGCCCCCGCCCACGACGGTGCCCTCGACGGCGCGTTGTCGGCGATCGTGGCCTCCGACCTGATCACCAAGATCGCCGGCAAGCGGCTCGCGACCTCGGTGGCGCGGCGGGTCCCCGTGATGGGCGGCCTGGTCGGCATGGGCGCCGACGGGTTCGTCACCTGGCGGATCGGGCGCTACGCCGACCGCGAGCTCCTGCCGCGCAACCGCCGGTAGACGCGCAGCGCCAGCAGGCCGGCCCGGTTGCGGCGCAGCGCCCGCACCACCTTCTCGCGGAACCGGTACGTCGGCCGCAGGTAGCTGCGCTCCAGGGCCTGCTCGGTGTCGGCCAGCCGGGCGGCGAGATCGGCCTCGGCCCGCACCAGCCGTCCGTTCTCGACGACCAGCGCCGTGATCGCGTCGAGGGCGGCGTCGGCCACCTGGGCCTCGTCGGGGTGGTCGGGGTCGACGTACGCGTCCGCCGTGACGGCGGGAGCGCCGGTCAGCTCGTCGAGGTCACCGACCACGTCGTAGCCACGCTCGCGCAGCGTCGCGACCCAGGACTCCTCCAGCGCCTCGGCCCACTCGTGCACGTCCGGCGGCAGCGTGAGCCGCGGCGAGGCGACCCGCTGGGACAGGGTCTGGTGGGCGAGCAGCTCGCGCACCAGCGGCCGGTAGACCGGCGGCGGGACCACCTTGTTGGCCCGCGCGTTGAGCCGGCGCAGCAGCGCCGTCTCCGGGACGCCGAGCGAGGGGTTGGCGCGCTCGGCGGCCAGGTCGAGGTCGAGCCCGTCGAGCCCGAAGGTCCGGCTGAACCGCTGCCAGAGGACGTCGGGCGCACCGCCGGGCGGGGGCACGGTGACCAGGTGCACGCGCTCCGGGGGCAGCTCACGGGCCCACCGGTCGAGGATGTCGGGGACCTCCTGCACCCCCCAGAACCAGGGCGCCACCCCCTGGCTGCGGGACGGGTCGCGCAGCTGGCGCAGGAACTCGCCGAAGCCCAGCTCGCGACGGTGCTTGACGTTCTCCTGCCACTCCGCCGGGATCTGCCGCACCAGGTCCCGAACCGAGAGCACCAGGTGCACCTCGGTCCCGGGGTGGCCGAGCGACTCCAGCGCCCGGGTGGCCTGCGCGTGGGAGGCGGTGGCGAGGATCTCGTGGCTGATGATGCTGGTCCCGGAGTGGTCGCGGACCCCGGAGGCGAGCTTGTCCCACTCGCCGACGCACTCCTCCTCGAGGCCTCCCCACCGCAGCTGCAGCAGGTCGAGCGCCGCGAGGAAGTGGGCGTCGAAGCGGTCCGCGCGGTAGAGGACCCCGTGCTCGAGGAGCCGGCCGCGGTTGCGGAACAGCACGTCCTGCAGGTGCGAGGTCCCGGTCTTGGGGGTGCCCACGTGGAGCAGCACCCGTCGACTCACCACGCCTCCTCGGGGGTGTGACCGTCGGCCGCGAGCAGCAGCGCGATCCCCGTCGTCAGCGTCTCGCGCGGACCGATCACCTCGACTCCCGGGCGGTCGCCCGGGAGCAGCAGCTCCAGGCTGCCGGAGACAGGGTATCGGTCACGCTCGCGGTCGCGGGTGAGCCCGGCGACCAGCCGGGTCGCCCGGGCCTCGACCCAGCGCCGGTGCCGGGCCGGTACGACGGGCGGTGGACCGTCGACGGTGGCCAGCCGCGGCCGCAGCAGCTCGGAGACCATGGCGCCGCGGGTCTCGGGCGCCACGGTGGGTCGGAGCTCGTCGACGACCCGCCGGCCGAGCTCGACCGCCGTCGCCGCGAGCGGACGGGGCGGGGGGAGCGCGCCGCGCAGCCCGGCCGCGCGGGTGGCGCGCGAGGGGTCGGTGACCAGGTGCACCCCGACCACGCCGGGGGTCGCCCGGCCGCGGGCCACGATCTGCGCGAGGTCGACCCTGCCCGGCAGCCGGTCGCGGTCCGTCGTACGGCGCCACCAGAGGCCCCACGAGGCGACTCCCTCGCCGAGCGCCCGGTGGACCCAGAGGTCGACCAGCATCGAGCCGACGTCGGTGCCGACCACGACCAGCCGGCCCGCGCGCGACGACGGCGGTCGGCCGTGGGCGACCAGGTGCCGGCGCACCGCGCGGGCCAGCTCGGGTTCGCCGTCGAGCCGGTACCGCCTGGCCCACCTCCGGGGCCGCGCGGCGGGTGGCTCGGGCGGCCGCCGGCCGGCGAGGTCGCGGGCGAGGACGACCGCGACCAGGTCGAGCAGCTCGACCGCCTGCACCTCCGCCGGGTCGACCGGGCGGGGGCCGTGCGCCGGCACCTCGGGTCCGTCGAGCAGGGGCAGCGCCGGCCGCGACCGGCGCGGCGGGTCGGCCGCCAGCACCCGCTCGAACAGGTCGGCCGTCGGCCGGCCCGCGAGGTTGACGCGGCGCGCCAGCTCCAGCTGCTGGGCACCCGGCAGCACGGGACCGGACGGCTCCGCGGTCCCCGCCCACTCGCGCCACGCGGTGGTGCCCCCGTCGCGGAGGTGGGCGACCCAACCCCACGCCCGGGCGCTCGCCGGGTCGGTCACCAGGGCTTGAGCCGCACGGCGCCCTGCCGGACCCGGCCGCGCAGCGTCTGGTCGGGGTCGGGCCGCTTGGCGGCCTCGACGGTCATCGCGGCGAGGGCGTTGAGGGCGACCCTCGACCGCTTGCGCGCGGACACCTGGTCGGGGTCGCGCCACGGCGTCTCGGGCCGCGCGGGCCGCAGCTCCTCGACGTCGCCGACCACGTCGATGCCGGCCTGCTCGATCCACTCCAGCCAGGTCGAGGTGGTGCGGTCGACCCACTCGTAGGCGTCCGGCGGCAAGGTGATCCGCGGCGACTCGCCCTGGACCAGCACGTCCTCGGCCAGCATCGACCGGACCAGCCCGTCGTACGCCGCCACCCGACGGTTCCGCCGGTCCAGCTGCTTGTTGAGGCGCCGCAGCACCGCCGCCTCGGCGACCCCGAGCGACACGTTGGACCGGGTGCTCTGCTCGGGCGCCCAGGCCGGGTCGATCCCGACGACCCGGCAGAACCGGTGCCAGAGGTCGTCACCCGGGCGGCTGTGGCCGGACGGCGGGAGGGTGATCAGGTGGACGTGCTCCGGCGGGACGTGGGCGCCCCACCGGCCGAGCACGGTCGGGAGGTCGAAGGCCCGGGAGAACCAGGTCCGGCCGCGTTCCATGCGCCGCACGAACGACGCGTAGCGCCACCGGCGGCCCTGCTTGATGCTCTCCTGCCAGGCGGCCGGCACCTGGCGGCCGAGGTCGCGGGCGGTGTAGACGACGTGGACGTCGGGCCCGAGGTCCGCCATCGCGCGCGCGACCTGGTCGGGCGGCGCGGGGGCGAGGATCTCGTGGCTGACGACGACGGTGCCGGTGCGGCGGCGTACGCGACGGACCAGGGCCTCCCAGCTGCCCTCGGCGTGACCGGGGGCGCCGCCCCAGTCCTGGCCGAGCAGGTCGAGGGCGGCGCGGAACTGGAACAGCCCCGGGCTGACGAGCGCGGAGCGCCCCGGGAAGTGGACGTCGTGGTCGGCGAGCGCCGAGGCGTTGCGGGTCAGCATGTCCTGCAGGTAGGTCGTGCCGGTCTTGGGCGCCCCGATGTGGAGGTAGACCGTCGGACTCATGCAGGCGATTCTGCCAGCGCCCTCACCACGGCCGAGGGGCTGGGGCGACCGAGGTGGCCGGCCATCCACACGCTGGTGGCCACGACGGCATCGAGGTCGACGCCGTGCTCGATGCCGAGGCCGGTGAGCATCCAGACCAGGTCCTCGGTGGCGAGGTTGCCGGTGGCGCTCTTCGCGTAGGGGCAGCCGCCGAGCCCGCCGGCGCTGGCGTCGAAGGTGGTGATGCCGCGGTCGAGCGCCGCGTAGGCGTTGGCGAGCGCCTGGCCGTAGGTGTCGTGGAAGTGCATCGCGAGCCGGTTCGTTGGGACGCCCTCGGCACCGAAGGCGTCGATCAGCTCGGTGACCTGACGCGCGGTCCCGACCCCGATGGTGTCGCCGATGCTGAGCTGGCTCGCCCCCAGGTCGAGCAGTCGCCGACCGACGGACACCACCTGCTCGACGGGCACCGCGCCCTCCCACGGGTCGCCGAAGCACATGCTGACGTAGGCGCGCACGTCGAGGCCGGCGTCGCGGGCGCGGCGTACGACGGGCTCGAACATCGCGAACTGCTCGTCGAGGCTGCGGTTGAGGTTCTTCTGCGCGAACGTCTCGGTGGCGGAGCCGAAGATCGCGACGTGCCGCAGCCCGAGCTCCAGCGCCCGGTCGAGGCCGCGCTCGTTCGGCACCAGCACCGGCAGCTCGCGGCCCTCGTCGCCCAGCATCTTCATCAGGTCGGCGGCGTCGGCGAGCTGGGGCACCCACTTCGGGTGGACGAACGACGTCGCCTCGACGACCGGCAGCCCGGCGGCGAGGAGCCGGCGTACGAACTCGGCCTTGACCTCGACCGGCACGATAGCCGACTCGTTCTGGAGGCCGTCGCGGGGGCCGACCTCGTAGATGGTGACCCGCTCGGGCGTCATGACGCCTCCACCACGAACAGCGTCGCACCCAGCGCCACACCGGCCCCAGCCGTCACCCCGACGGTGGTGACCGTGCCCGCGAACGGCGCCGTCAGCGCGAGCTCCATCTTCATCGCCTCCATGGTGCCGAGGATGGCACCCTCCTCCACCTGTGCGCCCTCGGCGACCCTGACCTCGAGCACGGTGCCGGGCATCGGTGCGGTGACCGTGCCGTCGGAGGTCTCGACCGCCCCGGCGAGCCGGTCCGGGCGGGTGAAGTGGTGGCGCTGTCCCTGCAGCGCGACGTCGACGAAGTCGCGCTGGGCGTTGATGACGGCCCGGACCCGGTGGCCGTCGACGACGGCCTCGAGGACGTGGTCGGCCGCGGAGATCTCGCGCACCCGGACGTCGTCGACGAGTCCGGCCGCGCGGTCGACGACGACGTCGCGGTCGAGCTCCACCAGGGTCGGGGCCGGGTCGGCGCCGAGCCGGAAGCCGTCGGCCTGGAAGGGGTGCCCGCTGTCGAGGGCGGTCACCATTGCCGACGTCCAGGCGGCCAGCACCCGCGGCAGCTCGTCGCCGGGGGCCGGCACCTCGTGGTGGTCGAGCCAGGCCGTGTCGATCGTGGCGTCCCGGAACTCCTCGGAGGCCACCAGCGCCCGGAGGAACCCGGCGTTGGTGGTGAGCCCGAGGACGGCGGTCCGGTCGAGCGCGTCGACCAGCAGCTGGCGGGCCGCCTCGCGGTCGGGCCCGTGGGCGATCACCTTGCCCAGCATGGGGTCGTACGACGTCGACACCACCTGCCCGGACTCGAGCGCGTGGTCGACCCGCACGCCGGGCAGGTCGTCGGGCCACCGCACGATCGAGGCGGTCCCGGCCTGCGGCAGGAAGCCGCCGAAGGAGTCCTCGGCGTACACCCGGGCCTCGATGGCGTGCCCGTCCGCCCTGATCTCGTCCTGGGACACGGGGAGCGGCTCACCCAAGGCCACCCGGAGCTGCAGCTCGACCAGGTCGAGACCGGTGACCAGCTCGGTGACGGGGTGCTCGACCTGGAGCCGGGTGTTCATCTCCAGGAAGTAGAACTCGCCCGTGTCGTCGTCGAGCAGGAACTCGACGGTGCCGGCGTTGACGTAGCCGACGTGCTGCGCGAGGTCGACCGCGGCCGTGGTGATGGCGCGCCGCCGCTCCTCGGACAGGCTCGGGGCGGGAGCCTCCTCGAGCACCTTCTGGTGGCGCCGCTGGGTCGAGCAGTCGCGCTCGTGGAGGTGGAGCACGGTGCCGTGGGTGTCGCCGATGACCTGCACCTCGATGTGGCGGCCGCGCTCGACGTACTTCTCCACGAGCATGGTGTCGTCGCCGAACGCCGACAGCGCCTCGCGCTTCGCCGCCGCCACGGCCTCGGCCATCTCCCCCTCGGAGCGGACCACCCGCATCCCCTTGCCACCCCCGCCGGCCGCCGCCTTCACCAGCACGGGGTACGAAATCGGTGGTTGAGGAAGGCGCTCCGCGCCATCCGCCGGTGGTTGAGGAGCGCCTGCTTCCGGTGGTTGAGGAGGTTGCGCAGCAACCGTCTCGAAACCACCCAGCTCGTACGCCGGCACCACGGGAACACCAGCCGCAACCGCCAGCTCGCGGGCGGCGTCCTTGCGGCCCATCTGCTCCATGACGGCCGCACTCGGCCCGACCAGCGTGATGCCGGCCTCCTCGAGGGCGGCCGCGAACGGCGCCCGCTCGGACAGGAACCCGTAGCCCGGGTGCACGAACCGCGCGCCGCTCTCCACGGCCGCCGCCACCACGGCGTCGACGTCGAGGTACGACGGCACCCGCACGGCGTCGTCGGCGGCGTGGACGTGGGGCGCCCGGGCGTCGAGGTCGGTGAAGACCGCGACGGTGTGCCAGCCGAGCCGGGCGGCGGTGCGCATGACCCGGATCGCGATCTCACCGCGGTTGGCGACGAGAAGAGTGTGGGAGTCGGTCATCGAGGTCACATCCGGAAGATGCCGTAGGAGGGGTCGGGCACGGGGGCGTGGGCGGTGGCGGCGAGTCCCATCCCGAGCACCCGGCGGGTGTCGGCGGGGTCGATGATGCCGTCGTCCCAGAGCCGGGCGGTGGCGTAGTACGGCGAGCCCTGGTGCTCGTACTGGTCGCGGATCGGCGCCTTGAACGCCTCCTCGTCGTCGGTGGACCACGCCTCGCCGCGGGCCTCGATCCCGTCGCGCCGCACGGTGGCGAGCACACTGGCGGCCTGCTCGCCCCCCATCACCGAGATCCGGGCGTTGGGCCACATCCAGAGGAACCGCGGGTCGTAGGCCCGGCCGCACATGCCGTAGTTGCCGGCGCCGAACGACCCGCCGATGACGACCGTGAACTTCGGCACGACGCTGCAGGCCACCGCGGTGACCAGCTTGGCGCCGTCGCGGGCGATGCCGCGGTTCTCGTACTCGCGGCCGACCATGAAGCCGGTGATGTTCTGCAGGAACACCAAGGGGATGCCGCGCTGGTTGCAGAGCTGGATGAAGTGGGCGCCCTTGAGTGCCGACTCGCTGAACAGGATGCCGTTGTTGGCGACGATGCCGACCTCGTGGCCCCAGATCTTCGCGAACCCGCACACCAGCGTCTCGCCGTAGAGCCGCTTGAACTCGTGAAACCGGCTGCCGTCGACCACCCGCCGGATCACCTCCCGCACGTCGTACGGCGTCCGGGTGTCGGTCGGCACCACGTCGTCCAGCGTCGAGGGGTCCTCGAGGGGCTCCTCCACCTCGGAAGGCACTCGGGCCGCCCGCCCCCAATCGGAGGTTGAGGTGCGAGGGCCGCCACCGTCGGAGGTTGAGGTGCGAGCGGAGCGAGCCTCGAAACCCCCGGACCCGGGCAGCGTCCCCACGATGCTCCGCACGATCGCCAACGCATGCGCATCGTCCTCGGCCAGGTGATCCACCACCCCCGACGTACGCGCGTGCACATCACCCCCGCCGAGCTCCTCGGCCGTCACGACCTCACCGGTCGCCGCCTTCACCAGCGGCGGGCCGCCGAGGAAGATCGTCCCCTGCTCCTTGACGATCACCGTCTCGTCGGACATCGCCGGCACGTACGCGCCACCGGCCGTGCACGACCCCATGACGCTGGCGATCTGCGGAATCCCGCGGCCGGAGAGGTTGGCTTGGTTGAAGAAGATCCGCCCGAAGTGCTCGCGGTCGGGGAACACCTCGTCCTGCATCGGCAGGAAGGCGCCGCCCGAGTCGACGAGGTAGACGCACGGGAGATGGTTGTCGGAGGCGACGGCCTGCGCCCTCAGGTGCTTCTTGACCGTCATCGGGTAGTAGGTCCCACCCTTGACCGTCGCGTCGTTGGCGACGATCACGCACTCCCGCCCGCTCACCCGCCCGATGCCGGTGACGATGCCTGCGCTGGGCACCGCGAAGTCGTCGCCGTCCATGCCGTACATCCCGTACGCCGCCAGCGGACTCAGTTCCAGGAACGGACTGCCGGGGTCGAGCAGCCGGTCGACCCGGTCGCGCACCAGCAGCTTCCCCCGGTCGGTGTGCTTGCGCCGGGCGCTCTCCGAACCACCCTGCCGCGCCCGCGCCAGTCGCTCGCGCAGCTCGGCGACCAGCTCCCTCATCTCGCTCACGACCTCAGGTTAGCGATCGTTAACCACCTGCGCTAGCAGGAGGCTCACCGTTCGCCCACCTCTGAGCTCATTCGCGGCGCATTGCAGCACCCAGCCCAACGTCTCAGGGACCTCAACCGGGGAGCTCGGCGCTGTGGGTGAGGGCTACGGATTCGAGAGCGGCGTGGGCGGTGGCGATTGCGGGTTGGGTGCGACTGCCGCGGCGTACGTCCCCGCCAGGTCCGCGTCCTCGGCCAGCAGCGGGTCGAAGCATTCCGGCGGGTCGGCCTCGATGATCCGCACCGTCGCCCCGGGTGGAGCGCCGCCACCGGCGGCGGGGACGTACCCGCGATACTGCTAGTCCCGGTGGAAGACCTCCGACCCCCGCGACCAGGCGGACACCGGCTCCGCGGAGCCGATGTCGTCCTCGTGGAGGTCGTAGGGGTCCCGGTCCAGCACGACGATGTCCGCCGAGGCGCCGACCCGGAGGTTCCCCGAGTCCTCCTGGTGGTTCGCGTGGGCCGCGCCGCTGGTGTAGGCCTGCAGCGCCTGGGTCAGCGTGAGGCCCTGGTCGTCGCGCATGGGGGGTTCCTCGTCACTCTCGTCGGTGTGCCGCGAGGAACGGTTCACCAGCACGTGGATGCCCTCCATCGGCTCGGGCGGGTTGATCGGCCAGTCGGAGCCGCCCGCCACGAGGGCGCCGCTGTTGACGATGTCGGCGAACGGGTACTGCCAGTCCAGCCGCTCCTGGTCGAGGAAGGGCTCCACCATCTGCACGGCGGGGGTGTGGTAGCGGGCCCACATGCCCTCGACGTTGGCGATTGCGCCGAGCAGCCGGAACCGGTTGCGGTCCCGGGGTGCCACCAGCTGCAGGTGCGCGAGCTGGTGGCGCTGGTGGCTCCAGCCGTTGCGCCGCCGCGCTGCCGCGATCGCGTCCAGCGAGGTGCGGACCGCCCGGTCGCCCAGCGCGTGGAAGTGCGCCTGGAACCCAGCGGCGTCGAGGGCGACGACGGCGTCGTCGAGCTGGTCGGGCTCGAGGAAGGTCAGGCCGCGCTCGCCACCATCGCAGGGGCAGCGGGCGCCGCCGAGGTACGGCTCGTCCACCGCCATCGTGAACGTCTCGGAGACCCCGTCGACCATGAGCTTGACCGAGCCTGCGTCCAGTCCTGCCTCGGCGAGCCGCTCGCGCTCCGCCTCGAGCTCCTCGACCTGCTCCACGCCGCGGTGCCGGTCCCACCACAGCGCCAGCCGTACACGTGCGGTGAGGTCGCCGTCGTCGACGAGGTCGAGGTAGGCCTGCGTCGGGTTGTCGATCCCGGCGTAGCCGCCCACCAGCGCGTCCTGCCAACCCACGATCCCCCACGAGTGCAGGTGCGCCTGGGCGTCGCGCAGCGCCGCGCGCTTCTCCTCGCGGGTGGTGTCGACGAGCCGGTGCACCAGCAGGGCAGCGGCCTCGCGCAGGGTACCGGTCGGGTGCCCGTGCTCGTCCCGTTCGATCCACCCGTCCGGGGGGTCGGGGGTGTGGCGGTCGATGCCGGCGAGCTCCAGGGCCCGCGTGTTGACCCACGCGTTGTGGTGGTCGTTGCTGGGCAGGAAGGCCGGCCGGTGGGGCACGACCCGGTCGAGCAGCTCGGCGGTCGGGCCCGTCCGCTGATCGAAGTGCTCGAGGGACCAGCCACCGGCGCGGAACCAGGTGTCGCCGCCCTGGGCGTCGCGCTGCTCCGCCACGGCACGGGCGATGGCGTCGAGGCACTCCTCGGCGCTGCCGCACTCGGTGAGCAGCCCACTGCGCAGCTCGAGGCCGCCGATCAGCGGGTGGATGTGCGCGTCGTGGAAGGCGGGCATCACCAGGCCACCGTCCGCGTCGTACTCCTCGACCCTGCGAGAGGCTCCCGACATGTCCTCGCGCACCTTGTCCAGGGGCCCCACCGCGTGGATCATGCCGCCACGCACGCCCACCGCGTGGTCGTGGTGGTAGTGCAGGCCGTCGAAGAGCCGCCCGTTGGCGAAGATCACGTCGTTCACGGCTGTCCCGTTCGTTCGGAGGGGTGCGGTGTCGCGGCCGGGGGCCGATCACCGTGGCGCAGAGGCGCGCGTGCCGCCTCGGTCCGCCGGGTCAGTGGAGCCACTCCCGGACAGCCGCATCGCGGTCGAGGTGGTCCACCACCTCGCACTTGCCGGGCTCCAGCATCCGGTACGCCGCGAAGAAGGCGTCCAGCTCGTCCAGTGCGTTCGTGGGAAGGTCGGTCAGCCCCCGCAGATGATCCTGATGATGGTCCTGATCGGGAACGCAGAGCAGCTTGGTCTCCGTCTCCTCACCACTCCGGATCACGAAGGCGCCCAGCACCCGTGCGATCATGTGCACGCCCGGGTAGGTCGGCTCGTCGCACAGGACGAGGGCGTCGAGCGCGTCGCCGTCCTCGGCCTCGATGCCCACGACGTACCCGTACTCGCCGGGAAAGCCCGCCGGGCCGCCGACCCGCCGGTCGAACCAGATGACGCCGTCGTCGTCCTGCTCGAACTTGTTGCGACCACCTCGGGGGATCTCGACCACCACCTCGACGAGCCCCTCGGCGTGCAGCTCGGACCGGCCTCGTCGCTCGTCTCCCATGCCGGCCGATCATGCCTGCCGCCCTGGGCGGAGACGGGGGCGGGTACGCACCACGGCGCACTCCACGCCCGGCGGTCGAGCCCCTGGTCCCTCGTCCCCGTCACTGGTCAGGGGGCGTGCTACCGGCACCGCCCGGCAGTTCGGCGCGGCGGGTGAGGGCGACGTCTTCCAAGGCGGCGAGAGCGGTGGCGATGGCGGGTTGGGCCCGGGATCCGCGGCGTACGCCGGTCAACAGGTGGCGCGCGGGCGTCGGGTCGCCGCGGAGGGGGACGCGGGCGAGGGAGTAGTCGGCGGGGAGGCGGGCCAGGCGGGGGATGAGCGCGATGCCGAGGCCGGCGGAGACGAGGGCGGCGCCGGTGTCCCACTCGGTGGCCTGGTGGGCGATGCTCGGGGTGAAGCCGGCGGCGGCGCAGGCCGTGACGACCAGCTGGTGGTACGCCGTGCCGGGGCGGTCCATGATCCAGTGGTCGCCCGCGACCTGCTCCAGCAAGACCGACTGCTCGCCCGCCAGCGGGTGGTCGGCGGGGAGCAGCAGGTCGAGGGGGTCGTCGAGCAGCGGTTCCTGCTCGAAGCGCGGGTCGTCGCTCGGGGGCAGCGAGGCCGTCGCCACCACCACCGCCAGGTCCGCGTCGTCGGCCAGCAGCAGGTCGAAGCACTCCGCCGGGTCGGCCTCGATGATCCGCACCGTCGCCCCCGGGTGCAGCGCCGCCACCCGCGCCGCCACCGGCGGCAGCAGCGCCGCCGCCGCGGTCGAGAATCCGCACAGCCGCAGCGACCCCACCGCCCGGTCGCCGGTCGCCGCGAGCTCGGCCCGCACCTCCTCCCACCGCGCGAACAGCTCCTCGGACCGCGCCAGCAGCAGCCGCGCCGCCGGCGTCAGTCGTACGCCGCGCCCCTCCCGCGCCAGCAGCGGTACGCCGAGCTCGCGGGCCAGGCTGCGCAGCTGGTGGGAGACCGCCGACGGGGTGTAGCCGAGCGCCTCGGCGGCCGCGGTCACCGTGCCCCGTGACGCGACCATCCGCAGCACCTGCAGCCGGTGGTCGATCATGCAACCAGTTTGCACGATGCCGTGGACGAACGTTTGCTTCTCCTCACGAGTGCCGCGGCCTCACACTCAAGGTGTGCGTGCCTTCGACCCACTGCTGGAGCCCTTCGAGCTCCGCGGCGTCCGGCTGCGCAACCGAGTGGTCAGCACCTCCCACGAGCCGGCGTACGCCGAGGACGGGATGCCGAAGGACCGCTACCGGCTCTACCACCTCGAGAAGGCCCGCGGCGGCGTCGGGCTGACCATGATCGGCGGCTCCGCGGTCATCTCGCCGGACAGCCCGCCGTCGTTCGGCAACCTGCTGCTCTACCGCGACGAGGTCGTCCCGTGGCTGCGCCGGCTCACCGACGACGTGCACGAGGCCGGTGCCGCGGTGATGTGCCAGGTCACCCACCTCGGGCGGCGTACCTCCAACTACTCCGGCGACTGGCTGCCGCTGGTCTACCCCTCGCGGCTCCGCGAGCCCGCCCACCGCTCGTTCCCCAAGGTCGCCGAGCCCTGGGACATCGACCGGATCGTCCGCGACTACGCCGACGCCGCCGCCCGCTGCCGCGAGGCCGGGCTCGACGGCATCGAGATCCAGCACTACGGCCACCTGCTCGACGCCTTCCTGTCCCCAACGACCAACCGTCGCGACGACGAGTACGGCGGCGACCTCGACCACCGGCTCGCCTTCCCGCGGCGGGTGATCACCGCCGTGCGCGAGGCGGTCGGGCCGGACTTCGTGGTCGGCATCCGGATGTCGATGGACGAGGACCGGGCCGACGGCCTCCGGCGGGAGGAGGCGTTGGAGGCCTTGCGCCGCTACACGGAAGACGGGATCGACTTCCTCAGCGTCATCAAGGGCACCATCGAGAGCGACGCCACGCTGACCAGGGTGATCCCGTCGATGGGGACGCCGAGCGCGCCGTTCCTCGACTTCGCCGGCGAGATCCGGGCCGCGGTCGACGTCCCGGTCATGCACGCCTCGCGGATCGCCGACGTCGCCACCGCCCGCCACGCCGTCCGCGCCGGCCTGCTCGACCTGGTCGGCATGACCCGGCCGCAGATGGCCGACCCGCACCTGGTCGCCAAGACGATGCGCGGCGAGGAGGACCGGATCCGGCCCTGCGTCGGCGCCAACTACTGCCTCGACGCGATCTACGAGTCCGGCGACGCCAAGTGCCTCCACAACCCCGCCACCGGCCGCGAGCAGACGCTGCACCACGTGGTCCCGCCCGCCCCCGCGGCGAAGAAGGCCGTCGTCGTCGGCGCCGGCCCGGCCGGGCTCGAGGCCGCGCGCGTCCTCGGTGAGCGCGGCCACGACGTCGTCGTCCTCGAGGCGGGCAGCCACCCCGGCGGCCAGGTGCTGCTCGCCGCGGCCGCCCCGCGCCGCCGCGACCTGATCGGCATCGTCGACTGGCGGGTCAGCGAGGCCAAGCTCACCGGCGTCGAGCTCCGCTTCGGGGTGTACGCCGAGGCGGCCGACGTGCTGGCCCTCGACCCGGACGTCGTCGTCATCGCGACCGGCGGGATGCCCGACCGGTCCTTCCTCGCCCACGGCGAGAACCTCGTGCTCGACACCTGGGACGTGATGTCGGGCGACGCCCGGCCGCGCGGCGACGTGCTGGTCTACGACGACAACGGCGCCGAGCCCGCCCTCGACGCCGCCGAGCTGCTCGCCGTCCACGGTGCGCGGGTCGAGCTGATCACGCCCGAGCGCGCGCTCGCCCCGGCCGTCGGCGGCATGAACTCCCCCGCCTACCTGCGCGCCTTCGCCGAGCACGACGTGCAGGTCACGCTGGCCCGCCGGCTGCACGGCGTACGTCGCGAGGGCGGGCAGCTGGTCGCCGAGCTGGTCAGCGACTACGTCGACGGCGTCGTCGAGCGGACCGTCGACCACGTGGTCGTCGAGCACGGGACGGTCCCGGTCGACGACCTCTACCTCGAGCTGGTGCCGTCGTCGACCAACCTCGGCGAGGTCGACCACCCGGCGCTGCTGGCCGGCCGGCCGCAGCAGGTCGCGACCAACCCCGAGGGCCGGTTCCAGCTGTTCCGGATCGGCGACGCCGTCGCCAGCCGCAACATCCACGCCGCGACGTACGACGCGCTCCGGCTGTGCCAGGCGATCTGAGGAGGGACGCATGACGACGTTCGCCGAGCGCGAGACCACCACCGACGTACGAGCGCTGCTGGACCGACGCGTGCCGGGGCGACCGCTCGAGGCGCCGTTCTACCTCAGCCAGGAGGTCCACGACCTCGACGTCGCGGCGGTCTTCGGGCGGCAGTGGCTCTACGTCACGACCGAGGCCGAGGTGAAGCACCCCGGCGACTACGTCACCGTCGAGGTCGGGCCGTGGTCGGTGATCGTGGTGCGCGACGACGACGGGCAGGTCCGGGCGCTCCACAATGTCTGCCGCCACCGCGGCTCGCGGGTGCTCCACGAGGAGCGCGGGTCGGTCGGCACCATGGTCTGCGGCTACCACCAGTGGACCTACGCCACCGACGGGACGCTGCTTCACGCCGGCGAGCAGGCGCCCGGGTTCGACCCGTCGTGCTTCGGCCTCAAGCAGGTGGCGGTGCGGGTGGTCGAGGGGCTGGTGCTGGTCTGCCTGGCCCCGGACCCGCCGGACGACGTCGACGACGTGATCGGCCGGATCGCGCCGTACCTCGCGCCCCACCAGCTGTGCCGCACCAAGGTGGCCGCCCGGGAGGACCTGGTCGAGCACGGCAACTGGAAGCTCGTCATGGAGAACAACCGCGAGTGCTACCACTGCGAGGCCGGCCACCCCGAGCTCACCTGCACCTTCTTCCCGACCTACGGCTACTCGATCGACGAGCTGCCCGACCGGCTGCTGCCCGTGCACGCGCGCTACCTGCGGGCCGAGCGCGAGCTGGAGCGGGCCTGCGACGAGCGCGGGATGCCGTACGCCGCGATCGAGGAGATCTCCGGGCGGACGACGGCGTTCCGCGTCCAGCGCGAGGCGCTCGACGGGGCGGGCGAGTCCTACACGACCGACGGCGCCCGTGCGTCCACGAAGCTGCTCGGCGACCTCGACGTCTTCAAGCTCGGCCGGCTCTCGCTGCACCTCCAGCCGAACGCCTGGTTCCACTTCCTCGCCGACCACGCCGTGCTCTTCCAGGTCCTGCCGCTCGCTCCCGACCGGACGCTCGTGCGCACGACGTGGCTGGTGCACGAGGACGCCGTCGAGGGCGTCGACTACGACCTCGACCGGCTGACCGAGGTCTGGCACCACACCAACGCGCAGGACGGCACGCTCGTCGCCCGCGCCCAGGCCGGCGTCGCCAGCCCGGCGTACGAACCGGGGCCCTACGCCCCCAACGAGTACCAGGTCGACGGCTTCGTCACCTGGTACGTCGAGCGGCTCCGGGAGCACCTGGCATGACAGACCTGCTCGCCCCTGAGGTCGACCGGGGGGCGCCGGTCGACGAGCGGCTGGTGTGCGTGGCGGTGGAGGACGTCACGCACGACGTCCGCAGCTTCACCTTCGAGCGGGCCGACGGCTCGGCGGTCGCCTTCGAGCCCGGGCAGTACCTCACCTTCACCGTCGAGGTCGACGGCGTCGAGCACCAGCGCTGCTACACGATCGCGTCGTCGCCGGCGCACGCCCACCGGCCGACGATCACGGTCAAGCGGACGCCGGACGGACCCGTGTCGGGCTGGCTGCACGACCGGTTCGGCGTCGGCGACTCGCTGACGGCCACCGGCCCGCACGGCCGGTTCAGCTCCGTGCAGCACCCGGCCGAGAAGTACCTGTTCCTCTCGGCGGGCAGCGGCATCACGCCGCTGATGTCGATGACCCGCGCCCTGCACGGCTCGGCGGGCCCGGCCGACGTCGTCTTCGTGCACAGCGCACGGTCGCCGCGCGACATCATCTTCCGCGACGAGCTCGAGGTGGTCGCGGGGACGCCGGGGTTCGAGGTAACGGTCGTCTGCGAGACCGCCGACGACGAGTGGGCCGGCGCCACCGGGCTGCTCGGGCTGCGCACCCTCCTCCGGGTCGCGCCCGACCTCCACGAGCGCGAGGTCTTCACGTGCGGACCGCCGGCGTACATGACCGCCGTCCGCGAGGCGCTCAACCTCGCCGGCGTCGACCCGGAGCGGTGCCACGAGGAGAGCTTCGACCTCGCCGCCCGCGGAGCCGAGCACGCCGTCGCCGCGGCGCCCAGCGGGCCGACGTACGCCGTGACGTTCGGCCGCAGCGGCCTCACCGTGCCGTGCGGGGAGTCCGAGACGCTGCTCGACGCCGCGCTGCGCGCAGGCCTGCGGCCGCCGTCGATGTGCCGCGAGGGGATCTGCGGCACCTGCCGGACCTCGCTCGTCGAGGGGCAGGTCGACCTGAGGCACGCCGGCGGCATCCGCGACCGCGACGTCGAGCAGGGCGAGATCCTGCTGTGCTGCTCGCGTCCCTGCGGCGACCTCGTCGTCGACGGATGACCGCCGTGGTCGCCACCCTGCCCGAGGTTCCGGGGTTTCGAGGCTCGGCGCTGGCGCGCCTCGCACCTCAACCTCCCGAAACGCTGGCGCGCCTCGCACCTCAACCTCCGGAAACGCTGGCGCGCCTCGCACCTCAACCTCCGGAAACGCTGGCGCGCCTCGCACCTCAACCTCCGGAAACGCTGGCGCGCCTCGCACCTCAACCTCCGGAAACGCTGGCGCGCCTCGCACCTCAACCTCCGGAAACGCTGGCGCGCCTCGCACCTCAACCTCCGGAAACGCTGGCGCGCCTCGCACCTCAACCTCCGGAGCCTTCGGTGGTTGAGGAGGGCCGCCAGGCCCGTCTCGAAACCACCCACGGCAGAACATCCGGTCGTGGTGGTTTCGAGCCCATCGAGACGGGCGCAGAGCGCCCTCCTCAGGAACCAACGGTTGCTGCGCAACCTCCTCAACCTCCGGAAACGCTCGCGCGCCCCACACCTCAAGCTCCGGTGGTGTTTCCGGGTTTCGAGGCTCGCTTCGCTCGCACCTCAACCTCCGAGGAGCGGCGGGGGCATCGGAGGTTGAGGTGCGAAGGCCCCCCGGGCCTGAGCCTCGAAACCCCCGCAAGGGGGCAGGGCGGTGAGCGCGCTCGACGTCACGGTCGACAACGGACTCACCGTCGACCCGGTGCACCGGCGAGCAGCGACGGCTGTACGCCGCGTCGTTCGAGGACCTCGGCCGACGGCTGGGGCCGCTGCTGCCCCAGGAGTTCCGCGCCCAGCGCTACCCCTTCATCGCCCACGGGACCGGACTGGTCGACGAGTACCCGTGCGTGAACTTCACCGACCACCACGACGGCGAGCTCGAGGCCGGCATGGTGATGAGCATCGAGTCGTACGTCGGCGCGGTCGGCGACGCCGAGGGGGTGAAGCTGGAGGAGCAGGTGGTGATCACCGCCGACGGTCCCGAGGTGCTGTCGGCGGCGCCGTACGACGAGCGGCTGCTGGCCTGATCCACCCTTTCGGGTGCAGACCTACCGTCGAGGGCATGACACATGACGGAGACCAGCAGCAGCTCGTGGAGCTGATGCGCGACATGCCGATCGCGATGTTCACCACCTTCGGCGCCGGCGGCCCCCGCACCGTCCCGATGGCGCGACAGGAGGTCGACGCCAGCGCGGAGATGTGGTTCATCACCGCCCGCAGCACCCAGCACACGCACGACCTCACCGTCGACCCGCGGGTCGCGCTCTCGTTCTCCTCGCGCAGCGCGTGGGTCGCGCTGACCGGCAAGGCGTACGTCGTCGACGACACGGCCAAGCTGCAGGAGCTCTGGAACACCTTCGCCGAGGCCTGGCTGCCCGGTGGCCCGGAGGACCCCGAGGCACTGCTGATCCGGGTCGACGTCGAGCGCGCCGAGTACTGGGACACCCCCGGTGGCAAGGTCGCCTCGTTGATCAGCTTCGCGAAGACGAAGCTCACCGGCGACACCTACGACGCCGACCACGGCGTCGTACAGCCCTGACCCAGGGGATCTCCGGCCCGGCGTGACGCACCGCACTCCGGGGCGAGACCAAAGTCGGTCGTGCGGGAGCCCGACTGTTCCTAGGATTTCCCGGTGAGCACCGAGATCCTCCCCGACCCCTCCACCGACCCGACCGACGGTCCGTCGACCGACCGGCTCGACCGCAAGGTCCTGCTCGTCGCCGGCGTGGTGGTGCTGGGCGCGATCATGTCGATCCTCGACATCACCGTCGTGTCCGTCGCGCTCGACACGTTCCAGCGCGAGTTCGACGCGACGTCCGCCGAGGTCGCGTGGACCATGACCGGCTACACGCTGGCCCTCGCCAGCGTGATCCCGCTGACCGGCTGGGCGGCCGACCGCTTCGGCACCAAGCGGCTCTACGTGCTGGCGGTCGCCCTCTTCACCGCCGGTTCGGTGCTCTGCGCGGCCGCCACCAGCCTGGAGATGCTGGTGCTGTTCCGGGTCATCCAGGGCCTCGGCGGCGGCATGCTGATGCCGCTCGGCATGACGATCCTGACCCGCGCCGCCGGCCCGCACCGGGTCGGCCGCGTGATGGCCGTGCTCGGCATCCCGATGCTGCTCGGCCCGATCTTCGGTCCGATCCTCGGCGGCTGGCTGATCGAGGCGGCGTCGTGGCACTGGATCTTCCTGATCAACCTGCCGATCGGCATCGCCGCCCTCACCTACGCCTGGGTCGTGCTCCCGCGCGACCACGTCGAGCCCTCGGAGACCTTCGACTGGGTCGGCATGCTGCTGCTCTCCCCGGGCCTGGCCGCCTTCCTGTACGGCGTCAGCTCGGTGCCCGAGGCCGGCACCGTGTGGGACGCCGAGGTGCTGCTGCCCGCGGTCGCGGGCCTGGTCCTGATCGCCGCCTTCGTCCCGTGGGCGCTGGCCCGCCGCAACGCCCACCCACTGGTCGAGCTGCGGCTGTTCCAGAACAGCCGGATGACCGTCGCCGTCGTCGCGATGGCGTTGTTCGCGATCGCGTTCTTCGGCGCCAGTCTGCTGTTCCCGCTCTACTTCCAGCAGGTGCGGGGCGAGTCGCCGCTGGGGGCCGGTCTGCTGCTGGCGCCGCAGGGACTGGGCGCGATGGTGACCATGCCGATCGCCGGCTTCCTCGCCGACAAGCGCGGCCCGGGACGCGTGGTGCTGGCCGGCATCACCACCGTGACCATCGGGATGGCGCTGTTCACCCAGCTCGGGGCCGACACGTCGTACGCCTACATCCTGGGCGCGCTGTTCGTGATGGGGCTCGGCATGGGCGCCACCATGATGCCGATCATGTCGGCGGCCCTGCAGACGCTCACCGACCACAACATCGCCCGTGGCTCGACCCTGATGAACATCACCCAGCAGGTGGCCGCCTCGATCGGGACCGCCCTGTTCTCGGTGATCCTCACCAACGAGCTCAAGGACTCCCCGGAGGTCGCCGCGGGTGCCGCGCTGGCCGAGGCCGGTGGTGACCCCGGTGCGGTCGGGGCGATCGCCGAGCGGCTCGGGGTCACCCCGGACCAGCTGCAGGCGCTGGCCGCACAGGCCCCGGCCGCGATGGCCGACGCCTTCGCGACCGTGTTCGTGGTCGGCACCATCCTCGTCGGGTGCTGCCTGATCCCCGCGTTCTTCCTGCCGCGGAAGCCGGCCGAGGAGCCGGTCGACCCCACAGTGCTGGCGAGCCACTGACCGTGCCCCGCGGCGACGACGCCCTCGCGGCGGACCCCTACGACTGGCAGGTGACGGCCGCCGGCGCCGTACGGGTCTTCCGCGGCGGACGGCTGGTCGCGACCGTCGGCGGCCAGCCGGCGGCCCGCCTCGCGGCACGGCTGCGGGGTGCCGGCGAGGCGGAGGCGCAGCAGCTGCTGGCGCGGGCGACCGGCCACTACCGGCACGGCAACGAGCGTCGGTGAGACGTCACGTCGACCGGGTTAGCGGGCGCTAACCTGTGGCCATGACGACCGAGGCGGTGAGCCGGCGCGAGCAGGTGCTGGCGACCGCGGCCGACCTGTTCGCGGCCCGGGGCTTCCACGGAGTCTCGGTCGCCGAGATCGGGGCGGCGTGCGGGATCTCGGGCCCCGCCCTCTACAAGCACTTCCCGTCCAAGGACGCGATCCTCGCCGAGATGCTGGTGGCGATCAGCGAGGAGCTGCTCGGCGTCGGGCGCGAGCGGGTGGCCGACGCCGCCGACGGCGAGGCGGCCGTCCGGGCGCTGGTCGCCTGGCACGTCGACTTCGCCCTCCGGCGGCGCCCGCTGATCGTGGTGCAGGACCGCGACTGGGAGTCGCTCCCGCCCGACGCGCGGGAGCAGGTGCGGACCCTGCAACGCGCGTACGTCGATGTGTGGGCCGGTGCGCTGCGGCGGGTCCACCGCGGGCTGCGGACCGACCGGGCGCGCGCGATGGCCCACGCGGCGTTCGGCCTGATCAACTCCACGCCCCACAGCGCGCTGGTGCCCGAGCCCCAGATGCGCGAGCTGCTGACCGGGATGGCTCTCTCCGCCCTCGGGGTCGGGCCGGCCTGATCGCCGCGTGTGCCTGAGGACGGCGTCCTGGTCGTTCTCAGGCACACGCGGCCTCACACGGGGTGGATCCGGGCGCAGGCGATGCAGAGCCGGACCTCCGGACGGGCCTCGAGCCGCTCGCCGGCGATCGGCCCGCCGCAGCGCTCGCACGTCCCGTAGGTGCCGGCCTCGAGCCGGCGTACGGCGGCGTCGAGCTCCGCCAGCCGGTCGCGTGCCTGGCGCACGAGGGCGTCGACCTGCGAGCGCTCGAAGGCGATGGTGTGCCCCTCGGGGTCGTGCTCGTCGTCGGCGTTGGTGTCGAGCGAGGCCGCCACCACCGCGTCGAAGTCGTCGGTCAGCGCGGCCAGCCGTCGCAGCTCCTGCTCGCGGGCCGCCCCGAGGGCACGGCCCGGATCGCTCACCACAGGTGGTCCAGGGAGGCGTCGGGGTCGTCGAGCAGCTCGAGCAGCCGGCCCGCGCGGCGGGCGGCGTCGGCGGCGACGTCGAGGTCGGTGGCGCCGCGGTCGGCCGGCTCGGAGAGGGCGTGCAACCGGGCCAGCAGGTCGTCGCGGCCGACCCCGCGGAGCGCGAGCAGCACGAACGGGTCGGCCTCGATCAGCCAGGTCAGCTGCTGGAGCACGGCGAGGGCGTGGTGGCACGGGTCGGCCCACGGCTCGCAGGTGCAGCGGGTGGCCAGCTCACCCCCGAACGGCAGCAGCTCGACGCCGGACTCCTCGGCGTGCTCGACGAGGGGGTGGGGGAGGTCGCCGCCGAGCAGGGCGGCGATCCGCCCCGACTCCGCGGCCACCACCTCGGTCAGCGCCGCCGACCCGGCCGGGTCGAGCTCCGGCAGGCCGCCACTGACGGTGAGCACGTCGTCGCCCTCCTCGACGGCGGCCACGAACCGGCCCGGCTCGACGGTGATCCCCCCGACCCGGCCGGCGCGGGCGAGCCGCCGCCCGCGCACCAGGTCCTCCTCGGCGTACGCCGCCTCCTCGACCGCGCGGACCCACGCCTTGCCCCACCAGGTGCGGGCCCGGGCGGCCCCGGCCGGTCGTGGGGCCAGCCGGGCGTGGGTGGCCATCACGTCGCCCCCGGCTCGCTGCGCAGGGTCACCAGGTCGCGCAGCTCGGCGTCGCTCAGCTCGGTGAGGGCGCCCTCGCCGGAGACCAGCACCGCGTCGGCGAGCGACCGCTTGCGGGCCAGCAGCTCGGCGATGCGCTGCTCGATGGTGCCGGTCGTGGTCATCCGGTGGACCTGCACCGGCCGGGTCTGGCCGATCCGGTGGGCCCGGTCGCTGGCCTGCTCCTCGACCGCGGGGTTCCACCACCGGTCGAAGTGGACGACGTGGTCGGCCCGGGTGAGGTTGAGGCCCGTGCCGCCGGCCTTGAGCGACAGCAGGAACACCGGCACCTCGCCGGACTGGAAGCGGGCGACCATCCGCTCCCGCTCGGCGACCGGGGTGCCGCCGTGGAGCAGCTGGTGGGGCACGCCCTGCTGCGACAGGTGGTCGGCGAGCAGCCGGGCCATCGCGACGTACTGACTGAAGACCAGGACCGCGCCCTCCTCGGCGAGGACGGTCCCGACGATCTCGTCGAGCAGGTCGGTCTTGTCCGACGCCCGGCGCAGCGACCCCTGCTTGAGGAAGTGGGCGGGGTGGTTGCAGATCTGCTTGAGGCCGGTGAGCATCGCCAGCACCAGGCCCCGGCGGGTGCTCTCGTCGGCCCGCTCGATCCGTTCGAGGCAGTCGCGGACGTAGGCCTCGTAGAGCACGACCTGCTCGCGGGTGAGGGACAGCAGGTGGTCGGTGTCGGTGCGCGGCGGCAGCTCCGGGGCGATGCCGGGGTCGGACTTGCGGCGCCGCAGCAGGAACGGCGCGACCAGCTCCCGGAACCGGGCCGTCACCGCCGGGTCGACCCCGGCCTCGATGGGCGCCGCCCACACCCGGCGGAAGGCGTTGCGGCTGCCGAGCAGGCCGGGGGTCGCCCAGTCGAGGATCGACCACAGCTCGGTCAGGTCGTTCTCGACGGGGGTGCCGGTGAGCGCGACCCGCGCGACGCTCGGGATCCGGCGCAGCGCGCGGGCGGTGGCGGACCGGGCGTTCTTGACGTGCTGGGCCTCGTCGGCGACCACGAGGTCCCACGCAACCTCGGCGAGCGCCTCGTGGTCCCGCCTCATCGTGCCGTAGGTGGTCAGCACGAACGACGCGCCGACCCCGTCGGTCCCGGACAGGTCGCGGCGGGCGCCGTGGAACCGGCGTACGGGGACGCCCGGCGCGAACCGCTCGATCTCGGCCTGCCAGTTGCCGAGCAGCGAGGCCGGGCACACGACCAGGGTCGGGCCGGAGCCCGACTCGCGGGCGGCCCGGTGGAGCGCGAGGGCGATCAGGGTGACCGTCTTGCCGAGCCCCATGTCGTCGGCGAGGCAGGCGCCGAGGCCGAGGGAGGTGAGCTGGTCGAGCCAGGTCAGGCCGTGGCGCTGGTAGTCGCGCAGCGTCGCCTCCAGCGCGGCGGGCGGCTCGACCGGCTCGCGGGTGGCCGCGGTCATCAGCTGCTCGCGGACCCGGAGCAGGCTGGCGCCGACGATCACCTCGCTCGCTCCCACGTCGGAGCCCTCGTCGACCTCGGCGACGCCCGACAGCGCCGCGGCGACGGCCTGCGCCGGGGTGGCGGTGCGGATCAGCCGTCGCCGGGCCTTGCGGGCGAGGGCAGGGTCGACGACCGCCCACTGGCCGCGCAGCCGGAGCAGCGGGGACGCCGCGTGGGCCAGGGCGTCCATCTCCTCGGGCGTGAGCGGGTCGCCGTGGAGCGCGACCTGCCAGCGGAAGTCGAACAGCGCCTCCTGGGTGAGCACGCCGCTCTGGAGCGGCTCCTCGCGGACCGGCCCGTCGCCGAGCGTACGCCGGTCGAGGACGGCGGTGGCGGTGAGGTCGCGGCCCAGGCTGCGCGGCCACATCACGTCGACCCCACGGTCGGCCAGGGCGGCGACTCCTTCGTCGAGCAGGCTGACCAGCTCGTCGGTGTCGAGCACGACCTGGTCGGGGACCCTCAGCTCCAGCAGCCGGTCGAGCACCGGCCACGCGTCGGCAGCGGACCGCAGCGCGATCCCGGCGTGGGTCCGGGCCCGTTCCCCGAACCCGTGGTCGACCCCCTCGCCGGTCCAGAGCAGCGCGGCGTCGCAGACCCGCATCGGGTCCTGCTCGTCGTGCACCTGGGGCACCACCCGGACCGCGCCGGCCGCCAGCTCCTCCTCGTCGGCCTCGATCCGCAGCGAGATCCGGACCAGCTGCGCCAGGTCGCGCTGCGCCTCGGGGTCGTGGCGCCGGAGCCGGCGTTCGAGCCGCTCGTGGAACGACACCCGCGACGCCGGCGCGGCCGGTCGAGACGGCGACGGCGCACTGCGGGGCAGCGCGTCGACGACCGCGGCCACCACGTCGTGCACCAGCCGGGCCACCCCGGGGTCGTCGCCGGCGAGCAAGCGGGCCTGGTCGTCGTCAGCGGCGGAGGGGGTCGGCCGCCACCGCCCCTCGCCGGGCTCGAAGGCGCCGGCCGCCACGATCCGCATCCCGAGCAGCGCGGCGCCGGCGATCAGCCGGACGCTCTCGTGGGCCTCCTCGCGCGCCGGCGCGCGGGTCAGGACCGGCAGCGCCCCCCGGATCGGCAGCGCGACCGTACGTCGGCCGTCACTGAACTCCACCACGCTCTCGCGCGGGGTGTCGGCGGCCGTGAAGACGGCCGGCCCGGTGACGGGGACGAAGCTCACGCAGCAGGACCTCTGGTCGGGGACGGGCGGCGAGTGACCGAGACGCTAACGCGCCGCGCCGACAGATCGTTCCCGCCGCGGACGAGGGGTCGTGCTGCCACGGGCAGATCCGCTCCGGGCAGCACGCACTGGTGCGGAGGGTGCCCGTCGGGGAGGTTCGGGACATGACCGACGAAATCCGACCACCGCTCCTGGGCCGGCGTACCGCCGAGGACCTGCTCGAGCACCGGATCCTGCTGCTCGACACCCCCCTCGACGACGAGATCGGCGCGATGCTGTGCGCCCGGATGGTGCTGCTCGCGACCGACGACCCGACCACCGACATCAGCCTCTGGATCAACTCCCCCGGCGGCTCGGTGACCGCGATGCTCGCGATCGCCGACACCATGCGCCTGGTGCCCAACGACGTCTCCACGGTCGTGCTGGGCATGGCCTACAGCGCCGGGCAGTTCCTGCTCTGCTGCGGCACCGCCGGCAAGCGCTACGCGCTCCCGCACTCGAAGGTGCTCCTGCACCAGGGCTCGGCCGGCATCGGCGGCAGCGCCCCCGACATCGAGCTCCAGGCCGACGACCTGCGCCGGATGCGGGACACCGTGATCGGCATCATCGCCGACCGCACCGGGCAGACCCCGGAGCAGGTCTTCGAGGACTCGCTCCGCGACCACATGTTCACGGCCGAGGAGGCCCGGGCGTACGGCTTCGTCGACGAGGTGGTCGCCGACCTGACCCAGCTGCGCCCGACGCCCCGGCGTACGACGGGGCTGACCGCCGCGCCGACCACGACGGGAGCCGCCCGGTGAGCACCTACACGATCCCGAACGTCGTGAGCCGGACCCCGCGGGGCGACAAGGTGATGGACGTCTACAGCCGGCTGCTCGAGGAGCGCATCGTCTACCTCGGCACCGAGATCGACGACGGCGTCGCCAACGCGCTGATCGCGCAGGTCCTGCACCTGGAGTCCGAGGCCCCCGACTCGCCCATCAACCTCTACATCAACTCACCGGGCGGCTCGATCACCGCCACCTTCGCCCTCTACGACACGATCCGCTACAGCCGCGCCCCGGTGGCGACCACCTGTGTCGGCCAGGCGTTCGCCAGCACGGCGCTGCTCCTCGCCGCGGGCGCCCCCGGTCAGCGGTCGGTGCTCCCGCACGCGCGGGTACTGCTGCACCAGCCGAGCGGACAGGGGCGCGGCACCATCCCCGACCTGATCCTCGCGGCCGACGAGATCCTGCAGGTGCGCGCCGAGATGGAGGAGGCGCTCAGCCTGCACACGGGTCAGGACGTCGAGACCCTGCGCCGGGACACCGACCGGGACCGGATCCTCCGGGCACCCGAGGCGGTCGACTACGGGCTGGCCGACCAGGTGATCAGCAGCCGGTGATCACGCGGCGAGCGCGAGCGCGAGCGGGGTCCCGCTCCGGTGCCCGGCCGTCGCCGGGCCCGGCACGGACAGCCGCCGGGCCACGCCGGCGGTGAGGTCGAGCAGGGTGAGGTCCAGGGCGCCGGCGACGGCGGAGAGCACCTCGGAGCTGGGCTCCTTGCGGCCCCGCTCGACCTCGGAGAGGTACTGCGTCGACACGCCCGCACGCCCGGCGGTCTCGCTCAGCTTCTCGCCGCGCTCGTGCCTGCGGTCGCGCAGCAGCTGCCCGACGGCCTCGCGCCAGAGCGGCTCGACGGCCCGGGGCTCGCTGCTCCCCGGCTCGACGACGGGTCGGATCGGCACCAGGTCACCCATGGCGCGATGCTAGGCCGGGCAGGGCGGCAGGTCCCGCGGTTCTGCTGAGAGCAGAACCTAGGGTGTCGGCCATGGACCTCGGAGACCTGTTGCGCCGCCACCCCGTCGTCGACGGCCACAACGACCTGCTGTGGCAGGCCCGCACGCAGGTGGGCTACGACTTCGACCGGCTCGACGTGGGTGGTCACACGCCGACGACCCACACCGACCTGCCGCGGCTGCGCGAGGGCGGGGTCGGGGGCCAGTTCTGGTCGGTCTACGTGCCGACGGTCCTGGAGGGCCACGAGGCGGTCACCGCCACGCTCGAGCAGGTCGACGGCGCCCACCGGCTGATCGAGAGGTACGCCGACCGGCTGGCCCTCGCCACCACGGCCGACGAGGTCGAGGCCACCTGGCGGGACGGCCGGATCGCCTCCCTGCTCGGCGCCGAGGGCGGCCACTCGATCGGCTGCTCGCTGGGCGCGCTGCGGATGCTGCACACGCTCGGCGTCCGCTATCTCACCCTCACCCACAACGACAACACCCCGTGGGCCGACTCGGCCACCGACGAGCCGGTCGTCGGTGGGCTGTCCCGGTTCGGGGTCGAGGTGGTCCGGGAGATGAACCGGCTCGGGACGATGGTCGACCTCTCCCACGTGGCCGCGACGACCATGCGGTCCGCGCTCGACGCGACGGACGCGCCGGTGGTGTTCTCCCACTCCTCCGCCCGGGCGGTCACCGACCACCCGCGCAACGTGCCCGACGACGTCCTCGAGCAGCTCCCGGGCAACGGCGGGGTGTGCATGGTGACCTTCGTCCCGGCGTTCGTCAGCCAGGCCTGCGCCGACTGGGACCTCGGGTTCCGCCGGCTCTGCGCCGAGCAGGGCGTCGACCACCTCGAGGCAGAGAGCCAGGCCCTGGGTGAGGCCTACCGGCGGGACCACCCGGAGCCCACCGCCACCGTCGACGACGTCGTCGCCCACTGCGATCACGTGCGCGAGGTCGCGGGCGTCGAGCACATCGGGCTGGGCGGCGACTACGACGGCACCGAGACCCTGCCCGAGGGGCTCGACGACGTCACCGGCTACCCGCGGCTCCTCGCCGCGCTGGCGGAGCGCGATTGGTCCGAGGACGACCTGTCCCGGCTCACCAGCCGCAACGTGCTGCGCGTGATGCGCGACGTCGAGGCGACCGCCCGCGACCTCTCGGCCGGCCGCGGTCCCTCGCTCGCCACCCTCGAGGAGCTCGACGGGCGTCCCGCCACCTGAGCGACCGTGGACGCCGCCGTCGCGCGGTGGGAGGGTGACCCCGTCACGCACGTCTCGGAGGTGACCCCATGAGTGAGTCCGGCTCGCAGGTCCGGCGGCTGCTGCCCTTCGCCCTGGCCGGCGTGCTCGCCGTCGTGCTGGTCGTCGTCAGCATCACCCGCAGCGAGCCCAGCCAGGCCGCCCAGGAGCTGCTGGACGGCGAGCAGATGAAGATCATGGCGCCCGCCGACCCCGGCGGCGGCTGGGACAGCACCGCCCGGGAGATGCAGGCCAGCCTGCAGGACCTGGTCGGCCGCACCGAGGTCTACAACGTCGGCGGGGCCGGCGGCACGATCGGGCTCAGCAACTTCCGCAACCTCGAGGGCCAGCCCAGCCAGCTGATGGTGATGGGTCTGGTGATGGTCGGCGCGATCGCCGCCAACGACTCCGCGGTCACCCTCGACGACGTCACCCCGATCGCCGAGCTCACCACCGAGAGCCTGGTGATCGTGGTGCCGGGCGACTCCGACATCCGGACCATCGACGACCTGGTCGCCGAGCTCGAGCAGGACGTCGGCTCCGTGTCGTGGGCCGGCGGCTCCGCGGGCGGCGCCGAGCAGATCCTCGCCGGGCTGGTCGCCCAGGACCTCGACCTCGACCCCGCCGAGGTCAACTACATCGCCCACGACGGCGGCGGCGAGGCGATCGCCACGCTGCTGTCGGGGAGCGCCACGGCCGGCCTCAGCGGCGTCTCGGAGTTCCTGCCCCAGATCGAGTCCGGCGACCTGCGCGCGATCGCGGTGTCCGGGACCGAGCAGGTCGAGTCGCTGCCCGACGTACCGACGCTCCAGGAGTCCGGTGTCGACGTCGAGCTCACCAACTGGCGCGGCGTCGTCGCGCCGCCCGGCATCACCAGCGGCGAGCGCCAGGCCCTCGTCGACCTGATGACCGACATGACCGAGAGCGAGGAGTGGGACGAGGCGCTCGCCCGCCAGGGGTGGACCCCGTCGGTCAAGACCGGCGACGACTTCTCGCAGTTCCTCGACAGCGAGGTCGACCGGGTCGACGACGTCATCGCCGAGCTCGGACTCTAGGAGCAGAACGCCGTGCCACCGAAGAAGCGGAACCGGCCCATCAACGTCCGGGGCGACCTGGTGGGCGAGGAGGACGCCGAGCAGCTGCACGTCGAGGACGACCGGACCCAGGCGCTGGCCACCATGGTCTTCGGCCTCGTGCTGCTGGCCCTGTCGGTCGTCGTGCTCGTCCAGGCGGTGCGGCTCGACAACGGCGGCAACGCCGTCGGGCCCGCCACCGTCCCGTGGGTGCTCGGCGGGTCGCTGCTCGTGGTCGGCGTGCTGACCACGGTCCGCGGCCGGCGCGACATGGGGGTCTGGGAGGTCTCGGAGCACACCAGCGGGCAGGACTGGAAACGGCTCGGGCTCCTGCTGGCCGCCCTGGTCGTGTTCGCGATCGTGGTGCCGTTCCTCGGGTACGTCGTCTCCGGCACGCTGCTCTACGGGGTCACCGCCATCGCCCTGGGCGCCCCCCACCGCAGCCAGATGTTCGCGGTCGGCTTCAGCGTCTCCGCGGTGGTCTGGCTGCTCTTCGACGTCGGCATCGGGATCTCGCTCCCGGCCGGGCCCTGGGGGTTCTGACGTGGACGCCCTCTCGATGCTCATCGACGGCTTCGGAGCCGCGCTGACGCCGACCAACCTGTTCCTCGCCCTGCTGGGCGTCACCCTCGGCACCGCCGTCGGCGTACTGCCCGGCATCGGGCCCGCCCTCACGGTGGCGCTGCTGCTGCCGATCACCTTCAAGGTCGACCCGACCGGGGCGCTGATCCTCTTCGCCGGCGTCTACTACGGCGGCATGTACGGCGGCTCCACCACCGCGATCCTGCTCAACACCCCCGGTGAGAGCGCCTCGATGGTGGCCGCCCTCGAGGGCAACAAGATGGCCAGGAGCGGGAGAGCCGCGTCCGCGCTGGCGACCGCCGCCATCGGGTCGTTCGTCGCCGGGACGATCGCCACGATCCTGCTGACCTTCGTCGCGCAGCCGTTCGCCGACATCGCCGTGAGCTTCACACCCGCCGACTACGTCGGCCTGATGGCGATCGCGTTCGTCACCGTGGCGACGCTCCTCGGGAGCTCACCCCTCAAGGGCATCGGCAGCCTGCTGATCGGGCTCACCATCGGGCTGGTCGGGATCGAGAGCCAGAGCGGTCAGGCGCGGCTCACCCTCGGTGTCCCGACGCTCCTCGACGGGATCGACGTGGTGATCGTGGTGGTCGCCCTGTTCGCGATCGGCGAGGTCTTCCAGCACGCCCTGCGCGGCGGCACGACCGGCACCGTCACTCCGCTGCGCGGCAAGGCGGTGCTCAACCGCGAGGAGTGGCGGCGTTCGTGGCCGGCCTGGCTGCGGGGCACGGCGTTCGGGTTCCCGATCGGGGCGCTGCCCGCCGGGGGCGCCGAGATCCCGACGTTCCTCTCCTACGCCGCCGAGCGGAAGCTCTCCAAGCACCCCGAGGAGTTCGGTCACGGCGCGATCGAGGGCGTCGCCGGGCCGGAGGCCGCCAACAACGCCGCCGCCGCCGGTGTGCTGGTGCCGCTGCTCACCCTCGGGCTGCCGACGTCGGCGACCGCGGCCGTGATCCTGACCGCGTTCCAGTCCTACGGGCTCCAGCCCGGGCCGCTGCTGTTCACCGAGTCCGGGCCGCTGGTCTACGCCCTGCTGGCCAGCCTCTACATCGGCAACGTGATGCTGCTGGTGCTCAACCTGCCGCTGGCGAAGGTGTGGGCGCGGCTGCTGCAGGTGCCGGCGTACGCGATCTACGGCGGCATCATGGTCTTCGCGACCCTCGGCACCTTCGCCTCCGGGGGCGGGCTGGCCGACCTGCTGCTGCTCTACGTCCTCGGCCTGCTCGGGGTGTTGATGGCGATGGCCGGCATCCCGCTCGCGCCGGCGGTGGTCGGGCTGATCCTGGGCCCGCTGTTCGAGGTCCAGATGCTGCGCGCCGTGCTGCTCGAGGGCGGCAGCGCGAGCGGCCTGTTCGCCACGCCGCTGTCGATCATCCTGTGGTGCCTCGCGCTGCTCGGCCTGCTCGTCCCGTTCGTGGTGGCGGCCGTACGCCGTCGCCGCGCGGCCCAGCCGGAGCGTTCCGAGGCCGGCGTCCGTGGCTGAGGTCTGCTCGTCGTGCCCGACATCTGTGTCGTCCCCGGCGCCGAACAGCAGCGCGGATGTCGGGTACGACGACAGGGGGCGTCCGCGGTGACGGCAGCAGTCAGCCGCTGAGGGCGAGGACCAGCGGCCGGACCTCGGTGGCGCCTGCGGCGCGGATCGCGCGGGCGGCGAGGGTGGCCGACCAGCCGGTGACCACCTGGTCGTCGACGAGCAGCACCGGCCCCGCCGGGACGTCACCCTCGAGGGCGTGACGCCGTCCGACGGCGCGCACCCGCTGGGCGGAGTTCGCGGCACCACGGCCGGGGTCGACGTCGGGGTCGACGATCGCCCAGCGGGCGGAGACCGGGACCCCGAGGTGACGGGCCACCCCCTCGGCGAGCTCACGCGTGAGGGTCGGACGGGTGGCCGACTCGACGGCGACGACCGCCTCGACCGGCGGGCGCCAGTCGGCCAGCACCTCGAGGACCGCCTTGACCAGCGGCACCGGGACCGGCCCGTCGTCGCCAGCCAGCAGCGAGCGCAGCGCCTGGCCGTGGCCGAGGTCGGTGAGCCGGGCGACCGCCCGGCCCTCCTCCGCCCCGTCGGCGATCCTGCCCTTGAGGTCGATCCCGAGCGTCGCCAGCGCCGTCGGCCACATCTTGCGCGGCTCGACCACGACCCCGGGACGCGCCAGCCGCGCGCCCGCCTCGTCGACGGCCGCCTGGCTGACCGACGCCGACAGGGACAGGCCGCCGCAGTTGTCGCAGCGCCCGCACGGCGCCGCCTCGGGGTCGTCGAGCTGGCGACGCAGGAACTCCATCCGGCAGCCGTCGGTGTCCAGGTAGGCGAGCATCGCCGCCTGCTCGCGCTCCCGGGCCTCGGCCACCCGCCGGTAGCGCTCCTCGTCGTAGGCCCACTCGCGGCCGGTGGCCTCCCAGCCGCCGCGCACGCGGCGTACGGCGCCGTCGACGTCGAGCACCTTGAGCATGGTCTCGAGACGGGTGCGGGACAGCTCGACGTGGGTCTCGAGGGCAGCCGTGGAGAGCGGGCCGTGGTCGGCGAGCGCGGCCAGGGTGTCGCGGACGAGCTGCTCGCGGGGGAAGGCGAGCGAGGCGAAGTAGGCCCAGATGTCGCGGTCCTCGATCGCGGGCAGGAGCACGACGGGGGCGTCGTCGGTGCCGCGGCCGGCACGACCGACCTGCTGGTAGTAGGCGACCGGTGACTGCGGCGCCCCGAGGTTGACGACGAACCCCAGCCGGGCGTCGAAGCCCATGCCGAGCGCACTCGTCGCGACCAGGGCCTTGACCCTGCCCTCGAGCAGGTCCTGCTCGAGGGCGAGCCGCTCGGTGGCCTCGGTCTGGCCGGAGTACGCCGCGACGGCGTGGCCCCGGGAGCGCAGGTAGTCGGCCACCTCCTGGGTCGCGGCCACGGTCAGGCAGTAGACGATGCCGACCCCGGGCTGCTCGGCGAGGTGGTCGGACAGCCAGGCGAGCCGCTGCTGGGCGGTCGTGAGCCGGACGACGCCGAGGCGCAGCGACGCCCGGTCGAGCGAGCCGCGCAGGGTCAAGGTATCGGCACCGAGCTGCTCGGCGACGTCGTCGGTCACCCGCTGGTTGGCCGTCGCCGTCGTGGCGAGCACCGGGATGCCGTCGGGGAGGTCGGCCAGCAGGGTGCGGATCCGGCGGTAGTCGGGCCGGAAGTCGTGGCCCCAGTCGGAGATGCAGTGGGCCTCGTCGACGACCAGCAGCCCGCAGGTGGCCGCCAACCGAGGCAGCACCTCGTCGCGGAAGCCGGGGTTGTTGAGCCGCTCGGGGCTCACCAGCAGCACGTCGACCTCACCCGCGTGGATCTGCTCGTGGATCGGCTCCCACTGCTCGGCGTTGGTGGAGTTGATGGTCACCGCCCGGATCCCGGCCCGCTCGGCGGCCGCGATCTGGTTGCGCATCAGCGCGAGGAGCGGGGAGACGATCACGGTCGGACCCGACCCGCGCGCCCGCAGCAGCAGGGTCGCGACGAAGTAGACCGCCGACTTGCCCCAGCCGGTGCGCTGGACGACGAGGGCCCGGCGGCGGTCGACGACGAGCGCCTCGATCGCGGCCCACTGGTCGTCGTGCAGGACCGCCTCATCGCTGCCGACCAGGGCCCGCAGATGGGCCTCCGCCTGCTGGCGGACCTCGCCCTGCTCCCTGACCTGGCTCACCGGGCCTGTCTACCAGCGGCTCCGGACAACCCGTCGGGCCGGTTCTCTGCCGTGCCCAGCTCGACCCCGAGGCACGCCCAGCTCGACCCCGAGGCGAGCCCAACTCGACCCCGAGGCGAGCCCAACTCGACCCCGAGGCGAGCCCAACTCGACGGCTCAGGCGGCGGGGCCCTTGCTGCGGACGTCGTCGACGGCCGTCATCGCCTCGCGGAGCTCGGCGAGCCAGTCGCCCTCGTGCTGGCCGACCAGCCGGACGCACCACGCCAGCGCGTCGGCCCGCGACCGGGCGACGCCGGACTCGACGAGGGTGTCGAGCACCTGGCGTTGCGGCTGGCGGAGCCGGGTCATCACGGGCGCGGCGACGTGGGTCCACAGCTCCTCGTGGTCACCCACGCGCAGCCCCCACGAGACGGTGCGCTCGTAGCGGTGCTGCGCCTCGCGCGCGATCTTCATGCGCTCCTCGCGGGTGTCCTCGCGGAAGCCGCGGGCCCGACCGGCCCGCGCCTCGGCGGTCGCCACCTCCGACTCCCCGGCGGTCACGTCCTCGATCGTGAGGACGACGGTGACCTCCTCGCGGTCGACCGTCACCCGCGGCGGCTCGACCGTCCACTCCCCGGGCAGGCGGCCGGCGAACCAGCCGGTCACCGCCTCTCGCTGCTCTTCGGTAATCATGATTACATCGTTGCACTCGCCGGGTCGGAAACCAAGGGGAGGTGGCGATGGCACACCTCCCGGCCGGACGCGACCGACGTCCCCGGGAGGCACCCCGGGCGCGCTGGGGCTGGGGCGTCCCGCCTACGACCCCTGACCCGATCCCGCGGTCGGAGCCGCGGTGAGCAGGTCAGACCAGCCAGGCGCCGTCGCGCATCAGCGTCCGGCCCGGGATCTCGTCCACCTCGCGCCAGGCCTGCACCCGCTCCGGGCGCAGCACCTCGTAGACGTAGCCGTCGCTCCCGCGTGGGTCCCAGTCGGCCTGGCCGGCGTACGCCTCCGCCAGCGCCTGGTCCTCGTCGACCGGGACCGTGCGCTCGAGCACCGCGTCGACCATGGTCACGTCGCGGGTGGGCCCGACCGCCAGCCGGCAGCGCCCGCGAGCGGCCAGGTCGCGGGCGGTGCGGGAGCCGGCTCCCACGGCGATCACCATCCGCTCCTCCACCCACGCCAGCGACACCGGCACCAGGTGGGCGCCACCGTCGGCCGAGGCGGTGGCCACCCAGACGTCGATCGCTGGCGTGGCCCACATCGCGAGGGTGTCGTGCTTGCGGGTGGCGGCGTCACGGGGCGTCATGGCCCGAGTCTGCCTCGTCCCCGGGCGATCAGTCGCGGGTCGGTGTGAACGCCCCGCCCTCCAGCCGCGGCACCAGGTCGGTCGTGTCGAGCCGGCCGGCCAGCACCACGTCGGGCTCGAAGCCCCGGTCGACCAGCCCGCGTCCGCTCGCACACGAGAGCAGGTGCTCCAGCGGCCGCTCCCGGAAGCCCTCGTAGGCCAGCCGCGCGACCTCCGCCTCGGGGCTCAGCAGCGCCGGGTCGACCTCGGCGAGCACCGCCCCGGCCCCCCAGAGGTCCTCCACGGCGGGACGCAGGGACCCGTCGGGCCAGCGCTCCCCGGCCGGGACCACCGCCACGGTGGCACCGCGCGCCAGCTCGTCGGCGAGGTACGCCGACACCGCGCCGGCGTTGCGCAGGCAGCCGGCGACGACCGTCGCCCCGTGGTCGGCGAGGGAGGCGCAGATCGTCGAGCCGTTGGGCGAGGGAAGGACCAGCCGCTCGATCCCGGTGGACCGCTGCAGCGACTGCGGCGACAGCGACACCGACCCCGGGCGGAGCCGGGCGTCCTGGCGCTGCAGCGCCAGGTTGGCGTCGAGCTCGCGGGCCAGCTCGACCGCGCGCTCGTCGCGCCACCGGAACGGGTGGACCGTGATGCCTCGCCCGAGCGCGATGGTCACCGTGGTCGAGAAGGACAGCACGTCGACGACCACCGCCACGTCCGCCTCACGGGTGACCGCCGCCGCACCGGTCGGTCCCCACTCGACCCGCACCCGGTGGCCGAGTTGGGTGTGCGTGGGGTGGACGTGGGTCACGCGTGGCCGTCGACGGGGACCACCACGACCGGGCAGGGCGAGTGCCGCGCGACCTGGTCGGCGGTGGAGCCGAACCCGAGACCGCGGAAGCCACCGGCGCCACGGCGCGCCACCACCAGCAGGTGGGCGCCCTTGGCGGCGTGCAGCAGCGCCGCGGACGCCTGGTCGTGGACGACGTGCAGCCGCAGGTCGCAGTCGAGCTCCATCCGCCCGATCTTCGCCTCGAGCTCGTCGCGGACCGCGCCCTCCCAGTCGACCAGCGGCGGGATGTAGCCGCCCTGCTTGGTCGCGGGCACAGGGGCGTTCATCATCCCCCACGCGCGCAGCACGTGCAGCGGCTCGTCGAGCCGTCGGGCGATCCCGGATGCCCACCGCAGCGCCGCCTCCGATGCCGGCGACCCGTCGTACCCGACCAGCACGCCGCCGTCCAGATCGACCGCCTTGACGACCTCAGCCATGACCCCTCCTCGTCCGGTGGGCGTCAAGGTTAGCCGCGGCGCCCGGTCAGGGGATCACCAGATCCTGACCCGCTGGTCGGGATCGAGCCACATCCCGTCGCCGGACTCGGTCCCGAACACGTCGTGGAACTCGTCGAGGTTCCGCGCGATGTTGGCGCGGAACTCCGGCGGGCTGTGCGGGTCGGTGGTGAGGTACTGCAACGCCAGCTCCTTGCGGCGCTTGGTCCGCCAGCAGTGCGCCCAGTTGAGGAACAGCGCGCGGCGGGCCTCGGCCGAGGCCTCGCCGCCCTGGCTGATCACGTAGGCCTTGTGGCCGATGGTGAGCCCGCCGAGGTCGCCGATGTTCTCGCCGACCGTGAGCGCGCCGTTGACGTGCTCGCCGGGCAGGTCACGCGGTTCGAGCACGTCGTACTGCTCGATCAGCGCCGTGCTCTTCACCTCGAACGCCGCCCGGTCGTCGGGGGTCCACCAGTTCTCGAGGTTCCCGGCATGGTCGTACTGGGAGCCCTGGTCGTCGAAGCCGTGGCCGATCTCGTGGCCGATGACCGCACCGATCCCGCCGTAGTTCTCCGCCGGGTCGGCGTCCGCGTCGAAGAACGGCGGCTGCAGAATGCCGGCGGGGAAGCAGATCTCGTTGGTGCCCGGGTTGTAGTAGGCGTTGACGGTCTGCGGGAGCATGAACCACTCGTCGCGGTCGACCGGCGAGCCGATCTTGCCGAGCTGGCGGTCGGTCTCGAACGCCGCGGCCGCCGCGACGTTCCCCATCAGGTCGTCGGGGCGGACCTCCATCGAGGAGTAGTCGCGGAACCGGTCGGGGTAGCCGATCTTGGGGCGGAACGTGCCCAGCTTGTCGAAGGCCCGCTGCTTGGTCTCGTCGGTCATCCAGTCCAGGTCGGTGATCGAGCGCCGGTAGGCCTCCAGCAGGTTGGCGACCAGCGCGTCCATCTCCTCCTTGGCGCGCGGCGGGAAGTGCCGCTCCACGTAGTGGCGGCCGACCGCCTCGCCGACCGCGCCCTCCACGAACGACACCCCGCGCTTCCAGCGCGCCCGCAGCTCCGGCGTACCGCTGAGGGTGCGGCCGTAGAAGTCGAAGTTGGTCTCGACGAAGTCGTCGGTGAGGTACGGCGCCGCGGTCCGCAGCACCCGGATCAGCAGCCACGGCTGCCACTGCTCGAGCGGCACCTCCGACAGGGTCGTCGAGAGGTGCTCGAGGTAGGAGGGCTGGCGCACGCAGGACTCCGCGAGCGTCGCGTCGTCACCACCGAGGTTGCGCACCCAGGCGTCCCAGTCGTAGGCCGGGCACAGCTCCTTGAGCTCGGCGATCGTGGTGAGGTTGTAGGTCCGCTGGACGTCCCGGGTCTCGGCCCGCTCCCAGTGACCGGCCGCCAGCCGGGTCTCCACGGCGAGCACCGCAGCCGCCGCCTCGGAGGGCGCCGGGTGCTCGGCGAGGCCGAACATCGCGGTGAGGTAGGCGACGTACTTGTCCCGGACCTCGGCGAACTTGTCGTCGCGGTAGTAGGACTCGTCGGGCAGCCCGAGCCCGCCCTGGACCAGGTTGACCAGGTAGCGGTCGGAGTCCTTGGCGTCGGTGTCGACGTAGGTGCCGAACAGCCCCGACCCGCCGACCCGCTCGAACTCACCGAGGAACGCGGCCAGGTCCCGGACGTCGCGCAGCCCCTCGACCGCGTCGAGGATCGGACGGATCGGACGGGTGCCGCGCGAGGCGATGGTCTCGGTGTCCATGAAGGAGGAGTAGAGGTCGCCGATCCTGCGGGCGTCCTCGTCGAGCGACCCGGGATCGGCCTCGGCGAAGGACTCGATGATCTCGCGCACCCGCTCCTCGGCGGTGTCGGCGAGCTCGACGAAGGGTCCCCAGCTGGACCGGTCACCCGGGATCTCGGTCTCGGCCAGCCAGCGTCCGTTGACGTGTGCGAAGAGGTCGTCCTGCGGGCGGACGTCGGGGTCCATGCCCGCGCGTGCGTCGTCGAGAATGCTCACGCAGGCACACTAACCACCGGGTCCACGCGTGAGCGAGGCGCCGGCGTCACGGAGTCGACGGACCCAGCAGGTCGGCGAACAGCTCGCCGTACTGGATCAGGTGCCGGTCTCCGAGGTATTGGTCGCGGACCCGCTCGCGTGCGGCGCCGCCCAGCCGGGCGGCCAGGTCGGGCTCGCGCAGCACCCTTCCCGCGAGGCGGGCGAAGGTGGCGAGGTCGTGCGGGTCGTCGAGCAGCAGCCCGTCGACGCCGTCGTGGACCTGGTCGCGGATCCCGCCCACGGCCGAGGCCACCACGGGCCGTCCCTTCCACATCGGCTCGGTCACCGTGAGCCCGAACCCCTCGACCAGGCTCTTCTGCACGACCAGGTCGGCACGTCGCTGGAGCGCGTTGACGAGGTGGGCGTTCTCGTCGGCGTCGTCCATCGGCAGGCAGACCAGGTGGATGCGGCGCCGGGCCTCGGCGGACAGCCGGTCGCGCAGCGCGCGGCACTCGGCGAGGACGTCGGCACCCTCGGGGTCGTCGCTCACCCCGGTGACCTCGGGACCGGCGAGGACGAGGTGCACGTCGTCGTCCCACTCCGTGGGGTGCTCCGCGAACGCCCGGAGCACGCCGCCCATGTCCTTCAGCCGGTCCCACCGGCTCACCTGGAGCACGAGCCGCGCGTCCTCCGGCAGCGGACCGTCGTCGACGAGACCGGCGTGCGCCCTCACCTCCCCCCGCGAACCGTCGCGGCGGGTGAAGGCCAGGCTCCGGCGATCCACCCCCGAGCCGGGTGGCCCGCCGACCAGGCCGGCCCGGCGGAGCACCGCCCGGACGTCCTCGGGTGGGAGGGAGGCGTTCTTGGCGCTGAAGGGGTCGATCGACGGCGGGATCACCGCGAGGGCGTCGTCCGGGAGCCAGGACGGCGCGTACTGGCGCCGCGAGAACACGTAGCGCTCCGCGTCCTCGAGGAACTCGCGGAGGAACGCCCACCCGCGCTCGGTGTGCTCGTCGACGACGTCGGCACCCACGTGGCAGCGCCACACCACGCGGGCGCCCCTGCGCCGCATCCCGGCGATCATGCCGGCCGGCTGCGGGTCGTGGACAAGCACGACGTCACCCGGCCGGACCCGCTCGACGGCCGAGGCCAGGTTGGACTCCTGCACCGCCACGAAGTGCGCGCGTTCGCGGCTCCCCAGGTCGCCGCCGTCGCCGGGCGTCCCGTGGAGCAGGTTGTGGATCCGCTTGGTGATCGCGAAGAAGGCGGGATCGCCCTCCAGGACCAGCCACCGGGTGTCCACGCCCGCCCCGAGGCCGTACGCCACCAGCGTCTGCAGCATCTCCGCGACGCCCCCGCCCTGCGCCGTGGAGCTCACGTTCCACACCGTCCGGCTGGCGAGCATGTCCCGGGCGCGGTGCGCCTCGGCCTCCAGCCGCTGGAACCGCTCGGCGGTGACGATCTCGGCGAACCGGCGCAGCGGCGCCGGCCTCGGGTCGACCTCCCTCACACGACCATCCTCCCCGCCGACGGCGCCCTCACCCGGGTGGGTCGGCGGGGGTCTCCGACCGCCACGGCGCCCGCCACTCCGGCGCCTCCCAACCGTCCATCACGTAGATCCGCTCGCGCGCGATCCGGTCACCCTGCCAGTCCAGCAGCTGCACCCCCTGCACCCAGTGCGCGCCGCGGTCGTAGCTCGCCGACAGCTCCACGACCGAGAAGTCGTCGCGGACCGTGGTCCGCCGTACCCGCCACCTCATGTCGTCGGGGGCCACCGGGTACCGGCGGCGCCACTCGGTGAAGGTGGCGACTCCCTCGAAGCGCTCGCCGCTCTGCGGGAACTCCAGGACGGCGTCCTCGTGGTACAGCTCGTCGGCGAGCTCGACGTCGGCCCCCGCGTGGTCGAAGTAGCGCTCGAGCTTGCTCCGCATCACCGACTCGTCCATCACTGCCCTCCCCCGTGGTCGGTTCCCGCCAGTCTCGCCGTCGGGCCGGGCGGCGTCGACCCCGCGAGCGGACGTGGATCATGGGGCGAGGTCGCGGAACGCGTCCTCGACGACGTCCACGCCCGCCTTGATCCGGGCCTGGTACGTCGTGTAGTTCCACGCCGGCCAGGTGAACGCCAGCTCCTCGGAGACACCGTCGGCGTCGAACCGGAAGTCGATCCCGTCGATCGGGACCAGCTCGGCGGGGGTGCCCTCGCCGAGCGCGGTCTTGCCGGAGGGGTCGGCCATCCCCAGCATCGACCAGGGGATCCGCAGCCGGACCGTCCGCCGCTCCTCATCGACCTGCCAGGTCGACATCGAGTCGAAGTCGGGCGACTCCGGGTCCCAGTCGCCCTCGACCAGGTTGCCCACGTCCTGGAACTCCGCCGGGTAGTCGGTGCCCCGGAAGGTGAACTCACCGCGGGTGATCAGCGAGTACAGGTGCCACGGGTCGTCCTGGTCGGGCCGGTAGGGCCGCTCCGGGGTGTCCAGTCGGATCGGGTCGAGCTCGCGGCGTACGTCGAGACGAGCGGTCCGCGCCTGCGTGTCCACGTCGATCCGGTAGTCGGCACGCTCCGGACCCGGCACCACGTCGGCCTCGATCGCCAGCCGGTCCGGGACGCCGTCGGCGCGGGTCACCTCGATGTGCACCCACGACGCGTCCGCCCAGACGTAGACGTAGTCGAAGCCGTTCTCACCGTCGACGACCTCGGCCGCGGCGTCCGCCACCGGGTCGGGATCGGTGGCGACCAGCCCGAACCACTGCTCGTTGGTCAGCGGGTCGTGCCACAGCTGACGGCGCTCCGGGTCCTGGTGGACCGTCGTGTTCCAGGTCCGCTTGAACCACTCGTCCTCCCAGATGAAGACGAACCCGCCCCCGGTGCCCTTGGCCTCCAGCATCCGCATCATGTCGGCGACCATCCCCATCGCCTCCTGCTCGGTGTGCGCACCCTGGTCGCGCCCCAGCGGCCCGTAGTGTGCGGTCCCGAGCGAGGACGGCACGCCGAACTCGGTGACCAGCAGCGGCATCTCCTCGGCGTAGTGCTCGCGCAGCTCGGCGACGTAGCCGGCGTACGGGTCGCCGCGCCCGTTCCACTGCTCGTCCTGGATGTCGGGCTCGTAGCGCTGGAAGTCCGGGTAGTAGGGATAGAGGTGGAAGCTCGCAAAGGTGCCTCCCGGCCACGCGTCGGTCGGCAGCACGTGCATCGCGTCGATCGAGATCAGGTCCTCGCTCTCGCGTGGCTCCTCGGGGTGGCTCAGCGGGTCGGCGGTGGGCCAGTTGGCCATCGCCAACGGGGCCGAGCTGCCCCGGGCGGCCTCCCACCCGGCGAGGTCGTCCATGTGGCGGGCGATCCAGCGCTCGGTCGGCGTCGCGTCGTCCGAAGCGACGAAGTACTCCCCCGGCCGGTACGGCGCATCCGCGTGCTGCTCGTCGGTCCGCTCCACGCCGGCGGGGTCCCACTCGACGCCGATGATCCAGCCGGCCAGCCATTCCGACACGTCGGTGTCGTAGGTGCCGCCGGCCCGGCCCGGTGCCGCCTCGCGCGTGAGGTCGCCGTGCACCGCGTCGGAGATGTCGTGCAGCTCCTGCCCGAACGCCTCGTCGAGCTCCTGGTCGTAGAGCGTCCGGCCCTCCTCGATGTAGCTCTCGTCGGGGAGGTAGGCACCCTGGAACAGGTAGATCGGCGCGGTCCTGTGCTGCTCGTTGTAGGCCGCCAGCTCCTGATAGAAGCCCGGTGGCGGGAGCGTGTAGATCCGCACCGCCCGCACCCCCAGCTGCCCCATCCCGGCCAGCCAGGTCCGGAACTGCTCGGCGGGGATCTTGCCGACCTCGCCCGGCTGGAGCAGTGGGATCGTGCTCCCGAGGTTCACCCCGGGGATGAACACCTTCTCGCCCGAGCCGGTGTGCAGCCGGAAGCCGTCCCCGTCGGACTCCGCGAGGACCGTCAGGCCGTCGATCTCACGGGCGGCCGGGCTCCAGTCGGTGCCCGACGGGCCCTCGGCGTCGCCGCTGCACGCGGCGAGCAGGCCGGTCACGAGCAGGAGCGTGCACGCCAGCACGGGCCGGGACGGTGGGGCGACGTCGGACCTCTCGGCGCCGGGGGGCGTGCGCACGCCCCCAGCCTACGGTCCGGTCACCCCCCGGACCCGGATGATCGCCTTGCCCAGGACCCGGCGGCCGTCGAGGTCGGTGAGCGCGCGCGCCGCGTCGGCGAGGTCGTACGTCGCCCCGATCGGCGGGTCCACCACCCCGTCGGTGATCATCGGCAGCAGCGCCTCCCACTGCTGGGCCAGGTAGCCGGGGCGGACCATCGCGTAGGCGCCCCACCCGACGCCGCGGACGTCGGTGTTGTTGAGCAGCAGCCGGTTGACCCTGACCTCCGGGATGCCCTGGCCGGCGGCGAACCCGACGACCAGCAGCCGCCCCTGCGGGGCGAGCAGCCGCAGCGAGTCGAGGAACACCTCGCCCCCGACGACGTCCACCACGACGTCGACGCCGCGGCCCTCGGTGAGGCCGGTGACGGCGTCCTTGAACCCGTCGAGCGGCACCACCTCGTCCGCTCCGGCCCGGCGCGCCACGTCGGCCTTCTCCTCGGTCGACACCACGCCGACGGTCCGGGCGCCGAGCCCGCGGGCGACCTGGAGGACCGCCGTGCCGACGCCGCCGGCGGCACCGTGCACGAGCACCGTCTCGCCCTCCCGCAGCCCCCCGCGCTCGGCGAGGGCGAAGTGGGCGGTGAGGTAGTTCATCGGGATGGCCGCGCCCGCGTCGTACGAGACGGAGTCGGGCAGCGCGAACGTGGCCCCCTCGGGGACCACCGCCAGCTCGGCGGCACCGCCGTACGGCAGCACGCCGGACACCCGGTCGCCGGCCGCGAACCGGGTCACGTCGGCGCCGGTCGCCACCACCGTGCCGGCCAGGTCGACCCCGAGCGTGAACGGCGGCTCCGGCTTCAGCTGGTACTCGCCCTTGCTCAGCAGCAGGTCCGGGAAGGACACCCCCACCCGGTGCACCTCGACCAGCACGTCGCCGGCGCCGGGGGTCGGCTCGTCCACCTCGCTGACCTCGACGCCCGACGGGCCGGTGGGACGGACGACCTGGAGGGCTCGCATGCCGGGCACGGTACCGAGCCGCCACCCCGTCGGGTCCCGCGGCTGTGCGATAGCTGGACGCCGAAATCACCGGTTGGCATGGCCGAACGATGATTCTGGCGTCCAGCTATCCCCTATCGCGGGTCGACCAGCTGTGCCATCTCGAAGTGCATCGGGTCGGTGTAGCCCCAGTCGCCGCCCCAGGCGAAGCCCCACTTCTTGAAGATCTGTACGACGCCGCGGTCCATCTCGCCGACGGTGCCGCGCTGGTTGCCGGGCACGTTGAGGTCGAGGGCGAGGCCGAAGGAGTGGTTGGACAGCGTGGTGGTGCCGGCGATGAAGCGCGGGTAGTAGCAGCCGGCGTACTCGCCCGGGTGGATCTCGTCGGCCAGGCCGCGGGAGACGACGTCCTGGAGGGCGGCCTTCAGCTGCGGGAAGATCGCCCGGTGGCAGGTGACGTTGCCGAGGATCGGCACCGTCTCGGTCGTGATGTTGGCGCGGACCCACGCCGGGTCGGGGGCGATCCGCCCGCCGCCGAGCACGCCGTAGCTGAAGGTGCCGACGACGTCGGCGATCGAGCCACCGGTGAGCAGGGCCGTCTGGACGCCGGTGGGGTCGAGCCCCAGCCGGGAGGCGATGTCGAGGTCCTGGACCGAGGCGGTGTCGCCGACGATGCGCTGCACGTCCTTGCGGATCGTCGAGGGGTCGTCGGCGTCGGTCGAGATCAGCAGCCCGTTGCCGAAGGCCATCCGGCCGATGTCCTCGACCCAGGCGGTGTTGACCACCATGTCGATCTGCTCGGGCTGCTCGGCGTAGGCGCCGATGTGGAGCACGGGCGCGTCGTCACCGCTGCCGAGGGCGAGGTTGCCGTCGCGGTCCTCGAGCTTCTTGCCGAGCTTCGGGTCGATCGCCAGCTCGCCGCCGGCGACCCGGTCCCAGACGCCCTGGGTCTGCGCGGACCCGGCCGGGGTGAAGCGGCGGAAGGTGCCGCCGTCGACGGCCGCCACGGTGAGTGCCTGGTTCTCGATGGCGACGTTTCCGAGGCCGATCACCTCGACGGCCGCGACCTCGCGCAGCTCCTTGATCTGCTCGACCATGGAGTCGCTGAGCGGGTCCTGGTCGAAGATCAGCATGTCCGGCCGGTAGAGCCGGTCCTTCAGCGGGCCGGGCATCTCGACGGCGTGGTCGGGGTCGGCGACCGGGGCCGCGCTGCCCGGGCCGTCGCCGGTGGCGGGCACCTCGGTCGGCGTCTCGGCCGGGGTGCCCGGCTGCGCCGGTGCCGCCCGGTCGCCGCCGCACCCGGCTGCCACGAGGGCGCACAGCAGCACGACGACGGCCGCGCCGGTCCCCCGCTCTCGCATGGGACTCAGGGTACGTGCGCGGGGATGAGCACCCACGAGATCGCGCCACCCAGCACCAGCAGCCCCGAGCACGCGAGGATCGCGGGCGTGTACGCCGCGTCCAGCGCCACCGGGTCGGCGTACTGCTCGCCGGTCAGGCCGACCAGCGGCGGCAACGCCGCCACCGCGAGCAGCGACCCCGCCCGGGCGACCGCGTTGCTCACCCCGCTCGCGAGGCCGGCGTGCTCCTCCGGGGCGGCGGCCAGCACGGTCGCGGTGAGCGGCGCGACCGTGAGCGAGAGGCCCAGCCCGAACACGGTCAGCCCGGGCAGCACGGTGGTCAGGTACGACGCGTCCGCGTCGACCGTGACCAGCCACAGCGTCCCGAGGCCCATCACGACCGGGCCGAAGGTGAGCGGGATCCGGGGACCGGCGCGCGCCGAGAAGCGCCCGCCGCGCGAGGCGAGCAGCAGCATGCACACGGTGATCGGCAGCGTGGCCATGCCGGCGGCGAGCGGCCCGTAACCGGTGACCGTCTGCAGCTGCAGCACGAGGAAGAACAGCACCGCGCCCAGCGCGGCGTACACGAGCAGCGTCATCGCGTTGGCCGCGGAGAAGGTCCGGTTGCGGAACATGCCGAGGGGCAGCATCGGCTCGCGCGCCCTCCGCTCCACGCGCACCCACGCCACCCCGGCGGCCACGCCGAGGAGGCCCGCCACGAGGGCGACGGCGCTCCCCACCTCGATCAGCCCGTAGGTCAGGCCGGCGAGCGCCAGCATCGTCAGCGTGGCGCCGGGGATGTCGAAGTGCCGGGTCGCCGTCGGGTCGTGGGTCTCCGGCACGTAGCGCAGGGCGATCCACACGGTCAGCAGGGCCAGCGGGAGGTTGATGAGGAAGATCCACCGCCAGGAGGCGACCTCGAGGATCCCCCCGCCGACGAACGGCCCGACGGCGGCGGCGATGCCGCCGAGCCCGGACCAGGCCCCGATCGCCGGTGGCCGGTCCTCACGGACGAACACGGACTGGATGATCGCCAGGCTGCCGGGCGTGAGCAGCCCACCTCCGATCCCCTGCAGGATCCGGGCGGCGATGAGGGCCTCGGGGGTGGGCGCCAGACCGCACAGCAACGAGGCGACCGCGAACCACACGGTGCCGATCAGGAACACCCGTCGGCGACCGAAGTGGTCACCCAGCGAGCCGCCGAGGAGGATCAGCGAGGTCAGTGAGAGCAGGTACCCGTTGCTGATCCACTGCAGCTGCGCGAGGTCGGCGCCGAGGTCGGTGCCGATGATGCGGAGCGCGACGTTGACGACGGTGCCGTCGAGCAACGTGAGGCCGGACCCGAGGGTGGCGGCGGCGATGACCGCCCGCCCGGCCCGAGTCCCCATCCGCACCTGCGACAGCGACGTACCGTCCACACGCGCAGCGTAGGCTCCCTGTGTGTCCAGGCCGCGCTCGAACGAGCACCGCCTGGTCGCGCACGTCGACCGGCTGGGCGAGCAGCATCCGCCGATCGAGCTCGCGTCGGTCGACCTCACCCTCGTCGACCCGGCCGCCACGAACGACCGCTTCGGGCACGTCCTGGACTACATGGCCCGGGTCGAGCTCGAGGTGGACCGCAACGTGCTCGAGCTGACCACGATGCTGCCCGACCCGCCCGAGGTCGACCGACACTTCTACGCCGACGTGTGGCAGCCCCAGGAGGTCCGGCACGGCCAGATCCTGGACCGGCTGCAGGTCGAGCTCGGGCGCCCGCCCGCGGAGACCGACCTGACCACGGTCTCGGCCAGGTTGCGGCTCCTCGGTGCGCTCGGGCGGATCCCCGCCGTCCAGGACGTCTCCAGGATGCTCTACTACCTCACCGGGCAGGCCACGGAACGCTCGGCGGTGCTCGCCTACGGCCTGCTGCACGACGGGCTCCACGAGCTGGGCGAGCACGCCGTGGCCGAGACCGTGGTCGCCCCGATCCGCGCGCAGGAGCCCGGTCACCACGCGTTCTACGTGATGTCGGCGCGGGGCCTCGCCGGACAGCTCGCGGCCTGGCAGCTGTGGCTCGTACGCCGGCTCCGGGCCCTGTCGTTCGGACCCGTCGGCGTCAACGACGCCGACCAGCTGGCCGACTTCGGCGAGGTGATGACCACCCTCGGCATCGACCGCGACCTCGACCGCTTCGCGACCATGGTGGCGAGGGTGGAGACCGACCTGCTGGGGGCGGCCGGCCGCGGGCTCGCCGTGCCGCCGTACGTGCTGCGGGCCTTCCGGGAGGCGGTGGAGCTGGCGCGGGAGCGAGCCGGCCGGTGAGGAGCGCCGGTCAGCCGCGCAGCACCCTCGAGGCGATCCAGGCCAGGTCGGCCGCCGTCTCCTCCGGCGGGCCCGAGGGCTGCATGACGTGGCTGAGGACGACGCGCACCACCATGTCGATGGCCGGGTCGAGGTGCTCGTCGAGGGGCACGTCGTAGGTCCGCACCCGCTCGGCCACCACCAGCTTGGCGGACTCGAGGAGCGACTCGGCGTGGGTGGTCAGCAGCGGGAGCAGCTCGGTGTCGGCACCGTGGGTCGCGCTGACCACCGCCTTGAGCAGGTCGTTGCCGCGTGCGAGCCGGAGCACGCCGGCCGTCGCCTGCTCGATGGCGGCGACCAGGTCGGTCGGGTGGGTGTCGAACGCGTCGGTGACGATCGAGAGGAACCGGTCGAGCTCGGCGAGGATCATCGCCTCGGCGAGGGCGGGCTTGCCCCCCACCTCGTTGTAGACCGTCTGCCGGCTGACCCCCACCACGCCGGCGAGCCGCGCCATCGTCACCTGCGACCAGCCGTCGGCGAGCGTGGTGTCGACGGCCGCGGCGACGATCCGCTCACGCAGGGTCCCGGTGGTGGTCGTCGCCGTCACGGCGCCAGCCTACGGCGCCCACCCGGTCCGGGTGGCTACGCTGAGGAGTCGGCCAGGGAAGGAGAGGGGCATGAGCGAGCAGGACACTCTCGAAGAGGCCAAGACCCGGGGCATGTTCTCGTCGCGACGGGTCTTCATCCTCGCCGCGATCGGGTCCGCTGTCGGGCTCGGCAACATCTGGCGTTTCCCGTACGTCGCCTACGAGAACGGCGGCGGCGCGTTCATCATCCCCTACCTGGTCGCGCTGCTGACCGCAGGAATCCCGTTCCTGTTCCTCGACTACGCCCTCGGCCACCGCAACCGGGGATCGGCCCCGCTGTCGTTCGCCAGGCTGAGCCGCGGCACGGAGGGGCTCGGCTGGTGGCAGGTCGGCATCTGCTTCATGATCGCGGTCTACTACGCCGCCGTGATCGCGTGGGCGGTCCGCTACACGTTCTTCTCGTTCGGCAAGGCGTGGGGGTCGGACCCGGAGGGCTTCTTCTTCGGCGACTTCCTGCAGGCCGGCGAACCCGGTGTGCAGACCGACCTGGTGCCCGGGGTCCTGTGGCCGCTCGTGATCGTCTGGCTGGCGGTGATCGTGATCATGGTCGCCGGCGTGCAGAACGGCATCGGCGCGACCTCCGTGGTCTTCATCCCCGTCCTGATCGTCGCCTTCGCCGCCCTGGTGGTGCAGGCCCTGCTGCTGGACGGCGCGGGCGAAGGGCTCGAGGCGCTGTTCACCCCTGACTGGGGCGCCCTCGCCGAGCCGTCGGTGTGGGGAGCCGCGTTCGGCCAGATCTTCTTCTCGTTGTCGATCGGCTTCGGGATCATGATCACCTACGCGTCGTACGTCCACCGCCACACCGACATGACGGGCTCGGGATCGGTCGTCGCGTTCTCCAACAGCGGCTTCGAGCTGCTGGCGGGGATCGGCGTGTTCGCCGCGCTCGGGTTCATGGCGCAGTCCTCGGGGGCCCCCGTCTCGGAGGTGGCCAGCGACGGCATCGGCCTGGCGTTCATCGCGTTCCCGGCGATCATCTCGGAGGCCCCCGCCGGCGCCCTGATCGGCGTGCTGTTCTTCGGGTCGCTGGTGCTCGCCGGGATCACGTCGCTGGTGTCGGTGATCGAGGTCGTGATCTCCGCGGTCCGCGACAAGTTCGAGATGTCACGGGTGGCCGCCGCACTCGTCGTCACCGTGCCGTGCACCGTGATCAGCCTGGCCTTCTTCTCCACGACCAGCGGCATCTACGTGCTCGACATCGTCGACCACTTCATCAACCAGTTCGGGATCCTGCTGGTCGCGGTGGTCTCGATGCTCGTCCTCGCCTGGGGCGTCCGGGCGCTGCCGACCCTGGCCGGCCACCTCAACCACAACGGCTCGGTCCACGTCGGCACGTGGTGGCGGGTCCTGGTGTCCGTGGTCACGCCGGTGGCGCTCGGCTACGTGCTGATCGACGGCTTCCTCGCCGACCTCCGCACGCCGTACGAGGGCTACCCGACGTGGATGCTGCTCACCTTCGGCTGGGCGGCGGCGGCCGCGGTCATCGTCTTCGGCTTCCTGGCCGCGCAGGTGTCGTGGCGGCCCGGCACGGCCCTCGACCCACCCAACCCGCTCGAGCAGGCGAAGGAAGGAGCCTGAGATGGACGGTGGCGCGATCGTGATGATGCTGGTGGCGATGCTGGTGATCTGGGGCGGCCTGGTCGCCGCGATCCTCAACCTGCGGCGCAGCGAGGACACCCCCACCGCGCACGAGGTGCACCGCGACCTCTGACGTGGGTCAGGCGTCGACCGGCTCGACGGGGAGGAAGTCGACCTTCTCGCGGACGCCGCAGTCGGGGCAGCACCAGTCGTCGGGGACGTCGGTCCAGGCGGTGCCGGCCGCGAAGCCCTCGTGCTCGTCGCCGGCCCGCACCTCGTAGGTGTAGCCGCAGCCCGGGCAGCGGGCGGCCAGCACCTCGGCCGCCCCGTCGCCGGCCACGTCCGCCGCCACGACGTCGGCGGCGTGGTCGACGGCGCCGTACCGCGCCAGGAGCCGGTCCCGCTTGTGCGGGCTGATGTTGGCGCGGGTGACGTCGCCGCCGAAGTGGGCGACCACCCGCGGGTCCATCACCCGGCGCCAGATCGCCGGGACGATCGCGAGCACGATCATCCCGGCGTAGCCGGTCGGGAGCACCGGGCTCTCCTCGAAGTCCCGCAGCGCCTGGTAGCGACGGGTGGGGTTGGCGTGGTGGTCGCTGTGGCGCTGCAGGTGGTAGAGCAGCACGTTGGTCGCGATGTTGTTGGAGTTCCAGCTGTGGCTCGGGTCGACCCTCTCGTAGCGCTGCCGCTCGCCGACGCCCACCTTCTGGCGCAGCATCCCGTAGTGCTCCATGTAGTTGACCACCTCGAGCAGCGAGAAGCCGACCACCGCCTGCACGACGAGGAACGGCAGCACGCCGACGCCGAGCCACGCGACCATCGCGCCCCACAGCACCGCGGTCATCAGCCACGCGTTCAGGACGTCGTTGCCGATCCGGAACGGGTGCCGCTTCCTGCGGGCGTACCGGCGCTTCTCGATCCGCCAGGCGCTGCGCAGGGAGCCGAGGACGGTACGCGGCCAGAACTGGTAGAAGTTCTCGCCCAGCCGCGCGCTCGCGGGGTCCTCGGGGGTCGCGACGCGGACGTGGTGGCCGCGGTTGTGCTCGATGTAGAAGTGCCCGTACGCCACCTGGGCCAGCGCGATCTTGGACAGCCAGCGCTCGTGCGACTCCCGCTTGTGGCCGAGCTCGTGGGCGGTGTTGATGCCGATGCCGCCGATGCAGCCGATCGAGACCGCGAGCCCGATCTTGTCCCACGGGGTCAGCTGGGCGCCGGTGAACGGGTCGCCCTGGGCGAGCAGGGAGAAGGCGGCCACGAACCCGACGTACTGGATCGGCAGGAAGAGGTAGGTGATCCACCGGTAGTACCGGTCGTTCTCCAGCGCCTCGATCACGTCGTCGGGCGGGTTCGACCGGTCGAGGCCGGCGATCAGGTCGATCGCCGGGACGACGACGAGGATCACGAACGGGCCGACCCAGAACCACGCGCCGTGGTCGGTCAGCCGCCAGCCGGCGTACCCCACGAAGGCCAGGCTCGGGACCACCAGCCCGATCAGCCAGAGGTGCCGCTTGCGGTCCCGCCACTCTGCCGTCGAGCCTGCGTGGATCGTGCTGCGGGCGATCTGCTCGGACATCCGGACACCTCCGTCGTCGGTTTACACGACGATAGGATTTGTCAACTCGTTTGACAAGAGGGCGCCAGATGTCAACTGCCGCGACCACGGTCCGGCACTCGATCGGCGTTGGCAGACCGCGCCGGTCGGAGCACAGTGGCGCCATGGCCGTCGACCTGTCCCGCGAGATGCTCCGGCTGCTGCCCGAGCTGCGCACCCAGCCGGTGCCCAAGCAGCTCACGGTCCGGCTCGGCTCGGAGCTGGTCGCCGTGACCCACCGGCCGGTGCTCGTGATGGAGCCGATGCGGGTCGTCCCGTCGTACGCCGTCCCCGTTGCCGACCTCCGGGTCGGGCTCGAGGCCACCGAGGCCGGTCCCCCGCCGGAGTACCGGGAGATCGGGTTCGGCGACGGGCCACCGCTGCTCGACCCGAGCGTCCCGTTCGCCGTGCACAGCACCGACGGCGAGACCGTGGACCTGCACGCGGACGGTCGCACCGGCGCCGGCTTCCGGCCGCGTGACCTGCCCGACCTCGTGGTCCTCGACTTCGACGACTTCGACTGGTGGGAGGAGGACGAGCCGCTGGTCGGCCACCCACGCGACCCCTTCCACCGGATCGACGTACGCCGCTCCTCGCGCCGGGTCCGGATCTCCCACGAGGGCACGCTCCTCGCCGAGAGCGGGCGTCCGTGGGCGCTGTTCGAGGCGACCTTCCCGCTGGTCCGCTGGTACCTGCCCCGCGAGGACGTCGTGGCCGACCTGCTCCCCGGCGAGCAGCGGACGACCTGCGCCTACAAGGGCCACGCGACCCACTTCAGCGTTGACGTCGGTGCGTCACTGCTGCGCGACATCGCCTGGTGCTACGAGCAGCCGCTGGACGACGCGCGCGACGTCATCGGCTGCGTCGCGTTCTACCAGGAGCGCCTCGACGTCGAGGTGGACGGCGTGCCGGTCGGGCGGGTACGCACCCCCTGGTCGTGACCGACGTCAGTCGTGATCGACGCCGCGGATCGCCCGGGCGACCGCCTTCGGCACCTCGGTGTTGAAGACCGTCGGGATGATGAAGTTCGGGTTGACCTCGTCGTCGTGGATCGTCGAGGCGATCGCCTTCGCCGCCCGCAGCAGCATGTCCACGGTGATGTCGGAGGCGCGGGCGTCGAGCAGACCGCGGAAGACGCCGGGGAAGGCCAGCACGTTGTTGATCTGGTTGGGGTAGTCGGAGCGGCCGCTGGCCACCACGGCGGCGTACTTCTCGGCCTCGGCCGGGTCGACCTCCGGGTCGGGGTTGGCCAGCGCGAAGACGACGGGGTCCTCGGCCATGTCCTTGATCCACTCCGGCTGCAGGATCCGCGGCGCGCTCACGCCGATGAAGACGTCGGCGCCGCTGAGCACCGTGCGCAGGTCGCCGCGGACGCGACGCGGGTTGGTCTGCTCCGAGAGCAGCCGGTGCGCCTCCGAGAGCCCGGCGTCACCGGCGCAGATCGCCCCCTCCCGGTCGACGACCACGACGTCGCTCACGCCCGCGGCGAGCAGCAGCGTCACGATCGCGGTGCCGGCCGCCCCGCCGCCCGAGACCACGACCCGGACGTCGGTCATCTGCTTGCCGACGACCCGCAGCGCGTTGGTGAGCGCGGCCACGACCACGATCGCCGTACCGTGCTGGTCGTCGTGGAAGACGGGGATGTCGAGGCTCTCCCGCAGCCGGCGCTCGACCTCGAAGCAGCGCGGCGCCGCGATGTCCTCGAGGTTGATGCCGCCGAAGCCCGGCGCGATCATCTCGACCGCCTTGACGATCTCGTCGACGTCCTGGCTCGCCAGGCAGATCGGCCACGCGTCGATGTCGGCGAACCGCTTGAACAGCGCCGCCTTGCCCTCCATCACCGGGAGGGCCGCGCCGGGTCCGATGTTGCCGAGGCCCAGCACCGCGGAGCCGTCGGTCACGACGGCCACGCTGTTGCCCTTGACCGTCAGCCGCGAGACGTCGTCGGGGTTGTGGGCGAGCGCGGCGCTGACCCGGCCCACGCCGGGGGTGTAGGCCATCGACAGGTCGTCGCGGTTCTTGAGCGGCACCTTCGAGGTGACCTCGATCTTGCCGCCGATGTGGAGCAGGAAGGTCCGGTCGCTGACCTTGTGGACCTCGACCCCACTGACCTCGTCGGCGGCGGCGACCAGCTGCTCGGCGTGGTCGGCGTCGCTGGCCGAGCAGGTGACGTCGAGGACCAGCCGGTCGTGGCGGGAGTCGGCCACGTCGATGGCGGTGACGATCCCGCCCACCTGGGAGATGGCGGTGGCGACCGAGCCCACGACCCCGTGGTCGGGGTGCGTGTGCAACCGCATGGTGATCGAGTACGACGAGGTGGTGGCCGCCATGGCGCCACCCTTCCGCGCCGGGCGCGTTACCGGCAAGTCAGTAGCGTGCGGGCATGAGCGTCACGATCCGGGACAACGTCGACCAGCACCGCTACGAGGCCCTGGTCGACGACCAGGTCGCCGGCTTCTCGGACTACCGGTTGCGCGAGGGCCGGATCACCTTCACCCACACCGAGGTCGACGACGCCTACGAGGGCCAGGGCATCGGGTCCCAGCTGGCGTCCGCGGTGCTCGACGCGGCGCGTGAGGCCGGGCTCGACGTGTACCCGTCCTGCCCCTTCATCGCCGACCACATCAAGCGGCACCCCGACCGCTACCTCGACCTGGTGCCGGAGCGGGTGCGCGCGAAGTACGGCGTCGTCTAGCGGTGGACGACGGCTCGCGGTCCTGTCGAGGTCACCCGTCGAGCACAGTCTCCTCGCCTGAGGAACCTAGGGGCGTTCCGCTGCCTCGAGCTCCCCGATCGCCTGGTCGAAGGCACGAGCCGCTGCCCGCCACGGCCCCGACGGCCCACCCTCGGCACCCAGCGCGAGCAGGTGTGGGGTCAGGTCGGCGCTGAACCCCTCGCTGGCCTCCCGCGGCAGCAGCGAGGGCAGGTTGTCGATGGCGATGACGTCCAGCGGCGCGATGCCGGCGCTCGGGCTGCCGCTGTGCAGCCGTCGGACCGGGTCCTGCCAGGTGGTGGTCTCGGTGTTCACCGGGAGCATGTTGTGGGGACCGGTGAGGTCACAGGTCACGTCCGCGAGCACGCGCAGGCGGCGCTCGTGGTCGAGGTCCGCCCGCTCCACGAACGGTGTCGTCGGGGTCTGCGTGACCACGCAGTTCACCAGCAGGTCATGGCCGAGGAGCGCCTGCTTGTGCAGGTCCCGCGTCTCCTGGCGATCCCACCGGGTGATCGGGACCCCGGCCGTCATCAACGCCCGCTGGGCACCGCGACCGGACCGGCCGCGCGCCCCCGTGACCAGCGCCAGTACCTGGTCGGCACCGGCCTTCCCGGCCTGTTCCAGCTCCGCGTCGAGCTCGTGCTTGGTGACCGGGGCGAGCGGTGCGGCCAGCGAGTGCGTCAGGTGCAGCAGGCCGAGGGCGGCGCCCACGTAGCCCGCCCAGTAGCCGAACGCGGCCACCCGCCGGCCGTCCTGGTCGGTGAGGTACTCGAGATCGAGCAACCGACCTCGGCCGCGGCGGAATCGCTCCAGGGTGTGCCGGGCGTCCCCCTGGCCCTTGAACGCGTGGGCGAAGTAGATGTGCTGGTGGCGCAGCGAGGCCGGCTCGGCGGGGAGCTCCTTGATCCCGAGGACGTAGGCGTCGTGGGGTGCGTCGGTCCAGGTGCCCTCGCCCACGACGGCCGCCCCGGCCGCGGCGTACTCCTCGTCGGCGAAGACGCGTTGGAGGGACTCCTCGACGGTCACCTCGAACCCGGCGTCCAGCAGCAACGGGACATCAGCAGGTACCACGGCCGCACGCCGCTCGGTGCCGCGGGACTCGGACCGGATCCACACATGGGCGGGCTGCATGCGGTCAGGATGCCACCGGCCCACTGCTCATCGGCTGCGCTCCCCTGCTCCTCAGCACAAGTCCGCCGCCACGGACTGGGCCGCACCGATCAGAGCTCGGCCTCGATCTTGTCGCCGAGCTTGGCCGGCTCGGTGGTCGGGGCGAACCGCTTCACCACCCGGCCGTCGCGGCCGACGAGGAACTTGGTGAAGTTCCACTTGATGGCGTCGCCCGGCAGCAGCCCGGACTTCTCCTCACGCAGCCACGCGAAGAGCGGGTGAGCCTCGTCGCCGTTGACGTCGACCTTCGCGAACATCGGGAAGCTGACGCCGAAGGTGCGCTCGCAGAACGAGGCGATCTCGTCCTCGTCGCCGGGCTCCTGGTTGCCGAACTGGTCGCACGGGAAGCCGAGCACGGTGAAGCCGCGCTCCCCGTAGGTGTCGTGCAGCTCCTGCAGCCCTGCGTACTGAGGGGTGAACCCGCACTGGGAGGCGGTGTTGACCACGAGCACGACCTGGCCCTCGTACGTCGAGAGGGAGGTGTCCTGGCCGTCGATGGTGGTCGCGGAGAAGTCCCCGAGAGTCGTGGTCATGCCCGACAGTCTGGCAGGCCGGTGGTCGGCGACCGGGCGTCACCCGACCCGTCGGGCGCCCGGCGAGGCCGGGGCCGGCAGCAGCCCCGGTGCACCCCAGCCACGGTCGGCGAACGCGTCCGCCACCCGCCCGGCGACGTCCTCCGTGCGGTCGGTCGGGACCAGGGCGATCGCCGAGCCGCCGAAGCCGCCGCCGGTCATCCGGGCCCCGAGCGCGCCGTGGCCGAGCGCCGTCTCGACCACCACGTCGAGCTCGGCGCACGAGATCTCGAAGTCGTCGCGCATCGAGGCGTGAGAGGCCGTGAACAGCTCGCCGACCCGCCGCCAGTCGTCCCCCGCGAGGGCGTCGACGGTCGCGGACACCCGCGCGACCTCGGTCACGACGTGGCGGACCCGCCGGCGCAGCACGCCGTCGTCGAGCCGGCCCAGGTCGTCGTGGTCCGCCTCGCGCAGGCTGGCCACGCCGAGCCGCCGGGCCGCGGTCTCGCACTCCTCGCGCCGGGAGCCGTAGCCGCCGTCGGAGTGGGCATGGCTGGCCCGGGTGTCCACGACGAGCAGCTCCAGCCCCGCGTCGGCCGGCCGCCACGGCACGCTCCTGGTCGTGTGGTCGCGGAAGTCGATCAGCAGCGCCTGCCCGGCCTCGCCGAGCAGCGCGGCCGTCTGGTCCAGCCCGCCCGTCGGCGCGCCGGCGACCTCCGACTCCGCCCGCATCGTCGCCGTCACCAGCTCCCGCCGGTCGGGGTCGACGCCGGCAGCCGCGCACATGGCCAAGGCCGCCGAGCAGAGCAGCGCGGCCGAGCTGGACAGCCCGGAGCCGAGCGGCACCCGGCCGTCGACGACCAGGTCCATCCCGGGGAGCTCGTGACCCGCCTCGCGCAGCGCCCACGCCACGCCGGCGACGTACGCCGCCCACCCGTCGACCGCGCCGGGCGAGACCTCGCCGAGCGCGGCCTCGAACCGGTCGTCCTGCTGCGCGCTGGCGACGGTGATCCGGTCGTCGGCCCGCCGGGCCACGGCGGTGTAGGTCGCGTGCGGGAGGGCGATCGGCAGGCACAGGCCGGCGTTGTAGTCGGTGTGCTCGCCGATCAGGTTGACCCGTCCCGGCGCCGCGAAGACGCCGAGGGGCTCCTCGAGCCGGGACGCCAGGCGGGTCGCGATCTCCCGCCCGTCCCCGGGCTCGACGTGGTCGACCATGGCCGGAACCCTAGCCCCGGGCGTGGCTAGGCTCGCCGGCATGGCGACTCCCACGGAACCGCTCGCCGACATCGGTGTCATCGGGGGCTCGGGGCTCTACTCCCTGCTCGACGACGCCGAGGAGCACACGGTGACCACGCCGTACGGCGACCCGGCGGCGCCGTTGACCGTCGGCGACTTCGGCGGCCGCCGCGTGGCGTTCCTGCCCCGGCACGGGGAGGGGCACCGGTTCCCGCCGCACGCGATCAACTATCGCGCCAACCTCTGGGCGCTGCACGCCGCCGGCGTCCGCCAGGTGCTCGCCCCCTGCGCCGTCGGGGGACTGCGCGACACCGTGGCGCCGGGCGACCTCGTCGCGCCGGACCAGCTGGTCGACCGGACCTTCCGCCGGGTCGGGAGCTACGTCGAGACCGGTGCGGTGCACCTGCCGTTCGCCGACCCCTACTGCCCGCGGCTGCTCGCCGCGATCGACGAAATCGACGACGTCCGGACCGGCGCCACCATGGTCGTCGTGGAGGGACCGCGGTTCTCGACCCGCGCCGAGTCGCAGCACTACGCCGCCGAGGGCTGGGACCTGGTGAACATGACCGGCGCCCCCGAGGCGGCGCTCGCCCGCGAGCTGCGGCTCTGCTACGCCGCGATCGCCGTCGTCACCGACATGGACGCCGGGGTCGAGTCGGGCGAGGGCGTCGGGCAGGCCGAGGTGTTCGCCCTCTTCGCGCGGAGCCTCGACCGGCTCCGGCCGGTGCTGGAGTCGGCGGTGGCCGCCGCGCCGTCTCCCGAGGGCTGCACGTGCCGCACCTGGGCCGACGACCTCGACCTCACCTACCTCGACCGATGAGGGTGCTGCTCACGGGCGCCGCCGGCTTCATCGGGTCCGCGGTCGCGACCGTCCTCGCCGAGGCGGGCCACGAGGTGGTCCCGGTCGACGTCATGCTCCCCGAGGCCCACGGCGGCACGGCGCCCCCGGCGGGCGTGCACGCGCTCGACGTGCGCGAGGCGGGGGACTGGGTCGACCTGCTGCGCGGGGTCGACGTGGTGTGCCACCAGGCCGCGGTGGTCGGGGCCGGGGTGACGGTGGCCGACATCCCGGCGTACGCCGGCCACAACGACCTCGGGACGGCCACCCTGCTCGCGGCGATGCACGAGGGCGGCGTCGACCGGCTGGTGCTGGCGTCGTCGATGGTGGTCTACGGCGAAGGTCGCTACCGGTGCCCCGACCACGGCAACCAGCCGGCGCGGCCGCGGGACGTCGGCGCGCTCGAGGCGGGCCGCTTCGAGGTGGCCTGCCCCGTGTGCGGCGCGCCGCTGGCGTGGGCGCTCGTCGACGAGGACGCGCGGCTCGACCCGCGCTCGTCGTACGCCGCCAGCAAGGTGGCGCAGGAGCACTACGCCGCCGCGTGGGTGCGGCAGGCACCGGCGTCGGCGGTGGCGCTGCGCTACCACAACGTGTACGGGCCGGGGATGCCGCGGGACACGCCCTACTCGGGCGTGGCCGCGATCTTCCGCTCCTCCCTCGAGCGCGGCGAGCCGCCGCGGGTCTTCGAGGACGGCGGCCAGGTGCGCGACTTCGTGCAGGTGTCCGACGTCGCCGCCGCCAACCTGGCGGCCCTCGACGCGGTCGTGGACGGGCCGGCCGGTCGGTTCGACGCCTACAACGTGTGCTCGGGGTCGCCGGTGACGATCCTCGACGTCGCCCGGGAGCTGGCCGCGGCGTCCGGGTCCGGGCTCGAGCCCGTCGTCACCGGGGAGTTCCGGCCCGGCGACGTACGCCACGTGGTCGCCTCGCCGGCCCGCGCGGCGGCCGAGCTCGGCTTCACCGCCCGGGTCGCCCCCGCCGAGGGGCTGACCCGGTTCGCCACCGCCCCCCTCCGCGGCTGAGATGTGCGGTAGTCCAGTGACAAACGGCCCCCGTTGACTCCTCCCTGAGGGCCACTTTCCACTGGACTACCCCCTCACCAGGTCGTGTTGAGGAGGTGCTGGAGCAGCAGGGCGGTGGCCAGCTGGGCGGCGAGGAGGGGGCGGCGCCAGCGTTCGGGGACGAGCGCGGTGACCAGCAGCAGCCACGGCATCCAGGGGAGCCAGATCCGCTCGACCTCGGCCTTGCTCATCCCCGACAGGTCGGCGACCAGGAGCGCCAGCCACGCCGCGGTGGCCAGCCCGGCGGGCACCCGCGCGGCCCGTCGACCCAGCGCCACGAGCATGCCGGTCCCGGCCCCGAGGGCCGGGCCGCAGGCGACGGCGAGGGCGGCCAGGTTGCCCCAGATCCAGTACGACGCCGGCCGCTCCTCGGCGATCCCGTCGAGGTAGCGCTCGCGCAGCACCGGGAACGCCTCCCACCACGCGAATCCCCACCAGGCGAAGCCGAGCACCACCAGCAGCGCGACGCCCCCGACGATCGGCAGCGGACGCCACGAGCGCGCCAGGAGGAGCACGGCGACCGCGAGCGGGCCCAGCAGCGGCAGGCCGTAGGACAGCATCACGCAGGTGCCGAGCAGCAGCCCGGCGACGACCGACCAGCCGACGAGGGCCGGCGTCCGGGTCGCGGTCGCGGCCGCTGCCAGGGCCGCCAGTCCCCACGCGGCGACGGCCGCGAACATCGCGTCGGCCGACACGGCGTACCAGATCACCGGGGGGCTCAGCACCAGGAACGGAGCGGCCCGGCGGGCGGCGTCCTCGGCGCCCAGACGCCGGACGGCGACCAGCACGGCCGGCGCGATCGACGCCGCGAGCGCGACGGTCACCACGCCGGCGGCCACGGTGCCGCCCAGCCCGACCCGGACGAGCGCGACGTAGAACAGCACCGCCGCAGGCGGGTGACCGGCCACGTGGATCGGCCAGTTGTCCGGGTGGGAGTAGGGGATCCGGTCCACGTACTCACGGACCATCGCCGTCACGTCGTCGGTCTCCCGGGCCGTCGGCAGGTACTCCGACCCGAACCCGAGCGCCCGCAGCCCGCCCTCCGGGCCGTCGACGAACGCCAGGGCGAGCGCCCAGACCAGGCCCGCGCCGTACGCCGCGACCACGAGCCGTCGCCAGGGCAGCCGGTCGGCGAGCGGCACGGCCCAGCGGAGCGCCGCGGCCGCCAGCAGCAGCGCGACGACCGTCGCCGGGCCCACCCTCGGCAGCCACTGCGCGTGCAGCGGAGGCACCGGCAGGACCGGGTCGAGCGCGGTGCGCACGTCCCAGCCCGTCAGCAGCGGGTAGGCGGTCGCCACAGCGACGAGCACGGCCCAGACGGCCAGCCCCACGACGACGGGTCGCGCAGGGCCGGTCCGCATGCGGCGACCCTACGACCGGGCCCCGACTTGTGAATGGGGACCAGTCCCCATTTCCGCCCTTGGCGACGCCTGTCAGATTCGCAAGCATGCCCCTCATGGACGACGCCGCGGACGACGACCCATCCGGTCATCCGGTCGGCTCCGAACCCTCTCAGTGTGAGCCGGACTGCGACCTGGTGCTGCCCTGTCGCGACGAGGCCGGCGCACTGCCGACGCTGCTCGCCCGCGTCCCCGGGAGGTTCCACGTGATCGTCGTCGACAACGGCTCGCGCGACGGGACCGCCGACGTGGCGGCCCGGCTCGGCGCCACGGTCGTCCCCGAGCCGACGCCCGGCTACGGTGCCGCGGTCCACGCCGGCGTCGTCGCGGCGACCCGTGACCACGTCGCCGTCATGGACGGGGACGGGTCCTTCGACCCCGCCGACCTGGTCCCGTTGCTCGACCTCGTGCAGGCGGGCCGCGCGGACCTGGCCGTCGGCCGCCGCCGTCCGGTCCGCCGCGGGGTGTGGCCGTGGCACGCACGCGCGGGCAACGCGCTGGTCGTCCGCTGGCTGCGCCACCGGACCGGCATGACCCCGCACGACATCGCCCCCCTCCGGGTCTGCCGTCGGCAGGCGCTCCTCGACCTGGGCGTCGAGGACCGACGGTTCGGCTACCCGGTCGAGCTGCTGCGCCGCGTCACCGACGCCGGCTGGCGGGTGCAGGAGCGGGACGTCGCCTACCACCCCCGCGCCGCCGGCACCCGCAGCAAGGTGTCCGGGTCCGTCCTCGGCACGCTGCGGGCCGCCCGTGACTTCGCGGAGGTGCTGCGGTGACTCCCCCGACTCCCTCGACCACGGAACGGGTCCTCGTCGTCGCCAAGGCCCCGGTGCCCGGCCGGTCCAAGACCCGCCTCGGCGCCGAGGTCGGGGACCACCGGGCGGCCGCGCTGGCGGCGGCCTCCCTGCTCGACGTCCTGGAGGCCGCGACGTCGACCGTGGGGGCGCAGGGGTGCCACCTGGCCCTCGACGGCGACCTGGCCGACGGTGTGCAGTCCGAGGAGCTGCGCGACGCGCTCGCCGGGTGGACGGTCCGTCGCCAGGGCGAGGGCGACCTCGGCCGGCGGCTCGCCGACGCCCACGCCGAGCTCGGCCCAGGCCCGGTCGTGCAGGTCGGGATGGACACCCCCCAGCTGACCGCCGGCCTGCTCCACGAGGTGCTCGCCGGCCTCGACGACCACGACGCCGTGCTCGGCCCCGCCACCGACGGCGGCTGGTGGGCGCTCGCGCTCCGCGACCCGGCCCGGGCCGCCGTGCTCGGCGAGGTGCCGATGTCCACGCCCACGACGTACGCCGACACGCGGGCGGCCCTCGAGGCGACCGGCCTGCGGGTCACCGACGCTCCCGATCTCACCGACGTCGACACGGCCGAGGACGCCGGCGAGGTGGCGGCCGCCGCCCCCGCGTCCCGGTTCGCGCGGGAGTGGACGCGCCGCTCGGACCGAGAGGCGGCCCGATGACCGCCGAGCTGGTCGCCCCGCCGGGCGTCGCCACCCTGCTGGAGCGCGGCTTCGGGGGCCAGCCCTGCCAGGTGCTCGGCCTCGCCGACCGCCCCGTCACCCTCCCGCTCGACCGCTGGGCCGGCGCGACGACCGACGACGACGACGACCTGCTCACCCGCTGCCGGGGTGCCGTGCTCGACGTGGGCTGCGGACCGGGCCGGATGAGCGCCCGCCTGGCCCAGCTCGGGCACCCGTCGCTCGGGATCGACATCGTGCCGCACGCCGTGGCCCTCACCCAGGACCGCGGGGCAGCGGCCCAGCGGCGCGACGTGTTCGACCCGCTCCCGGCCGAGGGGCTCTGGGACACCGCGCTGCTCGCCGACGGCAACATCGGCATCGGGGGCGACCCGGCCGCGCTGCTCCGGCGCCTCGCCGAGCTGCTGACCGGCGGCGGGCAGGTCGTCGCCGACGTGGCGGGCGCGGGCGTTCCCCTGCAGACCCTCGACCTGCAGCTGCTCTGCGGCGAGGAGCTGAGCGCGCCCTTCCCGTGGGCCGTCGTGGGCTCGGACGCGGTCGCGCGGCTCGCTGCCGCCGCCGGCCTGGCCGTCCGCGAGCTGACCTCCCGCGGCTCGCGCTCCGTGGCGGTGCTGGAACGGGCGCGATGAGCCGCTTCTCCAGCGCCCTCCACGACCCGGCGGTGAGTGCCCGGGTCGGACGGTGGCTGGGGATCTGCTTCGGCACCGCCTTCCTCACCGGGGTGATCAGCCACTGGGCGCAGCTCCCGGTGCCCCCCGTGCCGTTCCCGACCTCGCCCTCGTGGGGCTACCGGGTGACCCAGGGGCTGCACGTCGTCAGCGGGACCGCGGCGGTGCCCCTGCTGCTGGTGAAGCTGTGGAGCGTCTACCCGCGGCTGTTCCGGCGGCCGCCGCGCGAGGCGCGCGCCCTGGCCCTCGAGGTGGTCGACCGGGTCTCGGTCGGTGTGCTCGTGGCGTCGGGGATCTTCCTGCTCGTCACCGGTCTCGCCAACGCCACGCAGTGGTACCCGTGGTCGTTCTCCTTCCGGCCCACCCACTACGCGGTCGCCTGGGTCGCCATCGGCGCCCTGGTCGCCCACCTCGGCATCAAGGCGGCCGCGATCCGGGACGGCCTCGCAGGGACGCTGGACGAGCGCGGGCCGGTCGGCCTGTCCCGCCGCGGCCTGCTGAGGGCGGCGTACGGCGCCTCGGCCGTGGCCGTGCTCGGCACGGCCGGCGGCGCGGTCCCGTGGCTGCGGCAGGTGTCGGTGTTCGGCGTCACCACCGGGGACGGGTCACAGGGACTGCCCGTCAACCGCACGGCCGCCGAGGCCGGCGTCGACGACGGCGTGACCGGTGCCGACTTCCGGCTCACCGTGGTTCACGGTGACCGCTCCGTCGCACTGTCCCGCGACGACCTGGCGGCGATGCCCCAGCACACCGAGGAGCTGCCCATCGCGTGCGTGGAGGGCTGGTCGGCCAGCGGCCGCTGGACCGGGGTCCGGATGCGCGACCTGCTCGACCTGGTCGACGCGCCGGCCGGCTCGGACGTGGCAGTGTCCTCGCTGCAGACGCGTTACGCCTTCGCCCGCAGCACCCTCCCGGGCAACTTCGCCGACGACCCGCGGACCCTGCTGGCCCTGGCGCTGTCCGGCGAGCCGCTCGACCTCGACCACGGCTACCCGTGCCGCGTCATCGCCCCGAACCGGCCGGGCGTGCTGCAGACCAAGTGGGTCACCTCCCTGGAGGTGGCGACGTGACGGCCGCGCGCGTGGCCCTCGTAGTGGTCGGTGCCGCCGTCTCGGCGTACGGCGCCTGGCTGCTGCTCGGCGAAGGCGACGTGCCCGAGGTCGCGACCTGGTTCGTGGCCGGGGTGCTGCTGCACGACTTCGTGCTGGTGCCCCTCGTGCTGCTCGTCGGTGTCGCGCTCGTCCGGTTCGCGCCGCCGGTCGTCCGGGCCCCGCTCGCGGTCGGGCTGCTGGTGCTCGGGTCGGTGACGCTGGCCGTCGTCCCGGTGCTCGGTGGCTTCGGCAGGTCGCCCGGCAACCCCACCCTGCTCGACCGTGACTACACCCTGGGCTGGGTGGTGCTCGCCGCAGCGGTCGCGGTGGGGGTCGCGGCGGCCGCCCTGGTCAGGCGGCGTCGCCGACGAGTGGGCGGAACCGACGCAGCCTGAGGCTGTTGGCGACCACGAACACCGAGCTGGCGGCCATGGCGGCGCCGGCGATCATCGGGTTGAGCAGCCCGGCCGCCGCCAGCGGGAGCGCCGCGACGTTGTAGGAGAACGCCCAGAAGAGGTTGCCCTTGATCGTGGTCAGGGTGCGCCGCGACAGGCGGATGGCGTCGGCCGCCACCCGCAGGTCGCCGCGCACCAGCGTCAGGTCGCCGGCCTCGATGGCGACGTCGGTACCGGTGCCCATCGCCAGGCCGAGGTCGGCCTGCGCGAGCGCGGCGGCGTCGTTGACGCCGTCGCCGACCATGGCGACGACCCGGCCCTGGTCCTGCAGCCGCTTGACCACGTCGACCTTGTCGGCGGGCAGCACGTCGGCGAAGACCTGGTCGGGGTCGATCCCGACCTCGTCGGCGACGGCCCGCGCGACCACCGCGTGGTCGCCGGTCAGCAGCACCGGCCGCAGTCCGAGGTCGCGCAGCATCCGGACCGCCTCGGCCGAGGTCGGCTTCACGGCGTCCGCCACGGAGACCCAGCCGCGGACCCGACCGTCCCACGCGACCTCGACGACGGTGTTCGCGGCGGCGCGGTCGACCACGCCCGCCGGGCGGCCCACGGTCACCTCGCGGCCTCCGACCCGACCCCGTACGCCGTGCCCCGGCTCGGCCAGGAAGCCCTCCACCGGCGGCAGCCCGCCCAGCCGTTCCCGCGCGCCGGCGGCGACGGCCCGGGCGATGGGGTGCTCGGAGGCGTCCTCGAGGGCACCCGCGGTCCGGAGCACCTCGTCGGCGTCCTCGCCCTCGGCGGCGGCCACGTCGACCAGCGTCATCTCACCCGTGGTCACCGTGCCGGTCTTGTCGAGCACCACGGTGTCGACCCGCCGGGTCGACTCGAGCACCTCGGGGCCCTTGATCAGGATGCCGAGCTGGGCGCCGCGGCCGGTGCCGACCATGAGCGCGGTCGGCGTGGCCAGCCCGAGCGCGCACGGGCACGCGATGATCAGCACCGCCACCGCGGCGGTGAACGCCGCCGACGTCCCGACCCCCGCGCCCAGCCAGAAGCCGAGGGTGGCCACCGCGAGGCCGATCACGACCGGCACGAACACCCCCGAGACCCGGTCGGCGAGCCGCTGCACCTCGGCCTTGCCGTTCTGGGCGTCCTCGACGAGCCGGGCCATCTGGGCGAGCTGGGTGTCGCTGCCGATCCTCGTCGCCCGGACCACGAGCCGGCCCCCGGCGTTCACGGTGGCACCGACCACCTGGTCGCCCGGCCCGACCTCGACGGGCACCGACTCGCCGGTGAGCATCGACCGGTCGACTGCCGAGCTGCCCTGCTCGACCTCGCCGTCGGTGGCGACCTTCTCGCCGGGCCGTACGACGAACCTCGTCCCCACGGCGAGCTGCTCGACGGGCACCCGGACCTCGGTGCCGTCGCCGCGGAGCATCGACACCTCGCGCGCGCCCAGCTCGAGCAGCGCGCGCAGCGCGGCCCCCGCCTGCCGCTTGGAGCGGGCCTCGAACCAGCGCCCGGCGAGGATGAACGTCGTGACCCCGGCGGCCGCCTCGAGGTAGATGTTGCCGGCGCCGTCGCTGCGCTCGACGGTGAGCTCGAACGGGTGCGTCATGCCCGGCTCGCCGGCGGTGCCGAGGAACAGGGCGTACAGCGACCAGCCCAGGGCCGCGAGGGTGCCGACGGACACCAGGGTGTCCATGGTGGACGTGCCGTGGCGCAGGTTGGCCCACGCCGCCCGGTGGAAGGGCCACGCGCCCCACACCACGACCGGGGCGGCCAGGGTGAGGGAGAGCCACTGCCAGTAGGTGAACTGGAACGCCGGGACCATCGCCATCGCGACGACCGGTGCGCTCAGCACGAACGACACCAGCACCCGCCGGCGCAGCGCGTCGACGGGATCCTCGACACCGGCCGCCACGTCGTCCCCGTCGGAGCGCGGCAGCGCGGCGCCGTACCCGGCCTGCTCCACGGTCGCCACCAGCTCGTCGGGACTGACCGAGTCGGGGAAGGTCACCTTGGCCTTCTCGGTGGCGTAGTTGACCGTCGCGACGACGCCGTCGAGCTTGTTGAGCTTGCGCTCGATCCGGTTGGCGCAGGAGGCGCAGGTCATGCCGCTGATCGCGAGCTCGACGTCAGTGGTCATGACCCTCCCCCTCCCCGGGGTGGGCGCCGGTCGTGCCGCGGACCGCGGGCCCGGCCTCGCCCGCGCGGAGCGTGAACGCCGCTGTCCGGACGGTGCCGCGGTGCCGGAAGTCGAGGAACAGGCGGTAGCGCCCGTCGCTCGGCACCTCGGCGACGAACGGGATCTCCGGCCCGGCGTCGGACTGCTCCGGGTGGACGTGCAGGTAGGCGAGGTCGCCCTCGCGCAGCGCCACGAGGTGGCCGTAGGCCCCGAGGTAGGGCTGCAGGTCGGTCACCGGCCTGCCGTCGCGGGTGACGGTCGCCGTGACCGGCGAGGACTTCCCGGCCGTGAGGCTTCCCGTCAGCCGGACGCGGTAGTCGTCGACCCGGGCGGTCCGCGTGAGGGGGGCGGCCGCGGTCGGGCGGTAGTCACCGGGGACCTCGACGTCGGTGCCGAGCACCAGCTCGGGCCCGTCGGTCGGCGTGAAGTCGGCGAGGAGCCGGTTGCTCCCCGGCGCGAGCGTCATCCGCGCCGTCCAGGTGCCGTCGGGCGCCAGCCGCGGGTGCACGTGCTCGAACCCGGCACCGTCGCGTCGGACCTTGATCAGGTGCAGCTGCTTCTCGTGGACCTCGTCGTACGCCGTGACGGGCTCGGCGTCGGGACCCAGCACCACGAAGCGCAGCGGCTGGTCGACCCCGGCCCGCGGTCGCGAGACCAGCTGCAGGGTGTAGCCCTGGTCGGACACCGCCAGGCCGCCGGGTCGGTGGTCGGCGGCCTCGGCGGCGTGGTCGTCGTGACCACCGGAGGCCATCTCGTCGCCCCCGCCCTCGGCGTGCGCCATGGGCTCCTCGTCGACGTCGAGCGGCCCGACCGCCGACCCGACCCCCCGGGCAGCGAGGAACAGGACGCCCAGGGTGACGACGAACGCGGCGATCCGGAGAGGGGTGATCATGCCAGCTGGTAGCCGGCTTCCTCGACGGCGGCCCGGACGGCCGCGTCGTCGATCGGTGCGGCACTGGTGACGGTGACGGAGCCGGACTCGAGGGTCACCGAGACGTCCTGGACGCCCGGGATCTCCTGCACCTCCTCGGTCACGGACGCGACGCAGTGGCCGCAGGTCATGCCGGTGACGGTGTAGGTCTGGATCTCGGACACGGGAGCTCCTCGGGTGGGCGGTGGGTGCGGGTCAGGACCGGACGAGCCGGGCGATGGCGTCGGAGGCCTCGCGGACCTTCGCGTCGGCCTCGGGTCCCCCCTCGCGGGCGGCGTCGACGACGCAGTGGGTGAGGTGGTCGTGGAGCAGGGTCAGCGCCACCGACTCCAGCGCCTTGGTGGCGGCCGAGACCTGGGTCAGCACGTCGATGCAGTACTTCTCGTCCTCGACCATCCGCTGCAGCCCGCGGACCTGCCCCTCGATGCGGCGCAGGCGCTTGAGGACCTTGTCCTTGTCGTCGTGGGCCAGGTATCCGTGGACGTGGGCCTGCTCGGTCATGAGGCGACCATACCCCCTACCCGTATGACCTATCAAGCGGACGGTGCGATCAGCCGGTTCCGTCCACCGCGGCGCGCGGTTAGGGTCCAGCACACGGGGGTTGGACTGCGAGAGGACTCGGGCAGATGAGCAGCACCACCCAGGACACGCGTACCTACCGAACGCTCGACGAGCAGATGGAGCGTCTCACCCCTGCGGAGCAGCGGTTCGAGCGGGCGCGGCAGACCATCGGCCTGATCGCCGGACCGATCGTGTTCGTGATCATGCTGCTGATCCCGATGTCGATCGACGACAACCAGCAGCGGCTGGCCGCGATCCTCGCGTTCACCATCGTCTACTGGCTCTCCGAGGCGATCCCGATCCCGGCGACCGCGATCCTCTCCCTCGCCCTGTGCGTGGTGCTCCAGGTGCCGGTGATCCCGTCCGACAGCGACGACTCGGCGTCCGACCTCGTCTACGGCGCCTTCGGCTCCGACACGATCTTCCTGTTCATCGGGGCGTTCATCATCGCGCAGGCCATGCGGACCCACGGCCTGGACCGACGGTTCGCGTTCCGGGTCCTCTCGCTGCCGGGCGTCGCCCAGTCGACGTACCGCGTGATCATCGCGTTCGGCGCGATCGCCGCCTTGATCTCGGCGTTCATCTCCAACACCGCCACCGCCGCGATGCTGCTGCCGATCGCCCTCGGCATGATGGGCGCGCTCGGCGACCTGGTGAGCGACCAGTCCGACGAGGAGACCGACTCCACGCGGCTCCGGTTCGGCTGCGCGCTGATGCTCATGATCTCGTACGGCGCCGGCGTCGGTGGCCTGCTCACGCCGATCGGGACGCCGCCCAACCTGATCGGCATCGCCTTCATCGAGTCCGAGACCGGCACCACGATCAGCTTCTTCACCTGGGTCGCGACGGCGCTGCCGATCTGCCTGCTGATGTTCGCCGCGCTGTGCGTGATCCTGATCCTGCTCAACAAGCCGGAGGTGCGCCGGATCTCCGGTGCGGACGAGTACGTGCGCCAGCAGCGGGCCGAGCTCGGACCGCTGTCGCGGGGTGAGAAGAACACCCTCGTCGTCTTCGGCGTCGCGGTCACGCTCTGGGTGCTCCCCGGCTTCTTCGCCCTGTTCGCCGGCGAGGAGTCCAATTCGTACGCGTGGATCACCGCCCGGCTCGACGAGGGGACCGTCGCGATCATCGCGGCCGTGCTGCTCTTCGTGCTGCCCGTCGACTGGGAGCGCCGCCGGTTCACCATGAACTGGAACGAGGCGGTGAAGATCGACTGGGGCACCGTGATCCTCTTCGGCTGCGGGATCGTGCTCGGCACCCTGCTCTCCGACACCGGCCTGGCCGAGACGCTCGGCACCGGCATCGCCGACGCCCTGGGGGTCACCAGCCTGGTCGCGGTCTCCGCGGTCGCGGCGCTGATCGCGATCCTGATCTCGGAGACGACGTCCAACACGGCGAGCGCCACCATCGTGGTGCCGATCGTGATCCCGATCGCGGCCGCCGCCGGGCTCGACCCGGTCATCCCGGCGCTGTGCGCGGTCTTCGGGGCTAGCTTCGGCTTCATGATGCCGGTGTCGACTCCGCAGAACGCCGTGGTCTACGGATCCGGCATGATCCCGATCACCAAGATGGTCCGGTCGGGCATCGTCTTCGACGTCCTCGGCATCATCCTGATCGTCACCCTGATCCCGGTGATGGCCAGCCTCACCGGGATCGTCTGATCGGCGAGCCGACGCGGCGGAGCCGCGGCGGCGTCGGGCGAAGAGGTTGAGGGGCCGGGGCAGGCCCGAGCTCAGCGAGGGACTGCCCACCGGCCGTCTCGAAGCCCTGCCCCAGCCGACGCGGCGGAGCCGCGGCGGCGTCGGGATGGACGAGTCTTCCCGGGTGGTTTCGAGACGGGCCTTGACGGCCCTCCTCAACCACCACACGTGCGGCCAGCGCGCAACCATCGGAGGTCGAGGGTGCGAAGGCCCCCAAGGCCTGAGCCCCGAAACCCCCACACCCCCGCCAGGTCCCGCGGCGGAGCCGCGGCGGCATCGGGCCTTTGACGGCCCTCCTCAACCACCACACGTGCGGCCAGCGCGTACCCATCGGAGGTTGAGGTGCGAAGGCCCCCAGGGCCTGAGCCTCGAAACCCCCGCACCCCCGCAGGGCGGCGCCCACCGTCGGGTCGGCCCTGCCGACCTCCCGCGGCTGTGCCGGGTCAGCGGCGGCGGGCGCCGTACCGCGGTGTGCTGTTGTAGGCCCACAGGGTGTGGGCGTCGAACCAGCGGGTGATGCGCTTCACGGTGCTCATGGGTCCTCCCTCGTCGGTTGCCTGAACCAGTCCGAACGACCCGCCCGGCCGGGGGATTCCACCTCGCACGGTGTCGCCGGTCACGTGGTCGCAGGCGTCGGCGGCACCACGCTCCGGGCCACCTGCGCCGTGGCCGAGGTCACCCCGTGGGACCGACCCAGAGGTTGTCGAACGACGCCCGGACCGGGGCGTTGGTCGACCCGGTGCCGAGCTCGGCGCGGAGGCCGATGTCGCCGGGGACCTGCAGGCCGGCGGTGGAGTCGGTGGCGGTCGCGGTCCACTCCGAGGGCTCCGGAGTGCCGACCTTCCAGACCTTCGTCCGGATCGTGGTGGGCGAGGTGCCCGTCGTCTGGGCCCGCACGTGGAAGGTGTCCCCGGGCTGGTGGGTCAGCCCGGGCACGGTCACGTTGGCGAGCTTGGTCTGGGTACCGACCAGGCGGACCAGGGTGACGTTGACCGTGCCGTTCGGCACGAAGCGGACGGCGGCGAAGTAGCCGTCGCCGTTGGACAGCCGCCGCGGCTGGACGCGGGCGGAGGTCCCGAAGCCGGTCGGGGGCTTGTCCTGCCCGACCTCGACCCGCACCTCGGTGTCGGTGCGGCCGATGCCGCTCAGGAAGGTCGCGGGGGCCGCGCCCGAGGAGGGCATCCGGATGTACCCCACGCCGTCTCCGACCGTGAAGTTCGCGGTCCCGCCGGCCAGGCTCCACGGGCCGCCGAGGTCCGCCGTCCCCCACTGGCCGGTCAGCGTGCGCTGGAACGCGTCGGTGGCCACCGGAGACGGGCCCGTTGTCGGCTCGGTGACCGTGACGGTCTGCGTCGCCGAGGCGGTGGCGCCGTCGTCGTCGGTCACGGTCAGCACGACCTGGTGGTCACCCGGCGTCTCGTAGGTGTGGGTGGCGGTCACCCCGGACCCGGTCGCGCCGTCGCCGAAGTCCCAGGCGTACGACGCGATGGAGCCGTCCGTGTCGGCGGAGTCGGAGGCGTCGACGTCGACCGTCAGGTCGTCGGTCTCGGCCGTGAACGATGCCGTGGGTGGCAGGTTCTGCGCGCCCCGGGTGAGCGTGAAGGCGTCCTGGAACGTGCCGTTGACCGGGACGAAGCTCCCCTCGAGCCGGTCCGCGTCCGCGCTGACCTGCAGGAAGCCGTGGGCGGGGTCGCGCCCCGCTCCCGAGGTCGCGGCGAAGTATCCGAACTCGGGGTCTGCCGTGTAGATCTGGCGCAGTGCGGTGCCGCCGGTCCCGACGGTGCCGAACACCGTGCCGGCGCCCTTCGCCATGGTGGTGTCCGAGTCGGCGACGCAGGCGGCGGTGAAGGTGCCCGGCACGACGTTGGGGCAGCCCGGACCCGTGGCCAGCTGCGCCGTACGCGCGTAGTGGTGCTCGTGGCCGGACAGGACGAGGTCGACCCGCTTGTTGACGAGCAGGTTCATGATGTCGGACCCGGGGTCGCAGCCGTACTCGCCGACGGACAGGCACGGCTTGTGCATCCCCACCACGACCCACGGGATGCCGGCCGAACGGGCGGAGTCGATCGTGTCGGCCGTCCAGGCGTGCCGTGGGGTCCCCGCGTTGTAGGACCACAGCCCGTCCGGGAACTGGATGCCGGGCGAGATCATGATGTAGCGCACCAGCGGCGCGTCGGCGGGCACGTCCACGTAGTACTGACGACCGTAGGTCCCGACCACGCCCGGGAGCTGGTTGGGCAGGCAGGCGGAGAAGTCGTTGATGTTGCCGTTCTGCCCGTTGCTCTCGTGGTTCCCGGCGAGGAGCTCGAACGGGTAGCCGGCGCCCACCCGCGAGGTGACGAAGTCGCACCAGCTCTGCTCGGTGCCGGTGACGCCGTAGGACAGGTCACCGAGGGCGAGCGTCAGGTCGTTCCCGGGCGTGCGGATCGCGTTCAGCACCGCACTCGTGTTGGGGTTGGCCGCGAAGTCGCCGGACGCCGTGAACTGGACCGACGGCTCCTCGACGGCCACCTCGGTGGCGCTGAAGCCGGGAACCGCAGCCGCCGCGAGCGCCAGCGTTCCGACCACTGCGCTCAGCACGCGACCTCGAGACATGTGCGGACGGTAGCCGCGGCCACCAGGCGGCGTCGTCACCAACTTGGGTCATCTGCGGCACCCGGTTCAGCGCAGGGCCCGGAGTCTCGCCTCGAGGCGACGCGTCTCGTCGTCGGTGAGGTTGGCCCCGAGCCGTCGTGCCAGGTCGGGCAGCTCGGCGAGGTCGAAGGGCCGGTTCCGGCTGGGCACGCCGGCACGTCGTTCGGTGACCCCGTCGAGGGTGACCGAGGTCTGGACTGCGCTGCCGTCGTCGTCGAGGTCGTGGCGGGCGAGCATGAAGGTGCTGCGGAAGTGGGTGATCGGCGACGTCGAGGTCCAGTGGTGCCCCATGGCGACGTCGACCTCGCGGACCGGGAGCTCGTCGGTGGTGTGCATCAGCTCCCAGCCGGCCGACCGGCGCCGCCACAGCTGCCACCCGGGGGTCTCGCCCTCGGCGACGCGCACGACGCGGTGGGGCCAGATGCCGCCGTCCAGCTCGGCGCCGTCCTCCAGCGGGATCGGTCCCAGCGGCGGTACGCCGATGCCGGGGTCGGCGAGCCATCGACGTCCGTCCAGCACGACCACGACACCGAGGTGGGTGCGGGGCGCGAGGTCGGGGTCGCCGACCCTGGCCAGCCGCAGGGTGGCGTCGTACCCGAGGGCCTGCAGGACGGCGTGGAACAGGGTCGCGTGCTCGAAGCAGTAGCCGCCGCGGCCTCGGCGGACGAACTTGTCCGCGACCGCGTCGAGGCCGACGCCGGGGTGCTGCTCGAGCAGCACGTCGATGTTGTCGAACGGGAACGTGCGGACGTGGGCCGCGAGGAGCCCGGACAGCGCCCGGGTCGACGGCGGAGCGGCCGCGGCACCGGTCCGGGCGAGGTAGCCGTCGAGGTCGAAGCCGGCGGTGGAGGTGGTCACCCGGGAGATGGTGGCAGTTCGAGCGCGCTGCAGGTCAACCATGTCGGGCCTCCCCGGGTCGGCCGGGCGTCCTGGACTCGCCGGACCATCGGCAGCACTCGTGACTGCTCCCCGGTCAGTCGGGGACCCGTCCGCGCGCGGCCAGGGCGGTGGCCGACAGCGTGAAGTCGCCTGCGGGGTGGCCGGTCAGGTCGTACAGCGCCTCCCGGTAGCGCTCCCGGGTGTCGGGACCGAGCGAGGCGACGTACGCGCCGGCGGGGCCGATCCCCTCGAGCAGGCTGCTCCAGAGCACCTCGAACCCGGAGTAGCGCACCGTGACCGACAGCGGTGCGTCCTCGACGTCGACCAGCCCCGCGCCGGCGAGCAGCGCCGTCAGCTCACCCTCCTGGCCGAACGGGCGCACCTCGGGCTCCGAGGGCGGCTCGACCGCAGCTCGCGCCTGGCTGACGACGTGGAGCAGCCCCATCTCCTCGGTGCCATGCCACACGCACACCCCGACCAGGCCGCCCGGTCGCACCGCACGTCGCATCTCGGCCGCCGAGCGCGGCGGGTCGGTGACGAAGTGGATGACCAGCTGGGCCACCGCCCGGTCGAACGACGCGTCGTCGACGGGCAGCGCCTCGGCCGCGCCCTCCCGGACGTCGACGTCCGGGTGCCGCTCGCGACAGGCCGCCACGAAGGTCGGGGAGGGGTCGACCGCGACGACCGCGGCGGGACCGAGCAGGTCGGCGGCGACCGCGGTGAAGGCTCCGGGACCGCAGCCCACGTCGAGCAGCCGCTGGCCCGTCTCCACCTGGCAGAAGTCGGCGAACGCCGGCGCCAGCAGCTGGGAGTAGCGCCCCATGAACCGGTCGTAGGCGTCCCCGGTGCCCGTGAAGTCCTTCGCCCCCGCGGCGTAGGTCATCGCATCCCCTCTCGGTCCCCCGCTCGAAGATCCCCCTCCGCCTGCCGCGCGTCAACCCCCCGGCCCTGCAGCACGTCGACGTCGGCCGGCGCGAGACCTAGGGTGCGATCAGGCATTCGTCGTCGACCCGGGGAGCAGCGATGAGCGAGACGCAGCAGGCCACCATCGGTGTCGTGGGCCTGGCGGTGATGGGCTCCAACCTGGCCCGCAACCTCGCGTCGCGTGAGGGCAACGTCGTCGCGGTCTACAACCGGACCACCTCGAGGACCGACGCGCTGGTGGCCGACCACCCCGGGTCGGGGTTCGTAGCCGCGGACGACCTCGACGACTTCGTCGCCTCGCTCACCCGACCCCGGACCGCGATCATCATGGTGCAGGCCGGTGCCGGCACCGACGCGGTCATCGACCAGCTCGCCGAGCGGTTCGAGGAGGGCGACATCGTCGTCGACGGCGGCAACGCCGACTTCCGCGACACCATCCGGCGTGAGCGGGAGCTGCGGGAGCGCGGCCTCCACTTCGTCGGCGTCGGGATCTCCGGAGGCGAGGAGGGTGCGCTGCACGGACCCTCCCTGATGCCCGGCGGCTCCGACGAGGCGTGGGAGACCCTCGGCCCCGTGCTGCGCTCGATCGCCGCGGTCGCCCAGGGAGAGCCCTGCGTCACCCACGTCGGCCACGACGGCGCGGGCCACTTCGTGAAGATGGTCCACAACGGCATCGAGTACGCCGACATGCAGCTGATCGCCGAGGCCTACGACCTGTTGCGCCGGGTCGGCGGCCACGAGCCCACGGTGCTGGCCGAGGTGTTCGACCGGTGGAACGGCGGCGACCTGGAGTCCTACCTGATCGAGATCACCGCGGAGGTGCTCCGGCAGCAGGACGCCGACACCGGCCGGCCGCTGGTCGACGTGATCCTGGACCGCGCCGGCTCCAAGGGCACCGGTGTCTGGACCGTCCAGAACGCCGTCGGGCTCGGCGTCCCGACGACCGCTATCGGGGAGGCCGTGTTCGCCCGCGCGCTGTCCTCGGCGCCGCAGCACCGCGAGGCGGTGCGCGGGACCTTCCCCGAACGACCCGACGTCCCGACGGCACCGGACGGCTTCGAGGACGACGTCCGGACCGCGCTCTACGCCTCCAAGGTGGTCGCCTACGCCCAGGGCTTCGACCTGATCCGCGCCGGCGCGCAGGAGCACGGCTGGGACGTCGACCTCGGCGCGATCGCCCGGATCTGGCGCGCCGGCTGCATCATCCGCGCCCGGTTCCTCGACCGCATCGCCGAGGCCTACGACGACGACCCGTCCCTGGTGACCCTGCTCGCCCACCCCTACTTCGCCGAGGCCGTCCGCGAGGGAGAGGCCGCCTGGCGCCGCGTGGTCGCGCTCGCCGCCACGGCCGGTGTCCCCGCGCCCGCGTTCGCGTCGTCGCTCGCCTCGTACGACGCCCTGGCCTCCGAGCGGCTGCCCGCCGCGCTGATCCAGGCGCAGCGCGACTTCTTCGGCGCCCACACCTACGGCCGCACCGACCGGGAGGGCACCTTCCACACGCTCTGGTCCGGCGACCGGTCCGAGGTGTCCACCGGCTGACCTGCCGACCTCGGCCCCGCGTCAGCGGGGCCGCAGCCAGCGCACGCCGTACGCCGGCACGGGGACGTCGATCCGTCCGTCCGCGCCGACCGGGTGCTCGCTGCCGTCGACGAGATCGACGAGCGTGGTGGCGCCGCAGGCCGGCAGCAGCGTCCCGAAGCGACCCGGCCAGCCCGAGACGTCGTGGACGCAGACGACCGGGGGGCCTGCTCCCACCGGGGTCCGCACCACGGCGAGGAAGGCGTCGCCACCGTCGAGGACCTGCTGGCCCGCCCGGGGGTGGAACGCCGGCTGCGCCACCCGGATCGCGATCCGGTCGAGCAGCCGGCGGAGCACCTCGTGGCGGAGCGACCCGGGATCGGCGAGCTCGGCCTCGAGCTCTGGCAGGGCCAGCCGCTGCCGGTTGACGACGCGGGCACGCCCCTCGCGCTCGGCGCCCTCGACCCAGTTCCGGCTGCCGACCAGCGAGTGGAAGTAGAGCAGCGGGACGCCGGCCAGCGCGAGCAGGATCGAGTGAGCCGCGAGGAACCGGTCGACCTCGCGCTGCTGGTCCTCCTGTCCCGGTCCGGCGAGTGCGTCGAGGTAGACCGTGTTCAGCTCGTAGGGGCTGCGCCCGCCGTCCGCGCGCGCCCGGTAGGAGACCTGACCGCCACCGGCCACCACGGCCTCGCACAGCTCGGCGACCTCGGCCTCCGACAGGATGCCCTCGACGGGCCGCACCCCGATGCCGTCGTGGCTGGCGAGGAAGTTCAGGAACGACGTCTGCGCCGAGGGTGCCTCGACGCGGGACGCCCAGTCGGCGAGCGTCGCCGCACTCCCGGTCCGGAACGCCGAGAGCACCAGGGGCGGCAGCGCGAACTGGTAGACGAGGTGGGCCTCGTCGCCACCGTCGCCGAAGTAGGTGAGGTTCTCGCGGTGCGGCACGTTCGTCTCGGTGACCACGAGGGTCCCGGGCGCCGCGGCGTCCAGCACGGTCCTCCACAGCCGGATGATCTCGTGGGTCTGCGGGAGGTGGACGCACGAGGTGCCCACCTCCTTCCAGAGGAAGGCGACCGCGTCCAGGCGCAGCATCCGCGCCCCGTGCCCGACGTAGCGGAGCAGCTCGCCCGTGACCCGGAGCAGCACCTCCGGGTTGCGGTAGTCGAGGTCCACCTGGTCCGCGCTGAAGGTGGTCCAGACCCAGCGCGGCCCCGTCGCCGACTCGAACCGGGTCAGCAACGGCGAGGTGCGCGGCCGCACCACTGAGGAGAGGTCGGTGTCCGGATCGACGTCGAGGTAGAAGTCGTCGTACGCCGGGTCGCCCGCGAGCCAGCCCGTGAACCAGGGGTGGGAGGCCGAGGTGTGGTTGAGCACGGCGTCCAGCATCAGCCGGTGCTCCGCCGCCAGCGCCTCGACGTCCGCCCAGTCGCCGAGCACGGGATCGACGGCGGAGAAGTCGGCGACCGCGAAGCCGTCGTCGGACGTGGCGGGGTAGTGGGGCAGCAGGTGCAGCCCCGGGACGATGCCCCGGGTGTGGTCGGCCAGGAAGCGCCGCAGGCTCGCCAGCGGTGGGCGGTCCGGCTCGTGCACCTGGTCGCCGTACGCGATCAGCACGACGTCGGTCTCGTCGAACCGCGCCTCGGGTGCCGGCGGCGACCCGTGCTCGTGCCGGAAGCTCTCGAGCAGACCGGCGAAGCGGGCCACCAGGTCGTCCGCGCGACCCTCGCCGTAGAGACGGGCGAGGTGGTCGCGCAGGCGGGCGCGGACGGGCTGGGGGATCACGGTGGGCCTCGATCGGAGCAATCGTTGTCGTCTCGTGACCCTAGGCCACGCCGTAGCGGCGGTGGCGACCTTGCGGACCTCGACGCACCCCGCAAGGATGCCGGACACAGAGACCCACATCACTTCTCCGGGGAGATCGATGGCCAAGATCGAGTTCGACGGGGTGTGGAAGCGGTACGCGGACGGCACCGAGGCCGTGAAGGACCTCAGCCTGACCATCGAGGACGAGGAGTTCGTGATCCTCGTCGGCCCCTCCGGATGCGGCAAGTCGACCGCGCTCCGGATGGTCGCCGGGCTGGAGACGATCTCCGAGGGCAAGCTGATCATCGGGGACCGGGTGGTCAACGACCTCTCGCCCGGCGAGCGCGACATCGCGATGGTGTTCCAGTCCTACGCGCTCTACCCCCACATGTCGGTCGCCGACAACATGGCGTTCTCGCTGAAGATGGCGAAGGTGCCCAAGGACGACATCGAGCAGCGGGTCAAGAAGGCCGCGGACATGCTCGGCCTCACCGAGTACCTCCACCGCAAGCCCAAGGCGCTCTCCGGCGGCCAGCGGCAGCGGGTCGCGATGGGCCGCGCGATCGTGCGCAGCCCGCAGGCCTACCTGATGGACGAGCCGCTGTCCAACCTCGACGCCAAACTGCGGGTGCAGATGCGGGCCGAGATCGCCGGCCTCCAGAACCGGCTCGGCGTCACCACCCTCTACGTCACCCACGACCAGATCGAGGCGATGACGATGGGCGACCGGGTCGCGGTGCTCAAGCGCGGCGAGCTGCAACAGGTCGCCAGCCCGCAGGACCTCTACGAGCACCCGGACAACCTCTTCGTCGCCGGGTTCATCGGGTCGCCGGCGATGAACCTCGGGTGCGGCGTCATCGAGGACCACGACGGGCGACTGTTCGTCAGCTTCGGTGAGCACGCGGTCGTCCGCCTCGCGGATGCCGCGCTCGACCACTACCCGCAGGTCACGGAGTACGTCGGCCGCGAGGTCGCCGTGGGCATGCGTCCCGAGCACTTCTTCCCGGCCGACGACTCGGTCCCCGAGGAGAACGTGATGAAGCAGCGCGACGTGCACCTCGTCGAGCTCCTGGGATCCGAGGTGCTGCTCCACTTCGGCACCGAGGCGAAGCCGGTGATCACCGAGGACCTGCGTGAGGCCCTCGACGACGCCGAGGCCTTCGCCGAGCTCGAGCAGGCAGCGGCATCCGGGCGGCAGCAGTTCGTCGCCAGGCTCGAGCCGTACGGGGCCCCCAAGACCGGTCAGACGGTCGACCTCGCGTTCAAGACCGAGCACATGCACTTCTTCGACCTGGAGACCGGACGAGCACTTCGCTGACACGCACGTCGCTGACCCCCGAACCACCCAGCGAGACCACGAGGAAACGGAGATCGAGATGAGTCGACCGACCAACCGTGCGGGATGGGCAGCCGTAGGCGTGCTGTCGCTCGTGACGGTCGCAGCGTGCACGCCGAGCGGAGACAGCGGAGGTGAGGGCGAAGGTGGCGGTGAGATGGTCTGGGCCATCGGCGGCTCGGAGGCCCAGCCCGGAGGCGTCCACCAGAAGGTCGCCGAGATGTGGAGCGAGGAGAACCCCGACAACCCGATCACCATCGAGATCCTCCCCGACGAGGCCGACCAGCAGCGCGAGCAGCAGGCCCTCGAGCTCCAGGCCGAGGGCAGCAACTTCGACGTCCTCGGCATGGACGTCATCTGGACCGGCGAGTACTCCACCAACGGCTGGGTCGAGAACCTCGAGGACATCCGCGGCGACATCGAGGAGGTGACGCTGCCGGCGGCCGTCGAGTCCGCGAGCTGGGACGGCCAGCTGTGGGCGGCGCCCTTCAACACCAACGCCGGTTTCCTCTACTACCGCACCGACCTCGTCGACGAGCCGCCGACGACCTGGGAGGAGCTGTGTGACGTCGCGAGCCGTGTCGCCGAGCAGGAGGACATGAGCGGGTACATCGGCCAGGGCGCCCAGTACGAGGGCTTCGTCGTGAACTGGCTGGAGGTCTACTGGAGCGGCGGCGGCGAGCTGTTCAACGACGACCAGAGCGCGGTCGAGTTCGACCCCGACCTGGCCACCGAGGCGACCGAGTTCTTCGCCGAGGGTCAGGAGAGCGGCTGCTTCGCGCCGGGCTTCAACACCGCCACCGAGGCCGAGGCCGTCAACGAGTTCCAGAAGGGTGACGCCGTGTTCATGCGCAACTGGCCGTCCTTCTACCAGCCGATCGTCGACGACAAGGGCAGCCCGGCCAACGGCAACTTCGACATCGCGCCCCTGCCGACCCTCAGTGGCGAGGGCACGATCTCGGCGTCGGGCGGGTTCAACCTGGGGGTCAGCGCGTTCTCCGACAACAAGGAGGGGGCGAAGGACTTCGTGCTCTGGGCGTCCACCAACGAGGAGGTGCAGAAGCTCCTCGCCACCGACGCGTCCTTGCCTCCCACCATGGAGTCGGTCTACGAGGACCTCAGTGACGACCCGGTGATGGCGCTGCTCGGCGAGGTGCTCCCCGACGCCAAGCCCCGTCCGCCGTCGCCGCAGTGGAACACGATCAGCGTCGAGATGCAGCGAGCCCTGCACCCGGCCTACAACGGCGAAGGCGATCCCGCGGAGGCCTCGCAGACGGTCCAAGAGGCCCTCGAAGGGACCCTTCAGTAACCGACGCGCGACCACCGGGACAGGACGGCCATGGCGACCACCAGCACGGACACGGGGCACGACCCGCGACCGAGGACCACCGACCGGGCCGCGAGCCCGCGCCGGAGGGAGATGTCGGAGACCGCGCTCGGGCGGGTCTTCGTGGCGCCCTCGATCCTGCTGATGGCCCTGGTCGCCCTGTTCCCGGTGGTCTACGCCCTCGTGATCAGCTTCCAGGCCTACACCGGGCGGCTGCACGAGGGCTTCGCCGGTCTGGACAACTACAGCGAGGCCCTGTCCGACGCGCTGTTCTGGGACGCGCTGTGGTTCACCGTGGTGTTCACGGTGACCTCGGTGGCCGCCGAGTTCGTGATCGGTCTCGGCTTCGCCCTGCTGATGAACCAGGCGTTCCGCGGCCGCGGCCCCACCCGGGCCTCGATCCTGGTGCCGTGGGTGATCCCCACGGTGATCGCCGCCCAGATGTGGTTCTTCATGTTCAACGTGACGCCGGGTTTCATCAACAACGTGTTCGGCCTGGGCGACTTCAGCTGGCTCGGCCAGTCGGGGTGGGCGAGCTTCGCGATCATCTTCGCCGACGTCTGGAAGACGGCCCCGTTCGTGGCGCTGCTGCTGCTCGCCGGTCTGCAGACGATCCCGGGTGACGTCTACGAGGGAGCCCGGGTCGACGGCGCGGGGATGTTCCAGCGCTTCTGGTTCATCACCCTGCCGCTGCTGAGGCCGGCGATCCTGGTGGCACTGTTGTTCCGGACCGTCGAGGCGCTCCGGGTCTACGACCTGCCGCAGGTCATGACCGGCGGCGCCTTCGACACCACGTCCCTGTCGATCCTGGTGCAGCAGTACGTCGTGCGCACGCCCGACCCGGGCCTGGGGTCTGCGCTGTCCACGATCACCTTCATCTTCATCCTGGCGGTCGGCCTGGTCTTCGTGAAGCTGCTGGGCAAGGAGCTCGTGATCGGTGAGGGGGAGGGTCGATGAGCGGCCAGACGTCCACCCGGACCGCCAAGCGCGGCGACCACGGCGTGGTCGAGCAGCGCTCGGCCGCACAGGTGTGGGGCAAGAGCGCGCTCCTCGCGATCATCCTGTTCTGGTGCCTGTTCCCCTTCTTCTGGCTGATCATGACCAGCCTCAAGCAGGGTGACCGGGCCCTGAACAGCCCCGACCTGTTCCAGGGCCCCTTCGGCACCCAGAACTACGAGGCCGTGTTCCAGCAGGACTTCCTGCTCAACCTCCGCAACTCGCTGGCCATCGCCGGCATGACCACGATCCTGTGCGTGATCATCGGGTCCTTCGCGGCGTACGCCCTCGCCCGGCTGCCGCTGAAGCGGAAGATCCTGCTGCTCTCGGGAGTGCTCGCGGTGTCACTCTTCCCGCCGGTGGCCCTGGTGCCGCCACTCTACGAGCTGTGGCGCACCCTCGGCCTGCTCAACACCTGGGAAGGGCTCTACATCCCCTACACGTCGTTCACGCTGCCGCTGACCATCTTCATCCTCACCACGTTCTTCGCCGCCATCCCGAAGGACCTCGAGGAAGCAGCCCGCGTCGACGGGGCGAGCCCGTTCAAGGCGTTCTACCGGGTGGTCTTCCCGCTCGCGGCCCCCGGGGTGTTCGCAGCGGCGATCATCATCTTCGTCGCGTCCTGGAACGAGTTCCTGCTGGCCAGCACCTTCGCTCCCCGCAACCCCGAGATCGCCCAGACCGTGCCGGTCGCGATCGCCGCGTTCACCGGCGCGGTGCCGTTCCAGCGTCCGGTCGGGACGATCACCGCTGCGTGCGTGGTGGTGACCATCCCGATGATCATCGTCGCGCTGGTCTTCCAGAGGCGGATCGTCGCGGGACTCACGGCGGGCAGCGTCAAGGGCTGACGCGGGCTCAGTATCCCCGCACGTCGGGCCAGCGGAGCTCCACCCCGTCCCGCACCAGCCGCGCCTGCAGCTCCTCGCGCAGGTCGTCGTCGTCGCACACCTGCTGCGGCGTGCACCCGCGCTCGAGGCAGAGGTCGGCGAGCGTCCCCGCCACCTCGCCCACGTTCCACTCGACCGGGTGCAGTCGGTAGCAGCCGTTCGTGACGTGCGTCGTCCCGATGTTCTTCGCCGCCGGCAGCAGGTTCTCCACGCGCACGGGCACCAGCGCCCGCAGCGGGATCTCGAACGGGCAGGAGGCGATGTCGACGTAGGGGTCGCCGCCGGTCGAGGGGTGCAGGTCGATGCGGTAGCTGCCGACGCCCACGCTGTCGTCGTACCGCACCGCCCGGCCGTCGGGGCGGAGGTCGAGCGCCAGGTCCTGCTCGACGACGGTGTACCTCGCGCGGATCCGTCGGGACTCGCGGACGTAGGGCCGCATCGCCAGGCCGTCGGAGGTCCCGAGGAGGTCGCCGCGCAGCCGGAGTCCCGGATAGCCCGCTCGCCCGTCCGGGCGAGGGGCCTCGGTCTGCAGCCAGTGGAGGAAGCTCAGGCTCAGCTGGCGGGCGCCGTCCCGGTGGCGGGCCGCCTCCGCGCTGTCGACGCCGTACAGCGGCCCCTCCAGGTAGTCGACCATCGGCCAGTTCACCAGCGTGACGTCGCTGGCGAGGTGCCCGGGGACGAAGGTGCGGCGGTCGGCGATGCGGCGGAACGCCCACAGCTCGTGGTCACCGCCCACGGTCCGGTGGTCCACCACGGTCTCGCCGGCCGCATCGGGGTTGGGCGTGAAGGTCCGGGCCAGCGGCTCACCGGTCCGGGGCACGGGCGCGGTGAACGACAGCATCGGTCCGCCGGTCCACCCGCGGGGGGCGTGCTCGCGCCAGAACGCGTACTGCTCGGGCCGGTCGATCGTGAAGTCCTCGCCGGCGAGGTGGTCGACCGCGAAGCACCACGACACGGCCTGCATGTTCAGCGGCTGAGCGCTCTCCGGGGCGTGCGGCTCGCCCGTCTCGGTCCGCGACTCCGCGCCGGTCACGTGCTCGACGCCGGCGAGCGGCAGGAGCGCGCCGGTCTCCGTCGCGTCGAGGACGCACGGCGCCACGACGGTGACCGGGTCCTCCCCCTCCGCCTCGACCGTGACCGAGGTGACCCGGTCGCCGTCGACGGTGGCGGCCACGGGGCGGTGACCCAGCAGCACCTGCAGCCGGCCCGAGCTGCGGGCGGCGGCGAGCATCCCCTCGATGACCGCGACGCCGACCCGCGGCTCGACGCAGAGGGCGCTCACGGTGCCGCGTCCCGGGTTGAGGTGACGCTGCCGGCGGGCGTCCGCGCTGAGCGGGTACCACTGGCGGTAGTGGTCCCGGAGGCCGTCACGCAGCCGCCGGTACCGGGCGGTGCACCCGAACTGCTCGATCCACGGGTGCTCGTCCGGGGGGACCGCCTGCGAGGTCAGCTGCCCGCCGAGCCACCCGCTCTCCTCGGTGAGCAGCACGGTGCGTCCGGCGTCCAGGGCGGCCAGGGCCGCGGCGACCCCGCCCAGGCCGCCGCCGATGACCGCCACCTCGGCGTACCGCTCCGGCACGGCTCAGCGCTCCCCGGAGAACGCCGGGTGGTCGGTGTCGACCCGCACCTCGGCGTCGCGACCCACCGTCACGGCGAGGTCGTGGCCACCGACCCGCAGACCGGAGACCGACAGCGGAAGCAGCTCCTCCGGCAGCATCGGCCGCACCGCCAGCCGCCCGCGGGGGACGTCGACCTCGATCCCCAGCAGCGCGACCAGCGCCGCCATCGGCGCCGCCGCCGCCCACGCCTGCGGTCGGCACGCGGCCGGGTAGGGCATCGGGCTCCGCGCCTCGGCAGCGCCGTCTCCGCCGTACAGCTCCGGGAGCCTGGAGTCGAAGGCCGGCGCCGCGCGGAGCAGGCCCTCGAACAGCGAGGCGGCGGTCTCGGCACGGCCGTGGGCGGCCAGGCCGGCGACGGCGATCGCCGTGTCGTGGGGCCACACCGTGCCCCCGTGGTAGGAGAGCGGGGAGTACGCCGGCGACCGCGCCGTCAGGGTCCGCAGCCCGAAGCCCGAGTCGAGGTCGGGAGACCCCAGCCGGTGTGCGACCAGGGCGGCCTCGTCGGGGTCGAGGAGGCCGGTCCCGAGCAGGTGGCCCATGTTCGACGCGACCGAGTCGACCGGCGCTCCGTGGGCGTCGAGGGCAACGGCCGGGAACCGGCCGTCGGCGTCCTCCACCCAGAACCGCTGCCGGAACCGGTCCGCCAGGGCCGCCGCCCAGGCGCGCCAGTGGTCGCCTCCGGGGCGTTCGAAGCCGTCGAGGAGGTCGGCCCCCAGCATCGCGGCCTGGAACGCGTAGCCCTGGACCTCGCTCAGGGCGATCGGCGCCTCGGCCAGGGAGCCGTCGGCCCACTGGATGGAGTCCACGGAGTCCTTCCAGCCCTGGTTCGACAGGCCGTGCCCGCTGGCGTCGACGTACCGGACGAAGCCGTCGCCGGCCTGCTGCTCGAGCCAGCCGAGCGCGCGCTCGACGGCCGGCAGCAACGCCCGCACCTCGACTGGGTCGGCGCCCCACCGCCAGGCCTCCACGCAGCAGGTGACGAACAGCTGGGTGGCGTCGGCGGTCCCGTAGTAGGTCGGCGGGAGCGTGAAGCCCTCGAGGGCGAGCGGCTCGGCCCGCACCTCGTGGAGGAACCGGCCCGGCTGCTCCTCGCTCTCGGCGTCGTGGCGGCTCCCCTGGCGCCGGGCGAGCGCCCGCAGCGTCCCCATCGCGAGGTCGGTGCCGACCGGCATCAGCATCCGCGCGGTCCACAGCGAGTCCCGGCCGAAGAGCGTCAGGAACCACGGGGAGCCGGCGGCGGCGAACAGGTCGTCCTCGTCCTCGGGGTCCACGAGCAGCAGCCCCTCCAGGTCGTCGAGCCCCTGCTGGACGGCGCGCGGGAGTCGGCGGTCGGGGCAGGCGAGGTCCGGCCGCGACCACGGGACGCGTGTGGCGCCACGGAACACGGGGGTGCTGCCCGGACGGGCGGTGGCGCGCAGCGTGATCGTGACCGACGCGCCCGGCCCGAGCTCGAGCCTCCACGCGAGTCGGCCCGCGCCGGGGTCGATCCCGTCGGGCACCGGGTCGGCGGCGAGGAGTGCCACGGCCTCGCCGGCGCTCCACTGCAGACCGTCGGTCCGGGCCTCGGCGGGCAGCCCGTCCCGCGGTCTCCCGACCCGGACCTCGGCCAGGTCGCTCAGGTCGGCGCCGGCGTCCACGGCGAGCACGCACGAGGTGGGGGCGCGGGCGGTCGAGGTGATCGTGATCGTCTCGACCATCGAGTCGTGCCGGACCTCCCGGCGACGCTCCACGAAGCACGTGGGGTCGTTGGTGGGGGCGCCGATCCCGGGCACGATCCCGCGGAAGACCGCGCCGCCCGCGCCGCGCAGGTCGTGCGAGAGGCCCACCGGGTCGGCGTCGTCCACCGTGATCCGCAGCCGGCTCAGGAAGCGTCGGTCCAGGAGCAGCCAGCCCTGGACTCCCCCGTCCCCGATCTGCCCGTCGCGCGCCGAAATCACCTGCGAGGGCGCGTCGACGCAGGAGACGAGGTCGAACAGGGAGGGCTGGCGCGGTCGGGTGGGCTGGTCGGGGGGACCGGTCACACCGTCAGTCTGGTCAACACCGCCACGCGGCGTCCACCCGGGTGTCGTCGTGGGGCCGGCTCAGGCGAGGAGGCCGTCGCGCAACGCGACGGACAGCGTCGGTGACAGTGGCAGCCGCGGGAACAGGGTCGCCTGGAACGCGTGGTAGGTGTCCGGCTTGCCGGACCAGGTCGCGTCGTCGGGTCGGTTCTCCGGGTCGAGCTCGTGGTGCCAGGACCCGCGATGGCGGTCGAGGAACACGCACGCGACGTGGTCCCACCAGGTGCGGTACCAGGCGTCGTACGACGGATCGCCGGTCGCCTGCCAGAGCGCGGCGGCCGCGGCCGTCGCCTCGGCGGCCACCCAGTGCATCCGCTGGCGCACCACCGGCCGGCCCGACCAGTCGACGGTGTAGACGAAGCCGTCGGCGCCGTCGACGGCCCACCCGTCGGCGACGGACGCCTCGAACAGCGCCCGGGCGGCGTCCAGCAGCCACCCCGGTGCGTCGGCGCCGAGCGCCGCGCGGAGGTGCAGCGCCAACCGGGTCCACTCCAGGCCGTGGCCGATCGTGGCGCCGTACGGCCGGAAGGGGTGGGCGGGAGTGTCGAGGTTGTAGTCGGGCTGCGGGTTCCACGCGTCGTCGAAGTGCTCCGGGAGCCGCCAGTGGTGGGCCGGCCCGAGCTCGTGGAGCACCCGCGTGGTGATGCGGAGCGCGCGGTCGAGCAGTGACCGGTCGCCGGTGACGTCGGCGGCGGCGAGGAACGCCTCGACGGTGTGCATGTTGGCGTTCAGTCCCCGGTAGGGATCGAGGGAGGAGAAGGACTCGTCCCACTGCTCGACGACCATGCCGTGCTCGTCGTCCCAGAACCAATCGAGCACCACCTCCAGGGCCTGGCCGAGCAGCTCGTCCGCCCCGGGTCGGGCGGCGCAGGACGCCGTCGCGGCCGCGAGCAGCACGAACGCGTGCCCGTAGGCGGCCTTGTCGCCCGACACCGGTCCGTCGGCGCCGATCGCGCCGTACCAGCCGCCGTGGACGGCGTCCCGGAACCGGTCGCCGAGTGCCGCGACCCCGTGGTCGGCGAGCGGCCCGCACCCGGGGCGCCCCATCAGCGCACCCAGTCCGAACACGTGCGTCATCCGGCAGGTGATCCACAGCTCGACCGGCCGCTCCGGATCGGGCCGGCCCGCGGCGTCGAGCCACGCGAAGCCCCCGGCCGGGTCGCGGGACGCGCGGCCGAAGTCCAGCAGCCGGTCCCCCTCGGCCTCGAGCCACCGCCCGTGCGCGGGACTTCCGAGCCAGGCACCCGGGAGAACGTCGCTCATCGTCCCATCCTCGCAGCCCGGGCCGATCGATCCCGTCCGGCGGCCGGTCCGTGTGGCATCGAGGTCACCTGGTGACTCCGATCCCACACGTCGACGCCGACACCGGCAGGAAGGCTAGGCAGATGTGCCGATACCGCGGCCACCCGCACCGGGGCACCCTGAAGGGATCCGACCGACCTGGGGGAACCGATGGCGTCCACACTCCACCACCACCGCACGCGTGCCGCTGCCGCGCTGGTCGCCGCCCTGATGGCCACCGCGCTGACGTCGCCCGGCGCCCACGCCGCGCCGCCGGTCAACGACACCCCGTCGCGTGCCGCCCCGGTCGCGGCGGTGCCCACCGTCTTCGAGGTCGACACCCGCGCGGCGACGTACGACACGGTCCGCCGGAGCTGCGTGTACGCCCGCAGCGTCTGGTACCGCTACGAACCTGCCACGACCGGTCGGGTGCGGATCAGCACCGTCGGCAGCAGCTACGACACCGTCCTGGCCGTGTACTCGGGTGCCCGTTCACCGCAGACCCGACTGTCCTGCAACGACGACGCGGCGGGGCTCCAGTCGGCGGTGCGGCCCAGCCTGGTGGCCGGCCGGCAGTACTGGATCGCCGTGAGCAGCTGCTGCGGCAGCCCGTCGGCCCGCGGGGGCGACCTCGTCCTGCGGTTCTCCGAGGACCCCGCCGCGGCGTCGGTCGAGGTCTCGAACCTGGTGGCCACCGCCGGCGCGGTCTCCGGACGCCTCCGGGTCACCGCCGACGTCACCTGCGCCACCCCCTCCGTGGCGTACCTGTACGTGAGCGCGAGCCAGCGGGTCGACACCCATGTGGCCCGGGGAGGCAACAGCCGCAGCGTGCTCCTCTGCTCGACCGACCCGGTGTCGCGGACCATCAGGATCGACTCCGAGACCGGGTGGGCCTTCGCGACGGGCCCCGCCGCTCTCGACGTGTACGCCGAGGGCGACGACGGGTTCTCGCGGGTCGTCCTGAGCTTCGAGCAGAACGTGGACGTCGGCGACGACCCCGACGGCCGCCGGGTCGCGCGGTAGGAGCTGGAGCCCCGGACGGGCGAGGACCGGGCGGCACTCGCCACCCGGTCCCGTTCGCCGTGGTGTGCGCGAGGGGGGAGTTGAACCCCCACGTCCGTTAGGACACACGGACCTGAACCGTGCGCGTCTGCCTATTCCGCCACTCGCGCGAGAAGCGGGGCACAGGCTATCCCAGCGCCGAGACCATCCCCAAACCGGCAGCACGGCGCGCGGCGCACGGCCGTGGGGAGTCGGAGGGGCGGCGTCGACCCCGATACGATCGCGAGCAGCGTGCGTGCCCCCGCAGGTCCGAGCATGCGCGCACACCGACCGACGACGGACGACGACGCAGGCGGAAGGAGGGTCGGGCATGGGCGGGCTGCAGCGCTTCGAGCGCAAGCTGGAGCAGGTGATCTCCGGGGCGTTCGCGAAGACCTTCCGCAGCGCCGTGCAGCCGGTGGAGATCGCCGCAGCGCTGCAGCGCGAGTGCGACAACAACGCCCAGATCCTCTCCCGCGAGCGGCGGATGGTGCCCAACGACTTCCAGGTCGAGCTGTCGCAGGTCGACCTCGACCGGCTCTCGCCGTACGACTCCACGATGGTGCGCGACTTCACCGAGCAGCTGGAGGACCACGCCAAGGAGCAGGGCTACCAGTTCCCGGGGCCGGTGCGGATCGAGTTCGAGGCGGCCGAGGACCTCAGCACCGGCCGCTTCCGGATCCGCAGCAGCGCCCGGGCACGGGTGCAGTCGAACGCCACCCACACCCAGGCCCAGCGCGCCCGCGCCTTCGTCGTCGCCGGCGGCGAGCAGCACCCCCTCCACCCGCCCGTCACCGTGGTCGGCCGCGGGACCGAGGCCGACATCCGGGTCAACGACCCCGGCGTCAGTCGACGGCACGTCGAGTTCCAGCTCGTGGGCGGATCCGGCGACGGGGCGGGGCTCCAGGTGCGCGTCCGGGACCTCGGGTCCACCAACGGCATGCTCGTCGACGGCCACCGGATCACCAGCACCAGCCTCCGCGACGGGTCGCAGGTCAAGATCGGCAGCACCACGCTCACCGTCCGGATCGTCACCGAGGGACCGGGTGCTTCCGATGTCTGAGCTCACCCTGTTCCTGATCCGGCTGGCCTACCTGGCGATCCTCTGGATCTTCGTGCTGTCCGCGATCTCCGTGGTCCGGTCCGACATGTTCGGCGCGCGCGTGCCCGCGGAGGCGCGCGAGGGCGGCGGCGGCCGGCGTACCCGGAAGCCGAAGGCACCCAAGGCACCGCCGAAGCGGCGGGGCAGCCCCACCCACGTGCTGGTCGTCGACGGTGCCAACTCCGGCGAGCGCGCCGAGCTCGACCAGGCACCGATCCTGATCGGCCGCGGCACCGACGCCGCCATCCGGCTCGACGACGACTACGTGTCCACCCGTCACGCGCGGATCGCCTCCTCCGGCGACCAGTGGTTCGTCGAGGACCTCGGCTCCACCAACGGCACCTACGTCGGCACCGCCCGGATCACCCAGCCGACGACCCTCTCGCTCGGCACCCAGGTCCGCATCGGCAAGACCATCCTCGAGCTGAGGAAGTAGGGCCTGCCGAGACATGCGTCTTGACTACGCCGCCATCTCCGACGTCGGCCGGGTCCGCAAGGACAACCAGGACTCCGGGTACGCCGGCCGACACCTGCTCGCCGTCTGCGACGGCGTCGGCGGGGCCGCCCGCGGCGACATCGCCTCCGCGACCGCGATCGGACAGCTCCGTCGGCTCGACGACGAGGACGTCGAGGACCTGCTCGGCCAGGTCGCCGGCGCGCTGCACCGCGCCCACGACCGGATCGGCGAGCTCGTCGACGAGGACCCCGCGCTCACCGGGACCAGCACCACCGCGACCGTCGCGTACTTCGACGGCACCCGGCTGGGGATGGGCCACGTCGGCGACAGCCGCGCCTACCTGCTCCGCGAGGGCGAGCTGCGCCAGCTGACCAAGGACCACACCTTCGTCCAGACCCTGATCGACGACGGCCAGATCACCGAGGAGGAGTCGCGGGTCCATCCCCACCGCAACCTCATCCTCAAGGCCATCGACGGCATCCACGACCTCGAGCCGGACCTGTTCGAGCTCGAGACCCGGGCCGGCGACCGGTTGCTGCTGTGCAGCGACGGCGCCAGCGGCGTGCTCGACTCGGCACGGCTCACCGACATCCTCCGTTCGGGCAACGCCGACTACGCGGCGGTCGAGCTGGTCCGCGCGAGCCTCGAGGCCGGCAGCACGGACAACGTCACCTGCCTGGTCGCCGACGTCATCGACGACCAGGCCGAGGGCGACACCGAGCCGATGCTGGTCGGCGCCGCGGCCGAGCTGCCGAAGCGCGGCGGGCGCGCCATGGCCGGCATGGGCAGCCTGTTCCGCGGTCACCGGTCCGGCGACACCGGGGAGCTCGAGCCGGTTCCCGGCGACATCCCGGACGACGTCGAGTTCGCGATCGCGGCCGACCCGATCGACCCCGAGGAGGCCCGCTACGCGCCGCGGGAGCCCCGGCGCTACGCCTGGCTGCGCCGGCTGCTGGTGCTGGTCTTCCTGGTCGGCGTGGTGTGGGTGGTGGCCGCTGGGGCGTGGGCGTGGTCGCAGAAGCAGTACTACGTGGGCGAGTACGACGGCGTGGTCACCATCTACCGCGGCGTGAACGCCGACCTCCCGGGCGTGGAGCTCTCGCACCCCTACGAGACGAGTGACATCGCGCTCGCCGACCTCAGCGACTACGACCAGAACCAGGTCCGCGACGGCATCGGCCTCGGCGACCTGGCGTCCGCACGTCGTACCGTCGGCAACCTGGCGGCCGAACGGGTCCAGCAACCCGACGACGCGACCAGCGACCCGACCGGCGACGCCTCCTCCGGGTCGGCGAGGTCCTGAGATGTCCCAGACCGGAACCCTCATGGGCTTCGTCCACCGGCGACGGCGGGGCGCCGAGCTGTTCCTGCTCGTCATCGCGCTCGCCGTCGGCATCGGCGCCTACGCCGCGGTCGGGCTCGGGGTCAAGGGCACCGTCCCCGCCGACATCGTCGGCTACGGCGGCACCCTCGCCGTGCTGGTCGTCGCGGCGCACATCACGGTCCGGCTCACCGCGCCGTACGCCGACCCGGTGCTGCTCCCGGTCGTCGCGGCCCTCAACGGCCTCGGCCTGGCGGTGATCCGCCGGCTCGACCTGGTCAAGGACACCGAGTTCGCCGGCCGGCAGCTGATCTGGATGGCGGTCGGGGTGGTGCTGTTCGTGCTCACCCTGGTGTTCCTGCGCGACCACCGGGTGCTGCAGCGCTTCACCTACACGTTGGGCCTGGCCGCGATCCTGTTGCTGCTGCTGCCGATGGTGCCCGGCCTCGGGGCCACCATCAACGGCGCCCGGATCTGGATCCGGCTGCTCGGCTTCAGCTTCCAGCCCGGCGAGATCGCCAAGGTGCTGCTGGTGATCGCGTTCGCGGGCTACCTGGTGCTCCACCGCGACGCGCTGGCCCTGGCCGGGCGCCGGGTGCTGTTCGTCGACCTCCCCCGCGGCCGCGACCTGGGACCGATCCTGGTGATGTGGCTGGTGAGCCTCGGCATCCTGGTCTTCCAGCGCGACCTCGGCTCCAGCCTCCTGTTCTTCGGGCTGTTCCTCACCATGCTCTACGTCGCCACCGAACGACCCGGGTGGCTGGTCGTCGGCGGGGCGCTCTTCTTCGGCGGCGCCGCGATCGCCTACCGGCTCTTCGGACACGTCCGCGACCGGGTCGACATCTGGCTGGACCCGTTCGCCCACTACGGCCCCGGCACCGACGACCGCGCCTTCCAGCCGGTCGAGGCGATGTTCGGGATGGGCTGGGGCGGCCTGCTCGGCCGCGGCTTCGGCAACGGCGAGCCCGAGCGGGTGCCGTTCGCCGAGTCCGACTTCATCGTCGCCGCGATCGGCGAGGAGCTCGGCCTCACCGGCGTCATCGCGATCGTGCTCCTGTACGGCCTGCTCGTCGAGCGGGCGCTGCGCGCGGCGCTGGTGTGCCGCGACGGGTTCGGCAAGCTGATGGCCACCGGCCTGGCCGGCGTCCTCGCCATCCAGGTGTTCGTCGTCATCGGCGGCGTCACCCGGCTGATCCCGCTGACCGGCCTCACCACTCCCTTCCTCTCCTACGGCGGCTCCAGCCTCGTCGCCAACTGGGTGATCATCGCCTTGCTGCTCCGGATCTCCGACCAGGCCCGACGGCCGGTCCCGTCCCTGCCCACCGACGACGACTCCGACGCCGAGTCGACCCAGGTGGTGAAGCTGGGATGAACAAGCCGATCCGCACCATCTCCGTCTTCTGCCTGCTGCTGTTCCTCGCGCTGATGCTCAACGCGACCTACCTGCAGTACTGGCAGGCCGGCGCCCTCAACGACGACCCCCGCAACCGACGGGTGCTCGCCGAGGCGTTCTCCAGCGAGCGCGGCGCGATCCTGGTCGGCCAGTCCGAGCAGGGCCGCACCCCGATCGCCGAGAGCGAGCCGTCGGGCGACCGCTACGACTTCCAGCGGGTCTACCCCGAGCCGTTCAAGTACGCACACCTCACCGGGTGGTTCTCCTACTTCAGCCAGACCGGTCTGGAGAAGACCCAGAACTCGGTGCTCTCGGGCGACGACTCCCGGCTGTTCGTGACCCGGCTGGTCGACCTGATCAGCAACTCCAGCGCCAAGGGCGGCAGCGTCCAGCTGACGCTCAACCCGAGGGCGCAGCAGGCCGCGTTCGACGGTCTCAGCAATCTCGGTGAGGGCGTCGAGGGCTCCGTCGTCGCGATCGAGCCGAGCAGCGGGCGGGTCCTGGCGATGGCCTCGCTGCCGACCTACGACCCCAACGAGCTCGCGAGCCACGACTTCGGCGCCGTGGCCAAGCGGGCCGAGGAGCTCGAGAAGCGCGACGACGAGCCGCTGCTCAACCGCGCCATCCAGACCAGGCTCCCTCCCGGGTCGACGTTCAAGCTGGTCACGGCCGCGGCCGCGATCGAGTCCGGCAACTACGACGCCGACTCACAGGTCCCCGGCGGGGCCACTTACCAGCTGCCGCAGACCACCGGCGAGACCGGCCTGATCGACAACGAGGGCCGCGACTGCGGGACCGACCAGATCCCGTTCACCCAGGCGATGGGGAACTCCTGCAACACCACCTTCGCCCGGCTCGCCGTCGAGGTCGGGGCCGACGCGATGCTCGAGCAGGCGGAGGCGTTCGGGTTCAACAGCGAGTACTTCGAGGACCTGCCCAACCAGGCCGAGTCGAACTTCCCGGAGAACATGAACCCGCCCGAGACCGGCCAGAGCGGCATCGGCCAGTTCGAGGTCGCCGCGACGCCGCTGCAGATGGCCATGGTCTCGGCAGGGATCGCCAACGGCGGCACCGTGATGCGGCCCTACCTCGTCGACGCCGTGCTGACCCCCGAGCTCGACGTGCTGCCCCGCACAGAGCCGTCGGAGCTCTCCGAGGCCGTCTCGTCGGAGACCGCCCAGGACCTCACCGACCTGATGACCTACACCGTGTCGCAGGGCACGGCCAGCCCGGCCGCGATACCGAACGTCGAGGTGGCCGGCAAGACCGGCACCGCCCAGAGCGGCATCGAGTCGGTGCCGCCGTACGCCTGGTTCACCTCCTTCGCCCCGGCCGACGACCCGCAGGTCGCCGTCGCGGTGATGATCCAGAAGGCGCCCGGCACCGAGCGCGGCGAGATCGCCGGCGGCGCCCTCGGCGGCCCGATCGCCAAGGCGGTCATGGAGGCGGTGATCCAATGATTCACCCCATTCGAATGCTCACTCCGTTCCGCTCCGAACGGGGGCCCCGACGATGAGCGACACCAACAACGCGCCCGAGCGCTTCGCGGACCCCGCACGGCGCTACCGGCTCGACGACCGGATCGCCACCGGCGGCATGGGCGAGGTGTGGCGGGCCACCGACACCCGGCTCGGCCGCACCGTGGCGGTCAAGCTGCTCAAGGACGAGTACGCCGACGACGCGACGTTCCGGACCCGGTTCACCACCGAGGCCCAGCACGCCGCCGCGCTCCACCACCCCGGCGTCGCGTCGGTCTACGACTACGGGGGCGGCGACGCCACCCACCCCTACCTGGTGATGGAGCTGGTCGACGGCCAGCCGCTCTCCGCCCTGATCGCCCCCGACCGGCCGATGGACCCCGAGGTGGTGCGCGACCTGATGGCGCAGGCGGCCGACGCCATCGGGGCTGCCCACGCCGCCGGGATCGTCCACCGCGACGTCAAGCCCGCCAACCTGCTGATCACCCCGGACCGCCGGGTGAAGATCACCGACTTCGGCATCGCCCGCGCCGCCGAGGGCATGGCGCTGACCCAGACCGGCCAGGTGATGGGCACCCCGCAGTACCTCTCCCCCGAGCAGGCCCAGGGCCAGACCGCCGTCCCGGCGTCCGACGTGTACTCCCTCGGGGTCGTGGCCTTCGAGTGCCTCACCGGCCGCCGTCCGTTCGGCGGCGAGACGCCCGTCGCGACCGCGCTGGCCCACCTGCGCGAGCCGGTGCCCGACCTGCCGGCGGACGTGCCTGCCGACCTGGCGGCGGTGGTCAAGCGGGCGATGTCCAAGGACCCGGCCGACCGGTTCCCCGACGCCGCCGCCCTGGCCGCCGCCTTCCGCGACCCCGGCACCGCCGTGCTCGCCGCGACCGCGGTGGCGGCCGCGGCGCCCGCCACCCAGGTGATGACCGGCACCGCACCGGTGCCACCCCCGGGCGAGCCGACCGACGACCGGAAGCGTCGGAACCCCTGGCCGTGGATCCTCCTCGCCCTGCTCGCCGTCGCCGCCGTCGTGCTCATCGTCCTGCTCACCACGGGCGACGACGAACCGACCGACAACGACAACGACCCGAACCGCGACCGGCAGCCCTCGCAGGACGCCTCCCAGGACCCCTCGCCCACCGAGACGACCACCCCCGAGACCACGCCACCCCCGGAGGAGACCACCTCGGCGGAGCCGGAGACCTTCGACATCGACGAGGGCGACTACCTCGGCCGCGACGTCGACGAGGTGCAGGGCGAGCTCAGCGGGCTCGGCCTGAGCCCGACGACGCAGGAGGTCGAGAACGACGGCACCCAGGAGGAGAACACCGTCGCGTCGGTGAGCCCGACGTCGGGCCTGCAGGAGGGTGACGAGGTCGTGGTCGAGTACTACGGCGCCGCACCTGCCGACACACCCGGACCACCTGAGACGCCGCCCGGCCAGGAGAAGAAGCAGGAGGACGACCAGTGAGCGCCCTCATCGGAGGACGGTACGAGCTCGGCGAGATGCTGGGCCGCGGCGGGATGGCCGAGGTGCGCAAGGGCACCGACACCCGGCTGGGCCGGGTGGTCGCGGTCAAGCGGCTGCGCACCGACCTCGCGAGCGACGCGACGTTCCAGGCCCGGTTCCGGCGCGAGGCCCAGTCGTCGGCCTCGCTGAACCACCCCGCCATCGTCGCGGTCTACGACACCGGCGAGGAGGAGACCACCGACGGTCCCCACGGCGACACCGTCGCCCAGCCCTACATCGTGATGGAGTACGTCGCCGGCCGCACGCTGCGCGACATCCTCCGCGAGGGTCGCAAGATCCTGCCCGAGCGGGCCCTGGAGATCACCAGCGGCGTGCTCTCCGCCCTCGACTACTCCCACCGCGCGGGGATCATCCACCGCGACATCAAGCCCGGCAACGTCATGCTCACGCCCTCCGGCGACGTCAAGGTGATGGACTTCGGCATCGCCCGCGCGATCTCCGACGCCAGCTCGACGATGACCCAGACCGCCGCCGTCGTCGGCACCGCCCAGTACCTCTCCCCCGAGCAGGCGCGCGGCGAGACCGTCGACTCCCGCTCCGACGTCTACTCCGCCGGCTGCCTGCTCTACGAGCTGCTCACCGGCCGCCCGCCGTTCGTCGGTGACAGCCCGGTGGCGGTCGCCTACCAGCACGTCCGCGAGCAGCCGCAGCCGCCGTCCGACCACGACCAGGAGCTCCCCGAGGCGGTCGACGCGATCGTCATGAAGGCGCTGGCCAAGCGGGTCGAGGACCGCTACCAGAGCGCCGCCGCGATGCGCAGCGACATCGAGCGCTACCTCGCCGGGCGACCGGTCCACGCCACGCCGCCCCCGCCGCCGGTCGACGCGCCCACGACCGTAGCGGCGCCGGTCCCGTCGGCGGCCGGTGGGCAGCCGCCCGAGGAGGAGGACGACGACCAGCGCTCGCGCACCGGGCTGGTCGTGCTGCTGGTGGTGCTGCTCATCGCCCTGATCGCGGGAGCGGCGTACCTGCTGCCCCGACTCTTCGAGTCGCCGCCGGAGCAACAGCGGGTGCCGGAGGTGGTCGGCGAGACCGAGAAGGAGGCCCGGGCGCTGATCGGCGACGCCGGGCTCGCGGTCGGCGACGTGACCTTCCGCACCGACCCCGACGCCAGGCGGAACACGGTGCTCGAGCAGGACCCCAACGCGGACCAGTTCGTCGACCCCGGCTCCGAGGTCGACCTGGTGGTGTCCAGCGGCAAGCCTCTGGCCGACGTGCCCTACGTCATCAGCCAGCAGCTGAACCAGGCGCGCGCGACCCTCACCGACGCAGGTTTCGAGGTGGTCGCGACCCGACAGGAGTCCGACGAGCCGCGGGGTCAGGTGATCGAGACCGACCCCGCGCCCGGGACGAGCGTGCCGGAGGGCAGCACCGTCACCGTCTACTTCTCCGACGGCCCGGAGGAGGTGCCCGACGTGGTCGGCCTGAAGCAGAAGCAGGCCGAGAACACCTTGCGGGAGGCCGGGTTCCAGGTCGACGTCGTCGAGACCACCGACACCACGGCACCCAAGGGCGAGGTCGTCCGGCAGAGCCCCCAGGGCGGTCAGGACGCGGCGGAGGGGTCGACGGTCACCATCGTGGTCTCGGCCTTCGAGGAGCCCTCCGAGGATCCCAGCGAGACCGACACCCCCACCGATCCCGAGTCGCCGACCGACACCGACTCCAGCAGCCTCCCGACCGACACGCCGGGCGGCTGACAGCGGCCCCGGCCACGTCCCGGGGTCTCGAGGCTGGGCGCCGGCGCCGGAGGTTGAGGTGCGAAGGCCGTCAATGCCTGCGCCTCGAAACCCCCGCACCGATGCCCGGCGGGGACCACCGCAGGTCGGCAGCTCAGCCGAGCGGCTCGGCGTACTCCAGGTTGGTCACGCCCTCGTAGGCCGGGGCCTCCACCTGCTCCTCGGTCCGCATCTCCCAGCCCACGGAGATGTCGGGCTCGGCCGCCGCGGCGCGGTAGCCGGCGAGGTAGTCGTCCGCGAGCACGGCGGCCTCGAGCGCGGCCGGGTCGCCGACGGCGGAGATGACGTAGGGCTCGGCGTACGCGACACCCTGCAGCATCACCGCGTTGCCCTCGCACTTGATGCCGGTCGTGGTGATCACCCGCTGGCCCTGGATGGTCATCGCCTGCGCGCCGCCCTTCCACAGGGCGTTGGCCACGGCCTGGATGTCCTGCTGGTGGACGACCAGCAGGTTGAGGTTGCGGCTGGTGGAGTTGATGACCTCCTCCGGCGCGTCGGAGAGCGTGATCGTCAGCCCCGGACCGGACCGCGGCCGCAGCCCGGCAGGGTCCTCGAGCCGCTCGATCTGGCGCTGCAGCCGTCGGGCCTCCCCCGAACCGACCTGCGCGCTCAGCCGCTCCACGTCGGCGGTGAGCTCGGAGGCCCGCTGCTGGAGCTCGTCGTACTGACGGTTCTCCTCGGCCACCAGCCCGGCCATGTCGGTGTAGCGACCGGGACGCAGGTCGGTGCCGCCGCTGTTGGCCGCGCTGGTCGCCAGCAGGACCCCGCAGGTCAGCGCGACCAGCGGCGTCCCGAGCCGCCACCGCCGGCCGGACGGCGTACCGTCCCCCCGGAAGGTGCGCACCAGCCCGGCGCCTGCCCGGCGCAGCCGGTCGGCGCCCCGCCCCTGCTCGGGGCCGGGGCTCGCGTCCGGCCCGTCATCCATGCCGACTACGCTAACCTCCGCGCCCACACCGGGGCGCATCCGCGGGACGACCCGCTCGACAGCCGCATCCGGCCGACCGAGGAGTGCAGTGATCAAGCCGAAGGCCAAGCAGGACCTGACCGGGGTGACCGGGGGCCCGGTGATGTCGGCGCGCTTCGTCATCGCCCTGGTGCTCGTGGCACTGGGGATCGCCTGGATCGCCTACTACTACGTGGTGGTCCGCGTCGACCCGAGCCAGGCGCCGGCCCCCGAGCCCGGCGGGCCGGGCTTCATGGGCGACCTGGGTGACTGGAACTACGCGATCGGCTTCGGGCTGGTGCTCGTCGGGCTGGCGGTCTCGGCCCACCCCTCGACCCCGCTCGGCCGCGGGCGCGGCGTGGTCGTCGGGATGCTCACCTGCTTCCTGATCGGCCTGTTCTGGATCTGCACCTTCTACGTCGTCAGCGACGACCCGTCCGCGATCCCCGTGATGAACGACCTCGGCCAGTACAACCTGGTGCTCGGCATCGCCTTCATGGCCGTCGGCTTCACCTTCGCCACCCGCTGGGAGTGAACGCCCGCACCCGGTCCGGGTGGGGGCCCTGGTGGGCCCTCCGCTACTGGCCGGGACACCTGCTGGTGCTCGTGCTGGTCGCGGTGGCCGTGTGGCTCGGCTCCTGGCAGTGGGACGCCTGGCAGGCGCGCCGGGACGCCGAGGCGCGCGACCTCACGCGGGTCGCCCCGGTGCCGCTGGCCGAGGTGATGGGTCCGGACGACCCGTTCCCGGGAGACCGGGTGGGTCAGCCCGTTGTGCTCGAGGGCACCTGGCGCGACGACGGCACGGTCTACGTCGCCCGCGGCGACGGCTACTGGGTCGTGACCCCGCTCGACGTCGGGCCCGGTGGTGCCGCGCTCCCGGTGGTCCGCGGGGTGTCCGTGGAGCCCTCGGCACCGCCGGTCGACGGCGACGCCGAGCTGGTCGGCTGGCTGCAACCTCCCGAGGGCACCGGTGAGACCGATCCCGACCCCTCCGACGACGTCCTGCCCCAGCTGCGGGTGGCCGACCTGGTGCAGCGGGTCGACGTCGACCTGTACGGCGGCTACGCCATCGTGGCCGACGAGGTCGCCGAGGGGGACGGGCCGGTCGGCGAGCGTGCCGTGAACCCCGGTACCCGAGGCCTGGCCCAGGCGCTCCCGCAGCAGCTGCCGGAGTCCGGGCGGTTCACGGCGGCCCGCAACCTCTTCTACGCCCTGGAGTGGTGGCTGTTCGGCGGTTTCGCGGTGTTCGTGTGGGTGCGCTACCTGCTCGACGAGCGCGGGTCCGAGTCGGACCACCCCACACCGGCCGGAGCGGCCGGGGACGACCCGATAGCGTCGGACGCGTGAAGTCCGCGCTCCTCCGCTACCGCGTCATGGCCACCGTCGTCGGCGTCCTGCTGGTCGTGCTGGTCCTGGTCGGGGTCCCGCTGGCCAACTTCGACGGCACCGGGATGTGGGGCGTCTTTCCCTCGACGCCCGACTGGTTCCCGGTCGGGTCCACGGCCCACGACGTGGGCGAGGCGATCACGACGTACCTCGGCATCGCCCACGGCTGGCTCTACATGGGCTTCGTGGTCGTCGCCTTCCTGCTGTCCCGGCGGGCGCGCTGGGACCTGCCGTTCACGCTCGTCACCCTGGTCTGCGGCACCATCCCGCTCGTGTCGTTCTGGGCCGAGCGGCGCGCCACCGCGCGGGTGCGCGCCGACTTCCCGGAGCTGGTGCACGCCGGGCACCCGGCCTGAGCAGCCGATGACCACGGCGTTCGTGCTCGGGGGCGGGGGCGTCCTCGGCGCGGTCGAGGTCGGGATGCTGCGGGCGCTGCTCGAGCGGGACGTGGTCCCCGACCTGGTGCTCGGCACCAGTGTCGGTGCGCTCAACGGCGCCCTGGTCGCGCGCGAGCCCGAGCTCGGCGTGGTCGCGCGGCTCACCGACCTCTGGCTGGAGGTGGCCAGGAGCCGGCAGGTCTACGGCGAGCGCGCGCTGCGCACCGTACGCCGGGCCGTGGCCAGCGGCACCCACATCTACTCGCCCGAGCCCTTGCAGGACCGGTTGCGCGAGGAGTTCGGCGACACCCTCATCGAGGACCTGCCCGTCCGCTTCCAGGTGTGCGCCGCCAGCATCGAGCGCGCGGCCGAGCACTGGTTCGACACGGGTCCGCTGGTGGACGCCGTCGTGGCCAGCGCCGCCGTGCCCGGGCTGCTGCCGCCCGCCCGCGTCGGCGGTGAGCACTACCTCGACGGGGGCATCGTCAACTCCATCCCCCTGGCCCGGGCCGTGCAGCTGGGCGCCGACCGGGTGTTCGTGCTCCAGGTGGGCCGGATCGACCGGCCGCTCACCGTGCCGCGGCGGCCGTGGGAGGTGGCGCGGGTGTCCTTCGAGATCGCACGGCGGCACCGGTTCATGCGCGAGCTGGACGAGCTGCCCGGCCACGTCGAGGCGCACGTGCTGCCCGCGCGCGGGACCTCCGCCCGGGACGACTCGTTGCGCGCCCACCGCGACTTCTCCAGCGTCGAGCAGCGCATCGAGGCGACGTACGACGCGTGCCGGGACTACCTGGACCGGCTGTGAGCGCGTCGAACCGGACCGCGCGGGCAGGCGCTGCGCGCGTGGGCCCGCGTCCGCGGTGGCCCCGATGACCGGCCACCTCCTGCGCCGGCTCGTGCTGGCACCCACGGTGGTCGGACTGACCGCGCTGATGTGGGTCACCCTGCCGGCGTGGCTGATCGCCGCCGCGGTGCTCTCGCCGCTGCTGCCCGGCCGCTGGCGGGCGCTACGGCTGCTGTGGGTGGTGATGCTCTACCTGACCTGCGAGGCGCTGCTGCTGACCGTGCTGCTGGGGCTGTGGTTCTCCTCGGGCTTCGGCCGACGCGTGCGGTCGCCGTACTTCGAGGGGATCCACTACGACCTGGTGCAGGGCGTGATGTGGGTCTTCTTCCGGGAGGCCCGACGGGTGCTGCGGCTCAGCATCACCACCGACGGCCCCAGCCCCGACGCCCACCCGGGCGTCCCGATCCTCGTCGCCTGCCGGCACGCCGGGCCGGGCGACTCCTTCACCCTGATCCACGCGCTGATGCACTGGTACGACCGCGAGCCGCGGGTGGTGCTCAAGGACACCCTCGCCTGGGACCCGCTCATCGACGTGGTCCTCAACCGGCTGCCGGCGCGGTTCATCGACCCGCGGGGCGGCGACCTGGAGCACCAGATCGAGGAGCTCGCCCACGGCCTGGACGAGAACGACGCGTTCGTGATCTTCCCCGAGGGTGGCAACTTCACCCCCGAGCGCCGGCAGCGGGGCATCGATCGGCTGCGCTCCCTGGGGCTGGAGGCGATGGCCCGGCGGGCCGAGGCGCTCACCCACGTGATCGCCCCCCGGCCGGGCGGCTTCCTCGCCGCCCTCGACGGCGCGCCCGACGCCGACGTCGTCCTGGTGGCGCACACCGGGCTCGACCACCTGCTGACCGTCGGCGACCTCTGGCGCGCCCTCCCGATGGACAAGCGGATCGTGATGCGGTGGTGGCAGGTCCCGCGGGACGAGATCCCGACCGGCCGGGACGACCGGATCGAGTGGCTCTTCGCGTGGTGGGAGCGGATCGACGCCTGGGTCGAGGAGCACCGGCCCGAGGACCTGCCGCGCCGGTGAGGGCCGGGCAGGTTCCCCGGGGACCCGGGGAACCTGCGGCGGCGTTCGGTCAGCCCTTCTTGTGGGCCCCACCCTCGGGGTCGATCTCGACGTCCTCGGCCGGGTCGTCGGGGGTGGTCACGTCATGCGGCTCCTCGCCGGCGTCGGAGAGCGCCTCGCCGGGCATCGCGCCGGCGGCGTCGTCGGCGGCGTCGTCGGCGTCGGACCCGCTCGCCGGGGCAGGCGGGGCCGGCGGCGGCGCGGGGGTGTAGGAGGAGTTCCAGCTGGAGGAATCCTGGCCCCCCCTGAGCTTGGAGGCCACGAACGCGGCCGCCGCGGCGATGCCGCCGAAGATCACGAACTTCCTGAGTCGGCTGCGCTTCTTCGGCTTCTCACCCTTGACCTCTGCGGCCTTCGCGGCGGCCAGGTCGCGGCCCTCGGCCGCCTTCTGCTGGGCCACGTCGGCGACCTGCGAGGCCTTCTCGGCCGCGATCGCTGCGCCGTCGGCGAGGATCGGCTTCGCACGGTCGCGGGCGTCCTCGATCACGGGGACGGCACGGTCCCGGGCCTCGACCAGGAGCGGCACCGCCTTGTCCCGGGCTGCTTCAACCGCCTGCTCGACCTGCGGGCGTACCTGGTCGACGTAGTCGGACGCCTGCTCGATCAGGGTCTTGTTCTTGCGGATGCCCATGGTGGGGATCTTCCTCTCGTCGGGGTGCCCTGCCAATTCCACCACCTTCCGCAAGCACCCACCAGCCACCCTCGGGGTGACTTGTCGCATCTGCGAGGATCAGGGGCGGCACCACCGTCGACGAGAGAGCCCAGGAGCGAACACCCTCATGGCCGATCAGCAGGCCGTCCTGAAGACCAACCAGGGCGACATCACCATCACCCTCTTCCCCAACCACGCGCCCGAGACGGTGTCCAACTTCACCGGCCTGGCCCAGGGCACCAAGGAGTACGACGCCGGGACCGACCGCACCGGGCCGTTCTACGACGGCCTCACCTTCCACCGGGTGATCCCCGGCTTCATGATCCAGGGTGGCTGCCCGCTCGGCACCGGCACCGGCGGCCCGGGCTACACCTTCAAGGACGAGCCCCACCCCGAGCTGCAGTTCGACCGCCCCTACCTGCTCGCGATGGCGAACGCCGGGCCCGGCACCAACGGGTCGCAGTTCTTCATCACGGTGGGGCAGACCCCGTGGCTGAACAACAAGCACACCATCTTCGGCGAGGTGGCCGACCAGGGGTCCCGTGACGTCGTCGACGGGATCGCCGGCACCGCCACCGGTCCCGGTGACCGCCCGGTCGAGCCGGTCGTGATCGAGTCGGTCGAGGTCGTCGGCTCCTGACCACACCCGAACCACCCAGTCCGCCTCCGGCCGGGGTGCCCACCTGCTACCGGCACCCCGACCGGGAGTCGCACATCCGCTGCCAGCGGTGCGAGCGACCGATCTGCCCCGACTGCATGCGCGACGCGGCCGTCGGCTTCCAGTGCCCGTCGTGCGTGGCCGAGGGCGCCAGGACCACCCGCCAGGGCCGGACGACGTACGGCGGGACGCGCTCGGACAACCCGGCGCTCACCTCGCTGGTGCTGATCGCCCTGAACGTCGCGGTGTGGCTGGCGATCCTGCTGACCGGGGGCGGCGGCAGCACCCTGACCGACCTGCTCGGCCTGCGGCCCGACGGTCTGTGCGCGGTGGGCCCGAGCGCCTTCGACGTCGGACGCGCCGTGTGCTCCGTGGAGGGCGGCAGCTGGCTCCCCGGCTTCGTCGACGGCGCCTGGTGGCAGGTCGCGACCGCCGGCTTCACCCACGTGGCCGTGTGGCACCTCGCGTTCAACATGCTGGCGCTGTGGTACCTCGGGCCGCAGCTCGAGGCCGTCTTCGGGCGGCTGCGTTTCCTCGCCCTGTACCTGGTCTCCCTGCTCACCGGCTCGGCGGTGGTGCTGTGGGCGAGCCCCGAGTTCCAGCTGACCGTGGGCGCCTCCGGGGCGATCTACGGGCTGTTCGGGGCCCTGCTCGTGGTCGCGCGCCGGATCGGCGCCGACGTCCGTCCGCTGCTGGCGATCATCGGGCTCAACGTCGTGATCACCTTCACCGTGCCCAACATCTCCTGGCAGGGACATCTCGGCGGGTTCCTCGGCGGCGTCCTGGTCGGCCTGGTCCTGGTCCTCGCCCCCCGCGGACCCCGTCGCGCCGGGTGGCAGTGGGCAGGCGTCGGCCTGGTCGCGCTCGTCGTGCTGGTCGCGACTGCCGCCCGGGCCGTGCTGGCCTGAGACCCCCGTGCTCCGGCCTCGTGCGCGAGTCTTGCGCCTGGCCCACGAAGTTTCCCCCGCCAGGCTCCGGTTTCCCCGCCCAGGCGGGGAAACCGGCGCCCCCGGCCCTGCACAGCTGTGCACAGTCCTGTGGAGAATTACGGGCGTGTAGTTAGGCGCGACTTCAGCCGGGTGCGTCGACGCGCCACCCGAGGTCGGCCACGACGGCGTCGTGGTCCGAGCGCAGCTCGATCCGGCGGTGCCGCTCGGCCCGCAGCTTGGCCTTCCCGCGGTTGAAGACGTAGTCGATGGTCGCGCCGTAGTGGTCACCGGTCGGGAAGTAGGAACCGAGGGTGTCGTACGTCGGCCGCATCCTCGCGGCCTCGAGCAGGCCACGCGGGTACCGACCGCTGGTGTAGTGCACGTTGAAGTCGCCGCCGACCAGGACCGGGCCGTCCGGTGCGCGCCGGGCCACCAGGTCCCCGATCCGCCGCACCGAGCGCCGGAGCAGGTCGGGCATGTCCTGGACGTCGGGAGCGACGTGGACGGCGATCACGGACATCCGCCGCCCGTTGCGGGCCTCGAGCGTGACCCAGTTGGCGAAGCGGATGCCGAGCTTCACCTTCCGGCCCTCGGGCTTCCTGCGGTAGTTGGAGAACCGGTAGGTGCCGTGGTCGACCTGGTGCCAGCGGTCGCTGCGCCAGGCGACGGCGGTGGCCCGGGTGTAGCGGTTGCGCTGACCGCGGTAGATGCCGTACCCGGCCGGCGCCAGCTGCTGGTTCGTCCGCTCCGGGACCTCGTTGTAGGTGATGACGTCGGGCGAGACGGAGAGCACCGTGCGCACGTCGGAGAGGGTGCGGCGGGCGGACTGCCGGCTGAGCAGGTTCGCCTGGACCATCCGGACCCCACCGGGGTAGGCGCCCTCCGACGCCCGTGTGGCCGCGTGCGCGGGTCCGGTGGTGGGGGCGAGGAGGGTCGAGGCGACGACGGCCCCGCTGAGGAGGGCGACAAGGCGGCGGTGCGGCATGGGTGCTCCTGGGCGCAGCACCGAGGTGCCGCGGCTGTCTCGGGGGCAACAACCACAGGGATCACATCACTCACTCTGGCCACTCACAACACCCTGCCTCGAACTACATGCCTGTAGTTCTCCACAGGTTGTCCCCAGTCTGGGGATTTCCGGGGTCACCCGGTCGGTTCCTCCAGCGGGACCACCTCGTCGCACACCGCGAACGGCAGCTCGCCGACCAGGGCCAGGCCCACCGCGACCGGGGGCCGCGGCACGCTGTAGCCGATCCGGCCCGAGGCAGGATCGGCCGCTCCGTCGACGTACGCCGCCGGGAAGCCCGCGACCGGCCAGTCCTCGCCGATCCGCAGCCGCTCGAAGAGGTCGGCGCGGTCGGGCTCGACGCGCACCGTCGCGTCGTGGTCGCCGAAACCGAGCGCGAACCCGTCCAGCGGCTCCAGCGTCGTCACCGGGTGCTCGGCGAGGAGCTCCTGCTGCTCCTCCGCCCGGCGTCGGGGCCCAGGGCGTCGCCCAGCGGCACACACCCGCGCCGGAGGTAGGTCGACGTGGCGGGCTCGGACACCAGCGGGCCCCAGCGCGGCTCGTTCGCCCACACGTCCTCCTCCGCGACCCCCTTCACGACCAGGTGGTCGCCGGCACGCAGCTCGGCCCCCTCGAGCGGCCCCACCCCCTCGGCCACCGCGCGTCGGACCCCCTCGAGCGGCAGGTCGGGCCGCAGCGCGATGACGAAGCCCGGTCCCGCTCCCCCGGCGAAGCGGGTCCCAGTCGACGTCGTCCTGCGTGAAGCCGTGGTCGAGGCCGAGCCGGGACTCCTCGCCCCGCAGCAGCCCGGCGGTCAGGGCCGCCGCCTCGGTCTCGGCCCGGCGCCAGAACTCCAGCCGGTCGGTCATCAGGTCCTCGCTGGTCAGGTCGGGCTGCCCGAGCTGCATCCGGACCTGGTCCCACTCGGTGACCGTGACCACCTCCGCCGACCGCGGCACCAGGCTGAGCACCGCCTCGGCCGGCTCGGCCCCGGGGTCGAACGGTGGTGCGGGCCCGGGCGGGACGTCGACCAGTCGGGGTGCCGAAGGAGGTGCCGGGTCGTCGCTGCAGCCGGCGACGAGCAGGCCGACCAGCAGCGCGGTCACGGCACGCAGCAGCACGGTGCCGCAGTCTGGCAGACGGTGCCGGGTCGCCCCCCGCCGCGACGGTGGGGCACGATCGGGGCGTGCAGACACGCAAGGTCGGGGTCGAGGAGGAGCTGATGCTCGTCGACCCCGCGTCCGGGATGCTCACCGCCGTGGCCGGCCACGCGCTCCGTGCCCACCAGGAGGACGGGCGGGATGACGCCCCGGTCGAGGAGGAGCTGTTCCTCCAGCAGATCGAGTCGCAGACCCCGCCCGCGGCCGACGTCGCCGAGATCGCCGGCCACCTCCGGGCGAGCCGCCGGGTGATGGGCGAGGCCGCGCGAGCGGCCGGGGCCGCGGCGGTCGCCACCGGGACGCCGGTGCTCGTCGACGGCGAGTCGCGGGTGACGCCGAAGCCGCGCTACCGCCGGATCGTCGAGGAGTACGGCGAGCTGGCCCGCTCCGCCATGGCCTGCGCGATGCACGTCCACGTCGACGTGGGCGGTGAGGAGGAGGGGGTCCGGGCCCTGGGCGGCATCGCCCCGTGGCTCCCGGTGCTGCTCGCCGTCAGCGCCAACTCGCCGTACGCCCACGGCCGCGACACGGGCTACGCGAGCTGGCGCTACCAGACGTGGAGCCGCTGGCCGAGCCACGGGTCGGGGGGCGGCTTCGCCGACGCCGGGGACTACCGGGAGGTGACCGACCGGCTCCTGGAGTGGGGGGCGGCCCTGGACGACGGGATGCTCTACCTCGACGCCCGGCCGTCCCGGTCGTTCCCGACCCTCGAGCTGCGGATCGCCGACGTGTGCGGCGACGTCGAGGACGCCGTGCTGGTGGCGGCGCTGTGCCGCGCCCTGGTGGCGACCGAGGCCGACCGCCCCGACGGTCCGCCCCGGCAGTGGCGCGACGACCTGCTGAGGGCTGCCGGCTGGCGGGCGTCGCGCTACGGCCTGTCCGACCGTCTGGTCGACCCCCTGCGGATGTCGCTGGTGACGGCGCGCGAGGCGATCGCGTCGCTGCTCGACCACACCCGGGACGCCCTCGAGGCCGCAGGCGACGCGGCGCTGGTCGAGGACCAGGTCGAGCGGCTGCTGGCCCGCGGCAACGGCGCGACGCAGCAGCGTCGTGCCTTCGAGCGCACCGGGAGCATGGCCGACGTCGTCGCCGACGCGGTCGCCCGTACCGAGGCCAGCTGGAGCGGCTGACCCAATCCGTCCATCCCGCCACGGGCACCGCAGCGATTCGATTATCGTGCCCGGAGCCGTCAGGCTTGTCCCCACGTCCCGTGATCGGCACGGGACGCAGAAGTCCGCCGGACGCGTGGGATCCGGGAGGCAGGAAGCGTGAGCACCGAAGGCTCGGGTGTTGCCCTGGGTGCGTCCTACCGGCTGGTCGAGAAGCTCGGTCGGGGCGCCACGGGTGAGGTCTGGAGGGCCGTCGACCGTCGTACCGACGAGGTCGTCGCGGCCAAGCTGCTGCGCGAGGAGCACACCTCCGACCAGGACCTGGTGGGTCGATTCGTCCGCGAGCGCTCGATCCTGACCGGTCTGCGCCACCCGCACGTCGTCGCCGTCCGCGACCTGGTCGTCGAGGGCGACCGGCTGGCGATCGTCATGGACTTCGTCGACGGCGGGTCGGTGCGGGACGTGCTGGCCCACGACGGCCCGCTGCGGCCCGAGCTGGCCGTCGCCGTCGTGGCCGCGGTGCTCGAGGGCATCGCCGCCGCCCACAGCCGCGGCATCCTGCACCGCGACATCAAGCCCGACAACGTGCTGCTGAGCAAGGACTGGCACGAGCTCGACCCGGGGGCGGTCCGGCTCACCGACTTCGGCATCTCGCGGATGGTGGCCGACGGCGCCGGCACGACCACCGGCCTGATGGGCACCCCGGAGTACATGGCGCCCGAGCTGCTCGTCACCGGCACCTGCGACCTCTCCGCCGACGTCTACGGCACCGGCATCCTGCTCTACGAGCTGCTCGCCGGCCGGACGCCGTTCGCCGGACCCGGCACCGACTACACGGTGGCCCACCGCCACGTCGCGAGCGTCCCCCCAACGATCCCGCTGCCCGGTCCGCTGGCCGCCCGGCTCGACGCGATGCTCGCCAAGGACCCGACCGCGCGGCCCACCGCCGCGGAGGCTGCCGCGGACCTCCGCCGGTTGCTCCCGTCCCTGTCCGGACTCCCGGCCCTGGAGGCGCAGGCGCCGCCGAGCGACTTCGACAGCGCACGCGGGCCGATGACGATGGTGCGCGGCGTCACGCCCGAGCCGGCTCCCGTGACACCTCTCGACGACACCGACGAGGCCGGCGACGCCGGCGTCCCGTCGTCGCTCGACCTCGGCACTCCCGACCACGGCACCATGCTCCGCCCGATGTCGGTGCCCCCGACCACGCGCGAGGAGCCGCGGCGCGAACCGGAACGCGCGCACCGGAAGAAGACACCCAGGTGGCGCGACCCTCGCGCCATCGCCCTGGTCGCGGCGTCACTGGTGCTGCTGGGCGGTGCCGTGGCGTACGCAACGACGACCGGCGGCTCCAGCCCCGGCGGATCGGCGACCACGACCCCGGCCCCGGCGCCGGCCCCGCAGCAGGACTCCCCCCTGCCCACCGGCCTGACGGTGAGCCGGCAGGCGGTCTACGACCCGGAGTCCGAGACGGTGCAGCTGACCATCACCTATGCGGCACAGAGCTCCGAGCTGCGCGGCCCGTTCCTCGAGATCATCCCGGGCACCGACGGCGGTGACTGCCCGACGGTGTCGTGGGACGGTCCCGCCCAGGACCAGAACCTGCCGTCCGGGACCGGCATCACGACCCCCTGCGGCTGGAGCATCGACCCGGGCACGGTGCCGAGGGGGGAGAGCGTCGCCGTGACCGCCACCGTCCCGCTGACCTTCGCCGGCGCCGACCCCGCTGCCGAGCTGCAGGCGTGGCTGAACGGCGCCGCGGAGAGCACCCTCGCCGCCATCACGGACCCCGGGATCACCAACGACAGCTACCCCGCCCAGCGCCTCCGGGGCATCGAGGTCGTCGCGCCCTCGCGGGTGGTCAGCCGCACACCGTTGCGCCTGACCATCTACGCGGAGTGGCCCGACGACGTCGACCGGATCAACCCGCTCTACCGCAGCCCGTCGGTGGGCAGCCCGACCCTCGTGCTCACCGCTGTCGCCGGTGGCGAGGACGGCGTCCGGTTCAGCGACGGGTGCTCCGGTGCCCTCGCCGTCTCGAAGGACAGGCTGACGGTCACCGCGCTCAACCCCGCGACCGACTGCACGGTGCTCACCACCGTCGGCAACTTCATCGAGATCCCCAGCGAACCCTTCGACATCGCCCCCCGAGCCAGCTGATGCGAGGTTTTGCCCAGCCGTGCGGCAGCATCTGGCACAATGCCGCCCTGACGGGGGTCCATGGGCTGGGCGCCACCCCCCGGGCACCCGGCCGACATCCTCGTCGTGTCCTGACCGACGACGGAGCCGATCAGACCGGATCGGCGAGTGAGGATGACGATGTCTCGAGTTCTTTCGACCGAGCAGGCCAAGACCGCGATCACCCAGATGCAGGCGATCATCAACGGCGGCTTCACCGACCAGATCAGCCAGCTCGACTCCCAGGGCAAGACGCTCTCGGACCCCAACGTGTGGGACGGGCCGCTGGCCGAGAAGTTCCGCGGTGCGACGTGGCCGGAGACCCGGGCCGCGCTCGACAAGGCCAAGACCGAGCTGGAGGAGCTCCGCACCCAGCTCAACCAGATCTCGCAGAACATCATGACCGCCGGCGGCGGCGCCTGATCCGAGCGCCTGAGCGAGAGCCTGCGAGCGCTCAGGACCAGCGAGGAGGTTGAGGAGGCTCGACTCCGACCGCGCCTGCGCGGGCGGAGGGAGCCGTGGGTTCCTGAGGAGGTTGCGCAGCAACCGTCTCGAAGGGCTCGAAACCCGGTGGGTCGACAGACCACCTGAGCCGGGAGCCGGTAGAACCACCAGAGACGAAGGAGCGAGACGTGGCTGATCTCGGGGCGATCGAGGAGGACGTCCGCTTCGACTACGGGGCGGCGGACCGGCTGGCGTCGCTGTGCGACAGTGCCGCCGGCGTGATCGACGGCCAGGCGGGCTCCCGCGCGTCCTGGAAGAACACGGCGCTCACCGAGTTCCGGGGCCACTTCTCCCAGCTGTTCCGCAGCAACGCCTCCGTGGCCGCGGCCGACGCCGCCGAGCTGGCCGACCGGCTGCGCGAGGTCGCCGGCTTCACCCGACGGTTGAAGGAGGAGGCCGAGAAGGAGCAGGAGCGCCGCGAGACCGCCCGGCAGTGGAAGCAGGAGCAGGACGACCGCAACCTGTGGGACAAGGGGGTCGACGCGGTCTTCGGTGGCGACGACCCGCCGGTGGGTCCGCCGGCGGCCGAGCCGACGTTCCCGGTTTCCGCGTCGCGCAACGGCACCCGCGAGACCCCCGCGCCCGGCTCGGGCGGCGGCGGGGGTGGAGGGACGTCCTCGGCCAAGCCGGAGGACCTGCGGTCCTTCGCCACCGGCTCCCGGGGCGCCAACAACACGCTGCGGCCCAAGGTGGCGACCTGCCGGTCGGCCTACTCCACGTTCGTCGCCGGCTGCGGCTGGGGCCGGCTGGAGGCCTCCGGCGTCTTCGCCGGCTTCGACACCTACGTCGACGCCAACGAGGAGGACGTCCGCTGGGCCACCGTGGTCGCCGACGCGTTCGCCGCGGCGGGTGGTGAGGGTGCGGTGTCGACGCTGTCGGACTCCGCGCTGATGGCCACCCTGCAGGCCGCCGGGCTCTCCGCGACCCGCCAGGACCTCGTGATCGACCCACCCACGGCCTACGGCTCTCCCCCGACCACCGGCTACGCCAACGACCCGGTCAACACCGCCACCGGCAACTTCCTCGAGAACGAGGTCGACCTCTCCTTCCCGGGCGGGGCCGGAACCCTGGCGCTCGCCCGGACCTACAACTCCTTCGACACCGGGACCGCTGCGTTCGGGCCCGGCTGGTCCTCGTGGACCGAGGCCGGCCTGGCCCTCGACGACGAGGCGGCCCGGCTCCGCCTGCCCGACGGCCGGGTGATCGTGTTCCCCCGGCTCGGCGACGGCTGGGACCGCGCCACCGGCGAGAGCATGTGGCTCGACGCCGTCGACGGCGGCTTCCGGGCGCGCGACAACGACGGCCGCACGTGGGACTTCACGGCCGCCGGTGAGCTGCACGCCGTCGCCCGCGGACACGGCACCCGGGTGACGCTCACCCACGACGGGGGCCGCCTGGTGCGCCTCGACCACGAGCGGGGCCGGTCGATCGAGCTGGCCTGGCGCGACGAGGTCGTGGTCGCCGCCACCTCCTCCGACGGTCGCCGGGTCGACTTCGGCTACGACGAGCACGGCAGGCTGACCACGGTCACCACGCCCAGCGGCACCCGCACCTACCGGTGGAACGACGCCGGCCTGATCGAGGCCGTCACCGACGCCGACGGCGTGCTGGAGGCGGAGAACGCCTACGACGCCCAGGGCCGGGTCACCACCCAGCGCTCCCAGCACGGCCGGCTCACCCGCTTCGCCTACCTGCCGGGCAACGTCACCGTCGTCTCCGATCCCGACGGAAGCCGCTCCAACACCTGGATCCACGACCACCGCGGTCGGCTGATCGGCGTCGTCGACAGCCACGAGCAGCGCCAGTCCACCTCCTACGACCCGCACGGCAACGCCGTGCTGGTCACCGAGCGCGACGGCGCCGTCACGGTCCACGAGTACGACGACCGCGGCCGGCGTACCCGCACCGTGACCCCGACCGGCGACGACCTCACCTACGGCTACGACGACTCCGACCGGGTCACCGCCGTGGTCACCGAGTCCGGCGCCACCACCGGCTACACCTACGACGAGTCCGACCCGGCGTCGCGCAACCCGTCGACGATGGTCGACGCCGAGGGCGGCGAGACCCGGTTCACGTGGAAGTCCGGGCTGCTGGTGGAGGTCGTCGACCCGGTGGGGGTGACCGTCCGCTTCGACTACGACGACCACGGCGACCTGGTCGCGACCACGGACGCGCTCGGCAACACCGCCCGCCTGGAGCGCGACACCACCGGCCGGGTGATGGCCGCCGTCACCCCGTCCGGTGCCCGCACCAGCTACTCCTACTCGCCCTCGGGCCACCTGGCCTCGCGTCGCGACCCCGACGGCGCGGTGTGGCGCTACGAGCACACCACCGCAGGCCGGCTCTCCGCCGTGGTCGACCCCACCGGCGCGCGCACCGAGATCGAGCACGGCACCCACGGCGACGAGGCCCGCACCATCGACCCGCTGGGCCGCGCCGTCACCCGGCACCTCGACGACCTCGGCAACCTCGCGAGCGTGGAGCTGCCCGACGGCTCCCGGTGGGAGTTCACCCACGACTCGCTGTCGCGCCTGGTCGCCACCACCGACCCCACGGGCGCCACCTGGGAGCGTGCCTACGACCCGGCCGGCGAGCTGGTCGCGGCCGTCGACCCGACCGGCGTACGCCAGAGCGTGACCTCGGACCGCGCCTCCGGCAACGTCACGGTCAACGGTGCCGGAGCCTCGGTGTCGGCGCGGTTCGACCCCCTCGGGCGTCCGCTGTCCTCGGAGAATCCCGACGGCTCCGCAGCCCTCACCACCTACGACCGCTGCGGTCGCCCCGTCGAGCTGCTCGACGCCGAGGGGTCGCTCACCCGGATCCGGCGTGACGCCGCAGGGCGGGTCGTCGAGGTGGTCGGCCCCACCGGTGGTTCGACCCGCCACGAGTACGACCCCTGCGGTCGGCTCTCGGCCACGGTCGACGCGATGGGCGCCCGGACCACCTTCCACTACGACGCCGACGGTCGCCTCGTGCGCCGCGGGCTCCCGACCGGTGAGGAGGCCTGGACCGAGTACGACGTGTGCAGCCGCGTCGTCGCGCGGTTCGAGCCCGGCCGCGGAGTGGCCCGTTATCGCTACGACGCCGCCGGCCGGGTCGTCGAGTCCTCCGACACCTGGTTCGGCCGCCGCAAGTACCGCTACGACGCGGCCGGTCAGCTCGTCGAGGTGGTCAACGGCAACGGCGGGATCACCCGCTACGACTACGACGCCAACGGCCGGGCCGTGGCGATCACCGACCCGCTGGGCCACACCACCCGGCGCGAGTTCGACGCGATGAACCGGTGCGTGGCGGAGACCGACCCGCTGGGCCGGACCACCCGAGCGGGCTACGACGCCGCCGGCAGGCCGCTGTGGCAGGAGGACCCGGCCGGCACCCGGATCTCCTGGACCTACGATGCGGCCGGAGTCGTGTCCTCGACCGAGGTGGACGGCCGTACCGTCTCGGCCATCGAGCGCGACGTCCGCAACCGCCGGGTGACGCTGCGCGACCACACCCGCGCCGACGGCCGTGAGGTCGTCCACGAGCTCGGGTGGAACGCCCGCAACCAGCTCGTCTCGCGCGGCCGCGACGGACGCACCCTCTCGTGGGCCTACGACGCCGCGGGCCGCCGCTCCTCGATGACCACCCCCGACGGCCACCGCACCGACTACACCTGGGACGAGGCCGGGCGGCTCACGGCCGTCGACCACCCGCTGCTCGGTCGCGCCGTCCTCGAGCGGGACGCCGCGGGCCGGCTCGTGCAGGCCACCGCCGACGGCATCATCCAGAGCTGGGAGCACCGCGACGGCTTCGTGGTCGCCCACACCGTCACCGACGCCCAGGGCGCGACCCGCACCCTGGTCTCGCGGGACGACGCGGGGCGGATCACCGGGCTCGACCGCGACGGCGTCACCGCGACGTTCGTGCACGACGAGGCCCTCCAGCTGGTCGAGGCCCGGGGTGCCACGGTGACCCGCTGGCGGTTCGACGCCGCCGGCCGCCTCGTCGCGCAGTCCCGCGACGGCGAGCAGGTGGAGCACTCCTACGACGCCGCCGGCCAGCTCCTCGAGAGTCGTGCCGGTGACGGCTCGAGCGCCCGGCACTCCTACGACGCAGCCGGTCGCCGGACCCGCACCGAGCGGTCCGACGGCTCGGTGCGGCAGTTCGGCTGGTCGGCGACCAGCCGGCTGACCCACGTCGTCGACGACACCGACGACGGTGCCGGGGAGCGGCGTACCCACGTCCACGTGGACGCGACCGGAGAGCTGGCCGACGTCGACGGCACCGAGGTGTTCTTCGACGCCGCACAGGCCTACGCGCCCTCGCTGGTGCAGGTGGGGGACACCCCGGTCGTCTCGGCCGGCCCGGTCACCGGCATCGGCGACACCTGGACCACGCCGGGGTGGCGCTCCAGCCGCGGCACCGGCAACGACCCGTGGCCGTCGATCGTCGCCGCACAGCTGCCGTCCGGCCTCGCGATCGGTGCGGCCGGCGAGCTCGAGGTCGCCGGTCTCGAATGGCTCGGCGCCCGGGTCTACGACCCCGCCTCCCGCGGCTTCCTCACCGTCGACCCGCTCGACCCCGTGACCGGGTCCGGGTGGTCCGGCAACCCCTACTCCTACGCCGGCAACGACCCGCTCCACCTCCTCGACCCGACCGGGCTGCGCCCGGTCACCGACGCCGAGCTGGCGGCGTACGCCGCGGCGAACAACGGCGCGCTGGCGGCCGCCGGTGACTGGGTCAAGGACAACTGGGAGTACCTCGCCGGCGGCGCCATGGTGATCGCCGGTGGTGTGCTGGTCGCGACGGGGGTCGGTGGTCCCGCCGGCATGATGCTGATCTCGGCCGGCGCCGACACCATCATCCAGAAGGCCACGACCGGGAGCGTCAACTGGGGCCAAGTGGCCATCTCTGGCGCCTTCGGAGCCTTCGGCGGCACCGGTGTGGCCCGCTCCCTCGGCGCCAACACGCTGCTCAAGCAACGGATCGTCGGAGGCATGATCTCCGGAACCGCGAGCGGTGCGACCGGCGGCGCCTACTCCTACGCGACCGGGCCCGGACCCCACACCCCGGGCGGCTTCGTCCGGGCGACCGCCTTCGGCGGTGGCACGGGTCTGCTCACCGGCGGGGCCGCCGGAGGCTTCGGGCACGCCGTCGACGCCGGGGCGATGCGCTACCTGCCCCGGACCCAGGTCATCCCGGAGCCGGACCTCGCCACCCAGGGCCGCGAGCTGCTCGGCGACCCCGGCAGCACCGTGGTCCTCGGTCGCCAGCCGGACACCGCGGTCGCCCAGGGTTGGGACGGCCACACCGTGCTCGACACCCCCAACTGGAGCCCCGAGCTGAACGACGAGTTCGTGCGTGGTGCCGTCGACTACCAGCGCCCGATCTACCTGGCCAGTCCGGTCGAGGGCAACATGGTGACGCAGGGCGGCCCGCGCGACGGGCTGCCGACGGTCTACGCCACCGAGCTGAACATCCTCGACGACGCCGGGTACACGCGCTCGGGCGACTACATGGTCGGCCCGTAGCCCGCGGGTCCCGGGCGCCGTGGGAGGGTGGTGACGTGAGCGCACCGGTGCTGCAGCTGCTCGACGCCTATCCCCCTGGTGGCGACGACGAGCGCCGGCAGTGGGCGTCGGAGGTGCGAGCGAGCCTCGAGGAGCGGCCGGAGGCCTGGGTCGCGGCCGTCGGCCCCCCGGGGTCCGACGGGCTCACGGAGCGGCGCGCCTGGGTGCTGCTCGGGTGGGCCGAGGTGACGACCGGTGACGTGGTCGCCACCTCCCGGCCCGACCTGATCGAGACCGTCGCCCTCGCCCTCGCCCTGCTGGAGGCCAGCCCCCTCGACCGTCGCGACGTGATGGTCGTCGGCATCCTGCTCCACCGCGCCGCCGTCCTGACCGACGCCGACTTCGAACAGCGGGTACGCCGCGGGTGCGCCCGCGCCGGCGTCCTCGGGGAGCGCTGCCTCGAGTGGCTGCCGGGCATCACCGACCGGCTGCCGAACACCCACGAGGAGGTCGGCCACGGTCCCACCTTCGCCTTCCGTCGCAAGCCGCCGGCGTTCGACCCCGCTGCCCTCGAGCGCAAGCTGGCCCGGGGGGACTGACGGGATGCGCATCCCCCGAGGAGGCACCAGATGAGCACGGAGCGCGACGACCGCGGGACCGGGGGGTCCGGGGACGTGTGGCCGGCCTACGTGCGCTACCCGCTGATCGTGGTGCTGGCCGGTGCAGGCCTGATCGCCGTCGTGGTCGCCCTCTACGACGCGGGCTGGCTGCCGATCGCGGGGCCGTTCGCGGCCGTGGTCATCGCCGCCGTCCTCGTCTACCTGGTGACCTGGTGGCGCGCCCGGAGGCTGCGCCGGCTCTCCACCACGGCCGCCGAGCAGCTGCAGTCCGTCGTGGCGGCGCTCACCGACGAACGCAGGCTCGCGGCTCCGGCGCGCCCGACCCGGGCTTCCGACGCCTCCCTCGACCAGGCCCGCACCCAGGCCGAGGGCGCGCTGCAGCAGCTGGCGTGGGGGCACGAGCAGGGCGCCGTCCCGCTCCTGGTCGACCTGGGCGACGTCGCCCGACGCGACTGGGCCGACGAGGCGCCGCTCTCGCGCCAGGTCGCCGACCTCGACGACACCGCGACCGAGCTGGAGCGGGTCGTCCGGCGGATGCTGGAGACGGCTGCGCGACGCAGGAGCTCCTGACCCCGGGCCCCCCGGTCAGCACTCGTAGGCGTCCTCGATCGCGTAGTCGGCCCCGGCCTCGTCGCTGTCGAAGACCAGCTTGGCGCAGCCACCGTCCTCGGTGTTGACCACCAGGAAGTCGTAGGTGCCGGTGACGAGGGCGTCGGTGTCGCCCTCCCAGGGGTTCTCCGTGAGCGTGGTGGTGATGTCGTTCCCGGTCTCCTCCGACTGCGACCGGATCGCGTCGCCGACGACCTTCCCGTCCTTCTCGGCCTGGGCGACCGCCTCTCCGCCGCCGCATCCGGCGAGCACCGCGACGCAGACGGTGGAGGTGGCGACGGCCTTGAGCATGGCCGTGGTGCGGGTCCCGAGCATGGAGTGCCTTTCGTTCTGGTGGGGGGTCAGGTGGAGGGGCGAGCGGCCTGGAGGAACTCGAGGGTGCCGCCGCTGGCGGCGTAGCCGCGACCGACGGTCATCGCGACCGGCGCCCGGCGGGGCAGGGTGCCACCGACGAGCTCGCCGTCGTAGTCGACGTTCGGCTGCAGCAGCACACCGCACCGAGACTTGCGGACCGTCTTGGTCCAGTGGCCGTAGAGCGTGCGCAGGTCGTCGGAGCGCCCGGCGGCGACCACCAGCAGGTCGGTGGGACGCGCCGAGAGCAGCCCCGCGAACGCCTGGTCGGTGTCGTCGAGCTGCTCGGCGTCGTCGACCAGGAGGACCAGGCGGCCGCGGTGGACCCGGGCCGCGGCGAGCAGGGCGGCCAGGCCGTCGTCGCCGACGGCGACCCGGCCCAGACCCGCCTGCGCGAGCGGTGAACGACGACCGCAGATCCCCCACACCGCGAGATCGACGCCGTCGGCCGCGGCGCCCTCGCGCAGCGCCTCGGTCATCGCCAGCAGCAGCGTCGACTTCCCCGAGCGCGGCGGGCCGGCGACGAGCACGTGCTCGCCCTCGTACGCCTCCAGCATCGCCGGTTCGAGGTCGGACTCACGGATGCCGACGGGGATCCGCCACGGCTCGCCGGCGAGCTCGGCGCGGACCCCGAGCTCGGACACCGTGACCTGCTCGGGCAGCTGGCCGACCACGGTCGGCTTCGGCCCGAACCCGGACCACCGGGACGCGACCTGCTCGACGGCCTCGGCCAGCGACGACGACGGCGACGCCACGTGCGTCTGGAGCTTGGTCTCGGCGAACACGCAGCGACCGGCCACGGCAGCGGGCGCGAACTTCGCCGGCACGCCCGCCGAGGCGTAGTCGTAGGTGTCGGCCAGCCGGAACAGCCACTTCTGGGTGGTGACCTCGTCGAGCGCCGCCGGCACCGACTTGGCGCGCGAGGTCGTGGCGGCGAACCACATCCCCACGTCCGGGCCGTCGGCGTAGGCGCGGTAGAGCCCGTCGAGCAGCTTGATGCCCTCGAAGTCGTCGTACTCGTCGCGCAGGGCGGCCAGGCCGTCGACCAGCACCAGCGTCCGCCGGTGCGGGCCGGGGGCGGTACGGCGTCGGTCGAGCTCGGCCCGCAGGTGCTTCATCAGCCGGACCTGCTGCTCGCGCGCGGCCGAGCCCGAGCCGACGTACGCCGCGGTGTGGGGCAGGCCGGTGAGCGGCTCGAGGTCGCGCGAGCCCATGTCGAGGACGATCAGGTCGAGGTCGTCCGGGGCGTGCTCGGCGGCCAAGGTGAGCGCGATGGTCGCCAGCGCGGTGCTGGTCCCGCTGCCGGGGATGCCGAGCAGCAGCAGGTTGCCGCGATCGAGGTCCCAGCCCACCGGGATCTGCCGCTGCCGGTCGGGGTCGTCGGCGAGCGCGACCTGGACCGTCGCGCCGGCGACCGACCCCACAGAGCGGACGTCGCTGCCGACGGGCTGGGTGACCGCCAGCTCGAGGTGCTCGCCGAGGGGTTCGGGCCAGACGGGTCGGGGCGGCGCGTAGCCGGCGTCGGAGTTGGCGGCCACGACCGCGTCGATCAGCAGGTCGAGGTCGGTGGGCGCCTCCTCGTCGACCGGGGTGCGCGGCTCGGACCGCTCGAGCACCTCGCCGAAGCCGATCGGGTGGGCGTCGACGAGCGTGGACGCCGAAGCCTCGGCGCGGCCGGTCACCAGCGCGGTCTGCACGGGCGTGATGTCGTCCTGGCCGAGCTTGACGAAGGCCCGGCCCATCTGGGTCCGCCCGATCGCCGAGGCCGCCGGCACCCCGACGACGTTGACCGAGTCGTCGCGGCTCTGCACCCTCAGCGCCACCCGCAGGTTGGTGTTGGCGAGGATGTCCTCGTTCACCACGCCCGCGGGGCGCTGCGTCGCGAGGATCATGTGGACGCCGAGCGTACGGCCGACGGCGGCGACGCTCACCAGCGAGGAGAGGACGTCGGGGTACTCCTTGGCGAGCATCGCGAACTCGTCGACCACCAGCAGCAGCCGCGGCATCGGCCGCTCGGGGTTGGTCGCGAGGTAGGCGTCGAGGTTGTCGATCCCCTCGCCCGCCTCGGCGAAGACCCGCTGGCGGTAGTGCATCTCGGCCTCGAGCGCGCGCAGGGCCCGGTCGGCCAGCTGCTCGTCGAGGTTGCTGACCGTGCCGATGGTGTGGGGCAGCCGCTCGCAGGTGGCGAACGCCGCACCGCCCTTGAAGTCGATCAGGATGAAGGTGAGCCGGGTGGGGTCGTTGCGGGCGGCGAGGCCGGCCACGAGGGAGCGCAGGAACTCGCTCTTCCCGGAGCCCGTCGTCCCGCCGACGAGGCCGTGCGGGCCGTCGCGGACCAGGTCGATCTCGTAGCTGCCGCTCTCGCCCACGCCGACCGGGGTCGAGATCCGGCTGGAGGCCGCCCAGCTCTTCCGGATCGCCTCCGCTGTCATCTCCTCCAGGCCCAGCAGCGGCGAGAGTCGGACCAGGCCGGGGAGCGCTGCCCCCGGCACGACCAGCTCGGGGTCGTCGAACCGGGCCAGGTCCGTGGCGCAGCGCCGGGCGGTGTCGATGTCGAGCCCCGCCAGGATGACGTCGTCGACCGTGGTCAGGTCATCGGGGCGGGTCACCGTGCCGTGGGCGTCGGCCTGCACCCGGACGACGGTGGTGCACGAGGCGGGGAGCTGCTCCTCGTTGGCCGCGATCACGATGCCGGAGACCTGGGTGCCCCGGTCCTGGTGGACCAGGCCGGAGTCGGTCGGGCGGCCGTGCCCGAGCAGGCTGCGGGCGGGTGCGTCGCGACCCTCGGTGAGCACGTCGGAGTCGATCACGAGCAGCACGGCGGGGGTGATGTGCGAGTCGATGCCGTCGCGGAGGCTGCGCAGCAGCGCCTCGCTGCGGCCGCGCTGCGCGGAGAGCCACTGCCCGCCGGCACCGTCGCCGACGTGGCGTACGTGGGGCAGCCACGTGGTCCACTGCCACGCCTCGTCGCGGCCGGTGTCGCAGAACACCCCGACCGTGAGGTCGGCCGGGCCGCAGTGCACGGTCGCCTGGCAGACCAGGCTGCGCGCGACGGCCAGCGCCCCCTCCCGGTCGCCGACGATGCCGACGACGCCGGCGTCGGTCAGGTCGACCTCGACGGGTGCCGCGAGCACGCGCGTGCCCGTCACCACCTCGCGCACCTCGTCCTCGAGCTTGGTGCCGGACTGGGAGTCCAGGGGCGGGTCCCACCTGACGTCGCCGACCCCGGCGTGCAGGCGGAGCAGCTCACCCGCACCGGGTCGCCGCTGCCACAGCTTGGTGGTCGGCAGGGCGGCTCGCCGGATCACGCTCGCGGGGTCGGGGACCTCGTCGCGACGCCGGGCACGCTCGGTGCTCGTCGCCTCGTCGAGGTCGTCGCGGAAGGAGTCGAGCGCCGCGGTGAACCGCTCCTCCTCCTCCTCCACGTCGGTCCGGCGGCGCCGCTTCTGCTCCCACCAGGTGCCGACGGCGATCACCGGGCTCATCAGCGCGATCACGGCCATCCGCGGGCCCATCATCATCACCATCACCACGGCCAGCAGCAGCGGCGCGACGACGGTGGCCATGCTGAACCGGCTGGGCGGCGGCGGGTCCTTGTGGGCCGGCGGCACCACCGGGTCCGCTGCGGGCGGACGGCCCGGGCGCGGTGGCCGGTTGAACGGGGCCGTGCCGGCCGTGGTGACGTTGTGCAGGCTGCCCGGAGCAGGGGCCGGGGTCTCGGCGAGGTCGCGGCGCAGCGTGATCGCGCTGCCACCCACGACGACCACCGCGTCTCCGGTGACGAAGATCCCCTCCTCGGGGACCTTGACGCCGTCGACGAAGGTGCCGTTGGTGGATCCGTCGTCCTTGATCCTCAGGCCGTCGCGGGTCTCGGGCGCCGGCTTCGGCTCGTCGTCCGCCTTGGCCTTCTTGCCCTCGGCCGGTTCCTCCGGCTCCTCGCCCACCGTCTCGGTGGCGTGCTCGACGGTGGCGTGGCTCCACGACGCGCTCGCCGAGTCGACGGTCAGGTCGGCCTGGGGTGAGCGCCCGATGAGCAGCGCGCGCTTGGTCGGTACGGCGACCGTGCGGCCGGCGGTCAGCCCGCCCGACATGATCGCGACCCAGCCGCGGAACGTCTGGGGGGTGCCGCGCGGGGAGCGGGCGACCCGCGTGCCCTCGAGGAGCAGCAGGTCGGACAGCCGCGCGTTCGCGGTGTGCTCGGCGTCGTCGACCCACAGCGGCTCGTCGCCGGGCACCTGGGTGCCGCAGACCGCCTCGACGAGGTCGGCCAGGGTCGCGGTCTCGGCGTGCTGCGACGTCTCGACCTCGTGGCGTACCCCGTCGAGCTCGACCGCGAGTCGCACGCGTCGCCCTCCTCTTCCTCGGTGGTCGCTTCCCTGGGATCAGGCGGTGGGCGACTCGAACCAGTAGAGCCTGGGCGCGCCCGCCAGGTCGACCGGCCGCAGGCCCGGGTCCTGGGTGGTCGCCTGGAGGGGCACCACCGCGTCGTCCGCCACCGCGGCCGGGGCCGCGGTGAAGTCGAGCGCCGGGCCGGCGAGCCCGTCGCCCTGGTCAGCGGTCAACCCCGACAGGGCGTCGCGCACGTCGGTGGCGTCGGCGCTGCCCGCGGCCGCTGCCGCGGTCACGAGCGCGACGACCGCGTCGTGGGCGCGGGCGTCCGCCGCACCGGCCACGGTCTCGAACTTCTCGTCGTCGAAGTAGTCGGTCACCTCGCCGTCCTCCGCGGTGACCCGCAGCGCGGCGAGGTACGCCGAGACCGCAGCACCCTCGGTGCCGGGGGCCAGCGCCGCCACGTCGTCGGTGTCGAGCCCCGCCGTGGTGAGCGGCGTGCTGAGCGACCCGCCCGCCTCCTCCAGCGCCGTCGAGAACGCCGGGCTCACGGCGTCCTCGGTGAGGAAGACCGGCAGCGTGACGTTGCGCTCCTGGAGCGCGTGGACCGCCCGGGCCTGCAGCTCTGCGGGGCCGGTCACGACGACCGAGTCGGCCCCGGCCGCGCTGCGGGACAGCCGGACCACGCGGGCGGCGACTCTCGCGGCGTTGCCGCTCCGCAGGGTGACGGTGCCGGCCTCGTCCACGTTGACAGGCGTCCCGCCGGCGTCGACGACCGCGGGGCGGGTGACGCCGGTCGACTCGAGGGCGGCGGCGAGCGTGCTGGACACCTGCCCTGCGTCGGCACCGGTGGTCCAGACGCCCTCCGGCAGCTCGCCGGCCGCGTCGGCGTACGGCAGCAGCACGGGCACGCCGGCCTCGGCAGCGGCGTCGAGCGCGCGGTCGACGTGGGCACCCTCGGTCGCCATCACGATCCCGCTGACGCCCTCGTCGGCGAGACTGGTCACCGCGGCCTCGGCGCCCTCGGCGGTTCCCTGGTCGTCGCGCGGCACGATCTCGACGTCGACGTCGCCCAGTCCGTAGCGGTAGGCGGCGACCTGGGCGCCCTCGGCAGCCTCGTTCCACTGGGCACCCTCGCCGGGGGCCGAGCTCAGGCTGACGACCACGCCCACGGACACGGCCTCCGGAGCACCCTCGGGGGCCAGCTCGACGGCCGGCGGGCTGACGGGCCGTCCGGTCTCGGAGGGCGTGTCCTCACCGGTGCAGGCCGAGGTGCCCAGGACGACCGTGGAGGCCGCGACTCCCAGCAGGAGCCGCGTGCGACGCGCCCGCATCAGCTGTCCCCGATGCGGAAGCTGTAGACGGTCCGGTGCTGCGACCCGCTCGGCAGGTCGAGCCGGAACGCCGGCATGTCGACCAGCATCTGCATGGCGGCGTCGGTCTGGGCCTGGCGCAGCATCAGCCCGTCGACGTCGCGGTGACGCACGTTGGCGTACGCCGTCGTCTGGTCCCCGGCCAGGCCGAGCTGGTAGTCGGCGGTCCGGGCGGTCGCGGCGTTGGTGGCCATGGCGCCCAGCAGTCCGCCGCCGCCCTCGCGGCGCTCGCCGAGGTCGAGCAGCACCGTGCGCAGGTCGCCCACCAGCAGGGTGGTCGCGGCCTCCATGTCGCGCGTCGAGGAGGTGACGCCGGAGTCGATCTGCGAGAGCCCCTTCTCGATCGTGTCGGTGACCCGGTTGCCGGCCGCCTCCTGGGCCTGGGCGAAGTCGCGCTCGAGCCCGTCGAGGCTCTTCCGGCCGTTCTGGACGACCGCGTCGGAGGAGCTGCTCAGACCGCTGGAGGACCGCTCGAGCATGGCGCCGAGCTCGTCGCTGGCCGTGCTGCCAGCCTCCGAGACCTTTTCAGTCTGTGAGCCCAACTCACTGAGGATCCTCTCCTCCGCCGTATCGATCAGATCCTTGACGGTGCCTTCGATAGTGGTGATCTCCTCGTAATCCTTCTTGAGGACATCCAGCGCATCGTCGAGTGCTTGCTGGTTGCCCGTCAGTTCCGTGAACTGGTCATCCAGACCGCCGTCCCCGGTGATGAGGTCCTCAAGCGAGAGTCGATCGGCGCCGAATCGTGCGTCCAGCGCAGACTCGATGCGATTCTGCATCTTTTCAAGTGCCGTCCTAGCCAACGCCAACTGCTCCCCGGCGGACGTGATTGCAGTGTCGACGTTGTCAAGGCGGTCGTACTGGGTCTCCAGCCGGGTTGCCATTGCGGCAGGGTAGTCAGGCGCTGTGTCCTCATCCGCGCCGTCTGGCGGCAACTCGCCGTTGCCCTGCCCGTGGCACGTCCCTGCGAGATGGCGGCGGATCTCATTGAGTCGAGCCTGCTGCTGCGCCGTGTAGGAGGGGTCGTTTTCGAGGTCGCACAAGGCGTCAGCGGCCGTCTGGTTCTGCGCGACCATCGACTCAAGGTCCGTAAGAACCGGATCAACCTGACTCCCGATGGTGTCGAGGCTGGTCAGCGCTTGGTCGATCGCGGTAATCGCGAGAGGGATGTCGGCCCCAGAGAGGCTCGGCAGCACGGTCCCATCGGCGAGAACCACCTCGGGATAATGCTCGTTGGCCCGCGCTGCTCCCTTGAGCGTCTGGACGAGGCCAATTCGTCCGTCCTTGATGAGGTCGGTGATCCGCTTGATCTTGCCGATCGTGTCGTCGAGCGTGGCCACCGCGTCAACGGCCTCCGTGTAGTGGCCAAGGCGTAGAGCCTCGACCGCCTTTGCAGTCCTTGCCCGCAAATCCGCGGTGATCTCCAGCATCGTCGACTCTGCTCCGAACAGCGTGCAAGTCGCGGAACTGTTGTCGGCGCACGTGTCTGTGTCTGGGTTCTCTGGACCGATGTTGGTGAGGATGCTGTCCTTGACGGCGACCTTGCACTTCTCGGTCGCCTCGGCGTACCCGTCGAGCTGACCGGCGACCTGGAGCAGGCTGCCGTAGACCGAGCCGGCCTGCTTCGGGTCGGCGACGGTGGTCTCACACCCCGTGCCGCGCACCTGCGCCGGCTGCGGCTGGGCCGAGGTGTCACCGAGCATCTGGTCGACGGTGTCGACGGCCGCCTGCATCTCGGCGATCGCCGACGACCCGGTGGCCTCGAGGGTCGAGGAGAGCTCACCGCGCAGGCTCTCCAGCTGGCCGTCGAGCGCCTGCATGTTGCCGGTCACCGACTCGGTGCTGGACTGCAGGTCGGACACGGTCTGGGTGCCGAGGGTCTCGGCGGAGTCGGTGAGGCTGGTCCGCACGTCGGAGATGGTGTCGCTGGCCTTGGCGAGGACCACGTTGACGTCGGTGATCAGCTCGATGGTGCGGCGCTGCAGGTCGAGCTCGTCGGAGTTGGCCGGGTTGAACGCGGAGTCGACGAGGGCGCCGATCGACGGGTCGGTCACCAGGCCGGGCTGCACGCTGAGGTCGAAGGTCGGCACGTCGAAGTCCTTGGCGTCGACGACCAGGCTCATCTCGGTGGCGGAGCTGAGGACCGGCGGGGCGAGCAGCGCCGCCCACTGCACGGTGGTGCCGTCGGAGTCCTCGCCGAGGATGCCGTTGGTGACGTTGACGCCGCTGCCCTTGTCGTCGGTGACGACGCGGGCGGGCTTGAGGTCACCGAGCGCCGTCGACGCCGTGACCGTCAGCGGGGAGCCGACCAGGGCGGCCTGCTGCCGCGAGGCGCCGGCGGCGTCGTAGGTCAGCACGTCGGGCTTGACGGTGAGGTTCTGGACGGTGAGGTCGATCGCGATCCGGCCGGTGTAGCCCTGGAGGTCGGCGAGGTCGGTGCCGGCGCCCTCGGAGGTGCGCCACGACGTGAGCACCCGCACCGGGAGGTCCCCCACGACGTCTTGGGGCGCGTAGGTCTCGTCGGAGGTCTCGGCGTCCTCGACGCTCCCCTCGGTCCGGACGACCGAGCTGCCGACGCCGGTCGTGGTGCCGTCGGGGCCCATGGAGACGTCGACGGACTGAAGGACCCGCTCCGTGGTGGACTCCACGGTCGGTACGGCCGCAGGCTGGGCGGCCGTCGCCGCACCCGCCCCCGCCATCACCGTGGTCAGCGCGAGCGCGGTGGTCGCCCACGCGGCTCGACGGACGTTCCCCATGACGCGAAGAGGCGGAATCACTGGTCTCCCCCGGATCTTGGATCAATGAATTCAGGCACCGGAACAGACCTCTAACGTCCCGAGTCCCCGAAAGGATACGAAAGATGGCCGATTCTGGCCAAAGTTCGCCTAGATCCGTGCCACGGGCGGACCAGACCGCGTCTCTCCGTGCCACGAGGGCGTGCCCCGGCGCCCGCCCCGTGCCGGCGTGGTCGAGGCCGGCGGGTCGTCGGACCCGCCGGCCCCGGTCGCGAGGTGACCTACCCGATCGCCGTGCTCACCGGACCTGGAGGAAGAGCGGGCCGCCGTTCCAGTCGACGCCGTCGACCGCCGGCCCGCTGACGTCCTGGACCGTGCCGCTCGTGCCGCCCGCAGCCCATCCGACGGACTTCAGGCTGCCGTCGGTGCTCGAGAAGTACAGGCGGCCGTTGGCCAGGAAGCCGCCGCGCACCTTGCCCCAGTCGATGCCGCTGGCGTCGGTCGGCGTGAACCGCACGGCCCCCACGATCGAGCTCTCCGGCGTGAAGTACCGGTAGTAGAGCTGGTTGGTGTTCCGACGGACGTAGTACAGGCGTCCGAGGTCCCGGTCGAACCACATCGCGCGGATCGTCGGGAGCTCCTGGGCGAACTCGGTCAGGCCGTAGAGGTCGACGACCCGTTCGGTGCCGAAGGTGTTGTCGTTGTTGAACAGCGGGCGCCACCGCAGCGTGCCGTCGGCCCACCCGGTGTAGACCCGGCCGTCGACCATGAAGGCGCCCCGCGCGCTGCTCCAGTCGATCCCCCCGTTGTCGATCTGGGTCGGCGTACCCGCGGAGGACTCGGTGAGCGGCGTGGTCACCAGGTCGTCGGTGCCGTCGGACGGCGGCGGGACGTCGGTCCGGACGATCTCGATCCCGTTGACCCGCGGGTTCTCGATGCCGGTCAGGAACAGCAGCGGGTTGTCCAGGACGTGGGCGAAGTCGATGTCCACGTTCCCGTCGTTGGCCGCAGCCGGGATGTCGAAGGTCTTGACCGTCCCGGTCGTGGTGCCGACCTCGTTGATGATGTCGTAGTTGTCGAGCCTCAGCTGGTTCTCGACCGAGACGTCCATCTGTCGGGGCCGCGTCGCCGAGGCGTCGTTGGCGAAGTACAGCCGGACCTGCAGCGGGACCCCGGTGGTGACCGGGAAGTTCCACTCGAGGTTGGTCCCGTTGCGGGGATCGACGCGCGCCGTGCTGAAGATCGACGGCGGAGTGCTGGCGGGGACCGCCGGCGACGGCGTGAAGACCCGGGTGGTCGACGCCGTGCTGCTGCCCGAGGTGCGCCACGGCGAGGTCGTGCCCTGGTCGGCCTCCCAGTCCGGCCCGTTGTCGAGGGCCTGGACCCCCGGCCCGCCCGCGTTGACGCGGTAGAGGACCGGCGCGGGACCCGTCTGGGCCTCTGCCTTCCCTGCCTGGAACACCGTTCCCGGGAGCGATCCGGTGTTGTCAGGTGAGGTGGTCTTGCCTCCCTCGAGCGGGAACAGCCCGATCCGCCCTGCGGGATCACCGCCGAGGGTGTCCCCGTCGTGCCCGACCCAGAGTCCCTGGGAGTTCGACACGAACCGGCCGACACCCCAGTTGAGCGGGAGCTTGCCGGCGTTGAAGTTCAGCGGAAGCCCGTTGCGCGGGTCCAGCGCGGACAGGCCCTTGCGGCCCACGGAGCCCGGCCCCTCGCGGTCCGCGAGGAAGGGCGCGTTCATCCAACGGAAGTGCCCACCCGTGTAGACGGCTGCTCCCGTGATGTGGATCGCCGTGGTCGTGTCACCACCGACGTAGTCGACCCAGGTCGGCTGCTGGTTCGCACCCGTCGTGTCGAGCTCGAAGCGCGACACCGAGTCGCAGAGCGTGCCGGAGGCGACGCCGCCGTTGAACGCCCCACCGGTGCCGACCACGAAGTACTTCCCGTCCGGGGAGATGTCCACCCCGAGGGTGTAGGTCGGGAAGCTCGCGCTGCAGGCCATCGAGAAACGCGTCGTGGACCAGTCCGCCAGCGTCGCCGTCGGGCCGCTGGTGTCGACGACCGCGACCTGCACCCGGCTCTGCCCGTTGACCGTGCGGAAGTTGCCGATCGCGACCAGGCGCGACCCGTCGGGCGACATCGCGAAGCGCTCGACGCCGACGCCGTTGTAGCCGGACGGCAGACGCGAGCTCGTGGTCTCCCGGAACACGTCGCTGAAGGTCAGGTTCACGGTGCCGGTGTCGGCCCCGGTGGTGGGGTCGAGCGCCGCGAGCGACGTCCTCGGCTGACCGCCCACGGTCTTGAAGTAGCCGCCGACGTACAGCTTGCCGTTGGCGAGCTCGAGGTCCATCACCTTTCCGTCGATGGACGGAGGCTTGAAGGTGCTCACCACCTGGCCGGTGTTCACGTTGATCCGCGCGACCTTGTTGGTGCGCCCCGCGCCGTTGACGTTGCCGAACTGCCCTCCGACGTAGACGCTCTGCCCGTCACCCGCGGGGATGACGTCCCACACCCGGTTGGGGACGGTCGGCACGAACGTCGTGCTGATCTTGCCGGTCGAGTCGAACGCGAAGATGTTGTTGCGGGTCACCGGGCTGGCCGCACCGCGCTCCAGCACCTGGGTGAAGTTGCCGCCGGCCACCGTGATGTCCCCCACGGTCGCGACGCCGAACACCCCTCCGCCGTCCTGGACGCTCGGCGTCCAGGAGACCGGCCTGTTGGCGACCGTCCCGTCGTGCGGCGTACCCGCGAACGACGGAAGGACCGAGGTCACCAACGCGACCATGCCCAGGCCGATACCGATCCGCGCTGACCGTCTCATCCCACTTACCCCTTGCTCCACATCGCGGGTGCCCCCTTCACGACGGTGCATGGGTCCCCCGAGGACCAGACGCGTCGTCATGATGGTCCGCACGGCCGCACCTCGGACGAGGTGCCTTGGGCCGCCCCGAGCCAGTCTGTGCGCCCATGCCCGTGGGCGCCTGCCCCACATTGGGGATTCTCGTGCGCGACGAGGACGCCGGCGGTCACCGCGAGGTCAGGGCGGCCGGTGAAAGCCGGCCGGGAATCCCCTCAGGACTCCCGAGTGGTGACGTGGTGGAGCCTGGGGGACTCGAACCCCCAACCCCCTGCTTGCACAGCCCAGGAACAGCCCAGCCGCTACCAGTTGCGCCCGGGCGCGGGACCGAGTCGTGCCGTGGTGGAGCCTGGGGGACTCGAACCCCCAACCCCCTGCTTGCAAAGCAGGTGCGCTACCAGTTGCGCCAAGGCCCCTCGGAGGGGTCAGCCCTCGCGGGAGGAGCCGACCTGATCGGTCGCCTCGGCCCACAGGGCCTGCTCGTGCCGGGACTCGTCGAGCTTCTTCTTGGCGAAGACAGCACCGGCGGCAGCGATCACGATCAGCAGGATCTTCTTCATCGGGGACTCCTCGTCGCAGCGATCCGGCACGGGGTGGGCCTAACAGGACTTGAACCTGTGACCTCTTCCTTATCAGGGAAGCGCTCTAACCGTCTGAGCTATAGGCCCGGGGACGCCTCGCGAACGTCGACGGCCGCCCTCGCATCGTGCCGGGCGACCGAGGAGTGACCCTACCGCAGGCCGTCCGGACCGCCCAAAACCCCGTCGCTCACCCCTGCCCGGCCCGAGCCTCGTGGGCGAGTCTGCAGGTTCGCGCGGGAAGTTTCGGGCACCAACCTCCGGTTTCCCCGCTCAGCCGGGGAAACCGACGACGGGAACAACGCGTCAGATCAGTTGTCCTCGGCGAGGGTGACCTCGACTCCGCCGAGCAGGGCGGCGGCCATGTTGTAGAGGAAGGCCGTGAGGGTCGCGATCGCGGTCAGCAGCACGACGTCGACGACCGCGACCAGCATCGTGAACCCGAGGACCCGGGAGGTGCTGATGTAGTCGGTGACGTCGAAGTTGCCGGCCTCGCTGCCGAGCACGTCCTCGACGGTGGCATTGATGGACTCCCAGACGCCGGCGCCGCCGAGCACGGTCCAGACGATGAAGACCGAGACCACGGTGACGATGCCGAAGGCGACGGCGAGCAGGAACGACGTCTTCATCACCGACCACGGGTCGACCCGGGTCAGCCGCAGGCGGGCCCGACGCGGGCGCTTGCCGCCGCCGGCGGCGGCCGCGGGACGACGCCGCGACGACGTCATCTGCTTCTTCGGGGCCTCGGCGTTGCGGCGGTGCTCGTCGGCCGCGCGCGCCAGCTTCGACTGGATCCGCTCGGAGAGCGGTGGGCGGGTGGCGGTGTCGTCGGTGCTGTCGGGGCTCCGGACGGCGGCCCTCTCGGCCGTCCGCTCGGCACTGCGGTCCGACATCAGTCCTCCTGGGTCCCGTGGTCGCTGGCCGGGTCAGCCGGGTCGTCAGTCGCGTCGTCGACCGGGGATCCCTCGATTGTTGCATCCGCGCCCGCATCCTGCGATTCCGCGAGCACGCCCTCCGAGACGACACCGTCGACGTCGTCGGGGTCGGCGCCGGTGCCGACCGGCTCGTCCTCGACCACCGTCGCCTCCACCGAGCGGGCGACCACGGCGACCGCGTCGCCGTCGCGGAGCCGGACGAACGCCACCCCCTTGGTGGAGCGGCCCAGGGGACGGAGGCTCCCGTCGACGGGGGTCCGGACGACCTGGCCGGACTGGGTGATCGACATGACCTCGTCGCCCTCCACGACGATGAAGGCGCCCACCAGGCCGCCGCGCGACTCGTCGTCGAGCTGCATGGTCTTGATGCCGAGACCGCCACGGGACTGCAGGCGGTAGTCGGTGATCTTGGACCGCTTCGCGAAGCCGCCGTCGGTGATGGTGAAGACGTACTGCTCCTTGACGTCGGGCAGGGAACCGGGCTCGATCTGGTCGGGAGCCAGTCCCTCCTCGATCACCCGGGCCTCGGCGGCCTCCTCGGCCGCCACCTGCTCGGCGCGGATCACCGACATCGACAGCATCGCGTCGCCGTCGCGGAACTTCATGCCCGTGACCCCGGACGTCGCCCGGCCCATCGGGCGCAGCTGGGAGTCGTCGGCCTTGAACCGGATCGCCTGTCCCTTGCGCGAGACCAGCAGGATGTCGTCGTCACCGTTGACCAGCTCGGCCCCGATCAGCTCGTCGTCGTCCTCGCGGAAGTTGATGGCGATCACGCCCGCCTGGCGGGGACTGTTGTAGTCGCCCAGCCGGGTCTTCTTCACCAGCCCGTTGCGGGTGGCGAGCACCAGGTAGGGAGCCTGCTCGTAGTCGCGGATCGCCAGCACCTGCGCGATGTTCTCGTCGGGCTGGAAGCTGAGCAGCCCCGCGACGTGCCCGCCCTTGGCGTCCCGCGACGCCTCGGGGAGGTTGTAGGCCTTGGTGCGGTAGACCCGGCCGGCGGTGGTGAAGAACAGCAGCCAGTGGTGGTTGGTGGTCGCGATGAAGTGCTCGACCACGTCGTCGCCGCGCAGGGTGGCCCCGCGGACGCCCTTGCCGCCGCGCTTCTGGCTCCGGTACGCCGTCCGCTGGGTGCGCTTGGCGTAGCCACCGCGCGTGATCGAGACGACCAGCTCCTCGTCGGGGATCAGGTCCTCCATCGACAGGTCGCCGTCGGCCGCGATGATCTGGGTGCGCCGGTCGTCGCCGTACTTGGTGACGATCTCGTCGAGCTCCTCGGCGATGATCTCGCGCTGCCGGGTCTCCGACTCGAGGATCGCGCGCAGCTCGGCGATCTCCTCCTCGATCCGGGCCAGGTCGTCGATGATCTTCTGCCGCTCCAGCGCCGCGAGCTGGCGCAGCTGCATGTCGAGGATCGCGCGGGCCTGGAGCTCGTCGATGTCGAGCAGCTCGACCAGCCCCGAGCGCGCCGCCTCCGCGCTCGCGCTGGCGCGGATCAGCGCGATGACCTCGTCGAGCATGTCGAGCGCCTTGACCAGGCCGCGCAGGATGTGGGCGCGCTCCTCGGCCTTGCGCAGCCGGTAGCGGGTCCGGCGCTGGATGACCTCGACCTGGTGGGCGACCCAGTGGCTCACGAACTGGTCGATGGTCAGCGTGCGCGGCACCCCGTCGACCAGGGCCAGCATGTTGGCGCTGAAGTTGGTCTGCAGCTCGGTGTGCTTGAGCAGGTTGTTGAGCACCACCCGGGCGACGGCGTCGCGCTTGAGCACGACGACGAGCTGCTGGCCGGTGCGCGAGGAGGTGTTGTCCTTGACGTCGGAGATCCCCTGCACCCGGCCGGAGTCGGCCAGCTCGGCGATCTTCAGCGCCAGGTTGTCGGGGTTGACCAGGTAGGGCAGCTGGGTGATCACCAGCGTGGTCCGTCCGCGGGCGTCCTCGTCGACCTCGATCACGGCGCGCTGGGTGATCGAGCCACGCCCGGTGCGGTAGGTCTGCTCGATCCCCTGCCGGCCCACGATGAGGGCGGCGTTCGGGAAGTCGGGTCCCTTGATCCGCTCGATGAGCGCGTCCTGCAGCTCCTCGCGCGTGGCGTCGGGGTGCTCGAGCGCCCACTTCGCCCCCTCGGCGACCTCGCGGAGGTTGTGGGGCGGGATGTTGGTGGCCATGCCGACCGCGATGCCGGCGCTGCCGTTGACCAGCAGGTTGGGGAAGCGGGCCGGCAGGATCGCCGGCTCCTCGGACCTGCCGTCGTAGTTGGGGACGAAGTCGACGGTCTCTTCCTCGATGTCGCGGACCATCTCCATGGCCAGCGGCGCCATCCGGCACTCGGTGTAGCGCATCGCGGCGGCCGGGTCGTTGCCCGGTGAGCCGAAGTTGCCCTGGCCGTGGATCAGCGGTGCGCGCAGCGTCCAGGGCTGGGCCAGCCGGACCAGGGTGTCGTAGATCGCGGTGTCGCCGTGGGGGTGGTACTGGCCCATCACGTCGCCGACGACCCGGCTGCACTTGGAGAAGCCCCGGTCGGGCCGGTAGCCGCCGTCGAACATCGCGTAGAGCACCCGGCGGTGCACCGGCTTGAGCCCGTCGCGGACGTCGGGCAGCGCCCGGCCGACGATGACCGCCATCGCGTAGTCGATGTAGCTGCGCTGCATCGACACCTGCAGGTCGATCGGCTCGATCCGGCTGCCGCCGTCACCGCCGTCCCCGATCAGGTTCCCGGTCTGTTCCGTCACGTCGTCTCGTCTCTCTCCACTGGTCTACCGATGTCTAGGGCTGGTGATAGAGACCTAGATATCGAGGAATCGGACGTCCTTGGCGTTGCGCTGGATGAAGGACCGCCGCTGCTCGACGTCCTCGCCCATCAGGATCGAGAAGATCTCGTCGGCACGGGCGGCGTCCTCGAGGGTCACCTGCAGCAGGATCCGGCCGTTCGGGTCCATCGTGGTCTCCCACAGCTCGTCGGCGTTCATCTCGCCGAGGCCCTTGTAGCGCTGGACCGGGTTCTCCTTGGGGAGCTTCTTGCCCTGGGCCAGCCCGTCACGGCGTACGGCGTCGCGCTCGGCGTCGGAGTAGACGAACTCGTGCTCGTGCGGCTTGTTCCAGCGCAGCCGGTAGAGGGGCGGCTGGGCCATGTAGACGTAGCCGTGCTCGATGAGCGGCTTCATGAACCGGAACAGCAGGGTCAGCAGCAGCGTGTTGATGTGGTGGCCGTCGACGTCGGCGTCGGCCATCAGCACGATCTTGTGGTAGCGCAGCTTGTCGAGGTCGAACTCCTCGTGGATCCCGGTGCCGAGCGCGGAGATGATGGCCTGCACCTCGGTGTTGGCCAGCACCTTGTCGATCCGCGCCTTCTCGACGTTCAGGATCTTGCCGCGGATCGGGAGGATCGCCTGCACCCGCGGGTCGCGGCCCTGCTTGGCCGAGCCCCCGGCGGAGTCGCCCTCGACGATGAAGACCTCGCACTCCTCGGGGTTGGTCGACTGGCAGTCGGCGAGCTTGCCGGGCAGACCACCGCCTCCCAGCAGGCCCTTGCGGTTGCGGGCCAGGTCACGCGCCTTGCGGGCCGCGATCCGGGCGCTCGCGGCGGCCTGCGCCTTGCGCACGATGTCCTTGCCCTCGGCAGGGTTCTGTTCGAGCCAGGCGCCGAGCTGGTCGTTGACCAGTCGCTGCACGAAGCCCTTGGCCTCGGTGTTGCCGAGCTTGGTCTTGGTCTGTCCCTCGAACTGCGGCTCGCCCAGCTTGATCGAGATGATCGCGGTGAGGCCCTCGCGGATGTCGTCGCCGGAGACCCGGTCGTCCCGCTTCTTGATCAGGCCCCACTCCTCGCCCCAGTTGTTGACCAGGGAGGTGAGCGCGGCCCGGAACCCCTCCTCGTGGGTGCCGCCCTCGTGGGTGTTGATCGTGTTGGCGAAGGTGTGGACCGACTCGGTGAACGAGGTGTTCCACTGCATCGCCACCTCGAGGCTCATGTGGCTCTCGGAGGACTCCGGCGTCTCGGCGTCGAAGTTGATGATCGTCGGGTTCGCCTTGTCCTTGCGGCGGTTGAGGTGCTCGACGTAGTCGACCAGGCCGCGGTCGTAGCGGAAGACCTGCTCGATGCCGCCGTGGGCGCCGCGCTTGATCGCGTCGCTGCCGTGCTGGTCGACGGACTCGGCGACGGTGTCGTCCTCGACCGCCTCCGCGACCTGGTCGGCCTTCGGCCGCTCGTCGCGGACCACGATCTCGAGGCCCTTGTTGAGGAAGGCGTACTCGCGGATCCGGGAGGTGATGGTCTCCAGCGAGTAGTCGGTGGTCTCGAAGATGTCGGGGGAGGCCCAGAAGGTGACCGTGGTGCCCGTGCGCTCGTCGTCCTCCATCGGGCGGACCTGCTCGAGCTCGCCGTCGGGCACGCCGAGAGTGAACGTCTGCCGCCACAGGTGGTCACGGTTGCGGACCTCGGCGACGACCCGGCTCGACAGCGCGTTGACCACCGAGACCCCGACGCCGTGCAGGCCACCGGAGACCTTGTAGCCCCCGCCGCCGAACTTGCCGCCGGCGTGCAGCACCGTGAGCGCCAGGGTGAGCGCCGGCAACTCCTGGCCGGGAGCCGTGTCGGTGGGGATGCCGCGACCGTTGTCCTCGACCCGGACCCCGCCGTCGGCGAGCAGGGTCAGCACGATCCGGTCGCAGTGGCCGGCCAGTGCCTCGTCGACCGCGTTGTCGACGATCTCCCAGATCAGGTGGTGGAGCCCGCGCTCGCCGGTGGACCCGATGTACATGCCGGGCCGCTTGCGGACCGCCTCGAGCCCCTCGAGGACCTGGATGGCCGAGGCGTCGTAGGAGACGTCGGGGTCGGTGAGGGTACTGCTGGGGGTGGGTTCTGGGGTGTTCTCGACGGCGGTTTCGTCGGTCACGCGCAACCTCTCACACAGGGCTCGCACCCGGGGGAGGGGGAGCCGCTCTGGCATGGCACGGGCCGCGCCTGGAGAGGTCGCGACCCGACGTCCATGATACCCCCTGGAGGCTCTGGAACCACGCGCCCGGGCCCGGACGTGGGGGATCTGGGGACGAAACGTCCCCCTCAGCGGCCCGGAACCCCGGCTGGCAGCGCCGAACAGGGGTGCGGTGAGGGCCCAGTACGCACGCGGAGCCGCCTGGGCGGCTCTCAGCCGTCTCGGGCGCGGTACCGCCCGGAGCGCCGCGGGTCCCGGACGGGGCTCGCCCACGAGGGACGAAACGCCCTCGGTATTCAGTGTTGCTATCTACCGGTACTCAGTGTTACTGTCTACCGGTAGTCAACATCACTGAGTAGAGAGGCCGGCCGATGGGCAAGCAGGTGACCGAGCTGCTCAAGGGCACGCTGGAGGGGATCGTCCTCGCGATCCTGTCCGGCCGCGACGCCTACGGATACGAGATCACCGCCTGGCTGCGCGACCAGGGCTTCACCGACATCGCCGAGGGGACCGTCTACGCCCTGCTCGTACGGATCGAGCAGCGCGGCCTGGTCGACGTCGAGAAGGTGCCCTCCGAGAAGGGCCCCCCGCGCAAGGTCTACTCCCTCAACGCGCAGGGACGGACCCACCTCGAGGAGTTCTGGAGCACCTGGAGCTTCCTCGCCGAACGACTCGAACGACTCAAGGAAGGCAGCTGACATGGCAGCGAAGTGGATCGAGACCCTCACCGGGTCGCTGGAGCAGAAGAAGCAGTACAAGCAGACCAAGGCCCGGATCGACGGGCTCCCGGAGCCGTACGCGACCGCAGCGACGGCGATGCACCGGTACTTCATGTACTACGGGGGCATCACCGACGGCGACACCCTGGTCACCATGTTCGGCGACCTGGCCGACCTGTGGGAGCGGGCCGCCACCGACGGGACCCCGGTCAGCGCCATCGTGGGCGACGACCCGGTCGAGTTCACCGAGGAGTTCGCCCGGGCGTACGTCGGCAAGCAGTGGATCGACAAGGAACGGGCCCGCCTGGTCGAGGCGATGGACCGCGCGACCCGTGGGGAGTGGTCGTGACCAGCGCGGTCCTCGTCCGGGGCCTGGAGAAGTCCTTCGGCGAGCTGCGGGTGCTGCGCGGCGTCGACCTCGAGGTCGCGCCGGGGACCATCGTCGCCCTGCTCGGGTCGAACGGGGCCGGCAAGACCACGGTGGTGCGGATCCTGTCCACGCTGCTGGCGGCCGACGCCGGATCGGCGAGCGTGCAGGGCCACGACGTGGCGACGCACCCCGCCGAGGTGCGCGAGTCCATCAGCCTCACCGGGCAGTTCGCCGCGGTCGACGAGATCCTCACCGGCCGCGAGAACCTGGTGCTGGTGGCGAAGCTGCGGCACCTGTCCGGCGCGGACGCCATCGCCGAGGACCTGCTGGCCCGGTTCGCCCTCACCGAGGCGGCCGACCGGCGGGTGGCGACGTACTCGGGCGGGATGCGGCGGCGGCTCGACATCGCGATGAGCCTGATCGGGGACCCGCCCGTGATCTTCCTCGACGAGCCCACGACCGGGCTCGACCCCCAGGCCCGGCTCGAGGTGTGGGCGGCGGTCAGGGAGCTGGCCGCCGGTGGCACCACGGTGCTGCTCACCACCCAGTACCTCGACGAGGCCGAGCAGCTCGCCGACCGGATCGCGATCCTCCACGAGGGTCGGGTCATCGTGGACGGGACGCTCGCGGAGCTCAAGCAGCTGCTCCCGCCCGCCACGGTCGAGTACGTCGAGAAGCAGCCGACCCTCGAGGAGGTCTTCCTCGCCCTGGTCGGCACCCCCAACCCGTCACCCACCCAGGAGCGACCATGAACCGGCACTTCCTCGGCGACACGACAGTCCTGCTGGGACGGTCGCTGCGCCACATCACGCGCAGCGTGGACACCATCATCACCACGACGATCATGCCGATCGGCTTCATGCTGCTGTTCGTCTACGTGTTCGGGGGCTCGATCGACACCGGGTCCTCCTCCTACGTGACCTACCTGCTGCCGGGCATCCTGCTGATCACGATCGCCTCGGGCGTCTCCTACACGGCGTTCCGGCTGTTCCTGGACCGGCAGAGCGGGATCTACGAGCGGTTCCGGTCGATGCCGGTCGCGCGCTCGTCGGTGCTGTGGGCGCACGTGCTCACCTCCATGGTCGCCAACCTCGTCTCGGTGGTGGTCGTCGTGGCCGTCGCCCTGCTCATGGGCTTCCGGTCCGACGCCGGGGTCCTGACCTGGCTCGCGGTCGCCGGGATCCTGGTCCTGTTCACCCTGGCCCTGACCTGGCTCGCGGTGATCCCCGGCCTCTCCGCGAAGTCCGCGGACGGCGCGGTCGCGTTCTCCTACCCGCTGATCTTCCTGCCGTTCATCAGCTCGGCGTTCGTGCTCACCGACAACATGCCCGGCCCGGTGCGTGCCTTCGCCGAGAACCAGCCGGTGACCCCGATCGTCAACGCGATCCGCGACCTGTTCGCCCAGCAGCCGGTCGGCTCCGGCATCTGGACCGCCCTGGCCTGGTGCCTCGGCCTGCTCGTCCTCGCCTACGCACTCGCGATGGCGAGCTACCGCCGCCAGACGGCGTGAGGGCCGCCGCCCCCCGACACCCGGGTCAGCCGTAGGTGTCGCGGGGGCCGCGGCCGTCCCGCACCGAACGGGGCCCCTTCCGCCACGACGGACCCCGCGGGCCCTGGACGTCGATCACGGTCACGGTGCCGTGGCCGAGCTCCTCGTTGAGCCGGCGTACGACGGTCGGTGCGAGCAGCTTCAGCTGCGTGGCCCACGCCGTGGAGTCGGTGCGGACCACCAGCCGCCCCTCGGCGAAGCTCTCCGGGGTGCTGTGGGCGGCGACCTCGGCGCCCACCAGCTCCGGCCAGCGGCCGAAGACGCCGTGGACCCGCAGGTCGACGTCCCAGCCGTGGTCCTCGACCAGCCGGCCGACCGTGGTGTCGAGCAGCTGGGGGTCGCGGTCGTCGGGGTGCGCGCCGGTGACGGGCTTGCGGGACGGTGGCTGCGAGGGGGTCCAGTTCTTCGACCGCTTGCGGGCCCGCTGGGCCGGGGTGGAGCGGGCACTCGCGCGGGTCATCGCCCGGGCCAGGTCGAGCCCGTCGTCGCGGTGCTGCTCCTCCGGCTCGTCGACGGGCCGCTCGTCGTCAGGCACGGGTCACCGCCCCGTCGGCGACCTCGAAGCGCACCCCCGCCAGCGCCTGGGGGACGTCGGCGTCGACCGCGGCCGTCACCAGCACCTGCTCGGCGCCCGACACCAGGTCGGCGAGCTGCTGCCGCCGCTCGGTGTCGAGCTCGGCGAAGACGTCGTCGAGCACCAGGATCGGGTCGTCGCCCTCCGCCCGGAGCAGGTCGTACGACGCCAGCCGCAGGGCCAGCGCGAACGACCACGACTCGCCGTGGGAGGCGTACCCCTTCACGGGCAGCCGACTGTCCGCCGAGCCCAGGGTCAGCCGGAGCTCGTCGCGGTGGGGCCCGACCAGCGAGATGCCCCGGTCGAGCTCGTCGCCGCGGCGCTGCTGCAGGGCCTCGAGCAGCGCGTCGGTGAGCGTGCCGCGGTCGGGGTCCCCTGTCGCCTCGAGGTCCAGGGAGGGTGCGTAGTCCAGCCAGGCGTCGTCGCGCGAGGCCCCCCGGGCGACCGTCTCGTAGGCCTTGCCCACGTAGGGCCGCAGCTGGTCGACCAGCTGCAGGCGCGCTCCCAGCAGCTCGGCACCCACCCGCGCGAGGTGCCCGTCCCAGACGTCGAGCGTCGAGAGGGCGGAGTCGCGAGAGCCCCCGCGGGCGAGACCTGCCGTCTTGAGCAACGTGTTGCGCTGCTTGAGCACCCGGTCGTAGTCGGACCGGACGCCGGCCAGCCGCGGCGTCCGGAGCACCAGCAGGTCGTCGAGGAACCGGCGCCGGTCGGACGGGTCACCCTTGACGAGCGTGAGGTCCTCGGGGGAGAACACCACCGTCCGGACCAGGCCGAGCAGGTCGCGGGCGCGGGGGAGGACCGAGCGGTTGACCCGGGCCCGGTTGGAACGGCCCGGGGAGATCTCGACCTCCAGCACCGCCGTCCGGCCCTCGCGCACCACCGCCCCGCGGACGACCGCGCGTTCGGCGCCGGCGCGCACGAGCGGGGCGTCGGTCGCGACCCGGTGCGAGCCGAGGCGGGAGAGGTAGTCGACCGCCTCCACGAGGTTGGTCTTGCCCTGGCCGTTGCGGCCGACGAACGCCGTCGCACCCGGTCCGAGCTCGACCTCGAGGTCGGCGTAGGACCGGAAGTCGTGCAGCGTCAGGTGGGCGACGTGCACGGTCAGTCCTGACGGTCTGGTGCCGCGTCGCCACCCGGGGGCGGCGAGGTGTGCATCGCGTGACCGCCGAACTGGTTGCGCATCGCGGCGACGGCCTTCATCGCCGGGGAGTCGTCCTGGCGGGAGACGAACCGGGCGTAGAGCGCCGCGGTGATCGCCGGCGTCGCGACGGCGTTCTCGATGCCGGCCTCGACGGTCCAGCGGCCCTCGCCCGAGTCGTCGGCATAGCCACGGATCCCCTCCAGCGACGGGGTCTCGTCCAGCGCCTGGACCAGCAGGTCGAGCAGCCAGGACCGGATGACGGTGCCCTCGCGCCAGGACCGGAACACCTCGGTCACGTTGGTGGTGAGGTCGGCCTTCTCGAGCAGCTCCCAGCCCTCGGCGTAGGCCTGCATGACGGCGTACTCGATGCCGTTGTGGACCATCTTGGAGAAGTGGCCGGCCCCGACCGTGCCGGCGTGGACGGCGCCGAAGTCGCCCTCCGGCTTGAGCGCGTCGAACGCCGGCTGCACCTTCGCGACGTCGTCGTCGGAGCCGCCGTACATCAGGGCGTACCCGTTCTCCAGCCCCCACACGCCGCCGGAGACGCCGCAGTCGACGAAGCCCACGCCGCGGCCGGCCAGCAGCTCGGCGTTGGCCTGGTCGTCGGTCCAGCGCGAGTTGCCGCCGTCGACCACCAGGTCGCCCTCGTCCAGCAGGTCGCCGAGCGCCCGGACGGTCTCGCGCGTGGGATCGCCCGCGGGGACCATCACCCACACCACCTTCGGTGAGGGGAGGGCGGCGACCAGCTCCTCGAGGCTGCCGACGTCGGCGACCTCGGGGTTGCGGTCGTAGCCCACGACCGTGTGCCCGGCACGCTGCAGCCGGGTCCGCATGTTGCCGCCCATCTTGCCCAGTCCGACGAGACCGATCTCCATGCGGACCAACCTACGGCAGTTACGAGAGCAGACGACGCGGCATCAGCAGGTAGCGGAACGCCGGGACGGCGGATTCGCCGGCGTCGTCGGACTGACCGCTCATCACCACCGGCTTGGAGGCCTGGGTGAAGGCCAGCTCGACCACCGCCTCGTCGATGGCGGTGAGCCCGTCGAGCAGGAACTGCGGGTTGAACCCGGTGACCAGGTCGTCGCCGTCGATCTCGGCGTGCAGCGACTCCGAGGCCTGGGCCTCCTCGCCCGAGCCGGCGTCGAGGGTCAGCTGCCCGTCGGCGAACGCCATCTGGACGGCGGTGTTCCGCTCGGCGACCAGGGCGACCCGCTTCACCGAGTCGATCAGGTCGGCCTTGTCGACCCTGGCGGTGGTGAGGTGCTCGGCGGGGAACAGGTTGCGGACCTTGGGGAACTCGCCGTCGAGCAGTCGCGTCGTCGTACGCCGTGCGCCGCCCGGGCCGATGCCCTCGAACCCGATGATCCCCTCACCGGTGCCGCTGGCGGCGAGCGCGATCGTGACCTCGCCGCCCGCGGTGAGCGACTTGGCGGTGTCGCCCAGCACCCGGGCCGGGACCAGCGCGGCGAGCGACTCGTCGGGGGTGCGGGGGCTCCAGGCGAGCTCGCGGTGGCTGAGCCGGAACCGGTCGGTGGCGAGCAACGAGATGGTCGACCCGTCGATCTCGATCCGGACGCCGGTCAGCACCGGCAGCATGTCGTCGCGCCCGGCAGCCGTGACGGCCTGGGCGACCGCGTGGGAGAACTGGTCGCTCGGGACGGTCCCGGTCGCGGCGGGCATGTCCGGCAGCGTCGGGTAGTCCTCGACCGGCATCGTCTGCAGGCTGAACCGGGCCGAGCCGCACGTCAGCGAGACCCGCGGCCCGTCGAGCACCATCTCCACGGGCTTGGCCGGGAGGCTGCGGCAGATGTCCGCGAGCAGCCGGCCGCTGACCAGCGCCTGGCCCTCGTCGGAGACCTGCGCCTCGGTGAGCGTGGCCCGGGCCGAGGTCTCGTAGTCGAAGGTCGACAGCACGAGGCCTTCGTCGCTGGCCTCGATGAGCAGGCCGGCGAGCACGGGGACGCTCGGGCGGACCGGGAGGCTGCGGGCAGCCCAGGCGACGGCATCGGCGAGCACGTCGCGTTCGACGCGGAACTTCACGGTGCGAGCTCCTTCACGCTGCAAGCTTGATCTCGGCAGGGACCTGCGAGGCCGAGGGGGCGGTGGGAGGTGAATCCTGCCACGCCGGGTGACCGAATGCCGAGGAGTGGTGCCGGGAGGCCCCGGTCGGGGAGCCGGTTGTCCCCAACCGGAGGGTCGGACGAGTTTCCACGGGCATTCGACCCAGAGATGGACTCGTGGGAGTCATAGCGTAGGTGGAAACTGTGGACAAGTGACGTCGTCGCAGGTCAGAGGGGGTGTGACCGGTGCACGAGGGATGTGGAGGGACTGGGGACACGGGGCGCCCCCATGTGAACGGACGGTGACGCCGGGGGCAACACTCACCGGTTGTGCACAGCCTGTGCACGACTCGGCCGCGATGAACCACAGCTTCTCCACACTCCGAACGTGTCGTCCGCCAGGGATCTGGCACCCGTCGCCTCAGCCCTGGCGGGCCTGCATCTTGATCCGGTTGGTGAGCTCGCTGACCTGGTTGAACACCGCCCGGCGCTCGGCCAGCAGGGTGTTGATCTTGCGGTCGGCGTACATCACGGTCGTGTGGTCGCGGTTGCCGAACTCGGCGCCGATCTTGGGCAGCGACAGGGCGGTCAGCTCGCGGCACAGGTACATCGCGATCTGCCGGGCCATCACCAGGTGGCGCCCCCGGCTGGGGCCGGTGAGCTCGTCGATGGAGAGCCCGAAGTACGCCGCGGTCTGGGCGATGATCAGGCCGGCGGTGATCTCGGGCTCGCCGCCCTCGGGGATCAGGTCCTTGAGCACGATCTCGGCCAGGGTCATGTCGACCTCCTGGCGGTTCAGGTTGGCGAACGCCGTCACCCGGATCAGGGCGCCCTCGAGCTCGCGGATGTTGGTCTGGATCTTGGACGCGATGAACTCCAGCACGTCGGGCGGAGCGGTGAGCCGGTCCATGGCGGCCTTCTTGCGCAGGATCGCGATCCGGGTCTCGAGGTCGGGCGGCTGGACGTCGGTGATCAGTCCCCACTCGAACCGGTTGCGGAGCCGGTCCTCGAGCGCCTCGAGCCGCTTGGGGGGACGGTCGGAGGTCAGCACGATCTGCTTGTTGGCGTTGTGGAGGGTGTTGAAGGTGTGGAAGAACTCCTCCTGGGTCTGGGTCTTGCCCTCCAGGAACTGGATGTCGTCGATGAGCAGCACGTCGACGTCGCGGTAGCGGCGCTTGAAGCGGTCCTGCCGGTCGTCGCGGATCGCGTTGATGAACTCGTTGGTGAACTCCTCGCTCGACACGTAGCGCACCTTGTGGCCGGTGTAGAGGCTCCGGACGTAGTGGCCGATCGCGTGCAGGAGGTGGGTCTTGCCGAGGCCGGAGTCGCCGTAGACCATCAGCGGGTTGTAGGCCTTGCCGGGTGCCTCCGCCACGGCGACCGCGGCGGCGTGGGGGAACCGGTTGGAGGAGCCGATGACGAACGTCTCGAAGGTGTACTTCGGGTTGAGGCGGGTCTCGAGGGAGGGAACGCTCGGACCGGTCGTGCCCGGCTGGGCGCCGTTCGCGGGGCGGTCGGGGCGCGCCTCGGAGAGGGGCGAGGCGTCTCGAAGACTTGTCGACATGTCGCCATGGTGATCTGTCGACTCGTCGACCTGCGACTCCGCGGTCTCGGGCGCCTCCTCCTCCAGGGCCGGGTTGACGGTGACCGCGATCCGGATCTCGTGGCCCAAGGCCAGGGTCAGCGCGTCCTCGAGCTGACCGCGGAGCCGACCCTCGAGCTGGGTGCGGGTGAAGTCGTTGGGGACGGCGACGATCGCGGTGCTCTCGTGGAGGGTGACCGGCTCGCTCGAGCGGAGCCACGCCCGCTGGTTGGGCTGGAGGTCCTCCAGGACACGACGCCACGCCGCCCCGAGGTCCGGTTCATGGTGCTCCACGCGAGCCTGCCTTCCGCGATGTCTGGCGACCCGACCCCGGCCTGCTCCGGGCCTCGTGGCCGTCTCTCTGGTCCACAGGATTGTCCACAGACTGTGCACCTGGTCCGTCCTTGTGGAAGAACCTGCTCCGAGGGGCGGGCCGCGATCGCGATGATCTGCGTTTCAGCAGGTCAGAGGCCACATGAACAGGTCTGTGAGACCCATCACACGCACCAGAGGACCCGTGGAACCGGCGCCGGCGGGGAAACCCGGAAGGGCCGAACGTAACAAGCGCCCGACGGCTCCGGCAAGGGTTTCTCCACAGGCTGTGACGGCGGTCTCGGCCGCCGGTCCGGGAGCTCGCGCCGGGGCGCGCCCCGTGGGTTTGACCCTGCGTCGCGCGCCCGCGTACCGTTGGCCGGTCGCCAGGTAGTGACTCGTGTCCGCGGCTGCTCCCTTCCCAGGGCCCGGGCACAACGTCGACGGGTGCCGCACGTCCATGGAAGCGCCGTCTTGCGTGGGTGGGCGGTGCCAGCCGAAAGGCCGGTACCGGCGTCGCGCGGCCCCGTTTGCGCGGGTTCCGGGCGGCCCTCGGTCCACTCCGCCGGGTGACGAGTCCGCCACCACCACGAAAGAGATCGCCGTGAGCAAGCGTACGTACCAGCCGAACAACCGTCGCCGCCACAAGGTGCACGGTTTCCGACTGCGCATGCGCACCCGCGCCGGCCGCGCCATCCTGTCCTCGCGCCGCCGCAAGGGCCGCAAGAGCGTCAGCGTCTGACCCGGCCTCGAGGCCACCTCCGTGCTGCCAGCGGCCCATCGGCTGACCAGCGGTCGGACGTTCCGATCGGTCATCCGTGACGGCCGCCGCGCCGGGTCCCGCACGCTGGTCGTGCACCTGGCCACCGACGACGGCCCCCGCGAGGCTCGGGTGGGCATGGTCGTCAGCAGGGCAGTGGGCAACTCGGTCGTCCGGCATCGCGTGCAACGCCGTCTGCGCCACCTGGTCCGGGAGCACCTCGCGTCGCTCCCGGACTTCACCGTGCTCGTGGTCCGGGCCACGCCCGCGGCCGGGACCGCGTCGTCGCGGGAACTCGGCACCGACCTCGGGCGTTGCCTGCAGCGGGTGATGTCGTGAAGTACCTGCTGATCGGCCTCCTGCGCGCGTACCGGCTGCTCATCAGCCCGCTCTACGGCCAGGTGTGCCGCTACCACCCGTCCTGCTCGGCCTACGCGCTCGAGGCCGTGACCGTGCACGGCAGCCTGCGCGGGACGGCCCTCGCGGTACGCCGACTCGGGCGCTGCCACCCCTGGGCGGCGGGAGGCTACGACCCGGTGCCCCCGTCCCGGGACGAGGCGGACCGGGAACCGATGCTCGACCCCACGCCCCAGCAGCGGGCGGACATTCCGAGGCTAGGAGCCTGAGTGATCGACTTCTTCCAGGAGATCGGCGGCTTCATCATGACGCCGCTCTACTACGCGATCTCGTTCGTGCTGGACCTGTTCCACCAGATGTTCAGCGCCCTGGGCCTCGACCCGGCCGGCGGCGCGTCGTGGGCATTGTCGATCATCGGTCTGACGCTGGTGATCCGGGCGGCCCTGATCCCGCTGTTCGTCAAGCAGATCAAGTCCAGCCGGAACATGCAGCTGATCCAGCCCAAGGTCAAGGAGCTGCAGAAGAAGTACGGCCACGACCGGGAGCGACTCGCCCAGGAGACGATGAAGCTCTACCGCGAGTCGGGTACCAACCCGTTCGCCTCGTGCCTGCCGATCCTGCTGCAGATGCCGATCTTCCTGGCCCTGTTCCAGATCCTCAACAACGCCTCCAAGGAGATCCCCAAGGGGGTCCTGACCCAGACCCAGGCCCGCCAGTTCGGTGAGGCGGAGCTGCTCGGCGTCCCGCTGTCGTCCACCTTCATCGGGGCCGACGGGGACGTCGGGGTGATGGTGATGGCGGCGCTGCTGGTGCTGGCCATGACCGCCACCACGTTCCTGACCCAGCGGCAGCTGATGAGCAAGAACATGCCGCCCGACGCGCTGACCGGACCCTACGCACAGCAGCAGAAGCTGCTGCTGTTCGTGCTGCCCGTGGTGTTCGCGGTCGGCGGCATCGCGTTCCCGATCGGTGTGCTCCTCTACTGGACCACCTCGAACCTGTGGACGATGGGCCAGCAGTTCTACGTGATCCGCAACAACCCCGCTCCCGGGACTCCGGCGTTCGCGGCCAAGGAGAAGCGGGACGCGGCCAAGGCGGCCCGGCACGGGACGGTCGAACCGGAGGCCGCGTCCGAGACCGGATCCGGCACCACCACCGCCACCGAGGAGCGGCCCGCGCAGCGCCAGCAGCCCAAGCGCCAGTCGCGGGAGCAGCGGAAGAAGCAGGGCAAGGGCAGGAGCGGCCAGCAGAAGCCGCCGCCCGCGGACACCCCACCCACGCACGAGACGCAGTGAACGACCCGGAGGACAGGACAGCGATGAGTGAGCAGGACCAGGCCGTGACCGAGCCGACCGAGCAGGACCAGGAGCGCGTGCACCAGGAGCAGCCGGGCGAGGCCCAGTCGGAAGAGGCCCAGTCGGAAGAGGCCCGGACGGAAGAGGCCCAGTGGGAGGAGGCCCAGTCGGAAGCCCAGTCGGAGGAGGGACAGCCAGCGGCCGAGGGCCTGAGCCGCACCGAGCGGCTCGAGCAGGAGGGCGACATCGCGGCGGACTACCTCGAAGAGCTGCTCGACATCGCAGACCTCGACGGTGACCTCGACATGGACGTCGACGGCGACCGGGCGTCGGTCTCGATCGTCGGCGCCGAGCTGCAGCAGCTGGTGGGCCGGGACGGCGAGGTGCTGGACGCCCTCCAGGAGCTGACCCGGCTCGCGGTCTATCGCGAGACAGGCGAGCGGTCCCGGCTGATGCTGGACGTCTCCGGCTACCGGGCCGGCAAGCGCGAGGAGCTCGTGGCGCTCGCAGAGCGCACCGTGGGCACCGTGAAGGACTCGGGGGAGGCGGTCTCCCTGGACCCGATGTCGCCGTTCGAGCGGAAGGTCGTGCACGACGCCGTCGCCGCCGCTGGGCTGACCTCGGAGTCCGAGGGCGTGGAGCCGAAGCGCTACGTGGTGGTGCTCCCCCAGTGAGGGGCCCCGTGAGGGTGGCCGGCTGATGGCCGAGCATGTTTCACGTGAAACCGGTGGAACGCCCCCTGTGCCCGCTGCGGCGCAGGGGGCGTTCCCGTCCGGCCGACTGCAGCTGGCCGAGCGGTACGCCGCCTCGCTCGCGAACGACGGGGTGCTGCGCGGCCTGATCGGTCCGCGGGAGGCGCCGCGGCTCTGGGAACGCCACCTGCTCAACTGCGCGGTGCTGGAGCAGGCGATCCCGGAGGGGGCCACGGTCTGCGACCTCGGCTCGGGAGCCGGGCTCCCCGGCGTGGTGCTCGCCCTCGCCCGCCCGGACCTCCGGGTGACGCTGGTCGAGCCGCTTCAGCGGCGGACGACGTACCTCGAGGAGGTGGTGGAGGACCTCGGGCTCCGAGAGGTCTCGGTGGTGCGGGCGCGTGCCGAGGAGCTGCACGGCGGGGAGGTCTTCGACGTGGTGACCTCACGGGCGGTGGCCCCGCTCGGACGACTCCTGCGCTGGTCGATGCCCCTGGTGGCCCCGAGGGGGGCACTGGTGGCGATGAAGGGATCCTCGGTCCGCGACGAGATCGAGGCCGCGCGACGGGACCTGCGTCGGCTGCACTGCGCCGACCCGGACGTGCTCACCCTGGGTGCCGGACTGGTCGATCCACCGACCACGGTGGTGCGGGTGGCCTGGGCGGAACCGGCGAGGGTAGGTTGAGGCCTTCCGGTCCCCGGTTCCCGGGGCCGACGGAGTGAGCAGTGAAAGGTCCGGTCGAGGTGTCCCAGAGTCCGTCGCGCGTCACGGACGACGGCCTCGGATGGCCCTCGGGGGGAGCCCTCGCAGACGGTGCGTCCGGGGAGCGTCCCGAGTTATCCACCGGCCTCGGCTGGCCCACTGAGCGCACTTCTCCACATCTCGACCCGACTTATCCACAGGACGAGGATCTCGGTGACGACCCGTCCTCGGCCGGAGGGAGCCCCGTGGTTTCACGTGAAACCGAGCCCGACCCGACCTCACCGCCGCCGCCGCACCAGGTGCGGACCGCCGCGGACGTCGCGGCCACGGGCCGGGGGTTCGACGACGACAGCACCCCGCTGGCGCGGGCGGCCGAGCACACCGTGATGGCCCGGTTCAGTGCCCGGATGCGCCCTCCGGTGCCGCGGCCGGAGCGAACCCGGGTGATGGTCGT
>NZ_JBNYXG010000003.1:183854-616728 GCF_050880345.1 Nocardioides sp. GXQ0305
CACCAGCGCCGTCAACATCGCGGCGGCGCTGGCCCAGCTCGGCCAGCGGGTGCTCGTGGTCGACCTCGACCCGCAGGGCAACGCCTCGACAGCGCTCGGCGTCGAGCACCGCCGCGGCGTCTCCTCGACCTACGACGCGGTCGTCGACGGCGTACCGCTGGCCGAGGTGACCACCGAGTGCCCGGACCTTCCCGGCCTCTGGGTGGTTCCGGCCACCATCGACCTCGCCGGCGCCGAGATCGAGCTGGTGAGTGTCGTGGCACGGGAGAGCCGGCTGCACAAGGCGATCGAGGGGCACCCGCTCGTGGGCGGGCCCGAGGACGCCGGCGAGGACCGCTTCGACTACGTGTTGGTCGACTGCCCACCCTCGTTGGGGCTGTTGACGCTGAACGCGTTGGTCTCCGGGGCCGAGATGCTGATCCCGATCCAGGCGGAGTACTACGCCTTGGAAGGCCTCGGCCAGCTGCTCGAGACGGTGGACATGGTCCGGGCCCACCTCAACCCGCGCCTGGTGGTCTCCACGATCCTGGTGACGATGTACGACGCGCGCACCCGGCTCGCCTCCGGTGTCGCCGACGAGGTGCGCGAGCACTTCGGCGACCAGGTCCTCAAGACCACCATCCCGCGCTCGGTCAGGGTCTCCGAGGCCCCGTCGTACGGGCAGACGGTGATGACCTACGACCCGGGCTCCCCGGGAGCCCTCTGCTACCTCGAAGCCGCCCGTGAGATCGCCAGCAAGGGAGCACCCGCCCGATGACCCAGTCCTCCTCCTCCCAGTCCGGCCAGCGCAGGGGCCTCGGGCGTGGTCTGGGCTCGCTCATCCCCACCGGCCCCTCCCGTCCGGCACCGAGCGCTGACGGCGACCTCGACATGCGGCCGCAGGACGCCCCCGACGGCGTCCCGACGTCCTACGGTGGCGCTGACGACGCCGCCGGTGCCGCCGCGGAGGGAGGTGCGCCCGACCTGGTCGGGGGTTCCTACTTCGCCGAGCTGCCCCTCAGTGCGATCACGCCGAACCGGGTGCAGCCGCGGCAGGTCTTCGACGAGGAGGCGATGGCCGAGCTGGTCACCTCGCTGCAGGAGGTCGGGCTGCTGCAGCCGATCGTGGTGCGCCCGCGGGAGGGCGGCTCCTATGAGCTGGTGATGGGGGAGCGGCGCTGGCGGGCCGCCCAGGAGGCCGGCCTGGAGACGATCCCGGCGATCGTCCGCCAGACCGGCGACGACGACATGCTGCGCGACGCCCTGCTGGAGAACCTGCACCGGTCCCAGCTGAACCCGCTGGAGGAGGCGGCTGCCTACGGACAGCTGCTCGAGGACTTCGGCTGCACCCACGAGGAGCTCGCGTCGCGGATCGGGCGCTCGCGGCCCCAGATCAGCAACACGATCCGGCTGCTCCGGCTCTCGCCCCCGGTGCAGCGGCGGGTCGCCGCCGGCGTGCTCTCGGCCGGGCACGCCCGGTCGCTGCTGGCGATCGAGGACCCGGAGCTGCAGGACCGGCTCGCCGCACGGGTGGTCAGCGAGGGCATCAGCGTCCGTGGCCTCGAGGAGATCGTGGCCGTCGGCGAGACCGGCAAGGAGGCGCCGGCGCCGCGCCGGGCCCGCCCGGTGGCCCCCGGCCTGGCCGAGATCGCCGACCGGCTCTCGGACCGGCTGGAGACCCGGGTGCGGGTCCAGCTCGGCAAGGCCAAGGGCAAGATCACCGTGGAGTTCGCCTCGCTGGACGACCTGCGGCGGATCGTGGACGTGATGGATCCCCGCAACCGCACCGACCGGCCGATCTGACGACACATCGCTTGGTCGACATGTCGACAAAGCGACGTACCGCTACGGCTAGGTGGGCGAGTCTGTCGCCTGGCGCAGGAAGTTTCGGCCACCAGGCGCCGGTTTCCCCGCCTGGGCGGGGAAACCGTCAGCCGCGCCGCCGCGCCGCCCGGGCCCGCGTCTCGGCCGCGTCCAGCTCGGCCGCCTCGGCGAGGGTGGGCGCCGAGCCGCCGTACCTCCGGGGAACCCACCAGGCGCCCGGTGGCTGCTCCTCGGCGGGATAGTCCCGGATCGCTCCGTCGAGCAGCTCGGCCATCGCGGCCTTGAGATCGGCGGTCTCGGCCTCCGGCTGGGTGCCGGTGGGGTGGAGCGGCTCGCCGACCCGGATCAGGATGGTGGTGCCGCGGGAGAAGTCGCGGGGATGGTCTTTGGTGAGCATCCGCTGGGTACCCCACAGCACGGCCGGCACCAGCGGGACGCCGGCCTCGGCGGCGATCCGGACCGCGCCGGACTTGAACTCCTTGAGCTCCATCGCCCGGGAGATGGTGGCCTCGGGGAAGATCCCGACGCACTCGCCGGCGCGCAGGTAGTCCACGGCCGTCCGGTACGACGTCACCCCTGCGCCGCGATCGACCTCGATGTGGTGCAACGAGCGCATGAGCGGCCCGGTCCACCGGTGGTCGAAGAGCTCACGCTTGGCCATGAACCGGACCTTGCGCCCTGAGGGGTCAGCCGCCAGGCCGCCGTAGACGAAGTCGACGTAGCTGACGTGGTTGACCGCCAGCATCACCCCGCCCTGCCGGGGCACGTGATGGGTGCCCTGGAGGTCGATGTGCTGCCCCAGGAGCCGGAACCCCAGCTTGGCCGCCACGATGATCGGGGGATAGGTGAGGTCCCGCACGCGGTCAGCCTAGGGCCACCGGCGTGGCCGTGGTCATCGGCGGGAGGCGAGGAACTCCGCGATCCGGCCGATCGCCTCCTCCAGGACCTCGGCGTCCGGCAGGGTCACCAGCCGGAAGTGGTCGGGGTGCGGCCAGTTGAAGCCGGTGCCGTGGGTCACCAGGATCTTCTTGGCCCGCAGCAGGTCGATGACCAGCTGCTCGTCGTCACGGACGCCATAGACGGCGGGATCGAGGCGCGGGAAGCAGTAGAGCGCCCCCCGTGGTCGCACGGAGGAGACGCCGGGGATCTCGTTGAGCAGCCGGTGGGCCAGCATGCTCTGCTCGTAGAACCGGCCGCCGGGGACGATCAGCTCCTCGATCGACTGGTAGCCGCCGAGGGCGGTCTGGATCGCGTGCTGGGCGGGCACGTTGGCGCACATCCGCATGTTGGCGATCAGGGTCAGGCCCTCGAGGAAGTCGGTCGCCAGCTCCTTGGGGCCCGAGACCATCACCCAGCCGGCGCGGTAGCCACAGACCCGGTAGGCCTTGGAGAGCCCGCTGAAGGTGAGGCACAGGACGTCGTGCCCGGCCGCAGCGGCCGCGTGGTGGTGGACGGCGTCGTCGAACAGGATCTTCTCGTAGATCTCGTCGGCGAAGACCACCAGGTGGTGGCGGCGCGCGATGTCGACGAGCCCCTCGACGGTCCGGCGGTCGTAGACGGCGCCGGTGGGGTTGTTGGGGTTGATGATGACCAGGGCGTGGGTGTTCTCGGTGATCTTCGACTCGATGTCGGCGAGGTCGGGGTTCCAGTCGTCCTCCTCGTCGCACAGGTAGTGCACCGGGACCCCGCCGCTGAGCGTGACCGCCCCGGTCCACAGCGGGTAGTCCGGCGCGGGGACCAGGATCTCGTTGCCGTCGTCGACGAACGCCTGGAGCACCATCGAGATCAGCTCGGAGACGCCGTTCCCGATGAAGACGTCCTCGACCGAGACGTCGCGCAGGCCGCGCTGCTGGTAGTACTGCGCGACCGCCGTCCGCGCCGGGTAGATCCCCTGCGAGTCGCTGTAGCCCTGCGCCTCGGGCAGGTGGTGGACGATGTCGGCGACGATCGCCTCGGGCGCCTCGAAGCCGAACGGCGCGGGGTTGCCGATGTTGAGCTTGAGGATCCGGTGGCCCTCGGCCTCGAGCCGCTGCGCCTCGGTCAGGATCGGGCCCCGGACGTCGTAGCGGACGTGGTGCAGCTTCCTGCTCTGCCGGATCGGTCGCACGCGCGTCATCCTCTCAGGCAGGACGCGCGCCCTGGCCACCTGTCCGCCTACCATCGGGGGAGGAGGGCACGATGACCCGTACCGCCGTCCGGCTCACCCTGGACACCCTCGACGCGCTGCCCGCGCCGTGCCGGTCCTGCCTGTTCTGGGAGCTCGACCCGGTCCGTCGGGACCGGGTGCCCGACCCGGCCGAGGAGAAGCAGGCCTGGGTCTCGGAGGTGCTGCGCGAGTGGGGGTCCTGCGGCCGGGTGGCCGTGGTGGACGACGGCCTGGTGGGCTACGTGCTCTACGCCCCGGCGGCGTTCGTCCCGGGTGCCGCCGGCTTCGCCACGGCGCCGGTGTCGCCGGACGCGGTGCTCCTGACGACGGCGTACGTCGAACCGGGCTCGCGGGGGTACGGCGTCGGCCGGATGCTCGTGCGGGCGATGGCCCGCGACCTGGTCGAGCGCGACATCCGCGCCGTCGAGGCGTTCGGGCACCGGGGGCGGGCCCTGAGCCGGTGCCAGGTGCCGGTGGACTTCCTCGGCGCCGTCGGGTTCCGGACCCACCGGCCCCACCCCACGACGCCCCGGATGCGGATGGACCTGCGCTCCGCCGTCACCTGGAAGGACGAGGTGGAGGCAGCGCTCGAGCGGCTGGTCGGGGTGGTGCGACCGCAGACGAAACCGCGGCACGCCCCGGAGGGCGCACCGCGGTGGGGTCGGACGGTCGGCCGTGAGGCGACCGGTCCGCGTCAGGAGATGTAGTCGGAGAGCTCGTTGAGGAGAGCGGCCTTGGGGCGCGCGCCGACGATCGACTTCACGACCTCGCCGCCCTGGTAGAGGTTCAGGGTGGGGATGCCGGTGACCCGGTAGGACGACGGGGTGACGGGGTTCTCGTCGACGTTCATCTTCACGATGGTGACGTCGTCGCTGTGGGCGGCCGCGATCTCCTCGAGGATCGGCTGGACCTGCCGGCACGGCCCGCACCACTCGGCCCAGAAGTCGACCAGGACGGGCTTGTCGGACTTGAGGACCTGGGTCTCGAAGTCAGCGTCGGTCACGGCGGAGATGTTGCCCACTGCGTGCACCTTTCGGATCGGGAGATCAGGGGGATCTCGGGAGGTCTGTCGGTCCAGTGAACACCAGGCCGGTGACACTTGTTCCCCGCCGCTCCGCGCCGCTGTCCCCGGTCTCGTCGTACCCGACATCTGCGCCGCCCACGGCGGTAGATCACCGCAGGGATGTCGGGTACGACGGGGAACGGCGAGGCGTCAGGCGCCGGCGGTCTGCACGGCCTCGCGGACCAGCTCGGCGGTCTCGTCGGCGTCGCCGGCGGTGGACGCATGGTGCTCGAGGGCCGCGATGAACCGCTCGGCGTCGAGGGCGGCGGCACAGCCGGTACCAGCGGCGGTGACGGCCTGCCGGTAGGTGTGGTCGACCAGGTCGCCGCAGGCGAACACGCCCGGGACGTTGGTCCGGGTCGTGGGGTGGTCGACCAGCACGTAGCCCTCGTCGTCGAGGTCGACCTGCCCGCTCAGCAGCTCCGAGCGCGGATCGTGGCCGATGGCGATGAACAGGCCGGTCACCTCGAGCGGCCGGGTGTCGCCCGTGACGGTGTCACGCAACGTGACGGAATCGACGCTGTCATCACCGTGGATCTCGGCGACCTCCGCGTTCCAGATGATCTCCAGCTTGGGGTCGGCGAAGGCCCGCTCCTGCATGATCTTGGACGCGCGCAGCTCGTCGCGCCGGTGGATCAGGTAGACCTTCGAGCCGAAGCGGGTCAGGAAGGTCGCCTCCTCGACGGCGGAGTCACCCCCGCCGACGACGGCGATGGCCTGCTCGCGGAAGAAGAACCCGTCGCAGGTCGCGCACCACGAGACACCGCGACCCGACAGCTCCTCCTCCCGGGGCAGACCGAGTTTGCGGTAGCCGGAGCCCGTCGCGAGGATCACCGACCGTGCGGTGTAGGTGTCGGTCGCGGTCCGGACCGTCTTGACGTCACCGGTGAGGTCGACCTCGACGATGTCGTCGGCCACCAGCTCGGCGCCGAACCGCTCGGCCTGGGCCCGCATCTCGTCCATCAGCGCCGGACCCATGATGCCGTCCCGGAAGCCGGGGAAGTTCTCGACCTCGGTCGTGTTCATCAGCGCACCGCCGGCGGTGACCGAGCCCTCGAACACCAGCGGGTTCAGGGCGGCACGCGCGGTGTAGAGGGCGGCGGTGTAGCCGGCCGGGCCCGAGCCGATGACGATGACGTTGCGGGGCTCGCTGCGGGGCTGGTCGGTCATGCTGCTCCTCGGTAGGGGGTACACGGACTGAACCGATGGTAGGCGAGCGGCATTCCCGTCGGCGGACGGCGCGGTCACTCGATGGGGAGCGTCACGGACCGCTCGGTCGAGTCCGCGTCGCACAGGAACAGGTCGACCACCTGGGAGTCGCCACGGGGCGCCCGGTAGACGAGCCAGCCGGCCTCGCGGTCGAACGCGACCCGGACGTAGCGGCCACCACCCCACGCACCGGCGGCGCAGCCGTCGCCCTGCAGGCGGTCCGCGGCCTCGGGAGCGGAGGTCGCACCGTTCCGGACCTTCGCGGCGGTCGCGACCGGGCGCAGTCGCGCGGCGTCGGCCGCGAAGGTGGAGGAGCGGACCTGCTGGGCCGGCAGCCTCGAGATCGAGCGACGGGTCTCCGAGACCGCACCGGGCAGCGAGCCGCCGCTTTCGGTCGACAGCTCGTCGTCGCCGCTGGGGGTGGAGTCGCGGTCAGGTGCGGTCAGGCCCTGCGCCTCGTCGGCCTCGCTCGCGGCGGAGGAGTCCGCGGCCTCGTCCTCACTGCCGTCGCCGCCGACCACCTGTCCGAGCGCCACCCCTCCGACGACCACGGCCGCCGCGGCGAGCAGCAGCCGGCCCGCCTTGCGCCGCCGCTCGGCCAGCGGTACGACGGTCGCCGCGGGCTCGGCGGCCAGGTCGGCGAGGGTCCGGTCGATCCGGGCCGCGACGTCGTCGGGCACGGGATCGGTGTGGCGTGCCTCGGCGAGCAGCCGGCGCACCCGCTCGGTCTCCTGCGGGGTCAGCTCGTCGTCCATGCGGGGTCACCTCCTCGGGCTGGTCGGGCGGACGGGGATCGGTCAGGCGCCGGTGACGCCCGGGGGGCCCCGGGGCTCCGGAGATGGGACGGACGGGCCGCGCGCGGGGTTCCCCGGAGGTGCGTGGTCCGCGTCACCCTGGGGGTCGAGGACGCCCAGCTGGGGGTGCAGCACCCGGGCCAGACGGGCCCGGCCGCGGGAGCAGCGCGACTTCACGGTGCCCGGCGCGCAGTCGAGCATGGCGGCCGCCTCGGCCACCGGGTAGCCCTCCATGTCGACCAGGACCAGGGCCGCCCGCTGCTCCGGCGGCAGCTCGGCCAGTGCGGCCAGCACCAGCCGGCGCCGCTCCTCGGCGAGGGCCGCGTCGGCCGGGTCGACGGGCGTGCTGGCCGCGAGCGACCCGCGGTCACCACGGTCGTCGAGGTCCTCGGGCAGCGGCTCGGCGCGACGTACCCGGGCGGCGCGCAGCCGGTCGAGGCAGGCGTTGACCACGACGCGGTGCAGCCAGGTGGTGACCTGCGCCTCCCCCCGGAAGGAGCCCGCCCGACGGTAGGCGGCGACCAGCCCCTCCTGGAGGCCGTCGGCGGCGTCGTCCGGGTTGCCGGTGGTCCGCAGCGCCACCGCCCACAGCCGGTCGCGGTGCCGGGCGACGAGCACGCCGAACGCCGTGCGGTCGCCGTCGACGTGGGCAGCGAGCAGCTCGGCATCGTTCCGCCCGTCGGCCGGCGTCACTTCCGGGGTCCCTGTTCGGAGCGGAACGAAGCGAGCACCCGAAGGGAGTGGGTCATCCCTTGACCTCGACCTCGGCGATCTCGGCCCGGAAGTCGCTGCCGACCTGGGGGAGGGAGGTGATCCAGACGATCAGGTAGCGCCCGGTCGCCGGCTCGTCGAAGGTGGTGCGGAGCGAGTCGTCCTCGACCGTCCCGCTCGCGACCGGCCGCAGCCCGGCGACCGCCGTGGGATCGTCCTCGGTCACGTAGTAGGACACGTCCATCGGCGAACCGAGCGTGGTCAGGTCGACCTGCCCCACCTCCTGCGACTCGCCGAGGTCGACCACGAGCCCGATCCCGGTCTTGAGCCCGCCCGGGCCGAACTGGTCGAAGTAGGTCTGGGTGTTCCACGCGGTGGCGGGGTCGCCGTCGACGGCCAGGGGCGCCACGTCCGGGTTCTCCTCGGGCGGATCTCCCTGCGGGTCGAAGTCGCGCACCCCGGCGACCTCGATCGCCTGGAGCGGACGAGGCGACTGGCCGGCCGAGGTCGACGGCGACTCCGGCTCGGGCTCGGTGCCGAGCGGGGTCTTCCCGCGGCCGAGGTTGAAGGCCACGATCACCGCGAGGACCAGCAGCAGCGAGGCGCCCACGATGGCGCCCAGCCGGAACCAGGAGCGGCCCGGCACGCCGTTGTCGTCATCGTCGTCGTCCTCGGTCACCGGGATCACGCCGCTGCCGGTGCCCGCGCCCGTGGCGGCGTCCCAGGGCCAGTACTCGCGCTGGCCGGTGGCGGCTGAACCCGGCCGGGGACGGCGGGCGGGGCCGCCGTCGGTCGGCTCCGGCGCGAACAGTGGCCGCTCGGGCGGGTCCTCCAGCGGGGGCGGCGGGGGCGGCGGGTCGTTGCGGGCCGAGAACCAGCTGACCTCGTCGTCCTGGTCGTCGAAGATCGGCAGGCCCGCCTCGGTGGGCTGGTCGACCGGGTCCGGGGCCCGGTCGGACCCTGCTGGCGCCGCGTTCTCGGCGGCCCCGGGCGCCACCGGGTCGACCGGCGGCTCGGAGGCCGTGGGCGGCGTGACCACGCCGGGCGGGACCGTCGGGGCGGCCAGGGTGGGGTCCTCGGCGGACGCCTCCGGGGCGACCGTGGGCGTCTGCTCGGGCGTGTCGACCGCGTCGAGGGGCTCGGCCGGGGTGTCGTCGGCCGGGTCGGCCGCGGCCGGCCCGGCGGGCGGGATGGTGCGGGTGGCGTCGGGGTCGCGCGCCGGGCGCGGGCCCGGGACCGCGAGAGCCCCTGCGCCACGTACGCCGTTGAGCGGGGAGGCCTCGGCCAGCCCGACCGGGTCGCCGACGTACTCGCGCAGTGCCTCGGCGAGGCCCGCGGCCGTCAGCAGGTTGTGCGCGCCACCGGCCGGAGGCGCGGCGTACGGGTTGAGGACGACGTCGCAGATGCCGTCGAGGATTCGGGGGATGCCGGCGCGGACCTGGCGCGGGCGCAGCCAGCGGCCGCCGGAGCGTGGCGCCGGGCGGACGTTGGACACCGAGCTGCCCGCCCAGCGCCCGGTGAGCGCGAAGTAGAGGAGCCCGCCGAGGTCGTTGACGTCCTGGCTGATCCGGCCGGCCGGCAGCCCGCGCAGCGCCGCGTCGACGCAGCAGCCGATGATGCGGACCGACCCGGTGTCGTCGAGCAGCACGGTCTCGGGCACCAGCCGCCCGTGGGCGACCCGCCCCTCGTGGGCGACCGCGATCGAGGCGGCGACCTCGGAGACCACCCACGCCGCCTTGCGCGGCGGCATCGGCCCCTCGGTCCCGATCAGGATGTCCAGGGAGGTGCCGGTGCCCCACTCGTTGACGACGTAGGACATGCCGTCGCCGTGGTCGGCGTCGAGCACCCGCAGCAGCCGCCGGTCGAGCACCGTGGCCGAGAGCCGCGCCGCCTCGGTGAGCCCCGCGGCCCGCTCGTCGTCCTCGGCGATGCAGTGGAGCGCGACGTGGCGGTCGAGGACGTCGTCGTGGGCTCGCCAGAACCGGCCGTTCCCGCTCTCGCTGAGCAGGTCGACCAGCTTGTAGCGGTCGGCGAGCACGTCGCCGGGTCTGGCTGCCTGGGTCAAGGTCCTCCCATCTCCTGAGGAGTCCGACGGGCCCTGTCGGCCCGTCCCGGTCATGGTAGGTCTCCCGTCCCGCGGCCGCCGGAGGATCCCCGACGCGCGACCAGGTCGATGACCGCGGTCACCTCACGCAGCCCCACGAGCCGCGCCAGCAGCACGAACCCGGCCACGTCGACGCCCGTCACGACCAGGGCCCGCAGCAACGCGCCGCCGACGCTCGGGTCGGGCCCCACGACGTCGCCGAGCAGCCGTCCCACGACGTACGCCGCGGCGGCGGCCGGCACCGCCACGGCCAGCAGCCTGACGGCGAAGCCGGTCAGCGCCCGGCCCTCCCCGCCCGCGCCGCGCAGTCGACGGGCCAGGACCGTGGACGAGACGACCGCGCCCACCAGGTAGGCGGCGCCGTACGCGAGCACCAGCGCCGGGGAGGTCTGGGCGGCGGTGGCCTCGCGGACCAGCAGCAGCGCCGCCACCACGTTGGTGACCGCGATCGCGCACTGGATCCAGAACACGGTGCGGGTCTGCTCCATCGCGTAGAAGCCGCGCAGCATCAGGTAGTGCACGGTGAAGAACACGAGCCCGATCCCGAACAGGGCGAGCGACGGGGCGAAGTTGGCGTAGCTGTCGCTGCCCGCGCCGTACCCCCAGATGACCCGCGCGGCATCGAGGGACACCAGCGGCAGCAGCAGCGCGAACGGCACCACGACGACCAGGGCGTTGCGCAGCGCCAGCAGCAGGGTGCGAGCCAGCTCCGGGTGGTCGCCCTCGTCGGCCAGCCCCGACATCCGTGGGAGCACGGCGGTGGCCAGCGACACGGTCACCACCGAGTGGGGGACCATCACGATGAGGAACGTCGAGGAGTAGACGAGGTAGCCGGTGGCGTCCGGGTCGTTGCCGAGGGTCTCGGCCGGGCCGCTCGAGGCCAGCCGGACGACGACGGCGTACGCGAGCTGGTTGACGAGCACGAACAACAGCGTCCAGACGCCCAGCCGCAGGGTGTGGCCGAGCCCGGTGTCGCGGAAGTCGAAGCGGGGCCGGAACCGGTAGCCGGCGCTGCGCAGGAACGGGACCAGCACGGCGAACTGCACGACGATCCCGAGGGTGGAGCCGAGGCCGAGCAGCACCTCCTGGGCGGGGGTGAACGGGCCGCCGCGCTCCTCGGGACCGGCGGCGCCGAAGACCAGGAGGTAGGTCAGCAGCACTCCGATCGCCACCAGGTTGTTGGCGATGGGGGCCCACATCATCGGGCCGAACCGGCCGCGGGAGTTCAGGATCTGCCCGACCAGGACGAACATCCCGTAGAAGAACACCTGGGGCAGGCACCAGCGCGCGAAGTCGATGACCGACTCCAGCTGGGCGGCGAGCTCGGGCTGGTCGTAGGCGTCGCTCAGGAAGATCTGCATCACCCAGGGCGCGGCCAGCACCAGCAGCACCGTGACCGTCGCGAGGAACAGACCGGCCAGGGTCACCACCCGGTCGGTGTAGCCCTGGCCGGCGTCGGGGTCGTTCTTCATGGCCCGCACCAGCTGGGGGACCAGCACGGCGTTGAAGATGCCGCCCGCCATCAGGATGTAGAGCATGTTCGGCACCGTGTTGGCGATGTTGAACAGCTCGCCGTGCAGGCCGCTGCCGAGGGCCGCGACGAGCAGGGCCGAACGGACGAAGCCGCTCATCCGGGAGACCACGGTCCCCGCGGCCATCACCGCGCTGGACGACAGGATCTTCTGGTCGCTCATGTGGTGGCGTCGTCGCTCCGGATGCGCCGGACCAGGCGCACCGCGATGGCCAGGAACAGCAGGCCCACGCCGACGCCGAGGATCAGCCAGATGACCCGGCTGACCTGGGCGGACCGGACCGGCAACGTGGCCGAGGAGCCCAGGGGCGCGCCGGCCTCGTCGGTCACCACCAGCCGGACGTAGTGGACGCCCGGCGTCGTCGTCGCGGCCTGGAGCACCACCGTCTGCCGGCCCCGGGGAGCGAGGTCGATGGTCGGCGGCGTGTCGACCGACAGCGAGGCGTCGGTGACGGCCTTGAGCGTGATGGTGACGGGGTGGTCGAGACGGTTCACGAGCGTCGTCGCGAAGCCGCCCGCGGCGCTGGACAGGGTCACGCCCGGCGGGGCCTTGACCCGCACGGCCCGGCTGCGGCGCTCGACCCAGTGCAACGACTGCTCGGTGCGCAGCTGCGACTCCTCGGCGTCGCGGCGGTCACCGTAGGAGACCGCGGTGAGGACCTCGTCGGTGATCTCCTGGTCGATCTCGTCGTTGTCGGTGAGCACGTTCGCCAGGACCCGGCCCGCGCTCTCGAGCTCCTCGGCCGTCACGAAGTTGGCCGCGGGGAGCTCGGCGGCCCGCTGCTCCGGGGGGTAGTCGAGCTCGTCGGTCGCGACCTCCCCCTCCGGGACCAGCGACGTGGGGTCCGTGAGGGTGAGCCACCGGACGCCGAGCCCCTGCCAGAACGCCGAGGGTCGGTCGGGGGACCAGGTCTGGGGCAGCACCACGAGCAAGGGGGCACGCCGCTCGTCGAGCTGGCGGACGGCCGCCTCGGCCAGGATCCGTTGTCGGACCGCGACCGTGCCGAGCGGGTCGTCCGGGCCGGGACCGCCGGCCGCCACGTCGGAGGGCGCGAACAGCACCCGGCGGTCGTCCACGTCGAGCGGTTCGGCGTCGGATCCCTCCGGGAGCATCCGGTCGGTGAGCAGGGCGTGGGTGCCCTCGGGGAGGGCAGCGAGGGCCTCGGTCGACAGGTAGCCGGACGGCGGGGCGACGGCGGGCAGCGTCGGGACGTCGTCGAGCTGGTCGCCGGCACGCATCCGCGCGGTCTGGAGCAGGTCGGGGCCGTGGTCGTGGGCGGCCGAGACGTCGACGTCGCCGTACGGGAGCGAGAGCACCCGTCCGCCCTCCAGCGCCGCGGCGAGGTCCTCGAGCCACACCTCGCCGGGAGCGGCCGCCGCACCGGGGGGCGGAGCGGACTCGTCCTCGGCCTGGGCGGACGTCGCCCCCGACGGGCCCTCCGAGGGGCCGTCGTCCGGCGAGTCCGGGCCGCCGCCTCGCGCAGGGGCGGCGAGGGACCGGGGCGGGTTGCCGTCGACCAGCCGCCGCACGGCGTCCCGGACGGCCGGGTCGACCAGCCAGGCGACCGGACGGTTGCGGGCAGCCGCGCCGAGGGCGACCAGCCGCCGCAGGTAGCCGCCGGCGCCGAGGTCGCGCGCCCACACCGGCTCCCCGGTCAGCCGGCCGCTCCGGGTGTGCGCGATCGGGTGCCGGAGCGGGATCACCACGGAGGTGTCCACCGGGGTGCGGGCCGCGGTCGTCGGCAGCAGCGGGAGGAAGGTCCGGGCGCGCCCGTCGGCGACGGCGTCCCGGGCGTCGGTCGTGTTTCCGAGGGCGTGCGCGCCGAACCAGTAGACCCCGGGAGTCTCGGCCGGGATCTGGTTGCGCTTGAGGAGGATCTCGTAGGTCGCGGACTCGCCGGGATCGAGCCCGCCGACGTCGTCGAACGTCCCGGGGATGAAGATGCGCTGGCCGATCTCGGCGTCGGCCGGGACCTCGCGCGCCGCCTCGAGCTCCTCGGACGTGGTCATCGGCACGTAGCCCACGAACGCGTGGACGTTCACCGCCCGCCAGCGCTCGTCGCTGACGTTGGTGATCGTGCCCTGCATCCGCACCGGGCCCTGCTCGGGGATCTCCCCGGGAGTGAGCCGCTCGATGCTGACCTGCAGCGGGTCGTCGTTCTCGGGCGCCGCGGCCGATACCCGGGTGCCAGTCGCAGGGGTGGCCGACGCCGGAGCGGGGAGGGCGGGTGCTGCTGTGGCCGCCGCCGCCGCCACGAGGGCAGGCAGGAAGGACAGCGGGCGGCGCACGCGCCGACTCTATCCGGCGGTACGGCGCCTGCCGGGGTCCCCCGGAGCGCGCCGGTCGGGCGGTCGGAGGGGGCCTTCCTCCCGGGGCCGGGCGGCGATCGGCGCCGGGAGGTCACCCGCATTTCCGACCTCGGACGGACCCGCGTCCGGCGGGCACTGCCGGGTGCTCGTGGAGCGGGAGGGTGCCCTAGAGTTGCGGGTCGTGTCCGAGCAGGTTCCGCCCCCCGCGCCCGCGGGTCCCACCATGGTCGAGGCCGAGCGGTCGCTGGGCGCCGAGCTGGACCGCCTCGCCCCGGTCCTCGAGCCGTTGGGGGAGCGGTTCGCCGCCGCAGGGCACGCCCTGCACCTGGTCGGCGGGCCCGTCCGGGACGCGATGCTCGGCCGGACGGTCGGCGACCTCGACCTGACGACCTCGGCCCGGCCCGAGGAGACCGAGCGGCTGCTGGCCGGATGGGCCGATGCGGTGTGGGACGTGGGCCGCGACTTCGGGACCATCGGGGCGCGGGCCGGCAACTGGCAGGTCGAGGTCACGACGTACCGCTCGGAGAGCTATGACCCCTCGTCCCGCAAGCCCGTCGTCGACTTCGGCGACACCCTCGCCGGGGACCTCGGCCGGCGCGACTTCACCGTCAACGCGATGGCGGTCTCGGTGCCCGACCGGACCTTCGAGGACCCGCACGGCGGGGTCGTCGACCTCGCCCACCGGCTGCTGCGCACCCCGGCCCGGCCGGAGGACAGCTTCTCCGACGACCCCCTGCGGATGATGCGGGCTGCCCGGTTCGCGGCCACGCTCGGGTTCGAGGTCGTCCCCGAGGTGGTCGCCGCGATGACCGCCATGGCGGAGCGGATCGGCATCATCTCCGCCGAGCGGGTGCGCGACGAGCTGGTCAAGCTGGTCTCCGCACCCCAGCCGCGGCGCGGGCTGACGCTGCTCGTCGAGACCGGCCTCGCCGCCCTGGTGCTGCCCGAGCTCCCGGCGCTCGCGCTGGAGCGCGACGAGCACCATCGGCACAAGGACGTCTACGAGCACACGCTGACCGTGCTGGAGCAGGCCATCGACCTCGAGGACCGGCTTGCGCCTGACGGGGCTCGAGGGCCGGACTCCTCCCCTGATTTCATCGTCCGGTTCGCGGCCCTGATGCACGACGTCGGCAAGCCCCGGACCCGGAGGTTCCTCGACGACGGCACCGTCACCTTCCACCACCACGACGTGGTCGGCGCCAAGATGACCCGCAAGCGGATGCAGGCGTTGCGGTTCTCCAGGGACGAGGTGGACGCGGTGTCGACCCTGGTCGAGCTGCACCTGAGGTTCCACGGGTACGGCGGCGGGGAGTGGACCGACTCCGCCGTCCGCCGCTACGTCCGGGACGCCGGGGACCAGCTGGAGCGGCTGCACATCCTGACCCGGGCCGACTGCACCACCCGCAACCGGCGCAAGGCCGACCGGCTGCGGCGCTCCTACGACGACCTGGAGGCGCGGATCGCCCGGCTCTCCGAGGAGGAGGAGCTGGCGGCGATCCGGCCGGACCTGGACGGCAACCAGATCATGGAGGTGCTCGGCATCGGCCCGGGCCGCGAGGTGGGCGAGGCCTACCGGTTTCTGCTGGACCTGCGGATCGACGAGGGCCCGCTGGCGGCGGACGAGGCGGCCCGGCGGTTGCAGGAGTGGTGGGCGTCACGGCGCTGAGCGACGTACTGCCGGTATGTTCGCCCGATGGCCGAGATCGCTGACCTGCACGAGTCCGTCGACGTCGCCGCCCCACCCGAGCGGGTCTGGGCGCTGGTCACCGACCTGCCGCGAATGGCCTCCTGGAGCCCGCAGGGCGTCCGGACCTTCGTCCGCGGTCGGGTGGGGCTCGGCACCCGGGCCCTCAACATCAACCGGAGCGGCTGGAAGGTCTGGCCCACGCGCTCGACGGTGGTCCGGTTCGACCCGCACCGCGACTTCGCCTTCCGGATCAAGGACAACGGAGTGATCTGGTCCTACGGCCTGGAGCCGACCGTCGCCGGCACGCGGGTGACCCACCGCCGGGAGACGCCCGACGGGATCCTGCCGATCTCGCTGAGGCTGCAGGACGCCGTGCTCGGCGGGGTCGACCGGTTCACCGGCGAGCTGCGTGACGGCATGCGGCAGACGCTCGGCCGGATCAAGGCCGAGGCCGAGGGCTAGCAGCTCGCTGCCCGGTTGAGGTGCGAGGCGCGGCGGCCCCGGAGGTTGAGGTGCGAGGCGCGGCGGCCCCGGAGGTCGAGGCGCGAGGCGCGGCGGCCCCGGAGGTTGAGGTGCGAGGTGCGGCGGCCCGGAGGTTGAGGTGCGAGGCGCGCCAGCGCCGAGCCTCGAAACCCCGGGACGGTGGTGCAGGGCCTCAGCCCGGTCATCCACAGGCTTGCAGGGCTTGGGCGACACCCGCGCCGAGGACCATCACACTCGATCGCATGCCGTGGACCTACATCCTGGAGTGCGCCGACGGGTCGCTGTACGTCGGGAGCACCATCGATCTCGACGACCGCATCGGCCGACACCAGGCCGGTGAGGCATGCGCGTACACCCGACCCCGCCGTCGACGCCCCGTGCGGCTGGCGTGGGCCGGCCCGTTCGACCGGGTGGAGGACGCGTTCCGGTTCGAGAAACAGGTCCAGGGCTGGAGCAGGGCCAAGCGGCTGGCTCTGATCGAGGGACGGTGGGAGGACCTGCCGGAGCTGGCCTCACGACCGAGCACCCGCCGTTGAGGCCCTGCCCAGAGTCCCGGGGTTTCGAGGCTCGGGCCTGGCGGCCCTCGCACCTCGACCTCCGGGGGGGGCGGCCCTCGCACCTCAACCTCCGGGGGGGCGGCCCTCGCACCTCGACCTCCGGGGGGCGGCGCTCGCACCTCGACCTCCGGGGGGCGACCTCCGGGGGGTGGCGGCCCTCGCACCTCGACCTCCGGGGGGCCGCCATCGCACCTCAACCTTCTCGGGGGGGCCCTCGCACGTCGACCTCCGACGCGAGGGCCTACCCGAGGCTGCGGGCTACTCCTCGCCCCTGATGAAGGCCTCGACGCGGGCCCGGCCCTCCTCGTCGGGGAGCTGCACCGGCGGGCTCTTCATCAGGTACGACGACGCGCCGATCAGCGGGCCGCCGATGCCGCGGTCCTTGGCGATCTTGGCGGCCCGGATGGCGTCGATGATGATGCCGGCGGAGTTGGGGGAGTCCCAGACCTCCAGCTTGTACTCCATGTTGAGGGGCGCGTCGCCGAAGGCCCGGCCCTCGAGGCGCACGTAGGCCCACTTGCGGTCGTCGAGCCACTGTACGTAGTCGGACGGGCCGATGTGCACGTTGCGGTCGTGGACCTTGCCGGCCAGCTCTCCGGTGAGGTTGGACGTCACCGACTGGGTCTTGGAGATCTTCTTCGACTCCAGCCGCTCGCGCTCGAGCATGTTCTTGAAGTCCATGTTCCCGCCGACGTTGAGCTGGTAGGTCCGGTCGAGCACGACGCCCCGGTCCTCGAACAGCTTGGCCAGCACCCGGTGGGTGATCGTCGCGCCGACCTGGCTCTTGATGTCGTCACCGACGATGGGGACGCCCGCCGCCTCGAACTTCGCAGCCCACTCGGGGTCGGAGGCGATGAAGACGGGCAGCGCGTTCACGAAGGCGACGCCCGCGTCGATGGCGCACTGCGCGTAGAACTTGTCGGCCTCCTCGGAGCCCACCGGGAGGTAGGACACCAGGACGTCGACCTGGCGCTCACGGAGCACCTCGACGACGTCGACCGGCTCGGCCGCCGACTCCTCGATCGTCTCGCGGTAGTAGCGGCCCAGGCCGTCCAGCGTGTGGCCGCGCTGCACCTCCACCCCGAGGGTCGGGACGTCGCTGATCTTGATGGTGTTGTTCTCGGAGGCGTTGATCGCCTCGGAGAGGTCCTTGCCGACCTTCTTGTCGTCGACGTCGAACGCCGCGACGAAGTCCACGTCGGAGACGTGGTAGTCGCCGAAGGTGACATGCATCAGTCCGGGAACCGTCCCGGTCGGATCGGCGTCCCTGTAGTAGTGGACGCCCTGTACGAGTGAGGTTGCGCAGTTCCCCACTCCGACGATTGCTACTCGTACCGCACCCATTGCGAACGATTCCTTCCTCGGTCCAGCGATCAGGGTCAGCCCGGGGACTGACCGGTCTTGGGTTGTGGCTCAGCCTCGGAAATCGGCTGGCTCCCGTTGCGTTCGGCGTTGATCAGCTCGGACAGCCAGCGCACCTCGCGCTCGACCTGCTCCACCCCATGGCGCTGCAGCTCGGCCGCATAGCGGTCGACCTCCTTCTGCGTCATCGTGAGCTCCTTCTGCACCCGCTCGAGCCGCTCCTGGAGCCGGCTGCGCCGGCCCTCGAGCACCCGCAGCCGGATCTCCATGTCGGTCCGGCCGAAGAACGCGAAGCGGATGTCGAAGGTGTCGTCGTCCCACGCGGTCGGCCCGACCTCCGAGAGCAGCCGCTGGAACTCCGCGTCGCCGGCCTCGGTGAGCTGGTAGACGATCCGGGGACGGCGGCTGGTGGTGTCGGCGCCGGAGTCCTCGATCAACCCGCTGCGGAGCATCTTCTTCAGCCCCGGGTAGAGCGAGCCGAACGACAGCACCCGGCGCCATCCGAGCATCAGGTTGAGCCGCTTGCGCAGCTCGTAGCCGTGCATGGGTCCCTCGTGCAGCAGTCCGAGGACCGCCAGCTCGAGGGTTTCGCCACGACGTGCCATGCGATCTATCGTACCGATATATCCGATGGATGAGACCACCGCCCCGGTCGGCGTCCCCCACGGTCGGCGTCCGCGGGATTCGTGAGGGGCGAGGACCCCTGCGTACCCTGATGGACTGACGCGCGCTCGTGGGCGCCGCGTCGGGAATCCCCCGAACGGAAGATCCGAGTCAGTTGAGTGGAAAGCGCCGGGCCGCTGGGCCCGCCCAGAAGAAGCCCCAGCGACCCGCCAAGCGCGGGTCGCGCTGGCGTCGCGTCCTCACCTGGTTGCTGGCCCTCGGACTCGTCGGGTCCCTCCTCGCCGTGGGGGCGTTCGTCGTGCTCTACCAGACCATCGACGTGCCCGACCCCAACGAGGACTTCGAGACCCAGACGTCGTTCGTCTACTACAACGACGGCAAGTCCCAGATCGGCACCTACGCCACCCAGAACCGCGAGTCGATCCCCCTGGACGAGATGCCGGACTCCATCAAGGACGCGGTGGTCGCCGCCGAGAACCGGTCGTTCTGGACCGATCAGGGCATCGACCCGCGCGGGATCCTGCGCGCGGCGTTCAGCAACGCCCAGGGCAACGAGACCCAGGGTGCCTCGACGATCACCCAGCAGTACGTCAAGATCCTCTACCTGACCCAGGAGCAGACGCTCACCCGCAAGATCAAGGAAGCGATCATCTCGCTCAAGCTGCAGCGGGACGTGAGCAAGCAGGAGATCCTCGAGGGCTACCTCAACACCATCTACTTCGGCCGCGGCGCCTACGGCATCCAGGCCGCGGCCAAGGCGTACTTCGACGTCGAGGCCAAGGACCTCGACGTGCGGCAGAGCGCGGTCCTCGCCACGGTGCTCAACAACCCCAGCGGGTACGACCCCGCAAACGGCAAGCAGGCCCGCCGTGACCTGCAGGAGCGCTACGGCTACGTCCTCGAGGGCATGGCCGAGACCGGCCAGATCAGTGCCGCCAAGGCCGACCGGGCAGCCCGCCGGCTCCCGGCGTTCCCCGACATCGAGCAGGAGAGCCAGTACGGCGGGCAGCGCGGCCACGTGCTGACGATGGTCCGCGACGAGCTGGTGCGGCTCGGCTTCGACGAGGACGAGATCGACGGTGGTGGGCTGCGGGTCACCACCACCTTCACGCAGAAGGCGATGACGGCGGCCCAGGAGGGCGTCTCCGAGGTCCGGCCGACCGGCCTGCCGGCGGCGATCCCCGGTGAGAAGGGCAGCACCGAGCCCGGCTCCGGCGACAAGGACCTGCACGTCGGCGTGGCCAGCGTCGAGCCCGGCACCGGGGCCGTCCGCGGCTTCTACGGCGGCCAGGACTACCTCGACTCCCAGATCAACTGGGCGATCGCGGGCGGCCAGGCCGGCTCGACCATGAAGCCGGCCGCGCTGGTCGCGGCGATCGAGGACGGCTTCTCCCTCGAGGACACCTTCGAGGGGAACTCGCCGTTCGTGCTCCCCGACGGCACCGACTTCGAGAACCAGGGCGATGCCGACTACGGCTCGGCGGTCTCGATGGTCACCGCCACCGAGAACTCCATCAACACCGCCTTCATCGACATGACCATGTCGATGGAGGACGGCCCGCAGAAGGTCGTCGACGCCGCGGAGCGTCTCGGCATCCCCCCGGCGAAGGCCAAGAAGAAGGATCCCGGCTTCCCCAACACCTCACCCGGCCTCGAGCCGAACACCGGTGTCGCGCTCGGGAGCGCGACGGTGAGCCCCATCAACATGGCCAACGCGTACGCGACCATCGCGAACGGCGGGCGGGCCGCGGAGCCCTTCATCATCGAGAAGGTCGTCGACCGCAACGGCGAGACCGTCTACCAGCACCGGGTCTCCGACACCGAGGCCGTGGAGCAGGACATCGACCGCGACGTCAGCTACGCGCTGCAGCAGGTCGTCCAGGAGGGTTCCGGCACCGCCGCCCTCGCGCTCGGCCGGCCCGCCGCCGGCAAGACCGGCACCGCCACCAACGGCGAGGGCGCGGTCTCCTCGGCGTGGTTCACGGGCTACACGCCCCAGCTCAGCACGTCGGTGATGTACGTCCGTGGCAAGGGCAACGAGCAGCTGCAGGGCTGGCTGCCGGAGTACTTCGGCGGCTCCTACCCGGCCGAGACGTGGACCGCGGTGATGCAGCGGGCCATGGAGGGCCTGCCGGTCGAGGACTTCCCGCCGCCCGCGAACGTCGACGGCGACGCCCCCGAGACGGGCCACGAGCCGTACACCCCGCCGCCGACGACGCAGGCGCCGCCGCCCCGGCCGACGACGAAGTCGCCGCCGAGCGAGGAGCCGACGACCAAGAAGCCCACGGAGGAGCCGACCACCGAGGAGCCGACGACCGAGGAGCCGACGACCCCGACGGAGGAACCGGACCCGTGCGACCGGGTGGTGCCCCCGCCGTCGTGTGACCCGGAGGAGGATCCCCAGGGTGGTCAGGGCGGCTCCCGGGACCGCGCCGCGGCCGCGGCGTACACCCCGGCGGCCCGCGAGCGGTACGTCGTGTGACCGACCCCCGCGTCCACCCCACCCGCGACGACCCCGTCGTCGCCGCCCTCAGCGAAGGGGTGGGGGGACCGGTCGGCGACCACGCCGGTCGCCATCCGTGGTGGACGCCGGTGCGGGTGCTGCTCGCGCTGACCGCCGTCGTCATGGCGCTCGGACTGGTGCAGAAGACCAGCTGCTACCAGGACGCCTGGCAGGGAGGCGACCAGCGCTACGCGCACATGTGCTACTCCGACCTGCCCTACCTCTACACCGGGCGCGGGTTCGCCGAGCTGGCGTGGCCCTACAGCGACGACACCCAGGTGCGGGCCCGCTACGAGGTCATGGAGTACCCCGTCGTCATCTCCTACTGGGCCTACGGGGCGGCGTGGATCACCCACGCGGTCACGGGTTCCCCCGACGTCACGGAGCGGTACGGCGTCCCCGTGGGCGAGCTGGCGGGCCGGGACGACGTGGCGCGGGAGACGCTGGTCTTCGTCGTGGTGAACGTCGTCGGCTTCACTGCGCTCGCGCTGCTCGCCGTGTGGCTGCTCGCCGGCGTCCACCGACGACGACCGTGGGACGCGGCGATCCTCGCCGCTTCTCCTGCGCTGGCGCTGACGGCCACCATCAACTGGGACCTGCCCGCGCTGGTGTGCGTGGCGGCGGCTGCGTGGGCGTGGGCCCGGGACCGGCCGGTGCTCACGGGGGTGATGATCGGCCTCGGGACCGCCGCCAAGCTCTACCCGCTGCTGCTGCTCGGCGCGCTGCTGGTGATCTGCCTGCGGGAACGGCGGCTCCCCGACCTGCTGCGGGTGACGCTCGCCGCCGTCGGCTCCTGGCTGCTGGTCAACGCGCCGGCGTACCTCACCGGCCCGGACCAGTGGCAGCACTTCTGGACCTTCAACAGCGACCGCGGCCCCGACCTCGGGTCGGCCTGGCTGGTGGCCGAGCAGGCGACCGGCGACGCGATCGCGGCGGGCACGGTCAACCTCGGGTCGTGGGCCTTCCTGCTGGTGTGGTGCGCGGGGGTGTTGGCGATCGGGTTGCGGGCCCCGGTCACGCCGCGCTTCGCCCAGCTCGGGCTGCTGGTCGTGATCGGCTTCCTGCTCGTCAACAAGGTGTACTCGCCTCAGTACGTCCTGTGGCTGCTGCCGCTCGCCGCGCTCGCCCGGCCGCGCTGGCGCGACCAGCTGGTGTGGCTGTCCGGCGAGCTCCTCTACTTCGCTGCCGTCTGGTGGTACCTCGGCGGCTACCTCGAGCCCGCGGACGGCGGGGAGCCCGGGTTCTACTGGATCGCGATCACCGTCCGGGTGGCCGCAGAGCTCTACCTCGCCGCCGTCGTCGCCCGCGACGTCCTGCAGCCCGAGCACGACCCGGTCTGGGAGGAGCGGCAGCTCGCCCGCAGGCGACACCCGATCCTCGGAGGTTGAGGCGCGAGCGAAGCGAGCCTCGAACCCCGGAAGTGTGGGCAGGGCCTCGATTCAGGTCTGCTCCCGCCTCACCGGGTTTCGTCGCGCGGATCGCGACCTCGCTCCGCTCGCCCCGCGCCGCGTTCTCGACCTTCGCGGGCGACGGGACCGGGCTCGTTCCTCGCCCGGTCCCTGCCCGCCCTCAGCTGACCAGGACCTCGTCGACGTCGGTGGCGGTGAAGCGGACCCGGACGTCGATCTCCTCGCCGACCTGCGGCACCCGGGCGCCGAGCGGCAGGAAGAGCATGGACGCCTGCATGTGGGGCGGCTCCGCGAACAGCCGCTGCTTGCCGTCGATCGTGAACGGGCTGCGGACGAAGCCGACCGCGTCGAGGCCGCCGCGGGCGAGCGTGGCGGCCCGGGCCTTCAGGCTGGTGTCGCCGGTGGGTGACTCCAGGCCGATGCCGTGGGCCGTCCCGCCGCTGACGACGAGCAGGTGGCCGGCCTTCGGCACGGTGCGGCCCCGGTAGCCGAACACGTCGCCGCGCTCGACCTCGTGGACGTCGAGCACGGTGGCGCTCACCCGCAGCGCGCCGCGGTCACCGAGCCAGAGCGCGGTTCCGACCCGCGGCCGGATCCGGAAGTCGGCGTACGTCGCCCGCAGGGTCGTGAGCTCGTCGGGCGTGAGGTGGCTGACCCACACGGTCGCGGGGCGGTCGCCGACGGCCAGGCCTGCGCCGACGACGTCGTTGAGCAGCCGGCGTACCTCACCGAGGTGGGAGCCCTGCGCGAGCGGCAGGTGCAGCGCGACCCCCTCGAACCTCCCGGCGCGCGCGCCCGCGAGCCACTGGCCGGTGCTGCGGAGCCCCGGGCCGGTGAGGCCGTGGCGACGCATGCTGGTGAGCCGCTCGAGCACGAACCGGGCGCCCCGCTGGCGGTCGAGCAGGGCGTGCAGGTCCTCGTCGCGGCTGACCGTGTGGACCACCCGGTCGGCCAGCCCGTCGGGCAGCTCGAGGGCGGCGCCGAAGGGCCGCCACGGGGTCATCACCAGCAGGTCGCCGTGGAAGCGCTGTGCCACCTCGGGCAGCTCCTCGTAGGTGCCGACCGCGATCGTGTCGACCTCCGGGACGGAGGGGCCCTGGTCGGCCAGCCACTGCGAGCGCCGGGCCAGCCGCCCGATGCCGAAGCCGTAGCCGTTGCCCTTGAGGACCGGCACCAGCCCCGGCGTCGACTCCGCGACGGTCCGCAGGTGGCTGCGCCAACGCTCGCCGTCGACGTGGAGGGTGAGGCCCATCAGCGCTGGTTCCCGAGGAGGTCGCGCAGCGACCGTCTCGAAGGCCGTCTCATGTAGGCGTCGAACGCCCGGTAGAGGGGGCGGTTCAGGGGCAGGTCCCACTCGCCGGCGTACTCGACGGCCTCGCCGCCGGTGCCGACCTTGAACTGGATCAGGCCCACGTGGGGGTCGTCGGCGTCGAGGGTGTCGGTGATCCCGCGCAGGTCGTAGACCTCGGCGCCCGCGGCGAGCGCGTCGCGGATCATCTCCCACTGGATGGCGTTGGAGCCGCGCACCTCCCGCTTCTCCGTCGAGGACGCGCCGTAGGAGTACCAGGCGTGGGTGCCGACCCGGATCGCGATGGTCGCGGCCACCAGGTCGCCGCCGTGGCGGGCGAACCAGAGCCGGATCCGGTCGGGGTCCTCGGCAGCGAGCGCGTCGTGCATCGCGGCGAAGTAGGAGAGCGGCCGGGGGGTGAAGCCGTCGCGCTCGGCGGTGTGGACGTAGAGGTCGTGGAAGGCCTTGAGGTCCGCGCCGCTGCCGGTGGTGACCTCGACCCCTTCCTTCGCCGCCTTCTTGATGTTGCGCCGCCACAGCTGGTTCATGCCCTTGAGGACGTCGTCCTCGGTCCGCCGGTCGTGGGCGGAGCCGAGCGGGACCTGGAAGACGAACCGGGGCTGCCCCGCGGCGAAGCCGCCCTCGGCGGCCTGTGGGCGCCAGCCCAGCTCGGTCAGCCGGGCGACCACCCGGGCGCCGACGGGCGTCCGCTCGAGCGGCGCCACCTGGTCGAGCCGGCGTACGTCGGGATCGGCGATGCCCTCCTTGACCTGGGCGGCGCTCCACCGGCGGGTCACCACCGGCGGTCCCATCCGGATGCCGAACGCGCCCTGCCGCTTCAGGTGGTCGACCATCGGCTGCAGCCACGCGGCGAGGTCGTCGGCGTCCCAGTCGATGACGGGTCCCTCGGGCAGGTAGGCCAGGTAGCGCCTGACCCGCGGCAGCTGCCGGTAGAGCACCAGCGCGGCACCCACGACCTCGCCGTCGCGGACCCAGCCGAGGGACTCGGCGCGCCACTCCGGCTTGGCCTTCGCCCACGCCGGGGTCTGCAGGAAGCTCACCGACGCCCGGGTCCGGACGAACGCGAGGTGCTCGTCCGGCGTGAGGGTGCGGACGGCGAGGGAACCAGTCACCCGTCGAGGCTATCGGGCTCGGTTTCGACGCGCTGACGCGCCTTCGCCCGCTCTGGCGCGTCGCTTGCTCAACCCACGCGCCGCGCTCGTACCTCGCGCGTCTCTGCTCAGTGATCAGACCCGCTCGCGGAGCCACTCGATGTCGGCGACGTGCTCGTCGGCGCCACCGGGGGTCTCCAGCACGACCGGTGCACCGGCGTCACGGACCACCGCGGCGAGCAGGTCGGGGTCGACCTTGCCGGCGCCGAGGTTGGCGTGGCGGTCGGCCCCGGAGTCGAAGTCGTCGCGGCTGTCGTTGCAGTGGACCAGGTCGATCCGGCCGGTGATGCGTCGTACGTCGTCGACGACCGTCTCGAGCGCGTTGCCGCCGGCGTGGGCGTGGCAGGTGTCGAGGCAGAAGCCGACCCGGTCGGCCTGGTCGCACGCGGAGATCGCGTCCCACACCCCGGCGATCCGCTCGAGGTAGCGGGTCATGGCGTTGTCGCCGCCGGCGGTGTTCTCGATGAGCAGCGGGAGCTTGAGGTCGACCGCGTCGACCGCCTTGCGCCAGTTGTCGAAGCCGACCTCCGGGTGGTCGTCCTTGTTGACGTGGCCGCCGTGGACGATCAGGCCCTGGGCGCCGATCGACGCGGCGGCGTCGACGTGCTGCTGGAGCAGCTTGCGGGAGGGGATCCGGATCCGGTTGTTGGTCGTGGCGACATTGACGATGTAAGGGGCGTGGACGTAGAGGTCGATCCCCGCCGCAGCCGCGTCGTCCCGCAGCCCGTCAGCCCCTCTCGCGTAGCGGAACTCGGGTCCCTTGTAGCCCTGGGGGTCGCCGAGGAAGAACTGGACGTGGGGGGCCTTGCGTGCCTGCGCCTCGGCGATCGGGTCGGTCTGGTCGACGTGGGCTCCGATCTGCATCCCCCCACCCTAGGCTGGGCCACCGACGGTCCGGACCCTGTGGTTCACACCCGAGCACTGCGTCTCGGGCGCTCTGATGTCAGCGCCGATTTGCACACTTCCGAAAGGACAAACGCGGACCCTCCGCCGCGACGTTGCAGCGTCGCTCCTAAGCCGAGGGTCCGAGCAATCGGAAGGACACCGATCAACGTGACGAACGTACCCTCGCGTCCCGACAACGCTCCCGAAGCCTTCTATCCTCGGTGCGGCTTGACAGGCCAAGGCAACCCGACGTCCGAGAACGCTGGCACGGCCGTCTCGGACTACCTGTGCCCGGCCGGCCACATCTGGCGTACGCGCTGGCTTCCTCTCGGGTGAGAGGGTTTTCCGGACCCACTGCGCGGATTCTTGAGCGAGCCCAGAGCGCTGCTAACCTCGTCCGGTTGCCGGACCGATCCGGCGACGTGAACGCATCGCCCTCCTGCCACGGAGAGTCCGTGGCCGCTCTAGTCCAGAGGAGGTGGAGACCGCTGTGCGTGCCTATGAAGTGATGGTCATCCTCGACCCGAGTCTCGAAGAGAGGACCGTCGAGCCGTCGCTCGACAAGTACCTCAACGTGATCCGCAAGGACGGCGGCACCGTCGACAACGTCGACGTGTGGGGCCGCCGGCGGCTGGCGTACGAGATCCGCAAGAACGCCGAGGGGATCTACGCCGTCATCACGCTGAACGCCGACCCCGAGACGGTCAAGGAGTTCAACCGCCAGCTCGGTCTCAACGAGTCCGTGCTCCGGACCAAGGTGCTGCGCCCCACGGCCTGAGGCTGTGGACGAGACCTTTCCTGTGTCGGCGGGGCTGCCTAGCCTCGCCGGGACACCAGTGGAACAGACCAGGGAGACATTGACATGGCAGGCGAGACCGTCATCACCGTCGTCGGCAACCTCGTCGACGACCCGGAGCTGCGCTTCACCCCGTCGGGGGCGGCCGTGGCCAACTTCCGGATCGCCTCGACGCCGCGGACCTTCGACCGCCAGACCAACGAGTGGAAGGACGGCGACGCGCTGTTCCTGACCTGCTCGGTGTGGCGGCAGGCGGCCGAGAACGTCGCCGAGTCCCTCCAGAAGGGGATGCGGGTCGTGGTGCAGGGGCGGCTGAAGTCGCGCCAGTACGAGACCCGTGAGGGCGAGAAGCGGACCGTGTTCGAGATCGACGTCGACGAGGTCGGTCCCTCGCTGCGCTACGCGACGGCCAAGGTCACCAAGACCCAGCGCTCCGGCGGGGGCGGCGGTTACGGCGCCCCGCAGGGCGGCGGTCAGCAGGGTGGCCAGGCCGACCCGTGGGCCACCAACGCCCCGCAGGGCGGCGGTGCTCCCCAGGGTTCCTCCGGGGGCGGCCAGTCCGACCCGTGGGCGGCGCCGGGCGTCTCCAGCGACGAGCCCCCGTTCTGATCCACCCCACCTCCGGAGGTCGAGGTGCGAGGGCCGCCGGGCCTGAGCCTCGAAACCCCGGAAGCGATCAACCAACCTCAACCATTCCGGCTCCGGCCGGGCTCTGAAGTCTGAACAAGGAGAGCACCACAATGGCCAAGGCAGTGATTCGCAAGCCGAAGAAGAAGGTTTGCCAGTTCTGCAAGGAGAAGGCGACCGGTGTCGACTACAAGGACACCGCCCTGCTCCGCAAGTTCATCTCCGACCGCGGCAAGATCCGCGCCCGTCGGGTGACCGGCAACTGCGTCCAGCACCAGCGCGACGTGGCCATCGCCGTCAAGAACGCGCGCGAGCTCGCCCTCCTGCCCTACACCTCCACCGGTCGCTGAGAGGAGCACCCCTGATGAAGATCATCCTGACCCAGGAGGTCTCCGGCCTCGGCGCTCCCGGTGACGTGGTCGAGGTCAAGAGCGGGTACGCCCGCAACTACCTCGTCCCGCGCGGCGCCGCGATCCGCTGGACCCGTGGCGCCGAGAAGCAGGCCGAGTCGATCAAGGCGGCCCGCACCGCTCGCGCCGCGCGCGACGAGGAGCACGCCGCCGAGATCAAGACCAAGCTCGAGGCCGACGCGGTCCCGGTGCAGGTCAAGGCGGGCGACACCGGCCGCCTGTTCGGCGCCGTCACGTCCGCCGACATCGCCGACGCGCTGAGCGCGGCGTCGGGCGAGACCGTCGACAAGCGGTCCATCGCCGTCGGCAACCCCATCAAGTCGCTCGGCACCCACCAGGTGTCGGTCAAGCTCCACGACGAGGTGTCCGCCGAGGTCACCCTCAACGTGATCCCGGCCTGACCCTCACCTCACCACGCACCACCCGGGGCCGCCCCTCCTGCCGGAGGGGCGGCCCTGCTGCGTCGGTGGTGTACGGCGCCGGGCGTGGTGCTGCCCGGGGAGGAGCCTGGAACCGCGACCCGTCACTTGTGCAGGTCCAGTTGGGGCCGAGCCGTCACTCGTGCACACTTCCCATCAGCTGACGTGACGGCTCGGCGGCACAGCAGGCTGCACAACTGACGGCTCGGCGAGGGACGTCGTCACCCGGGCGCGCGACCGGCCGTGGGCAGCGGGTCGTGCACCCAGGGCCGCGCCGAGTGGGCGAAGCACAGCACGAGGCAGGCCACGAGCGTGCCGATCGCCACCGCGACCGCCACCACGGCCAGGGCGACCAGTCCGGCGCCGTACACCACCGGCGGGAGCAGGATCGTGATCGCCGTGCCGACCATCACCACCTGCCACCAGGTGCGGGCCCGGTGGTCCTCACCGGCGCCTGCTGCGGAGCCGAGGGCTCGTGCGAGGAGCAGCACGAAGACCGGGGTCGGCAGGTCGAGCAACCACAGGAACGACTCGTCGACCGGCTGCAGCCGGCGGGCCAGGTCGGGGACCCACAGCACGGCGGAGACCAGGAGCGCCACCCACGCGACGGCCGTCGTCGCCGGCCGGTGCGGGATCCGCGCGGGGAGCCGGGCCAGGCCGACGAGCACCAGCCCCCAGCCCACCGGGTCAGGGAACAGGTCCAGCCCGGGGTCGCCGACGGAGGCGTTGAGGACCACCAGGAGCAGGCCCATGCCGATCGCCTGCAGTGCTCGCACGAGGGCCACCCTAGGCCGCGGTGGGGGTCCCGGTGACCAGCCACGCCTCGCTCCGCGCACGACGGGTGAGGACCACCCACCGGGCACCCATGAACACGCCCGAGAAGGCGATCCAGACGCCGAGCAGGCCGCCGCCGAGGGCGACGGCGAGGAACGCGGCAGGGGTGTAGACGACCAGCACCACGGTCTGGGCCAGCGCGAGGGAGCGCCCGTCGCCCGCGCCGATCAGGACGCCGTCGAGCACGAACACGATGCCCGCGATCGGCTGTCCGGCGGCGGCCACGAGCAGGACGCCGGCCAGGCGGTCGTGGACCGCCGGGTCGCTCGTGAAGAGCGGGCCGAGCACGGGGCTGGCCAGGGCGAGCAGGGCACCGGTGACCATGCCGGACCACAGTCCCCACTGCACCATCCGGTCCGTCACCGCCCGGGTTCCCGCGACGTCGCCGGCGCCGAGGTAGCGGCCGGTGATCGCCTGCGCGGCGATGGCCACCGCGTCCAGCACGAAGGCGAGGAAGGTCCACAGGGTCAGCGCGAGCTGGTGCGCGGCGAGGTCGGCGGCCTGGTCGGTGTCGGTGAGCGCGCCGAGGGTGACGGCGTACGTCGTGACGAGCAGGGCGGCTCGGAGGGTGAGGGTGCGGATGACCAGCGGCACCCCTGCGTGGGCCGCGGCCCGGATGCCGGCCCGGTCGGGCCGGAGGGAGGCTCCCTCGCGTCGGGCCGCACGCACGACCACCGCGCTGAGCACCCCGGCGCTCAGGACCTGGGCGAGCACGGATCCCCAGGCCGAACCGGCGATGCCGAGCCCGGCTCCGTAGACCAGCAGCAGGTTGAGCGCGACGTTGACGGCGTTGCCGAGCACGGCGACCGCGAGCGGGGTGCGGGTGTCCTGCAGGCCGCGCAGGACGCCGGTCGTCGCCAGCATCACCAGCAGCGGGGTGGTGCCGAGGAAGGCGATCCGCAGGTAGGCGACGGCCTGCTCCTCCACGGCGGCCGACGCCCCGAACAGCTCCACCAGGGGCGTGGTGACAGCGACGCCGAGCACGGTGGTGACCCCGCCGATGAGGACCGCGAGCCAGATGCCGTCGATGCCCTGGGTGAGGGCGCCGCGGGTGTCGCCCGCGCCGAGGTACCGGGCCACGCTGGCGGTGGTGCCGTAGGCCAGGAAGACGCAGAGCCCGACGGCGGTCTGCAGGACCGCCGCCGCGATGCCGAGCCCGGCGAGTGGCGCTGTCCCGAGGTGACCGACGATGGCGGCGTCGGCGAGCAGGAACAGGGGCTCCGCCGCGAGGGCGAGGAACGCCGGGACGGCGAGCCGCAGGATCTCGCGGTCGTGCGTCCGGGACATGGCCCCACGGTAGCCGCCGCCCCCGCGGGCCTGTAAGGGACAGTCCCGGATGCTGACCCTGACCGTTCCCGGTCTGGACCAGTTGTGGGTTTTCAGTGGATTAAGGAACAACTACCCCACAGACGTGATACAGCGGCTCTCCGCTCGCCCCACCTCGTCCGGATGCTGACGGGGCGGATGACAATTTTCCGTCCACACCCTGTGACCCGCGTCCGCGCAGGTCAGCGGGGGTAAGCGGGGCTCCCGGGGTGGGGAATCCACAGCCGCCTCCCCAGCCCGTGCACACCGCCGTGCGTGTCGTCCACCACCGCCGGGGAGTTATCCCCAACCCTTGTGGACAACGGGCTGTCGGTCGCCGTCCGGACGGCGTAGGTTCCGCTGCGGTCGTCCGGCGGTGTCAGAGGTTCTGACTAGCCTCGCGGGCAGGGTCAGCACACACCACAGGGGACGGTCGGTCCGTCCCGGGCACACGGCGGGAGGAGGTCGGGTGAGCGTCACCGACTACGACCACGCCGGGGCGCCCCCGCCCTACGACGAGTGGGGTGACGGCCCCGCCGCCTACTCCCCGGGTGAGTCGCCGTCGTCCGCGGCCGGCGGCCGGGTGCCTCCCCAGGACGAGGCCGCCGAGCAGAGCGTGCTGGGCGCGATGATGCTCTCCAAGGACGCGATCGCCGACTGCGCCGAGACCGTCCGCGGCGTCGACTTCTACCGACCCGCCCACGAGCTGATCCACGACGCGATCATCGACCTCTACGGGCGCGGCGAGCCGGCCGACCCGGTCACGGTCGCCGCCTCGCTGCAGCGGCGCGGCGAGCTCGCCCGGGTCGGCGGCGCCCCCTACCTGCACACGCTCTCGGCCAACGTCCCCATCGCGGCCAACGCCGGCTACTACGCCGAGATCGTCCGCGAGAAGGCCATCCTGCGGCGGCTCGTCGACGCCGGCACCCGCATCGTCCAGATCGGCTACGCCGGCGAGGGCCAGGTCGACGACGTGGTCGACGAGGCCCAGGCCGAGGTCTACAAGGTCACCGACCGCCGTACCTCCGAGGACTACGCGCCGCTGTCGGACATCATGGACGGCGTCCTCGACGAGATCGAGGCCATCGGCAACCGGGAGGCGGGCCTCTACGGCGTGCCCACCGGCTTCGCCGACCTCGACGACCTGACCAACGGCCTCCACGCCGGCCAGATGGTGATCGTGGCGGCGAGGCCCGCCATGGGCAAGGCCCTGGCGCTCGACACCCCGCTCCCCACGCCGACGGGCTGGACCAGCATGGGGGAGGTTCGCGTCGGTGACGTGCTCTACGACGCGCAAGGGCGTCCTACTCGTGTGGTCGCGGCCACCGATGTTCTCCACGACCGTCCGTGCTACGAAGTCCACTTCTCCGACGGCTCGGTGATCGTCGCCGACGCCCAGCACCAGTGGCTGACGGAGACCCGGGCGGCTCGGAAGTCGAAGTGGGCGGCCGACCATCAGTCCCATCGGACGCGGCGGCAGCGAATCTTCCCTTCGGTGGTCACGACCGAGCAGATCGCCCGAACAGTTCGCGTCAACAAGGACCTGCGGGCCAATCACGCTGTCCTCAACGCGGCGCCGCTCCACGGCATGACCGACGAGCTGCCTGTCGGGCCCTACGCGTTGGGTGCCTGGCTCGGTGACGGCCACAGCGCGAGCGCGCGCATCACGTGCGAGACGGCGGAGATTCCGATGTTCCTCGAGGCCGACGGCCTCGAGGTTCGCCACCACGGCGCGATGCTGTACTCGTTGCACCTCCCCGCGAACGACGACCGGCGCACCCTCCAGGGCGAGCTCCGGGCCCTGGGCGTGCTCAACGACAAGCACATCCCGGTCGCCTATCTGCGCGCGTCCGAGCGAGCACGGCGTGAGCTGCTCGCCGGCCTGATGGACACCGACGGGACCGTGGTCAAGGGAGTGGGCTCGTGCCAGTTCGCGGTCACGAGCAAGCGTCTGGCCGACGACGTCCACGAGTTGGTCGTCAGCCTCGGATACCGGTGCGGGCGCACCACGAGACGAGTGGCGGGCCGAGACGAATCCACATCCACCTGCTACATCCTGAACTTCTCCACGACCGATGACGTGTTCCGGCTCGAGCGCAAGCACCTCCTTCACAAGGAGGAGCGGCCTTCGAGCGCAGTGCGGATCGGTCGGCGTTACATCACCGAGGTGAGGAAGGTCGCCAGCGTCCCGGTCCGCTGCGTCCAGGTGGACAACGCTGACCACCTCTACCTCGCCGGCGAGTCGATGATCCCGACGCACAACTCGACGCTGGCCCTCGACCTGTGCCGGGCGGCGTCGATCCACAACAACATGTCGAGCGTGTTCTTCAGCCTGGAGATGACGCGCTCCGAGATCACCATGCGGCTGCTCTCGGCCGAGGCCAAGGTCCCCCTCAACCACATCCGCAACGGCCAGATGAGCGACGACGACTGGACCAAGCTGGCCCGCAAGATGGGCGAGGTCTCCAGCGCGCCGATGTTCATCGACGACTCGCCCAACATGACGATGATGGAGATCCGCGCCAAGGCGCGGCGGCTCAAGCAGCGCCACGACCTCAAGCTGATCGTCATCGACTACATGCAGCTGATGACCTCCGGCAAGAAGGTCGAGTCCCGGCAGCTCGAGGTCTCGGAGTTCTCCCGCCAGATCAAGCTGCTGGCCAAGGAGCTCGAGGTGCCGATCATCGCGCTCTCCCAGCTCAACCGTGGCCCCGAGCAGCGCGGCGACAAGCGCCCGATGATGGCCGACCTGCGCGAGTCCGGCTCTCTCGAGCAGGACGCCGACATGGTGATCCTGCTCCACCGCGACGACGTCTACGAGAAGGAGTCGACCCGCCCCGGCGAGGCCGACCTGATCGTCGCCAAGCACCGCAACGGCCCGACGCGCGACATCACCGTCGCGTTCCAGGGCCACTACTCACGCTTTGTCGACATGGCCCACTGACCACCGGCCCAGCACCGCCACCCCGTCCCTGATCTGGCGGGTGGTCACGTTGCCGAACCCGATCACCAGGGCCGGGGGCAGGGGCTCGCGGGCCGCGTCGTCCGCGGTGACCCGGTAGTCCCCGAGGCCCCGTACGGCGACCCCCTCGGCGCGTGCGTGCGAGACGACGCCCGCCTCGTCCACGCCGGCCGGCAGCCGGAGCAGCACGTGGTGTCCGGCGTCGAGGCCCGTGATGGTCGCCCCCGGCAGGTGCTCGGCCACCGCCTCGACGAGGGCGTCCCGGCGCCTGCGGTAGGACTCGCGGACCTTGCGGAGGTGCCGGTCGAACCGGCCGGTCTCGACGAGACGCGCGAGCGCCACCTGGTCGAGCTGGGGGACGCCTCGGCACGAGAGCGACTTCTCGGTGAGGATCCCGGCGCGGAAGCGGCGCGGCGTGAAGACCCAGCCGATGCGCAGGGCCGGGGCCAGCGTCTTGCTGACCGACCCCAGGGCCACCACGCGGTCGGGGGACAGGCCCTGGAGCGAGCCCACGGGCTGTCGGTCGTAGCGGAACTCCGCGTCGTAGTCGTCCTCGAGGATCACCCCGTCGACCTCGTGGGCCCACTCGACCAGCTGCTGACGCCGGGTCGGGCCCAGGACGGCCCCGGTCGGGCACTGGTGGGCGGGCGTCAGCAGCACGGCCCGCGCGCCGGTGGCGCGCAGGTCGTCGACCCGGACACCCTCGGCGTCCACGGGGACCGCCGAGACCCGCAGGCCCGCGCGTCGTGCGATGTGGTCGTGCTCCCGCGGACCCGGGTCCTCGAGCCCGATCCGGTCGATGCCGTGCGCGGCCAGGGCACCGAGCACGAACGTGAGCCCCTGGCGGAAGCCGCCCACCACGATGGTGTCCGCGGGGTCGGCGCACCCGGCCCGCACCCTGCGGTGGTAGCCCGCGAGGACGGCGCGCAGGTGGTCGTCGCCCTCTGCGCTCCCGTCACCCAGATCGGCCGTCGGCAGCGTCTTGAGGGCGTCGCCCAGCGCCCACAGCCAGTCGCGGGTGGGGAAGGCCCGCAGGTCCGGGACGCCGTACCCGAAGTCGATGCGCGCCACCGGGAGCGGATCCGGCGGCGGCTCCGCGGGCAGGTCGGGCGGGTCGGTGTCGCGGTCGGCCGCCAGCCCTTCGGCCACCCGGGTGCCCGAGCCGACCTCGGCGACGACGTACCCCTCCGCGAGCAGCTGCTCGTACGCCGACACGACCAGGCCACGCGAGACCCCCAGCTGGTCCGCGAGCTGTCGGGTCGAGGGCAGCCGCTCGCCGGAGCGCAGGCGTCCCGCCCGGATGGCGGCCCGCAGGGTCTCCTGGACCTGCTGCCCGAGCGGGACGCCGGCGGACCGGTCCACCGCGAGCGAGAGCTCGGGCACCACCCCGGTGAAGTCCACGGCCATGCGGCGACCCTAACCCGCCCGGGCCGCGGAATGGACCACTCAGACGAGGCTGCAATGGACCTTCGCAATGGACCGATCCGAAGCGAGTCTGGAGCCATCAGACATCGCACCAGGAGGACGGGACATGAGCATCGGGATCACGCTGGCACTGCTCGCGGCCATCGGCTACGGCACCGCGGACTTCGTGGGCGGGTCAGGCGCCCGTCGGGCCCCCACCATGTCCATCGTCTTCATCGGGCAGCTCACCGGTGCCGCGGCGATGCTGCTCGTGGCGCTCACCTCGCCCGGGACGCCGACCCCGGCCCACGCGGGGTGGGCGCTGCTCGCCGGCCTCGGCAGCGCGGCCGGGAGCATCTTCCTGCTGCGGGGGCTGTCGCGGGGTCGGATGGCGGTCGTCGCCCCCACCTCCGCGGTCGGCGCGGCGGTGCTGCCGGTGCTGACCGGCCTCGCCGGTGGTGAGCGGCCGGTCGCCCTGGTCTGGGTCGGCCTCGTCCTCGCGCTGCCCGGGATCTGGCTGGTCTCACGGCAGGTCCCCGACGGCGACACGGCCGCGGGCTCCCGGTCCGCGGGTCACGGCGCGTTCGTCGACGGACTGCTGGGTGGCCTCGGGTTCGGCGTGCTGTTCGTGGCGCTCGGACAGATCCCCGAGTCGGCCGGCACCCTGCCCCTGGCCCTCAACCAGCTCACCGGCGCCGTCGTCACCGTCGTCGTCGCGACGGTCCTGCGCCAGTCCTGGCAGCCCAGCACCCGCGCCGCGGGCTGGGGCGTCACGTCGGGTCTGCTCGGCGTGACGGGCAGCCTCGCCTTCGTCGAGGCCAGCCACCTCGCCGACCTCGGGGTCGTCGCCGTCCTCGCCTCGCTCTACCCCGCCGTGACCGTGCTGCTGGCCCGCCTCGTGCTCAGCGAGCGCCTCGGTACCGGCCAGCGCCTCGGCCTGGTCTTCTGCTCCGCGGCCGTGGCGATGATCGCCGCCGGCTGACCCGGTCCACCCGACGACGCACCAGCACGACCCACGACGAGAGGAGCCCCACCATGAACGACTTCACACCCCAGACGGCCTCCGGCAAGGTGCTCTGGCACTTCGGGATGTCCCTGGACGGCTTCGTCGCCGGTCCGGAGCACGCGATGGACTGGATGACCGGGTTCACCAACCGGCGCACCCTGATCGACGAGTACGTCGCGACCACCGGAGCCGTCCTCGCCGGGCGCGACGCCTTCGACAGCGCCATCGGCGACGCACGTCCGTACGGCGAGGTGTGGCAGGGGTCGGTCTTCGTGCTCACCCACCACCCCGAGGACGCCCGCCCGGTCGACGACATCACGATCCTCAGCTGCCCGGTCGAGGAGGCGGTCCGGATCGCGCTGGACGCGGCGGGCGGCAAGAACGTCGAGGTGTTCTCGGCCGACATCGGGCGGCAGCTCCTCGAGCTGGGCCTGATCGACGAGATCGACCTGCACATCGCCCCGATCCTGCTCGGCGACGGCATCCGGCTCTACGACAACCCCGGCGCCGCTCCCGTCCGGCTCGACCGGCTCGACGTGGCCGACCCGAACGCCGAGGTCAACCTGCGCTACCGCCCCGCCCGGCCGGCGTCGGGGTCCCGGGACTGAGGATCCGGTAGCGCGGGGGCAACAGGCCGCCGTTCAGCCACGACCACACCGGCCCGCCATCCGGGCGCTCGTCCGGTCGCGGGCGGCGAGATGTGGTCCATGTCGTGTCCGCTGCGAGCGAGCAGCCACGCCACGAGCGAGTTGGAGTTCCACATCTCGCCGGCGTGGAGCTCGTCGCGTCCCCAGGTCGCGCTCGGGAAGGCGGCGATCGCCGCGAGCAGCTGTCGGGCCTGCCAGGGGTCGGAGCTCACCCGGCGGGGCCCACCCACGGCCGCGGCCGCGTCGGGGATCTCCCCGCCACGCCAGCAGCGCACCTGGTAGCGGAACAGCCGCGACCGCCCCAGCACGCGCAGGCCCACCGGGCCCTCGCGCACCACGCCGTCCTCGGGCACCGCGCCGGCCCAGGCGGGGGCCATCTCGATCGTGCACCTCGTGCTGCCGACCGTGACCTGCAGCGCGGCGTGGAAGAGGTCGCGGGCCGGTCGGCGCTCGAGCCGGGAGACCACGGCCTCGTAGATCTTGCCGTTCGTGCGGACGCAGCCGGTGGTGTCACCGGCGCCCAGGGGCAGCCAGTACAGGTCGACGCCGGCCGTCGTCGGCAGGTCCGGGGACGGGGTCACCGTCGTCACCCGGCGGGCGCCGCTGAGGACGCCGCGGCACTGCGCGGTGCCCGGTAGACGGCCACGGCGAGCCCCGCGAAGACCACCGACGCCACGGTCAGCAGGACGACGGTGGCCGCCGACGCGTTCGGGTCGTCGTTGAGGAGCATCGTGACGGCCATGGCGGCCACCGAGGGCGGCACCAGGGCGAACCAGCCGGTGACGGCGAACAGTGCGCGGCGACCGAGGTCACGACCCCGGAGCAACGCCACCGCCCCGACGACGGTGCACGGGACGACCACCCCGAGGTCGAGGAGGTAGATCGACCAGTAGAAGGTCCGGGCGGCCGCGAATTCCTCCGGGATCCCGGTGCCGGTGAACGAGCCCGCGATCGCGGCGGCGTAGCGCAGGACCACGAACAGTGCCAGCCCGAGCAGGGCGGCGGCGTACAGGCGCTCGGAGCGTCGCGAGCGGACCGGCAGCACCGCGTCCCGCGAGAGGCCCCACGACCAGAGCGTGAGTCCGCCCGACAGGGTGACCACGGCGAGGTGGAGCAGCACCACTGCCTGGTAGCTGTCGTACTCCGGGCCGAGCAGGTACTGGATGAACATGTACAGCGTGTAGGCGGCCGGGGCGAACGCCAGCAGGACCGTGTCCGGGTCGCCCCGCAGCGCCCGTACGCCGGCCAGCACGCTCCACGGCACGACCAGCCCGACGGTGACGACCTCCAGGCCCACGAGCTGGTGGTGCAGGGTGCCGGAGATCGGGTAGTCGACCCAGCCCGTGCCGAGCGGACCGAGCGCCGAGTTCACCACCAGCAGCGCGGCGAGCACGAGGAGGAGCACGCCGAACGGGCGTGGTGCGGTCACCCCGGTTCGGTGGTCGGGACGGGCGAGCACCGCAGTCACGGGAGCGCTCCCGGCGGCGGCGCCGTCAGGTCGACCGCCGTGCCGTGCGTACGACGGTGGACGCGTCCGGCCCGGAAGAGGAGCACCAGAGCGAGCGTCATCGGGACCGACCAGACCAGGTAGCCCCACCCGAACGGGACCAGCGCGACGGTGAACCCGATCAGCAGGACCAGCGCGACCTGGCGCACCGGACCCTCGACCAGCACCAGCAGGCCGACGACTGCCTCGAACGCGATGAGCAGGCCGATGAACGTGGTGTGGTGCGGGACCACCAGGGACTCCCAGGTGTCCTGCACGTACGACGTCGACGCGCCGTCGGCGAAGCCGGAGTAGTCGTCGCCCCGGGCGAGGAAGTAGCCGTTGACGGCGGCGCCGGCGAGCACCCACAGGGCGCTCACGGAGAGGACGCCGACGCGGTACGCGCGAGGACTGGAGCCGGCGCGGATGCTGGAGACGACGATGACGGCACCCAGGCCGACCCACGCCACGGGAAGGACCCAGCCGACCTCCATCGCGCCGCCCTCCCGCTCAGCCGAGGTCGCGGGCGGACTGCTCGGCGGCGACCCGGGCGGCGAGCCGGGTGCCCCAGGCCTGCGCGCGGCCGAGCTCGCCCTCGGCGAGCGGTCCGCGGACGTCCTCGACGAGGAACGCCTCCGGTGGGCCGAGCACCTTGAATCCGTGGCGACGGGCCAGCTTCGCGGCCGCGCGGCCGGCGGCGGGGAGCCGGCGCGCCTTCGTGGCGCGGCTGTCGAAGACCGCGACCACCGGGCGGTCGCCGGTGGGGTGGGCCGCCGCCCCGAGCCATTCCCGGAGGCCCGGCCCGGCATGCGACTCGTCGGCTCCCTGGCGGACCGCGTCGGCCCGGGTTCCCGGGCGGCTCAGGGAGAAGGCGTGCGTCGGTGCCCCGAGCACCAGCAGGTCGCAGGCCACGTCCCGGGCCGCCGGGGCGTCTCCGACCTCGACCAGCTCCACGTCGACGCCGCCCGTGCGCAGGCCCGACCCGACGGACTCGGCCACCGCGCCGGTGTTGCCGAACATCGACTCGTAGACGACGAGGGCACGGGTGTGCGGAGCGGTCGTGGTCATCAGGTTCCTCCTGCGGTCCGGCGGCACGATCCACGCTGCCGCCGCGGCCGGTCCCGCACACCGGCCACAGGTCCGCGACGGTCGGGACGTTCGGCCCGCCGGGAGGACCGGGTCGTCGGCGCTGCCGCGGCCTCAGGCGTGCCCGGCGTCCTCGTGGGCGTGAGGGTCGCCGGCCGGACCGCAGCAGCTCTCGCCGCGCCACGCCGCGCGGCCCTCCCGGACGGCGACCGCGGCGATCACCAGCCCGGCCAACGGGTCGGCCCACGACCAGCCCAGCACCGCGTTGAGCACCAGCCCCACCAGCAGTACCGCCGAGAGGTAGCTGCACAGCAGCGTCTGCGTGGAGTCGGCCACCACGGCGTTCGACCCGAGTGCCCGGCCCGTACGGCGCTGCGCCCACGACAGGAACGGCATGATCGCCAGCGAGGCCGTGGCCAGGCCGATGCCGACCGGCGAGGGGTCCGCCGCGTGCCCGGTGAGCAGCGCCCGGACCGACTCGAAGCTCACGTAGGCGGCGAGCGCGAAGAAGGAGAACGCCATCAGCCGCAGCGCCACCCGCTCGCGCGACTCCGGCAGCGGGTGGCGGAACTGCCACAGGATGATCAGGCCGCTGGACACCTCGACCACGGAGTCCAGCCCGAAGCCGACCAGCGCCACCGATCCGGCGACCAGGCCGGCGGCGATGGCGATGACCGCTTCGAGGCCGTTGTAGGCGACCGACGCCCCGGCGAGCAGCTGGGCGCGTCGCCCGAGCCGGGCCCGCTCGCGCGGGTCCAGGGTGGTGGCGTGCAGGTGGGTCGCCATCAGGCGGCTCCGGGGCCGGTGTCCACGCCGTGGGTCGGGCACAGCACGACCGCGTCGCCGGTCAGGGCGAGCAGCCGTTCGGTGGCGGCCAGCAGGTCCATCACCGTCTCGACGTGGTTGAGCGACCACATCGAGGCACGTCCCTCGGGTCGCGAGCTGACCAGGCCGCAGTCACGCAGGCAGGCCAGGTGCTTGGAGACCGTGCTCTGTGCCAGGCCGAGGTGGGCGGTGAGGTCGACGACCCGGTGCTCGCCCAGGGCGAGGTGGCGCACGATGGCCAGCCGGGAGGGCTCGGAGAAGCCGTGGAACAGGCAGGACGCCGCCGTCAGGGCCGCCGTCTCGTCGACCAGCTCTGTCACACCGTCCGTCGCTGTCATCGCCATGCAGCGATGCTAGCGCCTCGCGGCGTTCCCGCCCACACCGGCATGCGAGCGCGTCCCGGCCTTCCCTCGCCCGGGCGTGAGGCGCATCATGGTCAGCGTGACCACCCAGGACCGCCCGGACGCCGGGCCCCTCGAGCGGATCTCCGAGCTCGCCGACGAGGAGCACCGGATCCGCGAGCGCGAGTCGGAGGGCACCGCGACGGCCGAGGACCGCGAGCGGCTGCAGGAGCTCGAGCGTCTCCTCGACCAGTGCTGGGACCTGCTCCGCCAACGCCGCGCGCGGCGCGAGGCGGGCCTCGACCCCGGCGGGGCCGAGGTCCGGGATCCGGGCGTCATCGGCTCCTACCGTCAGTGAGTCGGCGGTGACCGACGCGACCACCGGGCCGCCGGACACCGCGCGGCTGCGGCTGCGCCGGTGGCAGCCGGAGGACGCCGAGGCGGCGCTCGCGACGTACGGCGACGAGCGGGTCGCCCGCTGGCTGCTGCCCGCGATGACGCAGGTGTCCGGTGTCGAGGCGATGGGCAGCCTCCTCGAGGCGTGGGCCGCCGAGGCCGAGCGGCTGGCGCCTCCCGCTGGTCGGTGGGCGGTGACCCGGCGTGACGACGGCGTGGTCGTCGGGGGCCTCGCGCTGCTGCCGTTGCCGCCCGGGGGCGAGGACATCGAGATCGCCTGGGCCGTGGCGCCCGAGCACCAGGGTCACGGGTACGCCACCGAGGCGGCGGCCGCTCTGCTCCGCTGGGGTCTGGAGAACGGCGCCGACGAGGTGTTCGCGGTGTCGCGCCCGAGCAACCAGGCGACCGAGGCGGTCGCGAGCAAGCTCGGCATGGAGTGGGTCGGCGAGACCGAGAAGTACTACGACCTCCGGCTCGAGGTACGACGGGTGCGGCTCGCCGACCTGGCCCGCTGACGGCTCCGGGACCGCCGGGGTTCCGCCCGTGGCGAACAGCGGGATCGATCGCGGACACCGCGGCGTTGGCCCGGGCATGGACGACCTCGAGCGCGGCGCCGACCCGGAGGGCACCGGGGAGGAGGAGGCCCTCGACGCCTACTCCCGCGTGGTCGTCGCCGTGGCCGAGAACCTCACGCCGCGGGTGGCGGCGCTCCGGATCCCGGGCCGCCGGGGCGAGTCGGCCGGGTCCGCGGTGGTGCTGAGCGCCGAGGGTCACCTGGTGACCAACGCCCACGTCGTGGGAGACGCCCAACGGGGTGAGGCGGCGTTCAGCGACGGCACGTCGTCCGGGTTCGAGGTCGTCGGCCGCGACCGGCTCTCCGACCTCGCGGTCATCCGCGCCGTCCGCGCGATCCCCGGTCCACCGACGTTCGGGGACGCCGACCGGCTGCGGGTGGGTTCGCTGGTCGTCGCCGTGGGCAACCCCCTCGGTCTCGCGGGCACGGTGACCGCCGGCGTGGTCAGCGCGCTGGGCCGCTCGATGCCGGCCCGCGGACGCACCACGGCTCGGCTGATCGAGGACGTGATCCAGACCGACGCGTCCCTCAACCCCGGGAACTCCGGGGGCGCCCTCGCCGACTCGCGGGGCCGGGTGGTCGGCATCAACACGGCGGTGGCGGGGGTCGGCGTGGGCCTCGCGGTGCCGGTCAACAGCACCACCGACCGGATCATCTACTCCCTGCTCCACGACGGCGTGGTCCGCCGTGCCTACCTCGGCCTGGTGACCGCCCCCGAGCCGTTGTCGCCCGCCTGGGCCGAGAAGACCGGCCGCCGGACGGCGCTGCGGGTCGCGGACGTCGTGCGCGGCAGCCCGGCCGACGTGGCCGGACTGCGGCCGGGCGACTCGGTGCTGGCGGTGAACGGGTCGGCCCTGGCCGACGCCCAGTCCCTGCAGCGGCTGCTGCTGGACGACGCGATCGGGGCGCGGATCGAGATCACGGTGCTCCGCAACGGCGCCCTGGTCGACGTCGTCGCGGAGCCGACCGAGCTCGAGGACCAGTAGCCCCGCCGGCACCCGCTACGGTCCACCCATGGCGGCAGGCACAGTCGTGGTGACCGGTGCGTCCACCGGGATCGGGGCCGCGACCAGCCGGCACCTCGCCGACCTCGGATACGCCGTCCCCCTGCGAGCGCTGGTCCATGACGCCGGGATCGCGGTGGTCGGCCCGGTCGAGGCGCTGATGGACGCGCTGCTCCGACGGGCGCTGCTCCGCTGACCCGAGCCGGGTGGTGTCCGAACGGACAATTTTCCTGATCTGGGGATTTTCAACAGCGGGCTCTCGCAGTACGTTCGGGGCCGGCCGATCTGACCGGCCCACTTCTGAACCGGGGGGATTCATGAAGCACGTACGTACCTTGGCGGCGCTTGCCACCGCCACACTCACCGCGATCGCGACGGTGCTCGCTGCGCCGGCGCAGGCCCAGCCCGAACCGGGCGTGGTCGTCGACGGGCTCACCGACCCGTGGGGCCTCACACCCATGAAGAACGGGCTGGTGGTCACCGAGTCCGGCGCCGGCCGGGTGCTGACCGTCAACCCGGACACCGGGCAGGTCAAGGTCGCCGTCGACGGGCTCGCGCCCTACTCGGCAGCCGGGGCCGCCAAGATCGGTCGCTGGTTCGCCATCGTCACCGGCGAGGCCGACCCGAGCGCACCTGCCGGCCCGTTCCCGGGCTCGTCGGTGCTGATCGCCAAGCGGCACGGGACGCCGACCGTCCTCGCCGACCTGCTCGCCCACGAGCTCGAGAACAACCCTGACGGCCAGACCCAGTTCGGGGAGGACGGCGCACCGCTCGACGCCCTGTCCAACCCGTTCTCGGTGATCCGCGCCAAGGGCAACCACGGCTTCGTGCTGGTCGCCGACGGCGGGGCCAACGACGTGCTGGCGGTGGACCGGCAGGGGAACGTCGAGACGTTCTTCGTGCCGCCGACCGTCAACACCGGTGCCTGCGAGGGGCTGCCGAACAACGACGAGAACACCGTCGGCTGCGACGCGGTGCCGACCGGGCTCGCCTACGGTCCCGACGGGCTCTACGTCTCGGCGCTGACCGCCGAGGTGCCCGGCGAGGGCCGGGTCTACGTCGTCGACCCGAAGACCGGCGACCTGATCCGCACCATCACCGGCTTCACCGCGCCGACCGGCGTGGCGGTCGACAAGCGCGACGGGACGCTCTACGTCTCCGAGCTGCTCGAGGGAGCACCGGCCGGTGAGCCCGGTCCGGACTTCGACCCGAGCACCGTCGGCCAGATCGTCAAGGTGACCCCCAACGGCACCCGCAAGGCGGCCCAGGTCACCATGCCCATCGGGCTGGTGCTCGACGGCTCGACGCTCTACTCCACTGCGTGGTCGGTGGCCGGCCTGTTCCTCGGTGCCGAGGGGCTCGGCCAGGTGGTCTCGGTCCCGAAGAAGATGTTCACGCAGCTGACCGGTGACCCGGCTCGCCGCCCGAGCGGACGGGCGTTCAGCCTCCGCCAGTTCCACTAGGCGCACCGGACGTGGCCCGGGTCCGTGGGACCCGGGCCACGTCGGCGCGCGACCAGGACGTCCCCGTGGACGTCTCGCGGCCTACGCACTCCCCTGACCGAGACCGACGAGCTCACCGGTCTCGCTGCGGTGCACGGGCCGGTAGAGCGTGGTCCGCTCCTGCACCGGACGACCGATCGCCTCGGCGATCCCCGCGAGCTCGGCGACGGTCTTGGCCGAGCCGTGCTGGGAGCCGGCCATCCGGCTGATCGTCTCCTCCATCAACGTGCCGCCGACGTCGTTGGCGCCGGCACCGAGCATCGCCCGGGTCCCGTCGACGCCGAGCTTGACCCACGAGGTCTGGATGTTGCGGACCCGCCCGTGCAGCAGGATCCGCGCCATCGCGTGGACGGCCAGGTTGTCGCGCAGCGTGGGGCCCGGCCGGGCGGCGCCGGCGAGGTAGATCGGTGACGAGGTGTGCACGAACGGCAGCGGCACGAACTCGGTGAAGCCGCCGGTCTCGTCCTGGAGCCGGGCGATGAGCCGGAGGTGCGCCACCCAGTGGCGCGGGTGGTCGACGTGGCCGTACATCATCGTGGACGTGGTCGGGATGCCGAGCCGGTGCGCGGTCGTCACGACCTCGACCCAGGTCCGGGTCGGCAGCTTCCCCTTGGTCAGCACCCACCTCACCTCGTCGTCGAGGATCTCCGCGGCGGTCCCGGGCAGCGATCCGAGGCCACGCTCGCGAGCGGTCGTGAGGAAGTCGGCGATGGAGAGGCCGGTCCGCACCGCGCCGTTGACCACCTCCATCGGCGAGAACGCGTGGACGTGCAGGTCGGGGACCCGCTCCTTCAGCGCCCCGACGAGGTCGAAGTAGCCGGTCGCCGGGAGCTCGGGGTCGATGCCGCCCTGCATGCACACCTCGGTGGCCCCGAGGTGCCAGGCCTCCTCGGCGCGGTCGGCCACCTCCTCGAGGCTGAGCGAGTAGGCGTCGGCGTCGGTCCGGCGCTGGGCGAACGCGCAGAACCGGCACCCGACGTAGCAGACGTTGGTGAAGTTGATGTTGCGGTTGACCACGTAGGTGACCGGGTCGCCGACCGTGTCCCGGCGCAGGTCGTCGGCGAGCCGGGTGACGGCGCGCAGCAGGTCACCCTCGGCGGTCATCAGCGTGAGCGCGTGGTCGGCGGTGAGGGCGCCGGGGTCCGCCTCGGCCGCCCGCAGCGCCTCGCCCCCCTCGGCGTGCAGCACCGCCGGTGCGCCCGTGGACCGGGCCGCCTCCCGGACGGCGTCCCAGTCGCCGTACACCGCGTCGAAGTCGCCGCGCCGGTCGCTGTGGCGGCCGACGGTGTCGACCGCGGTGTGCAGGTCGACCCGGCCGGCCGAGACGAAGCCACCGTCGGGCTCCTGCCAGGGCCGCCCGACGGGGAGTGCGCCGTCCCGCGCCAGCCCGTCGGGTCCCGCCAGCGCGGCGACGTGGGCGGAGAGCCGCGGGTCGAGCCAGGGCTCGCCGGCGAGGACGTACTCGGGATGCACGGTCAGCCGCGGCCGCAGCTGCAGCCCGGCGTCCTCGGTCACCCGGCGCAGGGCGTCGACCGCCGGCCACGGCCGCTCCGGGTTGACGTGGTCGGGGGTCAGCGGCGACACGCCGCCCCAGTCGTCCACGCCCGCGGCGAGCAGCGCGCGGCACTCGTCGAGGTCCACGAGGTTGGGGGGAGCCTGGACCCGGGCCCGGGGGCCGAGCAGGAGCCGGGTCACGGCGATCGTGGCGCGGAACTCGTCGAGCGGCAGGTCGGTGGAGTGGCGCATGGCGGTCTCGGGCTTGGCGCGGAAGTTCTGCACGATCACCTCCTGGACACCGGAGTACGCGCGGGAGACCCGGCGCAGCGCGAGGATCGTCTCGGCCCGCTCGGTCAGCGTCTCGCCGATGCCGACCAGCAGGCCGGTGGTGAAGGGGACCGCCAGCCGCCCGGCGTCCTCGAGCACGCGGAGCCGGACCTCTGGCGCCTTGTCCGGCGAGCCGTGGTGGGCCAGGCCCTTCACCTGGTGGAGCCGCTCGGAGGTCGTCTCGAGCATCATCCCCATCGAGGGCGACACCGGCTTGAGCCTGGTGAGCTCCTCCCACGTCATCACGCCGGGGTTCACGTGGGGGAGCAGCCCGGTCTCCTCCAGGATCCGCACCGCCATCGCCCGCACGTAGTCCAGCGTCGAGCCGTAGCCCCGGGACTCCAGCCACGCGCGTGCCTCGGGCCAGCGGTCCTCGGGTCGGTCGCCGAGGGTCAGCAGCGCCTCCAGGCAGCCCGCCCGCGCACCCGCGGTGGCGATCTCGAGGATCTCGTCCGGCGAGAGGAACGCCTCCCGGCCCTCCCGTGCGAGGTGACCGGGCGTGGTCACGAAGGTGCAGTAGTGACAGCGGTCCCGGCACAGCCGGGTGACGGGGATGAACACCTTGGGCGAGTACGTCACCACGCGCTCGCGACCCGCGGCGACGAGGCCGGCGTCGCGGACCCGGCCCGCGGCGACGCACAGGCGGTCCAGCTCCTTGCCGCGTGCCGCCAGCAGGGCGGTCGCCTCGGCCAGGTCCAGGGCCGCCCCGCGCTCGGCCCTCACCACGGCCCGTCGGACCTGCCGCTGGGTCGTCTCGTCCGCCTCGGTCACCACGGGGACATCCTGCTCCCTGACCCCCGAGGGGCGCATCCGGGGCACCTCCCTTGTGGCCCGGTGCGCTGGCGCCGTATCTTGCCGGGAATGTGAGGCAACTCACACACTGCCAGCCAGGAGCGCCCATGACACAGCTCGACCGGCAGGGGCCCTCGGACCCGGTCTTCGTCCCGTTCACCCCCGGCATGCGCGGCAATCCCGAGGAGCTCGCCACGATGCCCGACGAGATCGCCCGGGACTTCGAGGCACCGGCGGACCCGACGCCGACCGAGGAGTTCGCGGAGCAGTGGCGCAACGCGTCGTACAACTGCTACTCCTCGGGCCACAAGTTCTGCCGCGAGGTCTGCCCGGTCATGCAGGTGACCCGCAACGAGTCGTGGACGCCGACGGCGTTCCACGCCAACGTCGTGGCGATGGACCGCGGCGAGATGACGATCGAGGACGTCGCCGCCGACTACGTCAACTGCACGCAGTGCGGGGCGTGCGAGTTGCGCTGCCCCAACACGCTGTTCACCGGCGACTTCTACCGGTTCCGCACCCGCACCGTCGACGTCGTGAAGGCCGCCCGTGCGCTGGCCGTCGACAGCGGCGTGCACCAGCCCCGGTGGCAGAGCTGGAACGCCCGCACCGACGAGCTCACCCACGAGCCGGTGCTCGGCGAGACGCCGGTCAGCCAGGACCACGTCCGCGACTGGTCCGACGGGCTCGACCTCCCGATCGGCGGCGAGACCGTGCTGTTCGTCGACTGCGAGGCGGCGTTCTACCGGACGTCGGTGCCCCGCGCGGTCGCGCAGATCCTGCAGCAGGCCGGCGTCCTGTTCGGGCTGATGGGTGAGCAGTGGTGCTGCGGCGGACCGGCCGCCGAGATGGGCTACGTCGACCAGGCGAAGCGGTTCGCCCGTCACAACCTCGACAACTGGCGCTCCACCGGGACCCGGCGGGTGCTGGTCCTCGACCCGCACGACTACATCTCGTTCACCGAGGACTACCCGAAGTACTTCGGCGACGACTACGACATCGAGGTGGTGCTGGTCGTCGAGCTGTTCGCCCAGCTGATCCGTGAGGGACGGCTCACCCCGTCGGTGCCGGTCGAACGGACGATCACCTACCACGACCCCTGTCGGCTCAACAAGCGCAAGGGGATCTGGAAGGAGCCGCGGGAGGTGCTGCGGTCGATCCCCGGCCTGGACTTCAAGGACGTCGACCGGGTGACCCAGTGGTCCTACTGCTCCGGCGGCGGCGGTGGTCTCCCCGTCGAGAAGCCCGAGCTCACCGCGGCGATCTCGGCGGGCCGGCTCGAGAAGGCCTCGGCGCTCGAGGTCGACACCCTGGTCAGCGCGTGCCCCTGGTCGGAGCGGCCGCTCGGCGAGGCCGGCGACGCCGCCAGCATCGACGTCGTCGACATCCACGAGCTGCTCGCCGAGTCGCTCGGGATCACGGTGGGTGGCTCGCGGCGCGGGCCGGAAGGAGCGGGGTCGTGACCCTCCAGGCCGAGCGGCTCGACGACGTCGTCTCCGCGCTGCGCACCGTCCTGGCCGACGACCAGATCCTCACCTCCAAGCCCGACCGCTACAACCGCGCCCGGGTGCCGGCCCCCTTCCCGGTGCACCGCTGGTCCGAGCGCCTGCCCGACCTCGCCGTGCTGCCGACGAGCACCGAGCAGGTCGCCGGCGTGGTCCGCATCGCCAACGAGCTCCGGGTGCCGGTCGTCCCGCGCGACGGCGGGACCGGCCTCACCGACGGCGCGGTCCCGTTGCGGGGCGGGATCGTGGTCGACGTCAAGCGGATGAACCAGGTCAAGGAGCTCGACCTCGACAACCGCACGGTCACCGTCGGGACCGGCATCAACATGCTCAAGCTCAACGAGGTGCTCGGGCACCACGGGCTGATCTACCCCGACAACCCCGCGTCGTACCCCTGCTCGCTGGTGGGCGGGCGGATCGGCACCAGCGGGTGGTCGCTGATCGGCTCCCGCTACGGCCACACCCGCGACCTCGTGCTCAGCTTCGACCACGTCCTGCCGACCGGCGAGGTGCTGCACGTCGGCGACGGGATCGGCCACAAGGTCAGCAAGTCCTCCAGCGGCTACCAGCTCAAGCACCTGTTCATGGGTCACCAGGGCACGCTCGGGATCGCCACCGAAGCGACGCTGAAGCTGTTCCCCAAGCCCGAGGCCGAGCTCTCGCCGTTCTGGGCCTTCGACAACTACGACGACGCCTACCGCTGCGTCGGCGCGCTCGCCCGGGCCGGCGTCGCCACGTTCGCCGGAGCCGTGCTGTTCGACGAGTGGAAGGTCGCCTACCTCCGGCGCGACGACGAGGCCTACATCCCCCAGCCGAACGACGTGCGCGCGCTGGTCTGCTCGGTCATGTACGGGTACGAGGACGAGGTGCGGGCCGGCGGCAAGCGGCTGTTCCGGATCGCGAAGGAGCACGGCGCGCGCTACCTCGGCGACGAGATCTCCGAGGGCGACTGGGCGGCCCGGCACGACCGCTACGCCACGCCCCTGCACGGCCGCACCAAGGCCGGCCAGGTGGTGCCGATGAGCTGGCACTGCGAGGACGCCGCGGTCAACTACACAGCGCTCCCCGCGGTCACCCGGGCGTGGCACGAGATCGTCGCCGACCTGCGCCGGCGTACCGACGTGTTCGACGACTGGGGCATGTTCGCCTACACCTCGGCCAGCACGGGCGTCGACTACCTCACCGAGATCGACGTCGGCATCTGGGAGCAGCAGCTCGACGACCGCGCGTGGGCGATGTACGTCCAGGCCAAGCGCGACATCGCGGCCGTCGCCCTGAAGCACCACGGCTCGATCAGTGCCTGCCACGGCTCCTGCCGCGACGGCGAGGTCGACCTCGTGCCCGACGAGCTCGGGCGCGGCTTCGACGTGATGCTCGGCCTCAAGCGGCAGCTGGACCCGAACAACATCATGAACCCCGGCAAGTACCTCCTCGACCGGGCCTACGAGACAGGGGCCGAACGATGAGCGACCGGTCCGGCAACGGCATGCCGATCGGCTACCGGTACGCCGAGCAGAACACCCCGCCCGAGCCGACCAGGGTGTCCGACGTCGCCGTCACGACCCACGAGCACCAGTTCGAGGTCGACCCGCGGCTGATGGAGCGCTGGGTGCTCCAGCAGCAGTTCCCCAACTGGGACAGCCTGCGGATCATGAACAGCCGGTTCGACCACCTCGAGTGGATCCACCGGCACTTCGCATCCAGGGTCGTCACCGGCTCGGAGCTCCTCGCTGAGGTCGACGCCGAGGACGGCAAGGGGGACGGCGAGGGGGACAGCACGCGATGAGCCGGGTCTCCGAGAGCGATCCGGGCGCCCACCACCACCACGAGCACGACGCCGACGCCGCGGCCCTGGCCTCCCTCGGCTACCAGTCCGAGTTCCGGCGTGACATGAGCCTGTGGGCCAACTTCGCCCTCGGCTTCACCTACCTGTCCCCGGTGGTCGGCATCTACACGCTCTTCGCCGTCGCCCTCGTGACCGGCGGCCCGCCGATGATCTGGTGGCTGGTGATCGTCGGCGTCGGCCAGCTGCTCGTGGCGCTGGTGTTCGGCGAGGTGGTCTCGCAGTTCCCGGTCGCCGGGGGCGTCTACCCGTGGGCACGGCGGCTGTGGGGCCGCAAGTGGGCGTGGATGACCGGCTGGGTCTACCTGGTCGCGCTGCTCACCACGATCGCCGGCGTGGTCTACGGGTCCGGTCCCTACCTGGCGCAGCTGCTCGGTTTCACCGCCGGCACCCGGTCGACCGTGATCTGCGCCCTGATCCTGCTGGCGATCGCCCTCGCCATCAACCTGATGGGGACCAGGTGGCTGGCCATGGCCGCGATCATCGGGTTCAGCGCCGAGCTCCTCGGGGCCCTCGCGGTCGGCACCTGGCTGCTGCTCACCGAGCGCTACCAGAACCTGTCGGTCCTGTTCGACACCGAGGGGGTCGTCGACAGCAGCGGCAGCTACCTCGGGGCGTTCATGGCGGCCGCCCTGATCGGGATCTACCAGTACTACGGGTTCGAGGCCTGCGGCGACGTCGCCGAGGAGGTGCCCGACCCGACGCGACAGATCCCCAAGGCGATGCGGATGACGATCTACGTCGGCGGCGCGGCCGCGATCTTCGTGTGCCTCTCGCTGCTCCTCGCGGTCCAGGACTACGCCGCCGTCATCGACGGCACCGACGCCGACCCTGTGACCACGATCCTCCACAACGCGTTCGGCGAGACCGGGACCAAGGTCGTGCTGGTCGTGGTGATGATCTCGTTCCTGTCCTGCGCGCTCAGTCTGATGGCTGCAGCCAGCCGGCTGATGTACGCCTACGCCCGCGACGACATGATCCTCGGGTCGCGGCTCTTCCGGCACTTCCTGCCCCACCGCCACGTGCCGCCGTACGCGATGCTGGTCGGCGCGCTGGTGCCGGCGGTGATCGTGCTCGGCTCGGTGTTCTCGACCAAGGCGCTCACCTCGATCATCTCCTTCGCCACCCTCGGCATCTACCTCGGCTTCCACATGGTGACGTTCGCGGCGCTGCGCGCCCGGCTGAAGGGCTGGGTGCCCGGCGGACCGTTCTCGCTCGGCCGCTGGGGGATGCTCGTCAACGTCGCGGCGCTCGCCTACGGCGTCCTCGCCATGGTGAACATGGCCTGGCCGCGCACCCCCGACGTGCCCTGGTACGACAACTGGCTGGTCGCCCTCTCGGCCGCGGTCGGCGTCGGCGTCGGCGCGGTCTACATGGTCCTCGCGCGCCCCTACGAGCACAGCGAGGCGATCTCGGGGGACGCGATCCACGGGCCGCTCGGAGGGCCCACGGAGTCGGCCGGCGCCGGCCACGAACGGTGAAAGCAGCAGGGGAGCCCTCGAGAAGGAGTCAAGGATGAGGTTCAGCTATGTGATGGTCCCGACGTACCCGCTGAGCGAGTCGCTGGCCACCATCAAGAAGGCCGACGAGCTCGGCTACCACGCGGTGTACGCCGCGGACGAGACGTGGTGGAAGGACCTCTGGCTCCTCTTCGCTGCCGCGGCGGGGCAGACCAGCCAGATCCGGATGGGCCCCAGCGTGTCCGGCGTCGTGCTCCGCGAGCCCACCCTGATCGCGCAGGCGGCCGCCACCCTGGACGAGCTCAGCGACGGCCGCGCCGAGGTGGTCCTGTCGAGCGGCAACTTCGGGTTGCTCTCCATGTACGGCATCGACTGGCGCAACACCAAGCCGCTCTCCCGGGTCAAGGAGGGCGTCGCGGTGATCCGCACCTTCCTCGACGACGGCGCGATCACCCACGAGGGCGAGTTCTTCAACTACGGCGGCCTGTTCACCTTCGCGCGCCCGGTGCAGGACCGGCTGCCGGTGAAGATGGGCGCCATGAAGGGCCCGAAGTCGTTCGAGGTCTCCGCGGAGTTCTCCGACGGGTGCCACCACGCGCTCAGCTACACGCGCGAGGCCTACGAGTACATGATGGAGCACTGCACCATCGGCGCCGAGCGGGCCGGCAAGAACGTGCAGGACCTCGACCTCGCCGCCTGGGTGGTGTTCTCGTGCGGCGAGGACTCCGCGAAGGCCAAGGACGCCGCCCGCAGCATGGTCGGCCTCTACGCCTCCTCGATGCCCGACGACCAGCTCCGACGCAACGGCGTCGAGCCCGAGGAGATGGCGCCGATCATCGAGGCGATCGGTGCCGGCGACATGGCCAAGGGCATCGAGCTCACCACCCCCGAGATCGCCGAGCGGTTGTCGATCGCCGGGACGCCCGAGGAGTGCGCGGAGAAGATGCGGCGCGAGATCACCTCGACCGGCATCAACCACCTCATCCTCGCCGTGGTCGACAAGGCGATGGTCCAGGCCCTGATGGGCCGGGAGATCGAGGGCGTCCCCGACGTCGACACCCAGCTGCAGCTGGTCCACGACCGGGTGATGCCGACGTTCGCCTGACGGGCCGGCGGCCGGGGGTCGATGCGTCAGACTGCGGGCATGCGGCTCCCGGACCCTGCCCTGGTGGTGCTGGTCGGGGCCTCCGGCTCGGGCAAGTCCTCGTGGGCCGAGCAGCGCTACCGCGCCCAGGAGATCGTCTCGTCCGACGGGCTCCGCGGCGTGGTCGGGAGCGGACCCCACGACCTCGACGCGTCCGCCGACGCGTTCGCGCTCCTCGACACGATCGTGTCCGCGCGGCTGGGCCGGGGACTGACGACGGTGGTGGACACCCTCGGCCTCGACGCCGAGCGCCGGGTCGCCTGGCGTACGGCGGCCGCCGAGGCGGGTCTGCCCGCCGTGGTCGTCCTGCTCGCCACCGACGAGGCGGTGTGCCGACGGCGCAACGCGGCCCGCGACCGGCCGGTCCCCGCGCCGGCGCTCGCCCGCCAGCTGCGGTCGGTCCGCGACGCGCGCACCGCGCTCGACCTCGAGGGCTGGGACCAGGTGGTGCGGGTCGAGCACGAGTCCGCGCCGCCGGAGCCGCCCGTCGCGCCGACCCCGGCCGCGGGTGAGGACCGCACCACCAGCCAGGGGCTGCGACTGGTCCTCCAGGTGTCCCGCTTCCCGTGGGGGGAGGACCCGCTGGCCTGGCTCACCGGCATCGCGGGGGCGGCCGACGAGGCGGGGTTCGCGGGGCTGGCGGTGATGGACCACCTGATCCAGATCCCCCAGGTCGGCCGCGCCTGGGAGCCGATCCCGGAGCCCTGGGTGACGCTCGGCGCGCTGGCCGGCCTCGGGACGGGGCTCGACCTCGGCACCCTCTGCACGCCGGTGACGTTCCGGCCCGCGGGCGTGACGGCCAAGGCGGCGGCCACCCTCTCGGCACTCACCGGCGGGCGCGCGTTCGTCGGGATCGGGGCCGGCTGGTGGGAGCGCGAGCACGCGGCGTACGGGTTGCCGTTCCCCACCGCGCGGGAGCGGCTCGACGAGCTCGAACGGGCGATCGTGACCCTGCGGGCACTGTGGGCCAGGGGCACCAAGGCCTACGCCGACGACGAGGTGTCGTTGCCGGAGACGACGTGCTACCCGCGGCCCGCCGGGCCGGTCCCGGTGATCGTCGGCGGGTCCGGCGAGCGCCGGACACTGCGGATCGCGGCCCGGCTCGGCGACGCCTGCAACGTGCGGGCCGGCGACCCGGAGGTGCTGCGGCACAAGATCGGCGTGCTGCGCGACCACTGTGCCGACGTCGGCCGCGACCCGGCGGACGTCGCGGTCACCGTGCTCGACCTGCCCGTGGTCGGCCGGGACCGCGACGACGCGTGGCGTCGCGTCGAGCGGCACCGCGGGCGTACGGCCGCGGCGGCGTACGCCGCCCAGACCCACGCCGGCACCGTCGCCGACCACCGGGACCGCTACGCCGGGCTGGCGGCCGAGGGCGTGTCGACGGTGTTCCTCGCCACCCGCGACCTCGACGGTCCCGACGACGTGCTCGACCTCGCGGGGCTCACCGCCTGACCCGGTAGCGCAGGTGCAGCACCCGCGACCCCTGGACCACGATGTGGGGGTCCTCGAGCAGGTGCTGGGCCGCGACGGACCCGAAGTAGCGCTTCCCGGTCCCGAAGACCACCGGCACCACGTCCATGGCGACCTCGTCGACGAGGCCCGCCTCCAGGGCCTGGCCGCCGACGTCCCCGGCCGCGACCCCCACGGTCTTCCCCTCACCGGCGAGCTCCCCGGCCAGCGCGATCGCCGCGGGGACGTCGTCGACGAAGTGGTACGCCGCCTCGGGGTGCCAGCCCTCGGGCTTCGGCCGGTGCGACACGACCACGACGTGGTCCCCCGCGGGCGGCTGCCCCTCCCAGCCGTTCGTGATGTCGAACAGGTGGCGGCCGATGACCATCGTGCCGATGCCGTCCCACGTCGGCCGGGTGTAGTCGTAGGACGCCCGGGTGACCTTGAAGTCCTCGCCCATCAGGGGGACGTCCCCGTTGGAGTACCACTCGAAGAGTGGCCCGATGTCGTCGTGCGCGTCGGCGATGAAGCCGTCGACCGAGACCACGTTGTGCATCACTACCGAGCTCATGTCCTGCTCCGTCCTGGTGCGGCCTGCCACCGCCACCGCTGGGGTTCGTGCAGGTGCCGACCGGGAACGCGTTCTCAACTCATCGGTTGACAACGACCTGTGTGTCACGCTCAGGGTGCCGTGGCCACCCGGACCCGGTTGGCGTCGGGGTCGGCGACCTCGCACTCGCGGCCCCAGGGCATCTGCTCGACGGGTACGCCGAGCTCGGCGGCGACCCGGTCGACGTCGTCGACCCACAGGTGGAGCAGCGCGGGTCCGGGGGCGTCACCCGCGTGCTCGGACAGGTAGACCCGCGCGTCCTCGCGACCGATCCCCACGAACCAGGGCTGGGTCCCCTCGAACCGGTGCCGGAACACCTCGGTGAACCCGAGCCGGGCCCACCAGGCCAGCGACCGCTCGACGTCACGGACCCGGAGGGTAGGGACGGCGGTCGTCGGCACCCGTCGATCGTAGTGCGCTGCCCCTGCCGGGACGGCTGCTGCTGTGCCACGCTGGACCATGGCCGACGACCGACTGACCAAGCCCGGACCCGCCGACGCACGGGCGTTCCTCGACGGGGTTCCCGACGACCGCCGCCGGACCGACGCGCTGGCGGCCCTCGACCTGATGCGCGAGGTCACCGGCGCGGAGCCGGTGATGTGGGGGAGCTCGATGATCGGGTTCGGCACCCAGCGCTACACGACCGCCGACGGCAAGGAGCGGGAGTGGTTCGCGGTCGGGCTGTCGCCGCGCAAGGCGTCGCTCACCCTCTACGGCCTGACCTACTACGACTCCAACCGCGACCTGCTCGAGCGCCTCGGGCCCCACACCACCGGCAAGGGCTGCCTCTACGTCAAGCGCCTCGACGACCTCGACCGCGACGTGCTGGTCGAGCTGGTCGAGCGGAGCTGGGCGACCAACCACTCGACGGCGGACTGAGGTGGTCGACCGGCACCACCCGGACGTCGACGCCTGGTTCGAGACCTACGAGAACCCGCAGAAGGACCTCGTCCAGGCAGTGCGCGACGTGGTGCTGGGGGCCGACGACCGGGTGACCGAGACCATCAAGTGGCAGGCACCGACGTTCGTGTACGCCGGCAACATCGCGTCGTTCTACCCCCGCTCGAAGCAGCACGTCTCGCTGATGTTCCACCAGGGCGCGTCGCTGCCCGACCCCGAGGGGCTGCTGGAGGGGGAGGGAGACACCTCCCGCGTGGCGAAGTTCGCCGACGCCGACGACCTCGCTGCCAAGGCCGACGCGCTGCAGGGGCTGGTCCGCGCCTGGGTCGCGGCCCGCGGCTGAGTGCCCCGGTGAGCCGTCCGCTGTTCGTGCTCCACGAGCACGACCGTCCCCAGCACCACTTCGACCTGCGGCTGGAGGAGGACGGCGTGCTCAGGTCGTGGGCGGTGCCGCGCGGGCTGCCGACCGACAGCCGGCACGACCGGCTCGCCGTCCCCGTCGACGACCACGAGCTGGAGCACGCGACCTACGAGGACGACGACAAGAGGATCGCCGACGACGGCTGGTGGGAGCTGGAGGACCGCAACGACCGACGGTCGGTGTTCGTGCTGCACGGACGGGACGGCGCGCGTCGGTACGCGCTCATCGACACCGGGAGCGACGCGCTGCTGCACCTCGTCAGGGACCAGCCCGGCTGACACGGGTCAGGTCTGCTCCACGGCGCAGAACCACGTCGTACGACCGCCCACCGTCGCGCGCTCCATCGCGCCGCCGCAGCGGGGGCAGTGGTCGCCCGGCCGACGGTGGCCGATCAGCTCGCCGGTGTGGACCCCGCCGCGGCGGATCGCCCGGCGCGTCGCCCGGCGCAGCGCGCGGTGGAGGGCGGTGAGCTGGTCCGCGTCGAGGGAGTCGACGCGGCGTCGCGGGTCGAGGCGCGCCTGCCACAGCGTCTCGTCGGCGAGCAGGTTGCCGACACCGGCGACCACGCCCTGGTCGAGCAGCCTCGCCTTGACCGGGGCGGTGCCGCGCGACATCCGCTCCCGGAACTCGGCCACCCCGACCTCACCGGCGTCCGGTCCGAGCCGGCCCAGGTCGGGGTCGAGCCGGACCCGCCCGAGCCGGCGCTTGTCGAAGAGCCGCAGCACGCCGCCGTCGGTGAACCGGACCGTGAACCGGTCCCAGGCCGGGTCGCGGTCCGGGTCGGTGGCGCTGAGGCCCCGGACCCGGTCGCCGCCCTCCACCGGCTCGCCTCCGGCGTCGGTGACGACCAGTCGGCCGCTCATGCCGAGGTGGAGCCCCAGCACCGCCGCTCCGGAGGTGTCGCACCACATCGCCTTGCCCCGCCGGTGGGCGGCCGTCAGCACCTGCCCGACCAGCGCGTCGCGGATCTCGCCCGGTGGGTGGGGTCGGCAGACCCAGGTGTCCTCGTCGTCGACGTCGGCGATCTCCCGGCCCAGCGCGCCCGCCTCGACGACGGCACGGGCACTCTCGACCTCCGGCAGCTCGGGCATGTGTCCATTGTCGTCCGAGGGGGGTTTGGCGGCTCGACGACAATGGGGCGAGGCCACCGACGGGAGCGAGATCGTGCGGACCCACTCGCGGACAGGACGACCGGGCGGGATGCTGCTCGTGCTGGCGCTGGTCGCCGCGGGGTGCAGCACGACCGAGGAGGCCGGCGGGGCCCGTCCTGCGGGGAGCGACGGCGCCGGTCCCACCGGCACCGCGGCACCGTCGCCCGAGGGCCAGCCGTCCGAGGGTGGCGCGACCATCGACGCCGAGCCGGTCCGACCGGTGTCGGTGCTCGGTCTGGCCGAGCAGCGGCACCGCGGCGACCGGTTGCGCCTCGGCGCGGTCCGCGAGCAGACGGCCGACTACACGTCGTACGACGTCACCTACCGCAGCCGCAGCACGACCGGCCCGGACCAGCAGGGCGAGGAGAGCTGGACGATCAGCGGTGTGCTCAACGTGCCGACCGGCCGGGGGCCGTTCCCGGCGGTGGTGCTCGCCCACGGCTACATCGACCCGGCGATCTACGAGCGCGGCCAGGGGATGACCCGCGAGCGCGGCTACCTGGCCGGGCGCGGCTACATCGCCCTGCACGTCGACTACCGCAACCACGCCGCGTCCGACGACGACCCGGACTACCAGCGCGAGATGCGGCTGGGCTACACCGCCGACGTGATCAACGCCGTCAAGGCGCTCCGGTCCTCCCGCGAGGTGCCGGTCGACGACGACCGGGTGGCGCTGTTCGGCCGGTCGATGGGCGGCGGCGTGATCCTCAAGGCCCTGGTCGCCGAGCCCGGGCTGGTGGGGGCGGCGGCGCCCTGGGCGTCGGTGTCGTCGTGGGAGGCCGACAACTACCGGCAGTTCATCCGCGGCGACCCGTCCGACTCCGCGATGGTCAGCCACGGCACCCCGGCGCAGAACCCGCAGTTCTGGCGGGAGAACTCCTCGCGCCCGTACTTCGACCGGATCACCGAGCCGGTGCTGATGGTGCACGGGCGCTTCGACGACACCTGCCCGCCGCCGTGGGCGACCGCCACCCAGCGGGCCCTGGTCGCGGCCGGCGTCGACTCACGGCTGCAGTGGTACGACGACGGCCACGCGTTCGGGCCGGCGTTCTTCGCCGCCATGGACCGGACCGTCCGGTTCTTCGACGCCCAGCTCGGCTGACCGCCGTCCCGGTTGAGCGTCCCTCGCGCGCGCTCTGACCTGGGTCGCTGAGCGGGGCAGGTCCCAGCGCGGCGGTTCGGGTTCGGGCACTGTCCCCGCCGGCGTCGGGCCGGCCGGGACCGGGGCGAGGATGACCGGCCGGCACGGGACGGTGCATCGGGGGCAGCGGTGGTCGGACCGGCCGGTGCTGCCCTGGGCCACGCGACCTCCGAGGCCACCAACGGCGAGCACCACGAGTCGGGCGTGCGGTGCCCCCGGCCGACGGTGCCATCGGCTGCGAGCTGGCCGACGACGGAGCGGTCGACGGTGTCGGCGGCCAGGGTCACCTCGCCACCCGTAGCGGTCAGCGTCGTGAGGTCGCCGGGCTCCGGTCGCGGCTGAGGACGAGCACGGCAATGGCTCCGGCGACCATCACCAGGCCGATCGACACCAGGCCCCACCGGGCGGCGCCCGTGGTCTCGGTCAGGAAGCCGACCCAGTAGGGGCCGGCGAAGCCGGCGAGGTTGCCGATCGAGTTGACGACCGCGATGCCCGCCGCCGCGGCGGCGCCGGTCAGGAACGCCGTCGGCAGCCGCCAGAAGCCCGGGAAGGACGCCATCACGCCGACCGCGCACACGAACAGGCCGGCGTACCCGACCCACGGCTGCGTCGAGGCGAACGCCGTGGCCGCGAGTGCCACCCCACCGACGGCCATCGCGACCGTGGTGATCCGGCCCGGTCTCCCGGCCCGGTCCACGAACCGGCCCACGACGACGATCGCGACCGCGCCCACGACGTAGGGCGCCGCCGTGAGCAGCGTGACGTCGAGGTTGTCGGCGATGCCGAGGCTCTCCTTGACGATCGTCGGCAGCCAGAACCCGATCCCGTAGAGCCCGAAGACGATCGCGAAGTAGATCAGCGAGAGCGTCAGCACGCGCGGGTGGCCGAGGCTCCGCCACGCCGTCAGGTGGCCACCCTCGCTCTCGGAGTCCTCCTGCGCGAGCCGCGACTCCAGCCAGTCCTTCTGCGTAGGTGACAGCCAGTCGACGTCGGCCGGCCTGTCCGGCAGCCAGGCCAGCAGCAGGAAGCCCAGGATGATCGTCGGGATCGCCTCGACGATGAACAGCCACTGCCAGCCGGCCAGGCCCCAGACGCCGTCCAGGCCGAGGAGCAGGCCGCCCAGGGGAGCGCCGATCGCGGTGGAGAGCGGGACGGCGGCCATGAACCAGCCGACGGCGCGCGCCCGCGCGTCCGCGGGGAACCAGAACGTCAGGTAGAGGATCATCCCCGGGAAGAACCCGGCCTCCGCGATCCCGAGCAGGATCCGGATGACGTAGAAGCTGGTCTCCCCGACGGCCAGCGCCTGGGCGCCGGCGACGATCCCCCAGGTGACCATGATCCGGGCCATCCAGATCCGGGCGCCGACCCGGTACATGATCAGGTTGCTCGGCACCTCGAAGACGAAGTAGCCGATGAAGAACAGGCCGGCGCCGAGGCCGAACGCCGCGGCGCTGATCCCGAGGTCCTCGTTCATGGTCAGCGCCGCGACGGCGACGTTGGTCCGGTCGAGATAGCTCAGGAAGTAGCACAGCCCGAGCAGCGGCAGCAGCCGCCGGGCGACGACGGCGTAGGTGCTCGAGGCGAGTGCGCTCGTGTCGGCGGGCAGGGTGGCCATGGGGTCCTCTCCGTGGGGCGTACGCCGGGCCGGTGCCCGCGGGAGGACCAGGAAGACCGTTCCCGAGGTGTCGGCCACCGGCCATCGTGGCCACGTCCGGCGAGCGACCGCAAGCGGGGTGCCCACGACGTGGCCGCGGCGACCCGTCGACGGGCCCTTTCCGCGGCGCGTCGGGCACCGGGAACCTCGCCGTGGTCCGGGTCCGCTAACGTCGGGAGGCGTCCACGAACCAGATGGAGGGGACTCATGAACCGCACCGAGCTGAAGAACGCCGTCGCCGAGCACGCCGGCCTGAGCGGGGCCGACGCCGACCGGGCGCTCGACGGCGTCCTCGAGACGATCGCCGCCGCCCTCGCCGGTGGTGACAAGGTGACGATCGCCGGCTTCGGCACGTTCGAGGCACGGCACCGCGCCGCCCGCACCGGCCGCAACCCGCAGACCGGCGAGCAGATCCAGATCGCCGCCAGCACCACCGCCGGCTTCAAGCCCGGCAGCGAGCTCAAGCGCCGCCTCAGCGGCAGCTGACCACCGGCCCGGGACGGCGCGACGAGCGCCGTCCCGGGTGCGCGTCACCGGGAGCAGGCAGACTGCCCGTGTGGAGCTCGTGTTCAGCGGTGACGTCTTCGAGTGGCGCGGTCCCGCGCCCTACTTCTACGTCGCGGTCCCCGACGACGACAGCGACGACATCAAGGAAGCCTCCCCGATGCTGACCTACGGCTGGGGCGTCATCCCGGCCCGGGTCACCGTCGGCGACACCGTCTGGGAGACCTCGCTGTTCCCGAAGGACGGCCGCTACCTGGTGCCCCTGAAGGACGCCGTACGCCGGGCCGAGGCGATCGGCGAGGGCGACGTCATCGACGTCCACATGCTCCTCGGGGGGCGTGACGGATGACCCGCCGAGACGGACGCAGAGCGCCCTCCTCGGGAACCGTCGGGGTGCGGCCCGCCACCCACGCACGCTTCCCGGACGTGGCGACGATGGTCGGCCCGAAGCGACCCGACGCCAACGTCTGCTGGTGCCTGAGCCACCGGATCGACGCGAAGACGAATCGCGAGCTCACCGGCACCGACCGCAGGGCCTACGTGGAGGACCTCACCCGTCGGCCCGTCTCGCCCGGCGTGCTCGCCTACGACGGCGACGACGTGGTCGGCTGGGCGGCGGTCGCGCCCCGGTCGGAGCTGCCGTTCGCCCGTTCGACGAAGATCCCCCACGTCGATGACCTGCCGGTGTGGTCGGTGTGGTGCCTCCGGGTCCGGCCCGGCCACCGCGGCCTTGGCGTCTCGCACCACCTGCTGCGGGGCGCCGTCGACTACGCCCGAAGTCAGGGCGCGCCCGCCGTCGAGGGCTACCCCGCCGACAACGGGACCCGGAAGGTCGACCCGACGATGGCCTACGTCGGCACCCGCAAGCTGTTCGAGGACGCCGGCTTCGTGCTCGCCTCCCGCACCGACGCGGTCTCGGGCGGGTTCCCGCGGGTGCTGATGCGGCTCGACCTGCGATGACTCACGCCCGTGGTGCGCTCAGTGCGTTCCGGCTCGGACGGGGGCCCCGGCGATGACCGGCGTGATCGCGCCGACCCCGGGCGAGGTCGTCCGGGCGCTGCCGGGCGACGACCTGGTGCCGCACGCCGTCGTGGTGATGGACCGGGCCTGCACGCTCCCCGCCCCGCCGGAGGAGGTGTGGCCGTGGCTGGTGCAGCTCGGCAAGCGCCGCGCCGGCTGGTACCTCCCGCGGTCGGTGGAGCGCTGGGTGCCGCGCTCGCGCCGGGCCCTGCGCCGCCTCGACCCGCGGTGGCAGGACCTCGCCGTGGGTGACGTGATCCCCGACTGGGGTGGCCGCGACGAGACCTTCGAGGTGGCGCTCCTCGACCCGCCCCGCGCCCTGGTCCACACCTCGCGGCGCGGCCGCACCGACGTCAGCTGGGCGCTCTGCCTCGAGGCGCGGGACGACGGCGCCCGGCTCCAGCTCCGGCTCCGGCTCGGGCCCGTGCGGCACCCGCGGCTCGTCGGTACCGTCGGCGACGCCTTCGACTGGCTGACCGTCCGTGGGCTGGCGGCCGGCCTCGCGGAACGCGTCGCGAGCCGCTGACTCACCCCTCCACCCAGGTCCGTCCGCCGATCACCTCACCCACCGGCCCCGACACTGGGTGGTCCAGCAGGGTCGCCGCCGCGAACTGGGCGGCGTAGCGGTCGAACCGGCCGTGATGTCTCAGCATGGCGTGACGACCGCCCGCCACCGACACGAAGCCGACGCGTGCCGTGCGCGACAGGTCGCGGGCCACCGCGCGGGCCCGGCCGGGATCGGCGATGCGATCGTCGGTGCCGTGGACGAGGAGAACCAGGCGTCCGCCGAGGTCGCGGCGCCCGTCGTCCGCGTAGACCCACGGCGCGAGCGCCACCACGCTCCGCACCTCGGGGCGGTCCGCCGCGAGGAGCGCGGCGCGGCCGCCGAGCGAGTGGCCGACCAGGCAGGTGGGCACCGCCGTGCCGAGCCGCTCGACCATGCGGTCGAGAGCCCAGCGCGCGTCGTGCACCGGCGTGCGGTCGGTGTCCCATCCCCGCGTCGAGTTGAGCAGCCGCACCACGGCCAGCCGACCACGTCCCGCGCGGGCGACCCGGTGGGCGATGGGGTACATCCGGACCACCGAGAGCTGGGTCGGACTCACCGGAACGCCGTCGCCACGGCTTCCGCCACCGTGCATCAGCACCACCAGTCCCGCAGGGTCACGCGGGACGCGGACGTCGAGCAGCCGGGCCCGGCTCACCGGTGGGTATCCCGAGTCCTGCGCACGAGGACTGCCTACCGGTCGACACCAAACGGCCGGGGAATGCCGGGCCGGGTCACCGGGTACGCGACGGGTCAGGACCCAGACGGAGGGAGACCTTGTGTCCGAGAAGAACACGTTCGTCCGCAGCCTGCACGACGTCGGCCTCGCCGCGTGGTTCGGCAGCTCCCTGATGGGGGCGGTCGGCCTCAACGGGGCTGCGGCGGCTGCCCACGACCCGCAGGAGCGGCTGCGGCTCGCCGGCATCGGCTGGAAGAAGTGGCAGCCCTTCGACGCGGCAGCGGTCGGCGCACACCTCGTCGGGGGCACCGGCCTGCTGGCGACCAACAAGGCGCGGATCGCCACGCAGCCGGGAGCCAGGGCCGTGACGGTGGTGAAGACCGCTCTCACCGGGGCCGCCGTGGGACTCTCGCTCTACAACAAGCAGCTGGGCCAGCAGGCCGGGCGTCGACGGCAGGAGGGGCCTCGGGGAACGACCGAGCCGGCCTCGGACAACAGCGAGGAGCTCGCCGCGACCCAGCGCCGGCTGCGTTACACGCAGTGGGCCCTGCCGGCGCTGACCGGATCGCTCGTCGTCCTCGGTGCCCTGCAGGGTGAGCAGCAGCGTCCCCAGTCGCTGCTCCGCAACCAGCTCCGGCGAGTCCCCGACCCCCGCCGCTGAATCACTCGAGAGCGGCCAGGACCCGGTCGACGAGCGCCTGGGAGGCGGACCGCAGCTCGGGTCCCCCGAGGATCCGGAAGGGATAGGGGAGCCGGGCGAGGTCCTCGGCGTACTCGGCGGGGTTGCTCGTGCTGCCCTCGATCCGGCAGCCGCCGTCCGGGTCGGCGACCGGTCGTCCGAGGTGGCGCGGCAGGATCCGCGCGACCGCCTCGGGGGAGGCCGCGACGTGCACCTCGGTCGCGAACTCCCACCCGGCCGCGAGGTGGTCCTCGAGCTCCTGCACCGGGTCGAGGGCCGGCGGCGGGGGGAAGTGCTCGACCAGCACCTCGGCGCTGGTGACCCGGTCGACGCGGTAGGCGCGGCGGGCGTCGAGGTCGCGGCGGTGGCACAGCAGGTACCAGCGGCCGTGGCGGACCACGACCGCCCAGGGCTCCACCTCGGTCTCCCAGGCCCGGCCGGACTCGGTGCGGTAGCCGATCCGGAGCAGCCGGTGCTCGCCGCACGCCCGCACCAGCGTCGTGGTGGTGCCGGGGTCGGGCCGGGCGGCTCCCCGGTCAGGTGCCGGGGCCGCCGTACGCCGCACCGCCTCGGCCTGCGCGGCGACCGCCTCGGGCAGCGCCCGGACGATCTTGCCGAGCGCGCTGCCGACCGGGTCGTCGACGTCGTCGGGGTCGCGGTGGGCGTCCAGCGCGGCCATCACCAGGCCCAGCGCCTCGGTCGCGCTGAAGACCAGCGGCGGCAGCCGCAGCCCACGACCCACCCGGTAGCCGCCGTACGGGCCGCGCACCGACTCGACCGGGATGTCGGCCTCGCGCAGGATCGCGACGTAGCGCCGTGCCGCCCGCTCGGTCACCCCCAGCGCGGCACCGAGCTGGTCGGCGGTGATGCCGGGACGTGCCTGCAGCAGCTCGAGGGCGCGCAGGGCGCGGGCGGTGGGACTGGTGTCGGGCACGCCGCACAGCCTAGGACCGGATCCGGAAGGGTTCCGTCCGCTTCAGCTCCTAGGGTCCCCGCATGACCGAATTCCGGGACCAGGACCTGAGCGGAGCCACCTTCGACCACGTGCTGCTGCGGGGCGCGCGGATCCACGACGCGGACCTGTCCGGCGTCGAGTTCCGCAAGGTCGACCTGGTGGGCGCGCGGTTCCGCAACGTCGACCTCTGCGACACCCGGCTGCGCGGGGTGCTGCTCGGCCGGGTGGAGATCGACGGCGAGATCGAGGACCTCACCATCAACGGCGTCGACGTCGGCCCCCTCATCGAGGCCGAGCTGGACCGGCGTGAGCCGGAGCGGGCGAAGATGCGACCCACCGATCCCGAGGGCTTCCGTGAGGCCTGGACCGTCCTGGAGCGGCTCTGGGACGGCACGGTCGCACGCGCCCGGACCTTCCGCCCCGAGCAGCTGCACGAGTCGGTGGACGACGAGTGGTCGTTCATCCAGACGCTGCGGCACCTCGTCTACGCCACGGACGTCTGGGTCAACCGGGTGGTCCTCGGCGACCCGCTCCCGTTCGACGCCCTGTCGCTGCCGTTCGACGAGGCCGAGCCCCACCCCGACGTGCCGTGGGACCGTGAGGCGCGGCCCTCGCTCGACGTGGTGCTGGCGCTGCGCGCCGACCGGTGGGCGACCGTACGCCGGGTGCTGGACGAGCTGACGCCCGAGCGGCTCGAGGGGCACACCGAGCCGGTCGACGGCCCGGGCTGGCCACCGCCCGACGCCTACCCGGTGCGCGAGGCGCTGCTGACCGTGCTGAACGAGGAGTGGCACCACCGGAAGTTCGCCGAGCGCGACCTCAGCGTCCTCGAGCAGCGGGCCGCCGGCTGAGCGTCCGAGGCGTGGCCGACGCGAGATCGTCCTTCCGGGTGAGTCCGTAGGGTCGACAGCATGCAGACACGAACCATCGGCAACGACACCGTCGGACGCGTCGAGGTGGGGGCGATCGGGCTCGGCCTGATGACCTTCGACCAGACCGGCACCCAGCCGCGCGAGCAGCTGCTCGACACGGTGCGCGCCGCGCTCGACGCGGGCGTGATGCTGTTCGACACCGCCGACGCCTACGGTCCCGGCGAGGAGAAGGGGGCCGGTGCGCAGGGCGAGAACGAGCGGCTGATCGCCTCGATCCTCGACGAGCTCGGGGTGCGCGACCGGGTGCTGCTGGCCACCAAGGGCGGTCACGTCCGCGCCGACGGCGGCCGGTGGGAGACCGACAGCACGCCCGGCCACCTGCACCGCGCCGTCGACGAGAGCCTGCAGCGGCTCGGCGTCGAGCAGCTGGCGCTGTGGCAGCACCACCGCCCCGACCCGGACGTCGACTACCACGACGTGATCGGGACCCTCGCCGAGATCGCCGACACCGGGAAGGTCGCCCGGATCGGCCTGTCCAACGCCGACCCCGACCAGATCCGGGCCGCCCACAAGGCGCTCGGCGACCACCTGGTCAGCGTGCAGAACCAGTTCAGCCCCAAGTTCCGCAGCAGCCGGCCCGAGATCGACGTCTGTGAGGAGCTCGGGCTCGCGTTCCTGCCGTGGAGCCCGCTCGGCGGTCTCTCCGACGCCAAGGAGCTCGCCGAACGGCACCCCGCCTTCGCCGACATCGCGTCCGATCGGGGCGTCAGCGCCCAGCAGGTGGCGCTGGCGTGGGAGCTGGCCCAGTCGCCGGTGGTGATCCCCATCCCCGGCGCCAAGCGGCCGTCGTCGATCATCGACTCGGCTGCCGCCGCCGACCTCGAGCTCACCGCCGACGAGCTCGCCCGCCTCGACCGGGGCTGAGGCCGCTTCACCCCACCGGGCGTTTGTCCCCTCCGGGGTGGCACGGCAGGGTGGGGGCATGGTCGACGACGCGAGGAACGACGGTGGCGACTGGGGCGAGCACGACCTCGACCCCCGGGAGCGCGAGGAGGCCGAGCTCAACCTCGACGACCCCAGCGCAGGCGACGACGAGCCGTGGTCGCCGCCCGACCGACTGCCGCGGGGCTCGGAGTTCGTCGGCCTCGACACCGAGGAGGGCGAGACGCTGGACCAGCGGCTGATGCAGGAGGAGCACGAGTCGGGGACGGCGTACGGCGCCCCCGACGACAGCGCGGAACGGGAGGCCGCCCGGATGGTCGGTGGCGACGACCCCGACGCCATCCCGGCAGAGGAGGACGTGCTCGGTGGTCCCGCCGGCGACGACGCCGCCTATGACGGCGAGGGTCCCGAGGAGTCGGCGATGCGCGTGGTCGAGGACGACGCCGACCTCGAGGAGTGACCGAGCCCTAAGGTCGCCGCCAGGTCAGGTGCGTGACGTCGGGGGTGGCGCGGGCGGAGACCGGCACCAGCGACAGGTCCGGGACACCGTCGAAGACCCGTAGGCCCTCGCCGACCGTGAACGGGACGACGTGGAGCCGCAGCTCGTCCACCAGGTCGGCGGCGAGCGCGGCGTTCAGGGTGGTCACCCCTCCGGCGATCGACACGTCGCCTCCGCCAGCCGCGGCCCTCGCCTGCTCGACCGCCGCGTCGATCCCGTCGGTCACGAAGTGGAAGGTTGTCCCGCCCTCCATCTCCACGGGCTCGCGCGGCTCGCGGCCGAGGACGAAGACCGGGCCGTGGTACGGCGGCTCGGGTCCCCACCAGCCGGTCCACGACAGGTCCCAGTCGCCGCGGTCGGGGCCGAACATGTGGCGACCCATCACGTACGCACGGGCCTGGGTGATCGCGGCGAGCTCGTCGGCGTGGTCTTCGGCGTGGTCGAACATCCAGGCCTGGTGCAGCCGCTCGCCCACCCGGGGGCCGAACGGGTGCTCGCGGGACTGGTCGCGGCCGGCGCCCACCAGGTCGAGGGAGACGGCCATGTCGGCAGTGACGCGGGTCATGTGGTCCTCCTGGGTCTCGTCGTCACCGGACGACGTCGTAGCAGAGCTTCTGGATGCCGTTCGCGTAGGACTCCTGCTCCACGAGCCGCAGGTTGGCCTTGGCGCCGTCGTCCGCGAACAGCTTCTTGCCCCCGGTCCCGAGGAGCAGCGGGAACACCAGCAGGTGGTAGCGGTCGACCAGACCGGCCGCCGCCAGGCTCTGGGCGAGCCGGGCACTGCCGTGGACCTGGATCTCGCCGCCCTCGGTCTGCTTGAGCGCGGCGACGTCGTCCATCGAGCGCAGCAGGGTGGCCGGCTGCCACGGCGAGGAGGCCACGGCGTCCTCCGCCAGCGTGGTCGACACGACGTACTTGGGGATCTGGTTGTAGCGCTCGAACTCCTTCATGGTCGGCCACACCTCGTGGAACGCCTCCCAGCTGACCCGCCCGACCAGGAGCGCGCCGGCCTCCTCCTGCTCGCGGGACTTGAGCTCGTACGCCGCCATCTCGGGCTGGACCTCCTTGAAGGTCCACCCGGTGTGGGGATACCCGGACTCGCCGCCGGGGCTGTCGACCACGCCGTCGAGGGACATGAACTCGGTGACGACCAGGGTGCGCATGGTGGTTCTCCTCCAGTGTCGGTGCGGGTGCCTGTCACCCTCTCCACGAACAGGTCCCGACAGGATCGACACGTGCAGCGGCGAAATCTCGTCGGCCGCGCGACGGGTCGACGGCAGGCGGACGGTTCCCCCGACGCCCATCGCCGTCAGCCCGCCCGCGCCACCCGGCCGTTCCCGCTGGCGGCCCAGCAGGAGCCGTCGCGGGTGCAGTCGAGGGTGTGGTAGCCGGTGTCGCTCACCTGCTGCCAGGTACGGCCGCCGTCGGTGCTGATGCTGGTGCCGAGCTCCGGGCCGGACTCACCGGTCGCCACCAGCAGCCGCCGGCCGACCCAGGCGACGTCCTCACCGAGGTGGGCCAGGTCGCCGCCCGCGCGCCAGCCGTGCCCGGTGTCGTACGCCGTGCCGTCGGGCTCCTCCGCCGCCGGGTCGAAGTCGCCGCCGACCGCGACCCCGTGGCGAGCCCCGCGGAAGGCCAGCGCGAAGACCCCGGCGGTCTCGCCGGCGGCGAGGGTGGAGTCGGTGGCCTCCCAGGTCAGGCCGTGGTCGGCGGAGTGGAAGACCCGCGCGCGCTCGCCGCCGGTCCCGAACCAGGCGTGGCGTCCGTCCACCACGAGGCAGTCGCCGCTGGCGGAGAAGTTGAACTCACCGGTCGAGTCCGGCATCCCGGTGCTCGGCAGCACGCGCCACGAGCGGCCGAAGTCGTGGGTCGCGATCACCCGGAACCTGCCCTCGCTCGCGGGCGGGTCGCTGACCGCGAGGCCGTGGCGGCCGCCCCGGGAGAAGTCGAGGCAGTTGTAGAACGCCTCCTCGTCGGTGTTGCGGAACGTCTCGGTCCAGGTCTCGCCACCGTCCCGGGTGCGCCAGATCCGCGAGTCCTCGCCGTAGCCGACCGACATGACCACCGCGGTGTCGGCGTTGCGTGCCTCGACGTCGCGCAGCGAGAGGCCCGCCGTGCCCGGCGGGCTCACGTCCTCCCAGGTCCGCCCGCCGTCGAGGGTGCGCCAGACCGAGCCGTCACCGCCGCTGGTGCTGCCCCCGCTCACCCACGCCGTACGGGCGTCGACGGCGTCGAGGCCACGGAAGCTCTGGTCGGGGTCGACGACGGTCTCGCGGAAACCGGGGCCCTCGGTGCCGCCCGCACCCTGGGTCGCGGGGGCCGGCACGGCGGCGGTGGCGGTGAGGACGGCGGCGGCGAGGACGGACTGCCCGAGAGGGTGCATGTCCTGCACCCTGCCGGGCGCCGTGCGGGGTGTCCAGCGTCGCCTACAGCTCGATCTCGTAGAACAGCATCCGGTAGTCGGTGCCGGGCGCGACGTTGACGAACCCGTGCCGCTCGTAGAAGCGGCGGGTGTCGGTGTCGACCTCGTCGACGTTGATGTGCATCTCGCCGGCGCTCCGCTCGCGGCACAGGTCGAGCGCGCGTTGCAGCAGTGCGGTGCCGATGCCCTGGTCACGCAGGTCGGGGCGCACGTACAGCTCCTCGAGCTGCGCCAGCGGCCCGTCGTAGTACGGCGCGGGCCGCAGCGTCAGGTAGGCGAACCCGGTCGGGTCGGCGTCACCGGACAGCAGCACCACCACCTCGTCGAGGGCCAGCAGTCGCTCGAACCGCGTCGCGAACTCCTCGGCCGACGGCGTCGGCGAGTCGAACTCGGTGTTGAAGTCCCACAGCAGGCGGCCCACCACCCCGGCGTCCGCGGGGTTCGCGGTCCGTACGTCGGCGTCGCCCATGCGCCCGAGGCTAGCCACCCGGGACGGCGACGTCCCGCCGATAAATCGCGCGACCGGGGGCGCCGTCCGCTGGCACGCTGGCGCCATGACGGACCTCCAGATCCAGTGCTTCCTCCTCGACTCCACCGACCCTCGCCGTACCGCCGCCTTCTGGCAGGAGGCGCTCGGGTGGCGCCGCACCCACGACGAGGACCACGAGGTCGTGCTCGAGCCGCCCGCGGGGAGTCCGCAGGACGGCGTCGCGCCGGACCTGCTCTTCCTCCGCGTCCCCGAGGGCAAGACCGTGAAGAACCGGTGGCATCTCGACCTGCGGCCGAAGGACCAGGCCGCCGAGGTCGCTCGCCTCGAAGGGCTCGGCGCGACCCGGACCGACGTGGGCCAGGGCGACGACACCAGCTGGGTGGTGATGGCCGACCCCGACGGCAACGAGTTCTGCGTGCTCCGCGCGTTCACACCCGAGGAGCTCGAGGAGATCGCCGCCGGCGGTTGAGCTGCGAGGCGCCTGCGTGCGGCCGGAGGTTGAGGTGCGAAGGCCCCCCGGGCCTGAGCCTCGAAACCCCCGCACTGACGCAGGGCGGCCACCACCGTGGGTCCCGGCCCTGCCCGTTCTCCGGGGGTTTCGAGGCTCGGCGCTGGCGCGCCTCACACCTCAACCTCCGGGGGCCGGCGCGCCTCACACCTCAACCTCCGGGGGCGCGCCTCACACCTCGACCTGCGGGGGCCGGCGTGCCTCACACCTCGACCTGCGGGGGCCGGCGCGCCTCACACCTCGACCTCCGCGGCCGGGCCTACCTGATCTCGAAGCCGGTGGAGCCGGTGGTCGGGACGTCGGAGGTGTCGACGCGCTGGACGGAGGCGTGCGGGGGGCCGCTGCGGCACCAGGCGACGAGCGCGTCGACCTCGGCGTCCTCGCCCTCGAACTCCGCCTCGACGGTGCCGCCGCGGGTGTTGCGCACCCAGCCGGAGACCTGCCGCGACTGCGCCTCCCGACGGCAGGAGTCGCGGAAGAACACGCCCTGCACCAGGCCGCTGACCTCGACGTGGACCCGCTTCATCCCCCCATCGTGGCACCCACGCCCGCCGATGCCCGGGTGCAACCTCGACGGCCCGCCGACACCCAGGGTCCCGTGGCCGACCCTCGGAGGGTCCATGACCAGCGGTCCCGGGCACCCTAGGTTTGGTCCCGTGCGCCTGACAGCCGAGACCGACGTGCTGGCTCCCCTCGAGCGGGTGTGGTCGCTGACCGAGGACCTCGAGGCCCTGCCGACGGTCACGCCGACCATGACCTCCGTCGAGCGGCTCGACGACGGCCCGCTGAGGACGGGGAGCCGGGCCCGGGTCCTCCAGCCGCGGCAACGCCCGGCCGTGTGGAGGGTGCGGTCGGTGGAGGCGCCGCACGAGCTGGTCTGGGAGGCCACCACCTCCGGAGTGCGGATGGTCGCCGGCCACCACCTGTCCGAGGTCGAGGGCGGCACCCGCAACCTGCTGGTGCTCGACGTGCTCGACGGTGGCGCCGTCCTGGGGCGGCTCGCCGCCCCGCTGCTGCGGCGGGCCCTGGCGACGGAGAACGACGGGTTCCGGCGGGCCGCCGAGGACCTCGAGCGACCGGCGTACGTCGACGAGCACGCGGTCGAGCTCCCGGTGCCGCCCCGGAGGGCCTGGGCGGCGGTCCGCGGCTTCGTCGACGACCTGCTGGCCCGGGGTGAGGAGAGCCGGCTCACCGGGCTGCTCGCGACCGACCCGCCAGCCGGGTTCGCGGTCGCCGCGGAGCAGCCGCCCCACCTGCTGAGCCTCGCGGGTCGGCACCGGTTCTCCGACTACGTGCTCGACCTGCGCGTCGCTCCGCGGGGCGACGGCGCGCGGGTCACCGCGGTGACCTACGCTGACTTCCCGGGGGCGCGGGGGAGGGCCTACCGCGCCGCCGTGATCGGGTCGCGCGGCCACGTCGTCGCCGTACGCCGGATCCTGTCGGCGATCGGGGAGCGTGCATGAATCACCCCCTTCGAATGCTCGCTCCGCTCCGCTTCGAACAGGGACCCCGAAGATGAGCGGGGAGGTCACCGGCCGGTGGCGCAAGCCCACGATCGTCGGCGAGCACGTGGTGCTGCGCCCGGTCACGGCGGCCGACGCCGACGGGCTCTGGGAGCTGGTCCACGACCCCGAGGGCAACGACCTGACTGCGACCACGGCGACGTTCACGCGCGAGGAGATCGACGCGTGGTGCGCCAGCCGAGCCAGCCAGGACGGACGCCTCGACCTCGCGGTGGTCGACCGGGCCACCGGCGAGTACGCCGGCGAGGTGGTGCTGAACGAGCACGACCCGGACACCGACTCGGCCAACCTCAGGATCGCGCTGCGCGGGCCGGCGTACTACGGGCGCGGCCTCGGGACCGAGGCGACCGGCCTGCTCGTCGACCACGCCCTGCGGACCATCGGCCTGCGCCGGCTCACGCTCGCCGTGCTCGCCCGCAACCCGCGGGCCCGGCGCGCCTACGAGAAGACGGGCTTCCGGGAGACCGGCCGCCACACCGAGGACGGCGAGGAGTGGGTCGAGATGGCGATCGACGCCTCGCGCCTCGCGCCCGCCTACCCGATCGTGACCGAGCGGCTGCTGCTGCGACCGCTCGACCGCCCCTCCGACGTCGCCGCCATGCACCGCTACCGCTCGATCGAGGAGGTGTGCCGCTACGTCCCGTTCAGCCCGGGCACCCTGGAGGAGATGGCCGAGCGGTTCCGCGACCCCGAGCGGACCCGGTCGGTGATCGACGCGGAGGGCCAGGTGCTGTCGCTGGCGATCGAGCGACGCGACACGGGAGCCATGATCGGCGACCTCGTGCTGTTCTGGCACGGCGTGGCCGACGGGCACGCCGAGGTCGGCTACGTGCTGCACCCGGACCACGAGGGGGAGGGCCTCGCGACCGAGGCCACCGCGGCTCTGGTCGATCTCGCCTTCGACGGCGGGCTCCCGGTCCACCGGGTCTCGGCCCGGATGGACCAGCGCAACACCGGGTCGGCCGCGCTGGTCCGCCGGCTCGGGATGCGGCACGAGGCGACGTACGTCGACGGCGAGTGGTTCAAGGGCGAGTGGACGACCCTGCTGGTGTTCGGTCTGCTCCGCAGCGAGTGGGAGGCGCTCCGCGGCTGACCCGGTGTCCACGGCACGTGAGGGCCCTCTCATGCCGACCTCACCTGCCTCCCACGTCGGCCGGAGAACGTAGGTGCCGAACCGGGGACAGGCCCCGGTCGGACACCAGGAGGACACCATGGCCGCATCCGGTCTCGTGACCGCTCTCCAGCCGGCCCGCATGGCGCGGGCCGCCCGCTCCGACTCCAGCGACGACCGCCGTCGGAGGCGGCGTCGGCGTCGGCGTCGTCGGAACCGCAGCCGCAGCCGTTCGAGCTGACGGCTCCCGACGACACGAGGGCAGCGGGTGGGTGGCTCCCGGTACGAGCCGCCCACCCGCCCTCCGCGAAGGATGGCAGGGATGCGCAGGACCTGGCAGCGGCTGGGTGAGTGGATGCGGCCGGAGCGCGACGACGACCCCCTGGTCGCGCAGGCCGCCGGACTCACCCTGCTCCAGGTGTTCCGCAGGTTCTGGCCGCGGCTGCGGCCGCTGCGGTGGTGGCTGCTGCTGAGCCTGGTGGTGCTGGCGCTGCTGCCGCTCGTCGAGATCGCGGAGATCCTGCTCTTCCAGCGGCTGGTCGACGACGTCCTGGTGCCGGCCGACTTCGGGCCGCTGGTCTGGCTCGCGCTCGCCTACCTCGGCCTCAACCTCGTCTCCGGCGTCGTCTCCGGCGTCGACGACTACCTCGCGACCTGGATCTCGCAACGCTTCCTCGTCGACCTGCGCCGCGACGTGTTCGCCCACGTGCTGGCGCTGCCGGCGCACGTGCACGACCGGCGCCGGCTCGGCGACGTGATCTCGCGGCTCACCACCGACGTCGCGACGGTGGAGCGGTTCATGGTCAGCCAGCTCGCTGCCGGTGTGGGTGCCGTCGTACGACTGGTGATGCTGGTCGCCGCGCTCCTCTGGCTGCAGTGGCAGCTCGCCCTGGTCTCGCTGCTGGCCGCACCCCTGCTGTGGTGGGTCTCGGCCCGCTTCGCCCGGTTCACCAAGGAGGCGTCCCGCGAACGACGGCGCCGCGGTGGCTCGCTGTCGGCGGTCACCGAGGAGAGCCTCGGGAACGCCGGGCTAATGCAGCTGTACGGCGCCGGGGACGACGCGGTGTCGGGCTACGACCGCCAGAACCGGGCGATCGCCGGCGCGGAGCTCGCCGGGTCCAAGGTCCGTGCCGTCTTCCTGCCCCTGGTCGACCTGGTCCAGCTGGTCGGGATCCTGGTCGTCGTCACCCTCGGCGTCTGGGCCCTCGCCACCGACCGGCTCACCCTCGGCGGCCTGCTGGCCTTCCTCACCCTGCTCATCCAGTGCTACCGGCCGGTGCGGGAGCTGTCGGACCTGCTGCCCAGCCTGTTCGCGGCCACGGCCGGCATCGAGCGGGTCGTGGAGCTGCTCGAGGAGCCGCCCGTCGCCGACCGGCCCGGGGCGGTCCCCCTGCGTCCCGGGCCGGGCGACGTACGGCTCGAGGGCGTGACCGCGGCCTATCCGGGCACCTCGACCCCCGTGCTGCGCGGCCTCGACCTCCACGTGCCCGCCGGCCAGGCGGTGGCGGTCACCGGGCCGAGCGGCTCCGGGAAGTCGACCCTGGTCCGGCTGCTCACCCGGCAGCTGGACCCGGACCACGGCACGGTCCGCCTCGACGGCCAGGACCTCGCCGGCTGCACCGGCGACTCGGTCCGGGCCGCCGTGACCGTGCTGCCCCAGGAGACGCTGCTGCTCGACGCCTCGGTCCGTGACAACATCGCGCTCGCCCGCCCCGAGGCCACGGACGCCGACGTCGAGCGGGCCGCCCGGGCGGCGGATGCCCACGCCTTCGTCTCCGCGCTCCCCGACGGCTACGCCAGCCGGGTCGGCCAACGAGGCCGGCTGCTCTCCGGCGGGCAGCGGCAGCGGCTCGCCCTGGCCCGCGCGCTCCTGCGGGACGGCCCGGTGCTGCTGCTCGACGAGCCCACGACCGGTCTCGACGACGCGGCGGCCGACCGGTTCCTCGCCGCGCTCCGGCACGCCGCGACCCACCGCGGCCGGACCGTCGTCGTCACCACCCACGACCCGCGCGTCCTCCCCTACGTCGACCGCGTGGTCGCGCTGGACCCGCGGCCGGCGGCCCGACCCCTGGAGCCGGTCCGGTGATCGGCCGGGAGCGCGCCGAGGCCTTATCCCCGGTCCCGGTCGGCGAGGAGCTCCTGCCGGGGTACCGGGTGGTCGCGCTGATGGCGCACGGCCGCAGGCTCGACACCTACGACGCGGTCGACGAGGACCGCGACTGCCGGGTGGTCGTCAAGCTGCTGCGCGAGGACCGCCGGCACGACCCGCGCGTGGTCGCGTCGGTGCTGCAGGAAGGGCGGCTGGTCACCTCGCTGGCGCACCCCCACCTGGTCCGTGGGCTGGCGGCGTTCGAGGTCCCGGCGCCCGCGATGGTCCTGGAGACGCTCACCGGGGCGACGCTCGGCGCCCTGGTCGAGGACCGGCCGCTCGCCGCCACCGACGTCGCCCAGCTCGGGCTGCAGCTGGTGTCGGTGCTCGGCTACCTCCACCGGCGCGACTGGCTGCACCTCGACCTCAAGCCCGCCAACGTGGTCGTGCAGCACGGTCGGGCGGTGCTCCTCGACCTCAGCCTGGCCGGCCGGCCCGGTGCGGGCCGGCCGGGTGCGGGCACCCGCGGCTACCTGTCGCCGGAGCAGGCGCTCGGGCAGGGGCTCTCCCCGGCCTCGGACGTGTTCGGGCTCGGTGTCACGCTCCACGAGTGCCTCACCGGCGAGCTGCCGTTCGGCGACGAGGCCACCTGGGAGAGCCGCCGTCGGTGGCCGCTGGTCCACCGCCGGCTGCCGCGTCGCCCCGACGTCCTGCCGGACGGCGTACCGCGGGAGATGTCGGACCTGCTGGCCGGCTGCCTCTCCCTGGATCCCGCGGACCGTCCCGACCTGGGGCGCGTGAAGGACGTCTGCACCGCTCTCGCGGAATAGGCTTCGCTTCGGAATCGTTAGTCGCTCTGCCCTTCATAGTGAACGGGGTAGAGTGAGGAGCCGGACCATGACGACGAACGTCGCGCCCATGCTGGACAGGCTGGACGCCTACGACACGTGGCGGTGGGCGGTCGACCTGTTCGACCACCGCGACTACTACGCGGCGGCCACCGTGCTGCAGCACCTCGTCGACACCCACCCCCACGAGGCGGAGCTCGGTGAGGCGCGGGAGCTGCTGGCGCGCAGCTACTACCACGCGGCCCTGCTCGACCGCGCGGTCGACGCGGCCCGCGACCTGCTCGACCGCGACCCGTGCCACGCGTACGCCGCGCTGCTGCTGACGCGGGCGCTGCAGCGGTCGTCCCGGCACGACGAGGCGGCGGCCGCCCGTCGGCTCGCCGACGTGCTGGGGGGTGCCGCCTGATGCCCGACCACGAGCAGGAGCTGCGGTTCGGGATCTTCCCGACGCCGGAGGCCGCGCGGCTCGACGACCTGCTGGGGCTGGTGCAGCTCGCCGAGGTCGAGGGGCTGGACCTGGTCTCGGTGCAGGACCACCCCTACCAGGCGAAGTTCGTCGACACCTGGACCCTGCTCTCGGTCCTCGGCGCCCGCACCAGCACCCTCACGCTGGCCCCGAACGTCGCGAGCCTGCCGCTGCGGCCGCCCGTGGTGCTGGCGAAGGCCGCCGCCACGCTCGACCTGGTCACCGGGGGCCGGGTCGAGCTCGGCCTCGGGGCGGGCGCGTTCTGGGATGCGATCGTCGCCGCCGGCGGGCCACGCCGTACGCCGAAGGAGGCGGTCGACGCGCTCGACGAGGCGGTGCAGCTGATCAAGGCGTACTGGGCCGGCGGCACCGTCCGCTTCGAGGGCGAGCACTACCGCTCGGTCGGGCTGCACGCCGGTCCGAGGCCCGCCCACGACATCCCGGTCTGGCTCGGCGCCTACAAGCCGCGGATGCTGCGGCTGACCGGGCGGCTGGCCGACGGCTGGGTGCCCAGCATGGGGTACGCCGACCCGCCGGACCTGCCGGAGATGTCGGCGGCCGTCGACGAGGCGGCCCTGGCCGCGGGCCGGTCACCGGCGTCGATTCGCCGCGTCTACAACGTCTTCGGGCGCTTCGGCACCGGCGCCGACTTCCTGCAGGGGAGGCCGCACGAGTGGGCCGAGCAGCTCGCCGAGCTGACCCTCGAGGTGGGGACGAGCACCTACGTGCTCGGCACCGACGACCCCGACGCCGTCCGCCGCTGGGCCACCGAGGTGGCCCCGGCGGTCCGGGAGCTGGTCGACGCCGAGCGCGGCCGCCGCGCCCGGGGCGAGGCGCCGTCCGCCGAGCCGACGGCCGCGCCCGAGGGGGTGCCGGCCCGCCAGGCCCTGGAGGTCCGGGCCACGCCGGCGCCCGACGCCCCGGTCGCGGGGGACGTCCCCTGGGACGAGGCGGACCGCCCGACCCACGACGAGCCGGTGGATGCGTCGTACGCCCCCGAGCTGCAGGCCCACGCCCAGCACCTCGTGGACATCCACGACGCACTCCGCTCCGAGCTGGCGCAGGTGCGCGACCTGCTCGACCAGGTACGTCGCGGCCGTCTCACCGTGGGCGTAGCCCGGTCGGCCATCAACACCACCACCCTGCGGCAGAACAGCTGGACGCTCGGGGCCTACTGCGAGTCCTACTGCCGCATCGTCACCGGCCACCACACGCTCGAGGACCACAGCCTGTTCCCGCACCTGCGGCGTACCGAGCCCGGCCTCAGGCCGGTGCTCGCCCGGCTGGAGCACGAGCACCTGGTCATCCACGAGGTGCTCGAGGAGTTCGACCGGGCACTGGTCCGGCTGGTCACCGACGACGGCACCGGACCCTCCGGCGAGGACGCCCTGGACGCGGTGCAGCACTCCGTCGACCGGCTCACCGACACGCTCCTCTCGCACCTGGCCTACGAGGAGCAGGAGCTGATCGGCCCGCTCGCGCGGCACGGGATCGCGTGACGGCCCGCGGCCCGCTCGACCACGGCGACTGCGACGCCGTCCACCGCGCGCTCGCGCTGCTCGGCCGCGCGTGGGCGGGAGCGGTGCTGTGGGCGATGCTCGACGGCGCGGAGCGGTTCACCGAGGTCCGCGCGGCCGTGCCCGGCATCAGCGACGCGGTGCTCACCGCGCGGCTGCGCGAGCTCTGTGACCACGGCCTGGCCGAGCGGGTCGTCGCCCCGGGTCCGCCGGTCACCGTCCGCTACCTGCTGACCGACACCGGGCGGGCGACCCGGCCGGTGCTGGAGGCGCTGCGCGACTTCGCGCGGGAGCATCCCGGGGTCCTGGACGACCAGCCCCGAACTACGCTGGACGCATGATCGGATTCCTGGTGGCGGGCCTCATCATCGGCGCGCTCGCACGACTCATCAAGCCGGGCAAGCAGAACCTCGGGATCCTGGCCACGCTCGGCCTCGGGGCCGTGGGCTCCCTCATCGGCGGCACCATCGCCTGGCTGCTCGGCACCGGCTCGATCTGGGAGCTCGACTTCCTGGGCTTCGTGCTCGCCGTGGTCGCCGCGGTGCTCCTGGTCGGCACGGCCGAGACGGTCGTCAGCAGGAACCGCGTCCGCAGCTGACCCGCCCCGCCCCGGCCCCATTTCGTCGCACCCGACAGCTGCGTGGTGCTGTCGGGGGGACGACGACAGGGATACCGGGTACGACGAGGCCGAGGAGCCCGTCGACCGGTCAGGAGTCGAAGCCGAGGCCCAACCGGTCCAGGGTGCGCAGCCACAGGTTGCGGCGTCCCTGCCGGTGGTCGGCCCGGTCGAGAGACCAGCGGGTGGCGTGGATGCCCATCGCCGCCACCGGCTCCGGAGGGAACGGGAGCGGCCGCCGCCGGACCATCTCGAGCGCGGTGCGGTCGGTCACCTCGCCGGCGAGCAGGTCGAGCAGCACGTCGGCCCCGAACCGGCTGGCGCCCACCCCCAGCCCGGTGAACCCGGCGCAGTGCGCGACCCGGCCGCGGTGCCCCTGCGCCCAGAACGCGCAGAACCGGGTGCTGGTGTCGACCGCCCCGGCCCACCGGTGCGTCACCCGGATCCCCTCGAGCTGCGGGAACGTCGTGAGCAGGTGCGAGACCAGCCGCTCGTACGACGCCGGACGCTGCTCGTAGGCCGACCGGACCTTCCGGCCGAACCGGTAGACCGCGTCGTACCCGCCGAACAGGATCCGGTCGTCGGCGCTGAGCCGGTAGTAGTGGAACTGGTTGCCCGGGTCCGCGAGCCCCTGTCGCCCCTCCCAGCCGATCGCGACCCGCTGCTCCGCCGAGAGCGGCTCGGTCATCACGGCGTAGTCGTAGACCGGCACGGTGCGCAGCCGCTCGCGTCGCAGCAGGGCCGGGAAGACGTTGGTGGCCAGCGCCACCCGGTCGGCGGTGACGGTGCCGAAGCCGGTCCGGACCCGCACCGGTCCGCTGCGCCCGCTCTCCAGCCCGGTGACCCGGGTGTCCTCGACGATCTCGACCCCCAGGTCGGCGGCCACCCGCGCCAGCTCGACCACCATCCGGCCGGGATGGATCAGCGCGGTGTCGTCGGACTGCACGCCGGCCAGGTAGATCGGGCTGTGCACCTCGGCCCGGACCTGCTCGCGGTCGAGGAACCGGCCGCCCGCCTCGCGCAGCCACGGGACCTGGTGGTCCTCGACGGCGACCGTCAGCTCGCCGGTCCGCTCCCAGTCGACGGCCATCGCGAAGTCGTCGACGGTCTGCTCGATGCCGGCGAGGTTCTCCTCACCCAGCTGCTCGAGGACGTCGATCTCCCCGGGCCACCGGGACCGGCCGTTCTCCTCGCCGTGGGTCAGGCTGGCCGAGCAGAACCCGCCGTTGCGGCCGGAGGCCGCCCAACCCACCCGGGCCGCCTCCAGCAGCAGCACCCGGCGACCGGGGTCGCGCTGCTTCGCACGGACGGCGGTCCAGAGCCCGGTGTAGCCGCCGCCCACCACGGCGAGGTCGGTCCGGTGGCTCGCGGTCAGCGGTTCGTGACGGGGCCGGTCGGCGACGTCCTCGAGCCAGGCGCAGCCGTCGGCCGCGTCCCGGAGGGCATGATCGATGGCGGCGGGCGACGGCGGCTGCCGCTCCCAGATGGTGTCCCCCATGAGGGGTGACCGTACTGCCTCGCGGCGCGTGTGGTCGTCCCGGTGGGACGTCCCTTGCGCGGCGGACCGGCGCGGGAGCAGGGTGGGCCGATGGACGCGACCACGCTGCCCGAGGGTGCCGACGACGCTGTTGTCGACGCCGCTCCCGACCGCGATCCGGAGCGGTACAACAAGGAAGGCAAGCTGCGCGGCTCGGTCTACGACGTCGAGATCGAGAAGCTGCAGGAGCAGCTGGTGCAGCTCCAGTACTGGATCCAGCGACAGGGCCTGAAGGTGCTGGTGATCTTCGAGGGCCGGGGCTCGGCCGGCAAGGGCGGCGTGATCAAGCGGATCACCGAGCGGACGAGTCCCCGCACCGTCCGGGTCGTCGCGCTCCCGAAGCCCACCGACCGGCAGCGGACGCAGTGGTACTTCCAGCGCTACGTCGAGCACCTCCCGGCGGCCGGCGAGATGGTGCTGTTCGATCGCAGCTGGTACAACCGCTCGAACGTCGAGTGGGTGATGGGCTACTGCTCGGAGGAGGAGCACCAGGAGTTCCTCCGCTCGTGCCCGGAGTTCGAACGGATGCTGGTCCGGTCGGGGATCACCGTCCTGAAGTACTGGTTCTCGGTGTCCTTCGAGGAGCAGCGCAAGCGGTTCGAGGCCCGCAACGAGGAGCCGCTCAAGCGCTGGAAGCTCTCCGACATGGACCTGGCCGAGCACGAGCTCTACGTCCGTTACTCGCGGGCCAAGGACACCACGTTCCAGTACACCGACATCAAGCAGGCGCCCTGGTACGTCGTCCCCTCCGACGACAAGCGCGCGGCGAGGCTCAACTGCATCTCCCACCTGCTCTCGCAGTTCGCCTACGAGGACGTCGCGCCCGACGTCGTCGTGCTGCCCGAGATGCGGCAGGAGCCCTACGTGCGGCCCCCGATGCACGAGCAGACGTTCGTGCCGCGGCGGTTCTGAACGCTCACGCCACCGCCGCGGAGGACTCGTCGAGGCCGAGCTCGTCGCGCCACCAGGCGACCGTCTGCCGGGCGGCCTCCTCGGGAGTCGTGGGCCGGAGGCCGAGCCGGGCCTCCGACGCTGTCGACGAGAGCACGAACGGGCGCTCGAACTGGTAGGAGATCTCGACCAGCTCCCGCGTCTGGCGGTGGGCGAGCCCGACGGCCCGCAGCACCGGCGTCGGGAGGACGCCGAGCGGCGGGGTGCCGACACCTGCGGTCTCGGCGAGCAGGTGGATCATCTCGCGCTGGGTCCTCGGTCCGGCGGTGGGTGCGTGGACGACCCGCCCGGCGGCCGCTGGGTCGGCCGCGGCGACCACCATGGCCCGCGCCAGGTCGGGCACGAAGGTCCACGAGTGGGGCTGGTCCAGCGAGCCGAGCACGCGCAGCCGGCGTCGCTCGCCGCGCAGCAGCGCGGGCACGACCCGCTCGCCGAGGTGGCCGCCGGCGCGGACGTGGGGACCGACGAAGTCCGAGGCCACCACGCTCACCGTCGTCGCCGGTGACTGCGCGCGTGCCCGCAGCAGGTCGCGACGCACCGCGCCCTTGCCGGTGGCCCGGTCGCGGGGGTCGTCCTCGGTCATCGGCCGGTCGGTGCGGACGTAGCTGTACAGGCTCTCCGGGAAGACCACCGGGGCGCCCAGGTCGGCGGCCACCCGCAGCACCGCCGCCTCGAGGGCCGGCAGCTCCCGCCGCCAGGCGCGCACGTCGTACGCCGACGCGTGGAGGCACAGGAAGACGGCGTGCGCGTCGCCCACCGCCTCCGCCAGTCCCGGTCCTGCGACGTCGGCCCGCCGCCGCTCGACGAGCGGGTGGTCCGGGCCGGAGCCGGACCGGGTGAGGACCCGGACGGCGTGGCCGGCGCCGGCCAGCTGCTCGGCGACGGCCCGGCCGACGGGGCCGGCACCGATCACGGTGTGGTGCGTGCTCATGGTGTCCTCCGAAGACGCGGTGGTCGATCCCGTCCAGCGTGACACCGAACCGTCCCAGAAGCAAGAGCAGTGCTCACATTTATGAGCGACAGTCACAGATGTTGACGATGTTCTCGACAGGGAGCACGATGTGCCGGGTGGCGACACCCCGGGAGCAGGCGCGTGAGCGGACGATGGCCGAGATCGTGCGGCTCGGACGGGAGCAGCTCGCCACGACCGGGCCGGTGGACCTGTCGGTCCGGTCGATCGCCCGCGACCTCGGGGTGGTCTCCTCCGCCATCTACCGCTACGTCCGGACCCGCGACGAGCTGCTCACCCTGCTGGTGGTGGACGCCTACGGCGAGCTGGCCGACCGCGTGGACGAGGCAGTGTCACGGCGGCGACGTCCGCAGCACACGCACGCGCAGCGGCTGTGCGCATCGGCGCACGCCGTCCGCGACTGGGCGCTGGCCGAGCCGGCCCGCTACGGCCTGCTGTTCGGGACGCCCGTCCCCGGGTACCACGCGCCGGGCGAGGAGACCACGCCGGTCGGCACGCGGGTGCCGACGCTGATGACGCGCCTCCTCGCGGAGGCGTGGGCCGACGGCTCGGTGGGCGAGGTGCCCGAGGTGCGGGTCCCGGCGGCCCTCGGCCGGGACCTGCGCGCGGTGCGCACCCAGCTCGGGGTCGAGATCCCCGAGTGGCTGCTCGCCCGGGGGATGCTCTGGTGGTCCTCGGTGTTCGGGGCGGTCAGCTTCGAGGTGTTCGGGCAGTACGGCGCCGGGACCTTCTCCGACCCGCGCCGGCTCTTCGACCACCACCTCGACGTGCTGCTCGGCACCGTCGGCCTTCCGCCGCGCCGCTGAGGCGGTAGCGTCACGCCATGCTCATCCTCGGTCTCATCCTGTTCGGGATGCTCGTGGGAGCCGCGGCCCAGCTCCTCCTGGGCAGCCGGGTCTCTGGCATCAACTGGACCACAGCGCTCGTCGCGGGCCTCCTGGGCTCCTTCGTCGGCGGCCTGCTGATCAGCCTGCTCGCCGGCGACGGCCTCGACCTCCGGCCCAGCGGCATCATCGGGTCGATCGGCGGCGCGGTGCTGGTGACCCTCGCCTGGAGCGGGTGGCAGGGACGCCGCAAGACCGACGCCACCTGATCGCCGTCCGGTCCGCTCCGAGGTCCTGCCGCCCCGGCGCCGAGGCCGGGGTGGCGGGTGCTCAGGGGCGCTGGTCCTCCAGCACCAGGTCCAGGAAGTCGGCCAGCGACTCCAGCTCGGCCCACACGTCCTCGCGCACCGACGGGTCCCACGGCTCGTCCTCGTGGAGCGCGTCGAGGCGCAGCACCCCCCGGTCCCGCTCGGCCGTGGCGTCGACCTTGCCCAGCAGCCGGTCGCCCACCAGGACCGGCATCGCCCAGTAGCCCCAGCGCCGCTTGGCGGCCGGCTTGAACATCTCCAGCTGGTAGTCGAACCCGAACACCTCACCCATCCGCTTGCGGTCGATGAGCAGCCGGTCGAGGGGGGAGAGCACCGCCACGCGGCCCTCGAACCCGTCGAGGTCGGCCAGGTACGCCGGGTCGACCCGCCACGTCCCGCGGACGTCCTCGACGACGGCCTCCTCGCCCGCGTCACCGACGGCGGTCGGCTCCCCGGGCACGACCGCCGCCTTCCCGCGGGCGATGCCCAGGCCGGCCAGACGGCGCCGGTCGAGCTCGCGACGGGCGTCCTCGAGGTCGGGCACCGGGTCGTCGGGGTAGACCCGCTCGGCAAGGTCCCACAGCTTGTCGCGGCCCTCCTTTCCGGCCACCGCCACCTCACCGCGACCGACCATGTTCTCGAGCAGCATCCGGACGTTGCGGTCGTCGTTCCAGCCACCCGAGCGCCAGGGCACCAGCGTCGTGTCCGGCAGCGCGCGGGACGTGACCGGCCCCTCGTCGTACAGCTTCTCGAGGATGTCGCAGCGGGTGTCGTCGTTGGCCTCGACCCAGCGGGTGAGGGCGTCGTGGATGTCGCGGTACTGGTCGAAGACCGCCGGCCAGTTCGCCATGCCGGCCCGGTGCAGGGCGAGGTCCTCGGCGGGCCGCAGCATCTGGTGCAGCTCGACGACCCGGCCCGAGTCGACGGCGTCCTCGAGCCACTGCGCGTCGTAGCCCGGGCCGAGCCTGCTCCAGAGCACGAGCTGCGCGCTCGGGACGACGGCGGCACACGGATCGTCCTGGAGCAGGGTCAGGTGCCGCAGCACCTGCTCCGCCGTCGACGGTCGGGGGAGGTCGAGCAGCTGCGCCCGGACCGCGATCCGGCGAGCCTGCTGCTGCGTCAGCTGGTGGGGAGCCACGTCGCCACGCTAGCGACGGAGGCGGACGATCCGGATCCGGGTCAGCGCTCGTGCCCGGTGTCCTCCGGAGCCAGCCACCGGCGCGCCAGCCGGCTCCAGGCCTCGGTCGCCGCACAGAGGCACTCGACGCGGCGGTCGAAGTCGAGGCGGACGTCTAGGCACCCCGGACCGGTGCTCGGGTCGCGCCGGAACACCATGCCCTGCCGGTCGACCGCGTGCAGGACCACGGGCCGGTCGGAGTCGGCGGCCACCCGCCCCAGCGCCGACAGCTCGGCGGTGTGGGAGGCGACCAGGTGGCCCAGCCACTCGTGCTCGACCAGTGACAGCGGGTCGGGTCGCGCGGCCAGGTAGTCGGCGAGGTCGACCGGCTCGCCCTGCCCGCCGACCGGCGCGAAGCAGCCACAGGTCGCGGCCAGCCGGACCGCGACGGGCGTCAGCCTGAGCACGCCCATGTCGCGCAGAAGCTCGCTCGTCCCGACCCCCTCGACCAGCCGGTGTCGGGCCCAGGACTCCAGCACCCGGCGTCCGGCGTGGTCGTCGGGAACGCTGGGCCGGGCCCAGAGGCCGACCTCGGCGCGGACCCGGTCGGGGGAGGGCACCGGGCTGACGTCGGTGACCACCACGGCCACCGGCGGGTCCGCCGACCCCACCTCGGGGACCGCCCCGTCCGTCGCGGCCACGACCAGCTCCAGGGAGCCGTCGGGGCGGACGGCGTGGTCGAGCACCACGGTCCGCGCGGTCGCGGGGCCCACCAGCCGCACCGAGCCGGCGCGGGTCACGGTCGTCCTCGCGAGCTCGGCCGCGGTGTTGCCGGACATCCCGCCTCCTCGACGTGTTAGGTGAGGCTAGCCTAAATCATCCCGTCGCGGGAGGGGAACGGCGTCAGCCGGCCGAGGACCGCCGGAGCACCGCCTCGGCCAGCACGTCGACGGCCGGGCGGTGGTGGTCCAGGAACAGCGACGGCTCGGTCAGCTCGAGCTCCAGCAGCCGGGGCCCGTCCGGGCTCGGCAGCAGGTCGACCCGGGCGTAGAGCAGGTCGCCGTACTCCTCGGGAACGGCGGCGAGGACCGCCTCGGCGACCGCGCGCTCGGCGGCCGACGGCTCGCGGGGCGACATGTCCTCCTGCGCGAACAGGTCGGCCACCAGGTCCATGTCGGGGGTGAGCAGCGGCCCCTTGCGCATTGCGTGGCTGAACCGCCCGTCGAGGTAGAGCAGCGCGGTCTCGCCGTGCTCGTCCACCTCGTGAAGGTAGGGCTGCACCATGACCGGGCGCTGCCGGTGGAGCAGCGAGGCGGTGTGGGCGCGGGAGCGGTCGACCTGGTGGACGCCGAGCCGCAGCGTGTCCCGCGAGCCCGCCGAGACGACCGGCTTGACGACGTGCTCGACGTCCTCGAACCGGTGGCGGGGCTCCTCGCCCGGCTCGAGGAACTGGGTGGGGACGATCGGCACCCCCGCGCTCTCGAGGCCGGCCAGGTAGCGCTTGTCGGTGTTCCACCGGACGACGGGGGCGGGGTTGAGCAGCCGGGACACCGTGGCGACGTGGTCGGTCCAGGCGAGGAACTCCTCGATCCGCTCGGCGTAGTCCCAGGTGCCGCGCAGCACGACCAGGTCGAACGCCTCCCACGCGTCGTCGCCGTCCCACACCACGGCCTCGGCCTCGACCCCGCGGTCCCGCAGCGCACCCAGCAGCAGCTGCCCCTCGTCGTCCAGTCCTGGCAGCTCGGCGCACGACGCCAGCGCGATCCGGGTCATGACGGCAGCCTAGGAAGTGGGGTAGTCCAGTGAGAAGTGGCCCCTGACTCGCCGTGCCGAGGGGCCACTTGTCACTGAACTACCGAAAGCGTCGAGCATCGGTCAGCGGTCGAGGAGGGGGCGGGAGGGGTCCCAGGTGGTGCCGTCGCGCTCGTCGCGCCGCTTGCGGGCGATGGCCGAGAGCGCCTCGAGGACCACCCGGTTGGCCAGCGCCGCGGTGATGTCGGCGTGGTCGTACGGCGGGCTCACCTCGACCACGTCGACGCCGACGACGGGCAGCTCGAGGCAGATCCGGCGTACGGCGTCGAGGAGCTCGCGTGCGGACAGCCCGCCCGGTTCGGGGGTGCCCGTGCCGGGGGCGTGGCCGGGGTCGCAGACGTCGATGTCGACCGAGAGGAACACGCCGTCGCACTCGTCGGTCGCGATGCCGAACGCCTCGGTGAGGCACTCCTCGAGCCCGCGACGGCCGATCTCGGTCATCTCGTAGGAACGCATCCGCTGCTCGGCCATCCAGTCCAGCGTCTCCGGCTCGGGCCAGTAGCCGCGCAGCCCGACCTGGAGGAACCGGTCGCCCCGCAGCGCGCCGGACTCGATCAGCCGCCGCATCGGCTGCCCGTGCCCCCACAGCGAGCCGAAGGTGATGTCGCCGGTGTCGGCGTGGGCGTCGAAGTGGATCATCGACACCCGGCCGTGACCGAGCACGTTGGCGACGCCCTTCGCGTCGGGGAAGGCGATCGAGTGGTCGCCGCCCAGCACCACGGGGATCGCCCCGGCGCGGGTGACCCGCTCGACCGCGGCCTCCAGCCTCGGCAGGGCGATCTCGATGTCGCCGGGCGGCATCTCGACGTCGCCCGCGTCGACGACGGTCAGGTCGAGCAGCGCGTCGGTGCGCAGTGCCAGCGACGGCCGGGAGCCGTCGTGGGGCAGGTAGTCGGTGATCCGGATCGCCTGCGGCCCGAAGCGGGTGCCGGGCCGGTGCGAGGTGCCGCCGTCGAAGGGCGCCCCCAGCACCACGACGTCGGCGTCGGCGTACGACGCCTCGTCGTCGAGGTCGCAGCGCGGGACGCCGAGGAACGTGACGTCGGGGCCGTACTGACCGCCGTACCGGGCCATCTACATCTCCTCGTGGGAGTCGGGGTCGCCGCCGAAGAGCCGGCCGTCGGGACGGCCGAGGGCGGTGATGGCGGCGACCTCGTCGTCGGACAGCTCGAACCCGAAGACGTCGAGGTTGTCGCGCTGGCGTTGCGGGGTGGCGGACTTGGGGATGGGCACGGCACCGAGCTGGACGTGCCACCTCAGGATGACCTGGCCGGGCTCGACGCCGTGCCGCTCGGCCGCCGACGCGACCGGCTGCTCGGTGAACGGGGCCTGCCGCTTGCCCAGCGGGCTCCACGACTCGGTGACGATCCCCAGCTCGCGGTGCGTGGCCCGCATCTCCTCCTGGGGGAAGTAGGGGTGCAGCTCGAGCTGGTTGACCGCGGGGGTCACGCCCGTCTCGTCGATGATCCGTCGCAGGTGCTCACCGGTGAAGTTGGAGACGCCGATGCTGCGGACGAGGCCGTCGCGCTGGAGGTCCACCAGCGCCCGCCACGCCTCGACGTACTTCCCGACGCTCGGGTTGGGCCAGTGGATCAGGTGCAGGTCGAGGTGGTCGAGGCCCAGCCGGTCGAGCGACTCCTTGGTCGACCGGACGGCGTCGTCGTAGCCGTGGTGGCGGCCGGGGATCTTGCTGGTGACCACCAGCTCCTCCCGGGGTACGCCGGAGCGGCGGATCGCCTCGCCGACCTCCTCCTCGTTGCCGTAGTTGACCGCCGTGTCCAGCAGCCGGTAGCCGACCTCGATCGCCGAGACGACGGCGTCGATGCCGGCGTCACCGTCGAGCGGGTAGGTGCCGAAGCCGATCGCCGGGAGGTCGTGCCCGTCGTTGAGCCGGTGGGTGGGGGTGGTGGCCATGAGCGCCACGCTAGCCGCGCCGTCCAGCGGGGCGTCCAGTCCTAGACTCCGGACATGTGCGGGATCGCGGTGGTCCACGACCCTGCGGGGCCGGACCCCGCGCTCGGGCTGCGGATGCTGGACCGGATCGCGCACCGCGGGCCCGACGGCCGCGGCACCCGCGAGGTCGGGCCGACCTGGCTCGGCCACGTCCGGCTCTCCATCGTCGACCTCGACGCCGGGGACCAGCCGCTGCCGTCCGGCGACGGGCACTGGGCGGTGGTCAACGGCGAGATCTACAACCACGAGCGGCTGCGGGAGGTGTCGCCGCGCGACTTCCGCACCGACTCCGACTCCGAGGCCGCGCTCGCGGCGGCGATCAGCGACGACCCGGATGCGCTCGGCGAGCTGCGCGGGATGTACGCCTTCGCCGTCGCCCACGACGACGGCGACCTCGTCGTGGCCCGTGACCCCGTCGGGGTGAAGCCGCTCTACTGGGTGCGGCTCGGGCCGGTGACCCTGTTCGCCTCGGAGATCCGGGCGTTCGACGCCGAGCACCGGCACCGCGTGGAGGAGTTCCCGCCCGGCCACCGCTGGACGCCGACGTCCGGCCTGCGCCGGTTCCGGGAGCTGCACGTCGCCGGCGCCGAGCTGGCCGACCGGGTGGACGCGGCGACGCGGCTGCGCGACACGCTCGAGCTCGCCGTACGCCGCCGGATGATGGCCGACGTACCGATCGGGGTGTTCCTCTCCGGCGGGCTCGACTCCAGCCTGGTCGCGGCGATCATGGCCCGCCACCGCGACGATGCCCACGGGCCGGTGCACTCGTTCGCGGCCGGGACGGTGGGGTCGAGCGACCTGGCGGCCGCGCAGCGGGTCGCCGACCACCTCGGGCTCGAGCACCACGAACGGGTCTACGACGCCGACGAGGTGGTGGCGGTGCTGCCGGAGGTGGTGCGCAGCATCGAGTCCTACGAGCCGTCGCTGGTGCGGAGCGCGGTCCCCAACTACCTGCTCTCCGAGACGACTGCGCGGACCGTGAAGGTGGTGCTGACCGGGGAGGGCGCCGACGAGCTGTTCGCCGGCTACGCCCACTACCGCGACATCGACGAGGCGGACCTGCGGGCCGAGCTGGTCCGCAACGTGTCCGGCCTGCACCACCTCAACCTGCAGCGCTGCGACCGGGTGACGATGGCGTTCGGGCTCGAGGCGCGGGTGCCGTTCCTGGACCGCGACGTGGTCAACCTGGCGGCCCGGGTGCCGATCGGGTGGCTGCTCCCCGGTGAGCACGGCGAGGAGAAGGCCCTGCTGCGCGAGGCCTTCGAGGGCTGGCTCCCGCACGACCTGCTCTGGCGGCCCAAGGAGCAGTTCGGCGACGGCAGCGGCACGGCCGACGTGATGGCGCAGCGCGTCGCCGAGCTGGTCCCGGAGTCCGACTGGGCCGAACGGCGGGTCGGGTCGCTGCCGCCGCCGCGGAGCCGGGAGGAGCTGGCCTACCAGCGGATGTTCGCGGAGCGGCTGGACGGGGTGCCGGCAGGCCTGCTCGGCCGGTTCGCGACCGGCTGATCAGGTGATGGCCGTCCCCTTCCTCTCCCGGGAGCACGAGCTCCACGCGTTCGTGCACGTCGACGAGGACGCCCTGGCGGCCGGACCGCAGGCCGAGGGGCCGCTGGCCGGCCGGCTCGTCGCGGTCAAGGACAACATCGCGGTCCGCGGCGCTCCGTGGGCGTGCGGCTCCGCGACCCGTCGGGGCCTCGGCCCGGCCACCGAGGACGCCGAGGTGGTCCGCCGGGTGCGGGCCGCGGGCGGGGTGGTCGCCGGGACCACGAACACCGACGAGCTGGCGATGGGAGCCTCGACCGAGACCTCCTCGTGGGGGTCGACGCGCAACCCCTACGACCCGACCCGCACCGCCGGCGGGTCGTCGGGCGGCTCGGCGGCGGCCGTGGCGGCGTACGGCGTGCTCGCGGTCGGCACCGACACCGGAGGGTCGATCCGGGAACCGGCCGCGATGTGCGGTGTCGTGGGGGTCGCGCCGTCCCACGGCTCGGTGCCGACGTCCGGGGTGGTGGACTTCGCGCCGAGCCTCGACCGGGTCGGGCCGATCGCCCGCACCGTCGCGGAGGCGGCCCTGCTCCACGAGGTGATCGCAGGGGTCGACGGGCTGGTGGCAGCCGCTGAGAGAGGGGCGCGGGAGCCGCTGGGCGGTCGGGCCCTCGGCGTCGTCGTCCCGATGTCCGGGCACCGGAACGCACCGGAGGTGCTGGAGCGGTTCGAGGCGGCGCGGCTCGCGCTGCTCGGCCTCGGCGCCACGGTGCTGCCGGTGTCGGTGCCGCGGTTCGGTGACCTGCTCGACGTCTACGTGACGGTCACCTGCGTCGAGGCGCTACCGGTCCTCGAGGAGCACGCCGCCCGGGGACCGCTCGGCGAGGAGGCCGCCAGCCGGTTGCGCCTCGGGCGCTCGCTGGCCGGGACCCGTGAGCACGCCGAGGCGCTGGCCGTGCGTGAGGAGATCCGCGCCGACGTCGCGACCGCCCTCAAGGTGTGCTCGGTGCTGGTCAGCCCGACCGTCCCGCTGACCGCACCGCTGCTCGGCCGTCCCGGCATGGCCGACCCGCTCGCCCGGCCCCGCACCGACTGGTGGACCGTCGAGGCCAACCTCGCCGGGATCCCGGCTGCTTCCGTCCCGGCCGGCCTCGGCGACGGCCTGCCGGTCGGCGTCCAGCTGATGACCGCCCACGGCGAGGACGCGCGGCTCTACCGGGTGGGTGCCGCCCTCGAGGCCGCGCTGGGTGGGTGAGGTCGGGGTCGGCCCGGGGTCGACCCCGATGCGCGTCCGTCGGCGCGCGCCTAGCGTGCGGGGCATGAGCTCGGGATCCTCCTTCACCCTGTCGCGCTCCTGGCGCCGGGCGGTCCTGGCGCTGCACGTGCTGTGCGGTGTCGGCTGGATGGGGCTCGACCTCGGCCTGCTGGTCCTGGTGCTGGCCGGGCTCACCTCCGGCAGCGGGGCGACTGTGGCGGCGTCGTACACCGCCGTCAGGCTGGTCATCCCCGTGGTGGTCCCCGTGCTCGCCGTCGCCATGCTCGGCACGGGCGTGCTCCTCGGGCTCGGCACGAGGTGGCGGCTGACGGAGTGGACGTGGGTGCTCACCAAGCTCGTGATCGGCCTGGTGCTGACAACGCTCGTCTTCGTGGCCCTGCTGCCGGGCGCGCTCGGCCTCCCCACGGAGCTCGCCGGTACGGCGGCCGAGGTGCGCGAGGCGGTGGGGCGCGGCGGCCAGGACCTGCTCTACCCCCCGGTGGTCTCGTTCACCGCGCTCGCGGTCGCGCTCGTGCTGTCGATCTGGAGGCCGTGGGGCCGGACGCGATGGGCCCGCCGCCGCTCCGACCTGGGTCGCCCAGCGGGCCAGGTCGGACCTGGGTCGCCCAGCGGGGCAGGTCCCAGCGCGCCCGAACCGGCCGCCTCTCGACGTTCGCCCACCCGATGACGGAGGATCCACACCATGTCGTTCCCCAACCCGCTGCACCGGCCCTACCCCGACGACGTCTACACCGGTGAGGGCGGCGAGGTCTCGGCCTGGCTGCGCCCGGACGGCACCGAGGCCGAGCTGGTCTACAAGAACGGCGGTGCCTGCGAGTACCTCGCCACCGGCGACCAGACCGGCGGACTCTACGGCCTGTACCGCTGGTCGTTCGGCGAGACCGAGTCGGGCCCGGACCCCCACTTCCACCGCGCCATCACGGAGTCCTTCTACGTCCTCGAGGGGACCGTGCAGCTCTACGACGGCAACGACTGGGTCGCCGCCCGGGCCGGCGACTTCCTGCACGTGCCCGAGGGCGGGCTGCACGGGTTCCGGGGCAAGGACCACGCCCGGATGCTGCTCATGTTCACGCCCGGGGCGCCGCGCGAGGACTACTTCGAGACGCTGAACGCCCTCGGCCACGGCGCCACCATGACCGACGACGAGCGAGCCGCGTTCATGCTGCAGCACGACACCTACTGGGTCTGACCCGCCGCCAGGATCCGCCTGGCCCGGTCGACCACCGGCTTGTCGACCATCGCGCCGTCGAGCAGCACCGCGCCGGCGCCCTCGGCCGCCTCGACCACCCGGCGGGCCCACGCCACCTCCTCGGCCGACGGCCGGAAGGCCTCCCGGCTCGGCGGCACCTGGCGGGGGTGCACGCAGAGCTTGCCGCCGAACCCCATCCGGACGGCGTACGCCAGGTCGTCGCGGAGCCGCTCGTCGTCGGCGACGTCGCCGGTCACCCCGTCGACCGGAGGCGCCAGCCCGGCGGCAGCGGAGGCGAGCACCACGGCCTGCCGGGCGCCCGCCATCGCCTCCCGGTCGTCGGGCGAGACACCCAGCTGGGACGCGAGGTCGTAGGTGCCGAGGACCAGTCGGTCGACGCCGGTCGCGGTTGCCAGCGCCGGCGCCGCGAGCACGCCCGAGGCGGTCTCGACCAGGGCGAGCAGCCGGCTGTCGTCGTGCAGTCCCCCGGCCAGCGTCGCGAGGGAGGCCGGGTGCTCGGCCTTGGGGACCATGACGGGCACCGCGAAGGGAGCGAGCGCCCCGACGTCGGCGCGATGCGCCGGGTCGTCGACCGCGTTGACCCGGACCGCGGCGCGCCCGCCGGACGACAGCCACTCGACGACGTGCCCGCGGGCCGGGTCCTTCAGGTCGGGCGCGACCGCGTCCTCGAGGTCGAGGACCACCAGGTCGGCGCCGGAGGCCACGGCCTTGTCGAAGCGGTCGGGACGGTCGCCGGGCACGAACAGCAACGTCGAGGGGGCCTTCACGCCGGGTCTCCCTCGGGCCGGATCCCGGGCCAGCAGCCGTCCTCGGCCAGCTGCCGGGTCACGGCGACGATGCCGCCGCGCACGGCGTCCACGGCGTCGCGTGGCGCCGAGGTCGCGGGTGCGGTGCGGACCACGGCGTGCCGCGTCAGTCGCGGCTCGAGGAGCCGCGTCGGCAGAGCGGGGTCGGCCCCGCTCGTCGACGACAGCGGCAGGATCGCGCAGGCCTCACCGCGCTCGGCGACCCGGACCATCGTCCCGAGCGACTCGACGTCCGCGACCACCGTCGGCGTCACGCGCTCCTCCCGCAGCGCCCGCTCGATCAGCGCACGCAGGCTGCTCCGGGTGCCCGGCGCGACGATGGGTACGCCGTCGAGGTCCCGGAGCGCGATCCGGTCGTCGGACGGCGGGCGGACGGGTGGCGCGCCGACCAGGTAGAGGTCCTCGGCGTAGAGCGGCACGTCCTGGTGCCCGTCGGCCGGACGGCCGGCCGAGCCGTCGAGGTAGACCACGGCGAGGTCCATCCGCCCCTGGCCGAACAGCTCCTCGACGTACCCGCTCATCGACTCGAACAGCTCCAGCCGCACCCCGGGGCAGTGCTCCCTCGTCCACGACAGCAACGGCGCCGCGAGGTGGACCGCGGCGCCGGAGGGGATGCCCACGGCGACCAGCCCGCGCACCTCCTGCCGGTCGGCCGCCGACGCGGCGAGGTGGTCGAACTGCCGGACCAGGCGGCGGGCGTCGCGGGAGAAGTCCAGCCCCGCACGGGTGGGCCGGACGCCGCGCGGCCCCCGCTCCAGCAGCCGGACGTCCAGCTCCCGCTCGAGCTGGGTCATCCGTTGGCTCAGCGCCGGCTGCGACACCCGCAGCATCGCCGCCGCCTGCGAGAGGCTGCCGGCGTCGACGACGGCCAGCAGGTAGCGCAGCTGCAGGATGTCCACGACCCGATCCTGCTCACACCACGCCGTCGGCGGCCAGTGCGTCCACCTCGGCCTCGGCGTACCCCAGCTCGGAGAGGATGGTCCGGGTGTGCTGACCCAGCTCCGGGACCGGGTCCATCCGCGGCGCCCCGGTGACGGGTCCGGGCGGTGCGAGCGACGGCACCTCGCCCGCCGGCGTGGCGACGCGGTGCCAGCGACCGCGTGCGGCCAGCTGCGGGTGGTCCCACACCTCGGCCATCGTGCTCACCCGGGCGTGCGCCACCGGGACCTCGGCGAGCATCCGGGTCGCCTCCTCACCAGTCAGCCGGGCGAACCGGGCAGCGATCACCGCGCCCAGCTGCTCGCGGTGGTGGTTCCGGGCGGAGTTGGAGGCGTACTCCTCACGCGTCGCCAGGGACGCGTCGCCGAGGAACCGGTCGCAGAACCGCTGCCACTCCCGCTCGTTCTGGATCGCCATCATCACCACGACGCCGTCCCCGGCGGTCCACGGGCCGTAGGGGTAGATCGTGGCGTGCGCGGCGCCGGCCCGCGGCGGCGGCTCCGCGCCGTCGTACGCGTAGTAGAGCGGGAAGCCCATCCACTCGACGGTCGCCTCCAGCATGGACACGTCGAGGTGCGCCCCGCGTCCTGTCCGGCCGCGCTCGAGCAGCGCGGCGAGGATCGAGCTGTAGGCGTACATCCCGGCGGCGATGTCGGAGACCGAGATGCCGACCTTGGCGACCTCCTCGGGCGTACCGGTCACCGATAGCAGCCCGGCCTCCGCCTGCACCATCAGGTCGTAGGCCTTCATCGACTCGTACGGGCCACCGATCCCGTACCCGCTGATGTCGCACACCACCAGGCGCGGGTTGGCGTGCTGCAGCTCGGCGGCCCCCAGCCCCGCCCGCGCGGTGGCCCCCGGGGCCAGGTTCTGGAGGAACACGTCGGCCGACGACAGCAGCCGCCGGGCGACGTCGAGCCCGCGCGGGTCCTTGATGTCGAGGGTCAGCGACTCCTTGCTGCGGTTGGTCCACACGAAGTGCGAGCTCAGTCCCGCGACACGGGTGTCGTAGCCGCGGGCGAAGTCGCCGACGCCCGGCCGCTCGAGCTTGATCACCCGGGCGCCCAGGTCGGCCAGGTGCCGACTGGCGTACGGCGCGGCGATCGCCTGCTCCAGCGAGACGACCGTCGTGCCCTCCAGTGGTCGCACGTCCCCTCCCGCCTCAGACGACCAGGCTCAGCGCCATGATCAGCGGCAGCGCGACGACCGACGCCAGGGCGGTCACGAACGTGAGTGCCTTGAGCGCACCGCTCGTCGAGACCCCCAGCAGCGACTGGAACATCCAGAAGAAGTTGCTGTTGACCTGCAGCGCGAACAGCGCGCCGGCCCCGATGGCGAGGCCGACGATGACCGGCGCCACGTCGAGCTCCCCCAGGATCGGGCTGATGATGCCCGAGGCGGCGATGGCCGCCACCGAGATCGAGCCGATGGCGAGGTGCAGCACGGCCGCCACCAGCCACGCGAGCAGGATGATGAGGAACACCGGCAGCCCGGCGTCCGCGGAGAACAGGCCGCCCAGGACGTCGGCGAGGGCGGTCTCACCGATGACGGCGCCGAGCGAGCCGCCCACGCCGGTGACCAGCAGGATCTGGCCGGTCGTGTCGAAGCCCTTGCTGAGCGACTCGTCCGTCGCGCCCCGGCCCAGCGTGCGCCTGGCGAGGACGTAGGCCCCCAGCAGGCCGAGGAACAGGGCCAGCACCGGGTTGCCGAGGAAGGCGATGACGTCGTTCGAGAATCCCGCGGCCTCCGCGATGGCGCCGAACGCGATCATGACCAGCGGGACCAGCACCGGCAGCAGGGAGACGAACAGGGACGGCACCGAGCGGGCGTCGTCGCCGTCCATCTCCTCCGCTCGCTGCTCGGCCAGCGCCTCCTCCTCCAGGAGCGCCTCGGAGGCGTGCTCGTCCGTGTCCGGGTTCCAGAAGCCGCGCGCGAGGAGCAGGCCGTAGACCAGGACGGTGAGCAGCGCCGTGACGATGCCGATCGGCAGTCCGTAGAGCAGCATCGTGGCCAGCGGGATGTCGAGCAGGCCGGCGATCGAGATGGTTCCGAGGCCCGGGATCACGAAGACGTAGCCGACCAGGATCCCGGCGGTCAGCGCACCGCCCATCATGCCGAGGCCGTTGCGACCCAGCTGCGGCGCTGCCGAGCGGGCCAGGGGCGAGCCGAGCACGAGCTGGACGTCGACGTAGATCGACGGGAACAGGGAGGTCATCACCGCGGCCATCGCGTACGGCAGCCGGGTGGCGCCGAGCACCCGCAGCAGCAGCGCGACCAGCCGTTGCAGGGCCTGCATCGCGAACAGGAGCGACCCCATCAGCACGCCGAAGCCGATCAGCAGGCCGACCTCGGCCATGATCCCGCCGAAGCCCTCGACGATCGCGGTGAGGGTGCCCTCGAAGCCCAGGCCGCCCGCCAGCCCGAGGTAGAGCGAGCCGATGACCAGGGAGATCACCGGGTCGACACCGAGCACGATGATGAGCAGGACGACGGCCAGGATGGCGATCGCTGCGTGGAGGACGATCACGGGAGCTCCTCGAGAGCCGGGGGACGGGCCTGTGCAGGCAATCACACCCGCAGTTCTCGGCGGAACCCGCAATCTGCCGATCGAGACATAAGCGACGGTTATCACCGAGCGCGCCGGAGAGGCGGGGGCCGCCGTCCGGGGGACTCACCCGAAACGGCCGGGGGATCGGCAGTTTCGCCGTACCTGCGTCGCCTCGCGCGGCGATACGCTGCCCGGAGTCGCTGACCCACTGGGGAGGGAGGTCGGCCGACGGCCGCTCTTCCGGGTCCACTCGGAAGGAGTCGTCATGCCCGACGACAGCACCAGCAGGAGCCACCCGTCCCGGCACTCGCGGGAGCACTTCTTCATCGTGGGTGAGGGGCTGTTCGGCGATCCGGAGACCGCACCCCGGACCGCACCGGTGGACGACGCGCCGGAGCGGGCGCAGGCCGCGGCGGCGGCGGCGGAGTTCCGGTTCTCGCGGATGGGGCCGCGGGGCAAGACGCTGCCCGAGGGGCTGCTGCGCAAGGTCGCCAAGGCGATGACGTCGCAGGACGCCGGCGGCAACGGCACCATCCCGGCGGGCTACACCTACCTGGGTCAGTTCGTCGACCACGACCTGACCTTCGACGAGACCACCGTGGCGCTGGGCGACTCGATCTCACCGGCCGCCCTGGAGCAGGGCCGGTCGCCGGCGCTGGACCTGGACAGCCTGTACGGCGCGGGACCGGCCGACCCGGCGTCGGCGGAGTTCTACAAGGACGACCGGCACCTGAGGACGGGGCGGACCGTGAAGGTCGGGTCGGGGGTGCTGGTCGCGCACCCGGAGTACGACCTGGCCCGCAGGGGCAGCGACATCGACGACCCTCCGCGGCGGGCGCTGATCCCCGACTTCCGCAACGACGAGAACCTCGCGGTCGCCCAGACCCACCTCGCCTTCATCCGGTTCCACAACCGGGTCGTCGACGGGCTGCCGAGCGGCGTACCGGTCAACCAGCGGTTCCGGCGCGCCCGGCGGCTGGTGACCCTGCACTACCAGTGGATGCTGCGCACCGACTACCTCCCGAAGATCTGCGACGACAAGGTCGTCAACGACGTGTTCAGGAACGGCCGCAAGGTGTTCGAGGTGGGCGCGGACCCGATGCAGCTGCCCACGATGCCGGTGGAGTTCTCGGTGGCGGCGTTCCGGATGGGGCACTCGATGATCCGGGACCGGTACGACTGGAACGCGGCCTTCCCCAGCGGTCAGGGCTTCCTGTTCTTCCTGTTCGACTTCTCCGGGACCTCCGGCTTCCTCGGCGGCGGTTCGCAGGCGTTGCCGAGCAACTGGATCGCCGACTGGCGCCGGCTCTACCGGTTCGCCAAGATCGGCCGCGAGGACCTGAAGCCGCCGGCGGGGCAGTTCAACCTGGCCCGGCGGATCGACACCTTCCTCGCCCCCGACCTGCACAACCTCCCCGACGGGGCGTTCGGCGGCAAGCGCGCCGGCTTCGGCCGGATGGCCGCGGACCTCGCGTTCCGCAACCTGGTACGGGCCAGGATGCTGAAGCTGGCCAGCGGGCAGGACATGGCCAGGCTGCTGCGCCAGAAGGGCGTCCCGGTCACCACCCTGACCAAGCGGCAGATCCTCGGCCCCGGCGACGGGGCGGACCTCGGCGAGCTCACCGCCGCCGAGAAGGACCGGTTCGCCGCCGACACCCCGCTGTGGTTCTACGTCCTGCGCGAGGCCGAGCTCAACAAGGGCAAGCTCACCGGCGTCGGGGCCCGGATCGTCGTGGAGACCTTCCACCGCGCCATGGAGGGCTCCCGCAACTCCATCGTCCGCAACCCCGACTGGCGCCCCACGCTCGGCAAGGGCGCGCCGGACCGGTTCACGATGATGGACCTGCTGACCATCGCCTACGACGACAGGAAGAAGGTGCTCGCACCCCTCGGCGACACGCTGTAGAGGCAGACCCCGTCCATCGGGAATGCTAGGAGCCCTCGACACGTTCGGACTGGTGCAACGTTCAACCAGTCGGACCGGAAGGGGCGACCATGCAGTTCGGTGTCTTCAGCGTCGGGGACGTGACCCCGGACCCGACGACCGGCCGTGCGCCGAGCGAGCACGAGCGGATCGAGTCGATGACCAAGGTCGCGCTCAAGGCCGAGGAGGTCGGGCTCGAGGTCTTCGCGACCGGGGAGCACCACAACCCGCCGTTCGTGCCGAGCAGCCCCACCACCCACCTCGGCTACCTCGCCGCGCAGACCGAGCGGCTGATCCTCTCGACCTCGACGACGCTGATCACCACCAACGACCCGGTGAAGATCGCCGAGGACTACTCGATGCTGCAGCACCTGTCCGGCGGCCGGGTCGACCTGATGATGGGTCGCGGCAACACCGGCCCGGTCTACCCCTGGTTCGGGCAGGACATCCGCAACGGCATCTCCCTCGCGGTCGAGAACTACCACCTCCTCCGGCGGCTCTGGCGCGAGCCGGTCGTGAACTGGGAGGGCCAGTTCCGCACCCCGCTGCAGGGCTTCACCGCCACCCCGGCGCCGCTCGACGGCGTCCCGCCCTTCGTGTGGCACGGCTCGATCCGTTCGCCCGAGATCGCCGAGCAGGCGGCCTACTACGGCGACGGGTTCTTCCACAACCACATCTTCTGGAACAAGGAGCACACCCAGCAGATGGTGGAGCTCTACCGCCGCCGGTTCGAGCACTACGGGCACGGCGCCGCCGACCAGGCGATCGTGGGCCTGGGCGGGCAGGTGTTCATGGCCGAGACCGAGGCCGAGGCCAAGCGGTTCTTCCGTCCGTACTTCGACAACGCGCCCGTCTACGGGCACGGCCCGTCGCTCGAGGACTTCTCCGAGCTGACGCCGCTGACCGTCGGGACCCCCGAGCAGGTCATCGAGCGGACCCTCGGCTTCGCCGACTACGTCGGCGACTACCAGCGCCAGCTGTTCCTCGTCGACCACGCCGGCCTGCCGACCGACGTCGTCCTCGAGCAGCTGGAGATCCTCGGCCGCGAGGTGGTTCCGGTGCTGCGCGAGGAGTTCGACCGGCGCCGGCCGGCCCACGTCCCCAGCGACCCGCCCACCCACGCCTCCCTGGTCGCGGCCGGTCCCGAGTCCTCGCACCGCCTGGTGACGCCGGCCCGTCCGGCCGAGACCGGTGCCGCCGCCGGGAGCACCCGGTGACCCGGCAGCTGGTCGTCCTCAGCGCCGGGCTGTCCGAGCCGTCCTCGACGAGGCTGCTCGCCGACCAGCTGGCCGACGCCGTACGGGCGCAGGTGTCGGCGCGGGGCGAGGACGTCGCCGTCGAGGTCGTCGAGCTCCGTGAGCTCGCCCACGACCTCGCGACCGCCACCACGAGCGGCGGAGTGCCCACGCCGCGGCTGGCCCGCGCCCACGACCTGGTGTCGGCGTCCGACGGGATGATCGCGGTGTCGCCGGTGTTCACGGCGAGCTACAGCGGGCTGTTCAAGATGTTCGTCGACACCCTCGACCCCGACGCGGTGAACGGCATGCCGGTGCTGGTCGGGGCGACCGCGGGCACGCCCCGGCACTCCCTGGTGCTCGAGCACGCGATGCGTCCGCTGTTCAGCCACCTGCGCGCGGTGGTCGTCCCGACCGGCGTGTTCGCCGCCACCGAGGACTTCGGCGACGCCCGGCTCGAGGAGCGGATCCAGCGGGCGGCCTCCGAGCTCGCGGCCGCGCTGGTCGGCGGTGACCGGGTCGCCGGCTTCGGACCCGACCTGGCCGCCCGGCAGCGACGCTCGGGCACCGACCTCCCCGAGCCGCCGCCGTTCGAGAGCCTCCTGCGCGACCACTCCGGCGGCTGACCCGGTCGTCGACGGGCCGGTGGTCGGCCCGCGGAGCGACTCTGCAGCCACAACCCCGTGGACTACCGTCCGGGGGCATGGTGACCGACGTCGACCTGGCCCGCTGGCGGGTGCGGAGCCAGCACCTCGTGGGTCCGGGACTGCCCAGCGCGACCGAGGTGGTGGCGTCACTCCTGGGCGTCCAGGCCGAGAACCCGTCCCAGTCGGCGTGGGCGGTCGCCACCCGTACGGCGACGCCGGACGCCGAGGACCTCGGCGCCGCGCTCGACGACGGTCGGGTGTTCCGGACCCACGTGCTGCGCTCGACGTGGCACTACGTGACCGCCGACGACCTGGTGTGGCTGGTGGAGGTGACGGCTGCGGGGGCGCGACGACCGATCGACCAGCAGCTGCGCACGACGTACGACGACGCAGCCCTGGACCGGCTGTCGGGCCTGGTGCTCGACGCGCTCGCCGGCACCCACCTGACCCGGCAGCAGGTTGCCGAGCTGCTCGCCGACGCCGGGGAGGACGTCGGCGGCATGGAGCTGATGCTGCTGATGGGCCACCTCGAGCTGCACGCGCTCGTCTGCAGCGGCCCGCGGGTGGCGGGCGGCCACAGCTACGCGCTCGTGGCCGAGCGGGTGGCGGCGCCACGCCGGCTCGACCGTGCCGAGGCGCTGTCCGAGCTGGCCCTGCGCTACGCCTGCGGTCACGGACCGGTCACCGTCGAGGACCTCGTCTACTGGGCGTCCCTCTCGCGCACCGACGCCCGCGCCGGCCTGGCGGCCGCCGGCGACCGGCTCGAGTCCTTCGAGCACGAGGGCCGCACCTTCTGGCACGCGCCCGGGCAGGAGCCACCCGCGGGTCCGCAGCAGCCGGCGGCCCACCTGCTGCAGATCCTCGACGAGACCTACCGCGGCTACGCGACGGCGTCGCGCTGGGTGCTGGACGCCGCCGGGGTGGTCCCGCGCGGCCGGGAGGCCGCGATCGGCATGGCGCTGGTCGACGGCCAGCTGGTCGCCGGGATGAAGCGCACCGTGGACGGCGCGCGGGTCCGGTTCACGCTGCGGCCGTACCCGTCGTGGACCGACGAGCTGCGGCCGGAGGTCGAGGAGGCTGCCGCCCGGTACGGCGCCTTCCTCGGCCTCGAGCCGGTCGTCGACCTCGCCTGAGCGACCTCACGTCGCCCGGTGCCGCCCGGCGGCCGGGTGGTCGCCGTCCGTCGCCAGCGTCGAGAGGTCCAGGAAGTCGGTGCAGACCGCGCGGAAGGCGTGCGGGGTGCTGGCCGGTCCCGCGGCGCTGACGCCCACCGCCCGCTCCCGCAGCCGCTCCACGAGGGGCGTGGCCGCCCCGACGTCGCCCACCAGGACCAGGTGGTCGACCTCCGCGGTCGCGGCCAGGTCCAGGGCGTCGACGGTCAGCGCGACCAGGGCGGGGTCGTGGGACGCGCGGGTCCGGAAGTGGTGCCGCAGCGAGATGCCGTGACGGCGCAGCAGCGGCAGCCAGGTCCACATCTCCGGCTGGGTCCAGTCCGCGTGGGCCCGGGCGATCCGCACCGGCTCGCCGTCGGTGAGCCACGGCACCAGCGGCTCGAAGACCGCAGGGGGCACCGACGCAGCGTGCACCAGGACCCCGCGCCGCACCGATCTCCCTCCCACGACGGTTGCGAGGGTAGGGGAACCGGGCTGGTGGGTGGAAGCGCCACCCGGCACGGTGTCCTCAGGAGTCGCCGGGTGTCCCGCCGGACCCTGCGGCCGCCGCGATCACGGCGGCCAGGGCCTGGCGCAGCTCCGGCTCGGGCCGGGTCAGCCGCGCCAGGAACCGGGCGTTCACGACGTCGAAGGCCTCGCGTGCCGTGGCGTGGGCTGCGAGCCCGGCGCCGTTGAGCGCGATCTCGTAGGACCGCCCGTCGGCCTCGCTGCGCTCCCGGACGACGTGCCCTCGCTCGGACATGGTGCGCACCCACACGCTCACGGTCGTCGCCGGCACGTGCAGGTCGTGCGCGATGGCCGTCGGGGTGCACGGTCCGGCTTCGCCGACGTGGCTGTAGAGGGCGTACTCGCCCGGCGTCAGCGGGCTGTCGACCATGCCGCGCGCCAGCATGTCCTGGACCGCCTGGGCGAGGACGAAGACGTCGAAGAGCAGCGAGGTGCCCTTGATCGGAGGGCGGGTGGGAGCGGGCACGCGTCGACACTACTACGATAACGTAGTATCTTCCGGAGCCATGCGGACCGCAGCGGCCCTGGTGGCCGTGACCGTGCTGCTGGCGGGGTGTGCCGGCAGTCCGCAGCCCACGCCCGACGACCCCGCCGCCGGGTCCCGGTCGGCCGCGGCCGACCTCGACTTCCTGCTCCAGGAGCTGGAGGCGATCCACCCCGAGCCGTTCCACGGCGTCAGCCGGGAGGAGTTCGTCACCGAGCTGCGCGGACTCCAGGACCGGCTCCCCGAGCTGGACGACGACCAGGCCGTCGTCGAGTCGATGCGGCTGGTCGCGCTGCTCAGCCGTGAGGGCCGCGACGGACACCAGTTCGCGCTGCCGCAGGAGGGCCGGGCCGGCGAGTTCCTGCCGCTGCGCTGGTACGAGCTGGACGGCGGGCTCGTGGTCACGGCCGCGATGCCGCCGTACGACGACCTGGTGGGTGCCCAGGTCCGGTCGGTCGACGGGGTGCCGGTGGACCGGCTGCTCGCGCTGGCCGAGCCGCTGGTCCCACGCGACGGACCGGCGACGGTGCCGCTGTTCCGGCCGATGCTGCTGCTGCGGACCCAGGTGCTGCGGGGCCTCGGCGTCGCCGACGACGGCGCGGTCACGCTGTCGGTGGCGACCCGCTCCGGCGTCCGCGAGCGCGACCTGGAGCCGGTCGGGGAGGCCGAGCACGAGGCGTGGGCGGGCCGGTTCGGCGGGTTCCGGCTGCCGCAGCGGCCCGACGTCGGCTACCTGAGCCGGCTCGGCGACGTCCAGCGCACCGAGTGGCTGGGCCGGGTCCTCTACCTCCGGCTGACCGAGGTGCAGGAGACGCCGGACGCCGCCCTCCTGCGCCGGCTCCGCCGTCCCGACGTCGAGCGGCTGGTGGTCGACCTCCGGCAGAACCCCGGCGGCGACAACACCAACAACCCCGCGATGGTGGCGGCGGTGGCCGACTTCGCCGGGACGCACCCGCGGTCCGAGGTCGTGGTGCTGACCGACCGGGTGACCTTCTCCGCCGCCAGCAACCTCGCCACCGAGCTCGAGCGGGCGGTCGACCCGGTGTTCGTCGGCGAGCCGATGGGCGGCGGGCTCAACTTCTGGGACGACGTGACGCCGGTGCGGCTGGACGCGATGCCGGTGCCGCTCGAGGTCGGCGTCAGCACCCGCTACTGGGAGATCAGCCGGCCCGGCGACCCGCGGCTCACGATCCAGCCCGACGTCCCGGTCCCGGTCACCGCCGGCGACGTTCTCGCCGGCCGCGACCCGGCGCTGCGCACCGCGCTGGGACCGCTGCCGTAGCCGGACCAACCGGGGGACCGTGCCCGAGGTCTGGGGCCCACGGCTCCACCTCGTGCACAGGGTGGTTTCGAGACGGGCGCAGAGCGCCCTCCTCAACCACCGTCTGCGCCCGGACGCAGCGCGCGCCCATGGAGACCGTCGTCCGGCGGCGCACAGTCCGGTGGTTGAGGAGGTTGCGCAGCACGGCTCCGCCGGTGGTTGAGGAGGTTGCGCAGCAACCGTCTCGAAACCACCCCGGCCCGACCCCTCCCCGACACCGGGCACTCCTGCTCCGCCGGGTCCTTGCCGTGGCGCGGAATCGCGGTCGAAGGTGCCCATCCGCGGCGTCACCCCGGGGACGACTCCTCCGCCACGGGTGGTTTCGAGACGGGCCTTGACGGCCCTCCTCAACCACCGGCACCCCGCGTTCCCCACACCCTCTGCCGGTCATCTGCGGTGGTTGACCGCCCCGGTGGTTGAGGAGGTTGCGCAGCACGGCTCCCCCGGTGGTTGAGGAGGTTGCGCAGCAACCGTCTCGAAACCACCCCGGCAGACCGAGCACGCCCGATCCGCGGTTTCCCCCTTCTCGGGCTCGGCATGCTGGCGGCATGAGCGAGACCGGGCGCGTCGTGGCCGTGCACGTCGCGAAGGGGCGGCGCCTGCCCATGCGCGCCGTCGCGGAGGCCGACGCCGAGGCGGGGCGTGGCCTGGTCGGCGACCGCTACCACGGCACGAGGCACCGGCACGTGTCCCTGCAGGGTGCGGCGGCCCTCGCCGACGCGGCCGACCGGCTGGGGCGTCCGGTGCCGTGGGAGCTGACCCGCCGCAACGTCACCGTCGACGGCCTCGACGTACCGACCGCTCCCGGCACCCGGCTCCGGGTCGGCGAGGCGCTGCTCGAGGTGGTCCGGGTCGCCGCGCCCTGCAAGCTGCTCGACGACACCCTCGGCCCCGGCGCGCAGGAGGCGCTCCGCCGCCGAGCAGGCACGGTGTTCCGGGTGCTCGAGTCCGGCGCGATCCGGGTGGGTGACCCCGTGTCCCCGGACGCTTGACCTTCGAGCGGCCTGAGGGTCGAGACTCACCGGCGTGACCACCGAGCCGCTGCTGACGATCAGCGCCTTCGCCCGCGCGGTCGACCTTGCGCCCAGCACCCTGCGCTACTACGACGAGGCCGGGTTGCTCCCTCCGGCCGAGGTCGACCCGCAGACCGGCTACCGCTACTACACGCCGGGCCTCGAGCGACGGGCGACGCTCGTACGCCGGATGCGCGAGGCCGGCCTGTCGGTCGAGGCGATGCGGGCCGTGCTGTCCGGGTCGCCCGAGCAGGCCGCGCGGGTGCTGCGGTCCCACGCCGAGGGCGCGCACGACTCGGCCCGACAGGCGGCGCGGGTGGCCGAGGAGGTCCTGGCGGCGCTCGACGAGACGCCGGCACGCGACGTCACGGTCACCGTGGACGGCGCGGAGGCAGCCGCCGCGGTGCGCCGGGTCGCGCGCGTGGCCGCCCAGGACACCGGCCCGCTCGGCGGGTTCCTGCTGGACGTCGCGGACGACGGGCTCTCGGTCGTCGCGACCGACCGCTACCGGATGGCGTCCTGGCGGTTGCCGGTCGCCGAGTCCCGGCCGGGCGAGGCCCGGGGGTTCGTGCCGCTCGGCGAGCTGGGGACCCTGGCCGGGGCACTGGCGCCCCACGCCACCGCGAGCGTCACGGTGGCCGCGGACCGGCTCACGGTCGAGGGCGACTCCGGCGCCACGACGCTCGACCTCGGCCCCGACCGGTTCCCGGCGTACCGGCTGGTGCTGCCGCCGACCCCCACCGGGCGGACCACCCTGCCGCTCGGCGAGCTGCGTGACGCGGTCTCCCTCGTGGCCGACGGGCCGGTGCGGGTGGCGGCGACGGGAGACGGCGCCGACGTCGGTGGGTACGGCGACGCGCCGCGCACCCGGCTGGCCGGCGTCACCGTGGGCGACCCACGGGTGCTGTGGCTGGCCCGCGACCTGCTGGCCGGGTCCCTCGACGCGTGCGTCGGCGACGCGGTGACGGTGTCGTGGAGCGAACCCGACCGGCCGGTGCGGCTCTCCCCGGTCGAGCAGCGCCATCTCGACGTGCTGCTGATGCCCGTGCACCCACCGGTGTGAGCGCACCCGCGACGGCGACCGACGTCCGGCTGCTCCGGCCCGGCTTCGTCGCCTGGCTCGGTGCCGCGACCGGGTCGGCGGTCGGCGACGGGGTGCTCTACTTCGCCCTCGCCTGGACCGCGTCCGGCCTCGGCCCCGGCGCCGCCACCCTGGTGCTGGTCGCCGGCCTGGTGCCGGAGGTCGCGCTGACCCTGGTCGGGGGCGTCGTCGCCGACCGCTGGGGCGTCCGCCGCACCCTCGTCGCCTCCACCGCGGCGATGGTGGGGGTGCTCGCCGGCTTCCTGCTCGCGCTGGCCACCGGGGTGCCGATGCTCGCGCTGCTGGTGGCGGTGTCGGTCGCCCAGGGCGTCGCGACGGCGTTCCAGGGACCGGCCGGCAGCGTGGTGCCCCGGCTCTTCTTCCCGGAGGCCGCGGTCGGTCGCGCCCTGGCCCTGACCGGGTCGGTGCTCTCGATGGCGCGACTGGTCGGACCGCCGCTGGGCGCCGTGGTCGTGGTCGCGCTGTCGCTGGGCGGGGTGCTGGTGGTCGACCTGGTCACGTTCGTCGTGGTGCTCGTGGTGCTGCGGGTCGTCCGGCCGCCGTACGAGGCGGAGCCGGTGGCGGCGTCCGGAACGGCCCGGCACGACCTCGCGGCGGGGCTGCGGGCGCTGCGCGCGGCGCCGGGCATGGTCCCGCTGCTCGGGTCGGTGGCCCTGGTCGCGGGCGGGCTGCTCCCGCTGCTCGCGCTCGCGGTGCCCCTGCTGGTGCGCGAGCGGGGGTGGGCGGCCCACGACGCCGGGGTGATCGAGGCCTGCTGGATCGGCGGCGGGCTCGCCCTCTCCCTGGCGGTGGCCAGGCTCGGCACCCGCGACCGGGCACGGCCGCCCCTGGTGGTCGGGCCGGTGCTCGCCGCCGCCGGTGCCGTGGGGCTCGCGGTGGCGCCGCACCCGCCCGCGGCCTACGGAGCTGCGCTGCTGATGGGCGTCGGGACCACGGTGTACACGACCCACCTCTTCCCGCTCTACCTGCTCCGCAGCCCCGCGGAGATGCAGGCGCGCTTCTCGTCGGTGCTGATCGTGGTGCAGATGGTCGTGCTGCTGCTCGGCACCCTCGCCGCCGGCGCGGCCGCCACCCGCTTCGGCATCGTGCCGGTCCTGCTCGGGGCCGCTGCGGTCTGCGCGACCGCGGGACTGCCGGTGCTCACCAGTCGGACCCTGCGGTGACCGCGGCGACTCACGACCGGGACGCGCCGACCACCGTCGTGCTCCCGGAGCGGGACCGCGACCGTGCGCGGCCGTGGAGGAGCACCCGGTACGCCGTCGCCGGCGCCATCAGCGCCGACGGCGGGTCGAGCAGGTTGGTGACGCGCATCAGGGTGCGGGCCACCGCCGGGTCGTGGTGCGCCACCCGCTGCGCACGCGCGACGTAGCGGGACACCAGGCGGTGGCCGCGCGGGCGCTCACCCTCGGTCCCGGGCAGGGCGAGGTCGGCACCGACGGCGATCGTCCAGGCGCGGTCGGCCGCCTCCGCGGCGTCGGCGGGGTAGTGGCGCCGGACCGCGTCCAGGCCGCGCGTCGCGTGCCGGGCGAGCCGGACCGCCTGGAGAGCGGCGACGCTCATGCCCTGGCCGAACGTGGGGTCGAAGCTGGCCACCGCGTCGCCGACGGCGGCGAGCCCGAGGGGGAGCCGCACCCGCTCGAACCGGCGGCGTCGGCAGTCGGGAAAGCGGTACGTCGCCGGGGGGTGCAGCAGGTCCCGGTCGGCCAGCAGCCTGGCGAGGTCGGGGGAGACCACGCCGGCCGCGAAGCGACGGAACCCGTCCGCGTCCACCGGCGGCTGCTCCTCGCCGTAGCCGCACACCGACACCGTCCAGGTGCCGTCCTCCTGCGCGATCGCCACCCCGACGCGCGGCACCGGCGGCACCGCCGCCGAGACCGAGACGTAGCGGCCGTCGAGGTCACCGGGGCGGCGCTCGACGTGGGTCGTGGCGTACCGGACGCCCACCCGCACCCGTTCCGCCTCCGGCTGCGGCCATCCCTGGTCGGCCAGCCAGCGGACGCTGCGGGCCGAGCGCCCGGTGGCGTCGACCACCAGGTCGGCCGCGAGCCCGGTGGTGGTCGCGGTGCCCTCGGACGGTCGGCTGAGCACCCGCACCCCGACGACCCGCGTGTGCTCGTCGCCGGCGAGCAGCGACTGCACCTCGCAGCGGTCGCGCAGCACCACGCGGGGCAGGGCCCGGACCCGTCGGCGTACGGTCTCCTCGACCAGCCGGCGTGAGGTCGCCACCCCGTCGGCCCCGACCTCGGTGTCGGTCACCAGGCCGCCGCCGATCCACCAGCGGCCGTTGGCGCCGATGTCACCGCGGCTGATCGCGCCGCCGGCCAGCAGCTCGTCGGTGAACCCGGGCAGCAGCTTCTCGACGGCAAGCCGGCCCGAGGCCAGCAGGCCGTGGGAGTGAGCGGCCTGTGGAGTGCCGGGCCGCGGGTGGGCGGGCGTCGCGAGGTCGTCCCGCTCGAGCACGACGACCTCGCGCGCCAGCGGCGCGAGCGCCGCCGCGGCGAGCAGGCCGGCCACGCTGCCGCCGGCGACGACCACCCGGTCGTAGCGGGGCTCCGGGCTGGGGCTGGTGGACATGGCGACCTCCTCGTCGGGTGATGTGCCCCGCACCGTGTCCCCGACGGGTGTCCGTTCGCCAGATCAGTTGCTGTCCACTTCCTGCGCGTCGGTGTCCGGCGCGCCGTGCAGCTCCCAGTCCCACAGGAGGGCGGTCATGCGCTCCACCCCGGCACGCAGGTGGCGCCGGTAGGTCCCGAACGGGAGCCCGAGCACCTCCGCGGCGAGCTCCTGGGTGGCGGCCGGGCGCAGGTAGGTGCGGTCCACCGCGCCCGCCGCAGCCTCTCCGCGCGCCTGGGCACCGACGGCGTCGACCGCGGCCCGGAGCACCTGCCGCAGCCGGACGACAGGGTCCTGGCCGTCGGCCGGTCGGGCGAGCCGGGAGGTGAGCAACGGGCTCGCACGCAGCTGCTCCGGGCGGCCGTACGCCTTCAGCGCCTCGCGCACGGCGGCGTCGAAGTCCTCCCGGGCCAGCGCCACGGGGGAGGCGACCGGTGGCGGTGCCGTGCCGTCGCGGTCGAGCTCGCGCAGCGCCAGCGCGTCGAGCCAGGCGGCGTAGTCGCTGCGGGCGAAGTCGCGACCCCAGATGCCGAGCGCCTGCCCGTCGGCGAGCGGGAGCTCGCCCAGCGGCTCGAACCCGATGTACTCCCAGATCGGGGTCCAGGTCGGGACGCGGGTGGAGGTGACCACCACCCAGCCCAGCCCGGGGAGGGTCCACTCCCGCAACGAGATCGCGGCCACCTGGTCGGAGAACCCGCCCAGGCGCTCGGGCGTCCGGCCGTCGGCGACGACGTTGACGAGGACCGGCTCGCCCGCCTCCGGGGGTCGGCGCCGGTCCAGCTCGACCCGCACCTGCGCGACGAGCGGGTCGGCGACCTCCGTGGCGAGGTCCAGCCGGATCTCGGCGACCACCCCCGCCACCGTCCCGACCGCGTCCTCGACCACGTGGAAGAAGGAGGGGTGTGCGTCGAACCAGAGCGCCACGGCGGCGGCACGCTCGGCGCCGTCGGCCACCGCCATCGCAGCGACGACCTGCTCGCGATCGCCCGGTTCCGCGCGCCGGTTGGTCAGCGCCAGCAGGTCCTCGAAGCCGTAGAGGTCCTCGGCGTCCGGGTTGCCCCGATGCAGGAACAGCAGGTCCGCCGCCGCCTGCGCGTGGTCCCGTCCCTGGCTGTGCGCCATCCGGTCCAGGGCGACGTCCCGGATCTGTCGGTGCAGGACGGCGAACGCCTCGCGGTCCCGCCAGCGCAGGTCGCGGTCGAGCGCGTCGCGCACCACGTCGTGCACGGACAGCCCGTCGGCGTGGCTCTCGGCGTACGGCCGGCCACGCAACCACTCGAGCAGGTCGTCGGCGGTCGGCTCGTCCACCTCGAGGACCGCCATCAGCAGCGCCCGGTCGACCCGGCGGGCGTGGCCGGTCACGTGCAGCGCGCGCCGCTGCAGCGGCCCGGCCACGTCGTCCACGAAGCTGCCGAGCAGCCGGGCCGCGGCGTCGGGGTGGTCGACCAGCACCGACGGCTCAGCCGTGGCGAGGCCGGCGCCGTCGCGCTCGACGTACTCGTCCGCGGCGATCACCAGGGCCAGCGGGTGCCCGTGCGTGGCGCGGACGAGGTCGGTGACGTCCACGTCGTCCGGGACCCCGCGGTCGCGCAGCAGCCGGGCGGAGTCGGCCGGCGGCAGGTTGCGCAGCGGCAGCACCCGGACCAGGTCGCGCCACCCGGGCTCCCGGACCTCGCGCGGGGGCGGTCGTCGGCTCCCGGTCACCACGAGGCAGTCGTCGGGCAGGGCGGGGACGACGGTGTGCCACCACCAGGCCTCCAGCGGGCCGAGGCGCTCGGTGCGGTCCAGGAGCACGACGGTGCCGGGCAGGAGGGAGTCGAGGGCTGCCAGGTCGGGGCCGCCGGCGACGGCGGTGAGCAGGTCGGCGCGGGTCGGGGGCAGGTCGCCGGCGTCCACCCACCGGACGGGCCGGTCGCGGTCGAGCGCCTGGTCCTCGACCGCGTGCAGCAGGGTGGTCTTGCCGACCCCTCCGGGACCGTGCACGTGCACGACGACGCATCCGCCGTCGTCCAAGGCCTCCCGAGCCAGCCCGACCTCCTCGTGGCGGCCGACCAGGGCCCGCCGCCGGGCAGCCGCCACGCGCTGCCTGACCGTGCTGCGCACCCGCCCATGGTGGCGCGATCGGTTCCGGCTCGCCAGCCCCGCCGGGTCTGCCGCCGTGGCAGGCTGACCGGATGAACGACAGCCGGCCCCGCGTCTCCCAGCTCCGTCTCGTCGTGCACGCGGAGGACTACGAGGAGGCGGTCGGGTTCTTCCGCGACGTGCTGGGGCTGCCGGTGTCGGAGGCGTACGACGCCGAGGGTGGTGCGCAGGTGATGATCCTCGACGCCGGGCGCGCCACCCTGGAGCTGTCGAACACCCCGCAAGTCGAGATGATCGACCGGGTGGAGGTCGGCCGGCGGGTCGCGCCGCACTTCCGCGTGGCCCTCGAGGTCGACGACTGCGAGGCGGCGACCGAGGTGGCCCTCGCCGGCGGTGCGGGGAGCATCGCGCCGCCCACGCTCACGCCGTGGAACTCGCGCAACTCCCGGCTCTCCGCCCCGGCCGGGATCCAGCTGACCCTCTTCCAGGAGCTCGGTGGACCCGCAGCTCACTGAACCTGGTGGGCGACGTGCGCTAGCTCGCGATGTGGACGATCGCGTCGCCGGAGTTGACCAGCGGCGCCTCGGTGCGGCCGATCACGATGCCGTCGCGGTTGGCGTGGACCAGGCGCAGGGTCTTGCCGAAGGAGTCGACCAGCGCGCCGAGCCGCTCGCCGTCCGTGACCCGCTGGCCGAGCCGGACGTCGAGGTCGAGGATGCCGGTACGCCGGGCACGCACCCAGCCGCTGGTGCGGCACTCGACGGACGGCTCGGGTGCGGGCTCGTCGAGCGGGTCGGTCATCCCGAGGGCGGCGAGCACCCGGCGTACGCCCGCGACGCCGGCGTCGATGGCGTCGTCGTCGAACCGCAGGTTCTCCCCGGCCTCGTAGAGCAGCACCGTCGCACCTCGCTCGCGGGCGGCGTGGCGCAGCGAGCCGTCGCGGACCCGGGCGTGCAGCATGACGGGAGCGGCGAACGCCACCGCGAGGCCGCGGGTGCGCTCGTCATCGAGGTCGGCCCGGACCTGGGGCAGGTTGGAGCGTCGGTCCGAGCCGGTGTGCAGGTCGATCCCGACCTCGCACTTGGCCACGACCTCCTGCATGAACAGGTGGGCGATCCGACTGGCGAGCGAGCCGCGGGCGGAACCGGGGAAGGAGCGGTTGAGGTCGCGCCGGTCGGGCAGGTAGCGGTCGCCGTTCATGAACCCGAGCACGTTGACGATCGGGACCGCGATCAGGGTGCCGCGGAACGCGCGCGGGTCGAGGCCCGCCATGACCTGGCGGATCACCTCGACGCCGACCACCTCGTCGCCGTGGACCGCGGCGTCGACCCACACCGTGGGCCCGCCCTCCCGGCCGTGGATCACCCGCACCGGCAGGCTCACGTCGGCGCCCGTGACGAGGCGGGTGATCGGGAGCTCCAGGTTCCGTGACGCCCCGGCCCGGACCCTGACGTTGCCGATGCCGAAGGACTCCCGGGCCACTACCGGCCCCGGTTCTGGCGTCGCACCGACCGCTTCGGGCGGCCACCGAGGTAGGAGCGCCCGGGGTCGACCAGGAACCCCTGCCGCAGCGCCTCCCGGCCGATCAGCATCCGGAAGCCCATCTCGTCGCGACGGCTCAGCGACACCTCGGCGTTGACCTCGCGGCCGACCATGCTGAGGTCGAGCGAGACGACGTAGCGCTCCTCGACGTGGCCCGAGGAGCTGCGCACCTCGCGCTGTGCGACCACCGCGCTCTCGCAGGCCACGGCGTCGTCGTCGGAGTCCTGCCAGGGGTGCACCGAGTAGCGGACCCACGGTCCTCCGTCGCGCTCGAACGCCTCGAGGTCGAAGGCGTGGATGGCCGAGGTGCGGGCGCCGGTGTCGCACTTGGCCTTGATCCAGCCGACCCCGAGGCCGGGAAGGCTGACCCACTCCCGCCAGCCGGCGATGGTGTTGGATGGGGAGTCAGCATCTGTCCCAGTGCCAGGCTCAGCCATCCCGCCATCCTTGCAGGAAGAGACATGAAGCTCGCGATCCTCTCTCGGGCCCTCCGCGCCTACAGCACCCAGCGACTCCGGACGGCGGCCCTCGACCGCGGCCACACGGTGAAGGTGCTCGACACGCTGCGGTTCGGGATCGACCTCTCCGGCAAGGAGCCGGACCTGCAGTTCCGCGGCAAGCCGCTCTCGGACTACGACGCGATCCTGCCGCGGATCGGCAACTCGATCACCTACTTCGGCACGGCGGTGGTGCGCCAGTTCGAGCAGATGGACGTCTACACGCCGAACACCGCTGCCGGGATCAACAACTCGCGCGACAAGCTGCGGGCCACCCAGATCCTGTCCCGGCACCACATCGGGATGCCGGCGACGACGTTCGTGCGCGACCGGGCCGACGTGATCCCGGCGATCGAGCGGGTCGGCGGCGCACCGGTCGTCATCAAGCTGCTCGAGGGCACCCAGGGGATCGGCGTGATCCTGGCTCCCGAGCTCAAGGTGGCCGAGGCGATCATCGAGACCCTGCAGAGCACCCGGCAGAACGTGCTGATCCAGCGGTTCGTGAAGGAGAGCAGGGGGCGCGACATCCGGGCGCTCGTGGTCGGCGACCGGGTGGTCGCGGCGATGCGCCGGGTCGCCCAGGGCGACGAGTTCCGGTCCAACGTGCACCGGGGCGGCACCATCGAGCCGGTCGAGCTCGACGAGGACTACCAGGCGACCGCGGTGCGCTCGGCGCAGATCATGGGGCTGAAGGTGGCCGGGGTCGACCTGCTCGAGGGGAACGACGGGCCGCTCGTGATGGAGGTGAACTCCTCCCCGGGCCTCGAGGGGATCGAGAACGCCACCAGGCTCGACGTGGCCGGCGCGATCATCGACCACATCGACCACCAGGTGGCCTTCCCCCAGATCGACGTCCGGCAACGGCTCAGCGTCTCGACCGGGTACGGCGTCGCCGAGCTGCTGGTCCACGGAGCCGCCGACATGGTCGGCAAGTCGATCGGCGACTCCGGCCTGCGCGAGCGCGACATCACCGTGCTGACCCTCCACCGCGGCACCCACGTGATCCCGAACCCGCGCGCCAGCACCCCGCTGGAGGCCGAGGACCGGCTGCTGTGCTTCGGCAACCTCGAGGAGATGCGCTCGATGATCCCGGAGCGCCGCAAGCGCCGGCACCGGGTCAAGAAGCTGCCCAAGCAGCCGATTCACGACGCCTGACCGACCCCCCCGGCCCCGCACTGGGACCTGGGTCGCTCAGCGGTGCAGGTTCGACCTGGGTCGCTCAGCGGGCCAGGTCACAGCGATGCGAAGGCGTGGCGGCGCGTCGAAACCCCGTGCGACGACAGCAGACCCCCCGCGGGGCCTGTGCCGGCAGTCCCGGGGTTTCGAGGCTCGGCGCTGGCGCGCCTCGCACCTCAACCTCCGAGGCTGGCGAGGGCGTGCGCCACGGCCGCGGCGGGGTCGGCGACGACCACCGGGCCCCCCGCGGCGGGGAGGTCCCAGCCGCGCAGCGCGACGACCGGGACCCCGGTCCGGCAGGCGAGCGCGACCTCGCTGAGGGTGCCCCAGCTGCCGCCGACGGCGACGAGCACGTCGACCGAACGGACCAGCAGCGCGTTGCGCACCTCGCCGAGCCCGGTCGGCACCGCCACCGTCACGTGGGCGTTGGCCTCGCGACGGTCGTCGCCCGGCAGCAGCCCGAGGACCGTGCCGCCCGCGGTCGCCGCCCCGCGCGACGCCGCCTCCATCACGCCGGTGCCGCCGCCGGTCACCACCACGGCTCCGGCCTCGGCGAGCAGCCGGCCGACCTCCTCCGCGTCGCGCAGCACGAGCTCGTCCGGGTCTCCGCTCGGGCCGGCCACGCCGACGTACGGACGCGCGGTCATCGCGCGACCTCCGCCGCCAGCCGCGCGGCGAGCCCGTCGATGACCAGGTCGAGCCCCCAGTCGAACTCGGCGCCGAAGTCGTAGCCCGGCACCAGCGCGTGACCGACCGCGAACTCCCGGAAGTGCCGGAGCTCGTCGTCGGGCAGGGCGCCGAGGATCTCCGACCCGAGCTCCGCGAGCTCGTCGCCGCCCTGGAACGGTAGGCTCACCTCCTGCACCACGAAGCCGTAGAGGTGCGCGTCGAGCAGCGCGACGGCGTGACCGGTGAGCGGCAGCGAGAACCCGGCGGCGCGCAGGCACCCGAGCAACGCGTCGTGGTGGCGCAGCGTCTCGGGTCCCGGCGTCCGGCGGGAGTCCATCAGCCCGATCGCCCACGGGTGGCGCTTCATCGCCTCGCGCGCCGAGTGGGAGCGCGCCCGCATCTCCCCGGTCCACTCACCACCGACGGCGGGCAGGTGGAACTCCGCGAACACCGCGTCGACGAGGCCGTCGAGCAGCGCCTCCTTGCCGGGGACGTGGTGGTAGAGCGACATCGCCTCGACGCCCAGCTCGCTCGCCAGCGCACGCATCGACAGGCCGCCGAGGCCGCGCTCGTCGGCGAGGCCGAGGGCGGTCGCCTGGATCCGGGGCCGGGTGAGCGGCGTGCGAGCGGGCATGGTCTCGGGTCCTCCCCTTGCGCGTGCTTACGCCGTAAGGTTACCATCTGCCTTACAGTGTAAGGAACGGGAGGGTTCGATGAAGGCGATCGTGCGGACGGAGTACGGCGGGACCGAGCAGGTGCGGCTGGAGGACGTGCCCGATCCGGCGCCCGCCGCCGGGGAGGTGCTGGTCGAGGTGCGGGCGGCCGGCGTCGACGCCGGCGTGTGGCACCTGATGCACGGCGAGCCGCGGGCGGTGCGGTTGGCCTTCGGGCTGCGCCGGCCCAGGCAGCCGGTGCTCGGCCGCGACCTGGCCGGCGTCGTCACGGCGGTCGGGGAGGGGGTTACCGGGTTCGCGGTCGGTGACGAGGTCCTGGGCACCACGTCCGACGGCTCCTACGCCGAGCGCGCCGTCGTGCCCGTCGACCGGCTGGTGAAGAAGCCGGCCGCGTGGAGCTTCGAGCAGGCCGCGGCTGCCCCCGTCTCGGGCCTGACCGCGCTGCAGGCCGTCCACGACCTCGGCGGGGTGACGTCAGGCGACCGGGTGCTGGTCGTCGGTGGCTCCGGCGGCGTCGGCAGCCTCGCCGTCCAGCTCGCCGTGGCGGCCGGGGCCCAGGTCGACGCGGTGTGCAGCCTGGCCAAGGCCGACTTCGTCCGCGGCCTCGGGGCCGGGCTCGTCGCCGCCCACGGTCCCGGTGCCGACCTGCCGTTCGAGGACGGCGGGCAGGCGCCGTACGACGTCGTCGTCGACATCGGCGGCGCGCGGCCGGTCCGGCGGCTGCGCCGGGTGCTGAAGCCGGGCGGCACCCTGGTGCTGGTCGGCGGGGAGACGGGCGGTCGCTGGCTCGGCGGCGTCCAGCGCCAGGTCGCGGCATGGCTGGTCTCGCCGCTCCTGCCGCAGCGGGTGCGGTTCTTCGTCGCGAGCGAGAAGGGGAGCGACCTCGCGCGGTTCGTCGAGCACGCAGAGGCCGGCGGCTTCGTCCCCGTCGTCGACCGCACCTGGCCGCTGGTCGACGCGACGGCGGCGATCGACCACCTCGTCGACGGACGGGTCCGCGGCAAGGTCGTGCTCAGCGTGTCGTGACCCGGGTCAGTCGACCGGCCCGCCCAGCAGACCGGTGTCGACGTCGTAGACGAACCCCGCGACGTCCACCTCGGGCGGCACCAGCGGATGGCTGCGCACCCGGCGTACGTCGGCGCGGAGGGCCTGGGTCTGGTCGGCGATCGCCCCGATGGTCAGCCACGAGGCGTCCGTGCCGAGCGTCTCCCCCACGCGCTCCTGGAGCGCGGTCTCGCTGGCGGAGGCCATGGCGCAGCGGGTGTGCTCCACGATGAGCACGCGGCGCACGCGCAGCAGGGAGACCCCGAGCACCAGGGCGACCAGCACGGCGTCGGTGACCCGCCCGCCCGGGTTGCGCAGGATCTTGGCGTCCCCGGGGGACAGGCCCACCATCCGCAGCGGGTCGATCCGCGAGTCCATGCAGGTCACGATGGCGACGCCCGCGTGGGCGATGCCGTCGAACCCGCCGAGCGCGAAGTCCTCCGCATAGCGTCGGTTGGCTGCCAGCAGGTCGTCGAAGCCGGTCACAGCGAGCAAGCGTAGGGCGGTCCTCATCGCCTGGCGACCGACCCCTGGTGCACGTCGAGACGGAGGATCCGGCTGGTGAGGTCGACCAGTGGTCCGAGCACCAGGAAGACGACCACGGTGCCGGGGCCGACGGTCGCGCCCAGCAGCCAGCCGCCGAGGGCACCGCCGCCCTGGACCGCGGTGTAGCTCCACCGGAACGGCACCGGCGGGTCCCACGCGAGACCCGCCGCCTCGGCGGGCCCGGCGCCGGTGTGGCTGCCGAGGTAGGTCGTGATGCCCAGGCCCAGGACCGGGAGGGACAGCACGAGCAGCAGGACCTGCCCCTGCCAGGTCGCCGGAGTCTCGAGCAGGTCGAGACCCAGCGAGGCCACCCCGCCGACCACCACGACCTGGACGACCGTCCCGATCCCGGGCACCACCCGGCGGGCCGCCGCCATCGCGAGGAAGGCCAGGGAGACCAGGACGTTGGCGACCCAGAACGAGGTGCCCGAGGCGAGCGACACCCCGTTGACCAGGGTGGAGAAGCCGTCGGAGCCGAGGTCGGCCGTGAGCAGCAGCGCCACTCCGGCACCCAGGACGATGCAGCCGCCGGTCAGGAGCAGCAACCGGCGGGGTGGGGGGAGCACGGCGTCATCCTCGCAGCCGGCCACGCCGGCCTCGCGGGCACGACCGGTGGAGTCTCGTCACCGAGACGCCCCGACCGCGCCCGGTCTTCCGTCGCGGGGCACTGTCGGGTGACGGTGGGCGGACACCGACTCGGGAGGGTGACCGTGAGCCAGACCGACCAGCAGCAGCGGCACGACGTCGCGCAGGCGCCGATGTGGAAGTTCTTCGTCTTCAGCGCGATCGGTGCGTTCATGTTCTTCGCACCCGTCGAGGTGGGCGGGGAGCGCTCCATCCCGCTGGACCACCTCGTCACCGCCGTCTCGGACCGGGTGCCCGGGCTGCTCCCGTGGTACGCCCTCGCCCTGATCGCCGCGGGCGCGGCGTACCCGCTCCTCACCGGGCGGTGGCGCCGGTCTCGGGTGGACCTGGTGTTCACGGCCGCCAAGCTGGCGGGCCTCGTCGTCGGGGTGATGCTGGTCCTCGAGGTCGGCCCCGCGTGGCTCTTCCGGCCGGACATCGGTCCGTTCCTGTTCGACGCGCTCGTGGTCCCCGTCGGCCTGCTGGTCCCCGTGGGAGCCGTGTTCCTGGCGCTGCTCGTGGGCTACGGCCTGCTGGAGTTCTGCGGGGTCCTGATGCAGCCGGTGATGCGGCCGCTGTTCCGTACGCCGGGCAGGTCGGCCATCGACGCCGTCGCGTCGTTCGTGGGCAGCTACTCGCTCGGGCTGCTCATCACCAACCGGGTCTACAAGGAGGGCCGCTACACCGCGCGGGAGGCGGCCGTCGTCGCGACCGGGTTCTCGACCGTGTCCGCGACGTTCATGGTCGTCGTCGCCAGCACCCTGGACCTGATGGGCTCGTGGCTGACGTACTTCTGGGTCACCCTCGTGGTGACCTACGGTCACCGCCATCACGGTCCGGATCCCGCCCCTGTCGCGCATCCCGGACGTCTACGCACCCGGTGCCACCCCGCAGCCGGAGGAGGTCCCGGAAGGCCGCCGGCTGCCGCACGCGTGGAACGAGGCGGCCGCCGTGGTGCAGGCAGCGCCGCCGCTGTGGCGCAACGTCGGGACCAACCTGCGGGACGGGGTGCTGATGACGATGGCGATCCTGCCCTCGATCCTCTCGATCGGGCTGCTGGGCCTGGTGCTGGCCACCTACACCCCGGTCTTCGACTGGCTCGGCTACCTCTTCGTCCCCTTCACCTGGGCGCTGCAGCTGCCCGAACCCCTGCTGGTGGGCAAGGCGGTCGCGGTCGGCATCGCCGAGATGTTCCTGCCGGCGCTGCTGGTCACCTCGGCGGTCCCGGTCGTGAAGTTCGTGGTCGCCGTGGTGGCGGTCAGCCAGATCATCTTCTTCTCCGCGCTGGTGCCGTGCGTGGTCGCGACCGACATCCCGGTCTCGATCCCCCAGCTCGTCGTGGTGTGGCTGGAGCGGGTGGTGCTCACCCTCGTGCTGGTGACGCCCCTCGCGTTCCTGCTCTTCTAGACACTAGGGCTGCTCACGCTCGGCCTCGGCGAGACGCTCGTGGAGCCGGTCGCGGACCTCGTCGGGCGTGTACGCACGCCGCTGCCGTTCCTGCCGGGCGACCGCAGCGCCGGTCGCGGCCACGCCCACGACCCCGGCGAGCCCGACCCACTTCCACCACGCGACGGCCATGGCCCGACCCTAGGACACCTCCTGAGCCGACCGGCCACGACGGCTAGGGTCGGGGGAATGGCGCGGACCTCGGACCAGCTCGGGCTCGACGACGCCGTCGGGCTGGCCCGCACCGGCGACCTGTGGCTCTTCCGGGGCCACAGCGCCGCGGACCGGGCGATCCAGACCGTGACCAACGCGCCGGTCAACCACGTCGGGATGTCCCTGGTGCTCGAGGACCTGCCGCCGCTGATGTGGCACGCCGAGCTCGGCCGCTCGCTGCAGGACGTGTGGACCGGCGAGCACCACCGGGGCGTCCAGCTGCACGACCTCCGCGAGGCCGTGGTGCGGTGGCAGGAGGTCTACGGCCAGGCCGCCTGGCTGCGGCAGGTCAACCCCGAGGTCGGACGCCGCGAGGAGGACGCCGCGCTGCGGGCGGTGGCCCGGCTCGACGGGGTCTCCTTCCCGAGCACGGCCCGGCTGGCCGGGCGGTGGCTGCGGGGCCGCGACGGCTACCTGCCGCGGAGCGAGCGGCACGAGCGCCCTCGGCCGGAGGCGGCGTACTGCGCGGAGATCGTGGCGCTCACCCTGCAGGAGATGGGCATGCTCGCGGATGACCGGAAGGCGATCTGGTACGACCCGGGCACCTTCTGGAGCGGGGAGTACCTCCCGCTCACCGACGGCTGGCGCTACGGCCGCGAGGTGCCGGTCGCCCGCGGATGATCAGGCGCCGACCAGCTGGGTGAGGTCGGTGACGGTGGCGTCGGGCGCGACGCCCCACGGGTCGAGGACGGCCGCCTCGGTCCGGCGTACCCACGCGGCCTGCAGGCCGGCGCGCTTCGCCCCGAGCACGTCGAAGGAGTTGCTGGACACCAGCACCACCCGGTCGGCCACCGTCGCGACCCGCTCCAGGAGGTGGTGGTAGACCGCGGGGTCGGGCTTGAACGAGCGGATCTCGTCGGTGCTCACCACGTCGGACAGGTGGTCCCGTACGCCGGCCGCCACCAGCAGCTCGTCGGCCGCGGCGACGGGACCGTTCGAGAACGCCACCGTACGGCGGCCCTCGCCCGCCAGCCGCGCGAGGGCCGGCGCCACGTCCGGGAACGCCGGCAGACGCCGGTACGTCGCGAGCAGGTTCGACCGGTCCTCCTCGCCGAGCGTCGTCCCGAACACCGCCGCCGTGTGGTCGAGGGCCTGTGCGGTGCAGGTGCCGAAGTCGACGTAGTCGCGCATCAGGGCGCGGCGCCACGAGTAGCCCAGCTGCTGCTGCCGCCAGGCGTCGGAGAACGCGCCCGCCCGGTCGCCGACCACGGCCGTCAGCCGGTCGACGACGCCGCCGGTGTCGACCAGGGTCCCGTAGACGTCGAAGGCGAGCACGTCATGAGCGGCGAGGGTCATGCCCTCCACCGTGCCACGCCGGCGCCGCTCATGGGACCCGGTCCTCCTGCAGCCGGTCGGCGCCGTCGCCGGTGAGGGTCCCAGCCGCCGCCCGGCGCCCCATGCAGACCAGGAGCAGCTCGGACATCGGGCCCTCGAGCAGGGGACCCCGGCCGCGCTCCCAGTCGGTGTCGGTGGCCCGCATCCGGGTGTGCCGGACCACGCGGGTGCTCCCGGACAGCGGGGCCAGCCACCGCGCCCGGCCCGCGGCCACGGCCGCCGCCTCGGGCGGCATCGGGTGGTGCCGCCCGAGCGGGCGCAGGATGTCCTGGGTGTGCACCAGCACGTCGATCAGCGGCTCGAGGTGGGTGACCGTCACCGGGCCGCGGCGTACGCCGGCCCACTCGTCGTACTGCGCGAGGATGTCGGCGACCGGCGCCGAGCCGCGGCGACGGGCGTCGCGGAAGATCATCCGGTTGTAGCCGCGCCACGCGTCCTTTCCCGTCCGGAGCGTGGTGGGCCAGTCCAGCTGCGGGGCGGAGATCACGTGGGCGGCCACGTCGCGCACCCGCCACCCCGCGCACACCGAGGGGTGGTCCCACTCGTCGGCCGTCAGCGCCCGGAGGTGGTCGTGGAGGTGGTACCGCTCGGCGACCACGACGTCCCAGACGGCCTCCTTGTCCACGACACGCCCCCTTGGTCGTCAGTCTCTCTGACCACTATAGTCAGTGTCGCTGACCATCTGTCAAGGAGACGCCACATGGCCCACGACCCCCCCACCGCGGTGTGGATGTTCGTCGCCTCGCGCCACGTCGAGCAGCGGATCCTCGAGCACCTCCGCGACTCGGGCTTCGGTGACCTGACCCTCGCCCAGGGGCGGATCGCGGCCCGGATCGGCGAGGACGGCACTCGGCTGACCGACCTCGCCGCCGCGGCCCAGGTGACCAAGCAGACCGCGGGGTTCCTCGTCGACCAGCTCGAGCGGGCCGGGTACGTCGAGCGCCGGCCCGACCCGAGCGACGCCCGCGCCCGGTTGGTGGTCATCGCCGAGCGGGGCCAGGAGGCGCAGGCCGCCGCGCGCGAGGTGGAGCGGATCGTCGAGGCCGAGTGGGAGGCGCACCTGGGGGCCGAGCGGATGGCCGCGCTCCGGGCCTCGCTGCTCGACCTGCGCGAGCTCGTCGACCCGTGGGCGTGAGCCTCCCGCGGACTAGCCTCGTCACCGACCGACCCCACACGACCACGAGGAGACCCCGATGGCTTCCCGGCTCAACCCCTACCTCACCTTCCAGGACAGCGCCCGCGAGGCGATCGAGTTCTACCGCGACGTCTTCGGCGGGGAGCTCCAGGTGATGACGTTCGGCGACATGGGTGGTGAGCCCGCCTCCGGGGTGATGCACGCCCAGCTGGAGACGCCGTCCGGGTTCACGCTGATGGCTTCGGACGCGCCTCCCGGCGAGAGCCTCACCCCCGGCGGCTCGATCCAGATCAGCCTGTCGGGCGACGACACCGAGGAGCTCACCGGCTGGTTCCGCCGGCTCGCCGAGGACGGCACCGTCGTCGACGACCTGAAGCAGCAGGTCTGGGGCGACACCTTCGGCATGCTCGTCGACCGGTTCGGCGTCGGCTGGCTGGTCAACATCGCAGGCTCTACGCCGGACCAGCCGGCGGAGTGACCGCCCGGTCGGCCAGCTCGGAGCCCGCGCCGTCGTAGATCTGCAGGACGTCGTCGACGCCGTCGTCGAGCAGGGTCCGCGCGTCGTCGTCGTACTGGGCGACGGCCACCACCCGGCCGCGGAAGCCGCTGGCCTTCAGCTGCGCGAGGGCGACGCGGTTCGTCCCGTGGAACGGCATCGCGAGGATCGCGACCTGCACCTCGGTGGCGTGCGCGACCCGTACCCAGAACTCCCGGTCCGACGCGTCCGCCTCGAGGGCGTTGATGCCGTCCCGGCGCAGGGCCTCCACCCGGCTGCGGTTGTTCTCGATGCCGAGCACCCTCAGCCCGTGGTCCTGGACGAGTCGCCGGTACGCCGCGGAGCCGACGCGGCCCATGCCGAGGACGACCGCCTGGGCGTGACCGAGGTCGACGTACCGGTCCTCGGGGTGCAGCCGCGCCGGGTCCAGCGGCGGCAACGAGCGCGCCAGCCAGGGCAGCAGGCGGGGACTGCGCCGGTTGGCGAGCGAGGACAGCACGAAGCTGGCGGCCACCGCGACCGACGCGACCACCAGCCAGTCGTCCTCCAGGAGCCCGTCGGAGATGCCGACGGCCATCACGATCAGGCCGAACTCGGAGTGGTTGGTCAACGCCAGCCCGGCCAGAGCGGAGGTCCGCCGGCGCAGCCGGTTCCACCGCAGCAGGACCATGTACAGCCAGCCCTGCAGCGGCAGTGGCACCAGCAGGGCGAGCCCGAGGCCGACCGCCGCCCAGGTGAGCTCGCCGGAGTAGCCGATGCCCACGAAGAAGCCCACCAGCAGCAGGTCCTTGACCGAGAGCAGGCTGCGGGAGAGCTCGTTCGCGGCCGCGTGACCGGCCAGCAGCACCCCCATCACGAGCGCGCCCAGCTCGCCCTTGAGCCCGAGGGAGTCGAAGAGCACGAAGCCGGGGACCAGGGCCACGAAGACACCGAAGACCACCTGCATCTCCCCGTGGCCCAGCCGGCTCCAGACCCGCCGGAGCGGGATCGCCAGGGGCAGCACCAGGAGCACCAGCAGCGTCCGGGCGCTGGGCGTGGAGTCGGAGACCAGGGCCATGAAGACCACGGCGGCCAGGTCCTGGATGATCAGGATCCCGATCGCGATCCGGCCGTACAGCGACTGGCTCTCGCTGCGGTCGTCGAGCACCTTGACCACGAACACGGTGCTCGAGAAGGACAGGGCGAAGGCCACCAGCAGCAGGGTGCGGACACCCTGGCCGCCCAGCAGCGCCGAGCCGAGCAGCCCGAGGACGGCCAGGTAGGCCATGGTCACCGGGATCGCCAGCGCGAGGTGGGCGCTCGCCGTCCCCCACACCTCGCGCCGCAGCAGGAACCGCACGTCGAGCTTCAGGCCGATGCTGAACAGCAGCAGGGTCACGCCGAGGTCGGCGACCCCCTCCAGGAGGGGCAGCTCGGCCACGCCGGCGGCGTTCAGCGCGAAGCCGGCCACCAGGAAGCCCACCAGCGGCGGCATCCGCACCAGCACGGCGAGTGTCCCGCCCAGGAACACCGCGCAGAGGTAGATCGCCACGGTCTCGATGCCCGCAACCCTATTGACTGCGCCGCGCGTACGACGCGCCCGCCGCCGGGCCAAACCACCCCAAGGAGTGAGTGGAAATGCGGTCCCGTACGGGTAGGGAGGAGTGGACGGCACGACCCCCACACGAGGAGGAGCGTCGAATGTTGCGAGGAATCGTCAGCCGGGCCCTGGGTGGCTCCCGCCGCCGCACGACCCCTGGCCGGCCCACCACTGGTCGACCCGCCGGGGGTGGTTCGGCCAACCGGGAGATCGAGCGCGGGGCGCGCACGCTGCTGCGTGGCGTCGGCCGCAAGCGCCGCGGGCTCTGAGGGAGGCTTCGGCCCACTGGCCCAGGAGGGTGCCCCGGATCCGAGTCATCGGCTGACCCGGATCCGGGGCACGGTGCCGTGATGCCCCGGGACACGCGAGCCCCGGGATCGACGGCCGGGCGGTCGGCTGGCAGTGTCGTGCCCGGACGCCTGCGTTCGTGGAGTGGGTGACGGCACCCGCCGGGGGCCAGACACAGGGAGAAGAGCCATGACCCAGTACATGCTGTCCGTGAACCACGTCGAGGGCGAGCCGATGCCGGGTGGCGAGGACGTCCAGCGCGTCTTCGACGACGTCGACCGGTTCAACGACGAGCTGCAGGAGGCCGGCGCGTGGGTCTTCGGCGGCGGCCTGATGCCGCGCGAGACCTCGACCACGGTCGACAACAGCGGTGGCCGGGCGGTGGTCACCGACGGACCTTTCGCGGAGACCAAGGAGTGGCTCGGCGGCTTCTGGGTCATCGAGGCCCCCGACCTGGACGCCGCGCTCGCGTGGGCACACAAGGGGTCGGCCGCCTGCCAGGGTCCGGTCGAGGTCCGGCCGTTCCAGGCCGAGTGACCGCCGGCGGGACCGGTCGTGCGGCCGACGCCGCGATCGAGCAGGTCTTCAGGGACGAGTTCGGTCGGGTCGTCGCCGCCCTCACCCGCCGCTTCGGTGACCTCGACATCGCCGAGGAGGCCGCGGGTGAGGCGCTGGTGGTGGCGCTGCAGACGTGGCGTGCCGACGGTATCCCGCCCAACCCGGGCGGGTGGCTGACCACCACCGCGGGCAACCGCGCGATCGACCGGATCCGCCGCGAGTCACGACGCGACGACAAGCACCGGCAGGCCGAGATGATCCACGATCCCGAGCCCCACGAGGCCACCGGGCCGGTCCAGGACGACCGGCTGCGGCTGATCTTCACGTGCTGCCACCCCGCGCTCGCGCCCGAGGCGCGGGTGGCGCTCACACTCCGGCTGCTCGGAGGACTCACGGTCCCCGAGATCGCCGCGGCCTTCCTCGTCCCCGAGACCACGATGGCGCAGCGGATCACGCGTGCGAAGCGCAAGATCGCGGGCGCGGGCATCCCCTACCGGGTCCCCGAGCTGGCGGACCTCCCGGAGCGGCTGGCCGGGGTGCTGGCCGTGCTGTACCTGGTGTTCAACGAGGGCTACCTGGCCACCGGCGGCGACGCGCCCGTACGCCGCGAGCTGTGTGCCGAGGCGATCCGGCTCACCCGGGTGCTGCGGTCGCTGCTGCCCGGCGAGCCCGAGGTGGTCGGCCTGCTCGCCCTGATGCTGCTGACCGACGCCCGCCGTGAGTCGCGGTTCGCTGGTGGCGAGCTGGTGCCGTTGGACCAGCAGGACCGGAGCGGTTGGGACAGCGAGCTGGTCGCCGAGGGCCACGAGCTGGTCCTGGCCTGCCTGGCCAGGGAGCGGGTGACCGGCCAGCCGCCCGGTCGCTACCAGCTGCTCGCGGCGATCAACGCCGTCCACACCGATGCCGCCGACGCCCGCGACACCGACTGGGGCCAGGTGGCGGCCCTCTACGACCAGCTGGTGCGCCTCGACCCCTCGCCCGTCGTCCGGCTCAACCGGGCGGTCGCGGTGGCCGAGCTGGACGGCCCGGCCGTGGCGCTGGCCGAGGTGGACCGGCTGCCCCTCGACGGGTACCACGCCTGGCACGCCACCCGCGCCGACCTGCTGCGGCGTCTCGGCCGGACGACCGAGGCGCGGTCGGCGTACGACGCTGCCATCGCCGCCACCGGCAACGCCGCCGAGGAGGCCTGGCTCACCCGTCGCCGGGACCAGCTGAGCGGCTGATGGGGGTGGTCGGTTTCCCCGGCTGAGCGGGGAAACTGGACCCTGGCGGGGGAAACTTCCTGCGCCAACCGCCGGTTTCCCCGGCTGAGCGGGGAAACCGACCGAGGCCCCTTGTGTCGTTCAGGCCACGTGCGTACTATCGCGATATATCGGCGACTGTCGAGAACACATCGTGACACATCGGGAGGGATCGTGGGACACGGATCGTGGGGCCACCAGTGGAGTGGTGGCGGGTGGGGCCAGGCCGGGCCGGGCGGCCCGCCGTGGGCGCAGGGACACCGTGGTCGGCCGGGGCCGCCGCCCTGGCTGGCGGGACTGTTCGGCATGACGCAGCCGGAGCCCCCGCGGGGGCCGAGGGTCAAGCGCGGCGACGTCCGCGCGGCGATCCTCGACGTGCTGGCGGTGGAGCCGCTCAACGGCTACCAGGTCATCCAGCAGATCGCCGAGCGCACCGGCGGCCAGTGGAAGCCCAGCCCGGGCTCGGTCTACCCGACCATCAGCCAGCTCGAGGACGAGGGCCTGGTCGTCGGCGACGACGAGCGCGGCCGGACGCTGCGGCTCACCGAGGCGGGGCAGACCTACGTGGCCGAGCACCCCGAGGAGCTGGCCGCGGTGTGGGCGTCCTTCGACGAGGTGCCGGCCGAGGACGGGCCGGACCTGTCGGTGCTGAAGAACGAGATCGGCCAGCTGATGTCCGCGACCTGGCAGATCCTCACCAACGGCACCGACGAGCAGCGCAAGGACGCGATGGCGGTGCTGATCGAGACCCGCCGCAAGCTCTACGGGCTGCTGGCCGACGAGGACCCGCGATGACGTCGCGGCCGTCGCACCCGCAGAGCTGGCAGCCCCGGAACACCTGGCAGCAGCAGCGCCCCGAGCTCAGGATCGGCGACGCCGAGCGGGACCGCGCGGCGAGCCAGCTGGCCGAGCACTACGCCGCCGGCCGGATCACGCAGGAGGAGCACGCCGAGCGCCTCGACCGGATCTGGGCGGCGAAGACCCGCTCCGAGCTCGACCCGGTCTTCGCCGACCTCCCCGGGCACGCGACCGACCCGGGCCCGAGGCCGGCGGGTCCCCGCCCGGGTCCCCGCAGGCGCAACCGTCCGCCGCTGCTGCTGGTGGTGCTGCTGGTCGTCATCGCCGGGGCGCTGGTGCTGGCGAACCTCCCGTTGGTCCTGATCGGCCTCGGGGTGTGGTTCTTCTTCCTCCGTGGGTCGTGCGGCTCACGCGCCTCGTCGTGGAGGCACGGGACCAGACGCTGGTGAGTCAGACAGCACTCTTGCTCTGAATGTTGTAGTTGTACTACATTCGTCCCGTGATCCTGACGGCTTCGGGGGAGCGGGGAGCTCCCGACGGTCCCGTGGTCAGCGTGCGCGACCTGCGGATGCGCTACGGCGACAACGACGTGCTCACGGGTGTCGAGTTCGACATCCATGCCGGCGAGGTGCTGTGCCTCCTCGGCCCCAACGGTGCCGGCAAGACGACCACGATCGAGATCCTGGAGGGCTTCCGGATCCGGTCCGCCGGCGAGATCACCGTCCTCGGTGAGGACCCCGCGTCGGTGGGCGAGTCGTGGCGGGCCCGCACCGGCGTCGTCCTGCAGTCGTGGCGCGACCACCCGCGCTGGACGCCGCGGCGGCTGCTCACCCAGATCGGCGGGTACTACGAGCCGTACTCGACGCCCGAGCAGACCCGCCCCTGGGACGTCGAGGAGCTGATGGACATCGTCGGGCTCACCGAGCTCGCCGACCGCAAGATCAGCACCCTCTCCGGCGGCCAGCGGCGTCGGCTCGACGTCGCGATGGGCATCGTGGGTCGGCCCGAGCTGCTGTTCCTCGACGAGCCGACGGCCGGGTTCGACCCGCAGGCGCGCCGCGACTTCCACCACCTGGTCCACCGGCTGGCCGACCTCGACAACACCACGATCCTGCTGACCACCCACGACCTCGACGAGGCCGAGAAGCTGGCCGACCGGGTGGTGATCCTCGCCGGCGGGCGGATCGTCGCCGACGACAGCGCCGAGGGCCTGGCGCTGCGGGTCGCCGGGGAGTCCGAGGTGCGGTGGAGTCGTGACGGCGAGCGCTTCGTCCACTCCACAGACGACGCGACCCGCTTCGTCCGCGAGCTGTTCCTCCAGTACGGCGAGGACGTCGAGGACCTCGAGGTGCACCGGGCCAGCCTCGAGGACGCCTACCTCACCCTGGTCCAGCAGCACGAGTCGGGCAGTGCCGACCAGGCGGCCCGCGACTTCGCCGAGGTGGCGACACGATGACCCAGCAGCAGACCGCCCACGCGATCCGGCTCGGGCTCCGGCGCGGCCGGGTGGAGTTCGTCCAGAGCATCCGCTCCACCCAGGACCAGTGGTTCTACCTGTTCACGGCGGTCCTGGCCGTCGGCTACCTGTGGATCCGCCGCGACGCCGACACCGGCATCGAGGGGGTCCCGTTCGCCGCGATCGCGCTGCCGAGCCTGCTCGGGGGCCTGATCGCGTTCGGCGTGGTGATCGGGCCGGCGTACGCACTGGCGATGGAGAAGGAGGACGGCACCCTGCTGCGGCACCGTGCGATCCCCCACGGTCTCGTCGGCTACTTCAGCGGCCAGCTGCTCTTCCAGTCCATGAGCCTGGTGCCGCAGATGATCGTGATCCTCGTCCCGAGCTTCCTGCTGTTCGACGGGCTGATGAGCGAGCCCAGCGGCTGGTTCACGGTCGCCTGGGTGATCGTCCTCGGCATGCTCGCCGCACTGCCGATCGGGATGATGATCGGCGCGCTGGTGCCCGGCGTCCAGAAGGTCGGGATGTGGGGGATGCTGCCGGTGATGGTGCTCGCTGGCATCTCCGGGATCTTCTACCCGGTGCAGCAGCTGTGGGGCTGGGTGCAGGTCGTGGCCCAGGTCTTCCCGATGTACTGGCTCGGGCTCGGCATGCGCTCGGCGTTCCTGCCCGACTCCGCTGCTGCCGCCGAGATCGGTGGGTCGTGGCGGACCCTCGAGACCGTGGCCGTGCTCGGCGCCTGGGCGGTGGTCGGCGCCCTGGTGACGCCGCCACTGCTGCGCCGGATGGCGCGACGGCAGACCGGCTCGCAGGTGCAGGCGGCCCGCGAGGCGACCCTGCAGTGGGTGAAGTGAGCGAGTCCGTCCACAATCGGATCGCCCTGCTCCGGGCAGAGCAGGACGTCAGTCGGCGCGACCTCGCCGACGCGCTGGGGGTCCACTACCAGACCGTCGGCTACCTCGAGCGCGGCGAGTACAACCCGTCCCTGCACCTCGCGCTGCGGATCGCCGGCTTCTTCGGCGTCCCGGTCGAAGTGGTCTTCTCGACCGAGCCCTTCCCGCGGCTGAGCGACCAGACGCGCCCGGCCTGACGCTTGTTCGGCGTGTTCCACACGGCCCGGACCGAGCGCCCCACACAGACACCGCAGTGCCCCGGATCCGAGTCACCAGGTGACGCAGGACCGGGGCACAGTGCTCTGAGCCCCCCGGGCTCCCCGGCCCGTCGTCCCCCGCCACCTGGGGCGGAGAGCGCCATACTGGCCACGTGGAGGAGCAAGGCCGTGACGGTGCCGAGGTGTGGCGGCTGATCGAGGCCCTGACGGACGACGTCAAGCGGGGTCGGGCGGACATCGCGGCGCTGGTGAGCCGCGCCGACGCGTCGGACGCTCGTGCCGATGCCTCGGAGGCCCGCGCCGACCGGGCAGAAGGCCGCGCCGACGAGGCAGAGGCCCGCGCCGACAAGGCGGAGGCCCGCGCCGACCAAGCCGACCTCCGGGCCGACATCGGGGACATCCGGGTGGACAAGATCGCGGCGGCGGAGCTCGTCGACCGCGAGCTGATCGCCGAGCTCCAGGCAGACGGTGAGGTGAGCAGGAAGCACCTCAGGGAGTTGGAGCGGGCGCTGCGGTCGTCACGAGTCATCGGTGTGGCGATCGGCATGCTGATGGCCAGCCGCGACCTCGATGAGGACCAGGCGTTCGCAGTCCTGGCCACGGCAAGTCACGACTCCGGCCAGAGGTTGCGAGACATCGCGGAGCTGCTGGTACGGGGCACCCCGGGAGACGAGCCGTCCCGATAGCGCTGGTGCGCGCGATCACCATCGACGGACGGCGCACCGTGCGAGACGTCCTGCTGGCCGGCGTTTCGCTAGCGGTCCGGTTCGCACCAACCACTGGCCCGCATCTGCTCCGCGATCTCTCTCTGGTCGGCGGCCCGGTCGCGTCGATCCGCGGCTTCGTCGCGCCGATCCGCAGCCCGGTCGCGAGCGTCAGCGGCCCGGTCGCGTCGATCCGCGGCCTGTTCGCGTGCGGCTGCCCGCCGGGCGGCCTCACGCCCACGCTCGGTCCCCGCCGCCTCGCGGAGGTCGGCCGCGTGCTCCCGCTCGTCGGCCGCGTGCTCTCGGGCATCGGCGGAGCTGGCGCGCGTCTCCAGGTCGATGTCACGTTCGTCGGCAACTCGGTCACGTGCATCGGCGGCCCGGTCGCGTTCGTCGGCGGCCCGGTCACGTGCGTCCGCCTCGCGGTCCGCGTTCACGTTGGCGCTCATGGACTTGACTCGTCCCCATGCTACGGCAGAGCAGGGTGCCCGGACGGGCGACCGCTCCTCGGCCCCGAGGGTGCGCCGGGGCCGTCCAGGGCGTGTGCAGAGCTGGACCGGACCTCTTCGCTGCCCGCGGATTCCCGGCTCGCGGTGGCCGCACCGCTCAGAGGTCGATCGCCCGGTTGACCCAGACCGAGGTGACCTCCATGCCGACCTTCTCGTAGAGGCCGAGGGCGCCGGTGCGGGAGTCGGTGGACAGGCACGACGACTCGGCGCCGTGCTCACGGCCCACGCGGAACGCGTCGACCATCAGCGCCTGGGCCAGGCCCTGGTGGCGCTGGTCGCGTCGTACGGCGAGGCGCGCGACGTAGGCCTCGGGCGGGCTGCCGTCCTCCGTGATCGCCAGCGTCAGGTGCGCCATCCCGACGACGTCCCCCGCTGCGTCGGCGACGAGCCGGAGCTGCCAGGGCGCGAAGCCGGGCCGGCCGGTGATCTGGGCCATGAAGTCGTCGTAGGGCTCGCGGTCGCGCACCGACCACTCGAGGAAGGCGTCCTCGGCCACCGTGTGCACGGCCGGGTACTCCTCCGGCCGAGCCTCCCGGAGGACGTACCCCTCGGGAAGCGGGCGGTCCACGATCGTGGCGCCGGGCGGCAGCTTCAGCACCCAGCTGGTCCAGCGGACCCGGTAGCCGAGGGCGGCGAGGAGCAGGTCGCCCGAGGAGCCCTCGGGCACCGGCATGCCGATCACCGTGCTGCCGCGGGCGCGGGCGGCGTCCTGCATCCAGAGTGCGAGCGCGGTCCCGATGCCGCGACCTCGGTGGCGGGGGTCGACGGCGGCGTCGCCCCGGTCGGCGGCGGTCACCTCGGCGTACCCGACGAGGCGGTCGCCGTCGAAGACCCCGACCGTGGACGCCGCCACCTCGAAGCTCGGCCGGCCCCAGTCGGCGACGATGTCGGCCTCCTCGATCTCGACCGTGCCGAGGTCGGCCTGCTCCTGGGCGGCCATCACCTCGTAGACGGCGCGGGCGTCGTCCTCCGAGAGCGGGCGGGAGGTCAGCCCGGGCGGGAGGTCCAGCGTGTGCATGACCACATGGTGGCGCCGCGGACGACGACGGGGCCACCGGATTTCTCCGGTGGCCCCGACAGGGGGTGCGGGTCAGGCGCTCTTGATGGCCGAGATGTCGAACTCGAGCTTGACCTTCTCCGAGACCAGGACGCCGCCGGTCTCGAGGGCCGCGTTCCACGTGAGGCCCCAGTCCTTGCGGTTGACCGTCAGCGCGCCCTCGAAGCCCACGCGGGTGTTGCCGAACGGGTCGACGGCCGAGCCGGTCTCCTCGAAGTCGATCGTCACCGGCCGGGTGACGTCCTTGATGGTGAGGTCGCCGGTGACCGTCCAGGTCTCGCCGTCGCGGGTGACCTCGGTCGAGGCGAAGGTCCACTGCGGGAAGCGCTCGACGTCGAAGAAGTCGGGGGAGCGCAGGTGCCCGTCGCGGTCGGGGCTGCCGGTGCTGATCGAGGCCGGGTCGATGGTCAGGCGGACCGACGAGGCGGCGGGGTCGGTCGCGTCGACGCGGGCGGTGCCCTCGAAGGCACCGAAGTGGCCGCGGACCTTGGTCACCATGGCGTGGCGGGCGGTGAAGCCGAGCCGCGAGTGAGCCACGTCGAGGGCGTAGTCGCCGGTGACGTCCGAGATGGCGGTGGTGGGGGTGTCGAACTCCGTGCTGGTCACGCTGTCCTCCGGGGAGTGAGTAGTTGAACGTTTGACCAGTACAACGCGACGAGGCTGAGGGTATTCCCCGGTCGGCAGACTTCTTCTCCGGACGCAGAACGCCGACCCCCCGTCGGGGAGGTCGGCGTCCTGCTTCCTGCGTGAGGGCGCGGATCCGTCAGGCGGACGGACCGGCGTGGGCGTGCTGGCGACCACCGTCGGTGCCGACGGTGCCCTCGGGACCGGCCGGCTCGGTGGGCAGGTCCAGCTTGCCGCTCTTGGGCACGTCCTTGCCCGGGACGCCGTTCACGTCCTCGGTCGAGTACGCGAGCGAGAGCAGCGTGAAGGCGATCGCGTCGCTGTTGACCCCCAGCGCCTCCAGGGACACGTTGCCCTCGAGGTCGTTCTCGGCGTCGAGCTCGGCGTAGACGGCCGGGTCCGCGCCGTCCCCGACCGGGTCGAGGCTGTCACAGGCCTGGTGGTAGCACGGGTCGTAGGACTCGCCCGTGACGCCCTCCCAGATCGCCTCCTGCTCCTCGGTCTTCGGGACCTCGGCGCCGGTGAACAGGCCGCTGGCCGGGATCCCGTCGAGGATGAACGCCTCGTAGTCGCTGCGCCCGGAGAACTCGCTGTCCTCGTACGGGATCTCCTGCCAGGTGAAGTAGATCTCGAAGAGGTCCTCGAGCGCTGCCGATCCGGCCGGGATCGGAACGCCGTCGGGTGCCGGGAAGCTCGACTCGTCAGCGTCGTACACGCCGTAGATGAAGTTCGGCGAGCCGATCATGTCGAAGTTCACGTACGCCGCGATCCGGTCCAGCTCGGACTGCGGCAGCCCGTCGACGTAGTCCTGGGAGCCCACCAGGCCCTGCTCCTCGGCCGCCCACCACGCGAAGCGCAGGGTGTTGTGGTTGCGGACCTTGCTCATCTGCTCGGCCAGCTCGATGAGAGCGGCCGAGCCGGACCCGTTGTCGTTGATGCCCGGGCCGGCCTCGACCGAGTCGAGGTGGGCACCCGCCATCACGACGTTGTCCTTGTTCTTGCCCGGGTTCTCGGCGATCACGTTGAAGTCCTCGCGGATCTCCGGCTCCTGCACCTCGACGAACGCCGTGGAACCCGGCTGGGCCAGCGCCTCACCGTCGGCGAAGCTGGCGCCGACCACGGGGATGGTCAGGTTGCTGGGACCGCCCTCGTCCAGGGTGGACGCGTTGCCGACGATCAGCTCTTCACGGTCGGGCGAGTTGCCCTGGTTGAAGATGATCACGGCCTCCGCGCCCGCGTCCTCCGCGTTGCGCGACTTGTTGGCGAACCCGCACGTGCCGCGCTGGATCAGCGCGATGTCGGAGGGGCCGCTGAAGTCGAGGCCGGCGAAGTCGTCCGGCGTGCAGCCGCTGTCGCTGGCACGGTCGCCCACCAGGTTGATGTCGACCGGGATCACGGTGCCCTCGACGCTGCCGAAGCCACTGCCGGTGAAGACGCCCGTCTCGTAGTCACCCTCCACCGGAGTCAGCTGCTGCAGGATCGGCGGCACGAAGTACTCGACGTCCACGGGGTCGAGGCTGACCTTCCAGCCCGCCTTCCGCAGCTTGTGGACGACGTAGTCGACGCTGTCGTCGTAGCCCTGGGTGCCCGCCGCGCGCGAGCCCGGGTAGTACTGGTCGTCGTTGGCGTCGGCGATGGCCTGGAACGCGCGCTCGTGCTTCATCACACCTTCTGCGCTGACGCAGGCGAGGAGCCTCTGGAAGGTCTTGTTGGGCTGCTTCTCGCAGCTCCGGGACGTGGGCTTCTTGTCCCGGTCACGGGAGGCGGCTTCGGCGGACTGGGTGGCGAGCGGGAGCAGGGCGGCGAGCAGGACCGCGGTAGCGGCACCTGCCACCGCACGCGTCCGTACGCGCGCTGGTGGGGCGAGGTGACGGATCATCGTCCGGGGTTTCCTTTCGGTGGCGCCGACTCCCCACGTGCCCCCCCGGGCACAGTCGGATGGAGGTCAACCTAGGACGAACCGGAGCGGGCAGGGAAGGGTGCGAGGACCGACCGCCGCGAGACGTCGGCATCGCGGCATTTCCTGCCCGAAATCGGGCAGGAACTTGCATCAATGCGGCCGGATGTCCACCATTTCGGTCGTGCCCGCCGTTTCCGACGCCGACCCGGCCCTCGTCGAGCACGTCGTCGCGTCCACCGGGCTCGCCCCGGACGTCGCCCGCCGCCTGGTGGGCGACGTGCTCGCGTTCCACGCGGAGCCGGTTGCCGACTACGTCCGGCGGCGGCACGCCGAGCTCAGGACGTACGGCGCCCGGAACCCGGAGATCTTCGACCGGATCGGGCAGGAGCTGCGCCACCGGGTGGTGGCGGCTCCGGAGCTCACCGAGCGCCAGCTCCGGCGTCTCGTCTACGGCTGACCAGCAACCCGAGAGGACCACCACATGTGCGGCATCGTCGGCTACGTCGGCGCCCAGCAGGCAGCGCCCATCCTGCTCGAGGGGCTGACCCGGCTCGAGCACCGCGGCTACGACTCGGCCGGCGTGGCCGTGCTCGGCGGCAGCGGGCTGCGGGTGCGCAAGGCGGCGGGCCGGGTCCGCGACCTCGCCGAGGCCCTGCCCCGGCGCTTCTCCGGGAAGGTCGGCATCGGCCACACCCGGTGGGCCACGCACGGTCCGGCCACCGACGCCAACGCCCACCCGCACACCGATGCCGACGACCGGGTCGCCGTGGTCCACAACGGCATCCTCGACAACGCCGCGGCGCTCCGGGCCGCGCTCACCGACGCCGGTGTCGAGCTGGCGTCCGACACCGACACCGAGGTGCTCGCCCACCTGGTCGCGCGGTCGGACGCCGACACCCTGGAGGGCAAGGTCCGCGACGCCCTCGCCGCCGTCGAGGGGACCTACGGGCTGGCGGTGGTGCACGTCGACTTCCCGGACCGGATCGTGGTGGCCCGGCACGGCAGCCCGCTGATCGTGGGGGTCGGCGAGCGGGAGATGTTCGTCGCGTCCGACCTGGCGGCGCTCGTCCGCCACACGACGACGGTGGCGCACCTCGAGGACGGCGAGCTGGCGACGGTGACCGCCACCGGGTTCACCACGATGCGCCGTGACCTCACCGCCACCCACCGGGAGGCGGCGACCCTCGACCTCGACCCGGGCGCGTTCGAGGCCGGCGAGCACGCGTCGTACATGCGCAAGGAGATCGCCGAGCAGCCGGAGTCGGCCGAGCGGGTGCTGCGCGGGCGGATCGACGAGCGGTTCGCGACCGCCCACCTCGGGGGCCTCGGCCTCGACGCGCGGGAGACCCGGGGCATCAGCCGCGTCAAGGTGCTCGGCTGCGGGTCGGCGTACTACGTCGGGCAGATGGGCGCCGCGCTGGTCGAGGAGCTCGCCCGGATCCCGGCGGACGCCGAGGCCGCCAGCGAGTTCCGCTACCGCGACCCCGTGATCGAGCCCGACACCCTCTACGTCGCGGTCACCCAGTCCGGCGAGACCGTCGACACCCTGCTCGCGGTGCAGGAGATCCGCCGCAAGGGAGGTCGGGTCGTCGGCCTGGTCAACGTCGTGGGCTCCGCGGTCGCCCGCGAGTGCGACGGCGGCGTCTACCTCCACGCCGGTCCGGAGGTGGCGGTCGCGAGCACCAAGGCGCTCACCACGATGTTCCTCGGGTTCGCGCTCCTCGCGCTCCAGCTCGGCCGGGTCCGCGACCTGTCCATCGCCGACGGGCGCCGGCTGATCGCCGGGCTGCAGCGGGTCCCCGGGCAGATCCGCGAGATCCTCGCCCACGAGGACGAGTACGCCGGGATCGCCCGGCAGCTCGCCGAGGCCGAGAGCCTGTTCTTCGTCGGCCGGGTCCGCGGCTTCCCGGTCGCGCGCGAGGGAGCCCAGAAGTTCAAGGAGATCTCCTACCGGCACGCCGAGGCCTACCAGACCAGCGAGCTCAAGCACGGCCCGCTCGCCCTCATCGAGCCGTCGGTGCCGACGGTCGCCATCGTTCCCGACGACGAGCTCGTCGAGCGCAACGTCGGTGCGCTGCACGAGATCGTGGCCCGGGGTGGGCCGCTGGTCGTGGTCACCCACGCCGGCGTCGACCTGGGCGACCTCGAGGCCACCCGGATCGACGTACCGAGGAGCGAGCGGGAGCTGGACCCGGTGCTGCTGACCATCCCGCTGCAGCTGCTCGCCTACCACGCGGCGCTGCACCTGGGCCACGACATCGACAAGCCGCGCAACCTCGCGAAGTCGGTGACGGTCGAGTGAGGGGGCGGGGCGCTCACCTGCGGGGGTAGTGGTGGCCCGGGGGCCGACGTGGTTGGCTCAGGGGGCCCGACACACCCCCGGCCCCTCCTCGAAGGAGCAGTCATGGCAGACCATCGCGAGCACCCCGTCGACGAGACCCGCACGGGTGACCACGCCTACACCGACGACGTCGTCCACACCGAGGACCGCCGCGAGGTGGTGAGCAGGGAGCGGGAGGAGCACGGCGGCGTCAAGGTCGGGTCGGCGTTCTTCGGCTGGCTGGCCGCGACCGGCATGGCGGTGCTGCTGACCGGCCTGGCCGCGGCGGCGGGCGCCGCCGTCAGCGTGGCCACGGGCAACCAGTCCACGGCCGAGGCGGCCGATGCGGTCGGCCCGCCCGAGACCGTGGGCCTGATCGGCGGGATCGTGCTGCTGGCCATCCTGTTCCTGTCCTACTACTGCGGCGGGTACGTCGCGGGCCGGATGGCGCGCTTCGACGGCATCAAGCAGGGCATCGCCGTGTGGGTCTGGGCGATCGCCGCGGCGGTCGTGGTCGGGATCCTCGGCTACTTCGCCGGCGACGAGTACAACGTGCTCCAGGACGTCGACGGCTTCCCCCGGATCCCCGTGGGCGAGGGCGAGGTGACCACCGGCGGCGTCATCGCCCTGGTGCTCGTCGTGCTGGTGACCCTGATCGGCGCGATGGCCGGCGGCCTCGCCGGAATGCGCTTCCACCGCAAGGTGGACCGCACCGGCCTCGGCAGCTGACGCTGGCGAGGCGCGCCGAGGCTCCCTATCGTGAGCGGCGGCCACACTCTGGTGGCCGCTCTCGGGAAGGGAACCACCATGTCCGTCGGCCTGCCCGCACGACCGATGCCCAGGCGGCTGCTGTCCGCCGTCCTGCTCACCGCCCTGCTCGTCGGGGGCGCCCCGCTGCTGACCCACGCGCCGGCCGCGGCAGAACCGGCCGCTCCGGCGTACGTCGCGCTCGGCGACTCCTACTCCTCGGGCACGGGGACCCGCGACTACATCGCCGACGGGACCGACTGCCAGCGGTCGACCTCCGCCTACCCCAGCCTGATCGCCAGCGCACGCGGCTACGCGCTGGACTTCCGCGCGTGCTCCGGCGCCCGGGTCGCCGACGTGACCCGGGCCCAGCTCTCCGCGCTCTCCGCGGCCACGAGCTACGTGACGGTCTCGGTCGGCGGCAACGACGCGGGCTTCGCCGACGTGCTGACCGAGTGCGCGACTCCGTGGTGGGCCGGTGACTGCGACGGCGCGATCGACGGGGCGCAGGCCTTCGTCGCCGGGACGCTGCCCGGCCGGCTCTCGACGCTCTACGGCCAGATCCGCGACGCGGCGCCGAACGCGCAGGTGGTCGTCGTCGGCTACCCGCGGATCTTCATGGGCGAGGACTGCAACGCCCTGACCTGGTTCTCCCCGGAGGAGCAGGCGCGACTCAACCAGACCGCCGACCAGCTCAACGCCCGCACGGCCGCGGTGGCCGCGTCGTACGGCTTCGGCTTCGCGGACCCGACGGGCCGCTTCGTCGGCCACGCGGTGTGCGACGACCCCGAGTGGATCAACGGGCTGTCCAACCCGATCGGCGAGAGCTACCACCCCAACCAGCCGGGGCACGCGTCCGGCTACACGCCGACGGTCAGCCCGGTGCTCACCGGCTCCGCGGTCACCGCCACGCCTCGCCTGCTCGCCACCGCGGCCGCGCAGGCCGACGAGCTGGCCGCGCAGCAGCGGACGTACGCCGCCCGCGACCGCGCCATCGAGCCCACCACCGTCCGGGTGCCCGACGTCACCTCGGCCAAGGCCCGCGCCCTGGCCCGGGAGCACGGCGTCGACCTCGACCGCTGGCTGGCACGTCAGGCCGGCTAGGTCCGCGTGCTCACGTCGCGCCACCGGCCGGGTGATGGAATGGGCGCATGTCTCGGACGCTCGATCGGACCCTGGCCGGTGTGGCCGCGACCGCCCTGCTGCTGACCGGCTGCTCGGCGGTCGACGGCGCGACCGCCCCCGACCCGGCCGATGCGGCCGGGCAGCTGGCCGACGGGCTGGCCGAGGGCGACCTGTCCGGGGTCGCGTTCACCGAGGACGGCGCCGACCAGGCGTATGCAGATGTCGTCGACGGGCTCGGCGAGGTCACCCCGACGGTGTCGGTCGAGGAGGTGGCCGAGCCGGAGTCGGACGACGCCACCGCGGTCGCGACCCTCGGCTGGACCTGGCCGGTCAGCGAGCAGGACTGGACCTACACCACCGAGGCGGAGCTCCGGCTGGTCGACGACCACTGGCGGGTGGTGTGGGAGCCGTCGCTGGTGGAGTCCTCGCTGCACGCCGGTGGGACCCTCAGCCGCCGCACGGTGCAGGCCGGGCGGGCCGACATCGTCGGTGCCCGCGGCGAGCGGCTGGTGACCGAGCGGCCGGTCGCGCGGTTCGGGATCGACAAGTCGGCGGTGTCGGACAAGAAGGCCGTCGCGTCGGCGCGCCGGCTGGCGGGGCTGCTCGACATCGACGAGGCGGCGTACGTCGAGCGGGTGAAGGCGTCGGGCGACCTGGCCTTCGTCGAGGGCATCGTCTACCGCCGCGAGGAGGTCCCGGTGCGGGTGGCCGCGTCCTACGAGCGGATCCCCGGTGCCCTCGCGGTCCAGGACTCCCTCGCACTGGCGCCGACCCGCGATTTCGCGGCGCCGATCCTCGGCACGGTCGGCGAGGCGACCGCCGAGATGGTCGAGGAGGACCCCGAGCGCTACCAGCCCGGCACCGAGGCCGGGCTCTCCGGCCTGCAGCTGCGCTACGACGAGCAGCTCGCCGGGACCCCGGGCGTGGAGGTGGTCACGACCACCTCGGACGACGAGGAGCGGGTGCTGTTCGAGGAGAAGCCGGTCCGGGGCACGCCGCTGCGGCTGACCCTCGACGTCCGGCTCCAGTCGACCGCCGAGAGCCTGTTGGCGCCGGTCGGTCCCGCCAGCGCCCTGGTCGCGATCCGGCCGTCCAGCGGGGAGATCGTGGCCGCGGCCAACGGCCCGGGGACCGACGGCTACAACATGGCGACGTACGGGCAGTTCGCGCCCGGTTCGACGTTCAAGGCGGTCAGCTCGCTGGCGCTGCTCCGGTCCGGCCTGGCCCCCGACGCGGCCACCCGCTGCACCGACACGCTGGTCGTCGACGGCAAGCAGTTCGAGAACTACGACGACTACCCCGCCGACGGCATCGGGACCATCCCGCTGCGGACCGCGGTGGCCAACTCGTGCAACACCGCCTTCATCGCCGCCCGCTCGCGGCTGGGGCGTGGCGACCTCGCCGACGCGGCCGCCTCGCTCGGCCTCGGGGTCGACCACGACCTCGGCTTCCCGGCGTACTTCGGTCAGGTGCCGCCGGCGGAGTCGGAGACAGAGGCCGCGGCCGACATGATCGGCCAGGGCCGGGTGCTCGCCTCGCCGATGGCGATGGCGACCGTGATCGCCTCGGTCCAGTCGGGCACCACGGTGCTCCCGTCGCTGGTCGTCGACCACGAGGTCGAGCAGGAGGACTTGCCGGCGCTGCGCAGCGGCGAGGTCGGGCAGCTCCGCGACATGCTGCGCGGCGTGGTCACCTCGGGCAGCGGCGTGGCGCTCGCCGACGTCCCCGGCGGCCCGGTGATCGCGAAGACCGGCACCGCCGAGTACGACGACGACGGCGCCCTGCGGACCCACGCCTGGATGATCGGCGCCCAGGACGACCTGGCGGTCGCGGTGTTCGTCGAGACCGGTGAGTCCGGCTCGAGCACCGCCGGCCCGATCCTCGAGTCCTTCCTCCGCGCCGCTCGTTGAGTTGGGCTCCCCTCGGCGTCGAGTTGGGCGCGCCGTCGATCTGAACGGCGAGCGAGGCCCAACTCAACGGCGAGCGAGGCCCAACTCGACCTTCGGTCGGTCCCGGTTCAACGGTCGCGGGGCTGGACCTTGGTGGCGACGTCCTCGGGCATCGGCTCGTAGTGGGCGAAGCTCCGGGTGAAGGTGCCGGCGCCGTGGCTGGCCGAGCGCAGGTCGACGGAGTAGCGGACCAGCTCGGTCTGCGGCACCTCGGCCATCACCTTGGTGCGGTCCTCGCCGACCTTGTCGGTGCCGAGCAGACGCGCCCGGCGCGAGGACAGGTCGCTCATCACGCTGCCGACCTGCTCGTCGGGCACGATCACGTCGACCAGGTCGAACGGCTCCAGCATCGTGATCGACGTGGCCGCCGCGGCCTCCCGCAGCGCCAGGGCCCCCGCGGTCTGGAAGGCCATGTCGGAGGAGTCGACGCTGTGCGCCTTGCCGTCGGTGAGCGTCACCCGGAGGTCGACGACCGGGTACCCGTGGCGGACGCCGCGCTCCATCTGGGCCCTGACGCCCTTCTCGACGCTGGGGATGTACTGCCGGGGCACGGCACCACCCACGACCTTGTCGACGAACTCGAAGCCGGACCCCTCCGGCAGCGGCTCCACGATGATGTCGCAGACGGCGTACTGGCCGTGGCCGCCGGACTGCTTCACGTGGCGGCCGTGGCCACTGGCGCTGCCGCCGAAGGTCTCGCGCAGCGACACCACGAACGGCACCTGGTCGACCTGCACGCCGTACCGCTCGGCCAGCCGCTCCAGGGTCGTCTCGGCGTGGGCCTCGCCCATCGCCCACAGCACCAGCTGGTGGGTCTCGCCGTTGTTCTCGATCCGCAGCGACGGGTCCTCGGCGGCGATCCGGCCCAGGGCCTGGGAGAGCTTGTCCTCGTCGGACTTCGTGTGCGGCGCGATCGCCACGGGCAGCAGCGGTTCGGGCAGCGACCACGGCCGGAGCACGAGCGGGTGGTCGGCGCCGGACAGGGTGTCGCCGGTCTCGGCGCGGGTGAGCCGACCGATCGCGGCGATGTCACCGGCGACGACCGCCGTGGCGGGGACCAGCTGCTTGCCGAACGGGTGGGACAGGGCGCCGAGCCGCTCGTCCTCGTCGTGGTCGGGGTGGCCGGCACCCGCGCCGGCGTCGCCGAAGAACGACGCGAAGTGCCCGGAGACGTGGACGCCGGCGTCGGGGACCAGGGTGCCGCTGAACACTCGGACCAGGCTCAGCCGCCCGACGTACGGGTCGCTGGTCGTCTTGACCACCTCGGCCACCAGCGGGGCCCCGGGGTCGCAGGTGATGGCCGGCGCCTCCTTGCCGGCCGGGGTGAAGACGTCGGGTGAGGGGTGCTCGGCGGGCGACGGGAAGCCGCTCACCGCCAGGTCGAGCAGCTCGCGGCCGCCCACGCCGGTCATCGCGCAGCACGGGACGACCGGGAAGAACGTCGCCCGCGCCATCGCCCGCTCGAGGTCGTCGACCAGGATCTTGGCGTCGATCTCCTCGCCGCCGAGGTAGCGGTCCATGAGGGTCTCGTCCTCGGACTCCTCGATGACGCCCTCGATCAGGTCGCCGCGCAGGGCGGAGAGCTCGTCGTCGCAGGGCTCGAGCAGGCCGGTGAGGGCGGTGACCTCACCCCCGTCGCGCACGGGGACGAAGAGCGGCTTGACCTTGTCACCGAACGCCGCCTGCGCCTGGGCCAGCACCCCGTCGTAGTCGGCGCGCGACTGGTCGAGCCGGGTGACGACGACCGCCCGGGGCATGCCGACCTGGGCGCACTCGCGCCACAGCGACCGGGTGGCGTCGTCGACGTCCTCGTTGGCCGCGACCACGAAGAGCGCACAGTCGGCGGCGCGCAAGCCCGCCCGGACCTCGCCCACGAAGTCGGCGTAGCCGGGGGTGTCGAGCAGGTTGACCTTGATGCCCTGGTGGACGAGCGGCGCGACGGCCAGCGAGTGGGAGCGGCCGTGCTGCTGCTCGCCCGGGTCGTGGTCGCTGACCGTGGTGCCCTCGTCGACCGACCCGGCGCGGGGCACGGCTCCGGCGGTGGCGAGCAGCATCTCGACCAGGGTGGTCTTGCCGGAGCCTCCGGGCCCGACCAGCACGACGTTCCTGATCCGGTCCGGGCTGCTCGCCTCGAGATCCTGCCCGGCTGGTCTCCGTGCGTTCCCCTTGTCGGCCATGACGCCACCTCCACCACGAAGGCAACTCCGGTCCGCGGCCGTTGGCAAGGGGCGAGCGGGGACGAGTGCGGCCGCGCCCGGAATGAGCCGAGCCCCCCACTGCATGGGGTCAGCGGAGGGCCCGGGTCGACGCAGAGTGCTCCCTCCGCAACCGACGCCTCAGAATTGCACGAGCCACGCTCCGGTGTCATCACCCGTTCCCCCCGATGCCGGTGGGTGCGAGGCTGGCCCCATGACCGACCACGACCTCGATTTCGGTGGGCTGCTTCCCGCCCGCCAGCGCAACCTCCTGATCGGCGGAGCGTGGACACCGGCGGCCAGCGGGGGCCGGCTCGAGGTCCACGACCCGGCCGACGAGTCGGTGATCACCGACGTCGCCGACGGCACGACCGACGACGCGGTCGCCGCCCTGGACGCCGCCGTCGCCGCCCAGCACGACTGGGCCCGCACCCCGCCGCGGGAGCGGGGTGAGATCCTGCGCCGGGCCTTCGAGATCATCGTCGACCGGGCCGACGACTTCGCCCGGATCATCTCCCTCGAGATGGGCAAAACCCTGGCCGAGGCCAAGGGCGAGGTGGCGTACGGCGCCGAGTTCTTCCGCTGGTTCTCCGAGGAGGCGGTCCGGATCCACGGCCGCTGGATGCACGCCCCGGCGGGCGGCAGCCGGCTGCTGACGATCCGCAAGCCCGTCGGGCCCTGCCTGTTCCTGACGCCCTGGAACTTCCCCATCGCGATGGGGACCCGCAAGATCGGGCCGGCCGTCGCCGCCGGCTGCACGATGGTGGTCAAGCCGGCCGAGCTGACACCGCTGACGATGCTCGCCCTGGCCGGGGTGATGGCGGAGGCCGGGCTCCCCGACGGGGTCCTCAACGTGGTCACGACCCACGACTCCGCGGCGCTCAGCAGGACGCTGATGGCCGACCCCCGGCTGCGGAAGGTCAGCTTCACCGGGTCCACCCCCGTCGGCCGGATCCTGGTCGAGCAGTCGGCGGGCCAGCTGCAGCGGGTGTCGATGGAGCTCGGCGGCAACGCGCCGTTCCTGGTGTTCGACGACGCCGACGTCGACGCCGCCGTCGACGGGGCGATGGTCGCCAAGATGCGCAACATGGGGGAGGCCTGCACGGCCGCCAACCGCTTCCTCGTCCACCGGGCCGTCGCCGACGAGTTCGGGCGCAAGCTGGGCGAGCGGATGGGGGCGCTCCGCCTCGGGCGGGGCCAGGACGACGGCGTCGACGTCGGGCCGTTGATCAACGGCGCCGCCGTCGAGTCGGTCGGCGGGCTGGTCCGGGAGGCGGTCGGTGCCGGCGCCCGGGTCGTCACGGGCGGTACGCCGCCGGACGGTCCGGGCCACTTCTACCCGCCGACGGTGCTGCTCGACGTCCCTGTCGGTGCCCGGATCGCGGAGGAGGAGATCTTCGGGCCGGTCGCGCCGATCACGACGTTCGACACCGAGGAGGAGGCGGTCGCCCAGGCCAACGCCAGCGAGTACGGGCTCACGTCGTACGTCTACACCCGCGACCTCGCCCGCACGATCCGGATGGCCGAGGCGCTGGAGTTCGGGATGGTCGGCGTCAACACCGGCCTGGTCTCCAACCCGGCCGCGCCGTTCGGCGGGGTCAAGGCCAGCGGCTACGGGCGCGAGGGCGGCTTCGAGGGGATCGACGAGTACCTCGAGACGACGTACGTGTCCCTGCCCGGCTGACGTGGAGCTCTACGCCGACGACGTCGCGGAGCAGTACGTCGACTTCGCCCGGTACGCCGACGGGTCACCGTGCTTCGAGGCGTGGGCGCTGGCGGTGGCCCGGGACGAGGAGGTGCTCGCCTGGATCGCCCGGCTGCCGCCGGTCAAGCGGCAGCCGAACCTGGTCCTCGCGGCCGCTCGTTGGCACGGCGTCCCGGCGCCCGGCCCCTACGAGGGGCTCCGCCGGGCGCTGCTGGCCGACGACGGCACGATCCGCGACACGATCCTGGCCCGGCGTACCCAGACCAACGAGGTCGGTCGGCTGGCGACCCTGGTGCCGTTCCTGGGCACCCTGGCCGACGCCCCGGTCGCGCTGCTGGAGGTCGGGGCGAGCGCCGGTCTGTGCCTCTACCCCGACCGGTTCCGCTACCGGTGGGACACCGACGCCGGTGCGGTGGTCGCGGGCGAGGGCCACGAGCTGCGGTGCGAGGTGGAGGGGCGGCTGCCCGAGGTCCGCGTCCCCCGGGTGGCCTGGCGCGGCGGGATCGACCTGCACCCGCTCCGCGTCACCGACCCCGACGCCATGGCGTGGCTGGAGAACCTGGTGTGGCCGGAGCAGGAGGAGCGGCGGGAGCGGCTGAGGGCCGCGGTCCGGGTGGCGCTGGAGGACCCGCCCCACCTGGTGTCCGGCGACCTGCTCGACCTGTTGCCCGAGCTGGTGGGCGAGGCCGCGTCGTACGGGCCGGTGGTCGTGTTCCACTCCGCGGTCATCGCCTACCTCGAGCCGATCGACCGCGCCCGGTTCCAGGAGCTGATGACCGGCCTGGTCGGCGCCGGGCGGTGCCACTGGGTCAGCAACGAGGCCCCGCAGGTGCTGCCCGAGGTGACGGCCACCGGTCCGGAGGTGCCCGAGGGGCTCGGCACCTTCGTGCTCGGCGTCGACGGCCGGGCCGTGGCCTGGACGCACGGGCACGGCGCGTCGATGCGCGTCCTGTGAGGCGCGCGCCTCAGGCCTGCACCGACATCAGCACGATCGTGAAGGTGGTCCAGTCGTTGAGGAGGTGGGCGCCGAAGCTCACCCACAGGTTCTTGGTGCGGATGAAGGCGAGGGTCAGCACGAGCCGGGCGGCTCCGATCACGATGATCGCCTGCCCGACGTTCCAGTCGTACGTCGGCAGGTGCGCGGCGCCGAACCACACCGCGGTCACCAGCCAGGCGACGAGGATGCTGGCCCGCCGCGAGGCGCCGCGACCGTGCAGCCACCACATCACCGCCAGGAACGGCAGGATCGTGAAGACCTCCTCGCCCATCAGCTGGATCGCGGTGCCGAGGTAGAAGCCGAGCAGCTCGCCGGCGCCGCTGAGCCCGTCGGTGGCGGTGTTCTCGGCCAGTCCGCCGGGGTCGCCGCCGGACACCACGAAGGCCGCGACCGCGCTCACGCCCAGGTTGAGCAGCCAGAAGACGACGATGGTGCCGAGGTCCGCGAGCCGCAGCGGCCGGAACAGGGCGCGCCACCGGCCTCGCGAGGCCCACGCGAACGCCGCCACCGGGATCGCGAGGAACAGCAGGCGCGGCACCATCTCGAGCCAGGGGTCCGAGGACCCCACGGTCATCAGGACCAGGAACCCCAGGACGCAGGCCAGCACCACCAGCGACCAGCGGCCGCCGCTGATCGCGACGGGCCGGCCGTCGTAGAAGGGGAAGTCGAGCCCGTCGTCGCGCTCGACGAGCCGGCCGAACCGTGGCTGCTGCTGCGTGTCCGACATCGCGTCCCCTCCCGCCGACGACCCATCATGGCAGCGCGGACGGGCCGCTCCGTGGTTCGGGGCGGCGAGGTTTCCGGCTCCGGGACGCCGGGCCCTCAGACCAGCTTGAGCGACCGGGGCAGCTCGCGGCGGCTGCGGATGCCGAGCTTGCGGTAGGCCCGCGAGAGGTGCCACTCGACGGTCTTGACGGTGAGCCCCTCCTGCTCGGCGATCTGCCGGTTGCTGGAGCCGCCCGCGGCGAGGTGGGCGAGCTGGTGCTCGAGCTCGGTGAGGGTGGCGATCGCCTCGCAGCGCAGCGGGACCGGCTGCTGGCCGAGCCGCTCGAGCAGCCGCCTGACCCGACCGTGCAGCGGCCAGAGGTCCTCGACGTCGGCGTACGCCTCGGCGGAGCGGAGCAGCGTGACCGCCTCCAGCTGCCCGGTGGCGCCCCCCATCAGCGTGAGCAGGCCGGCGAGGTCGGTGTCGATGGTGGCGGCGAGCCGGGGGTGGTCGTCGCCGAGGATCCGGCGGGCCTCGCGGAGTGCGTCCTCGCGCCGGCCCGAGCAGACCGCGGCGACCGTGCGCAGGGCTCCGGCGACGGCGTACGGCGACCCCTGCGCCCGCGCGGTCGCCAGGTGCTCCAGCGCCAGGCGACGCGACTCCTGGTGGTGGCCCGCCCGGATCAGGCTCAGCGCGGCGCCCGCGCGCCACGGCAGCTCGACCGCGTCGGCCTGGTCGCCCGCGTGCTCACCGGCCCGCAGGAAGTGGGCCGCGGCCTCCTCGTCCCGCCCGGTGGCCGCTGCCAGCTCGCCGAGCGCGAGGGCGGCGCGAGCGGCGTCGGCACCGCTGAGCCGCCGGTGCGTGGCGAGCTGCTCGCCGATCCCGAGGGCGAGCTCGATCTCGCCGCGCGCGAGCCGGCACTCCAGCGCCAGCGCCAGCGTCGCGACCGACGGCGGCTCCTCGGAGAGTGCCTGCAGCGCGTCGGCGATCCGGCCCTCGCGGGCCAGTCCGGCCGCGGCCGTCGGCGTCACGAGCATGGGGTGAGCGTAGGTATCCGAGGCGTTGTTCCGCGGCCGAACGGGGAAACCAGAACCCCTGGTCTGGTCAACCGCGGCCGAGGTGGGCGAGCAGCCGGCGGGAGGCGGTCGCCCCGACCGGCACCGGTCGCGGCGCCGCGAACCGGTGGGGGCGGTCGTCGTCGCCGACGGTCAGCGCAGCGACGCCCAGCAGCTGCTCGGCCAGCTCCTCCGGCAGCGGTCGCCGGGTGCCGATCGCCTGGTGCACGTCCCAGCCGTGCGTGGTGATCTCGAGGGCGGCGGCGCCGACCAGCAGACCGGCCGGCAGGGCCAGGTCGCCGACGCGGACGTCGTCGGGCGGGTGCGCGACCCACCAGCCGAGCAGGGCGCAGGCCTTGGTCCGGATCGACTCCAGGCGGGGTACGCCGTCCGTGGGGACGAGCGAGACCTCGCCGGCGGCGGCCTCGGTGAACGCGTCGAGGGCGTCGTCCATGTGGTGCAGGAGCTCGGCCAGGTCCCACTCCGCGCACGGCGTCGGGTCGCCGAGCCGGTCAGGGGTGACGAGCGCGAGGGCGCTGCCGGTGTAGGCCAGGGACCGCTCCAGCAGCTCGACCGCGCCCGCGAGGGCGAGGGTCATGTCATCGGTCACCGGTGGTCGGCGGGCAGCGCCTCGGGCAGCCCGAAGCGCTGGAAGACCTCGGTGCCGTGGAAGGCGCTGACGTGGCGCACCCGGTCGCCGTCCAGCTCGAGCACCTGGAGCTGGAAGGGCCGGAAGCTGCCGTCGGGGTTGCGCATGTAGAGCCCGTACGCCGGCTGCCCGTTGGCCGAGGTGGCGATCATCGGCATGTCGTGGGAGCCGCCGGGGCACTGGCTGTCGATCAGCTCGCCGATGGTGGTGCTGCCGGCGTACCAGCCGGTGAACGGCGGCATCTCCCAGGTCGCCTCGGCGGTCAGCAGGCTGACGATCCGGTCGATGTCCTTGGCCCAGAACGCCTCGACGTAGTCGTCGAGCAGCTGCCGCTGGGCGTCGGTGAGGTCGACCCCCTGGGTCTCGGGGGTGGGCCGCTGCTTGTCGAGCTGGGCGTGGGCCCGCTGCAGCGCGGAGTTGACCGCCACCGCGGTGGTGTCGAGCGCCTCGGCGACCTCCGCCGCCGACCAGCGGAGCACGTCGCGCAGGATCAGCACCGCGCGCTGCCGCGCCGGGAGGTGCTGCAGCGCAGCGACGAACGCGAGCCGGATGGTGTCCTTCTGCTCGACCTGGACGGCGGCGTCCGGGATCGGCTCCAGCCAGGGGATCTCCGGCTGGGCGTCGAGCGGGTCGGCGGCGTCGACGTCCGGAGCGCCGAGGCCGGTGGGCAGCGGCCGGCGCGGCCGGGCATCGAGGTTGGTGAGGCAGACGTTGGTGGCGATCCGGTAGAGCCAGGTCCGGACGCTGGAGCGGCCCTGGAAGTCGGCGCTCGCCCGCCAGGCCCGCAGGAAGGTCTCCTGCACCAGGTCCTCGGCCTCGTGGACCGATCCGCTCATCCGGTAGCAGTGCGCCAACAGCTCCCGCTCGTAGCGCGCCGTCAGCGCGTCGAAGTCCTGCAGCTCGGTCGTGGTGCCGCTCTGGTCGGTGCTCACCGTCGCCGTCCTCATCCCCGTGACTCCCTCTGGCTCGCTCAGTCTGCCAAGGGGGTCGACCGGAGTCGACCGCCAGACTCATCGGTGTCTGTGGGGAAGAATCGGTACTCCAGTGACAAACGGCCCCTCCGATCGGCGTGTCGAGGGCCGTTTGTCACTGGACTACCGCGATGACGCGGCGGCCAGGGTGAGGGCGCGCTCGGCGGCGGGGACGGCGAGGGTGCGGACGGCGGGGACCAGGTCGACGCGGGTACGCCGGTCGAGCAGGTCGGACACGTCGACCGCGCCCTCGTGGGTGACGCCGAACACCAGCTCGGCCAGCGTGACGGGGCAGGAGGCGGAGACCGGGGCCACCAGCTCGGAGTCGGGCAGCCCGGTGACCGAGCGGGCGACGTCGGCCACCAGCCCGGCGTCGGTCCCGTACCGCCGGACCAGCCGGGCGGGCTGCTCGAGCCGGTCGAGCTCGTCACGGGGGGCCGCACCGGCGAGCGGCAGGGTGCGGGTGCGGCACGGGTCGGCGTCCAGCCGCCGCTCGGCCACCAGCCGGTCGAGCGCGTCCTCGGCCATCCGGCGGTACGTCGTCAGCTTGCCGCCCACGACGGTCACCACCCCGTCGGCAGACGTGACGACGGCGTGACGCCGCGACAGGTCGGCGGTCCCGCCCGAGCCGGCGTCGAGCAACGGCCGCAGGCCCGCGTGGGCGCCCACCACGTCGCTGCGCCGTACGTCGTGGTCGAACGCCGCCGAGACCACGTCGAGCAGGAACCCGATCTCCGGCTCGGTCGGCTGCGGCACGTCCGGCACCGGCCACTCGACCGGTTCGTCGGTCAGCCCGACGTGGACGGCGCCGTCCGGCTGGGGGAGCACCATGACGAACCGGCTGGTCGACCCCGGGACCGGCGTGGTGACGGCGGTCCGCAGGCCGGGGAGCGCCGAGCCGGGCAGGACCAGGTGGGTCCCGCGGCTCGGCCTCAGGGCGATCCCGTCGACGAGCCCGTCGGCCCACACGCCGGTCGCGTTGACGATCCCGCGGGCGGCGACGCGGGTCGCGCTCCCGTCGCGGCCGTCGACCAGCGTCACGCCGGTCCGGTCGGCGACCGCCACCCGGCACCGGGTGCGGACCTCCACGCCGAGGCCCGCCGCGGTGCGGGCGATCGTCGTGACCAGCCGCGCGTCGTCCTCGAGCCTGCCGTCCCACGACAGCAGCCCGCCGCGCAGGCCGCCGCGCCGCAGGCCGGGAGCCAGCGCCAGGGCCTCGGTCGCCGACACCCGCCGGGGTCGCGGCAGCGTCTCCCGGTCGGTGCGCGCCGCACGTCGCAGCAGGTCGCCGGCGAGGAAGCCGGCCCGGGCGAGCGCCGCCTGCCCGCCCGAGACCCCCGGGGTGAGCGGCAGCAGCATCGGCAGGGGCCGGGTGAGGTGCGGCGCGGTGGTCTCCATCAGCACGCCCCGCTCCACCGCGGACTCGTGGGCGACCCCGACCTGGCCGTGGGCGAGGTAGCGCAGGCCGCCGTGGACCAGCTTGCTCGACCAGCGCGACGTGCCGAACGCGAGGTCGTGCGCGTCGACCGCCAGCACCGACAGTCCCCGCGAGACCGCGTCCAGCGCGATGCCCGCCCCGGTCACGCCGAGCCCGACCACCACCACGTCGTACGACGTGGCGAGGCCGGCGGTCCCGCTGCCGATCCGGTTCACGGGGCCAGCGCCCGGGTCACCAGCGCCGCCAGCTCGGTGTCGAGGTCGGCCTCGGACACCCGGTCGTCGACCATGGTGTGGGCACTGAGCACGAAGCCGTGAGCGCCGAGCACGAGCGCCCGGGCGATCGCGAGCGGGTCGCCGCTGCGGACCTCGCCGGTGGCCTGGCCCTGCTCGATCCGGTCGACCAGCAGGTCGAGCACGAGGTCCTGGGAGCGGCCGCGGCGCGCGAGCAGGTAGGGCAGCAGCAGCTCGGGGTCGAGCTCGACGATGCGGACGAAGAGCTCGTTGCCGCGCAGCGCCCGCACCGTCGCGACCACCGTCGCGGGCAGGTCGTCGCCCGGCGGCCGCGCCGCGACGACGGCGGTCCACTCCCGCGTCATCAGGTCGCCGAGCAGCGTCTTCATGTCCGGCCACGTCCGGTAGATGGTCATCCGGCTCACCCCCGCCCGGCGGGCGACCTCGGTGAGCGTGGTGCGCCGCCACCCCACGTCGAGGATGCAGGCGCGGGCGGCGTCGAGGTAGGCGTCGCGGGAGTCGGGGATGTGACGAACTGACGTCATATGTCACACTGTAACGCATGACCGCCGAGATGCATCCCTCCCGCTGGGGCGACCCGGCCGCGGCCGCGCCGCTCCCCGACACCGCCCGCGAGCTGGTGCGGCTGGCCTTCGGCGACCTGCCGGCTCCGGCCGCCGAGGCCTCCGGGTCCCGGATCGCTGCGTCGGCGATCGACGAGGACCTGCTCGACGGCCTCCGCCGGATCGTCGGCGCCGAGCACGTGCTCATCGACGACGACCTCCGGCGACGCCGGACCCGCGGGAAGTCGACGCCCGACCTCCTGCGCAACCGGGCCGGCGACTTCGCCGAGGCGCCGGACGCCGTCGTCCGTCCCGCCGACCACGACCAGGTGCAGGCCCTGGTGGCGTACGCCGCCGCCCACCGCGTCGCGGTGGTGCCGTTCGGCGGCGGCACCTGCGTCACCGGCGGTCTCGCCGCCCGGCGCGACGGCCTGGCGGGCCTGGTCTCGCTCGACCTCGGCCGGATGACGGCGCTGCGCGACGTCGACCCGGTCTCGATGACCGCGACCCTGGAGCCCGGGCTGCGGGGCCCCGAGGCCGAGGCGCTGCTGGCCGGGCACGGGCTGACGCTCGGACACTTCCCGCAGTCCTTCGAGTTCGCGACCATCGGCGGCTTCGCGGCGACCCGGTCCAGCGGGCAGGCGAGCGCTGGCTACGGGAGGTTCGACGGCATGGTGGTGGGCCTCACCGCGGCCACCCCCGCCGGAGAGCTCCGGCTCGGCACCGCCCCCGCCAGCGCCGCCGGGCCGGACCTGCGGCAGCTGCTGCTCGGGTCGGAGGGTGCCCTCGGCGTGATCACGAGCGTGACCGTGCGCGTCCGGCGTGCGCCGGAGGCGACGGTCCACGAGGGCTGGCGCTGGGCCTGCTTCGCCGACGGCGTCGCCGCCGCCCGGACCCTGGCCCAGGCCGGGCTGCTGCCGACGGTGCTGCGGCTCTCCGACGAGACCGAGACCGCGGTGAACCTGGCCGACCCGGACGCCCTCGGCGGCGCCGACGGGGTCGGCGGCTGCCTGATGATCACCGGCTACGAGGGGACGGCCGAGGCGGTCGCCGCCCGGCGCGCCGCGGTCACCGCCGTGCTCAGCGGGCTCGGGGGGACGCCCGCGGGCGAGGAGCCCGGCCGCGCGTGGGAGCAGGGCCGGTTCCACGCGCCGTACCTCCGGGACGCGCTGCTCGACGAGGGCGTGCTGGTCGAGACCCTGGAGACCGCCACCTTCTGGTCGGGCCTGGAGTCGCTGCACGCCGAGGTGACCGGAGCGCTCACGGGAGCGCTCGACGGCGCGCTCGTGCTCTGCCACGTCTCCCACGTCTACGAGACCGGAGCGTCCCTGTACTTCACCGTCGCCGCCCGGCAGGCCGCCGATCCGCTCGCGCAGTGGCAGGCGGCGAAGGCGGCGGCGTCCGACGCGATCCGCGCCGCCGGGGCGACCATCACCCACCACCACGCCGTGGGCACCGACCACCGGCAGTGGTACGCCGACGAGATCGGCCCGGTCGGCGTGCTCGCGCTCCGTGCGGTCAAGGACGCCCTCGACCCGGCCGGCGTCCTCAACCCCGGCGTGCTCGTTCCGTGAGCTTCGCGTTCCTCGTCAACCCCGCCTCGGGCGGCGGTGCCGCCCCGGGCGTGGTGGTCCCGGTCGCCAGGCTGCTGCGGGACGCGGGGGAGCGGGTCGACGTGAGCTACTCGCCCGGGCCCCGCGCGACCCGTGCCCTGGTCGAGGCGGCGGTGGCGCGCGGTGACGTCGTGGTCAGCGTGGGCGGCGACGGGATGCTGTCCTCGCTCGCCGGCGAGGTGTCCCGCGCCGGGGGCGTGCTGGGCCTGCTGCCGGCGGGCCGCGGCAACGACTTCGCGCGGATGCTCGACCTACCCACTGCGCCCGAGGACCAGGCGGCGCTGCTGCGCTCCGGTCGCACCCGTCGAGTCGACCTGCTCCGCTGCGGCGACCGGGTGGTGGCGGGCTCGGTGTACGCCGGCGTCGACGCCCGGGCGGCTGCCCTCGTCGAGGGGTGGCGTCGGCTGCCGCGGAGGCTGCACTACCCGGTGGCCGCGGTCCGGGCGGTGGCGACGTACCGGCCGGCCCGCTACCGCCTCGTCGTCGACGGCACCGCCCGCGAGCTGGAGGCGGCCACCGTCGTGGTGGCCAACTCGGCGTACTACGGGAAGGGGATGCGGATCGCCCCGGCCGCGAGCCTGACCGACGGGCTGCTCGACGTCGTCGTGGTCGGCGCGGCGTCCCGCCCGGCGCTGGTCCGGGCGCTGCCGAGCCTCTACGACGGCCGCCACGTCGAGCGCGACCAGGTGCAGGTCCTCACCGGGAGGCGGGTCGAGCTCTCGACGACCGCCGGCCCACCGGTGCCGGTCGGGGGTGACGGCGAGCCGCTCGGGAGCCTCCCGGTCGGGGCCGGACCCCGCCCGCTCGAGGTCGAGGTCTGCCCGGGCGCGCTGGACGTCGTGGCTCGGTGACGGAGCGCACGCGGCCGATCCGCGGTCAATCCGTGGGTTCCCCGGCGAGCACCGCCACCGATGGACCAAGATGAACCAATGCTCCCGCTCCTTCCCCCGGGGTTCCGCTTCGGAACCTCCACGGCGGCTCCCCAGATCGAGGGAGCGGCCGCCGAGGACGGCAGGGGACCGAGCATCTGGGACACCTTCGCGGCCCAGCCCGGCCGGATCGCCGACGGCGGCACGCCCGCGGTCGCCTGCGACCACTACCACCGGTACGCCGAGGACGTCGGCCTGCTGAAGGAGCTCGGCGCGCGGGACTACCGGTTCTCCGTGTCCTGGCCGCGGGTGCTCCCTGAGGGCCGCGGACGGGTCAACGAGCGGGGCCTCGACTTCTACGACCGGCTCGTCGACGCGCTGCTCGAGGCCGAGATCCGGCCGATGGCGACGCTGTACCACTGGGACCTGCCGCAGGCCCTGCAGGACCAGGGCGGGTGGCTGCACCGCGACACGATCGACCACTTCGCGGCGTACGCCGACCTCGTGGGTCGCCGGCTCGGCGACCGGGTCGAGCACTGGGTCCCGGTCGACGAGCCCAACGTCGTCTCCCTCATGGGCCACGGCATCGGCAAGCACGCCCCCGGCCTGCCGCTCCACTTCGACGCCCTCTGGGTCACCCACCACCTGCTGGTCGCCCACGGCCGGGCGACGATCGCGCTGCGCGAGGCGGGGGCGACGAGCGTCGGCAGCGCCAACAACCACGCGCCGATCTGGCCGGCCAGCGACGGCGACGCCGACGTGGGGGCCGCCAAGCTCTTCGACGCGCTGTGGAACGCGACGTACATCGAGGCGATGCTGCTGGGTCGCTACCCGGCCGACCTGATGCCGCTGATGGAGGACCTCGTCGAGCCCGGTGACATGGCGACGATCCGGCAGCCGCTCGACTTCTACGGCGTCAACTACTACAGCCCGGTCAAGATCGCGGCGGCGCCCGAGGAGGCGGCCATGCCGTTCGAGCTGCTCGACCCGCTGGGCTACCCGACCACCGACGCCGGCTGGTCCGTGGTGCCGAGCGCGCTGCGCGAGTGGCTGATCATGTTCCGGGCCCGCTACCGGGCCGCGCTGCCGCCGATCGTGATCACCGAGTCCGGCTGCTCCTTCGGCGACGGTCCCGACGAGCACGGCCAGGTGCACGACCAGCGGCGGATCGACTACCTCGCGGCCCACGTCGGGGCGGTGCGCGAGGCCGTCGAGCGCGGCGTCGACGTCCGCGGCTACTACGTCTGGTCGCTGCTCGACACCTTCGAGTGGGCCCAGGGCTACCAGCAGCGCTACGGGCTGGTCCACGTCGACCACGACACCCAGGTCCGGACCCCCAAGGACTCCTTCCGCTGGTACGCCGACCTGGTCGCCGCCCAGCCCCAGCACGCCGGGTGAGGGGATAGCTGGACGCCGAACTCATCCTCCGGCCGCCCAGGATGGTGATTTCGGCGTCCAGCTATCCCAGCGCGCGGCCCAGCCGGACCACGATCTCGGTGAGCCGCTCGGGCGAGGTGGCGATGTTCAGCCGGGCGTGCCCGTCGAGCCCGGGCTGGTAGCGGTGGCCGGCCTCGAGCTGCACCCGGCCCTTGTCGAGGGCGACCGTGGCCGGGTCGTCGTGGCCGTAGGCGCGCAGGTCGAGCCAGGCCAGGAAGGTCGCCTCGAGCGGCCGCACCCGGGCCTCGGGGAGGTGCTCGGCCAGCAGCTCGTCGAGCAGGGTCCGCTGCTCGTCGAGCCGCGCCACCAGGGCCGCCAGCCACGCGTCGCCGTCCTCGTACGCCGCGATCGCGGCGACCTCGCCCAGCGGCGACCACGAGTCGTTGCGGGCCATCGGCTCGGCCAGCAGGCGGTTTCGGGCCGCCGGGTCGGAGGTGACGATCTGGGCGCAGCGCAGGCCGGGGGTGTTGAAGGCCTTGCTCGCGGCGAGGACCGCGACGGCGTGCTCGGCGGTCCCGTCCAGCGAGAGGTAGGGCACGTGCTCGGCGCCGGGCAGCACCAGTGGGGCGTGGATCTCGTCGCTGATCACTCGCGCGCCGTGGCGCAGCGCCACGTCCCGCACGCCCTCGAGCTCGGCCCGGGTGTGGACGTGGCCGAGCGGGTTGTGCGGCTGGGTGAGCAGCAGGGTCGTCGCCCCGCGTGAGAACAGGTCGTCGAGCCGGTCGAGGTCGAGCCTCACCTCGCCCGCGTCGGGGTCGAGCGGGAGCTCCCAGATCTCGCGGTCGGTGCAGTGGCCCAGCCCGAACTGGGGGTGGTACGCCGGCGTCGGCAGCACCAGCGGCCCGGGCTCGCTCAGCACGTCGAGCGCCACCCGGACACCGGCGGTGACGTCGGAGGTGGGGAGCACCTGCTCGGGGTCGACCTGCTGGCCGTAGTGGCGCCGCGCGAAGCCGGCGTACGCCTCCCCGAGGGCGGCGTTGACGAGGGCCGGCGGGTAGCCGGTCACCCCGTCAGTGACCGCCCGCTGCAGCGCCTCGGCGACCGGCGGCGCGAGCGCGTAGTCCATCTCCGCGACCCACGCCGGCAGCACGTCGGGGTCGACCGTCCCCCACTTCAGCACCAGCGCGCGACGAGCCTCGTCCTCGGTGAAGTCCCGGATCATGCCGCCCACCCTAGGTCGGTAGTCCAGTGAGAAGTGGCCCCTGTATCGGCCTCGGGAGGGGCCACTTGTCACTGAACTACCGCTCGTTGTTCACAGGGCGGCGACGACGCGGGTGCCCTGGTCGATGGCGCGCTTGGCGTCGAGCTCGGCGGCCAGGTCGGCGCCGCCGACGAGGTGGGAGGCGACGCCGACGGCCAACAGCTCGTCGTGGAGGGTCCGCACCGACTCCTGCCCGGCACACACCACGACGTGGTCGCACGGGATCACCCGGCGTACGCCGTCGACGGTGACGTGCAGGCCGGCGTCGTCGATCCGGTCGTACGCCGCGCCGCTCACCTGCGTGACCCCGGACTGGCGGAGCACGGCCCGGTGCGCCCAGCCGGACGTCCTGCCGAGGCCGATGCCGATCGGCGTCGTCTTGCGCTGCACCAGCGTCACCTCGCGCAGCGGGGTCCGCGGCTTCGGCTCGGTCAGGCCGCCGGCGTGGAGCGCCGGGTCGCCGACGCCCCAGTGCGCCAGCCAGTCGTCCACGGTGTCCGCCGGGTCGTGCGTGAGCCAGTGGGAGACGTCGACGCCGATCCCGCCGGCGCGGATCACGGCCACCCGGCGGCCGGGCACCACCGCGCCCGAGAGCACGTCGGCGTACGACAACACCGACGGGTGGTCGATGCCGGGCACGTCGGGCACGCGCGGCGACACGCCGGTCGCGACGACCACCTCGTCGAAGTCCTTGGCGAGCCCGGCCGCGGTCGGCCGGGTCGACACCCGTACGTCGACGCCGAGCACCTCCAGCCGCCGCGTGTAGTAGCGCAGCGTGTCCGCGAAGTCCTCCTTGCCGGGGACTTCCATCGCCAGCCGGAACTGGCCGCCGATCTCCGGCGCCGCCTCGAAGAGCGTCGTGGGGAAGCCGCGCTCGGCCGCCGACACCGCGGCGGCGAGGCCCGCCGGTCCGGCGCCGACGACCGCCACCCGAGCCGTACGACGGGTCGGGCCGAGCACCAGCGTGGTCTCGTGGCAGGCCCGCGGGTTGACCAGGCAGGAGGCGGTGCGGTTGGCGAAGGTGTGGTCCAGGCACGCCTGGTTGCAGCCGATGCAGGTGTTGATCTCGTCGGCCCGCCCCTCGGCCGCCTTGCGCACGAAGTCGGGATCCGCCAGGAACGGCCGGGCCATCGACACCAGGTCGGCCGTGCCGTCGGCCAGGAGGCGCTCGGCGAGCTCGGGGGTGTTGATCCGGTTGGACGCGATCACGGGTACGCCGACCGCCGCGCGCAGCCGCCCCGTGTACGGCGCCCAGACCCCACGCGGCACCTGGGTGATGATCGTCGGCACCCGCGCCTCGTGCCAGCCGATGCCGGTGTTGAACGCCGTCACGCCGGCGGCCTCCAGCCGCTGCGCCAGCTCGACGGTCTCCTCCCAGGTCTGCCCGCCCTCGACCAGGTCGAGCAGCGAGATCCGGTAGACCACCGGGAACCCCTCGCCCACCAGCTCGCGGATCCGCTCCACGACCCGGACCGGGAACCGCATCCGGGCCGACGCCGAGCCACCCCACTCGTCGGTCCGGTCGTTGGTGCGGGCCGCCAGGAACTGGTTGACCAGGTAGCCCTCGGAGCCCATCACCTCGACGGCGTCGTAGCCGGCCTTGCGGGCGAGGGCGACCGACCGCGCGAAGTCGTCGACGGTCCGGTGCACGCCCCGGGTCGAGAGCGCCCGTGGGGTGAACGGCGTGATCGGGGACTTCCGGCTCGAGGCGCCGACGCTGAACGGGTGGTAGGCGTACCGGCCGGCGTGCAGCACCTGCAGGGCGATCGCGCCGCCCGCCTCGTGCACCGCCTCGGTCACCTGGCGGTGCCGCACGGCCTGGAGCCGGGTGGTCATCTCGCCGGCGAACGGCTTGAGCCACGACCGCTTGTTGACGGCGTACCCGCCGGTGATCATCAGGCCCGCACCACCACGGGCGCGCTCGGCGAAGTACGCCGCGAGCCTCGGCACGTCCCACGGCCTGTCCTCGAGCCCGGTGTGCATCGACCCCATCACCACGCGGTTGCGGAGGGCGAGGTCGCCGAGCCGGATCGGCCGCAGCAGGTTCTCGTAGGTCATCGCGTCTCCTGGAGGTACTCGGTCAGCCAGCCGATCCAGAACTCCTCCAGCCGGATGCCGCCGCGCAGCACCAGCCAGCGGTCGCGGTCGGCTCCGGTGAGGGCGTCGGGGTCGGGGTACTGCTCGGCGGCCATCTGCTCGTACGCCGCCAGCCGGGTGCGGTGGTCGGCGAGGTGGGCCTCGACCACCCGGCGCACGGCCGACCGGTCGCCGTACGCCGCCCCGCGGAGCTTGACGGCCAGCTCGCTGCGCAGCGGCTCGACCGGGGAGTCGGCCGCCAGCCAGTCGGCGAGCGCCGCCCGGCCGGCGGCCGAGACGGCGTACTCCTTCTTGTCCGGGCGACCCGTCTGGGCGACGGGCGTCGCGACCACCCAGCCGTCTCCCTCCATCCGCGCCAGCACCCGGTAGATCTGCTGGTGGGTGGCATGCCAGAAGAACCCGATCGACCGGTCGAAGCGGCGCGCGAGCTCCAGCCCCGACGCGGGCCGTTCGCGCAGGGCCACGAGCAGCGCGTGCTCCAGGGCCATGCCGGAACCCTCGCGCACCTATGCAACGAGTTGCAAGCCGGTGAGAGCCAAGTCACTGGACAGGTACCCCTAGGGGGTATAAGGTCGATCGCATGGACAGCTGGCGCACCGCGATCTCGGCCACCCTCCACTGCCTCACGGGGTGTGCCATCGGCGAGGTGCTCGGCATGGTGCTGGCCACCTGGTGGGGCTGGGGCGACGTGGCCAGCATCGTGCTGGCGGTCGTGCTGGCCTTCTTCTTCGGCTACCTGCTGACCTTCACCGGCGTCCGCCGTGCCGGGCTCGACGTCGGCACCGCGGTCCGCACGGCGCTCGCCGCCGACACGGTCTCGATCCTGGTGATGGAGGTCGTCGACAACGCGATCCTGCTGGCGGTCCCCGGGGCGATGGCCGCGGGCCTGCTCGACGCCCTGTTCTGGGGCGCGCTGGCGGTCGCGCTCGCGGTCGCTTTCGTGGTCACGGTGCCGGTCAACAGGTGGATGATCGGACGGGGCAAGGGGCACGCGGTCGTGCACGAGGTGCACCACGCCGGCCACGCGGAGGCCGACCAGGAGGCGGGCCACCACTGACGACGGCCGGCGGCGGTCTGTGAGGATCCCTGCATGAGCTACGCACTCGGTGAGGGCTCCGGTCCCCTGCGCGGGGTCCGGGTCGTCGAGATCGCCGGCATCGGGCCGGGCCCGCACGCGTGCATGCTGCTGGCCGACCTCGGGGCCGACGTGATCCGCCTCGAGCGACCCGGTGGGGGCCTGCTGAGCGCCGGCCGGCACGACGTGATGAACCGCGGCCGCCCGAGCGTGGCGCTCGACCTCAAGCAGCCCGGCGCGGTCCGGACCGTCCTGGACCTGGTGGCCGACGCCGACGTGCTCGTCGAGGGCCTGCGGCCCGGGGCGATGGAGCGGCTCGGCCTCGGGCCCGACGACTGCCGGGCGCGCAACCCGCGGCTGGTCTACGGGCGGATGACCGGCTGGGGACAGGACGGCCCCTGGGCCCAGGCCGCCGGCCACGACCTGAACTACATCTCGATCACCGGCGCCCTCCACGCCGCGGGGCAGGACCCGGCGCGGCCGCACTTCCCGACCAACCTGCTCGGCGACTTCGGCGGCGGCTCGACCTACCTCGTCATCGGGGTGCTCGCCGCGCTGCTGGAGGCCCGCAGCAGCGGCCGGGGGCAGGTCGTCGACGCGGCGATCGTCGACGGTGTGGCCAGCCTCAACGCGATGGCCACCATGTTCGCCTCGCTCGGCCTCCAGCCGGAGACCCGGGCCAGCGGCCTGCTCGACGGTGGCACACCGTGGTACGACCTCTACGAGACGGCCGACGGACGGCACGTGTCGGTGGGTCCGCTGGAGCCGCAGTTCCACGCCGAGATGATCCGGCTGCTCGGCCTCGACGACGTCGCCCCCGACCGCGACGACCCGGCGACCCACGACGAGCTGCGCAGGCTGCTGGCCGAGACCTTCCGCCGGCGTACCCAGGCGGAGTGGGCCGAGCTGTTCGCCGGCACCGACGCCTGCGTCGCACCGGTGCTCCCGTTCAGCGAGGCCGTGCAGCACGAGCACCTCGCCTCCCGCGGCACCTACGTCGAGCTCGACGGCGTCACCCAGCCCGCCCCCGCCCCGCGGTTCAGCCGGACCCCGGGCGCGGTGCAGCGACCCCCCGACCGGCCGGGCGCGCACACCCGTGAGGCGCTGACCGCGTGGGGTGTCGACGACGTCGACGACCTGATCGCCTCGGGCGCAGCGGTCCAGGCATGAAGCCCTTCCTGTTCCTCGGCACCCGCGCCGAGGACGCGGTCGCGGACGACGAGTACGAGGCGGTGCTGCGCTGTGCCGGCCTGGCCGAGCGGGACCTGCGTCGTCACCGGCTCGAGCGCGACCCGCTCGGGGAGGTCGACCTGGCGGCGTGGTCCGGGGTCCTCCTCGGCGGCGGCCCCTTCAACGTCAGCGACCCCGACGACGAGAAGTCGGACGCCCAGCGGCGGGCCGAGCGCGAGCTGACGGCGCTCGCCGACCGGGCGCTCGCGGCCGACCACCCGTTCTTCGGGGCCTGCTACGGGATCGGGATCCTCGGTCGCACCGGCGGCGGGTCGGTCGACCGCACGTACGGCGAGCCGATCGGCTGCGTCGAGGTCACCCTCACCGAGGCCGGTCGCGACGACCCGCTGTTCGCCGACCTGTCGGACTCCTTCGACGTGCTGCTCGGCCACAAGGAGGCGGTGCGCACCTTGCCGCGCGGCGCCGTCCTGCTGGCCTCCTCGACCACCTGTCCAGTGCAGGCGTTCCGGCTGGGCGAGAACGTGTACGCGACCCAGTTCCACCCCGAGCTCGACGTGGAGTCGCTGTGCCTGCGGGTCGACACATACCGCGAGTACGGGTACTTTCCACCGGCACAGGCCCAGAGCGTGAAGGACATGGCGCGACGCGCGGTCGTGACCGAGCCCCCACGGCTGCTGGCGACGTTCGTGGAGAGGTACGCGGAGTGAACGACGACCACGTCGACGTGCTGATCGTGGGGGCCGGGCTCTCCGGCATCGGTGCCGCTGCACGGCTGGCCCAGGAGCACCCGCAGCGCAGCTACGCGGTGCTCGAGGCCCGGGAGGCGAGCGGCGGGACGTGGGACCTGTTCCGCTACCCCGGCATCCGGTCGGACTCCGACATGTACACGATGGGCTACCGGTTCCGGCCCTGGCGCAGCAACCGGGCGCTGGCCGACGGACCCTCGATCCTCGACTACCTCCGGGACACCGCGCGCGAGTACGGCGTCGACCGCCGCGTCCGCTACCGGCACCGGGTCACCTCGGCGTCGTGGGACTCCGCGGCCGCGCGCTGGACGGTCACCGCGGCGACGCCGGAGGGCGAGGTCACGCTGACCGCCGGCTTCCTGTGGGCGTGCAGCGGCTACTACGACTACGACGAGCCCTACCGGCCGGAGCTGCCCGGCCTGCCGGACTACCGCGGCACCGTGGTCCACCCGCAGCACTGGCCCGCTGACCTCGACACCGCGGGCAGGCAGGTCGTGGTCATCGGCAGTGGCGCGACGGCGATGACCCTGGTGCCGGCGCTGGCCGACGGCGGCGCGGCCCAGGTCACGATGCTCCAGCGGTCGCCGACCTACGTGCTCTCGCTGCCCGGGACCGACCCGGTCGCGGCGAAGGTCCGCAAGTGGCTGCCGGAGCGGGCGTCGTACTGGCTGCTGCGCTGGAAGAACATCGGCGTGGCCGTGGCCACCTTCCAGGTCAGCCGGCGCTGGCCACGGCTGGCCAGGAAGCTGCTGCGGGACGCGGCCGCGAAGAAGCTGCCGGAGGGCTACCCGGTCGACGTCCACTTCAAGCCGCGGTACGACCCGTGGGACCAGCGGCTGTGCCTGGTTCCGGACGGCGACCTGTTCCGGGCCGTCCGGGAGGGGCGGGTCGACATCGTCACCGACACCATCGACACCTTCACCGAGAAGGGGGTCCGCGTGTCGTCCGGCGACGAGCTCGTCGCGGACGTCGTGGTCACCGCCACGGGGTTCAACCTCAAGATCATGGGCGGGATGGAGCTCGTGGTCGACGGCGAGCGCGTCGACCTGCGCGACCGGATGGCCTACCGCGCGCTGATGTTCAGCGGGGTGCCGAACTTCGCGTTCACCATCGGCTACACCAACGCCTCCTGGACGCTGAAGGCCGACCTGGTGGCTGACTACGTGTGCCGCCTGCTGGCCCACCTCGACGAGCGCGGCCACCGCAGTGCGGTCCCGGTGCCCGACCCGGCCGTGGGCGCGGCGCCGTTCATGGACTTCACCCCCGGCTACGTCAAGCGCTCCGAGCACCTGCTCCCCCAGCAGGGCGACCGCGAGCCCTGGCGGCTGCGGCAGAACTACTTCCACGACGTCCGGTCGATCCGGCGCTCGCGCGTCGACGACGGGGTGCTGACCTTCCGCTGAGCCGCCCCACCCGGGAAAGTGCCCGACGTCACGCCGCGAGGATGCGGGGGCCGCGGCCGCCGTGCCCTAGGTTGGGACCAGCGGCCCGCCCTGTCTCGCCCCTGGCCGCGGGTGCCCCGGTTCCCGGTGCACCACCCACGAGCCTGTGGGAGACGCAGCAGCCCCGAGCTGCCGGCGCGCCGCCCGGCGACGCCTGAGTCGGTGAGACACCGACCGGAAGACGCACCCCTTGACCCTGCAGTCCTGCGACGCCCCCGCCTTCGAGGCGCTCGGTGTCCCCGCCCACCTGTCCGCGGTCCTGACGGACCATGGCATCACCACCCCCACGCCGATCCAGGCCGCCACCCTGCCCGACTCCCTGGCCGGTCGCGACGTGCTCGGCCGGGGCCGCACCGGCTCCGGCAAGACCTACGCCTTCCTGCTGCCCCTCGTGGCCCGGCTCGCCGACGGCCCCCGGGCGACCGCCCGCCGGCCGCGCGCGCTGGTCCTGGCGCCCACGCGTGAGCTGGTCGGGCAGATCCGTACGGCGCTGCAGCCGCTCGCCGAAGCCGCCGGCCTCACCACCGTGACCGTCTTCGGCGGGGTCGGCCAGCACCCCCAGGTCACCGCACTGCGCCAGGGTGCCGACATCGTCCTGGCCTGCCCGGGCCGGCTCGAGGACCTGATCGGGCAGGGCCACTGCGACCTCGACGCGATCGAGGTCACGGTGCTCGACGAGGCCGACCACATGGCCGACCTGGGCTTCCTGCCCGGCGTCCGCAGGCTCCTCGGCAGGACCCCGCGCGGCAGCCAGCGGCTGCTGTTCTCGGCCACCCTCGACCGGGCCATCGACGTCATCGTCAGGCAGTTCCTCGTGGACCCGGTCACCCACGAGGCCGACTCCGCGCAGGCTCCCGTCGCCCGCATGGCCCACCACGTGCTCCACCTCCATCGCGAGCAGCGGGTCCCGGTGCTGGTCGAGCTGACCAGCGCCCCCGGCCGGACCGTGGTGTTCACCCGCACCAAGCACGGCGCCAGGGCGCTCGCCCGCCGGCTCAACGCGCAGGGCGTGCCCAGCGTCGAGCTGCACGGCAACCTGAGCCAGAACGCGCGCACCCGCAACATGGACGCCTTCCACTCGGGGCTCGCGACCACCCTGGTCGCGACCGACATCGCGGCGCGCGGCATCCACGTCGACGACGTCGCGCTGGTCGTCCACGCCGACCCGCCGGTCGAGCACAAGGCCTACCTGCACCGCTCGGGCCGCACGGCGCGGGCCGGCGCGGCGGGCACGGTGGTCACCCTGATGACCGACGACCAGGTGCGCGACGTCCGGACGCTGGCTCGCCAGGCCGGCATCAAGCCCGTGACCACCAGGATCCCGGGCCCGGGCCACCCGGTCCTGCTCGAGCTCGCGCCCGGCGAGCGCGCGCTGGTGCCGGGCGGCTACGTCCCGCCGGCGGTGGCGACCGGACGTCCCGTCCGCACCACCGGCGGAGGCACTGGCGGCCGCAGCCGCACCCGACGGCGCCGGGGTCGTGGCGGCGGCCAGGCCGCTGCCGCCCAGGGTCAGCCGCGGACCCAGCAGCCGTCCCGGAACCGGAGGCGACGCCGACCCTCGGGCGGGGGCGGCGGCCACACCGCGGCCTCGTTCAGCTCCGGACGTCGCTGACGCCGGCGACGGCGGGTTCTGCGGTTCGGCCGAAGGGGTACGGGGGCCCCATGAGCGAGAACCCGAACAGGCCGGAGCACGACGCCCCCGACGAGCAGGCGCGCCGCGAGCAGCAGGAGGGCCAGGTCTCGGAGACCGACCAGCCGGAGCCCGCCGTGGGAGGTGCCGACGCGACGGACAAGTCGACCGGGACCGCACCCGACCAGGCCGACCAGCCCCGATCCTGACCTCCACTTCGCCCCCTCGGGTGTGCCGGGGGCGCGGGGCCGGTGCGAGGTTGGGAGGACCGACGGAAGGATCCGACATGGGAACCGACGACAGGGCCGCACACGAGGGAGAAGACCTCAAGGGCAAGGCCAAGGAGGCGACCGGCAAGGCGACCGGCAACGAGCGGCTGGAGGGCGAGGGCAAGGGCGACCAGGCCTCGGCCTCGGTGAAGAAGGCCGGCGACAAGGCCAAGGGCGCCGCCGAGGACGTCAAGGACGCGTTCAGGAAGTAGCCGCACGTCCACCGCACCGACCTCCCCGCCGTAGAGTCGCCCGGGCGAGCATGAGCGAGCCCGAGTCGGACCGGGCGAGGAGGTCGGTGTCGTGCGCGTGTGGCTGCGCAAGTCGTTGTGGGACAAGGTCCCGCGCGACCACTGGCAGACACCGGGCGCGTTGCGCCGTCGGCAGCTGGTCACGATCGGATTCGTCGTCCTCGGGGGGCTGGTCCTGGGGCTGAGCCTGCGCATCGAGCCCGGCAACCCGCTGTTCTACCCCGCCACCTTCGGCCTGGCGGCCGTGTGGGCGATCGGAGCGTTCGCGTCGGGCCCGATCCACCTGGGCCGGATCGCGGTGCGCAGCGAGCTGCGCCGACCGGTGCTCGAGCCGATCGCGATCGGGCTCGGCCTGGCGGCGATCTTCGCGGCCGGTGCGCTGGTGGTGCGCGAGGTGCCGTGGCTCGGCAGCCAGGTGACGAGCGTCCTCGACTTCGCCGACCAGGGATCCGTGCCGCTGCTGGCGTTGATCACGCTCGTCAACGGCATCGCCGAGGAGCTGTTCTTCCGCGGTGCGGTGTACGCCGCCACCACCCGGCACCCGGTGGTGGTCACCACCATCGCCTACACGCTCGCCACGCTCGCCACCGGCAACGTGATGCTGACCTTCGCCGCCGTCCTGCTCGGTGCCGTCGTGGGGCTGCAGCGACGGGCCTCGGGGGGCATCCTCGCCCCGATCCTGACCCACTGCACCTGGTCGCTGGCGATGCTGTTCGCGCTCCCCCTGCTGTTCGGGTAGGGCTACTGCTCCTCCAGGGCACGGCGCACGGCCTCGTCGTAGGGCAGCGGGTCGCCGGGCACGATGTCGCGGATGGTGTGGTCGGTGACGGTGACCTCGGTGCCCATGGAGTCGATCAGGTTGCGGCCGGTGGTGACGTCGACGTCGGTCACCAGCGCCAGCCAGTACGACGACAGCCGCGGCGTCAGCACCGGCACCGGGGCGATCGGGACCCGGCGGCCGTTGGTGACCTCGGCCGCGACCTGGAGCATCTGCAGATAGGTCATCTGCTCCGGGCCGCCGATCTCGAACACCCGGCCGCGGGCCTCGGGCCGCCCGGTGACCCCGACCAGGTAGCGGATGACGTCGTCGATCGCGATGGGCTGGGTCGGCGTGGAGACCCAGCGGGGGACCACCATCGCCGGGAGGTTCTTGACCAGCTGCCGGGTGAGCTCCCAGGAGATGCCGCCGGCGCCGACGATGATCGCCGCCCGGAGCGCCGTCACGGGGACGCCGGTCGAGCCCAGCAGCTCCTCGACCTCGCGGCGTGAGCGCAGGTGGGGTGACAGGTCCTCGCCGTCGGCCCCCAGGCCACCGAGGTAGACGATCTGGCCGACCCCCGCCTCGGCCGCGGCTGCGGCGAAGGTGCGGGCCGCCTCGGCGTCCTTGCGCTCGAAGTCGGGGTGGTCGAGGGAGTGGACGAGGTAGACCGCGACGTCGACGCCGTCGAGCGGGTCGACGAGCGAGCCCGGGTCGAAGACGTCGCCGGCGACCGCCTTGCCCGGCCCGTCGTAGGACTCCGGGCGCCGGGTCATCGCCCGTACGTCGTGCCCTTCGTCGACCAGGGCGGGCACCAGTCGCCGGCCGATGAAACCCGTCGCGCCGGTCACCAGGACGGTCCGACGCTCAGCCATGCCACCACCCTAGATGGGCCACTGGCCTAGACCAGCGCCCAGCCACCTCCCGACCCGTCCTACCGTGGCAGGACCGGGGGCGCCCTCGAGGCTCGAGGTCCGGGCATCGCGGCGCTGCAGCCCGAGCGGTCCGGCGTTCTAGTCGGGGGAGGATGAGCGCGCCGTGGTCCGGGCTCGCGCCGCGATGCCCTCTCGCTTGGCCTCGTCCATGGCGGACTCGTAGGCCTGCACCAGTGACGCGATCGACAGGGGCTTGAGCCGCTCGACCACCTCGCGCAGCTTCTCCGGCGGGGCCCCCGACTCCTTGTAGAGCGGCCACACCATGGTCCGGAACAGGTCGTTGAGCTCCTTGGCGATCTGGCGGCCGTGGTCGGCGTACACGTCGGCGGCCGCGACCGCCGCCTCGGTCGGGAAGCCGAGGTCGAGCAGCCCGAGACCGACCGACAGGTGGGAGACCGCCACCTGGTAGCGGCCCCGCTTGGTGCGCAGCGCGATCCCGAGCGCGGCGAGGGTCGCGAGCTCGTCGTCCGAGAGCGAGCGGTTGGCCCGGCGGTCGAGGTCCGCGCGGCTCATCTCGAGCGGTGTCTCGGCCTGCCACGGCGCCAGCATCGCCCGGTGCAGCGCGATGTCCTCCGGGGAGGCGTCGTCGGGGATCCGCTTCAGGTAGCGCTCGATCGCGGCGAGGGTGAAGCCGTGGGACTGGAGCTCCTGGACCAGCTCCAGCCGGGCGACGTGGTCGGGTGTGTAGTAGCCCGACCGGCCCCGGCGGATCGGCGGCGGCACGAGCCCCTTGGTCGTGTAGAACCGGATGTTGCGGACGCTCAGGCCGACCCGGTTGGTCAGCTCCTCCAGGGTCAGCAGCTCCCGCAGCGACTCGACGGTCTCGTCCATCACGCTCTGGTCACCCTCCTCGGAGACGTGCGGTGACATGTCCCACGTTGACGACGTTGACAGTATCGGTGTCACAATCTCATGTGAAACCGCCGACGACAGGAACGGGCATGGCTGAAGCATTCGTGTACGACCACCTCCGGACTCCGCGGGGCAAGGGCAAGGCCGCGGGCTCGCTCCACGAGGTCAAGCCCGTCGACCTGGTCGTGGGGCTGCTCGGCGAGGTTCGGCAGCGCAACCCCGGCCTCGACCCGCATCGGGTGGACGACGTCGTGCTCGGCGTCGTCACGCCGATCGGCGACCAGGGCGGCGACATCGCCAAGACCGCCGCACTGGCGGCCGGCTACCCCGAGACGGTGGCGGGCGTGCAGCTCAACCGGTTCTGCGCCTCCGGCCTCGAGGCGGTCAACCAGGCGGCGATGCGGGTCCGCTCCGGCTTCGAGGACCTGATCCTCGCCGGCGGGGTGGAGTCGATGAGCCGGGTGCCGATGGGCACCGACGGCGGCGCCTGGGCGATGGACCCCGCGACCGCCCTCTCGACCGGGTTCGTCCCGCAGGGCATCGGCGCCGACCTGATCGCGACGCTCGAGGGCTGGACCCGCAGCGACGTGGACGCCTACGCCGCCGAGTCCCACCACCGCGCGGCGAAGGCCTGGGCCAACGGCTACTTCACGCGCTCGGTGGTCCCGGTCACGGACTTCAACGGGCTCGCCGTCCTCGACCACGACGAGCTGATCCGCCCCGACACCAGCCCCGAGGGCCTCGCCGGCCTCACGCCCAGCTTCGCCCAGATCGGCGCCGACGCGGGGTTCGACGACGTGGCGCTGGAGAAGTACCACTGGGTGCCGGCCATCGACCACGTCCACCACGCCGGCAACTCCTCCGGGATCGTCGACGGTGCCGCGATCATGGCCATCGGCACCGAGCAGGTCGGCCACGACCTCGGGCTCACCCCACGGGCGCGCGTCGTCGCCACCGCGGTCTCGGGTGCCGACCCGACGATCATGCTGACCGGCCCGGCGCCGGCCACGCGCAAGGCGTTGGCCAAGGCGGGGCTCGAGGTCGACGACATCGACCTGTGGGAGATGAACGAGGCCTTCGCGGCCGTCGCGATGCGCTTCATGAAGGACATGGGCATCAGCCACGAGGTCACCAACGTCAACGGCGGTGCGATCTCGATGGGCCACCCGCTCGGCGCCACCGGCGCGATGATCCTCGGCACCCTGATCGACGAGCTCGAGCGGCGCGACCTGCGCCGCGGCCTCGCCACGCTCTGCGTCGGCGGAGGCATGGGCATCGCGACGATCGTGGAGCTGGTGACCTGACCCACCCGGTTGAGTTGGGTGTGAGTGGCCACGGACCGGTCGCGAGGCCCAGCTCGACCCCCACTCACGCCCAACTCAACGAGCTTCTACATCCAGGAAAAGAGCAGTGACCATGCAGACCGAGGTGACGAAGCAGTCCACGGCGGTGCACTACGAGCGGGACGCCGACGGGATCGTCACCCTGACCATGGACGACCCGGGCGCCAGCGCCAACACCATGAACGAGGCCTACGTGGAGGCGATGGCCGCCGCCGTCGACCGGCTGTACGCCGAGGTCGCCCGCGACGAGCAGAGCGTGACCGGCGTCGTCGTCGCCAGCGCCAAGAAGACCTTCTTCGCCGGCGGCAACCTCACCCTGATGGTGCAGGCCACGCCCGACGACGCGCCCCGGATCTTCGAGACGTGCGAGCAGGTCAAGGCGGGCCTCCGGCGGCTGGAGACCTTCCCGCGCCCCGTGGTCGCGGCCATCAACGGCGCCGCGCTGGGTGGCGGCCTCGAGATCGCGCTCGCCGCCAACCACCGGGTGGCCGTCGAGGGCCGCTACGAGATCGGGCTTCCCGAGGCCACGCTGGGCCTGCTGCCCGGCGGCGGCGGGGTGACCCGCACCGTCCGCATGCTGGGGCTCCAGTCCGCCCTGATGGACGTGCTGCTCCAGGGGCCGCGCTTCAAGCCCGCCCAGGCGCTGGACAAGGGCCTGGTCGACGAGCTGGTCGGCACGCACGACGAGCTGCTCCCCGCGGCGAAGGCGTGGCTGAGGGCCAACCCGGACGCGGCCCAGAACCCGTGGGACGCGCCGGGCTACAAGATGCCCGGCGGCTCCCCGAGGTCGCCGTCGCTCGCGCAGTTCCTGCCGGCGTTCCCGGCGCTGCTCCGCAAGCAGCTCAAGGGGGCGGACTACCCGGCGCAGGAAGCGATCCTGTCCGCTGCCGTCGAGGGGGCCCAGGTCGACTTCGACACCGCCACCCGGATCGAGTCGCGCTACCTGACGAAGCTCGTCGTCCACCAGAACAGCAAGAACATGATCCAGGCCTTCTTCTTCGACCTGCAGGCGATCAACGCCGGCAAGCTCCGGCCCGCGGGGGTCGAGCCGTGGAAGGCCACCAAGGTCGGCGTCCTCGGCGCCGGGATGATGGGCGCCGGCATCGCCTACGCGTGCGCCCGCGCCGGGATGCAGGTGGTGCTCAAGGACGTCGCCCCGGAGAACGCCGAGAAGGGCAAGGCCTACTCCGCCACCCTCAACGCCAAGGCCGTCGACCGCGGCCGGCTCACCGAGGAGAAGTCCCAGGAGCTCCTCGACCGGATCCACCCGACCGCGGACCCGGCCGACCTGGCCGGGTGCGACCTGGTGATCGAGGCGGTCTTCGAGGACCCCTCGCTCAAGCACCGGGTGTTCGCCGAGGTCGCGCCGTACGTCGACGCCGATGCGCTGCTGTGCTCCAACACCTCGACGCTGCCGATCAGCGAGCTGGCCACCGGTGTCGACCGCCCGCAGGACTTCATCGGGCTGCACTTCTTCAGCCCCGTCGACAAGATGCCGCTGGTCGAGATCATCCGCGGCGAGGAGACCTCCGACCGGGCGCTCGCCAGGGCCTACGACGTGGTGCAGCAGATCCGGAAGACCCCGATCGTGGTCAACGACAGCCGCGGCTTCTACACCTCCCGGGTGATCGGGTTCATGGTCAACGAGGGACTCGCCATGCTGGCCGAGGGCGTCCACCCGGTCTCGCTGGAGCGCGCCGCCACCCAGGCCGGCTACCCGGTCGGGACGCTGCAGCTCTCCGACGAGCTCAACATGGAGTTGATGGCCAAGATCGCGAAGGCCACCCGCGACGCCGCCGAGCGGGACGGCACGCCGCTCGAGGACCACCCCGGCTCGGCCGTGGTCACGCGGATGATCGAGCTCGAGCGGCCCTCGCGGCTGAAGGGCGCCGGGTTCTACGAGTACGACGACGCCGGCAAGCGGCAGGGACTCTGGCCCGGGCTCGCCGGGGAGTTCCCCGTGGCCGACGAGCAGATCCCCTTCCGCGACGTGCAGGAGCGGATGCTGTTCGCCGAGGCGCTCGAGACCGCCAAGTGCTTCGACGAGGGAGTCGTCGAGTCCGCGGCCGCGGCCAACATCGGCTCGATCATGGGCATCGGGTTCCCGCCCGCCACCGGCGGCGCCGCCCAGTACATGACCGGCTACCAGGACCCCGACGACCGGACGGCCGAGATCGGGCTGGCGGCGTTCGTGCGCCGCGCCGACGAGCTGGCCGACCGCTACGGCGAGCGGTTCCGGCCGACGGCGTACCTGCGCGGGCTGGCCGAGCGCGGGGAGTCGTTCCCCGCCTGACGGGTCTCCCCGTTCGCCGGACGGGAGGCGGGATCTGGGGGAGGATTCCCCCATGACCCAGCACCCCCCGGCTGCGGCTGTCGACGTCCGCAGCCTCCATGTCCGCTTCGGCGACGTCGAGGCCGTCGCGGGCGTCGACCTGACGGCGTACGCCGGGCGGGCCACCGGTCTGCTCGGGCGCAACGGGGCCGGCAAGTCGACCACCATGCGGGTGCTCGCGGGCGCCGTCCCCCCGACCGCCGGGACCGCGTTCGTGGCGGGCCACGACGTCCGTCGCGACCCGGTCGCGGTGAAGCGTGCGACCGGCTACTGCCCAGACGTGGGCGGTCTGGTGCCGAGGGCCACCGCGTGGGAGCACCTCCAGCTCTCCGCCCGGCTGCGCCGGCTGACCGGCTGGGAGGAGCGCGGCCGCGACCTGCTCGAGCGGTTCGGCCTGGGCGACGCCGCCCACCGGGTGACCGGAGGGTTCTCCCACGGCATGGGCCGGCGGCTGTCCGTGGTGCTGGCCACGCTCCACCAGCCCGACGTGCTGCTCCTCGACGAGCCCTTCGACGGCGTCGACCCGGTGGGCGCCGAGGCGACCCTCGAGGCGATCGCCGACGCCCGCGCCCGCGGCGCCTGCGTGCTGCTCTCGACCCACCTGCGCGAGCTGGCCGTCGAGGCCTGCGGCGAGGTGCTGGTGCTCCGCGGCGGCGCCCAGGTCGCCACCGTGTCGGCGGACGAGATGGTCGGGGAGGAGGGGGCGCGCGCCTACCGCGCGCTCCTCGACTGACGTGACCGCGCCCGCTCTCCCGACGGTGGCCGAGGCCCGCTGGCTGCGCCCGGTCCGCGACGTCGGCCACCTGCTCCGCTTCCGCTCCGCCTCCGTACGCCGCAGGTCGGCGTTCTGGTGGACGGCCTCGGTGATGGTCGGCCTGACCCTGGCGGCGGCGACCGTCCCCGCCCTGGTCCCTGCCACCGACGACGAGCGGCTCAACGTCGGCGTCCTGCTCCCGACCGCCATGGCCGGGCTGCTGCTCATCGCGGTCGTCTCGGCCGTCGCGTCGGGTGGTGGCCGCGAGCTGATCTCCCGCGAGCAGGGGGTCGCCTACCCCGTGAGCCCCGCGACGGACCACCTCGGCGCCCTGGTGCTGGCCCCGCTCAACATCGCCTGGCTGATCCAGGCCTGGCTCCTGCTCGGCGCGGCGGCCTACACGGTCGGGTGGCAGTGGAGCCTGGTCACGCTGCAGGTCGTGCTGCTGCTGTGGCTGGCCCTCGCGACCGCGATCGGCCAGCTGGTGGCGTGGAGCGTGGAGATGGTGCGCCGCCGGCCCCGGGGCGTGGTCGCCGTCCGCATCGTGCTGTGCGCGCTCGCCGCGTCGGCCCTGATCGTCCAGCTGAGCGGCCGCACCCTCGACCTGCTCGACCGGGTGCCGACCCTGTGGATCGTGGCGGGCGGCCTCGGTGGCGTCCGGTGGCAGTGGGTCCTGACCCTCGGCGCCGAGCTCGGCCTGCTGGTGGTCGTGGTGGTCGCCGGAGTGGTGCCCGTGACCCTGGCCTCGAAGCTGATGCCGCACGACGAGCTCCGGATGGAGTCCGACACCCACACCCCGCGACGGATGCCCTGGACCGACCTGTCGGCGCTGCTCCGGCTGGACCGGGCCTCGGTCTGGCGATCGGTCCCCATGCGGCGCGGTCTCGCGGTGCTCGCGATCGGCCCCGGCCTGGTCGCGCTGCTCGGCAACCTGCCGTGGGAGCAGGCCACGGTGCTCCCCGGCCTGGTCGCCTCCGGCGGCGCCCTGCTGTTCGGGGTCAACGCGTGGTGCCTCGACGCCCGCGGCGCGCTGTGGCGGGAGAACCTGCCCGCCCTGCCCGGGACGGTCTTCTGGGCCCGGGTCATCGTGCTCGCCGAGTTCCTCGCCCTGGCGTCGCTCGCCACGATCGCGATCGCCGCGCTGCGGGCCGGCGTCCCGTCGGTGAGCGAGGGCACCGCGCTGGTGTGCACCGTGCTGGTGGTGACCCTCCAGGTGGTGGGCGCGTCGATGCGCTGGTCGGAGCAGCGGCCCTACCCGGTCGACCTGCGCAGCGCCCGCGCGACGCCCGCGCCCCCGATCATGATGGTGGCGTACTCCTCCCGGCTGGCCGTCTGCACCACGCTCACCGGCCTGTTCTTCTCGTTCCTGGGTCGGGTGCCCAACCCGGCGCCGTCGCTGTTCTTCGCGATCCTGTTCCTGACCTGGTCCGGGGCCCGGCTGGCCCGGACCGCGCACCGCTGGAACGACCCGGTGACCCGGGCCCGGGTCGTGGTCACCGTCGCCGCGTGACCCGGCGCTGAGGACCGGTCAGTCCTGCTCGGCGGCGCAGTCGGCCTGCGCGTTGCCGAGCCGGGTCACCGCGGGGTCGTCGTAGCGGCCGGCCATCGTCGCGACCAGCGCGTCCCTCTGGGCCTTCGGCGGGACCGCCTCGAGGAGGCAGTCGGCGTAGGCCCGGGGGTCGAGGTCACCCTTGCGCACCGACGTCACGGCCTGGGTCGACGCCTCGACCACGTCGATGCACGCGAGCGTCGCGTCCGCCGCCAGCCCGGCCAGCTCCTCCGGCAGCGTCGGCAGCTCCTGCACCGCCCCGCCGTCGTCGGCCACCAGCCCGCCCTCCTGCAGCTGCTCGGGCGTCGCCGAGGCCAGCAGCTCCTCGGCGAAGCACTCTCCGGCGGCGGTCTCCCTGGGCGTCGGGTCGCTTCCCGCGAAGGCCGCCGCGAGGCCCGCGCGCACCTCGGCCTCGTCGTACGCCGCCGTCGTGCCCGACGAGCCCTCGGCGGGCTCGTCGGAGGACCCGCCGGAGCACGCGGTGAGCAGGGCGACGAACAGGCAGACGACCGCGAGGCGCATGGGCCCTAGGGTGGCATGCCATGGACTTCTCCCCCTCGCCCCGGGCTGCCGACCTGCGCGAGCGGGTGGCGCGCTTCCTCGCGGAGCACGTCGAGCCGATCGAGGCCGACTACCACCGCGACCTGGCCGCGGCCCGGGCGGCCGGCACCCAGTGGACGCCGCTGCCGGTCATCGAGGAGCTCAAGGCCGAGGCCCGGCGGCAGGGCCTGTGGAACCTGTTCCTGCCGCGCGAGCACGCCGGCGACTACGCCGCCCGCTTCGGCACCGACGGCGGCGAGGGACTCAGCAACGTCGACTACGCGCCGCTGGCCGAGCTGACGGGGCGCTCGGCGATCGCGCCGCTGGTCCTCAACTGCAACGCGCCCGACACCGGCAACATGGAGGTGCTGCTGCGCTACGGCACCGACGCGCAACGCGAGCAGTGGCTCGAGCCGCTGCTCGACGGCCGGATCCGCTCGGCGTTCACGATGACCGAGCCCGGCGTCGCGAGCTCCGACGCGACCAACATGGAGGCCACGGCCGTCGTCGACGGCGACCAGGTCGTGATCAACGGCCGCAAGTGGTGGTCCACCGGCGTCGGCCACCCCGACTGCCGGATCTTCGTCTTCATGGGGCTCACCGACCTCCCTGAGAACCAGCAGGGTGCCGACCGGCACCACCGCCACACCATGGTGCTGGTCCCGCGTGACACCCCCGGAGTCCGGATCGAGCGCCTGCTGACCACCATGGGGTACGCCGACGAGCCGATCGGACACGGCGAGGTGTCGTTCACCGACGTCCGGGTCCCGGCGGCCAACATCCTGTCCGGGCCCGGTGAGGCGTTCGCGATCGCGCAGGGGCGACTGGGTCCGGGGCGGATCCACCACTGCATGCGCCTGGTCGGCGCCGCCGAGGTGGCCCTCGAGCACGCGGTCCGGCGCGGCCTGTCCCGGACCGCCTTCGGCAAGCCGCTGGTCGACCTCGGCGGCAACCGGGAACGCATCGCCGACGCCCGGATCGCGATCGAGCAGGCGCGGCTGCTGGTGCTCCACGCGGCCTGGAAGCTCGACCAGGGTGGGCCGAGGAACGCGATCTCCGAGGTCTCCCAGATCAAGGTCGCGGTGCCGCGCACCGCGCTCGCCGTCATCGACATGGCGATCCAGATGCACGGCGGCGCCGGGATGTCCGACGACCTCCCGCTCGCGATGTCGTGGGTGAACGCGCGGACGCTGCGGCTGGCCGACGGTCCCGACGAGGTGCACCAGGGCCTGGTCGCCCGCCTCGAGCTCGGCAAGTTCCGGTGAGGGTGCTGGTCACCGGTGCCGCCCGTGGTCTGGGCGCGGCCCTGGCCTCCGCGTTCCGGGCCCGCGGTGACGACGTGCTCGCCACGGACGTGGACGCCCCCGACGGCGCGAGCGCCGACCTGCGGCTCGACGTCACCAGCGACGACGACTGGGCCGCCGCCCGGCGCCACGTCGAGGACACGTGGGGTGGCCTCGACGTGCTGGTCAACAACGCGGGGGTGGCCGGAGGAGGCCGGCTCGACGTGGCCACCCTCGAGGAGTGGCACCGACTCACCGACGTGAACCTGCTCGGCGCGGTCCGCGGCACCCGCGCCTTCGTGCCCCTCTTCAAGGCACAGCGCTCCGGTCACGTCGTCAACGTCGCCTCGCTCGCGGGGCTGGTCCACCCGGCGGGCATGGCGTCGTACAACGCGACCAAGGCCGCCGTCGTCGCCCTGACCGAGACGACCGGCCACGAGCTCGCGGCGTACGGCGTCCGGGCCAGCGTGGTCTGCCCGTCCTACTTCCGGACCGGACTCGTCGAGCGGATGCACGGCGCGGACAGCGCGGTGGGTGCCGTGGTCGCGCAGCTGGTCGCGACCGCGCCGCTCGGCCCCGACGACATCGCGGCCGCCGTGCTGGCGGGGATCGACCGTGGCGACGAGCTGATCCTCCCCGACCCCGCCGCCCGCGCGGCGTACGACCTCAAGACGAGCGACCGGGCGGCGTACGACCGCCAGCTGCGGCACCAGGCCGCGCGACTCGAGGAGCTGACGTGAACGACGGCGCCACCAGGGTCCGTGACGAGGACTCCTTCGACGTGCCGGCCGTCGCGGAGTGGCTGCGCGGACACGCCGCCGAGGCCTGGCGCGGCCGGCTCGACGGGACGCCCGGGGTGCGGCAGTTCCCGGGCGGCGCCTCCAACCTGACCTACCGGCTCCACTGGCCCGGCGCGACGCTGATCCTGCGCCGCCCGCCCGCCGGCGTGAAGGCCAGGGGCGCCCACGACATGGGCCGCGAGCACCGGATCCAGGCCGCCCTCGGCCCGGTCTTCCCGCTGGTGCCGGAGATGGTCGCCCACTGCGACGACGAGTCGGTGATCGGGTCGCCGTTCTACGTGATGACTCAGGTCGAGGGCACCATCCCGCGACGCGAGCTCGGCGTCGAGCTCGACCGGGCCGGCACCTCCACCCTCTGCGGCAACTTCTGGGACGTGCTGGTGCAGCTGCACTCCGTCGACCTCGACGCCGCCGGGCTGCGTGACCTCGGCAAGGGCGAGGGGTACGTCGCGCGGCAGGTGTCGGGCTGGACGACCCGGCTGGACAACGCCCGCACCGACGACATGGGCGACTGGTCCGACATCACCGGGTGGCTCGACGCCGAGCAGCCGGCGGACGTGGCGTCCTGCCTGATCCACAACGACTTCCGGCTCGACAACGCGGTGCTCTCGCCGGCGGACCCGCTGCGCGTCGCCGCCGTCCTCGACTGGGAGATGGCCACCGTGGGCGACCCGCTGATGGACCTCGGCGGCGCGCTGTCCTACTGGGTGCAGGCCGACGACGACGAGTTCTTCCTCCAGTTCCGGCGCCAGCCCTCGACCGCCCCGGGGATGTGGACCCGGGCCCAGGTCGTCGACTACTACGCCGAGCGCACCGGTCTCTCCGTCACCCCGGACCAGTGGCGCTTCTACGAGGCGTTCGGCCTGTTCCGGCTCGCGGTGATCGCCCAGCAGATCTGGTACCGCTACCACCACCGGCAGACCACGAACGAGGCGTACGCCGTGTTCGGCCCGGCCGTCGGCCACCTCGAGCAGCGCTGCCGAGAGGTGGTCGGTCGCTGATGGGGCAGCTGCTCGTCGTCCGCCACGGGCAGGCGTCCTTTGGTGCCGACGACTACGACGTGCTGTCCCCGACCGGGGAGGAGCAGGCGCGGGTGCTGGGCGCCGCGCTCGCCGACCTCGCACCCGACCTGGTCGTGCACGGCTCGCTGGTCCGGCAGCGGCGCACCGCCGAGCTGCTGGCGGCGGCCGCGGGCTGGGACGTCCGGCTCCGGGAGGACCCGCGCTGGAACGAGCTCGAGGACCTGGCCCAGTTCGCCGCGGTCTCCGGGTCGCCCGACGGGCTGGACCGCGACGGGTTCCAGCAGTGGTACGACGCGGCGATGGCGCGCTGGACCGGCGGCGAGCACGACCACGACTACTCCGAGCCGTTCGTCGGGTTCCGCGACCGCGCGAACGCCGCGCTCGCCGACGTCGCCGACGAGGGCACCGTCGTCGCGGTGTCGTCCGGCGGACCGATCGCCGCGATCGCCTCGGTGCTGCTCGCGGGCGACGCGACGACGTACGGGCGGCTGCTGCCGGGGATCGTCAACGCCGGCATCACGCGGGTGATCTCGGGCAGGCGAGGGCTGACCCTGCTGTCCTTCAACGAGCACCAGCACCTGCCGCCGGAGCTGCGCACCTACCGCTGAGCCACCGGTCACCCGGTGACCGGAAGGGGGGCCAGACTGGGGCGCATGACCACCGAGGACCTCAGCCAGGAGCGCCGCGACCTGCTCGAGACGCTGCGCACCCACCGCCACTTCCTGCGGCACACCGTGCAGGGGCTCACCGAGGAACAGGCCCGCACGCGCAGCACCGTCAGCGAGCTCACCCTCGGTGGCCTGGTCAAGCACGTGGCCGCGACCGAGTCCGGGTGGCTGGACTTCGTCGAGAACGGCCCGGCCACCATGGCTCCGCCGGAGGACGGCGACTACTCCGTGTGGGAGGACGGCTTCCGGCTGACCGACGACGAGACCCTGGCCGGGGTGCTCGAGACGTACGACGCCGTCGCCTCGCGCTGCGACGCGCTGGTCGCGAGCGTCGACCTCGACCACGCCTGGCCGCTCCCTGCGGCGCCGTGGTTCGAGCCCGGCGCGACCCGGACCGCTCGCCGGGTGTTCACCCACATCGTCGCCGAGACCGCCCAGCACTCCGGCCACGCCGACATCATCCGCGAGGCCATCGACGGCCAGAGGACGATGGGCTGACGTCGGTAGTCCAGTGAGAAGTGGCCCCCCGACGCGCCGTGCCGAGGGGCCATTCGTCACTGGAGTACACCCGACGGGCCGGGTCTCGAGTCAGATCATCCGGCGGTAGACCGGCAGCGGTGCGTGCTTCATGACCACCGACAGCGGAGTCCACGGCAGTGCGGGCACACACGCGGAGTCCTTCTTCTTCTCGATCGCCGCGACCATGGCCGCGACGCCCTTCTCGGTCGGGACCATCATCCGGTTCTCGGCCGCGGCGACGCCCGCGTTCATCTCCGAGGCGATGTAGCCCGGATAGAGGACGGTGAAGTCGTAGCCCGACGTCCCGTAGAACTCGGCCCGGAGCCCTTCCACGAGGTGGGCCACGCCGGCCTTGGTGGCGCCGTACGTCGTCATGCTCTTCGGCATCCCGCGCATCGCCGACATCGACGACACCATGACCAGGTGGCCGCCGCCCTGGCCGCGGAACACCTCCATCGCCGCCTCCACCTGGGCCAGTGCCGCCACGAAGTTGGTCATCGCCGTGTCGCGGTTGGCGTCGAAGCGTCCGGTGCCGAGCGGGGCACCCTTCCCGAGGCCGGCGTTGACCACGACCCGGTCGATCCGGCCGAGGGTGTCCGCGAAGTCGCGGACGACGGCGAAGACCGCGTCGTGGTCGGTGACGTCGAGCGTCCGGACCTCGACGCGGCGGTCCGGGTGGGCGGCCAGCAGCTCGGCGCGCAGCTCCTCGAGCCGGTCGGCCCGCCGTGCGCACAGCGCGAGGTCCTCGCCGCGGGCGGCGAGCTGGCGGGCCATCTCGGCGCCGAGGCCGGAGGAGGCGCCGGTGATCAGGGTCGTCATGCCCGCCAGTCTGGCGGTGGGCGCGGTGCCGCCGGTCGGCGACCCCGGACGGCTAGCGTGCGGCGCACGGGGCCCGGGGCGGACCGTGCCCCCCGGAGGACGGAGCGTCCATGAGCGGTCAGCAGCCAGACCCCTACGCCCAGTCGTACGGCGGGCAACCCCCCTATGAGGCGGGCGGCGGGCAGCGTCCCTACGAGGCGGGCGGTGGTCAACCCCCCTATGAGGCGGGCGGTGGTCAACCCCCCTATGGGGCGGGCGGTGGTCAACCCCCCTATGGGGGCGGCGGGCAGCCTCCCTACGGGGCCGGCGGCGGGCAGCCGCCGGGCAAGGGCTTCTTCGGTGCGCTCTTCGACTTCTCCTTCGAGCACTTCGTGACGCCGATGCTGGTCAAGGCCGTCTACATCGTGGCGCTGGTCGCCCTCGGCCTCGGCTGGCTGTTCTGGCTGGTCGCGGGCTTCGCCCAGGACGCGGCGTTCGGGGTGGCGGTGCTGATCCTCGGACCGATCCTGCTGTTCCTCTACCTGTGCCTGATCCGGATGACGCTGGAGTTCTACCTCGCCATCGTCCGGATGAGCCAGGACATCCACCAGCGACTGCGCTGACCGGACGGCCCTCCCGGCCGGGATCCGACCTGCGAAGCGGCCCGGCCGGGTGATGGGCCAGAATCGGGCCATGGCGAGGGAGACGCGGCGCGCCTGGGTGCGGCCGCTCGTGGTGGTCCTGCTCTGGGTGCTGATCGGCTTTCCCATGATGCTGTTCCTCGGCAAGCTGGCCGAGGTCCAGGAGAACGACAACTCGGCCTTCCTGCCGCAGAGCGCCGAGTCCACTGAGGTGCTCGAGACCTTCATCGACTTCCAGGACGAGGAGACCTTCCCGGTCACCCTCGTCTTCGAGCGCGACGGCGGGCTGACCGCCGAGGACCAGCAGGCGATCGAGGACTACCGGCCCGAGCTGGCCGAGGTCGAGTTCGTGGCCGAGGACGGCGTGGGCCCGCCGATCCTCTCCGAGGACGGCGAGGCGGCCCAGGTCGTCGTCCAGGTGGCCGCCAGCGACGGCGACGACGTCACCGCCACCGTCGACGACCTGCGGGTCGTGGTCGACGACCCACCCGACGGGCTCACCGCGCTGGTCGGCGGCCAGGGCGGCGTGCTCGGCGACTTCGTCAAGGCGTTCGGGGCGATCGACGGCATCCTGCTCGCGGTCGCCCTCGCGGTGGTGTTCTTGATCCTGGTGGTCGTCTACCGGACTCCGATCCTGCCGGTGGTCGTGCTGGTCTCCGCGCTCCTGTCGCTGGGGGTGGCCGCGGCTGCGATCTACACCCTGGCCGACAACGACGTGCTGACCCTCAACGGCCAGTCGCAGGGCATCCTGTTCATCCTCGCGATCGGTGCGGCGACCGACTACTCGCTGCTGATCGTGGCGCGGTTCCGCGAGGAGCTGCGCGACCACGAGTCGAAGTACGACGCGATGCGGATCGCCTACCGCGGCGCCTTCGAGCCGATCGTGGCGTCCGGCGCGACGGTCATCCTCGGACTGCTGTGCCTGCTGCTGTCCGACCTGGCCTCGCTCAGCGGGCTCGGGCCGGTGGGCGCGATCGGCGTCGCCGGTGCGATGTTCAGCTCGCTGACCCTGTTGCCGGCGGCGCTGATGCTGCTCGGCCGCCGCGCGTACTGGCCGTTCCGGCCCGAGCACGGTTCGGAGCACCGCGACACCCGCGGTCTCTGGGGCCGGCTGGCCCGGCTGATCCAGGCGCGGGCACGGGTGGTGTGGGTCGTCACGTTCGTCGCCCTGGCGGCGTGCGCGACGGCGATCACCCAGCTCGACGAGGACCAGGTGCCGCAGACCGAGCTGTTCCTGACCGAGGTCGAGTCGGTCGAGGCGCAGGAGGTGCTCGACGCCCACTTCGCGGCCGACAACGCCTCGCCGGTGCAGATCGTCACGCCGGAGGAGGACGTCGCCGAGGTGGTGGAGCTGGTCACGAACCACCCCGGCATCGCGGCACCCGAGACGACGTCCGGGCAGGGTGGCCAGGAGACGCTCCCGCCGGTGTTCCCGCTCCCCTCGCCCGACGACCCGACCCAGCCGCAGGTGGTCGACGGTCAGGTGATCGTGCTCGCGACCCTCGACGGCCCCGCCGACTCCCAGGCCTCGAGCGACACGGTGCGCGACCTGCGCGAGGATCTCGACGAGGTCTCCACCGACGTGCTCGTCGGCGGGTCGACGGCGATCAACCTCGACACCCGCGACGTCACCGGCAGCGACCGGGCCAAGGTGATCCCGGCGATCCTGCTGGTGATCCTCGTCGTGCTGGCGCTGCTGCTGCGGGCCCTGGTCGCGCCGGTGATCCTGATCGTCGCCAACGTGCTGTCCTTCGGGGCGACGATGGGGATCTCGGCGCTGGTCTTCGAGCACGTCTTCGACTTCCCGGCCTCCGACCCGTCGACGTCGCTCATCGGCTTCGTGTTCCTCGTCGCGCTCGGCATCGACTACTCCATCTTCCTGATGACCCGCGTGCGGGAGGAGTCGATCCGGCAGGGCACGCACCCCGGCATCCTGAAGGGGCTCTCCGCGACCGGCGGCGTGATCACCTCGGCGGGCGTCGTGCTCGCCGCGACGTTCGCCGCGCTCGGCGTGATCCCGATCCTCTTCCTCGCCCAGATCGGCTTCATCGTGGCGTTCGGCGTGCTCCTCGACGCCATCGTGGTCCGGTCGCTGCTCGTGCCGGCCATCTCCTACGACGTCGGCCGCGCGATCTGGTGGCCCTCCCGGCTCTCCCGCGAGACCGACCACGCCGACGCCGAGACCGCCGAGATGCTCCGCGGCTGACCCGGTCGTCCGCGGCCCGTGGCTGCCGCCGCGACCGTGCGGCAGCCACGTCCCCGTGGACTGCCGGCGTCGACACAATGGGGGTACTCCAGTGGAGAGTGGCCCCCGACACGCCGCTGGGAGGGGCCACTCCTCACTGGAGTACCCCGGTGGGAACCAACAAACAGTCAGGTTTGACTGTTTGTTTGTACGGCGGCACGATGGCCTCGTGCCGACGACGACCCGGGTCCCGCAGGCGGACCGGACGCGGGCGATGCGACTGCGGCTGCTCGAGGCGACGGTCGAGCTGCTGGTCGAGCGCGGGTTCTCCGGGACGTCCACCACGCTGGTGTCCGAGCGGGCGGGGGTGTCGCGGGGTGCCCAGCTCCACCACTTCCCGACCAAGAACGACCTCGTCGTCGCGGCGGTCGAGCACCTCACCGAGCTGCGCGGCCTCGAGCTCGCGCAGGCCCTCGGCCGGGTGACGCGCGGCGCCGACCGGACCCGGGCGGTCGTCAGGGTGCTCGGTGACCACTTCAGCTCCCCGGTGTTCACGGCCGCCCTCGAGCTGTGGGTGGCCGCCCGCACCGACGAGCAGCTGCTGGCGGCCGTCGCCCCGCTCGAGCAACGGGTCGGCCGGGAGACCCACCGGCTGACCGTCGCCGCGCTCGGGGCCGACGAGACCCGCGCCGGCGTACGCGAGATGGTGCAGGCCACCCTCGACCTGGTCCGGGGGCTCGGCCTCGCCGACACGATCACCGACGACGCCCGCCGCCGCGGCCGGATCCTCGACCAGTGGGCCGCCGTGCTCGACCGGGAGCTGTGAGATGAGCGACCTCCTCGACCAGCTGCTCGCCGACCTCGCTGCCGAGGGCGAGCGGCTCGACGACCTCGTGGCCGGCCTCGACGACAGTGACGACGGGGGCTGGCGGACGCCGACACCCGCCGAAGGCTGGGACGTCGCCACCCAGGTCGCCCACCTCGCGTGGACCGACGAGGCCGCCGTGCTCGCGGCCACCGACCGAGAGGGCTGGGACGCGCTCGTGCTCGACGCGAGCGGTGACCCCGACAGGTACATCGACCGGAGGGCGCTCGAGGGCGGCCGGGTGGAGCCTGCCGAGCTCCTCGACCGCTGGCGGACGGCGCGCGGGTCGGTCGCCGACGCCCTGCGCAGCCACCCCGACGGCCGGCGGATGCCGTGGTTCGGTCCGCCGATGTCGGCCGCGTCCATGGCGACCGCGCGGTTCATGGAGACCTGGGCGCACTCGCTGGACGTCCACCACGCCCTCGACGCCGACCCGGAGGTCACCGACCGGATCCGCCACGTCGCCCACCTCGGCGTCCGCACCCGCGACTTCGCATTCTCCGTGCACGGCCTCGACGCGCCCGCCGAGGAGTTCCGGGTCGAGCTCACGGCGCCGAGCGGCGACCTGTGGTCGTGGGGACCCGAGAGCGCCTCCCAGTCGGTGCGCGGCTCCGGGCTCGACTTCTGCCGCCTGGTGACCCAGCGGGTCCACCGCGACGACACCGACCTGGTGGCCCGGGGCCGCGACGCCACCGCCTGGCTCGGCATCGCCCAGGCCTTCGCCGGCCCGCCGGGTGAGGGGAGGGCGCCCACCGATGGCTGAACCCCTCCTGGTCGGCAACTGCTCCGGCTTCTACGGCGACCGGCTGTCCGCGATGCGCGAGATGCTCGAGGGCGGACCGCTCGACGTCCTCACCGGCGACTACCTCGCCGAGCTGACGATGCTGATCCTCGGCAAGGACACGCTCAAGGACCCGAGCCTCGGCTACGCCCGGACCTTCGTCCGGCAGGCCGAGGACTGCCTCGGCCTCGCGCTGGAGCGCGGCGTACGCCTGGTCGCCAACGCCGGGGGCCTGAACCCGGCCGGGCTCGCCGACCGGCTCCGCGAGGTCGCGACCGGGCTCGGGCTCGATCCCGCGGTCGCCCACGTCGAGGGCGACGACCTCCGCGGCCTCGCCCGCGAGATCGGGCTGAGCGACGACGCACTGACCGCCAACGCCTACCTCGGCGGCTTCGGCGTCGCGGCTGCCCTGCAGGCCGGCGCCGACGTCGTGGTCACCGGCCGGGTCACCGACGCCTCGCTCGTCGTGGGCCCGGCCGCCGCCCACCACGACTGGAAGCCCGAGCAGTACGACGAGCTCGCGGGCGCCGTCGTCGCCGGACACGTGCTGGAGTGCGGGACCCAGGCCACCGGCGGCAACTTCTCCGGCTTCGCCTCGCTGCCCGAGGAGGCCCGGTCGCGGCCGCTCGGCTTCCCCCTCGCCGAGGTCGCCGCCGACGGGTCGAGCGTGGTCACCAAGCACGACGGCACGGGTGGCGCGGTCACCGTCGACACCGTCACCGCTCAGCTGATGTACGAGATCCAGTCGACCCGCTACCTCGGTCCCGACGTCACCGTCGACCTCGCGACGATCGAGCTGGCCCAGGCGGGGCCCGACCGGGTCGCGGTCCGCGGGGTCCGCGGCAGCCCGCCGCCCGACCGGCTCAAGGTCGGCGTCAACGAGCTCGGCGGTCACCGCAACGCCGTCGAGCTGGTGCTCACCGGGCTCGACGTCGAGGCGAAGGCCGACTGGGTCCGCCGGCAGCTCACCGCCGCCCTCGACCCGGTGCCGGCCACCGTCGCCTGGTCCACGGTCACCGCACCGGCCGCCGACGCCGACACCGAGGAGGCCGCGTCGACCCTGCTGCGCTGCTCCGTGCAGGACCCCTCCGCCGACGTGGTCGGCCGCAGGTTCACCGCAGCCGCCGTCGAGCTGGCGCTGGCGTCCTACCCCGGGTTCACGCTGACCGCGCCGCCGGGCCCGGCCACGCCGTTCGGCGTCCACCGCAGCGAGTACGTCGAGCGCGACGTCGTCACCCACACCGTCGTGCACGCCGACGGGCGGCACGAGGTGGTGCCCGACCCGCCGACCGCACTGCAGCCGGCGGACGACCGGACCGGCACCCGCCCCTCGCCGTACCCCCATCCCACCGACACCCTCACCCGGCGGGTGCCCCTCGGCACGTTCGTCCACGCCCGTTCGGGCGACAAGGGTGGCGACGCCAACCTCGGCCTCTGGGTGACCCACGACGACCCCGAGCGTCGGCCGGCGCGGGTGGCCTGGCTCTCCAAGCTGATCACGCCGAAGAAGGTGCGCGAGCTGGTCCCCGAGGCGGCCGACCTGGACGTCGATGTGTTCCTGCTCCCCAACCTCGGCGGCGTCAACGTCGTCCTCCACGGCCTGCTCGGTCGCGGCGTCGCTGCCTCCACCCGCTTCGACGCGCAGGCGAAGGGGCTCGGCGAGTGGGTCCGGTCGCGGCTGGTCTCGATCGAGGAGGGGTTGCTGTGAGCGAGCAGGAGACCGCGAGGGACGAGCGGGCTCCGTCGCGAGCGAAGATTGAGCAAGCCCCGCGACCGAGGGACGAGGTCGCGGAAGGCGCGTCGAAATCCGGTGACCACCGCGAGGCGCTGAAGCAGACGGCCGCGGAGTTCGTACGCCGCGAGGTGCTGCCCCACCTCGACGACTGGGAGGCGGCGGGCGAGGTGCCGCGCGACCTCCACCGGGCGGCGGCGAAGCAGGGGCTGCTCGGCGTGGCCTTCCCGGAGCACGTCGGCGGCCAGGGCGGTGACCTGCTGATGAGCATCGCGATGATGGAGGGCTGCTTCGAGGCCGGCGCCAGCAGCGGGCTGATGGCCGCGCTGTTCACGGGCGGGATCGCGCTGCCCCACATCGTCGCGTCCGGCGACGCCGGACTGGTCGACCGGTTCGTGCGGCCCACGCTGGCCGGCGAGCTGATCGGCAGCCTCGCGATCACCGAGCCGGGCGGCGGCTCCGACGTCGCGGCGCTCCGGACCACCGCGCGCCGTGAGGGGGACGTCTACGTCGTCGACGGCACCAAGACGTTCATCACCAGCGGGGTGCGCGCCGACCACGTGACCACCGCGGTCCGCACCGGGCCCCCCGACGCGCCCGGGCACGACGCCCTCTCGCTACTCGTCGTGGAGAAGGGAACGCCCGGGTTCACCGTCGACCGGGCGCTCGCGAAGACGGGGTGGCACTGCTCCGACACCGCGGAGCTCGGGTTCTCCGGCTGTCGGGTCCCCGCCGCCAACCTGGTCGGCGAGGAGGGCACCGGCTTCGCGCAGATAGCGGAGCAGTTCGTCGTCGAGCGGATCGCACTCGCGGTCCACGGGTACGGCATCGCCGCCCGCAGCCTGGCGCTGACCGCGGCGTACTGCCGCGAGCGGGGGACCTTCGGGCGGCCGCTGGTGGCCCGCCAGGTCGTCCGCCACACGCTCGTCGAGATGCGGCGGCAGGTGGAGGTCGCCCGCGCCTACACCCACGAGGTGGCACGTCGACACGTGGCGGGCGAGGACGTCGTCGCCGAGGCGTGCCTGGCCAAGCAGACCGCGGTCGAGGCGGCGGCCCTCGTCTGCGACCGGGCGGTGCAGCTGCACGGCGGCACCGGCTACCTGACCGGCACCGAGGTGGAGCGGCACTACCGCGACGCCCGGATCCTGCCGATCGGGGGAGGAGCGACCGAGGTCCTCACCGACCTGGCCGCACGACTGATGGGGTACACGACCGCGGAGCGGGCGTGAACGATGGTGGTTGAGCAGCGACCACGGCCGACGCAGGAGGCCGTGACGGTGTCGAACCCCGCACGACGAAGGAGAACCGCAACCATGATCACGAGCACCCTCGGCAAGCTCTTCCCGCCGCCCTCGGCCGAGGTGTCGGTGTGGATGGACGCGCCCCCGGCCGAGGTCTGGGACCTGGTCAGCGACGTGACCCGGATCGGGGAGTTCTCCCCGGAGACGTTCGAGGCCCGCTGGCGACGCGGGTACGACGGGCCCGAGGTGGGCGCGAAGTTCAAGGGTCACGTGAAGCGCAACGGCGTCGGGCCGACGTACTGGAGCGCCTGCACCGTCACCGCCTGCGAGCCGGAGCGGGTCTTCGAGTTCTCCGTCGGGACCGACGACGTGGCGGTGAACAACTGGGGCTACCGGATGGAGCCGAAGGACGGCGGCACCCTGGTGACGGAGTACTTCCGCCTCGAGACCAACCTCCCGCTCCGGGTGTACTGGACCGCCCTCGGCTTCCTGCGCCGCCGCACCAACGAGAAGGGCATGCGCACGACGCTGGAGCGGATGAAGGCGGTCGTGGAGGGCGGATCCCGTGAGTAACCGGGCCGCCATGCTCGAGAAGCTGGAGGCGCTCGACGCCGAGCACGCGAAGGCGGTCGCCGGCGGTGGTGAGAAGTACGTCGACCGCCACCACGCCCGCGGGAAGCTGCTCCCGCGGGAGCGGATCGAGCTGCTGGTCGACCCGGGCTCGGCGTTCCTCGAGCTCTCGCCACTGGCGGGCTGGGGCTCCGACTTCACCGTCGGCGCCAGCGTCGTCACCGGGATCGGGGTGATCGAGGGCGTGGAGTGCGTGATCACCGCCAACGACCCGACGGTGAAGGGCGGGGCGAGCAACCCGTGGACGGTGAGGAAGATCTTCCGGGCCAGCCAGATCGCCGAGGAGAACGGGCTGCCGACTGTGGCGCTCGTGGAGTCCGGCGGCGCCGACCTGCCGACCCAGAAGGAGATCTTCATCCCCGGCGGCAAGCTGTTCCGCGACATCACCCGCAGCTCGGCCGCCAAGCAGCCCACGATCGCGTTGGTCTTCGGCAACTCCACCGCCGGCGGCGCCTACGTGCCGGGCATGAGCGACTACACGGTGATGGTCCGGGAGCAGGCCAAGGTGTTCCTCGGCGGTCCGCCGCTGGTGAAGATGGCCACCGGCGAGGAGTCGGACGACGAGTCGCTGGGCGGCGCCGAGATGCACGCCCGGACCTCCGGCCTCGCCGACTACCTGGCCGAGGACGAGCACGACGCCCTCCGGATCGGGCGCCGGATCGTGGCCCGGCTCAACTGGAGGAAGGCTCGCCCGCAAGGCTCGCTCCAGGGTGACCCCAGGGGGGTTGACCCCGTGGCGCCCCCCGTTGCCGACGCCGAGGAGCTGCTCGACCTGGTGCCGAGCGACCTCAAGGAGCCCTTCGACCCGCGCGAGGTGATCGCCCGGATCTGCGACGGCGTCTCGGCCACGAACGGGCAGGTCTTCGACGAGTTCAAGCCGCTCTACGGGCCGTCCCTGGTCACGGGCTGGGCGCGCATCCACGGGCACCCCGTCGGCATCCTGGCCAACGCCCAGGGCGTGCTGTTCAGCGAGGAGGCGCAGAAGGCGACCCAGTTCATCCAGCTGGCCAACCAGGTCGACACCCCGCTGCTGTTCCTGCACAACACCACCGGCTACATGGTGGGCGCGGAGTACGAGCAGGGCGGGATCATCAAGCACGGCGCCCAGATGATCAACGCGGTCTCGAACTCGACCGTCCCCCACCTCAGCGTGGTCATGGGGGCGTCGTACGGCGCCGGGAACTACGGCATGAACGGTCGCGCCTACGACCCGCGCTTCCTGTTCACCTGGCCCTCGGCCAAGTCGGCCGTGATGGGTCCCGCGCAGCTCGCCGGGGTGCTGTCGATCGTCGCCCGGGCGGCCGCCGAGGCGAAGGGGCAGCCCTACGACGAGGAGGCCGACCGCGGGATGCGGGAGTACGTCGAGCAGTCGGTCGAGGAGCAGTCGCTGCCCTTCGCGCTGTCCGGGATGCTGTACGACGACGGGGTGATCGACCCGCGCGACACCCGCACCGTGCTCGGCATCTGCCTGTCGGTCATCGACAACGCGCCGTTCACCGGAGCCGGCGGCTACGGGGTGTTCCGGACATGAGTCGCGTGATCGGCAGGCTGCTCGTCGCCAACCGGGCCGAGATCGCGAGCCGGGTGTTCCGCACCTGCCGCCGGCTCGGCATCGAGACCGTCGCGGTCCACTCCGACGCGGACGCCGGGCTGCCCTACGTCCGCGAGGCCGACGCGGCCGTCCACCTGGCCGGCAACGCTCCCGCCGAGACCTACCTCGACCTCGACGCGCTGGTCCACGCCGCGAAGGCCACCGGTGCCGACGCCGTGCACCCGGGCTACGGCTTCCTCTCGGAGAACGCCGCCTTCGCGCGGGCCGTGGAGGCGGCCGGGCTCACCTGGGTCGGACCGGCCCCGGAGTCGATCGAGGCGATGGGTTCCAAGATCGAGGCCAAGCGGATCATGCGCGAGGCGGGGGTGCCGGTGTTGGAGGCGCCGGAGCAGCCGACCGAGGCCGACCTGCCCCTGATCGTGAAGGCGTCGGCGGGCGGCGGCGGTCGCGGCATGCGGGTCGTGCGTGACCTCGCCGACCTGTCGGGCGAGATCGCCGCGGCCGAGGCGGAGGCGGCGTCCGCGTTCGGCGACGGCACGGTCTTCGTCGAGCCGTACGTCGAGCGCGGCCGGCACGTCGAGGTGCAGGTCGTGGGCGACCGCCACGGCGACGTCCTCGTCCTCGGTGAGCGCGACTGCTCGATCCAGCGGCGGCACCAGAAGGTCGTCGAGGAGGCCCCGGCCCCCGACCTGGCCGACGAGGTCAGGACGGCGCTGCACGACGCCGCCCGCTCCGCCGCCGAGGCGATCGGCTACGTCGGTGCCGGCACGGTGGAGTTCCTCTACGACCCGGAGCGCGAGCGGTTCTGGTTCCTCGAGGTGAACACGCGACTGCAGGTCGAGCACCCGGTCACCGAGGAGGTGCACGGCGTCGACCTCGTCGCGCTGCAGCTGGCCGTCGCCGAGGGTGGCGCCGTGCCGGAGCCGACGCCGCCCGAGGGTCACGCGATCGAGGTCCGGCTGTACGCCGAGGACCCCGCGGCCGACTGGCAGCCGCAGAGCGGGGTGCTGACGACGTTCGAGATCCCGGAGACCGACGGGATCCGCGTCGACGCCGGCTTCGCGTCCGGCAGCGCGGTGTCGACCCACTACGACGCGATGCTCGCCAAGGTCGTCGCCCACGCACCGACCCGCAGACAGGCCGCCCGCGCGCTCGCGGGCGTCCTGTCCCGGGCCAGGATCCACGGGCTCGCGACCAACCGCGACCTGCTGGTCGGCATCCTCCGCGACACCGACTTCCTCGACGCCAGGATCGGGACCGACTTCCTGGGACGGACCTCCGTGGTGGCCGCCTCCCAGCAGGCCACACCCCACCGGCACCTGCTCGTCGCCGCCACGGTGGCGCTGGCCGAGGAGCGGCGGTCCCGGCGTACGGTCCAGCGCGGCATCCCCGTCGGCTGGCGCAACGTGCCCTCCCAGCCGCAGCGCACCACCTTCGCGCCGGACCTCGACGTCGACTGGCACGGCACCCGCGACGGCTACCGCGTCGACGGCGTGGAGGTCGTGGCTGCCGGTCCCGGCTCGGTGACCCTCGCCGAGGACGGAGTCTCGGCGACGTACGCCGTGCGCGTCGACGGCACTGCCGTCGAGGTCGACGGTCCCCTCGGCCATGCCCGGCTGGTGGAGCAGCCGCGGTTCACCGACCCGGCCGACGCGGTCGCCAGTGGCAGCCTGCTCGCGCCGATGCCGGGCACCGTGGTCAGCGTGGCCGTCTCGGTCGGCGCCGAGGTCCAGGCCGGCCAGCCGGTGCTCGTCCTCGAGGCGATGAAGATGCAGCACACCGTGTCCGCGCCGCACGCCGGCACGGTCACCGAGATCGACGTACGACCCGGCGCGCAGGTCGCCGCCGGTGAGGTTCTGGCCGTTGTCCGAGCAGTGGAGGAGAGCTGATGGCAGATCCCGTCAGGTTCAGCGAGACCGAGGAGCGACAGGAGCTGCGCAAGGCCGTGGCGAAGCTGGCGTCCAGGTACGGCCGCGAGTGGTTCACCGAGAAGGCTCGGTCGGGTGGCAAGACCACCGAGCTGTGGCTCGAGATCGGCAAGAACGGCTACCTCGGCATCAACATCCCGGAGGAGTACGGCGGCGGGGGTGGCGGGATCGGCGACATCGCGGCGGTCTGCGAGGAGCTCGCGGCGCAGGGCTGCCCGCTGCTGCTGATGGTCGTCAGCCCGGCGATCTGCGGCACCATCATCGCCCGCTACGGGACCGACGAGCAGAAGCAGCGCTGGCTCCCGGGCATCTGCGACGGCACGGGCACGATGGCGTTCGCGATCACCGAGCCGGACGCCGGCACCAACACCCACAACATCACCACCACCGCCCGCAGGGACGGCGACGGGTGGGTGCTCAACGGACGCAAGGTCTACATCTCCGGGGTCGACGAGGCCGACCACGTGCTGGTGGTCGCCCGGGCCGAGGACGCTCGCACCGGCAAGGTGAAGCCGGTCCTGTTCGTGGTGCCGACCGACGTCGAGGGCTTCGAGGCGCAGCCGATCCCGATGGAGATCGTCAGTCCCGAGCAGCAGTTCACGGTGTTCCTCGACGACGTCCGGCTGCCGTCCGACGCCGTCGTGGGAGACCCTGACAGTGCTGCCGGAGGGGGCCTTGCTCAATTGTTCGCGGGGCTCAACCCCGAGCGGATCATGGCGGCGTCGTTCTCCACCGGGCTCGCCCGCTACGCGCTCGGCCGCGCCGCGGCGTACGCGAAGGAGCGGGAGGTCTTCCAGGGGCCGATCGGCTCCCACCAGGCCGTCGCACACCCGCTCGCGCAGTCCCACATCGAGATCGAGATGGCCCGGCTGATGACCCAGAAGGCCGCTGCGCTCTACGACGCGGGGGACGACATGGGCGCCGGCGAGGCGGCCAACATGGCGAAGTACGCCGCAGCCGAGGCCGCCTGCGACGCCGTCGACCGCGCGGTGCAGACCCACGGCGGCAACGGCATCACCCAGGAGTACGGCATGGCCGGCCTGCTGGTCGCCACCCGCGCCGGCCGGATCGCCCCCGTCAGCCGCGAGATGATCCTCAACTTCATCGCCCTGCACTCCCTCGGCCTCCCCAAGTCGTACTGAGGACCTCGGGTACTCCAGTGACAAGTGGCCCCTCAGGGACCCCGAAAAAGGGGCCACTTGTCACTGAACTACCGCACCGGGCGTGTCACCATCAGCCGGTGACGCTGGACGACCTGACCCGCAAGAAGGAACGACGTGCCACCGACCGGGCGGGGCTCGACCGGCTGCTCGACGAGGAGCTGGTGGGGACGCTCGCCACGGTGACGACCGACGGCCGGCCGTGGGCGGTGCCGATGCTGTTCGCCCGCGACGGCGACCGGATCCTGCTGCACGGCTCGACCGGCGCGGGGGCGCTGCGGCACGTCGCCGACGGTGCCGAGGCGGTGCTGGAGGTGCACGCCGTCGACGGGCTGGTGCTGGCGTCGTCGATGTTCGACCACTCGGCAAACTACCGCTCCGCGGTGGTGCGCGGCCCGCTCGTGGCACTGCACGGCGACGCCGCCCGGTCGGCCCTCGACCTGGTCTCCGACGGGCTGCTGCCGGGCCGGCGTGCGGAGGTGCGCGACGTGCTGGCCAAGGAGCTGGCCGCGACCGTCGCGCTCGCCCTCGACATCACCGACGACAACTGGATCCTCAAGGTGCGCAGCGGCGGCACCGGTGAGGACGCCCCCGACCTCCCCGCCGGGACGTGGACCGGGGTGGTCCCGCTGCACACCGTCGCCGGCGAGCCCGAGCCCACGCCGGGCGTCGACACGGACGCGCCGGCGTCGGTGCGGGTGCTGCGGGAGCGCTTCAGCCCGCCTTCGCCACCACGCTGACCAGGTGCCCGCCCGGCTCCTTGACCCACGCGGCCCGGTTGCCCACGAAGTCGTGGGGCGCGGCGACGGGGGTGGCACCCGCCGCCAGCAACCGCTCGTACGCCGCGTCGACGTCGTCGCACCAGAGCGTGATGTCGCACTGCGGCAGCCCGGGGCTGGCACCTCCGAGCGCGTGCATCGACTCCGCTGCGGCGTGGTCGGCCACCCCCAGCGTGAAGTCGTCGAGCACCATCTCGACGTGGATCGGCGGACCGTCCTCGGGGGTGCGGAAGGTCTCCGCGAAGCCGCAGTGGTCGACGAAGAAGCGGGCCGACGCGCTGACGTCGTCGACGAACAGGTTGACCTGCGGCCGCGCGAAGTTCCCACCGGACATGGGTCCACCCTGACAGACGGGTCTGCCACGATCGACGGGTGACGCTGGACGACCTGACCCGGATGAAGGAGATGCGGCGGCGCGACCGCGCCGAGCTCGACCGACTGCTCGACGAGGAGCTCGCCGTGACCCTCGCCACGGTCACCGACGACGGTCGTCCCTGGGCGGTGCCGATGCTCCACGCCCGGGTCGGCGACCGGGTGCTGCTGCACGGCTCCACCGGTGCCGGCGCGCTCCGCAGGGTCGCCGACGGCGCCGAGGCCGTGCTCGCCGTCCACGCCATCGACGCGCTGGTGCTGGCGACCTCGCTGTTCGAGCACTCCGCCAACTACCGGTCGGCCGTCGTCCGCGGACCGCTGGTCCGGCTCACCGGTGACGACGCCGTCGCGGCCCTCGACGCGCTCTCCGACGTCCTGGTCCCGGGCCGTCGCGGCGAGCTGCGCGGACACCTCCCCAAGGAGCTCGCCGCGACCGTCGCGCTCGCGCTCGACATCACCGACGACAACTGGCTGCTCAAGGTGAGCGACGGCGACGTCGACGAGGAGCTCGACGTCGTCCCGGACGACGTGTGGACCGGCATCCTGCCGATCCACCGCAGCTACGGCGAGCCGGTGCGCTCCCCGTGGCTGCCCGCCGACCTCCCGGCGCCCCCGTCGGTCGACGCGCTGCGCGCGGCGGGACCCCAGCGAAGGGGTGGGCGGCGGGGTCAGCGCAGGGGCACGAACCGGTAGCCGCCGTGCGAGGTGACCCGGGCGCCGGGGTTGGTCACCCGCAGCATCGTGCCGGCCACGGGGATGACCATCACCCCGTCGCCGGCGAGCTGGTCGACCAGCTCCTGGGGCAGTGACGTCGGCTCCGCCGACACCAGCACCCGGTGGTACGGCGCCCCCGCCGGCCAGCCGAGGACACCCGGCTCGGCCTGGCGGATCGAGGCCCACACCTGGCCGGTCCGCGCCAGGTTCGCCGACCCGAACCGCACCAGCGACGGCTCCAGCTCGACGCCCACCACCTCGCCCTCGGGGCCGGTGAGGTGGGCCAGCAGGGCCGTGGTCCAGCCCGAGCCGGCGCCGACGTCGAGCACCCGTTGGCCGGGCCGCACGTCGAGCAGCCGCAGCATGTCGGCGACGGTCCGCGGCTGGGAGTTGGTCTGGCCCCTCCCGATCTGGATCGGCCCGTCGTGACCGGCGCGCGGCCGGGCCAGCCGGGGCAGGAACCCCTCCCGCGGCTGGGCCTCGAAGGCGGCTGCGACGGCGTCCATGACCCCGACTGTGCCACGTGGCCGAGGGGAGGTGACCGGTGTCGGCGGCCCGTGGCAGGCTCGCCCCGTGGCCCGCAAGATCGAGCGACCGCTCGTGCCCGAGGAGTGGGTGCTGCGCATCGGCGCCGTCCTGGGCGCCCTGCCGCGGGTCCACGAGGAGAACGCCTGGGTCGGCACCCGCTGGCGGGTCGGGCAGGCCACCATCGCCCACGTCTTCGGCGGCGAGGACCAGCTCTTCCGGATCACCTTCCGCGCCGAGGTCGACGAGGTGATCGCGTTCGAGCACCTCGGGACGCCGTACTTCAGGACCGAGTGGGGCACCAACGTGGTCGGGATGCTGCTCGACGACGACACCGACTGGGACGAGCTCACCGAGCTGCTCACCGACTCCTACTGCCTGCAGGCACCCGACCACCTCGCCGCGCAGGTCGACCGCCCGGCCTGACGGCGGGGCGGTCGACAGCGGGTGGTCGGGTCAGGAGCCGGCGTCCGCCTGCTCGGCGTAGGCGCGCTCGATCTCCTGGTCGGTGGCGCCGTTGAGCTGGCTGATCCGGATGTGGTTGCCGAACGGGTCGCGCAGCCCGAAGTCGGTGCCGTAGGGCTGCTCGACCGGCTCCTGGGTGATCTCGACGCCGGCGTCGCGGAGCGCGGCGTACGTCGCGTGGACGTCGTCGCTGGTGAGGAAGACGCCGCCGAGCGCGCCCTTGGTGAGCAGGTCGCGCAGCTGGGCGGCCGTCTCGGCGTCCTGCGTGGGGCCGCCCGGCAGCTCCAGCAGCAGCTGCGGGTGCTCCTGCCCGGGCAGTCCGATGGTGAGCCAGCGCATGAAGCCGAGGTCGGCGTCGTCGCGGACCTCGAAGCCGAGCTTGCCGCAGTAGAAGTCGATCGCCTCGTCCTGGTCGAGGACCTTGACGGCGGTGATCCGGAGTGAGGAGACGTGTGTGGTGGTCATGGGGAGGACGCTAGTGAGCGCCACCGCCCGGCTGCTTCTCCGAAACCGTCGTCCTGGGAGGCACCCCGGCGGGTGCCGCGTCGCGCGGCCGGGTCCAGGCCGCCACGAAGCACGTCGGCACGTGCACGACCTCCGCCTGCGCGCGGAACTCGCTGGGTGAGCAGCCGACGATCGCGCTGAAGGTCCGGCTGAAGGTGCCGAGGCTGGCGAAGCCGACGTCCCAGGCCACCTGTGTCACCGGCCGGTCGGTCTGGCGCAGCAGCGCCATCGCCCGCTCCACCCGACGCCGCTGCAGGTAGCGGTGCGGCGTCTCGCCGAACACCTCCCGGAAGACCCGCCCGAAGCGGGACGGCGAGAGGTGGGTGAGCGCGGCGAGGGCAGAGACGTCGAGCGGCTCGGCGTAGCGACGGTCCATCTCGTCGCGGGCGCGGAGCATCCGCCGGTTGGTGTCCTCCTGAGAGCTCAGCTCCACGCGGGCCTCAGCCCTCCTCTTCCTCCTCCTCGAGGAGACGCTCGTCGTCCTCGGGGGTGGCGGCCAGGCTGCCGTCGGGCCGGTAGCGGGACCCGGTCTCCTCGGAGGTGATCGTGTCGTCGGCCTCGTGCTCGCCGGCGGCTCCCTCGGGGCCCACGGGGTCGTCCACGGAGTGCTCGCTCATTTCGCCTCCCGGTGTCTCGACTCGGACTCTCCGAGCCTACGGGTCGCGGGTCGGGCCAGGGCACCGGGCAGACTGAGGGCATGGCCGTGACGGGGGTGGACCGCTTCCAGCGGAAGCACCGGGTCGTCGGCTTCCCCCTCGCCTCGTTCTACAAGTTCTTCGACGACCAGGGGAACATGCTCGCGGCGATGATGACGTTCTACGCGTTCGTCGCCATCTTCCCCCTACTGCTGCTCGCCACCACGATCTTCGGCTTCGTGCTGCAGGACCGTCCGGACCTCCAGGAGGCCGCCCTCGACTCCGCGCTGGCGCAGTTCCCGATCATCGGGGAGCAGCTCGGGCGGCCGGAGGGGCTCGAGGGGTCGCTCACGGCGGTCGTGGTCGGCGTCCTCGCGGCGGCGTACGGCGCGCTGGGCCTCGGCCAGGCGATCCAGAACGTCATGAACACCGCCTGGGCGGTGCCGCGGAACAGCCGGCCCAACCCGCTGCTGATGCGGCTGAAGAGCCTGCTGATCCTCGGTGTGGCGGGACTCTCGGTGCTCGGGATCTCGGTGCTGTCCGCGCTCGGCAGCAGCACCGAGGTGTTCGGGCCGGGTGTCAACGCGACGATCCGGCTGCTGATCGCCCTCGGCACCGTGGTGCTGGTGACCGTCGTGCTGACGGCGTTGTTCCGGCTGGCCGCTGCCCGCAGCCACGTCTGGTACCGCGCGGTGCCCGGGGCGCTGGTCACCGCGGTGGGGTGGCAGGTGCTGCAGATCGTCGGGGCGGTGTACGCGCAGCGGGTGCTGACCTCGACCAACACCGTCAACCAGACCTTCGGGCTGGTCCTGGGACTGATCGGGCTGATCTTCTTCGCGAGCCTCGTCGCCGTGTTCGGCATCGAGGTCAACGTGGTGCTCGCGCACGGGCTGTGGCCCCGGGCGCTGCTCACCCCGTTCACCGACGCGGTCGACCTCACCGACGCCGACCGCCGGGCCTACGCCCTGTACGCCCAGACGCAGCGGCACAAGGGCTTCGAGTCGGTCACGGTGCGCTTCGACGGCCGCGACGGCGACACCCACGAGATCGAGCAGGTGGGGCAGGAAGGGCGTGACTGACGGTGGGTCGCCCCTCCGCCGTCACCGAGCGCCCCGGCGCGGCGGGCGGGGGACGAACAGCGGCACCCGGGCGGCGTACTCGTTCCAGCCGGACCGCGCCGACATGGTCCGCTCGATCAGCTTCGCGCCCGTGACGTTGCGGAGGAAGTGGGTCATCATCGCCGGGGCGACCGCGGTGAGCAGTGCCGGCAACCAGCCGGCCGCGACCGCGCCGACCAGCCAGATCCCCCACCAGATGCAGGCGTCGCCGAAGTAGTTGGGGTGCCGGGTCCAGCCCCAGAGGCCGGTGTCGAGGACGGGCGGGCGCTCCTCGCGCGGGCGGGACCGGTACGTCGCCAGCTGGGCGTCGCCCACCACCTCGAAGAAAAGCCCGACACCCCACACCAGCACCCCGGCGCCCACGGCCCAGGCCCACGTCGGCGTCGTGACCGCGGCCGCCTGCAACGGCAGCGACACCAGCCACACCGCGGCTCCCTGGACGACGAACACCTTCCGGACGGCGACCCCGAACCCTCCGTCACCGAGCAGGGCGGCGTAGCGCGGGTCCTCGCCGGCACCACGTGACCGGACCTGCACGTGCCAGGACAGCCGGAGGCCCCAGACGGCGGTGAGGGCGACCAGCAGCCACGACTCCCACGTCGGCGACACCACGGCGCAGACCACGGCGACGGCGACCAGGGCCACGCCCCAGGTGACGTCGACGACGTTGAGCCGGCCGATCCGGTGAGCGACCACGGCGGTGATCGTCATGGCGAGCACGGCCGTCGCCAGCGAGGCCCCGGCGACGAGCAGGGCGTCGCCGGCCGCGACCTCGCTCACCAGTCGCGGACCGGGGGCAGCGCGTGGTCCGCCCCGGGCCTCACGCAGAGCATCTGGTCGACCCCCATCCGGCCGTCACGGAACGACAGCATCCCGCCGACGAGGTAGAGCCGCCACACCCGGGTGACCTCCTCGCCCACCAGGTCGACGAACGCCGGCAGGTCGGCCTCGAAGGTGTCGAGCCAGCCCTGGACGGTCCACACGTAGTGCTCCCGCATCGCGTGCACGTCGCGCACCTCGAGCCCACCGCGCTCGAGATGGGCGACGGTCTCGCCGACCGGCCGCATGTGCATGTCGGGTGCGATGAAGCTCTCGATGAACGGGCCACCGCCCGGCCACCGGCCGCTGCGCGACATCTGCTGGACCAGCACCCGGCCGCCGGGCCGCACCGAGCGACGCAGCACCTCGACGTACGTCGGGTAGTTGTCCTCGCCGACGTGCTCCCCCATCTCCAGCGAGCCGACCGCGTCGAAGTGGTCGCGCTCCGGGACGTCGCGGTAGTCCTGCAGCCGGATCTCGACCCGGTCCCCGAGGCCGCGCCCGGCGACGCGGGCGTCGATGAACCGCTTCTGCTCGGCAGCGATGGTGACACCGGTGACCTGCGCACCGAAGTGCTCCGCCGCGTGCAGCGAGAGCGACCCCCAGCCGCAGCCGACGTCGAGCATCCGCGTCCCCGGCTGCAGCCCGAGCTTGCGGCACACCAGGTCCAGCTTGTCGCGCTGCGCGTCGGCGACGGAGTAGGTGGGGGACGCAGGCCGGGTCCAGTAGCCGCACGAGTAGGCCATCGACGGGTCGAGGAGCCGCTCGTAGAACTCGTTGGAGAGGTCGTAGTGGTGGCTGATCGCCCGACGGTCGCGGAGTGCGGAGTGGAGCCGGCCGCGGATCCTCGCCTGCGACGCCGGCGGGGACGGCGGCCGCCCCAGCACCCCGAGCCCAGCCGCGGTCCGGACGGCGCCGACCAGCGCGGAGGGCGTCGGCCGGCTCGAGAGCCCGCGCTCACGCGCCACCGCGAAGGCGTGGGTGAGGGCGTCGCCGAGGTCGCCGTGCACCTCCAGCTCGCCGGTCACGTAGGCCTGGGCGGCGCCGAGCTCGCCCGGGTGCCAGAGCAGGCGCCGGAGCGCGTCGGGGGAGCGGAGCTCGACTTCGGGAAGGTCCTCGGGCCCGGCCACGGAACCGTCCCAGGCGCGCAGCCGCACCGGCAGGTCGCCCCCGACGAACGGGCGCAGCGCGTGCGCCAACCGGTGGGCGACACCCTCCGTGGTGGTGGGCCGGTTCCCGGTGAGGGTCATCGGCGCTCCTGCGGGCGGTCGAGGACGATCTGGTGGACGTCGAGGTAGCCGGAGGCGAAGCCCGCCCGCGAGTACTCGAGGTAGAGGTGCCACATCCTCTCGAAGACGTCGTCGAAGCCCAGTGCGGCCCGCTCCTCGCGCGCGGCGAGGAACCGGACGTCCCACTGCCGCAGCGTCTCGGCGTAGTGCTTCCCGAACGAGAGGATGTCGGCGACCCGGAGCCCGGTGTGGTCCCGGGCGACCTCCTCGATCGCCCGCACCGACGGCAGGAAGCCCCCGGGGAAGATGTACTTGTTGATCCAGGTGTAGCCGCCCCGGGTGGCCAGCATCCGGTCGTGGGGCATGGTGATCGCCTGGATGCCGACCAGGCCTCCGCGCGCCAGCACCTCGTCGAGGGTCGCGAAGTACGACGGCCAGTACTCCGCCCCCACGGCCTCGATCATCTCGACCGACAGCACCGCGTCGTAGTGTCGGCCCGGGTGGGCCGTCGGCACGTTCCGGTAGTCGCAGATCTCGATGTCGACCCGGTCGGACAGGCCGGCGGCGGCGACCCGCTCGCGGGCCAGCTCGAGCTGCTCGACCGAGAGCGTCACGGAGTGGACGTGGGCGCCCCGCCGGGCGGCCCGGATCGCCAGCTCGCCCCAGCCGGTGCCGATCTCGAGCACCCGCGACCCGGGGCCGACCCCGGTGGCGTCGAGCAGCCGCTCGACCTTGTGGACCTGGGCCTCCTCGAGGTCGCCGGCCGCGACCGGCCCGCTCGGCGGGGCGGCGGGGAAGAGCGCCGAGGAGTAGCTCATCGTCGGGTCGAGGAACAGCCGGAACAGCTCGTTGGACAGGTCGTAGTGGTGGGCGATCAGGTCGCGGGACCGGTGCTCGTCGGGGCGGTGCAGCCGGGGCCGCTTGGCGACCACGAACGCCCGGGCGCGCTGCAGGCGCGCGGGGACCAGGGTGGCGATCTCGGCGGCCAGCACGGTCAGGAAGTCGCCCAGGTCGCCCGGTCGGTCGGTGTCCCACGCGCCGGTCATGTAGGCCTCGCCGAAGCCGATCAGCCCGTCGCGCCCGATCCGCGCGTAGAACTCCTCGGGCCGGTGGACCCGCATCACGGGGCCGCCCCGGCCGAGCACCTCGCGGTGGCCGGGGCCGAGGGTGATCTCGACGGTGACGTCGAGCCGCCGTACCGCAGCCCGGAAGAGGGCGCGCGCGACCGGGGCGGCCACCGAGTTCCGGGCACCCGTGGGCACGTCGAGGAGACCGGGCCACAGCTCGGTGGTGGGGCGGGCAGGGCTCAGCGTCATGGGGGTGACACGCCTTCCTGGTGGTGGTCGGGCCGGGGCCGCACGGGCAGCCGGCGGGCCCACAGCCAGATGCCGTGGGCGCGGATGAGGAGCGAGGTCCGCAGCGCGGCGGGCGCGGTACGGAGCGGGGAGACCTCGGCGGGCTCGCCGTGGAGCCAGGCGGAGAACCGGGCGCCGTCGTCGGTGTGGAGCGTCACCGACACCTCGATCCGGGGGCGCGGGAACGGGACGACGAGCTCGTAGTGGCCGTCGGTGCCGTGGAAGGGCGAGACGTACAGCTGCTTGTCGGTGCGGGCCCGGCCCTGCTCGTCGGGGTGGACCAGGTAGGCGTGGCGGTCGCCGTAGGTGTTGTGCACCTCCACGACCACGGCGCGCTGCCCGCCGTCGGGGCCCAGGCACCAGAAGACGCTGATCGGGTTGAAGCAGTAGCCGAACGCGCGCGGCATCGCCGCCATCAGCACCCGGCCCCCGGCCAGGTCGACGTCGTGCCGGGCCAGGAAGGCGTCGAGGTTCTCCCGCAGGGTCAGGTCGGGGTCGCCGAGGTGGTCGCGCGCCTCGAACCGGGCCAGGACGCCGTGGTCGGGCAGGTCGTCGAGGTCGACCAGCCAGGTGTGGGAGCGGTGGGTGAACCGCCTCCGGAACGGCCGGTGCCGGGAGTGGCCGATGGTCGCGACGTACGGCCCCAGGCGTGGCGAGGCGCCAGAGGTGCCCCCGGCGGTCGAGGTACGCCGGCCCCCGGCGGTCGAGGTACGCCGGCCCCCGGAGGTCGAGGTACGCCGGCCCCCGGCGGTCGAGGTACGCCGGCCCTCGGAGGTTGAGGTGCGAAGGCCGGCAAGGCCTGAGCCTCGAAACCCCCGGACTGTGGGCAGGGCCTCCGCGCGCGGATCGCCGCCCTGCAGACCTCCCGGGGTTTCGAGGCTCGGCGTTGGGGCGCCTCGCACCTCAACCTCCGAGGGTGCGTACGGCCGTGACGCATCGCCGTCCGGCTCGTCCCACTCGAGGCCGAGGCGCTCGGCGGCGGCGAGGCCGGAGCGGGCGCCGTCCTCGTGGAAGCCCCAGCCGTGGTAGGCGCCGGCGAACGCGAGCCGGTCGGAGGAGATCTCCGGCAGCAGCGCCCGGGCGGCCACCGAGGTCGGCGTGTAGAGCGGGTGGGCGTACTCGCGCCGGGCGATGACGGTCGAGGGGTCCACCAGGTCGTCGCCGCCGAGGGTGACCAGGTAGTGGGTGTCGGTGGGCAGCCGCTGCAGCCGGGTCAGGTCGTAGGTGACGGTCACCTCGCCCTCCCGGTCGGCGACGCGGCGGAAGTTCCACGAGGCCCGGGCGCCCGGGGCCCGCGGCAGCAGCGAGGTGTCGGTGTGCAGCAGCGCGGAGTTCTCCGAGTAGGGCAGGTCGCCCAGCACCTCGCGCTGCATCGACGTGGGCTCGGCGAGCAGCGCCAGCGCCTGGTCGGGGTGGGTGGCGACCACGCACGCGTCGTACGCCGTCGTGGTGCCGTTGCCGTCGGTCACCTCGACGCCGTCGCCGGTCTCCAGCACGGAGGTGACCTTGGTGCCGGTGCGGACCTCGCCGAGCCCGGCGGCCAGTCGCTGCACGTAGTCGTGGGAGCCGCCGGTCACGGTGCGCCAGGTGGGCGAGCCGAAGACCCGCAGCATGCCGTGGTGGTCGAGGAAGGTGAACAGGTAGCGGGCGGGGTAGTCGAGCGCGACCGCCGGGTCGCACGACCACACGGCGGCGACGAGCGGCTCCATGAAGTGCCGCTCGAAGTACGCCGAGAAGCCGCCCTCGCGCAGGAACCGGCGCAGCGTGCGCGCGTCGTCGTCGGGCCCGGCGAGCAGCCGACGGGCGCGGCGGTGGAACCGGGGGATCTCACCGAGCATCCGGAGGTACGCCGGCCGCCGGAGGTGGGCGGAGGTGGGGAACAGCCCGCGGGGCCCGAGCGCGCCCGCCCACTCGACCCCGGTCTCGTCGTCGCTGACCGACAGCGACATCTCCGACTCCTGGGTCTGGACACCGAGCTCGGCGAAGAGCCGGAGCAGGGTCGGGTAGGTGCGCTCGTTGTGGACGATGAACCCGGTGTCGATCGCGTGCTCGCGCTCCCCCTCCACCACTCGATGGGTGTCGGCATGGCCACCGATCCGGTCGTCGGCCTCGTAGAGCGTGACGTGGGCGGAGCGGGCGGCCACGTGAGCGGCGACGAGCCCGGCGACGCCGGACCCGACCACGGCGACGCGGCGGGGCGAGGTCATCAGGCCTTCTCGAAGGTGAAGCTGACCATCGGCGCGGACGTGGGCTCCTCGGAGCCACCCTCGGGCTCGAGCGTGATCCCGGCCCCCAGCGCGGTGGCCGGGTCGCCCTCGAACATGACCTGGTGGTCCTCGCCCGACATCAGGCCGGCGGGCACCATGCCCTGCTCCTCGTGGTCGAGCCAGAGCTCGTAGACCTTGCCGTCCGGGGGAGCGGGCATCCCGTCCGCCGTCAGCACCGCTGCGTTGAGCGAGGGCGAGCGGACCACCGTCACCTCGGCGCCGTCGACGCGCTGGACGTACTCCTCGGCGTCCTCGGCGTCGAGCACGCGCTGCATGCGCTCGGCCTCGGTGACCGTGGGCGGCGCCTGCGAGGTGTCGTCGGTGACCTGCTGCCAGACGACGGGCGTGCCGACCCCCAGCACGACCACGGCAGCCGCGGCCGCGACCAGGGCGGCGGGCCGGAACCGGCGGCGCGTGGACGCCGTGGCCGGCGGCACCTCGGGCTCCACCTCGGGCGGCAGGGGCCGGATCGACCCGATGCCGGCGAGCACCTGCTCGCGCAACCGGTCGGGGGGCGTGAGCTGCTCACCCGCGGCGAGCGCGGCCGACGCCTCGCGGAGGCTGGCGAGCTCGAGCCGGCAGTCCTCGCACTCGGCGAGGTGGCGCTCGAAGGCGGCGCGTTCGAGGTCGTCGACGGCGTCGACGGCGTACGCGCCCACCAGGGCGTGGACGTCGCTCATGACGTGGTCACCCCCAAGGCGTCGCGCATCCGGATCAGTCCGTCACGGATACGGGTCTTGGCGGTGCCGACCGGCAGGTCCAGCATGCTCGCCACCTCCGTGTGTGTGTAGCCGCCGAAGTACGCCAGCTCGAGGGCCTCCCGCTGGACGGCGGTGAGCTCCTTGAGGGCCGTACGTACCCGACGGGCCTCCATCGAGGCCTCCGCGGCCTCGGCGGTCGCGTCGTGGGCGACCGACTGGTTGTCGTGCTCGTAGTGGGTGTCCCGGCGGCTGGCCGCCTCGGCCGACCGAACCCGGTCGACCGCCTTGCGGTGGACGATGGTCAGCAACCACCCGATGGCGCTGCCCCGGCCCGCGTCGAAGCGGGTCGAGGTCCGCCACACCTCGAGGAACGCCTCCTGGGCGACCTCCTCGGCCTGGGCCCGGTCGCGGACCACCCGGACGGCGAGCCCGAAGGCCCGGGCCGCGGTGGCGTCGTAGAACCTGGCGAACGCGTCGCCGTCCCCGCGCGAGGAGCGCTTCAGCAGCTCGGCCAGGGCGGACGCCCCTGGCGCCCCCTCCTCGGAGGGGGCGCCGGGAGGCACCGCGTGCAGGTGGTCCACGTGTGAATCCTTGCCTGTCCCTTCAAGCGACGGAAGTCAGGGCATCATCACCGTGTCGATGACGTAGACCGTCGCGTTGGCGGTCTGGATGCCGCCGCACAGGACCGTGGCCTTCTCGTCGCCGATCGTGGCCTGCTCGCCCTCGCCGTTGATGGTGAGCGTGTCCTTGTTGAGGGTCTCGAACTCGCCGGAGAGGTCCTCGGGCGCGATCTTCTGCGGCACCACGTGGTGGGTCAGCACCTGGGTGAGGGTCTCCTTGTCCTTCAGGAGGGCGTTGAGGTCCTTCTTCGGGATCGGCTCGAACGCCGGGTTGGCCGGCGCGAACACGGTCAACTCCGGAGCGGAGTTGAGGGGGTCGACCAGGTCGGCCGCTCCGACGGCCTTCACCAGCGTGGTCAGCAACGGGTTGGCGCTGGCGGCCGAGGCGACCGGCGCGGTGGCCATGCCCTCGACGGAGCCGTCACCGGACTGCGGCACGTCACTGCACGCCGGGCCGTAGAGGTTGGCCGCCGGGTCCATCTCGCCGGACGACTCCTCTTCCTCCATGGGCGTCTCCTCCTCGGTCTGCGACGAGTCGCTGCCGCTCGAGGCCTCGGCGGGCTCCTCCTCGGAACAGGCGGCGAGGCCGGTGGAGAGGGTCAGCGCGGCGAGGGCCAGCCCGCCGGCGCGGAGGGGGGTGGTGCGCATCATGTCTCGAACCTTCCGTCGTGTGTCGGTCACGGGGTGTTCGGAGCGGGGGCTCCGTCGGATGGGCGTGCGTCGGACTTTCGGCTCCCCGATCCGAGCCGACGCTCCTCAACCTCCTCGTCCTGAGTGACCTCGGGCTGCGCCCCGACGTCACTGGACTCGGACCACGATCTGCTGGTAGCCGCTGGAGCCGTCGGGGAAGGGCATCGCCCGCGCGGGGGACTGCACGTCGCCCTCCTGGGTCACGGCGCGGACGGTGAGCGTGTGCTCGCCAGGCTCCGCCTCCCACGGCAGGTACCACTGGCGCCAGTAGTCAACGCCCGCCGACGGGCCGAGCCGCGCCTCCTGCCACGCGCCTCCGTCGACCTGGACCTCGACCTTGCCGATGCCGCGGTCCTGGGCCCAGGAGACGCCGCCGACGAAGGTCCGGCCGGCGTCGACGTCCGCGAACGACTTCGGGGTGTCGATCCGGCTGGACACCTTGATGGGGGCGTCGGTGGCCCAGTCGCGCTCGGTCCAGTACGCCTGCTGCTCGTCGTACGTCGTGAGCGTCATGCGGGTGATCCACTTGCAGGCGCTCACGAAGCCGTAGAGACCGGGCACCACCATCCGCACCGGGAAGCCGTGCTCGCGGGGGAGCGCCTCGCCGTTCATGCCGATCGCCAGCATCGCGTCGCGGCCGTCGGTGGCGACCCCGAGCGGCGTGCTGATCGTCATGCCGTCGACGTCGGTCGACAGGATCTGGTCGGCCGTGCGGCCCACCTTCGCGCGGTCGAGCAGGTCGGTCAGCCGGACGCCGAGCCAGCGGGCCCCACCCACGTAGGGTCCGCCGACGTCGTTGGAGACGCAGGTCAGGGTGATGTCACGCTCGATGAGCTCCATCGACCGCAGGTCGTCGAAGGTGAGGGTGACCTCCTCCTCGACGTCGCCGTCGATGGTGAGCGTCCAGTCCTCGGTGTCGTCGACCGGCAGGCTGAGCCGGGTGTCGATCCGGTAGAAGTCGTCGTTCGGCGTCCGGAACGAGCTGATGCCCGGCACCTTCTCGTCGAGACCTGTCGGGAACGTCGGAGCGGGGTCGGCCGGGGACGGGAGGGTGACGTCGCTGGGGTCGGCCCGCAGCCCGGAGACGAAGCGGCCGATCCCTCCCATCGCCGCACCCGCCGCCGCGAGGGCCCCGGCGGCGACCAGGACACCGCGCCGGCTCGGACCCTGCCCGGACGACGCCTCGGTGCCGTCCGCGGCCGCCGCGGAGGCGGCACGGGTCAGCCACCACAGCGCGGCCACACCGGTCAGGGCGGTGGCGAGGGCGGGGAGCACGTCGAGGGGCCCCGCGCCGGGCCGCAGCACCGCGGCAGCGCCGGCGACGGCCACGAGCAGGACCAGGACGAGCGCGCCGGCGACGAACCGTCGGCGCGCGAGGATGCCCCCGATCGCGGCCAGCGCGACCGCGCCCATCATGACCGAGCCGACCAGGATCGGCTTGTCCGCGGTGCCGAAGGTCTGCACCGCCCACTCCTTGACGGGCGTGGGCGTGAGGTCGATGACCGTCGAGCCGACCGCCAGGACCGGGGAGGACGCCGGGTCGACGAGGGCCGCCACCAGGTGTCCGGCCGCCATCCCCACCAGCGTCGCGAGGATCCCGAACCCGGCGTACAGCAGACGTCGTCGCATGCGGGGTGTTCGGAGCGGGAGGGCCTCCGGGATGGGTGCGTCGAGACGGCTCACTCGGCCCGTCGCGAGCTCCGGTCCGAGTCGAGCCTCCTCAACCCCCTCACCGTGCCTGCCCCTTCGCGGGCTCAGGGCCAGGGTTCGGGCAGGATGCAGGCCATGAACGAGCTCGTGCACCTCGACGTGACCACGCTGGACGGCGGCAGCCTGGCGACGATCACGCTGGACTCCCCCCACAACCGCAACGCGCTCAGCCGGCAGCTGGTGTCGGAGCTGTTCGGCCACCTCCGCGCGGCCGCGGTCGACCCGGCGGTCAAGGTCCTCCTGGTGCGGTCCGCGGACCGGGTGTTCTGCTCCGGCGCCGACCTGTCCGAGGCCACCTCCGAGGGCATGGAGGAGGGTGCCCGGCGGATCGTCGAGCTGCAACGGCTGATCGCCACCATCCCCAAGCCGGTGGTCACGGAGGTGTCCGGCGCGGTCCGCGCCGGCGGCATCGGCATCGTGGCCGCGAGCGACGTCGCCCTCGTCGCCGAGGACGCGACGTTCGCGCTCACCGAGGTCAAGCTGGGCCTGGCCGCGGCGATCATCAGCCTGACCGTCCACCACCGGATGACCCCGCGGGCGGCGTCCCTCACGACCCTGGGCGGGGAGGTCTTCAGCGGCACCGAGGCGGCGGCGTACGGGCTGGTGACGCGGGCGGTGCCGGCCGCCGAGCTCGACGCCACCGTGGCAGCGGTCTGCGCGAGCCTCGCCACCGGTGCTGGCCAGGGGCTGCGCGAGTCGAAGGCGATCCTCAACCGGGACCTGGTCGCCGCCATCGACGCCCACGGCGCCGACATGGCGGCACTGTCGGCCCGGCTGTTCGCGAGCGAGGAGGCACGGGAGGCGATGACCGCCTTCCTCGAGCGCAGGAAGAAATAGCCGTACGCCGGGCAACCATCCCGTCCCGCCGACCGGTAGGGACGGGCATGACCACCATGACCATCTCGGGGAGGCCGCACGTGGGCAGTCCGGGCTTCGAGGAGTTCGTGGCCGCCCGCTCGGCGCGGCTGCTCCGGACGGCCTACCTGCTGACCCGCGACCACGGCCTCGCCGAGGACCTGCTGCAGACGGCGCTGACCAAGGCCTACCTGGCGTGGTCGCGCATCGACGGCGACCCCGAGCCCTACGTCCGCAAGGTCATCGTCAACACCTACGCCTCGTGGTGGCGCCGCAAGTGGAACGGCGAGCAGCCCACCGACGAGCTGCCCGACGCGGGCTCGGCCGTCCACTGGCACGACGACCGCGCCGGCGAGTCCGGCGACCTGTGGGACGCGCTGGGCCGGCTGCCCCGCCGGCAGCGCGCGGTCGTGGTGCTCCGCTACTTCGAGGACCTCACCGAGGCCCAGACCGCGGACCTGCTCGGGATCTCCGCCGGCACCGTCAAGAGCCAGACCAGCAAGGCTCTCGCCAAGCTCCGGATCGACCCGTCGCTGGTCGACGCCGAAGGGGGACAGACCCATGCCTGACCTGCACACCCTCCAGGACCTCCGCTCCACCCTCGCGCAGCACGCGCACGACGTCCCCGACGACACCTCTGTCGTCCGCGTCGCCGCCGTGCACGGCCGCGCCCGCCGGGCGCGCCAGCAGCGGGCGGGCGCGGTCGTCGTCGGCGCCGTGCTCGCCGTCGTCGGCGTCGTGCTGGTCCCCTCGCTCGGCGAGCGGGGACCGCAGCCGGCCGACGCGCCGGACACCATGACCTCGCTCGGCTGGAGCTACCGGCTGGCGTCCACCGAGTCGGGCGACGGTCGGGTCGTCGTCGAGCTCGGCGACTCCGACACCCCACGCCTGGTGAGCTGGGCGACGCCCGGCGGCGACCAGCGGGTCGCCGTCCGCGAGCAGGGTGTCCCCTCGCGCACCTCCGACGCCGCCGACTACGCCGACTTCACCTGGGTGGCGCCGGGCGGGGGCCGGGTCACCGTCGCCGCGGCGAGCGGCGGTGAGGTCGACGTCGCGGTCTACGAGCTCGACTCCTCGCAGGCGCCGCCCGGTGTGGGCGAGGGGGTGCTCACGTTCCGCGAGGACGTCGCCGGGAGGTCCCTGCTGGGCGCCGCCCTGGGGGAACCGGGCGAGGCGTCCCTCGAGGTGCCGGTCACGCCCACCGACGAGACGGTCTGGCTGGCCACCACCTGCGCCGACCTGCCCCGCGGCACCCGCGTCCACCTCGCGTGGGCCGACGAGCGCGGCAGCTTCAGCAGCGGCGCCTGCGACTCCGGCTCGTCCTTCGACCCCGGCGGCAGCGCCGGCACCGGCTTCCCGCCCGGTCGGCACGCCGGCCAGGAGTCGACGCTGCGGATGTGGCTCACCCGCGGCGGCCGGCCCGTCGTCGACGGCGAGCTGCCCGACGTCCGGATCGGGCTCGGCGCCTACACGCCGGTCTTCCCGCCGGTCGACCTCGCCGCCGTCGACGCCGAGAAGCGGATCGAGCACGACGGCCGTGAGTGGGTGCTCGAGAAAGCCACCGTCGCGCGCCGCGGCCAGGTGCCGTGGCTGGGTGTGCCGGAGGAGGGGCGGTTCGTGGTGGTCGACGGGGTCGAGGCCAGCGGCGTGCTGCGGTACGCCGTGACGGCGGACGGGCAGCGGGTCGGCTCCCAGACCACCTACCTCGGGAGCGGCGGAGGTGGCGGCGGACCGGTGGACGTGGCACCCGGGAGCAGGGTGTCGATCCGGGTCGCGACACCGACGTCGCGGCTCGACGCCGCCGGTCTGGCGCTCTACCGGCTCACCGGGTGAAACGGAGGGAAAGCACCGGTCCCGCGGGGGACGCCTTGTAGGCTTGAGGACTTGCCAGATCAGGCCAACGGGGACCGACGCCCCCTGGAAATCGGGGAACCACAGTGAGCGATGAACTCGCCGAGCGCGAAATCGCCGACGAGCAGGCGTTCGTCGACCGCGTCCACGTGCAGCTGCGCCACTCCACCGAGGCCGCCCAGGCGCTGGCCCGCGAAGGTCACGGCCGCGGCCGGCTGGAGCACGAGGGCGGGCTGGTCGAGCGTGACGCCATGGTCTTCCAGGCCGCGCGCCGGATCGCCCAGCTCGACGCCGCCCACGAGGGGCTGGTCTTCGGGCGGCTCGACCTCCGGCCGGAGCGGGACCCCGAGCCGCGCTACATCGGGCGGATCGGGCTCCGTGACGCCAACCGCGACTCGCTGCTGATCGACTGGCGGGCGCCGGCCGCCGCGGTGTTCTACCAGGCGACCGCCGCCACGCCCCACGGCGTCGTACGCCGCCGGGTGCTGCGCTGCAGCGGCGCCCGCGTGCTGGGGGTCGAGGACGAGCTGCTCGACGACTCCGTCGAGACCGACCTGCCGATCGTCGGCGAGGGTGCGCTGATGGCCCAGCTCTCGCGGGCCCGCGACCGCTCCATGCACTCCATCGTCGCCACCATCCAGGCCGAGCAGGACCGCGCCATCCGGGCGCCGAGCAAGGGAGTCGTCGCGATCTCCGGCGGCCCCGGCACCGGCAAGACCGTCGTCGCGCTGCACCGGGCCGCCTACCTGCTCTACACCGACCGGCGTCGCTACGAGGGCGGCGGCGTGCTCGTCGTCGGCCCCAGCGGGGTCTTCATGCGCTACATCGAGCGGGTGCTGCCGTCGCTCGGCGAGACCGCGGTCGCCCTGCGGTCGCTCGGCGAGGTCGTCGACGGCGTCCGCGCGACCCGCCACGACGAGCCCGCGGTCGCCGACCTCAAGGGGTCGGCCCGGATGGCGGAGGTGATGCGCCGCGCGTCCCGGCAGCAGGTGCCCGGCAGCGCGCAGGAGTTCAGGGTCTTCTGGCGCGACGACGTCGTCCAGCTCGACCGGGCGACGCTCGGCAAGCTGCGCCGCCAGCTGATGTCCCACGGCCAGCGCAACCGGCAGCTCCCCCGCGTCGCCAGCACCCTCCTCGACGCGATGTGGCGCCAGGTCCGCGGCGAGCGTGGTCGGGAGCGCGGCCGGGGGGCGTTCGAGGACGAGATGCTCGGCCGCCAGGACTTCGTCGACTTCGCCGTCGCCTGGTGGCCGCCGCTCGCCGCGACCGAGGTGTTCGGCTGGCTGCGCGACCCCGAGCTGCTCGCCCGGGTCTCCGACGGGGTGCTCAGCGAGGAGGAGCAGCGGCTGCTGAGCAAGTCCTGGGGCGACGCGCCCGGTCTCCCGCTGTCGGTCGAGGACGTGGCGCTGGTCGACGAGCTGCGCTACGCGCTCGGTGACGTCCCTGCGCGCCACGAGGACCACCACGAGCTCGACGACCACGTGGGTGGTGACCTCCAGGAGCTCACCACCGCCTCGGATCGCGAGTACGCACCGAGCGGGCGGGCCTGGGCGCCGCCCAGCCACCGGATCGAGGACGACGGGTACGCCCACGTCCTGGTCGACGAGGCGCAGGACCTCACCCCGATGCAGTGGCGGATGGTCGGCCGCCGCGGCCGCGCGGCGACCTGGACCATCGTCGGCGACCCGGCCCAGTCGTCGTGGCCGGTGCCCGAGGAGGCCGCGGACGCCCGGGCCGACGCCATCGACGGCAAGCAGGTCCACGAGTTCCACCTGTCGACCAACTACCGCAACAGCGCGGAGATCTACGCCCACGCCGCGGCGTACGCCGAGCGGGTCGGCCTCGACGCCGACCTGCCGACCGCGGTCCGCTCCACGGGCGTCGAGCCGCGGGTGATCACCGACGTCCCCGACCTCGAGCGGGCGACCCGGGAGGCGGTGGTCGGGGTCGCCGGCGAGGTGAGCGGGACGGTCGGCATCGTGGTGCCGGTCGCCCGGCGCTCCGAGGTGAACGCGTGGCTGGCCTCCTGGCCGGAGCTGGCCGACCAGGCGCCCGGCGCCCGCGCCGCGGTCGACTCGGCCGTGACGCCGTCCGCCGACGACCGGGTCGTGGTGCTGACCGGCCTCGACACGAAGGGCCTGGAGTTCGACGGCATCGTCGTCGTACGGCCGCAGGAGATCGAGGACGAGTCGGCCACCGGCCGGGCGACCCTCTACGTCGTGCTCACCCGCGCCACCCAGCTGCTGACGACGGTGGGCTGACGATCGGGCCCTCGGTGGTGGCCGGGCGCCCGAGGCCGGCGACACCAGCGAGCACCAGCACGACGCCCGCCGCGCCGACGACGCCGAGCGGCTCCTGCAGGACCAGGGTCGCCGCCACGGTCGCGGTCACCGGCTCGACGAGGGTGGCGGTGACCGCGGTGCTGGCGGGCGTCACCCGGAGCCCGGAGTAGAGCAGCACGTAGGCGACGGCCAGCGTGAGGCCGCCGAGGTAGAACAACCACGCCCAGGCCGCCGGGTCGTGGGTGACCACCGGGCCGTCGACGAAGGCCAGCGTCGGCGTCAGCACCAGGACGCCCACCAGGGCCATCCCGCCCGTGAGCGCGACCGGGGAGGCGCCGTGGCTGATCCGTCCCCCCGCTGCGGAGGTGGTCAGGGCGAAGGTCACCGCCGAGGCGGCCGCCAGGACCACGCCGGTGATCGGTCGCGGCCCGGTCTCCCCGCTGCCCGCCACCGTGCAGACCAGCACCAGCCCCACCAGGGCGGTGACCAGCACCCCGACGCGCCGCCGGGCGGGTGGCCGCCGCTCGCGGACGGCGTCCACGAGCGTGAGGAGCACGGGGGCCAGGCCCAGGCCGACGACGGTGGCCACCGCGACGCCCACCATCGTGACCGAGACGAAGAAGAACGCCTGCAGCGCCGCGGTGCCGGCACCGACGGCGAACAGCCGCCCCGGGTGCCGCCGTACGAGCGCCACGAGCTCGCCCGTCCGGCGCAGGACGACCAGGACCAGCAGCACGACGGCCGCACCGATCGCAGCGCGCCACACGATGACCGCCAGCGGCGAGATCGGGTCCTGCTCGCGGAGCAGCTGCATCGCCAGGCCGCCGGTGCCCCAGAGCACGCCGGCGCCGATGACCTCGGCGAGTCCCCGCAGGTGGGTCTGGTGGGAGTCGTGCACGTCGAGCTGCTCCGGGATCGGGGCCCTCTCCGGCCCGCTCACCGCGGATTGTGCCAGTCACCGCCCTCCTCCGCGGGACGCGTCCGCGCGACACCGGTGGACGACGAGGTGGCGCGGCTTCGGTGGTTGAGGAGGTTGCGCAGCAACCGTCTCGAAGCCACCTGTGCCGGATCGGGCACGGCGTACGCCGCCGGCGGCTGTCCTGGTGAGGGTGGTTTCGAGACGGGCCTTGGCGGCCCTCCTCAACCACCGAGGGTGGGGGCGGGGTCGGAGGTTGAGGTGCGAAGGCCCCCCGGGCCTGAGCCTCGAAACCCCGCACCGGCGCAGGGCAGCGCCCACCGTGTTCCAGCCCTGCCCACCTGTCACGGTTTCGAGGCTCGGCCGTGGACGGCCTCGCACCTCAACCTCCGAGGGGTCGGTGCTGGGACGCGTCGGGGGAGGCGTCGTACGGCGACTAGGGTGCACCGCATGCCCGAGACCGCCGTCTCCGCCCGGGACGCCATCGCGGCGCTGCGGGAGCACGAGGCGTGGGCGATCATCCGGCGCTCGACGCGCGCGGGCGACCGCGACACCGTCGGACTGGTCGGCGGCCGGCGCAGCGTCGTCGAGTCCCTGCTCGACGTACCGCTGGAGTCGGGCGTGCCCGAGGAGGGCCACATCGCCGACCGGCTGCTGGCGGTGCCGTTCCGGCAGGTCCGCGAGCGGGGCTTCCAGGCCCGCGACGACGGCACCCCGCTCGTCGTCGTCGAGGTCGAGTCCGAGCGTGAGTTCACCGTGGCCGAGGTGGTCGAGGCGATCGACGAGGTCGAGGTCGCGTTCGCCGACCCGGGCGGCTTCGAGACCGACGACGACGAGTACGGCGAGCTCGTCGAGGCGATCATCCGCGACGAGATCGGGCAGGGCGAGGGCGCCAACCTGGTCGTCGGGCGGCACTACCGCGCCACCGTCGCCGACTGGGACACCGACCGCGCCCTGACCGTGTTCCGGCGGCTGCTGGAGCGCGAGCGCGGGGCGTACTGGACCTACGTCTTCTTCACCGGCGACCGCTACCTGATCGGGGCCAGCCCCGAGCGGCACGTGTCGATGCACCCCGTCCGCGACCGAGACGAGCGAGGGACGAGCGAGCGACCGAGCGGACCGTCGGGTGTGGCCGACGTCCGGATGAACCCGATCAGCGGCACCTTCCGGATCCCGGGTCCTGAGGCTCGCTCCGCTCGCACCTCGACCTCCGGCCTCAAGGAGCAGCTGCTCGACTTCCTGCTCGACGAGAAGGAGATCTTCGAGCTCTTCATGGTGGTCGACGAGGAGCTGAAGATGATGTGCGACATCTGCACCGAGGGCGGCCAGGTGCTCGGGCCGTTCCTCAAGCCGATGAGCCGGCTGGTGCACACCGAGTACCTCCTCGCCGGACGCACCACCCGCGACCCGCGCGAGGTGCTCCGCGACACCATGTACGCCGCCACCGTGACCGGGTCGCCCGTGGAGAACGCGTGCCGCCTGATCAGCGAGTACGAGACCGAGGGACGCGGCTACTACGGCGCCGCGCTCGCCCTGCTCGGTCGCGACGCCGAGGGCGGGCACGTGGTCGACTCGCCGATCGTCATCCGCACCGCCGACGTCGGGCTCGACGGTCGGCTGACCGTCACCGCCGGCGCCACCCTGGTGCGCGACTCCGACGCGGCGTACGAGGTGGCCGAGACCCACGCCAAGGCCGGCGGGATCCTCAGCGCCTTCGGCCTGGTCCCGCCGGCGCCGGTGGCGTCGACCGACGTCGCCGAGCTGGTGAGCGACGAGGACGTGCTGCTGACCCTCAACGCCCGCAACCGGCGGCTCAGCCGGTTCTGGCTCACCGACCAGGCCGGTGCGCCGCCGGACCCGGCTCTCCGGGGCCGGCGGGTGGTGATCCTCGACGGCGAGGACGACTTCGTGAAGATGCTCCGCCACGTGCTGCGGGTGCAGGGCCTCGAGAGCGAGGTGGTGCGCCACGAGGACGTGCCCTCCGGGCGTGACGCCCTCGACGCGGTGCTGGACCGGGGGGACCTGGTGATCGTCGGCCCCGGGCCCGGCGACCCGCGCGACGGCGCGGACCCCAAGATGGCGACGCTGCGGTCGGCGGTGGCGCGGCTGCTCGAGCGACGCCAGCCGTTCCTCGCGGTCTGCCTCGGCCACCAGGCGCTCTGCCACGAGCTCGGGCTGCCCCTCGGGTTCAAGGACATCGTGTTCCAGGGCACTCAGTCGCCGGTCGCGATCGACGGCCGGACCGAGCGGGTCGGGTTCTACAACACCTTCGTGGCGCGGGCCGACGGCCCGCTGGCCGACGGCGTCGACGTGGCCGCACACCCCGACACCGGCGACGTCCACCTGGTGCGCGGCCCCCACTACCGCGGCATCCAGTTCCACGCGGAGTCGATCCTCACCGAGAACGGCTACGACCTGCTCCACGGCCTGGTCCGGGACCTGCTCGTCGAGTAGGGAGACGCCGGAAAGGCAACCAACCCGCCCCGCGAGGCGTCATCATGGTGACACTGACGCTCGTGACGAGGGGGAGCGATGCGGGCGGGATGGCGATCCGGGGTCGTCGCGGCGCTGCTGCCGGCGCTCGTGGCGGGGTGCGGCGTGCGCTCCGGGCCGCCGGCCGACGCGGAGGTGCCGGCCCCCCGGGAGGCGCCGCAGGAACGGCTCGCCGGCCACCCGATGGTCCCGGACCGGACGCCGAACATCGTGCTGGTCCTGATGGACGACCTCTCGACCGACCTCGTCCAGACCATGTCGCAGGCCCACGCGATGGCGCGCGAGGGCGCCTCGTGGGAGCACAGCTACGTCGTCGACTCGCTCTGCTGCGTCTCGCGGTCCAGCCTGCTCACCGGGCAGTACCCGCACCAGACCGGGGTGCTGACCAACACGGCGAACACGCCCAACGCGCTCGGCCCGCTCGGAGGGTGGGAGGCGTTCGCGGCGTACGGCAACGAGCAGCGCGCGGTCAACGTCCGGCTCCGGCAGGCCGGCTGGACCACCGGCTACGTCGGCAAGTTCCTCAACCAGTACGAGCCCCTGGACGGGGTCGCACCCCCGGTCCCGCCGGGGTGGTCGGAGTGGGTCCCGGTGTTCGGCAGCGCCTACGACGGCTGGGAGTTCGACCTCCTCGACGCCGGCCCCGACGGAGCGGTGCTCGAGCACGTCGAGGCCCCGCCCGCGTGGGCGTCCGAGGCGGAGAAGGACGCGGCGTACGCCGGGAACGTGATCGCCGACCGTGCGGTGGAGTTCGTGCGGCAGCACCGCGACGACGAGCGGCCCTACTTCCTGACGGTGGCGACCTACGGCACCCACTCCCGGATCGGTGACACCCCCCACTACCCGGGCGACCCCGGCTTCCCGCCCGCCCTGGCCGACCGGGCCGGACCCGGACGCGCCGGCAACTGCGGACCGGTGTCGTGCGGGGACCTGACGGCCGCGGACCTCCCCGGGTTCGGTGACGACCAGGCCGACAACGCGCCGCGGAGGCTCGACGGCTCGCTCGCGCCGCAGTGGCGGCCGCCGGGCGGGCCGGTCGACCCCGGTGCGGCCGCCTTCACGCTGCGCGCCCGCGCCCAGATGGCGCAGTCGATCGACCGGATGGTCGCCCGGCTGCGGGCGGAGGTGGGGCCTGACACCTACGTGGTGCTGACCTCCGACAACGGGTTCCACGTCGACCAGCACGGCCTCGGCCGGGGCAAGGGCACGCCGTTCGACTCCGACGTGCGGGTGCCGCTGCTGGTGACCGGACCGGGGGTCGCGCCCGGCCCGCGCCCCGCCGTGGTGTCCAACGTCGACCTGGCCCCGACCCTGGAGGAGCTGGCGGGCCTGCCCCCGGCCTCCTTCCGAGCGGGGACCTCGCTGGTGCCCTCGCTCCACGACCCGACCCTCGACCGCCGCGGCTACGCGTTCTTCGAGCACACGTGGGGGCCGTCCCTCGGCCTGGACCCCGATGCCGCGTACGCCGGCGGCACCATGGACCTGATCCCGTCGTACGTCGCGGTGCGCAGCCGCGACGCGCTGCTCGTCCGCTTCGACCTCGATCCGAGCTGGGACGGCGTCGACCACGCCTACGAGCTCTACGACTACCGCGACGACGGCTGGGAGCGGACCAACGTCGTCGCCGACCCCGCACGGCGTGGGCTGCGCGACGCGCTGCTGAGGCGGCTGGAGGCGTTCGTGGACTGCCGGACCGTCACGCGTGACGACACGGTGCCGGAGCGGTGCCGGCGGCTGACCTCACTCGGCCGGCTCGGTGGCCCGGCCGGGCATGGTGACGGTCAGGCGGGCCCCACCGCCTGGTGAGTGTCCGGCCGTCACCGTGCCGGCGTGACGCTCCACGACCCGGGCCACGATCGCCAACCCCAGGCCCGAGCCCGGCATCGCCCGGGACTCGCGGGAGCGCCAGAAGCGCTCGAACACGTGGGGCAGGTCCTCCTCGGAGATCCCCGGCCCCTGGTCGTCGACGGTCAGCACTCCCCGGGCGAGCGTCACGGTGATCGTGCCACCCTCGGGGCTCCACTTGGCGGCGTTGTCGAGCAGGTTGGTGACGGCACGCTCGAGGGCGGCCGCGTCGCCGGTCAGCCACCAGGGCTCCGTCGTCGCCTCGAACTCCACCCGCGGGGCACGGCGGCGTACCCGGGCCAGGGCGCGGTCGACGACGTCCTCGAGGTCGACGGTGCCGACCACGGCGGCCAGCGGCTCGTCGCGCGCCAGCTCGACCAGGTCGCCGATGAGCGTGGTCAGCTCGCCGATCTGGGCGCGGACGTCGTCGAGCAGCTCGGCACGCGCCTGGTCCGGGAGGTCGGCGCCGGCCTGGGCGAGCAGGTCCAGGTTGGTCCGCAGCGAGGTGAGCGGAGTCCGCAGCTCGTGGCCCGCGTCGGCGACCAGCCGCCGTTGCCGGTCCCGGGAGGCGGCGAGGGCCGCGAGCATGTGGTTGAACGCCGTCGCGAGGCGTGCGATCTCGTCGTCGCCCTCGACCGGCAACGGCCGCAGGTCCTCGGTGCGGGCGATCTCCTCGACGGAGCGGGTGAGCCGCCGGACGGGTCGGAGTCCGTTGCGGGCGACGGCCCAGCCGGCCGCGCCGGCGCCGATCACGCCGGCGAGGCCGAAGAGCAGCATCACGCCACCGAGCTTGGCGAGCGTCGTGCGCTGGGGCTCCAGGGACTGTGCGAGCACGAGCGCCTGGCCCTCGACGGGGGCCTGGACCGCTACGACGCGGTAGTGCTGGCCGTCCGCCGCGATGATCGTGCGGGCGCTCTCCTCGGAGTCCCCCCGCGCGACGGCCAGCTCGCTCTCCCCGAGCCGCAGCGTGGGCCCCTGGTCGGGGGACCGCCAGCTCCGCTCGGAGGTGATGTAGATGATCCGGACGTCGGCCGCGCCGAGCATCCACGACGGCACCCGCGTGTTGAGCTGGACGCCGGCGAGGGCCGCCTTGTGGGCGCGGTCGAGCAGCGACTCGTCGAGCGTGGACTGCATCTGCATCTTGGCCGTCCAGAACGCGCCGAACGCGACGAAGGCCACCGCGAGGCCGACCGCGATCGTCGTGAGCAGGATCAGCCGGCTCGCCAGGGACCGCCGGTAGTGCCACCGGGTGGGTGCGGGCGTCGGCGTGGCCGTCGCGGCGGGGGCCGGGTCGGGCCGCACGTCTCGCAGGGTCATGGGTTCTTCAGGACGTAGCCGACGCCGCGGACCGTGTGGATCAGCCGCGGCTCGCCCTCGGCCTCGGTCTTGCGGCGCAGGTAGCCCACGTAGACCTCCAGCGAGTTGGCGGTCGTCGGGAAGTCGTAGCCCCAGACCTCCTCGAGGATGAACGACCGCTCGAGGACCCGGCGCGGCCGGCGCAGGAACATCTCCAGCAGCGTGAACTCGGTGCGCGTCAGCTCGATCGACCGCTCACCGCGCCGGACCTCGCGGGTGGCGACGTCCATCGAGAGGTCGGCGAACGTGAGCACCTCCTCGGCGTCCTCGGACTGCACGGTGCGCCGCAGCAGGGCCCGCAGCCGGGCCAGCAGCTCGGCCAGCGCGAACGGCTTGGTGAGGTAGTCGTCGGCGCCGGCGTCGAGCCCCTCGACCCGGTCGCCGACCGCGTCCCGCGCGGTCAGCACGAGGATCGGGACGTCGTGCCCGGCGGTGCGCAGCGCCCGGGTGGCCTCGAGGCCGTCCAGGCGCGGCATCATCACGTCCATCACGACCGCGTCGGGCCGGATGCCGGAGATGCTGGCCAGGGCCTCCGCCCCGTCGCCGGCCAGCGACACGTCGTACCCGTTGAACTCCAGGGACCGCCGCAGCGACTCCCGCACCGCCCGGTCGTCGTCGACGACGAGCACACGGGGACGGGGACCGGGATTCACGCCCCTCACTGTGCCACCGGTCCCTGAGTCGTGTCTGAGAGCCGACGTCAGAGGTAGCGGCGTGCGGTGTCGGCCGCGCGGGAGGCGTAGCCGCCGCCGAACAGGCAGGCGTGGACCAGCAGCGGGAAGACCTGGTGCAGGCCCACCCGGTCGCGCCACCCGTCGGCGAGCGGGTGCTCGTCCTCGTAGGCGTCGGTGACGCGCTGCAGGTGGGGCAGCCCGAACAGCGCCAGCATTCCGAGGTCGACCTCGCGGTGCCCGCCGTACGCCGCGGGGTCGATCACGCGGCACGTCCCGTCGAGCCCCCACAGCACGTTGCCGTTCCAGAGGTCGCCGTGGAGCCGGGCCGGTGGCTCCTCGGGCAGGAGCTCGGCCAGCCGCCCGACCAGCGCCTCGACGGGCGCTGCGTCGTCGGCGCTCGCCGCGCCCCGGTCGCGGGCCAGCTTGAGGTAGGGGAGCACCCGGCGGGTGGCGTAGAACTCCGGCCAGGTCTGAGCAGCCCGGTTCGGCAGCGGCAGCCGCCCGATGAACCCGTCGTGCTCGGCGCCGAAGCCCTCGGCCCCCGCCCGATGGGTCCGCGCCAGCCGGCGCCCGAAGTCGACGGCGGCGTCGACGGTCGTCTTGCCGGCCTCGACCCACCGCAGGATCAGGCACTCGTGGTCGTGGGCCAGCACGTCGGGCACGCCGACCCCGTCGTCGACCTCGCCGAGCCAGCGCAGCCCCCGGACCTCGGCGTCGAAGAAGCCGTCGGGCGCGTGGTGGTGGGTCTTGATCAGGGCGGTGGTGCCGTCGTTGAGCCGCATCCGGGTCGCGGTGGAGATGTCACCTCCGGCCACCGGCGCGGTCGAGATCACCGACGCCCCGAGCAGCTCCTCGGCGCGCTTGGCGATCAGCGGCTGGCGGGTCACGTCCGGGCCAGCTCCTCGCCCAGCTCGTGGCGCAGGGTCGACACGATCGACGCGCTGGTGCGCTCGACCATGCGAAGCACCTCCTCGAAGCCGGAACGCCCACCGTAGTACGGGTCCGGGACGTCGTCCCCCGGATCGACCGGATCGAAGTCGCGGAACAGCCGGGTCCGCTCGTCGCGTCCGCCCACGTCGCGGAGGTTGGTGTGGTCCATGGCGAGCACCAGGTCGTGGTGGTCGTGCCAGGTGGCGTCGAAGGTCCGCGCCCGGTGGGCCCGGGGGTCGAGGCCGGCCGCGACCAGGGTGGCGGCGGCGCGCTCGTCCATCGGGTTGCCCTCGTGCCACCCGCCGGTTCCCGCGCTGGTCACCTCGACCGCGTCCCCCAGCCCTGCCTCCTCCAGCGCGTGCTCGAGCACCACGTGGGCCATGGGCGAGCGGCAGATGTTGCCGAGGCACACCAGGGCGATCCGGTAGCGGCCCGACGTCCGCGGCGACGGCAGCATCAGTCGACGATCGTGGCGACCGCCCAGTTGACGACGCTGATGACCAGGGCGCCGAGCAGCGCGCTCCAGAAGAAGTCGTCGACGCGGAAGCCGAGGTCGAACAGGCCGGCCAGCCACGCGGTGAGCTCGAGCATGGCCGCGTTGATGATCCACAGGAACAGGCCGAGGGTCACGATGATGAACGGGATCGACAGCAGCTGGACGACCGGCTTCACGAAGGCGGAGACCACGCCGAGGATCGCGCCGACGGCGATCAGCGCCGGCCAGTAGTCGGCCAGCCGGTCGCCGTCGGTGAACTCGATGCCGGGGACCAGCCAGGCGGCGACACCGACGGCGACGATGTTGATCGCCATCCAGATGAGCAGCTTCATGCGGGCCAGCCTAGAGCCGGCGCGGGAGGGGTACGGCGCCTCGCAGGTGGCCGGGCCGCGTCCTCAGTCGTCGTCGGGCAGGGTGGCCGGCTCGATCTCCGCCACCGTCGGGCGCCCCTGGTTGCAGAAGACCTCGACGTCGAAGGAGCGGTCGCGACTGCTGAACACCGCGTCGACGTCGTCGTCCGGGCCCTCCTCGAAGCTGACCACCCGCCAGCCGTCGGCCGGGGCGAAGTCCAGGCCGTAGGCCACGACGCCGCGGCACCCCACCCGGAACGACCCGAACTCGCCGTCCACCGTGTCGCGTCGCATCTGCACCCCGGGGTCCGGTCGGGGGACCTGCACCCCCTCGCGGGCGTCGGGCGGCGGCTCCTTGCCGAGGGGACCGCGGTCGCGGATGGACGCGCCGACCGTCGAGACCGCGGCGATGCCCACGACCACCGCGAGGGTGGCGGCGACCACCCACGCGACGACGTACCCCCATCTCCTGCTGCGCACGAGGCGATTGTGCCGAGCGGGACCACCGCGGAGCCCTAGCGGAACGCTAAGGCGGGGATAAGGTTCGGCGCTCGGCCCTCGCGCGGGTCCCTCCGACGTCGGACGCGACGGTAGTTTCGGCCCGTGGCGCACGTGCTGGTGATCGAGGACGACGAGCGGATCCGGACGCTGGTCGTGCGCTCGCTGCGCGAGCAGGAGCACGCGGTCGACTCCGCGCCCGACGGCATGACCGGTCTCTCGCTGGCGGTGGACACCCGTCCCGACGTGGTGGTGCTGGACCTCGGGCTGCCGGACGTCGACGGCACCCAGGTGCTGGCCATGCTGCGCGCCGTCAGCGAGGTGCCGGTGATCATCGCCAGTGCTCGCGACGACGACCCGAGCCTGGTCCGGGCGCTCGATGCCGGCGCGGACGACTACGTCGTCAAGCCGTTCACGACCGTCCAGCTCGAGGCCCGGATCCGCGCCGTGCTGCGCCGCAGCGCCTCCGGTCGACCTGCCGACCGGACGGTCGTGGTCGGCGAGCTCAGCATCGACCCGGCCTCCCGGCGGGCGGTCCTCGCCGGCGAGCCGCTGGACCTGACCCCGCGCGAGTTCGACCTGCTCGCCCACCTCGCCGGTCGGGCCGGCGAGGTCGTGACCAAGCGCGAGCTGCTGACGGAGGTCTGGCAGCAGGCGTGGGGCGGCTCCGACAAGACCGTGGACGTCCACCTCTCGTGGCTGCGCCGCAAGCTGGGGGAGACCGCCGCGGAACCCCGCTACCTCACCTCGGTCCGCGGCGTCGGCGTGCGGCTGGCCGCACCGGGGGAGTGACCCGGCCGTGCGGCGCAGCCTGATCGTCACCGTCGCGGCGACCGTCGCCATGGTGCTGGTCGCGATGCTGGTGCCGATGGGTGTCCTCGTGCAGAGCTACGCGCTCGAGGACCGGCTGGCGCAGGCCGCCCTGGAGGTCCAGGCGACCGAGAGCGTGGTGTCCCGCGCGGACCGGGGCGCGGTCTCGGTCTACCTCGACAGCGTCAACGGCGACGACAACGGCATCACCACCACCGTGCTCTACCCCGACGGACCCGCGGTGGGGCCGGGACCCCCGGGCGAGGCCCGACGGGTGGAGCAGGCCCGGTCCACCGGCCGGGCGCGGGTCGACGACGTCGACGGAGGAGCCCAGATCCTGGTCCCGGTCTCCCTCGGCGGCAGCAGCACGCTGCCGCAGCTCACTCCGGTCGTGCAGGTGGACGTGGCCGCGCCCGGGACCGGTTCGGGAGTGCTGCTCGCGTGGACGATCCTGCTGCTCCTCGGCCTGGTGCTCTGGGGCGGTGCGGTGCTGCTGGCGGACCGGCTCGGTCGCTCGTTCGTGGGTCCCATCGCGGCGCTGGCGTCCAGCGCCGAGGACCTCGGCACCGGTCGGCAGGCCGCGCCGGTGCCGATCGGCGGCCCGGTCGAGGTACAGGCGCTCGGCGTCGCGCTGCAGCGCCTGGTGGACCGGATCGAGGTGCTGCTCGAGCGCGAGCGCCGCGGGGTCTCCGACCTGTCCCACCGGTTGCGGACGCCCGTGACCGCGTTGCGGCTCCGGGCCGAGCGGCTGGCCGACCGCGACGAGGCCGAGCGGATCCAGAGCGACCTCGACGAGCTGGAGGCGATGGTCGACCACCTCGTCGTCCAGGCCCGACGGTCCGAGCGCGAGGGACTCGTGGCCATGGCCGACGCCGGCGCCGTCGTCCGGGACCGGGTGGACTTCTGGCTCGCCCTCGCCGAGGATCAGGGGCGGGACGTCGCCGTCGACCTGCCCCGGGACCCCCTGCCCGTGGGGGCGAGCGAGGACGACCTCGCGGCCCTCGTGGACGCGCTGCTGGACAACGTGTTCACGCACGCGCCGGAAGGGAGTCCCGTGGCCGTCACCCTCCAGGCCGCTCCCGCCGGTGGCGCGCTGCTCGTCGTCGAGGACGGCGGCCCCGGCTATCCGGAGGGGCTCGACGTCACCGACCGCGGCGTGAGCGGCGGCGGCTCCACGGGACTCGGCATGAGCATCGTCGCCACCACCGCCGAGGCGTCCGGAGGCAGCCTCGTGCTCGGCAGCTCCCGCTGGGGCGGGGCCCGCACCGAGGTGCGGCTCGGGCCGCCCGCCTGACCCTCCGCGAACCTTTGCCCACCGTTAGCGCAGCGCTGGTTCGGGCTTAGCGACCGCGTTGCGACTCTCCTCCCGTCACCACGGATCGACCGAGGAGGAGCACCATGAGGACCACCCGCACCGTCGTCACCCTGGCGGCCGCGGCCCTGATCGTCGTGGTCACCGCCGGCGTGGCCACCGCCGCCTGGCTGATGACCCGCGACGACGCGGCGACCGTCGACCGGGGCGACTGCGCCGGCGCCACCTACGAGCTCTCCGCCGAGCCCGACGACGGCGGGCACGAGGTCTCCTTCGAGCTCCGGTCGTCCGGTCCGGGCGAGACCTGGCAGGTGACCGTCGAGCAGGACGGCACCCCGTTGCTCGACGCCGAGCGGACCACCGACGACGAAGGCGAGATCGACGTCGACGTCATGGCCGCTCCGGAGGCCGACCCCGAGGTCACCGTCTCCGCCTCCCGAGGGGACCAGCTCTGCCGCGCCAGCACTCGCTGGTGACACCCACGAAACCCGACCGAGAAGAGGAACCCGACATGAACACCATCACCCGCACCGCTGCCGGCCTCGGCACCGCCCTGGCCCTCGCGGTCCCCACCGCCCTGGTCGCCGCTGCTCCCGCCCACGCCGACGTGGAGCGCCGCGGTGCCTGCGGCGCCGGCCAGTACGAGCTCTCCGTCGACCGCGAGGACGGCGGCTACGAGGTGTCGGCCGACATCGACCGGGTCGCCCCGGGCTCGCGGTGGCGCGTGGTGCTGCGCCACGACGGCCAGCGCATCGCCCGCGTCGTGCGGCGCGCCGACCACGAGGGTGACCTCGACGTCGACCGGCAGCGGCCGAACACCTCGGGTCGCGACGTCTTCAGGTTCCGGGCGAAGCGGCTCGGCCACTCCACCTCCTGCAGCGCCCGGGTCTCCGTCGGCTGACCCCCCTCGCCCACGGCCGCCGCTCCCCTCCGGGCGCGGCGGCCGTGGCGCGCCGTCGCGGGTCGATCCGTACGCTGCCCCAGCGGATAGCCTCGCCGCCGTGGACATCGGCGGCACGGAGAGCATGGTCGCGGGGGCGCTCCTGTCCGGGCTCGTCCTCGCGGCGATCGCGATGCTCGCCCAGCGCCGCGTCGGGTGGGTCGCCGCCTGGTCGTGGTGCGGGCTGCTGTGGTGGCTGGTGGTGATCGCGCTGGTGACCCTGGTGCCGCTCTACGGCATCGACCTGGCCGTCCCGGCCGAGACCCGCTCGGAGACCTGCTCGCTCGACTACGGCGGCCCGGCACCGGAGGGGTTCTGGATCCTGTCCGGCGGCCAGCGACTGCTCAACACCGCGTTGTTCGTGCCCGCGGGCGCCCTGCTCGTCGTCGCCGTGAGCCGGTGGCGGGTCGGCTGGATCGCGGCCCCGCTGGGGCTGATCGGGCTGGCGGCGTACTCCCTGATGATCGAGCTGGTGCAGCTCGAGCTGGCCCGCATCGACCGCGCGTGCGACGTCACCGACCTGGTGGACAACGTGACCGGCGCGGTGATCGGCTTCGGGCTCGGGCTGGTCGTCGCCCTCGTGCTGCGGCCCTGGAAACGGCGCTGACGCGGTGCCCGTCGGGTCCGGCTAGCCTCCGCAGCATGACCGCTCCGCAGCCCCGCCCCAACGTCGCCGCGATCCCGGCCTACGTCGCCGGCAAGCCGCCCCGGCCGCGCGAGGGGCTCACGGTCCACAAGCTGTCGTCGAACGAGAACCCGTACCCGCCGCTGCCCGGCGTGATCGAGGCCGCCATGGCGGCAGCGCAGCAGATGAACCGCTACCCCGACATGGGCAACGCCGAGCTCTACGACGCACTGTCGGCCCGGCTCGGGGTGCCTACGTCCGACCTGGCGCTCGCCACCGGCTCGGTCGCGCTGGTCTACCAGCTGATGCACGCGTTCTGCCATCCCGGCGACGAGGTGGTCTACGCGTGGCGCTCCTTCGAGGCCTACCCGATCGCGGTGGCCGCCGCGGCGGCGACGTCGGTCCGGGTGCCGGTGCTGCCCGACGGTCGCCACGACCTCGACGCGATGGCGGCGGCGGTCACCGACCGGACCCGCGTGGTGCTGGTCTGCACGCCGAACAACCCGACCGGCCCCGCGGTCACCCAGGCCGAGCTCGACCGGTTCCTCGCGCAGGTCCCGCCGCACGTCCTGGTGGTCGTCGACGAGGCGTACGTCGAGTTCGTGCGGTCCGAGGACCCGATCGACGGGGTGGCGACGTACCGCCGTCACCCCCACGTGCTGGTCACCCGCACCTTCTCCAAGGCCTACGGGCTGGCCGGCTTCCGGGTCGGGTACGCGGTCGGCCCGGAGCCGATCGCGGCCGCGCTGCGCGCGGTGTCGCTGCCCTTCGGCGTCTCGATCGTCGCCCAGGCGGCCGCCGTCGCCTCGCTCGCCGCCGAGGCCGAGCTGCTGGAACGGGTCGAGGCCCTGGTCGGCGAGCGCAGTCGCCTGGTCGCCGGCCTGCACGACGTGGGCTGGGACGTGCCCGAGCCGCAGGGCAACTTCGTCTGGTTCGAGCTGGGCGAGCGGACCCTCGACTTCGCCGCGGCCGCCGACGAGCTCGGGATCGTCGTGCGCCCGTTCGCGGGTGAGGGCGCGCGGGTCTCGATCGGCGAGCCGGAGGCCAACGACCGGGTGGTCGAGCTGGCGCGGCAGTTCCCCCGCTGACGCCCGGGGACCCGGGTCCCGACCCGGCTGCGGGTCAGGTTGAACGTGCAACGATGTGGTCATGCCCCCCTACGTCACCTCGGACGACTTCGAGCGGGACACCGACTACATCCCCGACCGGATCACCCGCGACTGCCAGGACGGCTGGCCGGTCGAGCCGGGCCGCTACCGGCTGGTCGCCGCCCGGGCCTGCCCGTGGGCGACCCGCGCGATCATCGTCCGGCAGCTGCTCGGCCTCGAGGACGTGATCTCGCTCGGCCTCGCCGCGCCCACCCACGACGAGGACAGCTGGACCTTCGACCTCGACCCCGACGGGCGTGACCCGGTGCTCGACATCCCGCGCCTCAAGGACGCCTTCGAGGCGCGTCAGCCCGGCTACGAGCGCGGGATCACCGTGCCCGCCATCGTCGACGTGCCGACCGGCAAGGTCGTCACGAACGACTTCCCGTGGATCACCCACGACCTCTACTTCGAGTGGGCCGCCCACCACCGCGACGACGCGCCCGACCTCTGGCCGGCCGACGTGCGCGAGGAGATGGGCGAGGTCATGGAGCGGGTGTACGCCGAGGTCAACAACGGCGTCTACCGGCTCGGCTTCGCCGGCACCCAGGCGGCCTACGACCGAGGCTACGAGCGGCTGTGGGCCGCGCTGGACTGGCTGGAGGGGCGGCTGGCCGACCGACGCTTCCTGATGGGGGACTCGATCACCGAGGCCGACGTCCGGCTGTTCACCACGCTGGCCCGCTTCGACGCGGTCTACCACGGCCACTTCAAGTGCAACCGCAACAAGCTCACCGAGATGCCGAACCTCTGGGGCTACGCCCGCGACCTGTTCCAGACCCCGGCCTTCGGCGACAACACCGACTTCGAGCAGATCAAGCAGCACTACTACGTGGTTCACGACGACATCAACCCGACCGGCATCGTCCCGCGCGGCCCGGATCCCGAGGTGTGGCTGACGCCCCACGGCCGGGGCTGACAGGACCGCGGCGTGCTCCGTGTGGGTGGACGAGGGGTGCAGCGGGTGCTGCTGGTCCCCACCACGGGTGGGGACGACGACCTGACCGCACCGCGGCACGCGCTCGTGCTCACCGCCCCCGACCCGGCGGCGCGTGCCCGGGCCGAGCAGCTCGGGCTGCCGGTGGTGGTCAGCCCGGAGCTGGGAACCGCCGAGCCCGACGAGGTGCCCGAGGACCGGGCGCACCGGCTGGACGCGGCGGTCCGGGGCCACGCCGCGGTCGATCGGTATCGCGACCTGGTCGTGGTGGCCGACGCCGACACCCTGCGCGGGGTCGCAGCCGGGCTGTGCGCGCTCCCCGAGGCGCCGACGAGGTGGAGCGAGCAGGGTGTGGTCACGATCGGCCTGCCGCGGGGCTCGCGCCCGGTCCGCCTGGTCCCGGTGCTGGTGGGGGGCGGGGTGGCCGCCCTGGTGACGCTGGTGAGCCTGGCCTGGTGGCACCCTCTGGTGGTCCCTGCAGCCGTCGCGGGTGTCGGCCTGGTGCTGCTGCCCTGGGCCGGCTCCCGCCACGCCGGCCGCACCCTCCTGGCCGTCGCGGGTCTCGCGGCGGTCCTGGTGTTCGTCCTCGTCGCGGGCGCCACCCGCTTCCCCGTGGAGTAGTCGGTCCACTGCAGGCCGGCCGCGGGCGGCGCGGCAGGATGAGTCCATGACGGTCGCCTGCTTCGACCTCGTCGACGCCCACGTGGTCGGCGGGCACGCCGACGAGGAGGCCCTCGTCGACGGGCCCACGCGCTGGTCCTACGCACGGCTGCTCGAGGAGGTTGCCGCCTTCGGCGGCGTGCTCGGGCACTGCGGGATCGTGCGCGGCGACCGGGTGGTCGTGGCGCTCCCGGAGTGCGTCGAGGCCGTGGTGGCCGTCCTCGCCGCGGCCCGGATCGGCGCCCAGCCTGCCCTGGGGGCGACGTCGGCGGGCGAGAAGGTGCTGGTCACGGCGAGCACCGAGCGGGACGTCCTGCGCGGGGCCTCGGCCGAGGTGGTGCTGGTCCGGCAGCGTCGCGGCGAGGAGTGGGACCTGCGTGAGGGTCGCGACTACGACTGGGACGTGGTGATGCGGGCGGGCCGGACCGACCCCGCCCCCTGCGCCGACGGCGCCACCCTGACGCCCACCGACCCCCGGGTCGAGGCGTGGGTCGACGCCCTGCTGAGCGGTGGCGCCGTACGGGTCCCGACGGAGGGATAGCTGGACGCCGAAATCATCGGTGCCGGGCTGCCGGTGATGATTTCGGCGGCCAGCTATCGGCGGGGGCGGGGCCGTCCGATTGGCGGGTGGGAGTTCCCCGCCGGTACGTTTGACGCACCACGTTGTGGTCCCCGTCACAAGCGGACGGCCACGGCGACCAGTGCGGCCAGCGCGGTGACCCCGCGAGCGCCGGTGAGCTGAGAAGGAGCGCAGGTGACCACTGCAGGATTCGGCCCCGACCTGGTGGAGGTCTTCGGACCCAGCCAGCAAGACGGTGGCCCCGAGCTGATCCAGTTGTTGACACCCGAGGGTGAACGCATCCACCACCCCGAGTTCGACCACGACTTCTCGGCCGAGGAGCTGCGCGGCTTCTACCGCGACATGGTCCTCACCCGGCGCATCGACACCGAGGCCACGGCGCTGCAGCGGCACGGCGAGCTCGGCATCTGGGCCCAGCTGCTCGGCCAGGAGGCCGCCCAGATCGGCGCCGGCCGCGCGCTCAGGCCCCAGGACTTCGTCTTCCCGACCTACCGCGAGCACGGCGTCGCCTACTGCAAGGGCATCGACCCGCTCAACCTGCTCGGCCTGTTCCGTGGCGTCGACCACGGAGGCTGGGACCCCGCCGACAACAACTTCGGCCTCTACACGATCGTGATCGGCGCCCAGGCGCTGCACGCCACCGGCTACGCGATGGGCATCCAGCGCGACGGTGCCGTCGGCACCGGCGACCCCGAGCGCGACGCCGCCGTGATCGCCCACTTCGGCGACGGCGCGTCCAGCCAGGGCGACGTCAACGAGGCGTTCATCTTCGCCGCCTCCTACAACGCGCCCGTCGTGTTCTTCTGCCAGAACAACCAGTGGGCGATCTCCGAGCCGATCGAGCGGCAGTCCCGGATCCCGCTCTACCAGCGCGCGCTCGGCTTCGGGTTCCCCGGCGTCCGGGTCGACGGCAACGACGTCCTCGCGACGTACGTCGTCACCCAGGCCGCGCTGCAGCGCGCCCGCGACGGTCAGGGCCCGACGCTCGTGGAGGCCTACACCTACCGGATGGGTGCCCACACCACCACCGACGACCCGACCCGCTACCGCCTCAACGACGACGTCGAGAACTGGAAGCTCAAGGACCCCATCGCCCGGCTCGAGGTCTACCTGCGCCGCAACGGCCTGGTCGACGACGACTTCATCGCCACCATCAAGCAGGAGGCCGACGACCTCGGTCACCACCTGCGCGAGGGCTGCAAGGCGCTGCCGGACCCGAAGCCGCTCGACATGTTCGCCCACGTCTACGCCGAGGAGACCGAGGAGCTGCGGGCGCAGCGTGAGGGCTTCGCCGCCTACCTCGAGACGTTCGAGGAGGGGCACGCATGAGCACCACGAGGATCACGCTCGCCAAGGGCCTCAACATGGGTCTGCGCAAGGCGATGGAGGACGACCCCAAGGTCCTGATGATGGGTGAGGACGTCGGCAAGCTCGGCGGCGTCTTCCGGATCACCGACGGTCTGCAGAAGGACTTCGGCGAGGACCGGGTCATCGACTCCCCGCTCGCCGAGTCCGGCATCGTCGGCACGGCCATCGGCATGGCGCTCCGCGGCTACCGCCCGGTCGTCGAGATCCAGTTCGACGGCTTCGTCTACCCGGCCTACGACCAGATCGTGTGCCAGGTCGCGAAGATGCACTACCGCTCCAAGGGCAACTACAAGATCCCGATGGTGATCCGGATCCCGTTCGGCGGCGGCATCGGCGCCGTCGAGCACCACTCCGAGAGCCCCGAGGCGCAGTTCGCGCACACGCCGGGCCTGAAGGTCGTCGCCTGCTCCAACCCGGTCGACGGCTACTGGATGATCCAGCAGGCCATCGCCTGCGACGACCCGGTGATCTTCCTCGAGCCCAAGCGGCAGTACCACGCGGACAAGGCCGAACTGGATGAGCGCGAGACCCTTCAGTCCGTCGAGGGGCTGTTCCGGAGCCGGGTCGTCCGGCAGGGCACCGACGTGACGGTCCTCGCCTACGGCCCGACCGTGAAGACCGCGATGTCGGCCGCCGAGGCCGCCGCGACCGAGGGGCGCAGCCTCGAGGTGATCGACCTGCGCACGCTGAGCCCGCTCGACATGGGGCCGGTCTACGAGTCGGTACGGCGTACCGGCCGCGCGGTCGTCACCCACGAGGCCCACGTCAACCTCGGTCTCGGGTCGGAGGTCGCGGCCCGGATCACCGAGGAGTGCTTCTACTCGCTGGAGGCGCCGGTGCTCCGCGTCGGCGGCTTCGACACCCCCTACCCGGCCTCGCGGATCGAGGAGGACTTCCTCCCCGACCTCGACCGGGTCCTCGACGCCGTGGACAGGAGTCTTGCGTTCTGATGGCCGAGTTCAAGCTGCCCGACGTCGGTGAGGGCCTCACCGAGGCCGAGATCGTCTCCTGGAAGGTCAAGGAGGGCGACACGGTCGAGATCAACGAGATCATCGTCGAGATCGAGACCGCCAAGTCGCTGGTCGAGCTCCCGTCGCCCTTCGCGGGCGTCGTCCAGAAGCTGATGGTCCCCGAGGGCGAGACCGTCCCGGTCGGCACGCCGATCATCGCGATCGGCGACGGCGCCGCCGCGGACGACGCGCCTGCTGAGAAGACGCCGGGCGAGGTGGCGGCGGAGATGGAGATCGACCTCTCCAACCCCGCCGCCAGCGGAGGCGGCGAGGGCGAGAGCCTGGTGGGCCGCAACAAGGCCGACCGGGGCCCGGTGCGCCGTGCCCGCAGGGGCGGCGCGGCGCCGTCCTCCGAGGCGGGCGCCGGAGCACAGGCGCAGCTGCAGGGGGCGTTCGCACCGGGTGGAGCCCGGTCCGAGGAGGTCGCCGACGTCGACGAGCCGGCGGTGCCGGCCACACCGGCCCGCCCCCACGACGAGCCCGCGCCCACCGCCCGTGCCCTCGCCAAGCCGCCGGTCCGCAAGCTGGCGCGGGACCTCGGCGTCGACCTCGCCACCCTCACCGGCTCCGGCGACGGTGGCGTGATCACGCGCGGCGACGTGGAGGCCGCGGCCTCGGAGGTCGAGGTGCGAGGCGCCCAGGCGTCGGGCCTCGAAACCCCCGGAGGTGCGCAGGGTCTCCGCCCCGGTGAGCGCGAGACGCGCGAGCCGATCAAGGGCGTGCGCAAGATGATGGCGCAGGCGATGAGCCAATCGGCCTTCACCGCACCCCACGTCACCGAGTGGGTCACCGTCGATGCGACCCGGACGATGGAGTTCGTCGAGCGGCTCAAGGGCCGTCGCGAGTTCCGGGACGTCAAGGTCAGCCCGCTGCTGGTGCTGGCCCGGGCGACGATGCTCGCGATGCGGCGTACGCCGGAGATCAACTCGACGTGGGACGAGGCGGCGCAGGAGGTCGTCTACAAGTCCTACGTCAACCTCGGCATCGCGGCCGCGACCCCGAGGGGGCTGGTCGTGCCCAACGTCAAGGAGGCGCAGGACCTCTCGCTGCTCGAGCTGGCGCAGGCGCTGGGCGAGCTGACCGCGACCGCGCGCGACGGGAAGACGCAGCCGGCCGAGATGAGCGGCGGCACCTTCACCATCACCAACGTCGGCGTCTTCGGCGTCGACGCCGGTACGCCGATCATCAACCCGGGCGAGTCCGCGATCCTGTGCTTCGGCGCGGTTCGGAACCAGCCGTGGGTCGTCTCGGAGGGGGGAGTCGACGAGATCGTCCCCCGCCAGATCACGACCCTCGCCCTGTCCTTCGACCACCGGCACATCGACGGCCAGAAGGGCTCCCGGTTCCTGGCCGACGTCGCCGGCATGCTCGAGGACCCCGCCGCCGCCCTGCTCTTCTGACGCGGCGTGTGCCTGAGCGTGCGCCCCGGCGCACCCCCAGGCACCACCGCAGGGTTTCAGGAGTAGCGGAGCGCCCGTTCCTCCGGCGACCCGGGGCCGGACGCCAGCAGCGCGGCCAGCTCGTGCTCGAGCACCGCACCCACCCGCTCGCAGAACGCCTCGGGCTCCTCGGCAGCGTCGGGCCGCTCGGCGACCACCCGGTCGACGACGCCGAGCCGGTGCAGGTCGATCGCCCGGACCTGCTGGGCGCGCGCCAGGTCCGGCGCGTGGTCGGTGTCGCGGTGGACGATCGCGCTCGCGCCCTCGGGCGGCAGGGGCGAGAGCCAGGCGTGCTGGGCGGCCACCACCCGGTCGGCCGGCAGCAGGGCGAGCGCACCGCCGCCGTTCCCCTCGCCCAGCATGAGGCACAGCGTGGGGGCGTCCAGGGTCACCAGGTCGGACAGGCAGTGGGCGATCTCGCCGGCGAGTCCGCCGTTCTCGGCGTCGGCCGACAACGCGGCGCCCTGGGTGTCGATGACCGTCACCAGCGGCAGGCCGAGCTCGCTCGCCAGCCGCATGCCACGGCGGGCCTGGCGCAGCGCCTCGGGTCCGAGCGGGTGGTCCGTGGTCTGGCCGCGCCGGTCCTGGCCGAGGAAGACGCAGGCCGCCTCGCCGAACCTGGCCAGCGCGATGAGCAGCCCGGGGTCGGCCTCGCCCTGGCCGGTGCCGTTGAGCGGGATGACGTCGGTGGCGGCGTACCGCAGCAGCCGGCGTACGCCGGGCCGGTCGGTGCGCCGCGACCGGGTGATGGCCTCCCAGGGGTCGACGTCGGCCAGCGAGTCGAGCGGGGGCTCCTCGCCCGGCTCCGGCACCGGGCCGATGCCGAGCCGCGGTGCGTGCAGCACCGCGAGCGCCCGGTCGAGGATGTCGGCGATCTCGTCGGGCGCCAGGACGGCGTCGATGATGCCGTGGGCGTAGAGGTTCTCGGCGGTCTGCACGCCGGCGGGGAAGGGCCGGCCGTAGAGCGCCTCGTAGACCCGGGGGCCGAGGAACCCGACCAGGGCCCCGGGCTCGGCGACGGTCACGTGGCCGAGCGATCCCCACGACGCCATCACGCCGCCGGTCGTCGGGTGCCGCAGGTAGACCAGGTAGGGCAGCCCGGCCGACTTGTGGGCCGCGACGGCCTGGCTGATCCGGACCATCTGGACGAATGCCGGCGTGCCCTCCTGCATCCGGGTGCCCCCGCTGACCGGTGCCGCGAGGAGGGGCAGGCCCTCGCGGGTGGACCGTTCGACGGCCGACACCAGCCGGTCGGCGGCGTCGCGCCCGATGGAACCGGCGAGGAAGGCGAACTCGCCGGCGACGACTGCGACCCGCCGGCCCCGCATCCGGCCCTCGCCGGTGATCACGGCCTCGTCGACGCCGCTCCGCTCGGTCGCCGCCGCCAGCTCGGCGGCGTACTCACCGGAGATCCCGGACCGCTCCGGAGGGACGTCCCACCCCGTCCAGGACCCCTCGTCGAGCACCAGGTCGATGAGCGCGTGGGCGCTGAGCCGGTCGGTCACGCCCCGCAGGCTACTGGCCGGTCCCTGGCGGGCCTCCCGCACGGCCGCGGGTGGTGCCACGCTGGGCGGGTGGAGCTCTGGTGCGTGCACGCGGGCGGTGTGGACCCGCACCCGGTGGAGGCCCTCGAGGGCCTGCTCGCCCGTCCGGACGGCTTCGTGTGGCTCGACGTGGCCACCTGGGACGACGCCGCGGAGGACGTGCTGACCCGGGTCTGCGGCGCGCACCCCCGCGTTGTGGCGGCCTGTCGGCAGCGCAACCACGTCCCCACCGGCCACGCCTATCCCTCGCACGTCTTCCTGGTGCTCCACACGCCGGTCGCCGGCGATGCCGGCCACGTCCACCTGCTCGAGCTCGACCAGCTGGTCGGGCGGCGCTGGCTGGTGAGCGTGCACGGGCCGGTGAACCCGGCCGTGGACCCGCAGCAGGCCCTGGTCGAGACGGAGTCGGTCCGCCGGCGCATCGAGGAGGGTCGGTTCGCGCCCGCGTCGCCCGCGGAGCTCTCGCACGCCCTGGGCTCCGCCGTCGTACGCCGCCAGCGCGAGCTGGTCGGCGAGGTCGCCGAGCGGCTGCCCGACCTGGAACAGGAGGCGATGGCCGGCGACTTCCGGCGGCCCGAGCTGCTGCTGGAGCGGCTGTTCCTGGTCCGCCACGAGCTGGTCACGGTCCGGACGATGGCTGCCCAGTCGCACGACGTGATGACCCGGATCGGATCGCTGGACCGGATGGTGCCGGAGACCGACCGCGCGCTGGCGCGGGACCTCGCGGACCAGTTCGAGGTGCTCCGCAGCTTCGCCGACGGCGAGCGCGAGTTCCTGCGGGGGGTGATCGAGCTCTACCAGACCCGGGTCACCACCACGATGACGCTGGCGATGGAGCGGCTGGCCGTGATCGCGGCGGTGACGTTGCCGGTCACGGCGCTCGCGAGCATCTACGGCATGAACGTCATCGTGAACGACAGCACCCGCATCCCCCAGCTGCTGCTGGTGCTGCTGGTGATGGCGTCGGTCAGCGGCCTGCTGCTGCGCTGGACCAAGAAGCAGGGGTGGTGGTGAGCCGCGGTCGGTCCGGCACGCGGCCCGGCGACCGGGCGGCCCGGGACGCGCCCTACCCTCGGTCGCCATGACGAGCTTCGTGCTGCGGCGTGCTCGGCTGGTGGACGTCGAGGGCACGGGCGCACCGGCCGATCCGGTCGACGTCCGGGTGACGGCCGGTGTGGTCACCGCGGTGGGTGCCGACGTCGCCGACCCCGGCCTGCCCGAGGTCGACGCCGACGGCCGCTGGCTGCTGCCGGGGCTGTGGGACCACCACGTCCACCTCGCCCAGTGGACGCTGACCAGCGCCCGGCTCGACCTGAGCCGCGCGCGGTCCGCCGACCAGGCGGTCGCGATGGTCCGCGAGCGGCTCGCCGAGTGGCCCGAGTGGCCCGTCATCGGCTGGGGGCACCGACCGACCGACTGGCCCGAGGACCCGGTCGTGTCGATGCTCGACGCGATCGACACCGATCAGCCCGTGATCCTGATCGCGGGCGACGGCCACCACGCCTGGCTCAACTCGATCGCGCTGATGATGCTGGCGATGCCGCTGCGCGAGGGCGTGGTGGCGGAGGCGGAGTGGTTCCGGGCCTACGGCCGGCTCGCGACCGTGCTGGGCGACGACGGCACCGGCCCCGACGCCTACCGGCGCACCATGGAGCAGGCCGCCGAGCTCGGCGTGGTGGGGCTGACCGACTTCGAGTTCAGCGGTGGCCACGAGGAGTGGGCCGACCGGTGGGTGCAGGGTGCGGGGCTGCTGCGGATCCGGATGGCGACGTACGCCGACGGCCTGGACGGCGTCGTCGCCGCGGGCCTCCGGACCGGTGACCTGCTGCCCGGCTGCGACGACCGGGCCCGGATGGGGCCGCTCAAGATCATCAGCGACGGCTCCCTCAACACCCGCACCGCCTGGTGCTGCGAGCCGTACGCCGGTCCGTCACCGCTCGGCTTCCCGCACGGCCAGCCCAACCAGACGCAGGCCGAGCTGCGCGACCTGCTGCGCCGGGCCACCGACCACGGCCTCACCGTCGCCGTCCACGCGATCGGCGACCGTGCGGTCGGCGACGCCCTCGACGCGTTCGCCGAGACCGGCGCCCGCGGGTCCATCGAGCACGCCCAGCTGGTGTGCCGTGACGACGTACGCCGGATGGCGGAGCTCGGCGTCACCGCCAGCGTGCAGCCCGCCCACCTGCTGGACGACCGCGACGTGAGCGAACGGCTCTGGCCGGGCCGCGGCGACCGCTCGTTCGCGCTGCGCTGGATGCTCGACGAGGGGGTCCGGCTGACGATGGGCTCCGACGCGCCGGTGGCCCGGCTCGACCCGTGGCTCGCCATGGCGGCCGCGGTCCACCGCACCGGCGACGCCCGCGACCCCTGGCACCCGGAGCAGGCGATCACGCCGCGGGAGGCGTTGGCCGCCTCGACCGACGGCTGGGGCACGGTGGCCGCCGGCCACCCGGCCGACCTGGCGCTGCTCGACACCGACCCGCTCGCGCACGCCACCGACGACCCCGCCAAGGCCGCCCACCACCTGCGCAGCACCACGGTCGCGGCCACGTGGGTGGCCGGCGAGCTGGTGCACGACGCGCTCTGAGCGGGCACGCTGGTCCTGTGGTCCGGGCGTACGTCGGCGTGAGCGGCTGGCGCTATCCGCGCTGGCGGGGTGACTTCTACCCCGAGGGCCTGGTGCAGCGACGCGAGCTCGAGTACGTCGCGGAGCAGATGACCTCGGTCGAGCTCAACGGCTCCTTCTACTCGCTGCAGCGGCCGACGACGTACCGCCGGATCGCGGAGCAGGTCCCGCGGGAGTTCCCGGTGGCGGTCAAGGGGGGCCGGTTCGTGACCCACATGAAGCGGCTGCGCGACGCCGACCAGGGCCTGGCCAACTTCTTCGCCTCGGGCGTGCTCACCCTGGGCGACCGGCTCGGTCCGTTCCTGTGGCAGCTGCCGGCCGACCTCGCCTTCGACGAGGAGGTCGTCGGCGGGTTCCTCCACCGGCTGCCCCGTGACCACGCCGCGGTGGCGGAGCTGGCGGCCCGCCACGACGACAAGCTGTCCGCCGATCGCACCGTGACCGAGCCAGTGGTGGACCGGCCCGTCCGCCACGCGCTCGAGCCCCGGCACCCGTCGTTCGGCGACCCGGCGGCGGTGCGGCTGCTGCGCGACCACGGCGTCGCGCTCGTCGCCTCCGACAGCCCGGGCCGCTGGCCCTGCTTCGACGAGGACACCGCCGACTTCCGCTACGTGCGGCTGCACGGCCACACCGAGCTCTACGCCAGCGGTTACGCCCCGAGGTCGCTGGACCGGTGGGCCGGGCGGCTCCGCTCCTGGCACGCCGCCGGCCAGGACGCCTACGTCTACTTCGACAACGACGCCCGCGGCCGGGCGCCGTACGACGCCGTCTCGCTGCTCGGGCGGCTGGCCCGCCGGTGAGGCAGCGGGATCAGGCGAGGGCGAGGGTCAGCGCCAGCACGGTCTGCGGGTCGTCGAGCCGGTCGCCGTACAGCTCGCGCAGCTGGCCCATCCGGTAGCGCACGGTCTGCGGGTGGATGAACAGCTCGGCGGCGACGTCCTCGCGCCGGCCCTGGTGCAGCAGCCACGAGCGCAGTGTCGCCTCGAGCTTCTCGGCGGTCGCGGGCCGGACATCGGCCAGCGGTGCCAGCGCGCGAGCCCGCAGGTCGGCCAGCGCCTCGGGGTCCGCACCGACCACCAGCGACGCGAGGTGGTGCTCGGTGTCGACCGGTTCCGCGGTACGCCGGAGCGCCAGGCCGCGGACCGCGCGGGCGTACGACGCCCGGGCCTCACGCCAGGGACGCGCCGGGCCGACCACCGCGTGCCGGTCGGCGAGCAGCCGCAGCAGCCGGGTGCGGGACCGTCCGCCCGCGTCGGGCACCAGCACCACGGCGAGTCCCTCGGGCAGCCCGTGGTCGCTCGGCGTGAGCGCGCCCGCGGGGACCAGCCCGAGCACCGGCCGCACCTGCGCCTCGGGCAGCAGCACCGCGGTCAGCGTGCGGGGCGGGGCCCAGTCGGCCCGCTCGGCCGCCTCGGCGAGCGCGTCGGCCGACTCGCCACGCAGCAGCGAGGCGCCGAGCCGGTCCAGGAGCCCCTGCCGGACCCGCCCGCTGGTCTCGAGCTCGTCGGTGTGGCCGGCCACCGACGCCGCCGAGAGCTCGTCGATGTAGGCGAACACGAGCTCGGCGAACCGGGCCACCGTGTCCGCCGAGACCCCGGCGGCCACCGCGGTCGCGGACAGCTCGCGCCACGAGACCCGGGCCCCCACCCGGTAGGCCGCCAGCAGGGCGTCGGCGGAGCGGCCGGCCCGCGCCTCACCGCGCCCCAGGGCGTAGGCCCCCTCGACGGTCGTGCTCAGCGGAGCGCCGGGGTCCTCGCTCCCGGCCACCCGGAGGAAGCCGGCGAGCGCCATCTGCACCGCCTGCTCGATGGTCGCCGCCAGCTGCTCGCCGAGGCCCTCGCTGTAGGCGGGCACCTCCTCGCGCACCGCGGTCACGGTGTGCACCGCCACGTCGGGCAGCGTGGTGCGCAGCAGCTCGATCAGGTCGGGTTCCAGCGAGTGGGGTGCGGTCACGGCGTCCTCTGTCCTCAGCGAACAATCTGCGGCCCGCGACGTCCGACAGACCGCGCAGATTTGAGCGTAGCGGTGGCGCCGGTTGGTCTGGAAGGGCGCGAGCTGCCGGTCCGGTGGGCGGCCGCGACCGACCGCCCTCCCCTTGCTCGACCGGTGTGCCCGCTGGCCACATCGGCCCCAGTCGCTCCATCCTTGGCATCTGCGAACAAAATGCATGGCCCGATTCACGTCTGGAGGCCATGAGTTGCGCCTGGGACTCAGACACACTGGAGGACATGTCGTTGCTGCGTTCCCACGGGCGCCGTCTCGCGGAGGCGGTGACCCACCCGCTGGTACCCGCAGACTTCCTCGACCTCTTCGCCCCGCTCCGAGCGGGCGCCGATCTGCGCGGCCGGATCGAGCAGGTGATCCCCGAGACGCGCGACGCCGCCACCCTGGTGATCCGCCCCGGCGCCGACTGGGCCGGGCACGTCCCGGGCCAGTACCTCCGGCTCGGCATCGACGTCGACGGCGTCCGCCAGTGGCGTGCGTACTCCCTCACCCACGGCCCCCGTCCCGACCGCCGGATCTCGATCACCGTGAAGGCCGTCCCCGACGGCCTGGTGAGCCACCACATCGTCCACCGCTCGCGACCGGGCACCCTGGTCCACCTCGAGCAGGCGGCCGGTGAGTTCGTGCTGCCGCCGGAGGGTGGCAAGTTCCTGTTCGTCACCGCCGGGTCCGGCATCACGCCGGTCATCGGGATGCTGCGCAACCTGTTCCCGTCGACCGACACCGGCGTGCTCCGGCCCGCGCGCAGCCGCCACCACGACATCACCGTGGTCCACGTCGCACCCAGCCGTCCCGACTCGATCTTCGCCGGCGACCTGCAGGCGCTGGCCGACGCGGGAGCGATCCGGCTGGTGTCCCGGTACGACGACGTCCACGGCGTCCTCGACGTCGAGGAGCTGCCGGCGCTGGTGCCCGACATCGCCGAGCGCCGGACCTTCGCCTGCGGCCCGGCCGGGCTGCTCGACGCCCTCCAGCGGTTCCACGACGACAAGGGGCTCGAGCTGTTCACCGAGCAGTTCCGCACCGCCCGGGTGGAGCCCGGCCAGGGCGGCAGCGTGACCTTCGCCGACGGACGCAGCGTGACGGCCGACGGCGCGACCCCGATCCTCGACGCGGCCGAGGACGCCGGCGTCCTGATGCCGAGCGGGTGCCGGATGGGCATCTGCTACGGCTGCGTGCTGCCGATGCGCGAGGGGAGCGTGCGCGACCTCCGCAACGGCGAGGTCACCAGCGCCGTCCCGGGCGAGAGCGGCACCGTGAAGATCCAGACCTGCATCAACGCACCCGCCGGCGAGTGCCACCTCGACCACGCCGGAGGTTGAGGTGCGAGCGGAGCGAATCTCGAAACCCGGTGACATGACAGACCACCGCAACCCCCAGGAGTGACACCCCCGTGACCGTCATCCAGAAGAAGGCCGACAACCCGATCGCCCACCTGACCCCGGAGGACATCGAGCAGATCGGCGTCGAGCTCGACGCGATCCGCCAGGAGGTCATCGACTCGCGCGGCGCGTCCGACGCGGCGTACATCCGGAAGATGATCAAGACCCAGCGCAGCCTCGAGCTCGGCAGCCGCGCGGTGCTGCTGTTCAGCGTGTTCCCGCCGGCCTGGCTGGTCGGCACCGCCGGCCTGAGCATCGCCAAGATCCTCGACAACATGGAGATCGGGCACAACATCCTGCACGGGCAGTGGGACTGGATGCGCGACCCCAAGATCCACTCCACGACGTGGGACTGGGACATGGCGAGCCCCGCCGAGCAGTGGAAGCACAGCCACAACGAGCTGCACCACACCTACACGAACGTGATCGGCAAGGACAACGACCTCGGCTACGGCATCATGCGCGTCGACGAGGACCAGCGCTGGTCGCCGATGCACCTCGGCCAGCCCGTCTGGTGCTTCATCAACGCCGTGTTCTTCGAGTACGGCATCGCCGCCTACGACCTCGACCTCGGGGCGGCGATCAAGAAGAAGCAGACCAAGGACCCCGAGTTCAAGCGCCGGGCCAGGGAGGTGCTGCACAAGATCCGCAAGCAGGCCACCAAGGACTACGTCGCCCATCCGCTGCTCTCGCTGCCGACAGGCTCGTTCCTGTCGACGCTCGCCGCCAACTTCACCGCCAACGTGGTGCGCAACCTGTGGTCGAACTCGGTGATCCTGTGCGGCCACTTCCCGGAGGGCGTCGAGACCTTCGAGAAGCGCTCGATCGAGGGCGAGACCAAGGGTGAGTGGTACGTCCGGCAGATGCTCGGCAGCGCCAACATCTCCGGGTCGAAGGCCCTGCACGTGATGACCGGCAACCTCTCCCACCAGGTCGAGCACCACCTGTTCCCCGACCTGCCGTCCAACCGGTACGCCGAGATCGCGCCGAAGGTCCGGGCCCTCTTCGAGAAGTACGACCTCAACTACTGCACCCGCCCGATGCCGCAGCAGGTCTACTCCGCGTGGCACAAGGTGGTGCGGCTCTCGCTGCCCAACGGCTGGCTCGCGACCACCAACGCGCGCAACCTGCCCGAGCAGCTGAAGACGCTGTGGGCGATGTCGACCAAGGGGCCGAGGGTACGCCGAGCCGCGCAGGCCCGGCTCACCCAGCTGGCCCGGCGCCAGGAGGAGCGGCGGCTCGAGCGCCGCGCCGCCTGACGCAGGGGCTTCGTCAGCAGGGCGTGCGTCAGCAGGGCGTGCGTCAGCAGGGCGTTCGACGAAGAGTTGCCGGGGCGAGCACGGATGCGCGAACGAGCGGCGGCGTTCCCGCCGGCGTCGTCACTCGCCGACGGGTTCCCACACGAGCTCGGCGACGTCCAGCACGAGGTCAGGGCTCTCCCGGTCGGGATCATCGGCGGCGCGGACCTCCCCTGCACACACGCAGACGACGTCGTTGAGCCTGCGGTAGCGAGCATCGTCGCTGAGGTGCATGACGGTGCCGACCACCTGCCTGCGGCCCGCAGGGTAGGAACGGCCGTAGCCGTGCGACGCGAACATGAGGGTGGCACCATCGTCGGTCTCGATCACCGCCCGCAGGTCCGGACAGAACGGCCCCTCGGTGGTTCGCCGGAGCGGGAAGTTCGCACCGCGGAATCGACCGCTGATCGTGCCCTCACACTGCCCATCCGCGATGTACAAGTGCTGCTCCCAGCCGCCCTCGAGCCCGACTGCCCATCCCTCGGGATAGGAGAAGCGAACCCGGTACAGGTGTTCGAGTCTCATGGTCCCCTCCCGGTCACCAGCCTGCGGGCAACGATCCCAGACCACCGCCCCGATCGCGGAGATGGACGTGGGTCGGCTGGTCGGTCGTCCTACGGGACGATCAGGAACTTCTCGCCGGTGGAGGTCCGGGCGGCACGCCGGAGGACGTCGAGGTCGAGGACCTGGTCGAGGGTGATCTCCTCGGTGAACGAGCTGGCGAAGGTGGTGGTCAGCTCGGAGGCGATGCGGGACCTGAGCCGCACCAGGTCGTCGACCGGGAGGGAGGCGAGGAAGGGCATGAGCAGCCAGCCGCCGACGCCCCAGCTGAAGCCGAAGCCGCGCCGCAGCTCGATCGGACGGCGGTCGAGGCTGCCGTACACGTAGACCTGCTTGGGGACGTCGGTGCCGTAGCGGCTGTACGGCGCGTCCGGGTCGGTGACCGCGACCTCCATCGCGTTGAGGATGTCGCTGGCGAGCCGGCCGCCGCCGACGGCGTCGAAGGCCATCGTGGCGCCGGTCGCGCGGATCGCCTCGACCAGGTCGGTCATGAAGGTGGCGGCGCTGGAGTCCACCACGTGGCGGGCGCCCAGGTCGCGCAGCAGGTCGGCCTGCTCGGGACGGCGTACGACGTTGACCAGGCCGATGTCGTCGGCGAGGCAGACCCGGGCGAGCATCTGGCCGAGGTTGGAGGCCGCGGCCGTGTGGACCAGGGCGGTGTGGCCCTCGCGGCGCATCGTCTCGACCATCCCGAGCGCCGTGAGCGGGTTGACGAACGACGCCGCGCCGTCGGCCGCAGTCGCCCCGTCGGGCAACGGCAGGCACGCCTGGGCGGTGGTCAGCGCGTGCTCGCCGTAGGCGCCGCCACCCGAGAACCCGACGCGCTTGCCGAGGAGGTCCTGCGCCTCGGGGGAGTCGCCCGCCGCGACGACGGTCCCCGCGCCCTCGTTGCCGACCGGCAGCGACTGGTCGAGCCGCGCCCGCATGCTCGGCATCGCCGCCTCGGGGACCGACGCGGTGACGACCGGGCCCTCAGGGGAGTCGTCGACCTCGGCGGCGCCCGGGTCGGCCAGGGCGAGCAGCAACCCGAGGTCGGACGGGTTGACCGGCGCGGCCTCGACCCGTACGACGACCTGGTGGGGCCGTGGCTGCGGGGTGTCCACGGTCGCCAGGGAGATCCGGACCTGCCCCTCGGGGGTGACGAGCGAGCGCAGCTGACGGGTGGTGGCGGGGACGGTCATACGCCGATCCTGTCAGCAGTGGGTTCACGCAGGCGGTGCGGTCGAGCCACGCACGACCAGGGTCAGCGGCAGCAGCACCGACCGCGCCGGGCGGTCCGGCTCGGCGATCGCGTCGAGGAGCAGCCGCGCCGCCTCGGCGCCGATCTGCTGGTGGGGGATCGAGACCGTGGTCAGGGGCGGCGCGAGCTTGTCGAGGAACGGCATGTCGTTGAAGCCGACCACGCTCAGGTCGTCGGGGCAGGTCATCCCCCGCTCGGCGAGGACGTCGTAGCAGCCCAGGGCGATCAGGTCGTTGCCGGCGACCACGGCCGTGAACTCCACCCCGGAGTCCAGCAGCGAGCGGAGTGCCGCCGCGCCTGCCTCCTCGTTCCAGTACTGGCAGTCCACCACGAGGGCGGGGTCGTCGGCGAGCCCGCGGTCGCGGACCGCGGCGCGGTAGGCGCGCGAGCGCGACACCCCCGTGGAGGTGGTGGCCGGACCCGCCAGGTGGGCGATCCGACGGTGGCCGAGCGAGGCGAGGTGTTCCACGGCCAGGTCGATGCCGGCCGCGTCGTCGGGGGTGATCGAGGGGACGTCGACCCCGTCGGGGCGGCGGTTGACCATCACCATCAGCACGCCCTCCCGGTGGAGCTGCTCGAGGAGGGGGTGGTCGACCATGGCGGTGGCGACGATCAGGCCCTCGACCTGGCGCGCCCGCAGGAGCTCGACCTGTGCCTGCTCGCGACGGGGGTCGTTGTCGGTGTTGACGATCAGGCCGCTGTAGCCGGCCGGCTCGAGGACGTCCTCGATGCCGCGGACGATCGGGGGGAAGAGGGGATTGGTGAGGTCGGGGATGACCAGGCCGACGGTGCCCGACTTGGCGGTCTTGAGGCCCCGCGCGATCGGGTTGGGGCGGTAGCCGAGGGACTCCGCGACGCGGATCACGCGCTTGGCGGTGTCGGCGTTGACCAGCCCCCGGGTGCCGGGGTTGAGGGCGCGCGAGGCGGTGGCGGCGTGCACACCGGCGGCTTCCGCCACGTCGCGCAGTGTCGGGGTCGACATGCGACTGAGCCTAGTCTTCCCCGGTCGGGGCGGGGGGCGCGCCGGGCGCGGGCCGGTGCCACCTCCAGCGGCCCCACGTGGCCGCGACCCCGAGGGGCATGGCCAGGGCGGCCCCGGCCAGGAAGATCAGGTCGTACTGACCGGCCTGCGCGGGCGCGGCGACGAGCGCCGCGGTCACGGCGCTCCCTGCGAAGAGGGCACCGGCGAACAGCGAGATCACGGTCGCCCGTGCCCCCGGCAGCACCTCGGTCGCCCAGGTCTGCAGCGTGGAGTGCATCGACACCCACGCCACGCCGATCAGCAGCACGGCGACGGCCGCGGCGACTGGTCCCTGCGAGAGCGCCAGCAGCAGCATCGCGACGAGCAGCACGAGGGACCCGCCCCCGAGCAGCCACGCCGGGTGCAGGCGTACCGACACGGTGCGGACCATGCGCGAGCTGAGGTAGACCGAGACGCCGTAGACACCGGTCAGCAGACCGGCGAGCGTGCTGGTCGCCCCCGCGGCCTCGCTGGCCGGGGGGAGGATCGTGAGCGCGCCGAGCAGCACCATGCCCTCGACGAAGGAGAGGGCCAGGACGAACAGCGTGACCCGGGAGCGGGCCACCGCTCCGAGCATCGCGAGCGGGGAGGCCCGGGTCGCCTCCGGCTGTGCCGGCTCGGGGAGCCGCCGCAGGACCACGACCAGCACGAGGGCCGCCCCGCCGGTCGCGACGAAGCCCAGCCGCCACGACGCCACGTCGGCCAGCACGCCGGCCGTCGCGGAGGCGACCGCGGCCCCGAGCGCCACCCCGACCATGAGCCGGGCGATGGCGGGCTGCCGCACCGGGAGCGCCACGGTGTCGCCGACGTAGATCAGGGTCGAGGGGTAGGCGGCGCCGAAGAACGCGCCCGCCGCGGCCCGGGTGACGCCGAGCAGCAGCGGGGTGGCGACGAAGGCGGACGCGATGCTGGCGAGACCGGCGAGCAGGAGCGTCGCCCGCAGCGTGCGCACCCTGCCGAGCCGGTCGGAGACCACGCCCCACACCGGCTGCATCAGGCCGTAGGCCAGGAAGTAGGCGCCCGCGGCCTGGACGGCCGCCGCCAGCGGGACGCCGAGGTCCAGGGCGATCGCCACCAGCATCGGGGGCATGACGAAGCGGTCGGTCGTGCTGACGAACGTCGTGACCTGCAGCAGCCCGATGTGGGACCCGTCGTCAGGCCGGCGCGCCACCCGTCACCCCTGCGAGGCGGTGGTGGCGACCAGTCCGCTCCCGGGCGCGAGGGCGCCCTCCCACGGGTCCGCGCCGTCCTCGGGGAGGTAGCGACGCCGCAGGTCGACCAGGGTGGCCAGGGCGTCGAGGTCGACGGCACCGGCGGTGAGTCCCTCGTCGGGGTCCTTCAGCTTCTGGGTGTAGCGGCGGCCGAGATCGCCGTCGAGCCCCAGGACGTGGCCGGCCTCCTCGCTCGTCACGTCGTCGAGCTCACCGGCCAGCACCCGGCGGGCGGTCGCGGCGAGGGCCTCGCCGAGCCGGGTCGCGCCGTCGAGGTGGGTGGGGCCGAGCACGGCGACGACGGTGCCGAGGTAGGGGGCGCAGTACGTCGACGCGGCGGCCAGCAGGCGGCATCCGGCCGCTTCGGCGCGGATCTCGTTGCCGGCGTTGAGCATCGTCGCGTCACAGCGACCGTCGAGCAACGCCTCCAGGCGGCGCGGCGTCGAGCCGAGGGTCTCGAGCCGGTAGTCCTCCCTGCCCACCCCGAGGGCGTCGGCGAGTGCGTAGAGAGCGAGCGCGAAGCCCGACACGGGGACGTCGACCCCCATCACCCCACCGCGCAGCTGGTCGAGGTGCTCGATCCCGGGCCGGGCATAGAGGCCGAGCCCGACGCCACGATCGACGCCGGACACGATCGACACGTCGAGCCGGGCTCCGAGCGGGTTGCCGGGGGAGAACCGGTAGGCCAGCACGTTGTCGGGGCTGGTGATCGCGACGTCGAGCTCCCCGTCCCTCAGTGCGGCGAACTGGCCGGGCGAGGAGGTCACCGGGCGCTCGTCGACCGCCAGGCCGGCAGCATCGAGCGCCCCGGTACGGCGCGCGACGGCGAGCAGCACCGAGGGCGTGAAGGTGCCCACGGTCAGGGTGGTCAGCGGCGCGTGCGTCGACTCCGCGGAGGTCATGGCGAGCCAGTGTAGTGCATTCGATTGCAGAGACGCGGCAGTCCCGTGCGCAGGCAGGATGGACCTACTTGACACGCCGGGGCGTTGTGGGCGAGGCTGCACTCGATTGCATCAAGAGTTGGTCACGCCTGCGCGAGGCAGGCGCGGGCGGTGGGAGGAGTGAGGATGCCGGCAGATGCCCGAGTCGCCTCGGCGGTCGCGCACTGGGGTCCGCGCTTCACGGTCAACGGGGTGACCGTCGCCGACTTCGAGCGGGTCACGTCCGGACTGGAGCGGTGGGAGGACTGGTGCGACGCCTGGAGCGCGGCCGGCGAGCGGCACGAGCAGCTCGGCCGGAACGCGCTCGCCGACGGCCGGTTCCGCTCCGCCGGTGGCCACCTCGCCCAGGCGGCCGTCTACCACCACTTCGCGAAGTTCGTCTTCGTCGTCGACCCCGACCGGATGCGTGAGGCGCACCGACGGGCGGTCGACTGCCTCGCCGAGGCGCTGCCGCACCTCGACCCGCCGGGCCGACGGGTGGAGATCCCCTTCGAGGGCGCCAGGCTGGTGGGCGTGCTCCGACTCCCCCGTGAGGAGGGTCCACGGCCCGTGGTCGTGCTGCTGCCCGGCCTCGACTCGACCAAGGAGGAGCTCGGCTCGACCGAGCAGACCTTCCTCGAGCGCGGCCTCGCGACGTTCTCCCTCGACGGGCCCGGCCAGGGCGAGGCGGAGTACGACCTGCCGATCCGCGGCGACTGGGCTCCGGTCGCCGAAGCGATCTGGGAGGTGCTCGGGACCATGCCCGAGCTCGACCGCAACCGGCTGGCCGTGTGGGGTGTCAGCCTGGGTGGCTACTACGCTCCGCGGGTGGCTGCAGCCTTGGGCGAGCGTGCCGCGGCGTGCGTGGCACTGGCGGGTCCGTTCAACTTCGGCGAGTGCTGGGACGGGCTGCCGCAGCTGACCCGCGACACGTTCCGGCACCGCTCGGGCGCCACCGACGACGACGAGGCCCGCCGGATCGCGTCCACCCTGGACCTGTCCGGCTGCGCCGAGGAGCTGGTCGCGCCGTTGCTCGTCGTGTTCGGCAGGCAGGACCGGCTGATCCCCTGGCCGCACGCGGAGCGGCTGCGCGACGCGACCGGCGGGCCGGCCGCGCTCCTGATGCTCGAGGACGGCAACCACGGGTGCGCCAACGTGGCCCCCCACCACCGGCCGCTGACCGCCGACTGGCTGGCGGCGCGCCTCCTCGACGCGCCCGAGCCGTCGTTCCCCGTCCCCTCCACCACGAAAGCAGGCTGACTCATGACCGCACACACCCCTGGCGCCGTGCGCATCGGCTGGATCGGTGCGGGGCGGATGGGCGCCGCAATGGCGTCGAGGCTCGCGAAGGCCGGCGAGGACGTGACCGTCTGGAACCGCACCCGCGCCAAGGCGGAGGCGCTGACCGACGTCGGCTGCGCGGTCGCCGACGAGATCGCCGACCTGCGCGCCCACGACGTGGTCTTCACGATGGTCTCGACGCCGGCCGATCTCGAGCAGGTGCTCACCGGCGAGGGCGGGCTGCTGGTCGACCCCGAGCAGGTTCCCGGCGCCGTGGTCGACTGCTCGACGGTGTCCTCGGAGTCCTCGGCGGCGATGCGGGCGGCGTGTTCCGAGCGCGGGGTCGCCTTCCTCGCCTCCCCGGTCAGCGGCAACGGCAAGGTGGTCCGGGCGGGTGGGCTGAGCCTCGTCGTCTCCGGGCCCGAGGAGACCTACCTCGAGGTCGCGCCGCTGCTCGACCACCTCGGCAAGGGGGCGACGTACGTCGGTGAGGGCGAGCTCGCCCGGCTGGCCAAGATCTGCCACAACGTGATGCTCGGCGTCGTGACCCAGAACCTCGCCGAGATCACGGTGCTCGCCGAGAAGGGGGGCATCCCGAGGGCGGCGTTCCTGGAGTTCCTCAACAAGTCGGTCATGGGGTCGGTCTTCACCCGCTACAAGAGCCCGGCCTTCGTGCACCTCGACTACACCCCGACGTTCACCCCGATCCTGCTGCGCAAGGACTTCGACCTCGGCTTCGAGGCGGCCCACGAGCTCGACGTCCCGATGCCGGTCGCCGCCGCCGCGGCCGCCGCGGTGCAGGGCACGGTGAGCAGCGGCCGGGTGGAGGAGGACTTCGCGATCCTGCTCGACCAGCAGGCGATGCTCTCGGGTGTGACCCTGAAGCCCGAGGACGCCGTCGTCGACGACGGCCTCTCCGCAGCGGACGAGGCGTGAGATGACGACCACCACCGGCCCATCGGGGAGGCTGGCCGCCCCCGGCCACATGGGGGTCGACTACGAGGAACGGGTCGACTTCGACCGCCTCCGGCGGTACCGCATCGAGCGGGCACGGGCCGCGCTGGACGCCAGCGAGTGCGGCGCCTTCCTGCTGTTCGACTTCTACAACATCCGCTACACGACCCACACCTGGATCGGTGGGGCGCTCGGCGACAAGATGATCCGCTACGCCCTGCTCGCCCGCGGCAAGGACCCGGTGCTGTGGGACTTCGGGTCGGCGGTCAAGCACCACAAGATCTACTCCCGGTGGGTCCCGGAGGAGAACTACCGGGCGGGGTTCCTCGGGTTCCGGGGGGCGGTGGCGCCGTCGGTCGGGCTGATGGCCGACGCCGTCTCGGAGATCCGGTCGCTGCTCGTGGAGGCGGGCGTGGCCGACCTGCCGGTCGGCGTCGACATCGCGGAGCCGCCGTTCCTGTTCGAGATGGAGCGGCAGGGGCTGCGGGTGGTCGACGCCCAGCAGTCGATGCTCGACGCGCGCTGCATCAAGAACGCCGACGAGGTGATGTTGCTCAACCAGGCAGCCGCGATGGTCGACGGTGTCTACCAGGACATCACCGAGGCGTTGAAGCCCGGCGTACGGGAGAACGAGATCGTGGCGCTGGCCAACCAGCGGCTCTACGAGATGGGCTCGGACCAGGTCGAGGCGATCAACGCCATCTCGGGGGAGCGGTGCAACCCCCACCCGCACAACTTCACCGACCGTCTGGTCCGGCCGGGGGACCAGGCGTTCTTCGACATCATCCACTCCTTCAACGGCTACCGGACCTGCTACTACCGCACCTTCACCGTCGGGTCGGCGACGCCGGCGCAGCGCGACGCCTACACGCGCGCACGGGAGTGGATGGACCGGGGCATCGAGGGCATCAAGGCCGGTGTCGGTACCGACGAGGTGGCGATGCTGCTGCCGAAGGCCGAGGAGTTCGGCTTCGACAGCGAGATGGAGGCGTTCGGGCTGCAGTTCGCCCACGGCCTGGGCCTCGGGCTGCACGAGCGGCCGATCATCTCGCGGCTGAACTCGATGAAGGAGCCGATCGAGCTGCAGGTCGGCATGGTCTTCGCGCTCGAGACCTACTGCCCGGCCTCCGACGGCGTCTCCGCCGCGCGGATCGAGGAGGAGATCGTGATCACCGACGACGGGCCCCAGGTGATGACCCTCTTCCCGGCGCAGGAGCTGTTCGTCGCCAACCCCTACTGACCCGGGCCCTGACTGAGAGGTGTGATCCGTGGGCGACTTCTCGCTCTCCGCGCTGGCCGACCTGCCGCTGGACCTGTGGATCGGGGGTCGGGCGGCGCCGGCCTCCGACGGCGGCCGGTTCGACGTGCTCGACCCGGCGACCGGCGACGTGCTGACCTCGGTGGCCGACGGCACCGTCGAGGACGCGCTGGCGTGCGTCGCGGCCGCCGAGGCGGCGGCACCGGCGTGGGCGGCCACGGCTCCCCGCGAGCGTGCCGAGGTCCTGCGCCGTGCCTTCGAGCTGATGACCGCACGTGCCGACGAGATCGCCCACCTGATCTCGCTCGAGAACGGCAAGGCGCTGCCGGACGCCCGGGGAGAGACGGCGTACGCCGCGGAGTTCTTCCGGTGGTACGCCGAGGAGGCGGTGCGGGCGGCGGGGACTGTGATGACGGCGCCCTCGGGGGCCAACCGGATCGTGGTGCTGCAGCAGCCGGTCGGGATCGCGGTGCTGGTGACGCCGTGGAACTTCCCGGCCGCGATGGCGACCCGCAAGATCGGCCCGGCTCTTGCGGCAGGGTGCCCGGTGATCCTGAAGCCGGCGTCCGACACCCCGTTGACGGCGCTGCTGATGGCCCGGATCCTCGCTGACGCCGGGGTGCCGGAGGGGGTGGTGAGCGTGCTGCCCTCCCGCAGCTCCGGGAAGGTGGTCTCGGCGATGCTGCACGACCCGCGGGTGCGCAAGCTGTCGTTCACGGGCTCGACCGAGGTGGGCCGGGTGCTGTTGAAGGAGGCGGCCGACCAGGTGGTGAACTGCTCGATGGAGCTGGGCGGCAACGCGCCGTTCCTGGTCTTCGAGGACGCCGACCTCGACGCGGCGGTCGAGGGCGCGATGGTGGCGAAGATGCGCAACGCAGGCGAGGCCTGCACCGCCGCCAACCGCTTCTACGTGCACGCCGACGTCGCCGAGGACTTCTCGCAGCGGCTGGCGGAGCGGATGTCGGCGCTGACGCTGGGCCCCGGCACCGACGACGACACGCAGGTCGGGCCGCTGGTCAACGAGGAGGCCGCGGTCAAGGTCGACGAGCTGGTGCAGGGGGCGGTCTCGGCGGGGGCCCGGGTGGTGACGGGCGGACGGCGCCCGGACCGGCCGGGCTGGTACTACGAGCCGACGGTGGTGACCGGCGTACCGCTGGGCTCGGAGATCCTGGGCGAGGAGATCTTCGGCCCGGTGGCCCCCGTGCTGACCTTCACCGACGAGGACGACGCGATCGCGATGGCCAACGACACCGAGTTCGGGCTGGTCTCCTACGTCTACACAGGCGACCTGGCCCGTGGTCTGCGGGTGAGCGAGCGGCTGGACGCCGGCATGGTGGGCCTCAACCGCGGCCTGGTGTCCGACCCGGCCGCCCCCTTCGGCGGCACGAAGCAGTCCGGCATCGGTCGCGAGGGCGGCCACGAGGGCATGCTCGACTACCTGGAGAGCAAGTACGTCGCCGTCACCTGGTGAGTCCGTCCTTCGCTCATGTGCGGAGGGGGACCGTCCCGCCTGCGTGGATCCGGCGGTGGTGGAAGCCGCACAGGGGGACCATGTCTCGCAGGTCGGTGGGGCCGCCCGGGGCCCAGGGTCGTCGGTGGTGGAGCTCGCACCAGGCGTAGGGCACCTGGCAGCCGTCGGCCGCGCAGCTGGTGTGGCGGGTGGCGCCGGCGAGGTGTTGCGCCTCGGTGAAGAGGCGCTTCTGGCGTCCGAGGTCGAGGGGAAGGCTGGGGCCGTCGAGGACGGCGGGCACCAGGCCGGCCTGGCAGGCGAGGCGGCGGGCCTCGGCGGCGGAGACGAGGTCGCCGGTGTCGAGGCGGGCGGCCTTGAGCTGGCCTCGGAGGACCTCGAGGTCGAGGGTGACCACGACGGTGGCGGCGACCTTGCCGTGGAGGTGGTCGACCGGGAGGTGCTCGAGGACCTGGCTGAACGCCTCCCCGCGGGCGTGAGCCCAGTCGGTGCCGGGGCCCCCACGGGTGGTCCGGCCGGGCGTGCGGCGGGGTGCGGTCATCGCGTCGAGGACCTTGCGCAGGATCGAGGCGGCGAGGGTGGGGACGGTGAAGTGTCCGGTGGTGGTGCCGTCGCCGTTGTCGTGGAGGGTGAGGCGGCTCCGGGCCCTGGCCTGCTCCTCCTCGTCGGTGACCTGGGCGTCCTCCTCGGCGTCGACCACCCTCGGGTCGGGCTCGACGGCGGCCAGGGCACGGCGGGCGGCGCGGCGCAGCTGGTGGGGGTCGAGCCGCTTGGCCTTCCCGACCAGGGAGGCCTCGACGGTGGCGACCTGGTCGGGGGTGAGGCCGGCGGGGAGTCGGCGGACGGCGTGGGCGATGACCTCGGCGTGCTCGCCGGAGATCTCCCCCTCGCCCAGCGCGTCCGCGGTGTCGGGCAGCCGGCTGTCGAGGTCACCGGCCAGCCGGGCGTCGCGGGCCCCGCGGGCCGACCCGGAGCGGGTCTGCCGGGCGACCCAGGCACCGGCGGAACGGGCGCCGGACTGCTGGGGCACCTGCGCCTTCTCCGCGGCGGCGACCAGCCGCAGCTTCAGCCCCTCGAGTCGCCGCACGGCCCGGTCGACGTCGGTGACCACCGCGGCGTACTCCCCCGGCTCCAGCTCCACCGGCCCGAGCCCGTCGAGCGCCTCGTGCACCCCCGCGACCACCACACCCGGGTGGCCCGGGTGCGGGTGAAGGTCGAGGACCGCTGTCATGGAGACAGTCTACTCGAACACATGTTCGAACACCAGTGTGGAATCCCGCGGGTTCTGACAGCCCCGCGACGGATTCCGTTGTCCCCGCAGCCGCGCCCACTCCGCCCAGAATGACTAACGCATCGAGTACGCCGTTGTGGCGTAAGCGCACGCAACGCCAAGGCATTCTGCTTCGACACGACGCAGCACGCTAGAGACCGAGTGCGGCTTTCAGAGCGCCAGCTGCCAAGGATGTCCCGATGGCGTTTGCGGTCTTCCAAGCCCATCCACCAGCGCGGGACAACGCTCGCTCGCAGTCGTCGGTGTCGCCGTTGCGCGCTGCAACCTCCGCGCGAGCAACCTCTGCCACCGCCATGTCCTCTTCCGGCGTGGTCGCAGCCTCCCGCATGGCTTCGCGTAGGCGCGAGAGTTCCGTAGTGAGTTCCATGAGTTGCGCAGCGTTCATCTGAGACACCACCTGATTGAACGTCGCCCCAGGCGCGGAGGCACCTCGCCCGACGGCGCCTGCCTGCCCCGCAACGTTATAAATGTCCTTACTCATAATAAGATCTCCGTTCACAGTGATTAGGGAAGGCATTGTGGTGTAGTCGTCAGAACATTCGATGGCATCATCGAAGGACTTCGAATCTTGCACGGTTGGCAGCCGCAGCAATTCATGGTCTACAGCTGAGGTAGCTGATCCGTCTTCGGGTAGGCGAACGAGATCGAAATCGAGCCCCGTTAGGGACTGAGGGAGTCTCGGGAAGTAGAAGGCAGGAAAGTTCTCCACCCCATGGGGGACCTCGTCCCAGACGGACAGCCATAGGGCCGGATCTGGGGACTGCGCCGGGCCCAATCTCGCGGAGACGCAAGTCTGGATCTCCGCCGCATAAATGTCGGGACGCCCGGCGCAGAGGGCGACCAGCGCACGGAGCCACGCCCCAGTTCGGTTCTGGCCGACGTCCTGCTGTGTGAGCAGTGTCGTAGCGCCGCCTGGATCGCCCGAGCACAAGAGCGAAAACGCGCTCTGCGCCACGACAGAGAGTGAGCGGCAGTTTCCGACGGCTGCCGAGACCTCGCTCCACCGGCCAGCGGACTGGAGCGTGAGGACGTCGCACAGAGTGACAAGGTCACTTTCGCGGCGATCTGTCAGGGCCTTCGCCCGAACACGTGCAAGACCATCCTGATCTCTAGTTGCTGCGGCGATGAATGCTGCTTCTTCTAAGAGTCGCCAGGCGTTCGGGTCTTGACCGCCAACATGTTCATGACCAACTAGCAAGACATCGACCGCCTCAGGTCGACGCCGATTGCGCGACAAGACGAAAGCTGCGGCAGTAAACAGTCCATACGACGAATCGCGGGGCACGCTATCCCGATGGCGATCGAGCCAATCCAGCGCCTGAGTGTCCAAGACAGGGTCATTGGCTCGGATTAGACCGGCAGCGTAGCCGAGCACTGGATAACGAGCGTTAGCTGGATTGAGTGCAGATAGCGCTTGCTCGGCAACCGCCCGGCCAGCAGTGTTGCCTTCAAACTTAAGCGTCAACTCGAGGCGGGCTTTCCAACAGTACGGATCCTTGGAGTCTCTTGACGCGAGCGTTAGTTGACGGAGTGCGAGGCGATCGCCGTCGTGCTGTCCTCGATCCAGTAGGAGCCGCGCGAGCAGAACCCGGAGCGCTGAGTACCCGTCATCTGAGGCTCCGAGCGCACCTTGGAGAGTCGATAGGAGATGTCTCCGAGAAGTTTCGTCGGCTGGCATTGCTGTAGGACTACGGTATTGGGCAAGGAGTTCACGCCTGTAGTCCGAGGCGAGGGCCTCGAAGTCGGAGTCTCGGCCAGCAGCGAGCAGGTGATACCGAGCCTCAACGAAGGTCTCACCCACAAGATGGAGTTTTGCGGGGCCCGTCGGACGCCTGAGGCTCCTCGAAAAGTGATCCGCTGCGGCACGGTGGGCATTCTGCTCTCGCTTCGGGTCTTCAGCTATCCGCTTTCGTGCCAGCCGTCTAATGATGGGATGGAGGGTGTAGTAGTTCCGATCAACATCGATCAGATATCTGCTTGCGAGACGACTTCTCGCCAATGAAACGTTTGCGACCACGTTCGACAGTCGCTCGATCGCCGCGCCGCGGAACGGCTTTCGATAAATGGACAGCATCTCGAGCAGGACGAGTGCGTTGCTATCCAACTGGTCCAATGTACGCGTCAAGAAATACGTCTCGAGCTTCTGGATCAACGCGGGAGAAACAACCTCGTCGCGCAACTCCCATGCGTCAGGCTCGAGTTCTATGAGCGACTCCAAGGGCTCCTCGCCAAGGCATGCCACGAGGGCTCGCAGCGCACGGGGATTGGCGCCGAGCCACCGGACGACGTCAGTGCGCTGCTGTGGCGGAATCTCGTGCTCTTTGCCGCGATCCCTCAGAAGTGCATCCAAGAGCCGCTGCGCGTCATCAGCACCTGGGGGCCGCAGAATCTTTCGGCGGCAACCCTCCAGCCACATGCCGTCCGCAGGCGCATGGTTCGTGAGGAGCAGGACGCGTCCAGCTCCACCTGCGAGGGCGCCCTCCACCACCTTGCGAAGACCTACCGAAGGCATCTGGGTGAGCGGATCTTGAAGACGCTCCGCGTTGTCGATGATCAGGAGAGAGGTCCCGCTCCGCATGACGTCTACGTAGCCCGACCAAAGGTCGAGATCCTCTCGAGCGGCCAGCCGATGTTCACCAACATCGTCGAAACGGGTCGCCATGTCGAGCAGCAGATCCTCCAGAGTCACGCCTCCGTCAGGGACGTCCACACGAGCGCATGGTCCGTGCCACGCCGACTGGAGTTGGCGACCAAGATGACTCTTTCCGAGCCCGGCAATTCCCTCAAGGTAGACGACGGCTGGACCATCGGCAGGCCACTGCCCTCGAAGCCAATCCAGGATTTCGTCGGCTGAGTCCGCGGCCACGCTGCCCCTTCCCCGTCGAGTAGCGTCCGCAGCCGATGCTAGACGGTGCTTCATGAGTCGGGCTGTGCTTCCAACGAGCCAACACGGAGGGACTCAGCGCGGAACCCTTCTAGTACATCGGCGCATGAGGCCGGCAGGCGGCAGACTGACGCGGCCCCTGACGCGCCTCGCTCGCGGTCGCTACCCTCGGACGCCGCTGGCCGTTCATCCCGCACGAGTTCGTCGTCTACCCGTCCCTCGCCAACCAGGTTCACAGTGGAGCAGACGCCCTGGAGATGGTCTGGTCGCGGGTCGCCGCGTAGCTTCGGCGGGAGCCGACGGCTACCGGCGTGCCCGTTTGGCGTGCAGCTTCTCGACCTCGTTGATGAGGTGAGTCGCGGTCAAAGTCATCATCACGATGCGCGACAAATCGTTGGTGAACTTCACCGACAGCACATCGGGGTTCGAGGTCGGGAAGGTCTCCCTCAACCCCCACGACAAGGCCGCCCACTGCCTACCGTGCGCGAACCCCGAGCACATCCGCCACATGAGGAGGACCTGGACGTCATTGCGTGTGTTCTGGTCGGCGTACTCAACCATCGCCGTGCTGGTTAACCCTTTGGATAGGACTCTCGCGCCGACTTCACTGTGCCGTGCGGCGACCTCAGCAAGCCGCCCCGCTGTGCCTCCTTCTTCGGCTCGGCCTCGGGATTGATCCCGGCCAGGGCGACGTACTCGTCGTGTGCATCCTTGGCTCGCCATTGAAGTGCCCTGGTCACCCGAACAGCGCGATCCTTTGGGTGAAGCATCCAGAAAGCTGCGGCGGCGTTCTCCAACGATCCGCGCACCAAAGATGCAGGTGCCGCGAGGTGCATTGCTCCAGCGTCGGCGACAAGAACCTTGCAGGCGTGCAGATGATCTACGGCCGCGACGAGGCACTGCTTCACCGCATGAGAGACCTGGAACGGGTCGGCCCACATATCGTCCTCGCCCAACCATGACTGGGGATGCACCTGAAACTCGTCGCGGTCGTCGACTCGTGCCATCAACTTCTCGATGTCTGGGCAGAGATTGCGCTCCCAGATCATCTTGAACTGCGAGTCGGTGGGACCAGTCTCTTCAGCCACAGCGACATTCAACTGGAAGGCACCTACTGAGACGCCGGCTTCGCCTCCTTGTGGTTTCCGCGAGGCCCGCCCCATAAATGGGGGACGGCCCCCATCGCTGAGATCTACGAGCGTCGGCCTCGCCGCAGGACGCGCTGGGCAGTTGCGTCGCGCGACCGCGTCAAACCGCCGCATAGGACGCGAGACAGGAGCCGGCAACAGCTGCCGCACCCACACCCATCCAATCGCTGAGCACGGAGAACCCGGGGCCGGGCCGGCGGGGGGCCGGCCCGGGACCCGGGCGGTGCTCAGCGCAGGTTCCGGTAGGGACCGGAGGACCACGAGACCTCGCCGCCGACGACCGTCAGCAACGGCCGGATCGAGCGGATGTCCTCGGCCGGGACCTGGAAGTAGTCCTGGTCGAGGACCAGCAGGTCGGCCAGTTTGCCGACCTCGAGCGACCCGACCTGGCCCTCCTGGTCGATCGTCCAGTCACACTCGACGGTCTGGTGGCGCAGCGCCTCGAGCCGGCTGAGCCGCTGGTCGGCGGGCACCCCCTCCACGCCGGGGAGCATGGTCTGGCCGGTGGTGACGTACCAGAGATTCTGGAACGGCTGCCACGGGGCGACGTTCATCGCGTCCGAGGCGAGGCAGAACTTGCCGTCCTGCTCGAGCACCGAGCGGTAGCGCGGCCCGTCGGCGCCGTTGCGCACCGAGGAGAAGGTGAGGATCCACCCGGCGTCGAGGGCCTTGGCGCGAGCGATCTGCTCGTCCGACGGCTGTCCGTCCGCGGGGTGGGCGATCCGCCACTCGAGGCCGTCCACGGGTGCGACGGAGGCGGCGGCCTCGAAGCCCGCCAGGATCGCCTCGATGTCGCCGACATGGGTCTCCAGGCTGAGCTGCTTGCGCGCAGCCATGGTCGTGAAGTCGGAGTAGCCGGCGTCGGTGGCCATCGTGTCCTCGCCCGGGCCGAGGTACTTGAACCAGTCGTCACCGAGGAAGCCGACCGCGTTGCGCAGGTCCTCCATGGCCGCGACCGGGCCGGCGTAGCGGGACATCTGGTGGTAGGCGATGCGGACCGGCAGCCCCTCGTTGCGGTAGAGGTACATGCCGGGCTCCTCGCCGTGGAGCCCGTCGCTGATCGCGCCGGTCGTGCCCCAGGGAGCGTTGTTGCCCCCGGCGTCCTTGATCGAGGTGAGCCCGCGGCTCGCGGCCTCGTCGAGGAAGTCGGAGAGGCACTGCGCCTCGCCCTCGATGCCCAGCTGGTCGAGCTGGGCCCGGATGGTCGCGCCTGCGGTGGTGTTGGCGGCGCCGGAGATCCCACCCGTGGGGTTGCCCGAGCCGTCGACCTCGACGCCCGGCGAGGACGCCGTCAGCCCGGCCGCGTCGAGCGCCGCCTGGTTGACGCGGGCTCCCGTGATCCCGGACCCGGTCACCCAGACCGGGTTGTCCGGCGCAGCTGCGCTGAGCTCGGCGAGCGTGAACGGAGCGGAGTCGTCGAGCTGGCCGATGTTCCAGCCGCCGGCGGTGGTCCAGATCCACGCACCGTCGGGAAGCTCGGCGGCCTTGTCGGCGTGCGCCTGGAGCGCCGCGGCCCGGGTGGTGACCTGGTCGAGCCGGACCGTCTGCGTCCAGCAGTGGTAGCCGGTGCGCAACGCGTGGAGGTGGCCCTCGATCAGTCCGGGGATGACGCGGCGGCCCTGGAGCTGGACGACCCGGGTGCCGGCGCCGGCGAGCTTGCGCACCTGCTTGTCCGTCCCGACCCGCACGATCCGACCGTCCTCGACCGCGAGCGCGGAGACGGTCCGGTTGCTCTCGTCGAGGGTGGAGATCTTGCCTCCGAGAAGCACCATGTCGACGGATCCGGGCGCCGCCGCCGGACGCGTGTTCTGAGCGGGACCTGCACTGGCGACGATGGTGGCCGTCGTGGCCAGCACCAGGGTCGAGGCGAGCACGACCGCCCCCCGCCACGGGGGAGTGAGAGTGGATTTCATGTCGGAACCGGGTGCTTTCTCCCCATGCATTGCCGGGGTGCAAACGTATGCACCATGAGTGACCTGTGATGCTAGTCACATGCTCACATGGGCGTCAACGAAGGGTTTCCGACGCACCCGACACGTGACAACCGATTGCGAGTCGGTGCCGATCTGTCACGCCTGGATGAGCACCGACAGCCCGCCCAGCTCGCCGCCGTCGACGTCGTACCGGCCGCTGGAGAGGCCGACGGGTGGGACCACCGAGCCGGTGATGACGACGTCACCGGCAGACAGGGCCTCGCCGCAGGCGGCGAGCGTTCCGGCGGTTGCGGCGAGCACCGAGCCCAGCTCGCCGGTGAGCTCCTCCGGCGCATCGGTGCCGGCGACCACCTCGCCGTCGTGCAGGACCGCGAAGGCCGACGACGACGGTCGCGACCCGACGAGCGGTCCGAGCACGAGGTGGCGATGGAAGATGTTGCCCGCCAGGATCCGCTCGACGTCGTCGGGGGTGTGGTCGATGTCGGCGAGCTCGATGGCCAGCGCCCACCCGTCGACCGCGGCGAGCGCGGCCTCGGGGGAGCTGCCGGGGCCCACGTCGTCGCGCAGGTGGACGGCGACCTCGGCCTCGAGCACGGCCCGGGTCCAGCCCGAGACCTCGACGGTGGCCCCGTCGGGCAGCAGCCGCTCGCGGGGGAGCACGCCGACCAGCGGGCGGTCGGTGCCGAGGGAGGCGAGCGCCGTCGGAGCGCCGAAGCCCAGCTTCCAGCCGACCAGCCCCGCGCGTGACGGTACGCCGGCCAGCAGTCCCGTCGTACCCCGCAGGATCCTCTGGTCGAGGTCGCTCACGACGGGTCGTCGAAGTCGTCGTCGGGGTCGGGGAGCCCGTAGCCGGCGGCAGCCAGCGACCCGGCCCCGCTCCAGCCCCAGATCAGCAGCACGTCCTCGTCACCGGTGTTGACGAAGCCGTGCCAGTTGCCGCGCGGGGTGAAGATCACGTCGCCGGCCCGGGACGGCTCGCGACCGGTGTTGGTGTGGACCTCACCCCGTCCGGACATCACCACCAGGAACTCGTCGGCGTCGGTGTGCAGGTGGCGGTCGTGGCGAGCGCCCGGTGGCAGCACGGTCCGGCCGACGGTGAGGCCGTCGGAGTCGCCGCGCTCGGAGTTGACGAGGTACTGCACCTGCATGTCGACCCAGCCCTCGTCCTCGCGCAGGTTCTGCTCGAGGGGGACGTCGTGGATCGTCGTGCGGAAGGGCGGGCGCGGGTCGGTCATCGGGTCACTCCTGCAGCTCGTCGGTAGACGTCGGCCACGCTCACCAGGAAGTCGCGGTCGGCCAGGTCGCTGCTGCGCGCCGCGCTGAGCATCTCGCTCGCGGCCGAGCAGGTCGGCACCATCGCCCCCAGCCTCCGGCCCAGGTCCTGGGCCAGCACCAGGTCCTTCTGCTGCAGCTCGACGTCGGCGTAGACCGTGTCGTCGTCGACCAGCAGCGGCGCCCGGTAGCCGATCACCGGCGAGGCGATGACGCTCTTCAGCGCCGCGTCGACCACGGCAGCCCGGTCGACGCCTGCCTTCTCGACCAGGGTGACCGCCTCCGCGAACGCCGTCACCGACACCACGAGCGAGAGGTTGATGGCGACCTTGGTGAGGATCGCGTGGCCGTTCGGGCCGATGTAGGTGACCTTCGGGCCGATCGCGTGCAGCAGCCCCTCGACCCGGTCGTACGCCGCCCGGTCGCCGCCGACCATCACCGACATCTGGCCGGCGGCCAGGGTGGCCGGGCTGCCCGACACGGGCGTGTCGAGGTAGCGCGCACCGGTCGCGGCGACCTCCTCGGAGAGCCGGACGCTGGCGTCGGGGGCGATGGTGCTGAGGTCGGCCCAGACCTTCCCCGGGCCGAGCCCGGCGAGCAGGCCGTCGTCGCCCCGGGCGGCACCCTCGATCGCCGCGGTGTTGGTCAGCATCGTGAAGACGACCTCGCAGCCGGCGGCCACCTCGCGGGGCGTGTCGGCCCAGCCGGCGCCGGCGGCGAGCAGGTCGTCGGCCCTGCTTCGGGTGCGGTTCCAGACGACGACGTCGTGGCCGGCGTCCATGATCCGGCGGGCGATGCCGCTGCCCATCGCGCCGAGGCCGACGAAGCCCACGCGTCCGATCGGACGGTCCATGCCGTGCTCCTCCATCAGGTGTTGTGCCGGTCGAGGAAGTCGACGACCACGGCGAGCGCCTCGCGCTGCACCTCGTCGACCTCGGGGGTCTCGTCGCCCTCCGGGTAGAGGTAGCCGTGCACGTCGTGCGACCACGAGCGCCACTCCGCGTCCTCACGGCGCTCGGCGAGCAGCTCGTAGGTGAGCCGGAAGATGCCCTGGAGCTCGTCCTCCTCGCGCCCGAGGACCAGCACCGGGATGTCAACCGCGTTGAGTCGCGCGGCCACCTCCTCGGGGTCCGCGACGCGGCTCCTGGCCCGGTCCACGCCACGGATCTCCATGCTCTCGATGTCCCGCAGCCCGCCGTCGCTGGTGACGGTCGGCTCGTCCTCGAGCCGCAACGTGAGCAGCTCGTGGCACGCCGGCTCCGCGGCGACCCCGGCGCGCAGCAGGCCCGGGTAGTGCGACAGCAGCTTGAACAGCATCTCGCCGGCATGGCTGACGCCGACGTGGAACAGCCGCTCCGCATCGATGTCGGGACGGGCGGCGGCGTCGCGGAGCACGGCGACCTCGTCCTCGTACTCCAGCGGGGCGCGGTTCATCAGGCCCATGCCCTGCCGCACGGTCGTGCGCAGGCGGCCGCCGTTCTGGTAGCCGAGCTCGACCTCGGTGCGGTAGCGGATCCAGGCGCAGGCGTAGCCGGCGTCGAGCAGCACGTCGGTGACGTGCCGGTAGCGGTGGACCCGGTCGCGCAACCAGGCGAGGCCGCCGCCGCCGTTGCCGTAGGCGACCACCACGAACGGGTGGGGCCCCGGGCCGTCGGGCAGGCGGAGCGCGTAGGGCACGTAGAGACCGTCGAGGGTCTCGGCCAGGAGGTACTGCGCCGGTCGGTCCGAGCCGGCCACTGGCTCGACCTGGAGCGGAGCCGGCGCCGTGGCGACGTCGGCGGTGGTCACCGCGCGACGCCCTCGGCCAGCCCGGCCGTCGAGTCGATCCCGTCCACGTCGTACTCCTGGTGGCCGATGCCGAGCAGCCGGATCCACGACTGCTGACCGAAGGTGAGAGCCACGAAGCAGCCCAGCTCGACCAGCTCGCGCTCGTCGAAGTGCTGGTGCAGCCGCGACCACAGGCCGTCGAGGTCCTGCTCGCCCCAGGCGATCGCCTGCGCGTAGGCCAGGGCCGCCTTCTGGCGGTCGTCGTACGACGCGGAGGACTCGAAGTTGAGCAGGTCGTCGTCGGCGTACTCCGGGAGACCGGCCGTCGACGAGCGCTGGTTGCCGCAGAACTGGCAGTTGGTCGTGCGGGTGATGTAGAGCCGGCACAGCTCCTTCACGGCGTGGTCGAGCTCGCCGGTGCGGAAGGTCGCGTGCCAGTATTCGGTGAAGGTCTTGAAGACCTCCGGGGCGTGTGCCCGTACCGCCGACGACTCGGGGCGCGGGGTGCCGTCACGGGCGCAGCGCTCCATCTCGGCGCGCATCACCTCGTCCATCTCCGACATCGGGACGTAGCTGATCCTGGGCATCCTTCTCTCCTCACTCGGACTGTTCGATGACACGGACGACGGCCTCGGCCGTCAGCGGCAGGTGGCGGACGCGCACGCCGAGCGCGCGGTGGACGGCGTTGGCGATCGCGGCGGACGTCGGTCCCTGGGCGGCCTCGCCGGCCCCCACGGCGGGGGCGTCGCTCTCGACCAGGTGGACCCGGACCTCCGGGACCTCGGTGAACCGCAGCAGGGGGTAGGCCTCCCAGTCCACCGAGAGCAGCCGACTGCGGTCGAAGCGCACCCGCTCGCGCACCGTCCAGCTCGTCGCCTGGACCGCGCCGCCCTCCAGCTGGTTGCGGACGCCGTCGGGGTTGATCACCTCTCCGACGTCGGCGACCACGGTGAGCCGGCGTACCCGGACCTCGGCGGTGGCCTCGACCTCGGCCAGCACGGCGCAGTAGGCGCCCCGGTCCTTGTAGCGGGCGAACCCGAGGCCGCGCCCCACGTCCCCGTCGGTGGTCCCGTCCCAGTGACCCAGCCGGGCGGCCGTCTCGACGACGTGCGCCGCCCGCGGGTCGGACAGGTGGGCGAGCCGGAAGGCGAGCGGGTCGACGCCGGCCGCGTCGGCCAGCTCGTCGACGAAGCTCTCGATCGCGAACACATTGAGGTGGGCCCCGAGCGCGCGCATCGCGGAGGTACGCAGCGGCGAGTCGGTCTTGCGGTGGCCGGTCACGGCTCGGGCGCCGACGTCGTACAGCGGGACGGCGTTGCGGGTGGTGCCGCCGCCGGCGGCCAGGGGTGGGTCGGTCGGCGGCGGGAGGGCCACTGGTGTGGCGAGGTGGGCGCCGGCCAGCAGTCCGGGCGCACCTCGGAACCCGGGCCGCGAGGAGTGTCCCGGGCCCCACACGTCGTAGCGCCAGCCGGTGATCCGGCCCTCGGTCACGGTCGCGGACGCCGTCGCGCTCATCGCCGGTGCGAGCGGGCCCCAGGCGAGCTCGTCGGGGCGGGTCCACCGCAGCAGCACCGGCCGGCCCGGAACGGTCCGCGCCAGCAGCGCGGCGTCCAGCGCGGCGTCGTCGGCAGCGTTGTGGCCGTAGCACCCGGCGTTCTCGACGTGCTCGACCTCGACCCGGTCGGGCTCGAGCCCCAGGGTCGCCGCGAGCGCGTCGCGCAGCGCGTGGATGCCCTGGCTGTGCGACCACACCCGGAGCCGGTCGCCGTCCCAGCGGGCGAGCGCGGCACTCGGCGCGATGGAGGCGTGCAGCAGGAACGGCCTGCCGTAGCGCGCGGAGAGGGTCGCGGTCGCGTGGTCCGGCGCACCCTCCTCGTCGAGGACCGGCACCTCCTCGTGCTGCCCCGACCGGAGCCAGCCGTCGAGCTCGTCCTCGTCGGGCAGCAGCTCCTGCTCGTCCCACGTCGCGGCGGCTCGCAGCTCCTCCAGCCCGCGGTCGACGTCGGCCTCGCGCTCGCCGACGACCCCGAGGAACGACCCGTCCCGCACCAGCGTCACCCCGGGGGCCTTCCAGCCCTCGGGGACCTCGCGCAGCGCGGCGCCGACCGACGGCGGCCGCAGCACCCGGGCGTGGAGCAGCCCCGGTGGCCGCAGGTCGGCGAGGTAGCGGGGTCGGCCCAGCACCTTGTCGGGGAGGTCGAGCCGCGACGCGCTGTAACCGACCGCCACCGGCTCGGCCGGTGCGGCGTCGGCGGCGTACGCGCGCAGGTCCAGGTCCGGGTCCAGCCCGGCGAGCCGGGCGAGGTAGGGGTCGAGCGGGTCCGTGGGCCCGGCCAGGCCACGGACCACAGCCCCCAGGTGTCGCAGCGCCGGCGTCGACTGGAGCACCGACAGGCTGCCGGCCGTCAGCCCCTGGTCGGGGCCGAGGGCGGTGTGGGCGGGCACCATCCGCACCCGCGCCAGGGGTACGCCGAGCGCGTCGGCGGCGACCTGGGCCAGTGCGGTCGTGATGCCCTGACCCAGCTCGACCTTGCCGATCCGCACCCGCACCTGGCCGTCGGCCACCGACAGCCAGCTGCCGAGCCTGGGGTTGGCCCGGACGTGCGCGGGGAGCTCGGTCACTCTGCCTCCTGCGCGGCGAGCACGGCGGCGACGATCCGGCCCTGGGCGCCGCACCGGCACAGGTTGCGGTCGAGCGCCTCGGCCACCCGCTCGGCGTCGGCGTCCGGCTCCTCCTCGAGCAGGGCGGCCGCGCGGACCACGATCCCGGAGATGCAGAAGCCGCACTGGGCGGCCTGCCGGTCGAGCAGGGCCTGCTGGACCGGGTGGGGCGACCCGTCGTGGGACAGTCCCTCGACCGTGGTCACCGACTGGCCCTCGGCCTGCCACACCGGCGTCTGGCACGACGGCACCACGGCGGCACCGAGCCGCACGAAGCAGGCGCCGCACAGTCCCTGGCCGCACCCGAACCGGGTGCCGACCAGGTCGAGGTCGTCGCGCAGCACGGTCAGCAGGGGGGTGTCCGGGTCGCCCTCGACGGTGACCGGGGCACCGTTGACGACGAGCCCGGTCACGTGAACACCTCGGGGTGCAGCCCGAGCTCGATCCGGGTGCGGCGGATGTGGCCACCGAGGAAGCGCTCGCCGTCGTCGGCGTCGCGGCGTACGACGGCGTCCAGGATCAGCCGGTGCTCGGAGTTGACCACCCACATCCGGCTGCGCCCCCCGAGCGCGACGAAGCTGCGGCGGTAGGGCTGCGTGGAGTTCCAGAGCCGGGTCACGTTGGACATCAGCGGGTCGATGGTGCAGCCGGAGTAGGTGAGCATGTGGAACTCGCGGTCGAGGTCGAGGAACTTCTCGAGGTCACCGTCCTGGAGGTCCTCGATCCGCTGCTGCACCTCGGCGAGCTGCTCGTGGTCGCCCTCGGTCAGCTGGGGCAGGCTCTCGGCGAGCGCCAGCGGCTCGAGCCGCTCGCGCATCCGGTAGATCACGTCGACCTCGTGCTGGGACAGACGCGGCACCCGCGCTCCCTTGTGCGGCGCGTGCTCGGTGAGGCCCTCGGCCTCGAGCATCCGCAGCGCCTCGCGCACCGGAAGCCGGCTGGCGCCGAGCCTCGCGGCGACCTCCTCCTGCCGGATCCGGTCGCCGGGCCGCAGCTCGCCGCCCAGGATCGCCTCCCGGAGGTACGCCGCCACGCGGGTGCTGCCGATGCCGGTGCTCTCGTCGGTGCTCATGACCGTGGATTCTCCCGGTCCCACTTCTTCCCGCCCGGCGCCGAGACCAGCTCCATCTGCAGGCCCCAGGGCGCCCGGAAGTAGATCCACCGGTTGCCCTCCGCCGGGCCGCGGCTGGCGGTCGGGCCGGCGAACACCTCGACGTCGTGCTCCCGCAGGTGGTCGATCGCGGCGTCGAGGTCGTCGACGTAGAGGGCGATGTGGTGACCGCCGACGTCGCTGTTGCGCGGCCGTACCACCTGTTGGTCGGGGGAGGAGTAGTGGAAGACCTCGAAGTGCTGCTCGCCCAGCCGGAACCAGCGGTTCTCGACCATCACCGCGCGGGGGTGGACGTCGAGGTGGGTGGCCATCCAGTCGTCGTCCCGGTCGGGGTGGGAGAACGGGCCCAGCGAGTAGAGGTAGTCGCAGCCGAGGACGTCCACGAGGAACCGGTGGGCCTGCTCGAGGTCGGGGACGGTGAGCCCGACGTGGTCGAGCCGCCGGAGGCCGGGCAGTCCCATCTGGCACCTTTCTGGATCCGAAATGCCGAGCCCGCTCAGCAAACCACGCGTCATCGTGTGGTGTCCATCACTCCCAACTCTGGATTTTGGATCCAACCCTGTGCCACAGTGCAGGCGCAGCCGAGCCGCAGTCGAGGGAGGGACCCATGCCCCAGCACCGCCCGCTCCAGCCCGCGGCCCCGTGGGTGGCGGTCGTCTCCGGCGACGACGACTGGGACGCGGCCGACCCTGCGCTGCTGCGTACGTTCCTGGCGCAGCTGGTCTGGATCCGCGCCTTCGAGCAGCACGTGCTCGACCTGGCGGGGGCGGGCCTGATCCACGGCCCCGCCCACTCGAGCATCGGCCAGGAGGGCGGCGCCGTCGGTTCGGTGCTGGCCCTCACCAGCGCCGACTCGGTCAACGGATCCCACCGGGGCCACCACCAGTTCCTCGCCAAGGCGCTCCACCACGTCGAGCCCAAGGGCATCGACCCGCTCGCGCCGCCCACCGAGGAGATGCGCGAGGTGCTGCTGCGGACGCTTGCGGAGATCGCCGGGCTCGACCGTGGCTGGAGCCACGGGCGCGGCGGCTCGATGCACCTCCAGTGGAAGGCCGCCGGCGCGATGGGCACCAACGCCATCGTCGGCGGTGGGGTCCCGCAGGCCGCCGGCTTCGCCTTCGCCCACCAGCGCTCCGGCACCGACGCGGTCGCGGTGACCTACTTCGGCGACGGGGCCGTCAACATCGGCTCCACGCTGGAGACGATGAACCTCGCGGGCGCCTGGTCCCTCCCGGTGTGCTTCTTCATCGAGAACAACCGGTACGCCGTCTCCACCTCGGTCGAGGAGGCGACGGCCGAGCCGCGGCTGTCGGCCCGCGGCCCGGGCTTCAACCTGGCCTCCTGGAAGGTCGACGGCCAGGACCCGCTGGCCGTCCACCTGGCGATGACCGAGGCGGTCCACCACATGCGCCGCGGCGGGGGTGCGACCGTCGTCGAGGTCGACACCTACCGCTACTTCCACCAGAACGGCGGGTTCGCCGGAAGCGCCTTCGGCTACCGCACCAAGGAGGAGGAGAAGGCCTGGCGGGAGCGCGACCCGATCACCGTCACCGCGGCGCAGCTGCAGCGGATCGGTCTGCTCGGCGAGGGTGGCGCCGAGGAGGCGCTCGCGCAGGCCCGGGCGGTCATGGAGGAGATCGGCAGCACCCTGCTGGAGCCGCTGCCCGGCGGCAAGCCCGGCCAGCGGCGGATCCGCGAGTCGGAGTGGCCCGACCCCGCGTGGGTCGACGTCGGCGTGCGCGGGGACCTCTCCGAGCTCGCCGACGCGCCCGTCGTCGCCCCCGAGGGGCACGCGGTCGCGGTGCAGGACGGCACGCTGGTCGAGTCGATCGCCGCCGTGCTCGGCCGCCGGATGGAGACCGACCCCGGGGTCGTCGTCCTGGGCGAGGACGTCCACCGCCTCAACGGCGGCACCAACGGCGCCACCCGCGGCCTGCGCGAGCGGTTCCCCGACCGGCTGCTCGGCACCCCGATCAGCGAGAACGCCTTCACCGGCCTCGCCCTCGGCATGGCCCTCGACGGCCGGTTCACCCCCGTCGTGGAGTTCATGTACGCCGACTTCATGTGGGTGGCCGCCGACCAGCTCTTCAACCAGGTCGCCAAGGCCCGCCACATGTACGGCGGGGGCGGCGCCGTACCGCTGGTGCTGCGCAGCAAGGTGGCCATGGGCACCGGGTACGGCTCCCAGCACTCCATGGACCCGGCCGGGATCTTCGCCACCTCGGCGGGGTGGCGGATCGTGGCGCCGAGCACGCCCTACGACTACGTCGGCCTGATGAACACCGCGCTCCGCTGCGAGGACCCCGTCGTCGTCCTCGAGCACGTCGACCTGTACAACGCCGTCGGTCCCGCGCCCGTCGACGACCTCGACTACTGCCTGCCCGTGGGCAAGGCGGCGGTGCGCCGGACGGGGGACGACGTCACGATCCTGAGCTACCTCGGCATGGTGCCGTTCGTGCTGGAGGCGGTCGAGGAGTTCGGGCAGGTCGACGCCGAGGTGATCGACCTGCGCTGGCTCGACCGGGCCAGCATCGACTGGGACACCGTCGAGGAGAGCCTCACCCGGACCAACCAGGTGCTGATCGCCGAGCAGGGGGCGGTCGGCACGTCGTACGGCGGCTGGCTGGCCGACGAGATCCACCGCCGCTTCTTCGACCTGCTCGACGCCCCCGTGCGCCGGGTCACCGGCGCCGAGGCCTCACCCAGCATCAGCAGGGTGCTCGAGCGTGCGGCGATCGCCCAGAGGGACGAGGTCATCGCCGAGCTCACCGAGATCGCGCGGTACTGACGTGACGCGGCTGCTGCGGATGCCGGGCCTGGCGGCCAGCGACACCTCGGGGGTGCTCGCCGAGTGGCTCGTGGCCGAGGAGGCGTCGTTCGCCGACGCCGACGCGCTGGCCACCGTCGAGACCGACAAGGCGCTCGTGGACATCGAGGCCGAGGGTGGCGGCGTCGTGCTCAAGACGCTGGTGCGGCCCGGCTCCCAGGTCGACGTCGGTGCCCCGATCGCGGTGCTCGCCGACCCGGGCGAGCAGGTGGCCGACCTCGACGCTCTGCTCCGTGAGCTCGGGGTGGCCGGCCCCGACCACCAGGCCACCGACCCCGTCGTCCCGCAGCGCCGGGACGTCCCCGACACCGACCCGGGCTCGGGATCCCCCGTGCCCGAGCCCGGGCCGGTCACCACGCCGACGCCGACCCCCGACGAGACACCGGCGCCCGCGCCGGCGACCTCCAACGGCCGGGTCTTCGCCAGCCCGCTGGCACGCCGGCTGGCCCGCGACGCCGGCATCCCGATCGAGGAGATCACCGGCACCGGCCCCCGCGGCCGGGTGCTGCGGCGCAACGTCGAGGCGGCCGTCGCCGCCCGTGCCGCGAGCCCCGCCCCGTCTCCGCCCGCCGCCGGGTCCCCTGAGGCGGCGGGCGGATTCCACGACGAGCCCCACAGCCGGATGCGTCGACTCACGGCCGAGCGGCTCGTCGCCAGCAAGCGGGAGGCGCCCCACTTCTACCTCCGGGCCACGGTCCGGGTGGAGCGGCTGCTCGCGTTGCGCGCCGACCTCAACGAGACGCTCGACGGAGTCGTCAAGGTCTCGGTCAACGACCTGGTCGTGAAGGCGGTCGCCGCCGCGCACCAGCGGGTCCCCGAGCTGAACGTCACCTGGACCGACGCCGCCGTACGCCGGTGGGCCGAGGCCGACATCGCCCTCGCGGTGGCCACCGACCGCGGGCTGGTGACGCCGGTCGTGCGCGACGTGGGCGGGCACACGATCTCCTCCCTCGCCGCGGCCGTCCGCGACCTCGCCGAGCGCGCCCGCGCCGGCCGGCTGCGACAGGGCGAGCTCGAGGGCGGGTCGATCACGGTCACCAACCTCGGCATGTACGGCGTCGAGGAGTTCGCCGCGATCATCAACCCCCCGCACGCCGCGATCCTCGCGGTCGGCGCGGTGCGTGAGGAGCCGGTCGTCGCCGACGGCGCGATCGTGCCCGGCTCGGTGATGACGCTGACCCTGTCGGTCGACCACCGTCCGGTCGACGGCGTCGTCGCCGCGCGCTGGCTCGCGGCGTTGACCGGGCTCCTGGAGCGACCCGTGGGGCTGCTCGCCTGAGCCCGTGGTCGTCGTCGACCCACAATCGATTCCGCGCCTGAGGTTAGACTCTGCGCCGTGGTCCGCCGCGGAGACAGCGACAGTCTCGCCCTCGAGGTCTACGACCGGCTGCGCTCGGACATCCTGGAGCGGCAGGTGCAGCCGGGCGAGCGGCTCAAGCAGCTGGAGATCGGCCGGAGGCTGGGGGTCAGCGCCGGCGTGATGCGCGAGGCCCTCAACCTGTTGTCCGCCCAGGGGTTGGTCCGGATCGAGCGGAACCGTGGCTTCTTCGTGGCCGACCTCTCCCCGGAGACCTTCGCCGAGGTGATCGAGGCCCGCTGCGTGATCGAGGGGGCCACGCTGCGGCTCTCGGTCAGCCGCGGTGACGTCGCCTGGGAGGCCGACGTGGTTGCCGCCCACCATCGCCTGGCGCGCGAGCCGCGCGCGCCGGAGGGCGCGGGAGGTGACCGCAACCCGGCGTGGGCGCGGGCGCACGCCGACTTCCACCGCACGCTGCTGCGGGCCTGTGGCAATGCTCCGATGCTCGCCGTCTGCGAGCGGTTCTGGGACGCCACCGAGCTGCACCGGGTGTGGGTGCCCGACCCCGACCCCGACCGGGACGTCGCAGGGGAGCACCGCGCCATCCTCGAGGCCGTCCTCTCGCGCGACGCCGAGCGTGCCGGGGCGCTGCTCGAGGCCCACATGGCGATGCCCGACGGGGCCGCGAGCGCGGAGCGGTCCCGCACGGGGGATGGCTCATAGAATCGATTCCTCTCTGGTAATCGACTCTTGCCCGAGACCGACTGCTGGTCCTACCCTCGTCACAATCGATTGCGGCGACTGCCGCGCCCGGGCTGGGGAGGCCACTGATGACCGAGACCGTCGACTTCGTGATCGCCGGGGGTGGGCACAACAGCCTGATCACCGCCGCGTACCTCGCCCGCGCGGGCTACTCGTGCGTGGTGCTCGACGCCCGCAGCATCCCGGGGGGAGGCGCCGCCAGCGAGGAGCTGCTCGACCCGGGCTACCGCTTCGACAGCTGCTCCACCGGGCACACCCTGATCCAGGCGAACCCGCTGCTCGCCGACGACGAGCTGCGGTTGCTCGCCGACTACGGCCTGGTCTACGACATGCCGGACCCGATCGCCCACGTCGTGCTGCCGGACGGCAGCCCGTTCACCAGCTGGCTCGACCTCGACCGCACCGTGGAGCAGTTCGCGCGCTACTCCCGCACCGACGCCGAGACCTACCGGCGGATGATCGAGGACTACGGCGCCATCTCGGGGCTGGTGCGCGACGCCAGCTTCACCCCGCCCGGCTACGGCACCCCGTTGCCGACCGCACTCGAGCAGCACCCCCGAGGTGGCCGGTGGTTGCGCCGGCGGTTGATGACCGCGGCCGACGTCATCGACCGCGAGTTCGAGAACGAGCACGTCAAGGCCTACCTCGCCTGGCAGGCCTTCCAGACCGCCCAGCCGATCGACGGCGGGGGCACCGGCATGCTGGCCATCTCGATCCAGGCGGGTCGCCAGAAGCGCAGCTGGACCATCCCGCGTGGCGGGTCCGGCGCGCTCACCGACGCGCTCGTCCGGTGCCTGGACGACCTCGGCGTCACGGTGGTCTGCGACACCACGGTGACCGAGCTGGTGCTCGAGGGCGGCAGCTGCGTCGGCGTACGGACCGCCGACGGCGAGACCTACTGCGCCCGGGAGGGTGTGGTCTCCACGATCCACGTGCGGCACCTGACCGAGATGGCGCCCCGGGAGGCGTGGGACGACGACTGGCTCTTCGGGATCTCGACCTACGACCTGGGCCTGTCGGCGTTCGCGATCTACCTCGAGACCGACGCCCCGCCGGTCTTCGAGACCGAGGGCGTCTCGCAGGCGGCCGTCTCGGCCGGCACCGTCGGCTGGCTCCGCGACGTCGTGCAGTACGGCCGCGACCTCAAGGACGGCCGGTTCGTGACCGAGGTCCCCTGGCTGCTGGTCGCGACCCCGACCCTGGTGGACCCGTCGAGGGCCCCCGAGGGACACCACACCGTGAAGCTGCTCAGCATGCAGCAGCCCGACCCGCCCGAGGGGACGTCGTGGGAGGAGGCCAAGGAGGAGCACGCCCAGCGGCAGCTGGCCCACATCCGCCGGATCGTGCCCAACCTCGCCGAGGAGCACGTGGTGGGCCGGCTGGTGAAGAGCCCGCGTGACATCGAGCGTGGCAACCGCCACATGGTCGACGGCTCCTTCCACGGAGGGGAGCGCGGGATCGCCCAGATCGGGGGGCTCCGCCCGGCGCCGCGGTGGGGTCAGCACCGGACGCCGATCCCGGGGCTCTACCAGACCGGTGCGACCACCCATCCCGGTGGTTCGATCACCGGAGCCCCCGGGCGCAACGCCGCCCGGGTCATCCTCGACGACCGGGGCTCCAGCCTCGCCGAGGTGATCGCATCGCGACCGCGAGCGGTGGCCCGATGACCGACGCCAGGGTCGCGGCGGCGATCGAGCACTGGGCGCCGCGGTTCGTCCAGAACGGCGTCGACCACAACGACTTCGTGGCCACCACGGCCCGGGTCGCGACGTGGGAGGACTGGCTGCCCGAGTGGAGCCGGACCGCGGAGCGCCACGAGCGCGAGGCGCAGGAGTGCGAGTCGCGCGAGCGCACCCTGAGCGCCGGGCACGCCTGGCTGCGCGCCGCGGTGTGCCACCACTTCGGGAAGTTCGTCTGGATGGTGGACCGGGACCTCAGCGCCGAGGCCGGCGAGCGCTCGGTGGCTGCCTTGCGGCGCGCACACGCCCACCTCGACCCCACCGCCGAGCGGGTCACCGTCCCGCTCGAGGGGGCCCGGGTCGTCGGCAACCTGCGCCGACCGCCCGGCGTGGACCGGCCGCCCCTGGTGGTCCTGGTGCCCGGGCTGGACTCCACCAAGGAGGAGTTCTTCTGGCTCGAGCAGTCCTTCCTGGACCGGGGGATGGCCACGGTGTCGCTCGACGGTCCCGGGCAGGGGGAGACCGCCGCGCTGCTGCCGGCCCGCCACGACTACGAGGTGGCGGTGACCGCCGTGCTCGACCTGCTGGAGGGGCGCGAGGACCTCGACCTGTCGCGTACCGGGCTCTACGGGGTCAGCCTCGGCGGCTACTACGCCCCACGAGTGACCGCGCACGAGCCACGGGTCCGGGCGATGGTGGCGATGGCCGGCCCCTACCGCTGGGGCGACCTGTGGGACTCCCTCCCGCCGATGACCCGGGAGACCTGGACGGTGAAGTCGCACGCGGGCTCCTCGGCGGAGGCTCGCGACCGGGCGGCGGCGCTCGACCTCACCGACGTCTGCGAGCAGATCGCGGTGCCGACCCTCTACGTGACCGGCAAGCTCGACCGGCTGGTGCCGTGGGAGCAGACGCGCCAGCAGGCCGAGTCCACTCCCGGGGCCGAGCTGATCGCCTACGACGACGGCAACCACGGGTGCTCCAACCTGTCGGTCTCCGTGCGGCCGATGATGGCCGACTGGATGAGCGAGCACCTGACCCCCCGCTGACGCGACGTGTCCACAACCGTTTGCATCAATCGAGGAAACCTGGCGGGCAAATCACCCCCTGACCCTTGACACGATGTGGCGGCGGTCACAACACTGAGGGTGCCGCAATCGATTGCGGCTTCACCGAGGAGGAAGTATGGCGAAGATCTCCCGGCGCCGCGGCCTGGTGGCCACGGCCCTGACGGGTGTGTTGGCCGTCGGCCTCGCCGCCTGTGGCGGCGACGACGGCGACGGCGACAGCGGCGGCGGTGACGGTGGGGAGGGTCCGATCCGGATCGGGACCTCGCTGCCCCTGACCGGCGAGTTCTCCCAGCCCGGCCAGGCGGCGGAGCAGGGGTACGAGGTCTGGCGGGAGATGATCAACGCCGAGGGCGGGCTGCTCGGCCGCGAGGTCGAGCTGGTCGTCAAGGACGACGCCTCCAACCAGAACACGATCGTGGCCGACTACAACGCCCTGATCAGCCAGGAAGAGGTGGACCTCCTCCTCGGGACCTTCTCCTCGCTGCTCAACCTGCCGGCGTCGGCCGTGGCGGAACGCAACCAGATGCTCTACGTCGAGCCGGCCGGCGGCTCCCCCGAGATGTTCAGCCGGGGCTTCAAGTACCTGTTCTTCACCCAGCAGGCCACCGCCGACCTGCAGGGCAAGCTCTTCGCGGAGTACCTCGTGGGGCTCCCGGAGGGTGAGCGGCCGGAGACGGCTGCCTACCCCACCATCGACGACCCCTTCGCCACGCCGGCGGTCGAGGGGATGCGCGAGATCATGGAGGCGGGCGGCATCGAGACCGTCTACACCGAGACCTACGCCATCGACACCAAGAACTTCGACTCCATCGTGACCTCCATGAAGGCTGCCGACCCCGACGTCGTCGTGCACGGCGCGGTCTTCGAGGACGGCGTCGGCCTGGTGCGCGCCATGCTCAAGGCCGACTTCCAGCCGCAGTGGCTCTACCAGACCACCGCGCCCTCGCTGGGTGAGCAGTACGCCGAGGCGATCGGCCCCGAGAACACCGAGGGCATCCTCTTCGGCATCAGCCACGCCCCGAGCGCCAACACGCCCGGCAACGAGGAGTTCGTCGCCAAGTACGAGGAGATGTTCGGTGGCGAGCCGCCCGAGGACGCCGCCGACGCCTTCGCGTCGGGCCAGGTGCTGGCGGCGGCGGTGGAGGCCGTCGGTGACGTCGAGGACCAGACCGCGATGGCGGACTGGCTGCGCGAGAACTCGGTCGAGACCATCCTCGGTGACCTGAGCTGGAACGAGGACGGCTCCCCGACCGGTGAGTTCCTGATCGGGCAGTGGCAGGGTGACACGGTGGAGTTCGTGCTTCCCGAGGACATCGCCACGACCGACGAGTTCGTGCAGGGCTGGAAGCCCGGCGGCAGCGGCTGATGACCGAGCTGCTCCAGACACTCGCCCTCGGCCTGCTGCTGGGCGGGGTCTACGCCCTGGCAGCGAGTGGGTTGACCCTGATCTTCGGGGTCATGAAGGTGATCAACATCGCGCACGGCGCGTTCGTGGTCCTGGCCGCCTTCATCACCTACTCGCTGTGGGACGCCTTCGACCTCGACCCGCTGCTGGCGATCGTCGTCACGACCCCGGTCGTGCTCGCGCTCGGCTGGATCACCTACAAGGTGGTCGTGTCGCCGATCCGGACCGCGCCGATGTCGTCGACGGTCCTGCTCACCTTCGGCCTGGCCCTGGTGCTGGAGGGTGCGATGGGCACGATCTGGGGCAACAACTCCACGGCGATCAGGCCGTCGTACGCCGACGAGTCGTTCACCTTCGCCGGGCTCTTCCTGCCCAAGGCGCAGGTCTACGGCGGCCTGATCGCGGTGCTCGTGCTGGTGCTGCTCTGGGTGGTGCTGACCAAGTCGTGGCTGGGGCGGGCCATCCGGGCGGCGGCCAGCAACCCGTCCTCGGCCGAGCTGGTCGGCATCAAGGTCGCGGCGGTCGCCGCGCTCGTGTTCGCGCTCGGCATCGCCGCGGCCGGTGCGGCCGGAGCGATCACCGGCGTGCTCTACCCGTTCGTCCCCGGCTCGCACTACCAGTGGATCGCCCGCCTGCTGGCGATCGTGGTGCTCGGCGGGCTCGGCAGCCTCAACGGGGCGGTGCTCGGGGCCGTGCTGTTCGGACTGGCCGAGACCTTCACGGCCGCCTACTGGTCGCCCTCCTGGGCGACCGCGGTCCCGTACGCCGTGGTCTTCGCCGTGCTGCTCGTCCGGCCGCAGGGCCTGATGGGCACCCGACTGAGAGAGGATGCGGTCACCACATGACCACCACCCCCGCCGAGGGAGTGACCCCCGAGCCGGCGGGCCCGACCGCCCGTCGCCTCGACCCCGTCCTGTGGAGCGGGCGCGCCGTCGGGCTCGTGGCCGCCTGCGCCCTGGTCGCCTTCCCGCTGGTGAGCGACGACCTCTACTACCAGAACATGATCATCCTCTCGCTGGTCTTCGCCATCGGCGCCAGCGGGCTGAACATCATCTCGGGCTTCGCCGGCTACATCTCGCTGGGCCAGGGAGCCTTCGTGGGGCTCGGCGGCTACACCATCGGCGTCCTGGCGACGCGGATGCCCGACACCAGCCCCTGGCTGTTCGTGCCCTTGGCGGGGCTCGTGGCGGCCGTCGTGGCGCTGGTGCTGGGCTTCGTCTCGCTGCGCTCCAGCGGACCTGCCTTCGTGATCATCACGGTCGCGTTCCTCTTCCTGGTCCAGGTCTTCGCGGTCAACTGGGACTTCCTGACCAACGGCACGGCCGGGCTCACCCTGCCGCTGCCCGACTGGGATCCCGATCTGGGCAACCTGCCGTTCTACTACGCGCTCGTCGCGATCCTCGCGCTGCAGCTGCTGATGACGTGGTGGATCCGGCGCTCCAAGCTCGGCATGGGCCTGATCGCCATCCGCGAGGACGAGAGCAAGGCCGCCACGATCGGCATCAACCTGCCGACCGAGAAGATCATCGCCTTCATGGCCAGCACCCTCTTCGTCGGGATGGCCGGTGCGGTCTACGGCTACTACCTGACCTTCATCGACCCCCGTGGCATGTTCAGCATCCTGGTCAGCGTGCAGCTGGTCCTCTCGATGCTGATCGGGGGGAAGGCCACGCTGTGGGGACCCGTGCTGGGCGCCTTCCTGGTCGAGTACCTCAACGAGACCGCCAACAACGACTGGGGTGGCGGCAACATCCGGCTCTTCCTCTTCGGTGGGTTGCTGGTGGCGGTCGTGATCTTCCTGCCCAAGGGCATCCTGCCCGCCATCGAGTCGGTCCTGTACTGGCTGCGCACCCGGGGCAAGGCCGGGCTGGTGGGCGCCCGCATCGGGACCGGCGGCAGCCTGGCCTCCCTCACCGACCGGGTCCGGCTCGTCGACCGCGACCAGCTCCCGGACCGCCCGCTGCTCGAGGTCAAGGACCTCAAGCGCCACTTCGGCGGGGTCAAGGCCGTCGACGGGGCCAGCCTGGTCGTGCCGGAGGGGTCGATCACCGGGCTGATCGGGCCCAACGGCTCGGGCAAGACCACCTTGTTCAACCTCATCGACGACACCATCCGTGCCGAGTCGGGGGAGATCTGGCTCGACGGCCAGCGCATCGACGGGAAGAAGTCGTGGGAGCGCGCGCACCTGGGGCTGGGCCGCACCTTCCAGATCACCCGGCTGTTCCGGGAGATGACCGTGCTCGAGAACGTCGTCGCCGTGCAGCGCTCCTTCTCCGTCTCCGGTCTCGGCCGGATCGCGGTCAGCGGCAAGGAGGCGCAGGCCGCCGAGGAGCTGCTGGAGTTCGTCGGCATGCGGGACTTCCGCGACCAGCGGGCGCACGCACTGTCCTACGGTCAGCAGAAGCTGGTCGAGCTCGCGCAGATCCTGATGCTCGATCCCAAGCTGATCATGCTCGACGAGCCGGCCGGTGGCATCAACCCCGTGCTCATCGAGCGGATGGGCGAGATGATCCGCGAGCTCAACTCGTACGGCAAGACCTTCCTCATCGTCGAGCACAACATGCCGTTCGTGCTCGGGCTGTGCGACCCGGTGCACGTCCTGGGGCGCGGTCGCACCATGGCGTCGGGGACGCCGGAGGAGATCAAGCGCGATCCCGCGGTGATCGACGCCTACCTGGGCGACGACTTCGTGGCCGAACCGAAGGTGGTGCAGGGATGAGCAGCGACGCGGACGCAGTGCCCATGCTCCGCATGCAGGGTGTGGTGGCCGGCTACGGCGGTGGCGACGTGCTCCAGGGGGTCGACATCACCGTCCCCCAGGGCGCGGTGGGGTGCATCGTCGGACCCAACGGCGCCGGCAAGTCCACGGTGCTGCGGACGGTCAGCGGGTTGCTGACGCCGCGGCTCGGTGAGGTGCACCTCCGGGGCGAGCCGATCCACACCTGCTCGGCGGCCACGATCCTCGAGAAGGGGATCTCGCAGGTCCCCCAGTCCAACGCGCTCTTCCCGTCGATGTCGGTGAGGGAGAACGTCCTGCTCGGGGCGTACATCATCCGGCGCGACAAGGCGCTCATCAAGGAGCGCTACGACCAGGTCGCCTCGCTCTTCCCGATCGTGGCCGACCGCAGCAACGAGAACGCCGGCAACCTCTCCGGTGGCCAGCGGCGGATGGTCGAGTTCGCGCGCTCGCTGATGCTCGACCCGGTGCTGCTGCTGCTCGACGAGCCGTCGCTCGGCCTGGACCCCAAGGCGCTGCAGGTCCTCTACGACTCGGTGCTGCTGCTCAGCCAGAGCGGCAAGACGATCCTGCTGGTCGAGCAGAACGTCCGCTTCGGCATGCGGATGGCCACCGACGGGATCGTGATGGAGAGCGGCAAGGTGATCACCCAGCGGCCGGCCGCCGACGTGCTCTCCGACCCGGACCTGGCGACGATGTACTTCGGCGGCACGGTGTCGGAGACCGCCGTCGAGGACACCGCCGTCCCCTCGACGACGACCTGAGGCACGTCGACGACGATGCCGGCCGGTGAGATGTGGGCAGCTGTCGTCCGGGAGGCCGGCCGGGTGCCCGAGCTCGCCCGGGTCGCGGTCCCGGACCCCGTGACCACGGTCCCTCCCGGCTTCCCGATCGAGCACGCGGACGCCCCTGCCCGGGTGCCGGGCGAGCGGGCGGCGTCGCTGGTCGCGGTCACCTGCGCGGCGCTCAACCCGATCGACCTGCACGTGGCGTCGGGCGGCTTCTTCCAGGGTCCGCCACAGGTGCCGTACGTCCCCGGCGTGGAGGGCGTGGGCCGCGTGGTCGAGTCGGCCGGCCACCCGGTCGGCACCCGGGTCCGCTTCGAGCTGGGTCACCCCGGGTACGGCGCCGACGGTGCGCTGGCCGACTACGTCGTCGTCGACGACGCCGGCCTGGTCGCCCTGCCCTCGACGGTCGACGACGAGGACGCGGCGGCCCTCGGGGTCCCGGGCATCACGGCCGCGCGGGCGCTCGACGCGGCCGACCTCGTCGAGGGCGAGACGGTGCTGGTCCTCGGCGCCACCGGCGCGGTCGGTGCGGTGGCGGTGCAGCTCGCCCGGCAGCGCGGTGCCGGCCGGGTCGTGGCGGCCGGACGGGACGCGGAACGGCTGGCCCGGGCAGAGGAGCTGGGCGCGGACGCCGCTGTCGTGCTCGACGACCGGCCCGCCGGCGAGCTGGCCGCGGAGCTGCGGGAGGCCTCCGGGGGAGGGGTCGACGTGGTGGTCGACCCGCTGTGGGGGACCCCGGCGGTCGCGGCCCTGCAGGCGGGACGCTTCGGCGTCCGGCTCGTCAACGTCGGACAGGCGGCGGCGACCAGCGTCGAGATGCCGTCGGTGCCGCTGCGCGGCCATCGCGCCACCGTGCGCGCGACCTCCACGGCGATGGACGACTTCGGCGTCCGCCGTGAGCGCTACCGCGAGGTGCTCGACCACCTCGCCGCGGGCCGGCTCCGGCTCGACCACGTGGCCCACCCGTCCACCGCGGTGGCCGAGGCGTGGGAGGCGCAGCGATCCTCACCCGGCGTACGGCGACTGGTGCGGTGGGGTGGGTGAGCCTCAGCGGCGGACCGCCTCACAGCACGGTGAAGCCGGCGGCGAGCCCGCCGCGACCGGTGAGGGCCCGCAGCACCGACCAGGCCCCTGAGGCCTCGGCCGCGAGGCCGGAGGCGAAGGTCGTCGCGACGGTCCGGGCGGCGACGTCGGCCGGTGGCTCGACCCCGATCGCCCGCGCCAGGTCGTCGCCGTGGACGACCAGCTCGAACACGCGGGTCGGCAGGTAGTCGGCGAGTCGCATCACGCCGGCCGGTGTGTCGACGGGGGCGTCGTCCGGGTGGCCGGCGACGGCGGCGAGGGCGGCATCCCGCCGGCGACGTACCTCCTCCACCGGGGCGTCGCCGAGCTCCCGTCCCGCCGCCCGGCCGCGTTCGGTGATGGCGGCGGGGTCGGCGTGCGCCATCGCGAAGACCGCCGCGTAGTCGAACGGGTGGCCCAGCTCGACAGTCCTTCCGGCACCGCTGACGAGGTAGTCGGTCACGGTGACGAACGAGCGCGTGGTGTGGCCGAGCAGGTCGCGGACCGTCCAGTCGCCCAGCGCGGGATCGTCCCACGCGTCGGCGGACACCTGCTCGGCCAGCACGACCAGGTCGTCCCCGGCCGCGGCGTACGCCTCGCGCACGCCGGTGGCGTCGAAGCCGACGGGGCGTGGGCCGGCCACGCGCTCAGGCTCCCGCGACGTTGGGGTCCCGCCAGCTGCGCTCGAACGGCAACCGCCAGGTGAACGGAGCGACCAGCTGGTGGATCTGGTTGGGCCCCCAGGAGCCGGGCGCGTAGGGGCGGACCACCGGCGGGTTCTCCAGCAGCGGGGTGGAGATGTCCCAGAGCCGCTCGATGCCCTGCGCCGAGGTGAACAGCGTGTGGTCGCCGCGGACGGCGTCGTGGATCAGCCGCTCGTACGCCTCGAGCACCGAGCCGGCCCAGCCGGTGTCGTGCATCGCGAACTGCATCGACAGCTTGTCCAGCTGCATCCCGGGCCCGGGACGCTTGCCGTAGAAGGACAGCGACATCCGCGACTCGTCGGCGAGGTCGAAGGTCAGGTGGTCGGGCCCGTGGTCACCGACGCCGGAACGGGCCGGGAACATCGAGCGCGGCGGCTCCTTGAAGGCGATGGAGATGATCCGCGCCCCCTCCGCCATCTTCTTGCCGGTGCGCAGGTAGAACGGCACCCCGGCCCAGCGCCAGTTGTCGATGAAGCACTTGAGCGCCACGAACGTCTCGGTCTCGGAGTCCGGGTCGACCCCGGCGAGGTCGCGGTAGCCGGTGTACTGGCCCCGGACGACGTCGTGGGGCTCGATCGGCAGGATCGAGCGGAAGACCTTGTTCTTCTCCTCCGAGATCGCCGCGGGCTCCAGCGCGGTGGGCGGCTCCATCGCGGTGAAGGCGAGCACCTGGAACAGGTGGGTGACGACCATGTCGCGGTAGGCGCCGGTCGCGTCGTAGAAGCTGGCCCGCTGCTCCAGACCGAGCGACTCGGGGACGTCGATCTGGACGTGGTCGATGTGGTGACGGTGCCAGATCGGCTCGAACAGCCCGTTGGCGAACCGGAAGGCGAGGATGTTCTGGGCCGCCTCCTTGCCGAGGAAGTGGTCGATCCGGAAGATCTGGTCCTCCTCGAACACCTCGTGCAGCTGCTGGTTGAGCTCGATCGCGGAGGCCAGGTCGGTGCCGAACGGCTTCTCCATGATGATCCGGCTGCGCTCCGCGAGCCCGGCGTCGCGGATCTGGTGCACCACGGACAGCGCGGCCTTCGGCGGGACGCTGAGGTAGTGGAGGCGCCGCGGGCTGGTGCCCTCCGGCCAGTCCGCCTCGACCTTCTCGACCGTCTTCCGCAGACCCGGGGCTTCCTCGGTGCCCGGGGCCCAGTGCAGCAGCGGGGCGAACTCGGGCCAGGCCTCGGTGTCGTCGTCGCTGCCGAACTCGTGGACGGCGTCCCGGGCGAGGTCACGGAAGCTGTCGGTCGTGTGCTCGTCGAGGGAGGTGCCGACGACCCGGATGTCGCGGAGCAGCCCGCTCTTGAACAGGTGGAGCAGGCCCGGCAGCAGCTTGCGTCGGCTCAGGTCTCCCGTGGCGCCGAAGAGGACGACGGTGGTCGGTTGCTCGGTGGGCACCGGACCAGACTAGGCGTGGTCGGTGCCGTTCAGCGACGCATCAGCCCCTGCAGGTCCTCGAGGGCCATCGTGTCGACGAGGGGGTCAGCGTGCCGGTGCACGAGCTGCCACTCCTCACCGACGCGACGGTGGACGTGGGTGATCCGCAGCGACAGGTCCTGGTCCGGGCGTCCCTCGACCCGACCGTGCTGCCGCTCGACCATGGCCACGACGAGGGTGTCGCCCCACGCGTGCGTCTCGACGTGGTCGAGACGGCTGGCGGGGCCGCCGTACGGCGCGAGCAGGGTGAACGGCTCGGAGTGCGGGACCAGCTCGGGGTCGCGCTCCATCTCGCGCGCGGCGCGATGTTCCGGCGGACCCAGGTCGGTCAGGAATCGAGAAGCCGGACGACGGCGCCGTGGCTAGCGTTGAGTCATGACCACGAAGAGCACGAAGTCAGGGTTCACCGATGCCGAGCGCGCCGCGATGAAGGAGCGGGCCGAGGAGCTGCGCGCCAGCGGCCGCGGCGGCAACAAGAAGGCCGAGGAGGCGCAGGCGCTGCTCGACAAGATCGCCGAGATGCCGCAGCCCGACCGCGGCTACGCGGAGCGGATCCACGCCATCGTCACCGAGGTCGCCCCGGAGCTCCACCACAAGACCTGGTACGGGATGCCGGCGTACTACCTCGACGGCAAGCCGGCGATCTTCTTCCAGCCCGCGTCCAAGTTCGACGCGCGCTACGCGACCCTCGGCTTCAACGACCCGGCGATGCTCGACGACGGCAACATGTGGCCGACCGCGTACGCCGTGGTCGGCATGAGCGAGGCGGAGGAGGAGCAGGTCCGCGCGCTGGTGAAGAAGGCCGTCTCGCGCTGAGCCCATCCGACTCCCTAGTCGAGTGCCTCCCAGATCGCTTCGCTGCGATCTTGGTCGCCCATGCCGCGGGTGACGTACGCCGCGGCGTACTCGTCCCGCAGCGACCACCACGCCACGCAGCCGCCGGCGCCGCCCATGCCGAGGTCGTCGTCGTCCCGCTGGAAGCCGAGGGTCCACGTCACCTCGCGGTCGAGGAGCAGGTCGCGGCCGTGCGCCTGGCCGGTGAGGTAGTCGGCGTGGAGGGCGGGGCCGAGCAGGGCGGCGACCGGACCGTCGGACGGGACCAGGTCGGCGTAGGAGCGGGCCAGGCCGCGGGCGCTCGCGTGCATCGCGATCGCGGGGAAGCTGGTGGTCCGGAACCGGTCGCTGTTGAGCACGGCCGGGTCGTACAGGCCGGGCGGACGGCCCAGCGCAGGCCCCCAGCGCGGGTCGGTGAGGTAGTCGCCGGGCCAGTCCGGCAGTGCCACGACGTCGGCGACCCGGCCGAGGTCCGCGTCGCTGACCCGGAGGTGGACGTCCCAGCCGTGGGCGTCCGCGATCCGGGCGAACCGGTCGGCGAGGTCCTCGCCGGTGGCGGCCCGCACCACCGCGTCGCACAGGTGGCCGTAGGTGATCGCGTGCTCGGCCACCGCAGCGCCGGGGACGTGCGCGGGCTCGGCCTCGGCCAGCAGGCGCGTCAGCGCCACCCGGTCGTCGAAGGCGAGGTCCGCGGCTGCCGGCGGGAACGACGGCAGCCCTGCCGCGTGGCTGAGCACCTGCCGGACGGTGGTCGCCTCCTTGCCGCGGACGCCGTACGCGGGCCACACCTCCGCGACCCGCTGGTCCAGCCCCAGCGCGCCGGCGGCCACCGCCTCCAGCACGGTGAGCGCCGCGAACGGCTTGGCCACCGACCACGTCATCACCAGGGTGTCGGGTGACCACGGTCGCTCGCCGTCGGCCGTCCCGACGCAGTGGTCGACCTCGACGCGACCCTCCCGGATCAGGCAGACCGCGCCGCCGGGCTCCCGCCCGGACCCGGCCCAGTCCTCGAGCAGCGCGACGACGGGGTGCACGGCCCCATCATCCACGGTGCGGCGTCGCCCACCCGCGGCAGAACATCGGGGCGGGGTGGTTTCGAGACGGTTGCTGCGCAACCTCCTCAACCACCGGGGGGACGCGGGGTGCCGGTTGCCGCGGAGGTCCGTCCGGCCGGGGGGGGGTTTCGAGACGGTTGCTGCGCAACCTCCTCAACCACCGGGAGGTGGCGGAAGGCGGGGTGCCGGTTGCCGCGGAGGTCCGTCCGGCCGGGGTGGTTTCGAGACGGTTGCTGCGCAACCTCCTCAACCACCGGGAGGTGGCGGAACGCGGGGTGCCGGTAGCCGCAGAGCCCCGTCCCGGACGAGGTGGTTTCGAGACTCAACCACCGGGAGTCGCCTCAGCCGAGGGCGGCCCCGACCACCTCGCGAGCCTCCTCCTGGACCTGGGCCAGGTGGTCGGGCCCGCGGAAGGACTCCGCATAGATCTTGTAGACGTCCTCGGTCCCGCTGGGCCGGGCTGCGAACCACGCGTTCTCTGTCGTCACCTTCAGGCCACCGATCTTCGCCCCGTTGCCGGGCGCCTCGGTGAGCCGGGCCGTGATCTCCTCGCCCGCGAGCACGGTCGCGGCGACGTCGTCCGGGGACAGCGCGGCGAGCCTGGCCTTCTGCTCACGGTCGGCCGGCGCGTCCACCCTCGCGTACGCCGGGTCGCCGTGCGCCGCCACCAGCTGCCGGTAGTGCTCGCCGGGCGACGAGCCGGTCACCGCGAGGATCTCCGAGGCCAGCAGCGCCAGCAGGATGCCGTCCTTGTCGGTGGTCCAGGTCGAGCCGTCGCGCCGCAGGAACGACGCGCCGGCCGACTCCTCGCCGCCGAAGCCGAACGAGCCGTCGAGCAGACCCGGCACGAACCACTTGAACCCGACCGGCACCTCCACCATCGGCTTCCCGAGCGAGGCGGCGACCCGGTCGATCATCGAGCTCGAGACCAGGGTCTTGCCGATCCGGGCCTCGTCGGACCAGCCGGGCCGGTGCCCGCCGAACAGGTAGCCGATGGCGACCGCCAGGAAGTGGTTGGGGTTCATCAGGCTGGCGTCGGGGGTGACGATGCCGTGGCGGTCGGCGTCGGCGTCGTTCCCGGTCGCGACCTGGTAGGAGTCACCCCCGCGGTCCATCTGGGCGATCAGCGACGCCATCGCGTAGGGGGAGGAGCAGTCCATCCGGATCTTCTCGTCCCAGTCCAGGGTCATGAAGCGCCACGTGGGGTCGACCTCGGGGTTGACCACGGTGAGGTCGAGGTGGTGCCGCTCGGCGATCGCCGCCCAGTAGGCCACGCTCGCCCCGCCCAGCGGGTCGGCGCCGATCCGGACGCCCGCCTCCCGGACGGCGTCGAGGTCCAGCACGGCCGGCAGGTCGTCGACGTACGACGCGAGGAAGTCGTAGCGCCCGGCCCCCGAGACGTCGGCGACCCGGCGCACGTCGCCGAGCCCGGCGCGGATCAGCCCGTTGGCCCGGTCGGCGATCACCGAGGTGGCGTCGGTGTCGGCCGGCCCACCGTGGGGCGGGTTGTACTTGAAGCCGCCGTCGCTCGGCGGGTTGTGGGAGGGCGTGACCACGATCCCGTCGGCGAGCCCCGAACCCGAGGTGCGGCCGCCGTTGGCGCGCAGGATCGCGTGGGACACCGCCGGGGTCGGGGTGTAGCCGTCGCGGCTGTCGACCATCACCTCGACGTCGTTGGCGAGCAGCACCTCGAGGGCCGTCCGGGTCGCCGGCTCCGAGAGCGCGTGGGTGTCGCGGCCGAGGAAGAGCGGCCCGTCGTACCCCTGCTCCTTGCGGTAGTCGCAGATCGCCTGGGTCGTGGCCAGGATGTGCTGCTCGTTGAAGGAGGTCCGGAGCGAGGTGCCGCGGTGCCCGCTGGTGCCGAACACGACCTGCTGGTCCGGGTCCTCCGGGTCGGGCGTCCTGTCCCCGTACGCCGCCAGCAGCGCGTCCACGTCGACGAGGTCGGACTCGGTCGCGGGCTGGCCGGCGCGGCTCTCGGGGGGCATGGCGCCATCATGGCGCGATGTGCCCTCGGTCACCACCGGGGTCGAGGGGCGGTACGGTGCGGGGACCCCCGTTCTCGGCAAGGGAGACCCCCATGGACACCTCGTCCGCCCTCTCGTCCACCGGAGCCCGGCCCAAGTGGTCGCTGGTCGGCCCGGGCCTCGTCGTCGCCGCGACCGGCGTCGGCGCCGCCGACCTGGTCGCCACCCTGATCGCCGGCAGCACCTACGGGTACGCCCTGTTCTGGGCGGTCGTGATCGGCTGCGTGATGAAGGTGGTGCTGGTCGAGGGGGCCGGCCGCTTCTCGCTGGCCACCGGCCACACGATCTACGAGGGCTGGTCGTCGCTGGGTGCCTGGACCGCGGTCTACTTCGGCCCCTACATCGTGGTCTGGGGCTTCGTCTACGGGGCGGCGGCGATGGCCGGCACCGGGCTCCCGCTCGCCAACCTGTTCCCGGTCTTCTCGATCACGACCTGGGGGATCATCTCCGGACTGGTCGGACTGGCGCTGGTGTGGATGGGGAAGTACGGCCTGTTCGAGAAGGTCTGCGCCCTCTTCGTCGGCGTGATGTTCGTGGCGATGGTGATGGCCGCGGCGCTGACGGTGCCGAACCTGCTCGACCTGTTCGCGGGGCTCGCCCCGATCGTGCCCGAGGGCGGCCTGTTCACGACCCTGGCGGTCGCCGGGGGCGTCGGCGGCACGATCACGCTGGCGGCGTACGGCTACTGGGTGCGGGAGAAGGGCTGGCACACCCCCGAGTACATGCGGGTGATGCGGCTCGACAACGGCGTGGCCTACCTGGTCACCGGCATCTTCGTCACCGCGACGCTCATCGTCGGCGCCGAGCTCCTCTACTCCGCCAACATCGCGATCGCCGAGGGCGAGCAGGGTCTGGTCGACCTCGGCACCGTGCTGGACGAGCGCTACGGCGCCGTCGCCGGCAAGATCTTCCTGGTCGGCTTCTGGGCGGCCGCGATGTCGTCGCTGGTCGGCGTCTGGAACGGCGTCTCCCTGATGTTCGCCGACTTCGCCGGCCACGTCCGCAAGCTGCCGGAGGACCACCCCGAGCGCGGCTCGAAGGGCAAGGCCTACAAGGCCTACATCCTGTGGCTGACCTTCCCGCCGATGCTGCTGTTCGCCTTCGGCGAGCCGTTCTGGCTGATCCAGGCCTACGGCGTGCTCGGCGCGTTCTTCATGCCGTTCCTCGCGATCACGCTGCTGCTGATCCTCAACAGCGACCGGGTGCCGCGGGAGTGGCGCAACAAGTGGCTCTCGAACGCGCTGATGGTGGTGACGGCCCTGGTCTTCATCGTGCTGACCTTCGACCAGGTACGGGGCATCATCACCGGGGAGTGACACGCCCTAGGCTGCCGGGATGACCCGGTTCGTCACGACCGTCGAGGGCGAGGCCGCCGTGGTGAGGGTCCCGGGCCTCGACGACGCCGCCGAGGTCCGGCTCTGGTCCGACCTCGACCTCGGCGACACGGCGTTCACCCGGGTCGACCCCGGCTGGGAGCTGCGGCTGGCGGGACTCCCCGTCGACCGGCTCGAGTACCTCGTCGACGTCGACGGCGCGACCCGCCCCGACCCCACCCACGACCGCGCCGTCGACGGACCGTTCGGGGCGCACTCGTGGCTGCCGCTCGCCGGGTACGCCGAGCCGGACTGGCTCGCACTGCCCCGGATCGCCTCCGAGCGGGCCGGCGTGGTGTTCGAGGACACCCCGGTCGGCGACGTCGAGGTCACGGTGTGGGCCCCGGCCGATGCCGACGGCGAGGAGCCCCTGCCGATGCTGTGCTGCCACGACGGGCCCGAGATGGCGGACTACGGCGGGATCCTCGACTGGGCCGGCGCCCTGGTCGGCGACGGCCGGCTGCCGCGGATGCGGGTCGCGCTGCTGTCGCCGGGTCCGCGCAACGAGCGGTACGCCGCGAACCCGGCGTACGCCGAGGCGCTCACGGGCCACGTGGTCCCGGGCCTGCGGGACGCCTGCCCGACCGACCACCGCCCGGTGCTGGTCGGCCAGAGCCTCGGCGCGGTGGCGGCGCTGCACGCGGCGTGGACCAGCCCCGGCTGCTTCGCAGGCCTGATGCTCCAGTCGGGGTCGTTCTTCACCCCGGAGCTCGATCCGCAGGAGAGCGACTTCGAGTACTGGGACGAGGTGACCGGCTTCGTCGCCAGCCTCTTGGCCGCCTCGACCGCGGCGCCGGACGCTCCCCTGGTCGCGATGACCTGCGGCACGGCCGAGGAGAACTACGCGAACAACCTGCGGATGCGCGACCACCTGGCCGCGACCGGCATGACGGTCGCCTGGGGCGAGGTCCGGCAGGGCCACACCTGGACCTGCTGGCGCGACAGCCTCGACCCGCACCTGACCGACCTCCTCAGGAAGGTCTGGGGCTGATGGAACGACAGCAGTGGGAGCTCGACGCCCCCGGCCTCGATCGGCCGGGGACCGTGATCCGGTACGGCCACTGGGGCCGGCCGGTGCTGGTGTTCCCGAGCGAGCAGGGTCGGGCCTGGGACTACGAGAACAACGGCATGGTGGGGGTGGTCTCGGACCTGGTCGACGCGGGCCGGGTGAAGCTCTACTGCGTCGACTCCTTCGACCACGTCACGTGGTCCGACCGGACGGTCCCGCTCGAGGAGCGGGCCGGGCGCCACCGGGCGTTCGAGTCCTGGGTCACCGACCGGGTGGTTCCGCTGATCGGCGAGGACGCACCGGGGTCGAGCGACGTGGTGGTGACCGGGTGCAGCCTCGGCGCCTACCACGCGCTGCAGCTCGCGCTGACCCGCGCCGACCTGTTCCCCGTCGCGATCTGCCAGTCCGGCAACTACGACCCCTCGGACTGGCACGCGTGGGGCGAGCGCGGCGACGCGGCGTACTTCACCAACCCCACCGACTACGTCGCCCACCTGCACGGCGACCACCTCGACTGGCTGCGCAGCCGGCTCCACGTCGTGCTGGTCGTGGGCGAGGGGCCGTGGGAGACCCACCCCACGGGCTCGCTGCCGAGCGCCCGCGCGATGGCCGGGCTGCTCGCCGAGAAGCAGATCCCCCACGAGCTCGACGTGTGGGGCCACGACTCCGCCCACGACTGGCCGTGGTGGCAGCGCCAGATCGCCCATCACCTGCCGCGCCACTGCTGAGGAGGACACCGGAATGACCGACCACCTGATCGGGTTGCTGCTCGGGGCCGAGGACGACTGGCCGCGTGCCTTCGAGGAGATCCTGCGGCGCGTCGGGCCGCTGGAGGTCGACGGCACCGAGCACCGGATCACCACCGAGCGGCTGACCATCGAGCCGTTCGACCTCACCGACCCGGTCCGCACCGACCTGGTGATCGACCGGCTCGCCCACTGGTACTACCACCCGCGCGAGTGGCTCAAGAAGGCCGCGCTGGTCAACGGCACCTACCTGCTCAACAGCCCGTTCACGTTCCAGTCCATGGAGAAGCACAGCGCCTACTGCGCGATGCTCCGGCTGGGGCTCAAGGTGCCGCCGACGATCCTGGTGCCCTACAAGAACCCCGTCGACAACGTCCGGTGGGCCTACACCAGCGAGCGCTACAACCGGCCCTTCGACCTCGACCGGCTCGCCGACCGGCTCGGCTACCCGCTCTACATGAAGCCGTTCGACGGCGGCGGCTGGCGCGGGGTGTCGCGGGTCGACGACCGGCGCGGCCTGCACCGGTCCTACGACGAGTCCGGCGAGATGCTGATGCACCTGCAGGCCACCGTGGACTACGAGCACTTCGCGCGGGCGCTCTCGATCGGGCCCGAGACCATGGTGATGGACTTCCGGCCGGAGCAGCCGATGCACAACCGGTACGCCGTCACCCACGGCTTCCTCTCGGAGTCCGCCGGCCACCAGACGGCCGCGATCAGCCGCATCGTCAACGCGTTCTTCGGCTGGGAGTTCAACTCCGCCGAGATGCTGGTGACCGGCGACGAGGTCTACCCGATCGACTACGCCAACGCCTGCCCCGACGTCGCGGTCACCAGCCTCCACTACTACTTCCCGTGGGCGATCACGGCGCTGGTGCGGTGGTCGGTGTTCTGCCTGGTCACCGGCCGGCGCGGCCGGATCGACCTGCAGACCGCGCGCTACTTCGAGGTGGCCGACTCCGACCGCTCCTACGACGAGAAGCTGGCCGCCTACCTCGAGCTGGCCGACGCCCACTTCGAGGCCCACCGCTACCGGGAGTTCTGCGACGAGCACCTGGCCCACCTGCCCGAGCAGGTGCACGACTGGGTGACCTCCGCCGACTTCGACCGGCTGCTGCGGGAGACCGTCGCGGCGACGTACCCCCCGCACGAGCAGGAGCAGTTCCTCGCCCACTTCCGCGGCCTCCTCGGCCTCTGGGCCGACGAGCACGCGCCCGTTTGACCGCGCGGGTGGGATAGCTGGACGCCGAAATCAGCGTCCAGGCTCCCGGGACGATGACGATGGCGTCCAGCTATCCGGGCCACCACGTCGGAGTCGTCGGCGTCGCGCTCCCGCCGCACCCCCCATCGGCCGCGGGTCCACGGCATGCTGACTCTGGTTCAGGGGTAGGTGATGCCGACGGCTCGTTCGCTGACCTCCCAGAGGGCACGCTGGTCGTGCTCGTCCCGGGCCTGGCGGCTGGTGCCGACGACGCGCGGCAGGCCGCGCATCTCGCCCGGCCCGCCGGGGCCGCAGTAGGTGCCGCCGGGCAGGTCGGCGGTCGTGGCCATCAGGACCGGCAGGGCCCCCATCGCCGGCGCCTGCCCGATCGCGCGGCTGGCCGCGTCCACGATGGAGGCGACCCCGCCCGACGAGCGACCGAAGCGGCCGTTGGCCACCAGGTGGGTGCCGGAGTAGCCGGGGTGAGCGGCGAGCGCTTTCACCGGCCGGTCGGCCACCCGCAGCCGACGCTCCAGCTCGAAGGTGAACAGCAGGTTGGCGAGCTTGGTGGCGGCGTACGCCGGCCAGCGGGAGTAGCGGCCCCCGGAGTGTCGCGGGTCGCCGAGCGGAGCCGCGCGGGCGACCCGGTGCATCTGCGACGACACGGTGACGACCCGGCCGTCGCCGCTCTCGACCAGCTGGGGGAGGAGCAGCCCGGTGAGCAGGAACGGTCCCAGGTGGTTGGTGGCGAGCTGCTGCTCGAAGCCGTCGACCGTGCGCGCGTACGGCGTGGCCATGACGCCGGCGTTGTTCACCAGGGCGTGGAGCGGGCCCAGACGGCCGGCCTCGGTGGCCGCGAGCCGGACCGAGGTGAGGTCGGCGAGGTCGACGACCAGGCGATCGACGGCCGCGTCGGGCAGCTCGTCGTGGATCGCGGCCTCGGCACCGGCGAGCCGGTCCACGGAACGGCCGGCCAGCACGACCCGTCCCCCGCGGCGGGCCAGCTCGAGGGCGACGTGGAAACCGAGCCCGCCCACCGTGCAGCCGGTGACGAGGGTGGTGCGGTCGGTCTGGTCGGGGAGCTCGGTGAGCCGCCAGCTCATGGGGTGACGGCCAGGGACGCCAGCACCTGCTCGGCGAGGGCGGCGTCGCCCTCGACCTGCACCGCACCGGGCCGCGCCTCGCGCCGGCCGGCGGCGAGCAGCACGAAGGTCTCACGGTCGGTCGTGAGCTGGACCGTCGGATCGGCCGGCGGCGCGACCGGTCGCCCGCGACCGTCGTCACCGACCTCGAAGCCGTACGCCGGGTGGCCGGCGAGCTGCAGCACGAGGGTCGTTCCGGCGGGGGCGCCGACCCGCTTGCCCAGCACGAAACCGAGGCTCTCCGCGAGGTAGTCGGCCGTGTGGATCGCTCCGGGGCCGTCGAGGTTGCCCGGCCGGCCGACGGCCCGGCGTACGTCCTGCTCGTGGAGCCACACGTCGAGCGGGCGGTTGCGGAGCAGCCGCTCCACCGTCCAGCCGATCGCGCCGAACACGCCCGCCGCCGGCGCGCTGCCGTCGGTCGGGGGATCGTCGAGCAGCTGGGTGTGGCGGGCGGTGGCGCAGGCCAGGATGTCCCGGAGCACCGTGTCGGGCGAGGTGCCGCGCCGCGCGACGACACCCTGCTCGGTGAACACCCCCATCATCCCGTGGACGTGGTCCGGCTCGCCGATCTCGACCTCCTCGTGGGGGTGACCGGCCTGCATCGACTCCAGGTGGGACACGTGGGCGGCGACGTCGAAGACGGTCCAGCCCGGGAGGTCGGTGGGGGTCGACCACTCCTCCTCGGGCACCTCCTCGAGCAGTCTGGTGAAGTCGTGGACGGCCTGCCACCAGATCTCGATGTAGCGCCCGAGGGAATCCGTCATGCGGGGCAGCGTACGGGCTCCAGGAATCCCGGTCGGCGGGCCCCAAGCCCTACCGTGGGGTGATGAACACCGAACCGACCGAGCCCTCGGCCGACACGTTCGCCGACCTGGGTCTCGGCACGGCGGTCCTGAAGTCCGTCCGGGAGGTCGGGTACGAGACCCCCTCGCAGATCCAGGCGCAGACCATCCCCCCGTTGCTCGCCGGGCACGACCTGGTCGGGCTCGCCCAGACCGGGACGGGCAAGACGGCGGCCTTCGCGCTGCCGATCCTCGAGCGGCTCGACGTACGCCAGAAGACCCCCCAGGCGTTGGTGCTGGCACCCACGAGGGAGCTGGCGCTGCAGGTCTGCGAGGCGTTCGAGCGGTACGCCGCCCACCTGCGCGGGGTCCACGTGCTCCCGGTCTACGGCGGGCAGGGCTACGGCGTACAGCTCTCGGCGCTGCGCCGCGGCGTGCACGTGGTGGTCGGGACCCCCGGCCGGATCATGGACCACCTCGACAAGGGAACCCTCGACCTGAGCGAGCTCCGGTACCTGGTGCTGGACGAGGCCGACGAGATGCTCAACATGGGGTTCGCCGAGGACGTCGAGCGGATCCTCGCCGACACCCCGGACACCAAGCAGGTGGCGCTGTTCTCGGCGACGATGCCGAAGACCATCCGGCGCCTCGCGTCGCAGTACCTGTCCGACCCGCTCGAGATCACCGTCAAGGGCAAGACGGCGACATCGGCCAACACCACCCAGCGCTACCTCATCGTCGGCTACCCGCAGAAGGTCGACGCGCTCACCCGGATCCTCGAGGTCGAGAACTTCGAGGGGATGATCGTCTTCGTCCGCACCAAGAACGAGACCGAGACGCTCGCCGAGAAGCTGCGGGCGCGGGGCTTCTCCGCGCAGGCGATCAACGGCGACGTCCCGCAGCAGGTGCGGGAGCGGACCGTGAGCCAGCTCCGGGACGCCAAGCTCGACATCCTGGTCGCGACCGACGTGGCCGCACGGGGCCTGGACGTCGAACGGATCAGTCACGTCGTCAACTACGACATCCCGACCGACACCGAGTCCTACGTCCACCGGATCGGCCGTACCGGACGGGCCGGCCGCACCGGCGACGCCATCTCCTTCGTGACCCCGCGGGAGCGCTATCTCCTCAAGCACATCGAGAAGGCGACGCGGCAGCCGTTGACCGAGATGCGACTGCCGACCGTCGAGGACGTCAACGTCACCCGGCTCGCGAGGTTCGACGACCAGATCACCGCGGCCCTCGGGTCCGCGCAGGTGGGCTTCTTCCGCGACGTCGTGGCCCACTACGTCCGCGAGCACGACGTCCCGGAGGTCGACGTGGCGGCCGCGCTCGCCGTCGCGCTGCAGGGCGACACCCCGCTGCTGCTCGAGGAGGAGCCGCAGCGTCCGGCCCGGCCCCGCAAGGAGCGCTCCGGCTGGGGCCGCCGCGGCCCCACCGGGCCGATGGCGACCTACCGGATCGCGGTGGGCCGGCGCCAGAAGGTCGAGCCCCGGCAGATCGTCGGCGCGATCGCCAACGAGGGCGGCCTGGACCGCGGCGACTTCGGCGCCATCGTGATCCGGCCCGACCACTCGCTGGTCGAGCTGCCTGCGCGGCTCTCCGAGGAGTCGTGGGAGGCGCTACGCCAGACCCGGATCAGCGGCAAGCCGATCGAGCTGACCCGCGACCAGGGTCCGCCCGCGCGCCGGGGTGGCCGTCCGTCGAAGGGCAAGCCGCGCGGCCAACGGCCCCGCGACTGACCCTCACGTCGTACCCGACATCCGGGTCGTCGCCGGCGGCCCCGAGCGACGCAGATGTCGGGTACGACGCAGACGGCTGCGCGGTGACCTAGTCGTTCAGCCGGCGCAGCACGACGGCGAGGTCGCTGAGGGCCGTCGCGTCCTCGGGTGAGAGGGCGGCGAGGTCGGTGCGCGAGAGCCGGTCGTAGACGGCGGCCACCCCGGCGAACAGCTCGCCGGACCCGCCTGCCGCGGCCTGGGTGGCGGCGATCTCCTCCATCTCGCCGACGAACCGGCCCGCCTTGCTCGCCGAGAGGGCGATCCGCCGGCCGACGCCCGGCACCTGGTCCGGGAAGGCCTCGCGCAGGTCGTCGAGGACGACGTCGAGCACGCCCTCGGCGTCGGCCGTCTGCAGGGCCTGGGCCCAGAGCGCGGTCGTGCCCTTGTAGACCGAGGCCGTGCACATCTTCACCGCCGACGCGGTGCCGACCTCGTCGCCGACGAGGCGGGTGCGGATGCCGTCGGCGGGCAGGGCGGCCACCTCGGCGGCCCGGGCACCCGAGAGGTACACCATGGTGCCCTCGTCGGCTCGTGGTGGCGGACCGCTGATCGATCCGTCGACCAGCTCGAACCCGGTCCTGCCGGCCCGGTCGGCCGCGCCGCGGACGGTGCCGGGCGAGACGGCGTTCAGGTCGACGATCAGCGGCCGGGCGTCGTCGGCGGCGTCCACGACGTCGTCGACCACCCGACCGGCCTCGGCCGGCGGGCACACGACGACGACGATGTCGGCCGTGCGGACGACGTCCGCCAGCGACGGCAGCAGCTCCAGTCCCTCGGCGAGCCGCCGGGTCCGTTCGGACCGGCCCGCCACGGTCGCGACCACCCGAGCCCCACCCGACACCCACGCCCGACCCAGTGCTGCGCCCATCGCACCCGGCGACACGATCCCGATGATGGTCACCGGGCAACCCTAGGGCCTGCCCCGGGTGTCACCCCGACGCGAGCACCACGGCGATGCCGAGCATGGTCAGGCCGATGAGGACGTCGAGCGCCCGCCAGGCCCGCGCGCTCGTCAACAGACCGGAGGCGCGACCTGCCCCCCAGCCCAGCCCCGAGAACCAGGCGAGGCTGCCGAGAGCCGCGCCCGCCCCGAACCACCACCGTCCCTCGGTGCCCTGCTGGTTCGCGATCGACCCGAGCATCAGCACGGTGTCGAGGTAGACGTGCGGGTTCAGCCAGGTGAGCGCGAGCGCCGTGATGACGGCGGTGCGCCGTCGCCGTGCTCCTCGGTCGGCGGCCTCCAGGGCCGCCGGATGCACCGCGCGCCACAGGGACGAGAGTCCGTACCACATGAGGAAGGCGACCCCGAGCCAGCGGACGACCAGCAGCGCGGTCGGCGCCTGCTCGACGAGGGTGCCGATGCCGGCCACCCCGGCCAGGATCAGCACGAGGTCCGACACCGCACAGATCGCCACCACCACGCCCACGTGGGAGCGCATCAGTCCCTGACGCAGCACGAAGGCGTTCTGCGCGCCGATGGCGACGATCAAGGTCAGGCCGGTGACGAATCCGGTCATGGAGTCCAGCAGCACCCCGGCAGCGTAGAAGGGGGACCGAGGTGAAGAACAGCGAAAGATTCTGATGATACATAAGCACTGATTCACTTAGCATCGGTCCGTGGAACTGCCTCCCTCCCACCTCAGCACCTTGCTCGCCATCGTCGAGCACGGGACCTTCGACGCGGCCGCCCGGGCGCTCGACCTCACGCCCTCCGCGGTCAGTCAGCGCGTTCGAGCGCTCGAGGTCGCCGTCGGTCGCGTCGTGGTGCAGCGGACGACTCCGTGCCTCCCGACGGCGGCCGGTGAGGTACTGCTCCGGCTGGCGCGGCAGCAGGCGCTCCTGGCCCGGGAGACGGCGCGTGAGCTGGGCGGATCCCAGGTCACGGTCGAGCTCGCCGTGGGGGTGAACGCCGACTCGTTGGCCACCTGGTTCGCCGACGTCCTCGCGGAGGCGGCGACGTGGGACGACGTGGCGCTGCGGGTCTCGGTGGAGGACCAGGCCTGGTCGTCGGACCTGCTCCGCCGGGGGGACGTGCTGGGCGTCGTCACCTCCGACCCCACCCCTGTCCAGGGCTGCCGCGTGACGCCCCTGGGGGCGATGCGCTACCGGCCCGCGGCAGCACCCGCCCTCGCCGAGCGCTGGCGACGAGGGCGAGGCCACGACTGGGAGAGGATGCCCGTCGTGGTCGTCAACGAGAAGGACGCGCTGCAGCACGACGTCCTGACGTCCCGCGGCGTGGCGCCGGCCCTTGTCCACCGGGTCCCGACCTCCCACGACTTCCTGGCCGCCGTCCGGGCCGGCCTGGGCTGGGGCATGCTGCCCGAGCAGCAGCTCTCGCCCGGCCTGGCCGACGGGTCGCTGGTCCGGCTGCCCGGGGGGCACGTCGACGTCCCGCTGCACTGGATGCGCTGGCGGCTGGCCTCGCCCGCCCTGGACCGGCTCGGTGACGCAGTGGCGACCGCAGCGACCGCGCTGCGGCGGGTGCGCCAAGGGTGAGCCGGCCGACCGGCTACTCGCTGTCGTAGGGGCAGTCCTGCTTGAACTGCTCCCACTCCTCGGACTGGGTGGCGTCCTCGCCGTCGCCGAGGTAGTTCGCCGGCTTGCCGACGAAGCCGTAGACCGGCCCCACGGCGATCGCCTGGTGCTGGTCGCCGCAGCGGGTCGACTCGTTGGTCGTGACCCCCTCGCCCTCGCACCCGGCCAGGGAGAGCTCCTCGGTGATCACCTCACCGTTGGCGAAGTCCGAGCACGGCGGAGGGCCGGACCCACTCTCGGGCGGGGTGGGCTCGTCCTCCGAGCAGCCGCCGAGGGCCAGCACCGTCACGACACCTGCCATGGCCACCAGCCGAGCCCGAGTCCCCATGGGCCGGACGCTATCAGCGGTCGCCGCCCTCACCGCAGCGTGACGCCCCTGTCGCTCGGATCCCTGCCGGAGTCGTCGTTCTTCCTCATGACGGCGGTCAGCAGCACTAGTTGTTCGAGGCGTACCCGTCCGTGTCGCTCATCGCCACCTTGACCGCCGAGACGATCGCCTGCTCCGCCTCCCCGATCCGCTCGAGGATCTCCTCGGCCCGGCGACGTGCTTCCCCGACCTGCTTCCTGGGCACGAACAGCTTGGGGTGCACGTCGACGAGCACCGCGATCAGCATCGCCGTCCGCCGGTCGGGGACCGACTCGCCGAGCAGGGCGCTGCGCAGCCGGGCCACCAGCTGTTCCCGGTGGGCGGAGGGGCCGGGCTGGTAGCGGCGCACCGTGAACATGCCCAGCCGGCGCTGGGACTCCTCGACGAGGATGCCGTCGGCCACGAGGCGCCGGACGAGCTGGTCGGTGTGGGGGACGCCGCCGACGAGGCGCGTCACCTTGTGCCCGAGCACCCCGGAGCCAACCACCGTCAGCGCGTCGTCGAGCTCCGGGTCGCCGAGCGGGGTGGCGTCACGCAGCGTGGCGCGGGCCTTCTTCCCGGTCCCCGACACCTCCAGGCGCCCCTCGTGCGCCAGCTCGACGAGCAGTGCGCCGGGGACCGCGAAGGCGGCGTTGTTCCAGATCTTGCCGTCGTCGGGGTTGAGCGCGGCAATCACGGCGTCAGTCGCGAGCGAGGGGGCGGCCCGGTCGGGGACGGACTCCCGCGCGGCCTCGGCCTCCGTCACGAAGCGCCGTGCCTTCCGCAGTCGTTCCACCATCCGAGCGCCCTCTCCCTCCGACCGACCCCCGGCCGGTCAGCTCACCGCCGTGTCGAATCCGGCGCTGATGCCACGACCGGCCGGACTCGAGACTCCCGTCGGGAGCGGCTTGGCCAGTCCGCCGCCGACAGCCTTGCCGCCGACCTTGCCGTAGTCAACGCCGTCCTGGTCGTCGGTGACCTGCTTGAGGAACTCGCCCCCGGCATCGACGGTGCCCTTGTAGGCACCCCGGACGGCGTGGTCGGTGACGTGGTTGCCGACCCAGGCCTCGGCGCGGGTGATCCCCCGGGCGATGAACGGCTTGTCATCGACGCCGGCGAGGATCCGCGTGGACACCGAGGACCCGGCGTGCTCCCCCAGGGGCTTGGCGAACTGGCCGAGGCCTCCCGTGAGCCCGCCGGCCGCGCCGCCACCGAAGGCCTGGCGCGACAGTGGGTCAGCGCCGCCGGCCACCTGGTAGCTGTAGCCCTCGGCCATGCCGATCCCGGCCTGGACCCCGACCTTGGCCCTCATCGACATCTGGGCTACCCGGGTCGAGCTGACGATGGCGCGACCGCCGATGGTCAGCCCCTTGCTGGCCACGAAGCCGGCGCCGCCGGCCAGTCCGGACACCGCGGCCTGGGCGTAGTTGACCTTGCCGGTCGTCGCCTTCTGGATCAGCACGTCCGCCCCCGCCGAGAGGGCCATCGCCCCCAGCGGACCGCCGACACCGGTGGCCATGAGGGCGATGCCGCCGACGACCAGCACACCGCCGATGATCCAGTCCTTCTGCTCCTTGACGAAGTCCCATGCCTGCTCGTACCAGGGCGCGTTGGCCGCCTTCAGCTCCGCCTCGGAGACCGGCTTGAGGCCGGTCGGGTCGAGGGCGTGGAGCGGGTCGTTGCCGGCGTAGGAGTAGGGGTTGCCGGCCCAGCCCGCCCCGGCGACCGGGTCGAGCGGGTCCACGGAGAGGAAGCCGCGGCTCGTGGCGTCGTAGACCCTGGCCCCGATCCACTCCAGGCCACCGATCGTCAGCTCGCCGGCCGGGCTGATCCCGATGCCCTCGGGCAGCCCCGGCACGGCCGGTGCGGCCGTGGCCCACACGTCGTCGCCGTGGGACCGCGAGGACCGCCAGCCGGGCGCGGTCCAGCTCTGGCCCACGCCCGTGAGGCCGCCCGCAGCCACCACCGGGGTGGCCCCGACCTGGACCAGGGCGGGCGCGTAGTCGTCGGGGCTGTCCCAGTGGATCGGCACGTCGTCGATGGAGGCGAGCCGTCCGGACGCGTCGACGTGCAACCGGGTGCGCACCGACCGGCCGCCCGCGTGGTCGACGATCGATGCGAGCCAGCCCGTGGGCGACCACTCCAGGTCGCGGGTGCGACCGTCGGGGTGGACCGTCCGGACGCGGCGGCCGGCGTCGTCGTAGGAGTGCCGGGTGGTGCCCTCGGGCCCTTCGACCGTCAGCAGCTGGCCCGCGGCGTCGTAGGTCAGGGTGTCGGTGCCCTCGGGCCGGGCCTCAGCGACCAGGCGGCCGGCCGCGTCGTAGCGCCAGCGGACGTGCTGGTCGCCGACCCGAGACCCCACGAGCTGGCAGGCGGCGTCGTGGTCGAACGTCGTCCGGGTGCCGCCACGTTCGACGGCGCGGATCCGGCCGTCGTCGTCGCGCTCGACGGTCGTGCGGTCGGCGCCGTCGGCGTCGGTGACGGTGTGGGCGACGACGAAGCCGTCGGCGTACTCCCAGGACTGGACGAGGTCACCGGCCGCCGCGGCGGTCAGGCGTCCGGCGGCGTCGTGCTCGAAGGTGGCGCGGCCCAGCAGCGGGTGGTCGACCGAGGCGAGGCGGCCGACGGCGTCGTGGTCGTAGGCGACGGTGCTGCCGTCGGGCAGGGTCATCGACGTACGACGCCCCGCGGCGTCGTGCGACCACGTCGTCGTCTCGTCGTCGCAGCTGCGTCGCACGACCTGGCCACGGCCGTTCCACGTGGTCGTGTGGGCGACCACCCGGCCGTCGGGCCGGGTGTGGTCGGTCGTCCGGACGGTCCGGCCGCGGAGATCCCACACCAGCGTGCTGACCGGGCTCCCGTCGACCGTCACCGCGACGACGCGTCCGGTGCCGTCGTAGGTCCACTCGGTGCGGCGACCCGAGGGGTCCTCCTGCCACACCTGGCGACCGAGTGCGTCGTACCCCGCCCGCGTGGTCCGACCAAGGGGGTCGGTCTCGACGGTGCAGCGGTCCAACGTGTCGAACTCGCGCCGCGTGATGTTGCCCAGCGGATCGGTGACGGTCGTGGCCCGCCCGAGCGCGTCGTAGTCGTAGCGGGTCACACCGCCGTTGCCGTCGGTCGCCGCGACCAGCTGACCGGCGGCGTCGTAGGTGAACCGGCGCAGCCCGGACGAGGAGTCACGGAGCTCCACGATCCGGCCCGCAGCGTCGTAGCGCAGCCGCATGCCACCGACGCCGGGGGTGAAGGTGGAGGTCACCCGGCCGCACGCGTCGTAGTCGCTCCAGCCCACCTCGCCGGTGGGGAACGTGCAGCGGACCGGCAGGCTGTCGGCGTTGTAGTCGATGGTCGTCCGCGCGCCGTCCGGACCGACCACGGCGCTGCGCCGCCCGCAGGCGTCGTACTCGTAGCGGGTGACCCGGCCCGTCGGGTCGGTCACCGCCACCGGCCGGCCGGCCGGGTCGCGCTCGATCCGGGTCAGCGCGCCCTCGCCGTCGAGCTGCTCGACGACGCGCCCGCACCGGTCGTAGGTCGCGACCGCGACGGAGCCGTCGGGCTGCTCGGAGGACACCAGGCGACCCAGCGGGTCGAACCGGTCGGTGAGGGTGCCCGTCGACGACGTCGTGTCGACCCTGCCCCGGCCCTCGTCCCCCGAGACCGAGACCCGGTGGCCGAGCGGGTCCTCGACGGTGACCAGGTCGGTGGCCGAGTCGTGGCTCTGCTGCCACGTGTGGCCGTCGGGAGAGGTGGTCGAGGTGAGGCGCGAGAGGGCGTCGTGGGTGAAGCGCCACGTGCTCCCGTCGGGCAGCTCGACCGAGGAGAGGTTGCCCAGGTCGTCGAGCCGGCGCTCCACGGCGCGGCCGAGCGGGTCGATGCGCCGGCGCTCCTCGCCGTCGTCGCCGTACTCGACCTCGGTGCGGCCGCCGGTCGGGTCGATGACGGCGGTCATGCGCCCACTGACCGAGTGCTCGTAGAGCCACACCGACCCGTCGGGGTCCTGACGGGTGGCCAGGCCGTGCGGTCCGTAGGTGAAGGCGGTGCGGTGGCCGCGCGGGGTGGTCGCGGCGACGATGCGTCCGCTGCCGTCGCGCTCGAGGCGCGCGGTGTCGCCCGCGGAGTTCGTCGTGGACACGAGGTCGCCGTGCTCGTCGTAGCCGAAGCGCAGCTCGACGCCCGTCGGGTCGACCAGGCGGTTCAGCAGACCCGCGTCCCACTCGAGCCGGGTCTCGCCACCCTCGGGGTCGACCATCAGCGACGGGTGGCGAGAGGTGCCCTCATAGGAGTAGCGGGTCTCCGCGCCCTCCTCGGCGACCACGCGGACGATCCGGTCGTGGTCGTCGTACGAGAACTGCAGGTCGGCGCCCGAGGGGCGGACCTCACGGAGCACGTGACCCCGGTCGTCGAACTCGCGCACCGTCGTCGAGCCGTCACGCGCGGTCAGCACGACAGGGTTGCCGTGCTGGTCGTAGACCGTCGACTGGCGCCGTCCCTCGGCGTCGACCAGTCCGATCAGCTGGCCGCGGTGGTCGTGGACCCAGGTGTTGGCCCGGGAGCCGTCGGGGTCGGAGACCTCGGTGACGTTGCCGGGGAGGTAGGAGTAGCGGCTGATCCGCCCGTAGGGCGAGCGCTGGCTGGTGACGCGCCCCTGGGCGTCGTAGGAGTTCTCGACCTCGACGACGCCGTCGGCGTCCACGACCGCGTCGACCAGCCCGGCGTCGTCCCAGCGGTACCTGCGGGTGCCGAGCGGGCCGGTGGCGGCGGTGAGCCGGAGGTCGCGGTCGTAGGCGTAGCGCACCGTGCGGCCGTCGGAGGCCGTGGCCGCCACGACGCGCTCGCCGTCCCAGGTGAGGGTCAGGTGGCGGCCGCGCTCGTGCTCGAGCCGGACCAGCCGGTCTCCCTCGTGGACGAAGGCCACCATGGTGCCCTCGCCGCGGTCGTGGGAGAGCGGGAAGCCGGACGGCGTGAAGCGCCAGGTGCCTCCGTCGTTGTCGCTCACCCGGAGCTCGCCGGCGGCCTCGTCGCGCTCCAGCCACTGGGACTCGCCGATCGCCCGGCCCCAGCCGTCACCGAGCCGCGGGAACTCGAGCGCCCGCCCGTCGGGCAGGGTCAGCCGGGCGGCCTCGCCGTCGATGGTGAGGCGTACGTCGGTCCAGCTCGACCAGCCCGGACCGAAGCCGCCGACCGCCTGCTGGAAGGAGTTGTAGGTCCGGGTCAGCGCCAGCGTCGCGCAGCCCCCGGGGAACGCGAGGTCGGTCTCGGGCTCCAGGAAGTTGCCGGTCGAGGCGTTGACCGGGTCGTCGGAGTAGCCGGTGGTCGGCTTGGCGCCGAGCAGCAGGGGCGAGGTGGGCGGGATGTCGTAGCGGGAGACGCTGACCCCGGCCGCCCGCAGCGAGGCGGCGAGGGCGGCGTTGGACAGCGTCACCATGCCGCCGGAGCCGCCCGCCTGCTCGAAGGCCGTGGCGATGGTGTTGACCCAGGTCTTGTCCTGGTGGTTGAGCTGGTTGTAGAGGCGCGCGGCCTGGTAGACCCCGGAGCCGTCGACCCCGGTCGGCTCCCCGGTGCCCCAGTCGAAGCCCGCGGTGAAGTCGGCGTTGAGCCCCTGCAGGCGTCCCGGCCTGCCGTCGAGCTGCTGGATCTTGGCGCTCACGCCGGACACGAAGCTCCGCAGCTCCTCGGGGCGTGCGGAGCTCGTGCCCGAGCTGGTGCTGCCCGAGCCGGGTCGGGGATCCTCGCGCTGGGCGGCCTCGGCGGAGAGCACCTGGGGGGCCGGCGGCGAGGTCGGGCCCTCGGGCGGGTCCTCGTCGCCGCCGAGGTCGCTGAGCGTGATCTCGCTCTTGTCCTTGTCGCGGCGGGCCTTCCACTCCCGCGCCTCGCGGCGGCGGGTGTTCTCGGCCGGCACGATCGAGACGATGTAGCGGACCTGGCGAGCCACGTCCTCCAGAGCGGTCGCGATGTTCTCGGCGTCGCTGTTGGCCGTCTGCTGGTTCTGCTGGAAGATCCGCGAGAAGCGACCCTCGAAGTCCTGCAGGGCGTTGGTCGTCAGGGTCCTGCGGCCGGAGACCTGCTCACGGATCAGCTGGGCTGCGTCCTCACATCCCGCAGCCAGCAGGTTCGCGGCGGCCTCGTCGATCTTGACGTCCGGCAGCCCGGCCCAGTTGCTCGTGTCGGTCACGGCCGGGCCCCTTCCGAGCTGCGAGCCCGCAAGAGCCGATTCGCTGTCCCCATGTTCGCGCTCACGCCCACTTCCCCCGTCTGTCGCTGTCGACCATCGTCGTCACGGGACAAGCTGGACCGGCCCCGAGAGAGAGACATTGTCACCCGTTGTCGTCGGTCCTCGACAACGCGGTGGCGCCAGTCTGCCGGTTTTGCCGACGACTGCGGGGTGTTTCGTCGAAGTCGGAGGCGTGGAGGGGCGACCCGCGCCGGCTCAGCGGTCCCGACGCTCGGTGTGGGTGGTGCGCGTGCGCTGCCGGTTCATCACCAGCACGAGCACGATCGACAGCACCCCGACGACCAGGCAGATCCAGCCGACCAGCTCGGCGTCCATCACGTCGGTGACGGTCTCGGGCAGGTCGATCGCGCCGGTCACGAGGATCAGCCCGATGACCAGCAGCAGGATCCCAACGCCGATTCCCATGGATACTCCTCGCTGAGTGGACGTGGTCGTGGACGAACATACGCGCCCCCGCCCCGAAGTGTGCCCCCCGCGGGACGGGAACGCGCACACGACCTCCACGGCCACTCTGCGTGGAGAGCGGGTGGAGGGCCATCCGGCGCTCCGGACCTGGAGGAGACGGAGGACAGCGTGGCCGACCGCGAGCCCGACGCCTTCGTGCGCTCGACGTGGCGGCAGCCGCGCCAGGCGGCGTACGCGCCCACCGGCGACATCGACGACGCGGAGGACCTGCTGCTGACGGTGCTGGCGGGGCGCCGGGTGACTGGTGCTGACGGGCGCGTCAGAACGCCGCCTCGTCGAGGTCCATCAGCGAGAGGTCGACGCCCTCGGCGATCTTCCGCTCGGCCCGGACCCGCGGCAGGTTGGTCTGGGCGAAGAACTGGGCGGCCGCGACCTTGCCCTCGTAGAAGGCCTGGTCCTTCTCGGAGACCTCGCCGGCGAGCTTCTCCAGCGCGACCTCCGCCTGGCGCAGCAGCAGCCACCCGCAGACGACGTCGCCGAGCACCATCAGCAGGCGGGTGGTGTTGAGCCCCACCTTGTAGATGTTGCGGAGGTCGCCGCCGTCGGCCGAGGCGTCGGCCGACATCAGGTCGTTGATCATGTGCCCGACGAGCGCGTTGGCGTCTTCCAGCGCGCCCGCGAGCAGGGCTCGCTCGTTCTTCAGCCGGCCCCCCGACTCGGCGGAGTCGGCCTCGGCGCTGACAAAGGCCTCGATCTGCTGGGCCAGGTGCCCCAGCGCACGGCCCTGGTCCTTGACGATCTTGCGGAAGAAGAAGTCCTGGCCCTGGATGGCGGTGGTGCCCTCGTAGAGGGTGTCGATCTTGGCGTCGCGGACGTACTGCTCGAGGGGGTACTCGGTGAGGAAGCCCGACCCGCCGAGGGTCTGCAGCGACTCGGTGCCGAGCAGCACCCAGGAGCGCTCCGAGCCGTAGCCCTTCACGATCGGCAGCAGCAGGTCGTTGACGGCGGCGGCGACGTCGTCCTGCTCACCCGCATGCTCGGCGAGCATCACCCGGTCCTGCCAGGACGCGGTGTAGAGGACCAGCGCCCGCATCGCCTCGGCGAAGGACTTCTGCGTCATCAGCGAGCGCCGTACGTCGGGGTGGTGGGTGATCGTGACCCGCGGCGCGGTCTTGTCGGCCGCCTGGGTCAGGTCGGCGCCCTGCACCCGCTCCCGGGCGTAGTCGAGCGCGGTGAGGTAGCCGGTGGAGAGCGTGGCGATGGCCTTGGTGCCGACCATCATCCGGGCGTTCTCGATCACCTGGAACATCTGGGCGATCCCGTGGTGGACCTCGCCGAGGAGCCAGCCGCGGGCGGGCTCGCCGCCGCCGACGGACGGGTCGCCGAAGGTCAGCTCGCAGGTGTTGGACACCTTGATGCCCATCTTGTGCTCGACGTTGGTGACGTAGACGCCGTTGCGCTCGCCGGTCAGCTCGCCGGTCTCGTGGTCGAAGTGGTGCTTGGGGACGACGAACAGCGAGAGTCCCTTCGTGCCGGGGCCGCCGACGCCGTCGACGCCCACCGGCCGCGCGAGCACCAGGTGGACGATGTTCTCGCTCATGTCGTGCTCGGCCGAGGTGATGAAGCGCTTGACGCCCTCGAGGTTCCACGAGCCGTCGTCGTTGGGGGTGGCCTTCGCCCGGCCGGCGCCGACGTCGGAGCCGGCGTCCGGCTCGGTGAGCACCATCGTCGCGCCCCAGCCGCGCTCGACCATGATCTCGGCGATCCGGTGGTCGCGCTCGTTGCCGTTGCGGTGGACGATCGAGGCGAAGCTGGGGCCGCAGGCGTACATCCACACCGGGGCGTTGGCGCCGAGCACCAGCTCGCCGATGGCCCAGTTGAGGGTCGACGGGGCGGGGGTGCCGCCGAGCGCCTCGGGGAGCGACAGCCGCCAGTACTCCGCGTCCATCCAGGCCTGGTAGCTCTTCCGGAACGACTCCGGCACGGGTGCGGTGTTGGTCTTCGGGTCGAACACGGGCGGGTTGCGGTCACTGTCCTCGTACGACGCCGCGAGGTCCTCGCGTGCGAGCCGGTCGACCTCGGAGAGGATCGCGCGGGCGGTCTCGCCGTCGACGTCGCCGAACGGGCCCTGGCCGAGGACCTCGTCGCGACCGAGCACCTCGAAGAGGTTGAACTCGATGTCGCGCAGGTTGCTCCGGTAGTGGCTCACAGCTTCCACCTGTTCGTTCTCGGGATGGGACGGGTGCGTCGCTACCCGTCGGTAACATCAGTATCTCCCGCGGCGCGACGGCGTGCAAGGAGTGCCGCGCGCCTCCGGCGCGGATGTGACGCACGGCACGTGCGCCGATCGCACGGGGCGGTCTGACAAAATGCGCCCATGCGCGTCTCCGCCAAGTCCGACTACGCCCTGAGGGCGCTGATCGAGATCGCCCGCCAGTCCGACGGCGGAGCCGTGAGCGCCGAGGAGCTCGGACGGCGCCAGGAGATCCCCCACGGGTTCCTCCAGGCGATCCTCGCCGACCTACGGCGCGCCGGGATCGTGCTCTCCCAGCGCGGTCAGTCCGGGGGCTGGCGGCTCGCGACCCCGGCGGACGCGGTTCCCGTCGCCGACGTGATCCGGGCGGTCGACGGGCCGCTGGTCTCGGTCTACGGGCTGCGGCCCGAGGCGGTCACCTACAACGAGCACGCCGACGTGCTGCAGCACGTGTGGATCGCTGCGCGGCGGTCGCTGCGCGACGTCTTCGAGCACGTCACCATCGCCGACCTCGCGGCCGGCGACCTGCCCGACGCCGTCACCTCGCGCACCGTCGACGAGGACGCCTGGCAGCCCCACTGAGGGCCTGCCCACCACTCCGGGGGTCTCGAGGCTCGGCGCCGGGGCGCCTCGCACCTCGACCTCCGACGTCGGGTCGCCGGAGGTTGAGGTGCGAAGGCCGCCAGGCCTGAGCCTCGAAACCCTCGCACCGGTGCGGGGTCTACTGGGCTCGGTCGCCGTGGTGGCCGACCCACTCGACGAGGGGGCGCAACGCCCGCCAGTCCTCGCGGACCCGGTCGAGCAGGGCGGGGCCGATGTCGTCGTCGTCGAAGCCGTAGCGCTTCCCGGCGAGCAGTGACTTGTGACGCAGCAGCCCGATCCGCGGATGGTCGGCGGCGTACCCACGGGGGCTGGTCTTGAGCTGCTCGCCGCCGATCTCGAAACCGCCGTCGACGAGGGTGGCGAGGATCTGCTCCAGCTCCGACCCGTGCAGGTCGTCGGCCATCGCCTCGCGGATCACCGCGAGCCGCGGCCCGGACGCCTCGTAGAACCCCGCCCCGCACCGGGTGCCGCGCGCGGAGATGTCGACGTACCAGCCGGTGCTCGGACCGGTCGCGACGAACGCGCCCTGGTGGGTCTTGTACGGCGTCTTGTCCTTGGCGAAGCGCACGTCGCGGTGGGGCCGGAACACCTTCGGTTCGCCGAACTCCGGCTCCAGGGCGGCGACCAGTGCGGTCATCGGCGCCCGGACCGACTCGGCGTACGTCGCCTTGTGGGCCGCCCAGAACGACTTGGTGTTGTCGACCTCGAGGTCGTCGTAGAAGTCGAGCGCGGCCACGGGGAAGCCGGTGAACTGCTCCATCCCACCGACCCTACGACGGCGTCAGCGGAGCCGGGTCGTGACCTGCTCGTCGCCGGCGGCGCTGAACGCGGTGACCGTGAGGTCGGTGCCGCCGCAGCGCGGGGCACCCAGGAACGCCTTGCCCCCACCCGGCGACTCGTAGACGACCGTTGCCTCGCCGTCGCGCACCCGGACCAGGCGCGCCGGCTCGTCGTCGCGCTGCGGGTCGCGGACGAAGTACGCCGCGTCGCCGCACCAGGTCAGCGTCCCGGACGTCCCGGGTCCGAGCTCGACCGGACCCGACCCGGTGTCGGCGAAGAACTCCGCGGCCTCGATCCGCTTCTCGTCCGGGATCTCCGACCAGACTGCGGCGGTCTCGGTCGTGGCGACGTCCCAGCCCTTGCACTCGGTGACGCCGGCCACCGGGCGGAACTTCGTCCCCTCGACCCGGTTGAGCGTGCGGCACGAGGGCCGGCCGTCGTCGAAGGTCATCGCCGAGGTGCCGGCGGGGGTGACGAGGGCGTTGCTGATGCCGTTGCGCGGCGGGACGCAGGGTCCCAGCCGGCCGCGGCCCGCCAGCAGGTCCACGGTGGCCAGGCAGTAGTCGCCGCCGTCGCGGGTGGCGTGGACGAGGAAGCCGGACCCGAGCGCCCACGACCCGCCGGTCGTCGTCGCGGGATCGCTGCGCCCGTCGATGCGGGTGACCGCACCGTTGGACAGGTCGACCACCTCGGCGACGTTCGGCTTCGTCTCCTGCTCGTGCTGGGCGACCACGACCGCGAACTGGCCGTCCATCAGCACGTCGCTGTAGGTGAAGCCGGCGGGCGGCCGGTACGTCGCACCCGCCGGGCCGCTCAGCTGGGCACGCGAGCCGTCGGCGGCCCGGGTGAGCCGCCACTTCCCGCTCACCGTGACCTCGTCGTCGACCGATCCCGGGACCGGCCGCCAGTCGAGGAGGTCCGCCTCGAGCTCGTCCTCCGGCGGCTTCGACGGTCGGGGCTTCCTGGTCGGCGAGGCGCTCGGGCTCTCGCTGGGCGACGCCGACTCCGAGGCGGACTCGGAGGGCTCGCTGGGATCCGGTGCGGACTGGGGGTCCTCGGAGCACCCGGCGAGCAGCGCGACCGTCAGGGCGACGGTGACGGCGAGGACGCGCACCTCAGACCCCCATGTTCTGGTGCGGGTGGGCCCGGTTGGCGCGGTAGCTGTTGTAGGCCCGCCGCCACTGGACCCGCTTGATGTAGGGCTCGGAGGGGTCGAACCGCTGCTGGTTCCACGGCTCGAAGTAGCTGATCTCACCGGGTCGGTCGCCGTTCTTGTCGTAGCCGCGGCCGACCTGGAAGTGGCCGGAGGCGTCGTCGTCGAGGTACGGGAAGAAGCGCTTCAGCAGGATCGGGTGCAGCACCAGCGGTGCGCGGTAGTCCTTGACGTGGCGCATCTGGAGCAGCATCCACTGCCGGTACCTCCAGTCGGAGATGTCGAGGACGATGTACTTGCCAGCGCGCGCCTCCCGGTCGTAGCCGGTGCTCTTGTTGACCACGCGCACGATCTCGCTGATCGAGCTGCCGCTGGTGGTGGTGCCGAGGCGGCGGGCCCAGTGTCGCTGGCTGCGCCGGTTGCCGCTCCAGCCCCACGCGATCATCTGCATGGTGGCCGGCCCGCACCAGTAGGTACGCACCTGCTGCGACGTCCGGCCGCGCCGGAGGACGGTCGCGCGCTTCGGGTAGTCGTCCATTCCCTTGGTCCGGGACGACGACATGCGGGCGGCTGTCAGCTCGCTGGCGCCGGCCCGGGCCTCGGGGTGCCGCTCGAGGAAGCCGTCCGGGAGCGGCTCGCCGAGGATCTGGTGGCGCAGCAGCACCACCTTGGCCACCGAACGTGCCGCCTCCTCCAGCTCCTGGCGCTCGGTGGCCTCGAGCTCGGCGGGCGAGAGGGCGGCGCGCTGCGCGAGCAGGTCGGCGTCGGTGAGGTCGCCGGTGGTCTCGGCCGGCAGGGCGCGGGACCGGGCGGCGGAGGCGGCCTCGGTCGTCAGGTCACCCTCGGGGGCGTCGGTCCAGCCGCGACCGAGGCAGTACTGCTGCTCCTCGAACTCGGCGCACCGCACCAGCTGCGTCGCCCGGCCGGCGGCCGTGGCGCGCGCCAGGGTGTGGCCGGGGGCGTCGTCCAGCACCCGTTGGATCTCGGCGCGTGCGGCGGGCGTGATCGTCCCCTTGCCCGGGACGCCGGTGGTCGCGGCGTACTGCTCGGTGACGGTCGTGATCGTCCCGTCGCGCTGGTCGCCGGCCTCGCGGTCGGGCAGCAGCACGGACAGCCCGACCACCAGGACCAGGGCGGCCGAGGCCGCGACGACGAGCCGGGCCGGCGTGAGGCGGGCGGAGAGCGGGGCAGGGTTCCGAGTCATGGGGAAGACCCTCGGTCGGGGAAGAATGACCACCCCACTGTCCCCATGAGTCACACGAGACGTCAAGTTTCACACTCGGTCTGCGGGCGGGTGGATGTCGAAGGGCCGTCGCAGACGATCGGAGGTTGAGGTGCGAAGGCCGTCAAGGCCTGAGCCTCGAAACCCCGTGACGTGGGCAGGGCCGGTGGTGAGGATGTCGACTCCCGTCTCACCGGGTTTCGACGCGCTTCGCGCCCTCGCGAGCTCGGACGCTGCGCTTGCTCTACCTTCGCGGGCCACGGGACCCCGCTCGTTCCTCGCGGGGTCCCTGCCCGCTCGAGCGGATGACGAGACTCGAACTCGCGACATCGACGGTGGGCAGAGTGTCGCGCTCGAGCGCTGTCGGCGGGGAGCGGATGACGAGACTCGAACTCGCGACATCGACCTTGGGAAGGTCGCGCTCTACCAACTGAGCTACATCCGCAGGGTGCGCGCAGATGCTACCCGACGTCGGCGCGGGGATCGTCGTCGGCGGGGCGGGTAGGTTCGGGGCGGGTAGGTTGTCGCCCGTGCTGCTGAGCGACCGCGACATCCTGGCCGAGATCGACGGCGGGAGGATCACCCTCGACCCCTGGGATCCGGGCATGATGCAGCCGTCGTCGATCGACGTGCGGCTCGACCGCTTCTTCCGGGTCTTCGAGAACCACAAGTACCCCCACATCGACCCGGCGGCCGACCAGTCCGACCTGACCCGGATGATCGAGCCCGACGGCGACGAGCCGTTCATCCTGCACCCCGGCGAGTTCGTGCTGGGCTCGACGTACGAGGGCGTCGGCCTGCCCGACGACATCGCCGCCCGCGTCGAGGGCAAGTCGTCCCTCGGCCGGCTGGGCCTGCTCACCCACGCCACCGCCGGGTTCGTCGACCCCGGCTTCACCGGCCACGTCACCCTCGAGCTGGCCAACGTGGCGACGCTGCCGATCAAGCTCTACCCCGGGATGAAGATCGGGCAGTTCTGCTTCTTCCGGCTCTCGTCGGCGTCCGAGCACCCCTACGGCTCGGAGAAGTACGGCAGCCGCTACCAGGGCCAGCGTGGCCCGACGCCGTCGCGGTCGTTCCAGAAGTTCCACCGCACGCCGATCTGAGCGGGCGTCCGGATCGGGGACCCGGGGTCGTCGTGGGACTCGAGTAAGGCTAGCCTTACCGAACAAAGCCCGCCTGATCCTAGGAGCATCGCATGTCGCAGCGCGCCCGCCGTACGGCGTTGACGCTGGTGCCCGTCCTCGCCGTCTCGGTCCTCGCTGCGTGCAGCACCGGGTCGACCACCGCCGAGGACGCCCCCGCGCCGAAGTCGGAGTCGGAGGTCGACGCCGACGCCTTCCCCGTCACCATCGAGACGTCGTTCGGCGAGACCACGATCGAGGAGGAGCCGGAGCGCGTCGTCGCCCTCACCTCCGACGCCGACGTCGCCCTGTCGCTGGGCGTGGTGCCGATCGCCATCGAGCGCAACGACTGGGCCGGCGGCGAGAACGGCACCACCGAGTGGTGGGACCAGGCGCTCGCCGACGTCGAGGGCGCCGAGGAGCCGCAGCTGCTCGACACCGCCGACGGCATCCCGGTGGACGAGATCGTCGCCCTCGAGCCCGACGTGGTGCTCGGCACCAACTCCGGCCTGACCAAGGACGACGTCCGGTCGCTGGAGAAGGCCGGCGTCCCGGTCGTCGGCTACCCCGGCCTCCAGTGGGGCACGACCTGGCAGGAGTCGCTCGACATGGTCGGGCAGGCGCTCGGCCGCAACGAGCTGGCCGACGAGGTCGAGGCCGACACCCAGCAGGTGTTCGCCGACGCGCGGGAGGAGTACCCCGAGCTGGAGGGCACCAGCTTCCTGTTCTCCTGGTTCGACGCCACCGACCTGTCGCAGATCGGCATCTACACCGAGATCGACAACCGGCCCCGGATCCTCAGCGAGCTCGGCATGGTGAATCCGCCGGTGGTCGAGGACGGGCCCGACGACACCTTCTACTTCAACGTCTCGCTGGAGAAGGCCAAGACGCTCGAGGCCGACGTGGTGCTGACGTACGCGACCAGCGAGAAGGAGGCCAAGAAGCTCGAGCAGGCGCCACTGGTCTCCGACATCCCCGCCGTCCAGGACGGCAACTTCCTGGCGTCGGTCGACCCGGCCGACACCGCCGGGCTGTCGGCCCCGTCCCCGATCGCGATCCCGTTCGTCCTCGACCGGTACCTGCCGCAGCTGGCCGAGACGATCGACGGGTAGCGGACCCGATCGGGCTCACGTGACCGCGAGCAGCACCGCGCCGGACCTCACGCCGGCCGCGCCCCCGTCGAGGGGTCGCGGCCGGCGGTTCGGTGCTGCCCGCAGCACGGTGCTGCTCGCGGCCGTCCTGGTCGTCGCGGTCGTGGCCTCCCTGTCGATCGGCGCCGTCCTGGTGTCGCCGTTCGCGCTGCTCGACCCCTCGCACGCCGACCACGCGATCGTGCGGGCCCGGCTGGACCGCACCGTCATCGGCCTGACCATGGGGGTGGCCTTCGGCCTGGCCGGCACCCTCATGCAGGGCATGACCCGCAACCCCCTGGCGGACCCGGGCCTGCTCGGCGTGAACGCCGGCGCCGCCTTCGCGATGGTGCTCGGCATCGGGTTCCTGGGCGCCTCCGGGCTCTCGGAGTACGTGTGGTTCGGCTTCGCCGGGGCGGCGGTCGCCACGCTGCTCGTGCACGTGCTCGCCGGTTTCGGCCGCGAGGGCGCCACCCCGGCCAAGCTCGCGATGGCGGGCGCGGCGGTGACGGCCGGCCTGACGTCGTGGACGACGGGCGTGCTGCTGGTGCAGCGCCAGACCGTCGAGCAGATCCGCGGCTGGCAGATCGGGTCGGTCGCGGGCCGCGAGCTCGACGTGCTGCTTCCCGCGCTCCCGTTCCTGGTGGTGGGCGTGGTGATCGCGCTCTCGTCCGGGCGGGTGCTCGACGCGCTGGCCCTGGGCGACGACCTCGCCCGCGGCCTGGGGCGCCGTACGACGCTCGACCGGGTCGTCGTCGGCACGGCGGTGGTGCTGCTCGCCGGCACCGGTACGGCGGTGGCCGGGCCGATCGCGTTCGTCGGTCTCGTCGTTCCCCACATGGTGCGGTCCATGGTGGGCTCGGACTACGTCCGGCTGCTGCCGCTCAGCGCCGGGTACGCCGCCGCGCTGCTCGTCGTGGCCGACACCGTCGGCCGCGTGGTGCTGCCCCCGCAGGAGGTCCAGGTCGGCGTGATGACCGCCGTCATCGGGGTGCCGGTGTTCGTGACCATGATCCGACGCGGCCGGACGGCGGCGTTGTGACGGCCATGGACACCCGCCGCCCGAGTGCCGACCACGACCACCGGTCGGACGCCGACGGGGTCGACCTCGTCCGCAGGGCACGGCGCGGCCCGCGTCGGCGGCTGTGGCTGGTCCTCGCCGGGCTCGCCCTCCTCGTGGTGGCGGCGTTCGCGGTCGAGGTGCTGCTCGGCGACTACACCTACACGATCCCCGACTTCTTCCGGATCCTGTTCGGCGAGCAGATGCCGGTCGCGACCTACATCCTGATGGAGTCCAAGCTGCCCCGGGCGCTGCTCGCCGTCCTGGTCGGCGTCGCCCTCGGTGCCGGCGGCGCCTGCTTCCAGGTCGTCCTCCGCAACCCGCTCGCGAGCCCCGACATCATCGGGATCAGCCAGGGGGCCAGCGTCGCCGCCCTGTTCGTGATCCTCGAGCTCGGCTGGCGCGGCAGCCTGGTCTCCGTCGCCGCCGTGGTGGGCGGGCTCGCCGCAGCGGTCGCGGTGGGCTGGGTCGCCGGCGGGCTGGGTGGTCTGCGGCTCGTGCTGGTCGGTGTCGGGCTCGCTGCCGGGAGCCTCGCGGTCATCCAGTACCTGCTCACCCGCGCCGACATCTGGGACGTGCAGCTCGCCCTGCGCTGGCTCGCCGGGAGCCTCAACAACACGCGCTGGCCGACCGTGCAGGTGGTTGCCGTGGTGATGGCGGTGGCGTTGCCGCTGCTCTGGGCCTTCGCGCGCGACCTGCGGATCACCGAGCTCGGCGACGACGCCGCGGCCGGGCTGGGCGTCCCCCGACGACAGGGGGTCGCGGTGCTGCTGGTCGCGACCCTGCTGGTCGCCGTGGGCGTCGCCGCGACCGGCCCGGTGGCCTTCGTGGCCTTCATGGCCGGGCCGATCGCCCGCGGGCTGAACGGCGGCCGCGCCACCGTGGTCGGGGCCGCGCTCACCGGCGCCGTGATCATGCTCGGCGCCGACTTCGTCGGGAACTACCTGCTGGGGCCGGTCAGCATGCCGGTCGGCATCGTCTCCGGCGCGCTGGGAGCGCCGTTCCTCCTCTGGCTGCTCGCCCGGGGAGCTGTCGGAAGGAGTGGGACATGAGTCGCCTGCAGGCCGAGCGCGTCAGCCTCGGGTACGCCGACCGGACCGTGGTCGACGGGCTGGACCTCGCCGTCCCCGACGGCCGGATCACGGCGGTCGTCGGGCCCAACGCGTGCGGCAAGTCCACGCTGCTGCGCGGCATGGCGCGGCTGCTGCGGCCGCGGTCGGGCTCGGTGCTGCTCGACGGCGCCGCGATCCACACCCGCTCCAGCAAGGACGTCGCCAAGGTGCTCGGCCTGCTCCCGCAGAGCCCGATCAGCCCCGAGGGCGTCACCGTCGTCGACCTGGTCGGCCGCGGCCGTCACCCGCACCAGGGCATGCTCCGGCTCTGGAGCAGCGACGACGAGCGCGCCGTGGCCGACGCGCTCGCGGCGACCCACACCACCGACCTCGCCGAGCGCTTCGTCGACGAGCTGTCCGGCGGTCAGCGGCAGCGCGTCTGGATCGCGATGGCGCTGGCCCAGGAGACCGACCTGCTGCTGCTCGACGAGCCCACGACGTTCCTGGACGTCGCCCACCAGGTCGAGCTGCTCGAGCTGCTCCGTGACCTCAACGCCTCGCGGGGCACCACGATCGTGATGGTGCTGCACGAGCTCAACCTCGCCGGAGGGTTCGCCGACCACCTCGTGGCGATGCGCGAGGGTCGCATCGTCGCCGAGGGCGACCCGACCGCCGTGCTCACCGCGGAGACGGTGCGCGCGGTCTTCGGCCTGCCGTGCCAGGTGATCCCGCACCCCGTCTCCGGAACCCCACTCGTCGTCCCGCTGGGGCGCTCGGACCAGAAGGAAGCGCGATGACCGTGACCACCCACTCGTTGCCCATGATCCTCGCGGAGGTCGAGGTCGTCCGCGTCCAGCGGCTCTCCCCGACCTTCGTGCGGGTCGAGCTCGGGAGCCCCGCCCTGGCCGACTTCGGGGTCGACGGCCACCTCTACGACCAGCGGATCAAGCTGGTCTTCCCCGGGGAGTCCGGACGGGTGCCGTCGTTCGAGGGTGCCGACGAGTCGTGGTACACCAGCTGGCTCGACATCCCGGCCGAGGAGCGGGGCCACATGCGGACCTACACCGTGCGCGACGTCGTCGGCGAGGGGACCGACACCCGGCTGGTCGTCGACCTGGTCCTGCACCTCGACGACGGCGCGACCGGACCCGGCTCGCGCTGGGCGGCGGCCGCGCGTCCCGGCGACCGGCTGGTGGTCGTCGCGCCCCGCCGCGGCGAGTTCTTCGGCGGCATCGAGTTCGTGCCCGGGGGTGCCCAGCGGCTGCTGCTGGTCGCCGACGAGACGGCGGTGCCGGCGGTCGCCGCGATCCTGGAGCAGCTGCCCGCCGGGGCGCGGGGGACGGCGTTCCTCGAGGTCCCGGTGACCGAGGACGTGCTCGACCTCGACGCCCCCGTCGGGATGGAGGTGGTGTGGCTGCCACGCGACGGCGCGCCCCTCGGGGAGCAGCTGCACGCTGCCGTCGTCGCCCACCTCGGCGCCCCGCCCGACCGGCCGGAGGTGGCCGACGACGAGATCGACCCGAACGTCTGGGAGACCCCGACGTTCTCCTCCTCGGGCGAGGGGATCGACGACGCGGACACGCCCCACGGCGACCTCTACGCGTGGATCGCGGGGGAGTCCGGCGTCGTGACCGGCCTCCGCCGGCACCTGGTGCGCGACCTCGGGATCGACCGCGGACAGGTCGCCTTCATGGGTTACTGGCGGCGCGGCGTGGCGATGCGCTCCTGACCGACCGTCCTCACTCCGACCGCAGGTCGGACGCCGGCTCCGCGGCCGCCGCCACGGCGGCCTCGACGTCGGCGAACGCCGCCTCGAGGTCCCGCCGGGTGGTGCGGCTGCGTGCGATCCCGACCGGAGGCGGGAGCGCGACCGGCGGGTCCGGCGCGGGTTCGCCCATCAGCCGGAACCACGAGCGGACGACCGCGGAGGGCTCGGCCTCGAAGGCCAGGCCCAGCAGGTTTTCGGCGCACTCCCTTGCCCCAGGGTCACGGCAGAGGCGCCAGCGTTCGAGGGCGATCTCGGCGGCCTCTCGCTCGTCGAGGTCCGGATCCTCGGCGAGGCGGTCGAGACCGGCCAGTGCGTGGTCACGAACCGACCTCGAGCGGCGCGTCGGATCGCGCGTGTCGGCCAGCAACTTGGCGAAGGTGGCACGTCGCACGACCGGAGCGGTTGGCCGGGCGAGCAGGTCCTCGGCCTCCGCGGCGGCGTCATGGGCCCGGGCCACGTCTCCGGTTCGCGACAGCGCCACCGCGAGGTCGGCCGAGGCTCCAGCCGCCTGGGCCAGGCGTCCCAGCCGTCGTTCGATCGCCACGAGGCGTCGCCAGACCCCCGGGTCCACGGCGAGGCCGGGCTTGGCGGTCACCCACGAGTGCAGGGCGTCGGCCGCTGTCGCCAGGTCGCCCAGCTCGAGGCTGCGCCGGACCGCAGCTGACGCGCACGGGGTGGCGTACGGATCGCCGAGGGCGGCGCGTAGCTGGGCCTCGTTGTCCAGGCTCAGCGCGAGGTGCCGGAGATAGCCGATCGCGTCCGCCAGCTGTCGGGCCTGCGCCAGCCGCTGCAGACTCTCCCTGAAGTCCCCCAGGAGATAGGCGCACCCGGCGAGGTCGCTGATCACGTGGACCTGCCGCACCGCGTCGTGTGCCTCCGTCGCTGCGACCAGGGCTGACCGGTAGTGGTCCGCGGCGGCCTCAGGGCTGCCCGCCAGTACCAATGCCACTGCGAGTGCCGACTGCGCGGTGGCCCGGGTCGTCGGATCCGGTGCATCGGCGGCACGTTCGGCAAGCTCCCGACCGTCGAGTAGGGCGTCGTCGAGCTCTCCCTGCTCACAGCGCGACAGCACCAGCAGCTCACCAGCCCGGTGGTAGCGGGGCTCGTCGACCCCGTCCACGAGCTGCATCACGCGGGCGGCTGTCTTCTCTGCTCGCCTGAACTTGCCACAGGCGTACTCCGCCTCCGCCAACACGTGGAGGCGCCGGGCGTTCGCGAGCCCATCGCCCAACGCCGGCGTTGACGGCGCCCTTCCGAGGCGCTCGACGACGTCGGTGGCCCGCCCGGCGACCAGCAGCACCTCGAGCAGTTCGATCTCCACGAGCGCGCGATCACCGTCCTCCACCAGGGGCAGCAGCCGCTCGAGCCACTGCTGGGCGCCGGCCAGGTCCCAGCTGTGACGGGCCGCCCGGGCCGCTCTGGGGAACCACCGCCGCGCGAGCCCCTGGTCGCCCAAGGGGTGGACGTGCAGGGCGATCTCGACCGGGTCCGCGCCGGGAACCGCCAGCCGCTCCACCAGGGCGCGGTGCAGACGCTCCCGCTGTACGTGGCTGGTCGACTCGTAGACCGCTCGGCGAAGGAGGTCGTGGCTGACTGCGTAGGTCTCCTCGGGATCGCCGTCCGACTGCGTCACGATGCGCTCGGCGACCAGATGCGAAGCCCGACGGCGGACCGACGACACGGTCCCACCGGCGGACAGCAGGTGGGTGAGCAGCCGCGGACCGCACGGCCGCTGCGCCACCGCCAGCACGGTGAGCAGCTCGCGGGCATCGGCCGGCAGCCGGTCGATCTGGGACGCCAGCAGACCGGCGACCGCACCGAACGTGGCGTCGGCGGCGGGCGGCGGTGGGTCGCCGGGGCGCCAGCGCGTCAGCAGGTCCTGTGCCGTCAGGCGCGCGGCGAGCGGGTTGCCACCGGCGCGAGAGCCGACGGTCCCGGCCAGCCACGCCGGAGGTGTCCCGCCGCCCGCCTGGCGCCAGGCCTCCTCGGCCAGCAGCCCGGTCCGGTCGTGGTCCAACGGCGCGAGGACGATCGTGTCGTCGTAAGGTGCCGCGGCGGCCTCGGTGCCGGCCGTCACGACGACCCCCGCCGCGCAGCCGGCCGCGGCGGTGGCCATCGCGTGCAGCAGGTCGGCGGAAGCCGCGTCGAGGCGGTCGGTGCCCTCGATCACCAGCAGGGTCGGGGCGTGGCGGGACCCGTTCCGGAGCAGCCGGCCGAGCGCCGTCTGAGCGAGCTCCGGCGCCAGCCGCCCGGTGTCGGGGTCGAGGGGCCGGCCGGTCGCTTCGCCCCCGAGCCCGAGCAACGGCCCGAGAACCTGCCCGGGATCCGGGACGTCCGGCAACGCAGCCGAGAGCGCATCCTGCCAGGCCCGGAGTGACGCGCGTGCCGATACCCCGATGAGGCCGCCGACGACGTCTCGCCAGACCTGCGGTCCCTGCCCTCGCAGGTGGTCCGCGACGTCGACGGAGACGGGGACGAACCCGCGGGTCCGCGCGCGGATCACAACCTCCTGGACGATCCGGGTCTTGCCGATGCCCGGGGGACCCTGGATCGCAAGCGCCCCGCCTCTTCCGGTTGCCACGGCGTCGAGCAGCCCCTCGATGCGCGCGACCTCTGCGTCGCGACCCACCAGCAGCGGTAGTGCGGCAGACGTGGGTCGCGCCCGGGCCCGGCGCCAGCCCGCGACCCGGTGCACGACAACGGGAGCACCACATCCCTTGAGGGAGTGTCGCGCCGGAGGGCCGGCCTGTCGCAGGTGGCGTGAGGCCTGCTGCCAGGTCCGGTCGTCGACAAGCATGCTCCCCGCGGCTGCGCGCTGGCTGAGCCTGGCGGCGACATTGACCGCGAGGCCTGTGTGGGTCGGGAACAGGCGGGAGCGCGAGCCCAGGACGGCGGCGAAGACCGGCCCGGTCGCGATGCCCACGGCGGCCTGCAGCTCGTGCCGCTGCAGGTCCGCCATCGCGTGTACGGCGCGGGCGGCGTCGTCCGGATGCGCGACGGGCGCACCGAGGACCACCATCGCCAGGATCCCCTTGTCGCCGCCGGAGACCTGGACGACCTCGCCCCCGGACGCGTGGACCAGGTCCATGAGCGTGGCCACCCGGCCCAGGAAGGGGAGCACGGCATCCGGGCGCACGGCGGGGTAGCGCACGAACACCACCGTGACGGTCCGGTGGCTCTCCCCGAGCGTCCGGTCGTGCCGCAGTCGGTCGAGGAGGGCAGCGGGGAGCAGCCGGTCGACGTCCACGGACGGCGCCGGTACGACGGGTCCCGACGGAACGGCCACCGGTCCTTTCGTGTCCCGGACCGACGTTGCGGAGGCATCCGCTGCGACCGACCCGACCGCCGCCTCCTCCTGTGCCGCGTGGGCGAGGTCCAGACCCGGACCCACCTGCACCGGGAGCAGTCGGCCCCCGGCGCGGGCGACGGCCGTCGCGACTGCTCCGCGCGCGACCCCCACCCGAACCCGCACCTCCAGCGGGCCGGTGGGGGTGTCGATCCCCTCGACGCCCGCGGTCAGGTCCTGGACCCTCGCGGCCGCAACGAGGGCGGCGTCGACTGTCGGCCCGGGTGGTCCGTCGAAGACCATCGAGAGACTGTCACCACCGAAGGCCACAGGGTCGCCGCCCGCCGCGACGACGACGTCGGTGACCCCGGCGAAGTATCTCCGGAGGACCCGGCTCAACCCCTCGGTGCCACGGCTCCCCCAGGGGGAGAGCCGGTCGGTCAGCGAGGTGAACCCGGCGAGGTCGACCGCCATTGTCGTGGCGTCCTGCACCAGCACCCGATCACTGCTGAACAGGTCGTGGGTGAAGCATCGCCTCGGCGCAAGAGCAGCTGCCTCCGTGGCTCCTCCTTCATCCTTGGGCGACGAGTGGACCCTGGTCGGCGGAGGTCAGTCCCGCGCATCCCACCACCGTGATCTGGCTACGCACCTGGAAACGCACCCGGTCGGTGGTCCGGCCCGTCACCTTGACGCCGTTGTCGTAGCACTGGATGTCTGTCGATCCCTGTGTGAAGACGTAGGTCCGGTCGGCGCGGCCGTCACCGTCGACGTCGCGTGGTGCACGCACCTCCACCGGCTCGGCCTCCCCGAGGTGGACCTCGTTGATGTGGCGGACCAGGAGACGCCGGCTTCCGAAGATCCGCACCGACACTCGGTCCGTGGTGTTGTGGGGTCTGACCACATTTGTCGGCGAGGCCGGCAACAGGTCGACTCGAGGTTCGAGGACCGGCAGGTCACAGTTGATCACGCGGAGGTTGACGAAATGCGCCCTGAGGTTGGGCTCGGGCGCGAGTCCGAGCCGGTCGCCGGCCTGGACGTCGGTCAACGGGATCGAGATCGGTGCCGAGGCGATGACGAAGAGCTGGTCGAGCTCTCCCGGGTCCAGTCCCCACGGCTCGGCGGGATCGAGGTCACTGCGCAATGCCGTGGTCGCCGTTCCAACGCGGGTAGCAGGGTGGATGCTGCCGTCCAGGGCGTGGAAGACGACCTGACCGGAGTCCTCGGTGACAGCGCGTTGGAAGTTGAGGAAACCTTCAGGGGCTTTCCAGACCTCGTACGTCACGCTCGTCGTTGCCTCGGGCGGAAGGGGTTCCTGGCTGCTCTCGAAGACCCCGGAGTACCCGGTCCTCCCGCGCACCCGATCCGCACAGGTGTCCGCTCGCGTGCCGCCGGGGGGCGCGAACATCGCCTCGCCCACGCTTGGGTCGTGGAAGCGCCAGCGTGCTTGTGCGGGTGCTGTAGTGGCCGCCAGGAGGGCGGCGAGCGCAGCGAGCGCAGCTCCGGTCGCGATGGTCTTGGTGCGGAGTGTCATGACCCGTTCTCCCCGTATTGCGCGTCACACCGCCGACTTCCGACGGTAGGCCGGTCGGTCCGCGGGGTCAACGCCACCTGTGATGGACGGCTCGACGCTGCCACGAGGGATCGCCGACCTCTGTCGGCATGCCGACATCCCCAACGTCGGCCTGCCGACATCCCGGACCAGGTCGGTCGGTACCGGCCTCAGCGGCCGGCGCGGCGCTCCAGCACCGCGCGATCCAAGACCTCGAGCTGTCCGCGTCCGAGTGACACTGCGCCCTGGTGGGAGAGTCGGCCAAGGATCTCGTTGACCGTCGGTCGGGATCCGCCGGCGAGTTCGGCGATCTCTCGCTGCGCGAGCGGGATCCGCACAGGGGCGCCGGTCCCGTCGCCGTAGACCTCGACCAGGTCGAGAAGGCGTCTGGCCACGCGGCGCTCGACGCTCACGTAGAGCGCCTCGAGCAGCCGGTGGCTGAGCCGGTCGACGTGGTCGGCCAGCATCCGGACCATCAGCCGGTCCACCGAGGCGTCCGCGCGACGGAGCGCATCGAAGCTTGAGTACGCCAGGGCCCGCGTCTCGGTTGGTTCGACGGCCATGGCCGTCGCCGTGCGGGTGCGGTGCGTGACGAGCAAGCCGAGCTCCCCGAAGGTCTCGCCGGGACCGAGCACGTCGAGCATGCACAGGTCGCCGCTCTGGGTCGTCACCCTGATCGCCACCGCGCCGCTGCGAATTTGATGGATGGAGTCGGCAGCATCCCCCTCGTGGAACAGCACCTCGCCCCGCGCAAACGTCCGCCGGCGCGTGGCCTCGGCGAGACTCTGTCGCTGCGCGTCCGATAGCCCTTCGAACAGCCGCCACTCCACCTCGACAAGTCAACCACCGCGCGTCCTTGCGTCAAGGGCAGCACCGGTCGGCTGGGGCTTGTGTCGGGAGTCGGACACCCAGTGGGTCGGCGAGCGGACATCGCCCACGCCCGTGTGGTCACAGCATCGACGTACCGAAGCCCGGTCGGGCACCGCCGCCGTCGAAGGCCGGTGACGACACGAGACGAGGAGCCCACCATGACAAGTGCAGCAGCAGCCACCGCCGAGCTCGCGACCCAGCCGCAGGGCGGCTCGGACGTGGCCCGCGGGGAGCGTCCCATGTCAGCGACGGCTCGTCGCTTCGTCGGGATCGGTAACATCGCGGCCGGGGGAATCGGACTGGTGGTCCTGATCGCCGCCTACGGACTGGCCGAACAGATGGTCGTCGCGCAGGAGGGCGCACCGGCGGGCGCGCTCGCGAAGGGTCCCCTGCTGCCCTGGGGTCCGGAACTCCAGATGAGCCTCAACATGAGCCTCCTCCTGCTCGGAGCTGCTGCTGGTCTGGTGGGGAGCGTCATCCAGCAGAGCATCGTCTTCGCCTTGCGAGCCGGTCACGAGTCCCTGGAGCGTGGCTACGTCTGGTGGTACCTGCTTCGGCCCGTGTGGTCGATGCTGCTGGGTGCCGTCAGCGTCATCGCGGTGAACGCCGGGTTCGTCAGCATCGGTGACGCCACGACGTCCGCGGCGGGCGTCACCGTCTTGGCAACCGCCGGAGCCCTCGCCGGACTTAGCACCGACCAAGCCCTGCAGAAGGTCCAGAGGCTGCTCGGAGCCACCCCACCGGCCGCGCCCGCGAGCGAAGCAACGCCAGGCCCGACCTGAACCAGACTCGGTCGACCGCCTCATGCGGCGCTGGACGAAGGCCAGCGGGCGACCGGCCATCTCGCCATCTCTAGTCATCCCGTGACCGTCCGGTCACTCATCGAAAGGAAACGCCATGTCGATCGCCGAAACATCGCTCGACTCATGGTCCACCAGGCGGCCTGTCCGTCTGATCGCCACGTCACTCATCGTGGCGCTCCTCGCGGCGCTCGCTGCAACGTTCACCGCCACGCTCAGTGCCGCCCCGGCGCAGGCACTGTGTGCCGGCCCCAGTCCGCTCAGCGGCAGCTGGCGCAACATCGACGCGAACACCACGTCGACCACCCGGGTAGAGCTGAATTGGGGATGCGCCGACCAAGCGCTGTGCGACGAAAACGGGAGCTGCGCCTATCCCGCGGGCTGGGTGCGTGTCTTCGGTCGCTGCCATCCGTCCGACTGCGACTGGGGGAGTCGCACCATCTACGTGAAAGAGGATGGCTGGCGGAAGGCGACCTACAGCCTGAGCTGGGCGACCAAGCACGTGTGGGTCAGGCCCTATCAGTACTACGGCCGGACCTACCTCCGAGTCTGGGTCCAAACCGACTTCACTGCAGCCGACGGACGTCAGGACTACACCACCGACGTGTGGATGCTGAAGTCGTGACCGGCGCGGAGGCCCTCCGCGCCCAGCGGCTTGAGCGCCCGCCAAGAGTGGAAGTGAGCGGCGTGGGTGCCCACGATCCGCGCGGTATGTAGCCACGACCTCCAATCAAGTGTGTTCATCGCACCCACACTCGGTGCCGGCCGACGCGACGGGAGCCCACCGCGAGAACCCTGGCGAGCTCGTCACCCCAGGCGTAGTCGATGACGGTGCGGCCTGGTCGCTCAACGCCGACGCATGCGATGACGTCGAGCCAGTTGAGGTCGTGGCCGGGTGCGGCCCAGCTGTTTGAGAGCCCGGCAGCCGACGTGCCGTTGTGGATGTTGGCGCCCGCGGTCATCGCCCCCTCCTCGTGGTGCGCCAGGAAGGTGAAGTGCGGATGCTCGCGTCTGAAGGCAGCAGCACCCCCGTCGTCTCGTGTTGCACGTTCCACCCGGTCAACGCGCGGGGGTCGTCAACGTTCGACCATCCGGCGGGAAAGGACGCCCGGGGACTCCTATCCGGGGGACGAGAGACCCACGTGGCGTCGATCAGCAGCTCGAAGCCGCACGGGGCGAGGTTGACGTCGCCGAACGGGTCGGCCGCTGATCCGTGCTCGTGCGGCTCCATGGCCTCGAGCACGGAGCCGGCGTCGACGCCGGGCTCGACTGTCTTCACGACCGAGTGCCAGGCCGGCGCCGGGTCGGCCGAGATCCAAAGCCCGCCGGAACTCGAGGCTGCAATGCCGTGCGCCGCGAACACGTTCGTCGTACCACGAGACGCTGGCCGACACGGCGTCCTCGCGGACGTGGATCCATCACGCCATACTGCGCCAGCACAAGGGGGACGGGGGACTGGCTGCCCTTCTGGGGAGCAAGCGACACGCGCACACCGGCGGAGCCGGATGTTCCGACCACACGTCGGTGGGCCAGGCGAGCATCGCTTGACACGTGGGCGCGAGGCGGACCACGGAGACCCTCAGCCTTGCGCTCGGCGGTCGATCCCTCGGACCGCACGCTTCCGAGCCGCGCCTTGAACTGCTCGTCATCCGTGGCCGAGGGGCGTCATCTGCAGGGCCGGTGTGTCGGTCATCGGACACCCGCGGGGTCGGCCATCGAACACCGCTGATGCCGCTCCGGTCGCAGCATCGAAGTGCCGATCGGGCGGCAACCGACCAGAGACGCGAACGGAGCTGAGTCAGATGGACACGCTCATCCAGGACATCGCACAGCAGGTGCGCATCCACCTCCGTACCGAGCTGCTCCGGCTCGCCAGGGACGAGGAGAACGCCGCGGCAGACGCAGCTGCGCGGGTCCACTACTGGGAGGCACTCCCTCCCGTGGTCTCGGGCCATCGCGAGTGTGCCCTCGTTCTCCGGCGCGCGGCCGACGCCATCGACACTCCGCGTGGTCCGACCCACCGCAATGCCCCCGAGCCGACGCCGAGCCATGTCTAGCTTGCGCGCCGGCCGGGGTCGGGATCCCCCTGTGACATCCGGGTGCCGGTACACCCGGCGCCCCAACACAAGCCACCAACCGCACTGCACCACTGCCGCACCTAGCGGCGATCACCAACACCCGAGAAGGAGAAGCACCATGTCCCGAATTCGATTCCGCGCCGTGACCGCCCCGATCCTGGCCGCCGGTCTGCTCGGCGGTCTGGCCACCACCCCGGCCGAGGCGGTCGCGCCGCCGCCGAACGACCTGTTCAGCCGTGCTGAGGTCCTGACCGCCGGAGGCTGTAACGCCTTTGCCGAGGGGGACATCTTCGGTGCCACCGGTCAGACCGGGGAGCTGGCGCACTACAGCTCCGCCTCCAGGCCGAAGCAGTCGGCGTGGTCGACGTGGCGGTCCCCGGTGACCGACACCGTCGTCATCGACACCGTCGGCAGCGACTACGACACGATCCTCGCGGTCTACCGGGGTTCCCGCCTGGCCCAGCTGTCGCGCATCGCGGCCAACGACGACGCCGGTGGCAACCTCACGAGCCGCGTCACCTTCGATGCCCAGGCTGGCGTCACGTACCGCATCGCCGTGGACTCGTTCGGTGGCGCGGAGGGCAACTACCTGCTCAACGTCACCTGCTAGTCACCGGGTGAGCACTCGGCCGGCCACGGGGGAGCCGACCGTCTCGCAGCCGGGTCCGCACCGCGGTCCCGGCTGCGCGCCTGCCCGCAGCCACCCGAGGCGAAGCCTGCCTGGGCGGTCAGGGCGTGAGCCTGCGGCTCACCGCGTCGGCAGCGTCACCGTCGACGGGTGCCCGGGCGAGGTGTGGATGGTCATCGGCACCAGCGTCGAGGGCAGGTCGGGCACCGGCGGCACCAGGTGGGGGACGTCGAACGCCTGGACGCTCACCCGCAACCGGTGGCCGGGGCGGATCGCCGCGCCGGTCGGGAACACCTCGACGTCGACCGGCCGCACCTCGCCCTGCGGGAGGGGTGCGCGCGCCTCGCGGGTGAAGGGGTGCCACGGCTGGACGAGCTCACCGTCGAGGAAGGTGCTGCGACGCCGGTCGAGGGCGCGGTGGGAGACGACCTGCCAGCCTCCGGTGAGCCGGTCGACCGTGCCGTCGGGAGCGACGTCCTCGACGGTCACCGACCACATCCCGTCACCGCCGGGGGTGGAGGTGTGCAGCCGGGCGTTGATCGGTCCCTGGATCCGCAGGGTGTCGGTCATCGGGGCGGTCTCGAACACCACACCGGTGAGGTCGTTGAGCCGGTGGTCGCGCAGGCACGGGTTGTCGGCCCAGACCTGCTGCAGGATCCCGGCGGTCCACTGGTTGGCCGACCTGGTGCACAGGCCGCTCACCGGCACCGGGGGCACGGCCGACTCGCCGGCCTGAGCCTCTCCCGCTGCGACCAGGGCGCCGGGAGCCGCCGCAGGCGTCGCCGTGCCGGAGAGCTCGAAGGTGGTGGGCTCGAGGTCGCGGGCCAGCCACTGGCTGCGGCGCACCCAGCGGTCGGTGCCCTGCTCGTAGTAGGTCAGCGGCGCGATGTCGCTGTCGAGAGAGGGATCCGCCTTCCCCCGGACGTAGCGGTCGAACCACCGCAGCTGGAGCTCCTCCAGCTCGCCGTACCCCGCCCGGCCGACCTCGGCGCCCGAGGACCCCTGGAGGTGGTCCCACGGCCCGACGATCATCTTCGTCGGCACGCCCCGCTCGCGGAGCGCGTCGAAGACCAGGGGAGTGCCGCGCTGGAACAGGTCGTCCTGGCCGGCGACCAGGAAGGTGGGGACGTCGACCCGGTCGATCACCTCGAGGGGCGAGCGCTCGCGGTAGAAGGGGCCGTCGTACGCCGGCTCGTCGCCGAGCACGGCCGAGGCGAGCAGCGGAGCTGTGAAGGTGGTGGCGGTCGTGAGCCGGTCGACCAGGACGCCCATGCCCGAGACGGGGTCATCGGCGCCGTAGGCCGGCGGGACCAGGCCGGTGCCGGTGACCAGGCCCAGCCACAGCGGGATGAAGCCGGCGTCGATCTGGCCACCGGAGGCGACCACGTCGCGGTAGACGTCGGCGGCGGGGACCTGCGGGAAGATCGCCTTCAGACCGGCCGGCCGCCGGGACGCCGCGAAGAGCTGGGAGATCCCCATGTAGGAGGGGCCGGTCATGCCGATCCGGCCGTTGCTCCACGGCCGCCGGCGACTGTGCGCCCACTCGACGACCGCGCCGGCGTCGCGGGCCTCGCGGCGGCTGAAGGCGCCCCAGACCCCGTCGGACGAGCCGGTGCCCCGCGCGTCGACCGTGAGCTGGGCGTAGCCGCGCTTCACCAGGTAGTCGCCGGCGGCGCCGGCGAGGTCGGTGGCCCCGCCCGCCGACTTGTTGTAGGCGGTGATGGTGACCACGACCGGCAGGCGGCGGTCGACCGCGGTGCCGTCGGAGTGGGCGGGGAGGGTGAGGTCGCCGCGGAGCACCACGCCGTCGTCCATCGGGATGCGCAGGTCGGTGCGGGTGACGGTGGCCGGGTGGTCCGCCCCGCGCGGCGTCCAGCCCGACGCGAGGTCGGAGGTCGCGGTGGTGGCCGGAGCGCGATCCGCGGCGGCGGCCGGAGCCGCGGGGAGCAATCCGCCGAGGGCCAGGGCGACGGCGAGCAGTGGGACCAGACGTGAGGACATGGGCAACCCCTCCTGCCGGCCTCAACGAGCCGGGGCAGGAGGGGCTACGTGACGTCGGTCACTGCTCCAGTCGGTCGGCGACGCGGCGCAGGCCGGCGGCGACGCGGGTGCGGGTGGGCACGTGCGGCGCCGCAGGGTGGCGCGGGCGGGGGTGGCGGGCGGCCTCGTGGTGACGGCGGACCTGCTCCTCGGCCTCGACGAGGTAGATGTTCACGATGGCTCCTCCTCTCGGATGGTGTGTGCGGGTCAGCGCTGGCTGAGGACGACGTCGCCGCTGACGGTGCTGGCGCGCAGCTCCACGTGGGCGGCGCCCTCGGCGGGCTCGCCGGCGCCCTCGACGTCCGACTGGATGCGGCCGGACAAGGTGGTGATGTCGGTCCAGACCGGAGTCCCGGCCGGGATGCCGACGTGGATCGAGCCCGACGCACCCTTGGCGTGGAACCGCCCCTCGCGAGCGGTGTCGATCACCAGGTCGCCGCTGCCGGTCATCACCGACACCTCGGTCGACGCCTCGCGGAACCGGACGTCGCCCGAGCCGGTCTTGACGACGGCGGGCCCGTGGTTGCGCCCGATCTCGACGTCGCCGGACCCGGTCGACACGGCGGCGGCGGACTGGGCCTCACCGACGGTCACGTCACCGGAGCCGCACTTGATCTGCAGGTCCTCGCAGACCTGCTCCAGGTCGACGTCGCCGGACCCGGTCTTGACCTGGACCACGCCGACCGGCCCCGCGGCGGACACGTCCGCGCTGCCGGTCCGGATCGCGAGGTCGCTGCCGACGGGCAGCGAGACGTCGATGTCCAGGCTGTCGTCACCGCCGAAGAAGCCGCTGCGCCGCCGCGGCGGGATCACCCGGATCTCGCGGCCGTGCTGGCTGACCTCGACCTCGTCGGCGTGGCGTCCGGTGACGACGACCCGGGTCTCGGTCGACTCGGTCGCCGTGATGCGGACCAGGCCGGAGCCGTTCTCGGCATTCAGCTGGACGGGGTCCGGGGTGTGGAAGTGGTGCTCGGTCATGGTTCCTCCAGGGTGTGCAGGACCAGGGGGCCGACCCTCTGCCGGTCCCGTGAAGGTGGGTGGGTGTGTGGGTCTAGAGCCAGCCGCTCATCCGGCGGTTGCTCCTGCGGAAGGGGTCGAACGCGTCCAGCGGGATGCTGGTCAGGTCGCGCACGTCGGCGGCGGCGTCGAGGGTCGCCGCGCGGACGACCTTGACCAGCCAGGTGTTGAGGCTGTCTCCGGCGCGGGCCGCCTTCTCCTCGGCCCGGGCCTTGACCGACTCGGGGATCCGGAGCGTGACCCGCGCGAGACCGCCCTCGTCGGCCTCCTCGGCGGCCGGGGGCGGCGGGGGAGCCGGGGGCGCCGGCGGGCCGGCGACGTGGACCACGAAGTCGAGCTCGCGGCCGTCGAGCCGGACGTCGACGCCGCCGTCGGGCAGCTCGGCGGTGATCTCGGCGGCGGCCTGCGAGATCGCCTCCATCAGGGCGAGCCGGGCCGCCGGCGCCAGCGCGACGACGAGCCGCTCCGCGGCCTGCCTGATGTCGTCGCCCCCGGCCTCGGCGGCGGCCACCAGGTCGCTGCGGAGGCTGTCGACGTACGGGGTGATGTCCATGCGCACCACTATGACATCATCATGACGTCAATGCAACCCCGAAGTGATGTCATGTCGCCATCGCCGCGGGGGTCCCGGGTGGTCTACGGTGGGTCGCGGCCCCCGAGGGGGCAGTTGGGTCAACCGCTCGCTCGGAGGTGTCGACGACCGTGTCCGCAGTACCTGCACCGCAGCTGACGGTGATGGCCGAGACCCTGATCGACGCCAACGCGATCGACTACGGGATCCTGGTCATCTACTTCGCGTTCGTCCTCGGCATCGGCCTGCTGGCGCGGCGCCACGTGTCCGACTCGGTCGACTTCTTCCTCTCCGGCCGGTCGCTGCCCGCGTGGGTCACCGGGCTGGCGTTCATCTCCGCCAACCTCGGCGCCGTCGAGATCATGGGCATGTCGGCGTCGGGCGCGGAGTTCGGGCTGCCGACGGTGCACTACTTCTGGGTCGGCGCGATCCCGGCGATGCTGTTCCTCGGCGTCGTGATGATGCCCTTCTACTACGGCTCCAAGGTCCGGTCGGTCCCGGAGTTCATGCTCCGCCGCTTCGGACCCGGCGCCCACCTGGTCAACTCGATCTCCTTCGCCCTCGCCCAGCTGCTCATCGCCGGCGTCAACCTCTACCTGCTGGGCACCATCGTCCAGGCGCTGCTCGGGTGGTCGCTCTGGGTCGCGCTGCTGGTGGCGGCGATCATCGTGCTCTCCTACATCACCCTGGGCGGGCTCTCCGCGGCGATCTACAACGAGGTGCTGCAGTTCTTCGTGATCGTCGCCGCACTGCTCCCGCTGACGCTGTTGGGCCTCCACCGGGTCGGAGGGTGGGACGGCCTCACCCAGCGGATCACCGACGCCGCGGCGAACGCGCCGGCCAGCGCGGAGGTGCCGCCCGCCAGCGAGCAGCTCAACTCCTGGCCCGGCCAGGCGCTCTCCGGCTTCGACTCGCCGCTGCTGTCGGTGATCGGCATCGTGTTCGGCCTCGGGTTCGTGCTCTCCTTCGGCTACTGGACGACCAACTTCGTCGAGGTGCAGCGGGCGATGGCCTCCGACTCGATCAGCGCCGCGCGCCGTACGCCGATCATCGGTGCGTTCCCCAAGATGTTCGTCCCGTTCATCACCATCGTCCCCGGCATGATCGCGGCAGTGCTGGTCACCCAGCTCGCGGACTACAAGGACGGGGGGACACCGTCGGCGCCGGGACTCGGGCCGGTCGACTACAACGACTCGCTGCTGCTGCTGATGGAGGAGCTGCTGCCCAACGGCCTGCTCGGCCTGGCCATCACCGGCCTGCTGGCGGCGTTCATGGCCGGCATGGCGGCCAACGTGTCGGCGTTCAACACGGTCTTCAGCTACGACCTGTGGCAGGACTACGTGGTCAAGGACCGCAGCGACGACTACTACCTGCGCGTCGGCCGGATCGCGACCGTGGGGGCCACCGTCGTCGCCATCGGGACCGCGACGTTCGCGGCGAGCTTCCCGAACATCATGCAGTACCTCCAGACGCTGTTCAGCTTCTTCAACGCGCCGCTCTTCGCGACGTTCATCCTCGGCATGTTCTGGAAGCGGATGACCGCGACCGCCGGCTGGGTGGGCCTGGTGTCCGGCACGCTGTCGGCCGTGCTCGTCGCCTGGCTCAGCGAGGACGGCTTCGGGTCGCTCAGCCTCGGCGTGATCCCGATCTCCGGGCAGGGCGCGGCGTTCCTCGCGGCGTCGACGGCGTTCGTGGTCGACATCGCGATCAGTGTGGCGGTGTCGGTGGCGACCCGCCCGAAGCCGGTGGAGCAGCTCGTCGGGCTCGTCTACTCGGAGACGCCCAAGGAGATGCGCACCGACCCGAACGAGGCGTCGTACCCCTGGTACCGGCGCACCATCCCCATGGCCTCGCTCGCGCTGGTCATGGTCATCGCCCTGAACGTGGCGTTCTGAGGAGGCCCGGATGAACGAGACCACACCCTCGACCGGCAGGAAGACCGCGGGCGCCTTCGACGTCCGGGTGATCATCGGCGCGCTGCTGGGGATCTACGGCGCGATCCTGCTGCTGATGGGGCTGTTCGGCGACCCCGAGACCGACAAGACCGGCGGGCCCAACGCCAACCTCTGGGCCGGCCTGGCCCTGGTCGTGACCAGCGCGATCTTCCTCGCCTGGTGGCGGCTGCGCCCGATCGTCGTGCCCGATTCGGACGACCACGACCAGCTCGCCCGGCCGCCCGAGCACTGACCGGTCAACCGCGCAGCCCGGCGTCGATCTCGGCGAGGGCCCCGTCGAGGCTGACGGCGGGCTTCCAGCCCCACGCGTGCGCGCGGTCGGCGACGACCTGGCCGGTCCACGCCGGGCCGTCCTCCCACACCGGACGTACGCCGAGCGCGGCGGTGACGGTCCCGAGGTAGTCGCGCCAGGTGGCGGGCCCGGCCGCGACGTTGACCGGCGTGCAGCCGCCCGCGACCGGGCCGGCGTCCGGGTCGGGTGACGTCGGGACCGCGCCGGTGGCGACGGCGGCGGCGAGGTCGGCGAGGTCGGTGACGTGGACCCACGCCCACGTCCGGTCCGGGACCGTGTGCCGCTGCCGCTCGTCGGCGCGGACGTCGGCGGGCCGGAGCGTGTTCCAGATCGAGCTGTCGCCGGGGCCGAGGATGGCCGGTGGCCGCAGCAGCACCCGGGTGGGTCCGTCGACCCCCGCGAGGGCGGCGTCGGCGTCGCGCTTGGTCACTGGGTAGTCGCCCGCGTCGTCGGCCACGAGCGCGGACCGCTCGTCGACGTCGCCGACGCCCGGCGAGCGGTCGTAGACGGCGGCGGTCGAGACGTGGACGAAGCGGTCGACCCCTGCGTCGGCAGCCGCCCGGGCGACGGCTGTCGTCCCCTCGACCCCGATCCGCCGCTGGGTCTCCCGGTCGCTCCCCATCGGGTGGACGGTGGTGACGACGGCGTCGGCGCCCCGTGTCACGTCGCTCGCGAGGGCGGGGTCGTGGAAGTCGCCGACCCGCTCGTCGACGCCGTCGAGCCGCGGCGCGGTCCCAGCGCGGCGTACGACGGCGCGCACCGCGGCGCCGCGCTCGACGAGGGCCGCGCAGACGTGGACGCCGACGAGGCCGTTGGCACCGGTCACCACCACCGTGGGCTGGCTGTCGCTCATGCCGCCAGCCTGTCACGCGGTCCGTGACGGGTGTTTCGAGACGGCTCACTCGGCCCGTCGCGCGCTCCGGTCCGAGCCGAGCTTCCTCAACCCCATCACCCTGCCTGTCCCTTCGCAGGCTCAGGGCCAGGGGCTCGGGCAGGATGGGGTCATGACCCCTGACTCCCGGGCCGTCCTCGTCACCGGGGCCTCGCGTGGCATCGGTGCCGCGATCGCCCGAGGCTTCGCCGACCGCGGAGACCGGGTCGCGGTCCACCACGGCTCGTCCGGTGACCGCGCCCGGTCGGTCCGAGACGCGCTGCCGGGAGGCGGGCACGTCGTCGTCCAGGCGGACCTCGCCGACCCCGAGGCGGTCCGCGCCTGCGTCGACTCCGCCGCCGACCAGCTCGGCGGGCTCGACGTGCTGGTCAACAACGCCGGCGTCTTCCTGGCGCACCCGCCCCTCGAGACGTCCTGGGAGGACTGGCAGGCCGCGTGGGCGCGCACGCTCGCGACGAACCTGGTCGGCGCGGCCAGCGCGACGTACGCCGCGATCCCGCACCTGCGGGCTGCCGGTGGCGGCGCGGTCGTCAACGTGTCGAGCCGGGGGGCGTTCCGCGGCGAGCCGAACAACCCTGCCTACGCCGCCTCGAAGGCCGGCCTCAACGCGTTCGGCCAGTCGATGGCGCTGGTCCTGGCGCCGCACGGGATCTCGGTCGGCACGGTGGCACCCGGGTTCGTGCAGACCGAGATGGCCCGTCCGGTGCTGGAGGGTGCGAGCGGCGACGCCGTCCGCGCCCAGTCGCCGTACGGCCGGATCGCGCGGCCGGAGGAGGTCGCCGCCGCAGTGCTGTGGCTGGCCTCACCCGAGGCTGCGTTCTCGACCGGCACGATCATCGACGTCAACGGGGCGTCGTACCTGCGGAGCTGAGTCCCGCCTCCGACCGCACCGACCTCCGCGCTGTTGCTCGCGCGAGCGGAATGCCCAGAGCCGCGACGAGGCCGAGGCCGACGATGCTCTGCCACGTCCCGTCGACGACCGTCAGCGAACCACTGGAGTTGAAGGAGGCGTGCATCACCGCGACGGCGAGCACGCTGCCGCCGGTCCGGACCAGGAGCAGGCCCGCCAAGAGCCGGAAGACGACGGCCACCACGAACAGCACTGCGACGTTGACGGCGACGACCGTCACGGACGGGTGGTCGACGAACGCCAGTGGCAGGTGGATGGCCGCGAACGGCAACGCGGTGAGCGCAGCCCCCTTCAGCCAGCCGTGCCGCTGCGCGAGCCGGGTCTGGACGAATCCGGCCCAGGCAGTCTCCTCCCACAGGTTGAACAGCAGGGTGCCCGTCAACAACGTCGCCACCAGGTAGCCGACGACCATCGCGCCCCGACTTTCGCCGGGGAGGACGGCGGTGCCGGTCACCGCCGCCACCGCCAGCGTCCCCGCGGGGAGCGCCAGCAGCGCTGCGGCCGCTACGCCCCAGCCGATCCGCCACCGGAACGCGGCCGACAGCAGGCTGCGGACGCCAGCCCGGCCGTCGACGAAGGCGGTGACGAGCAGGGCCGACCCGAGGAGACCTCCGAAGTCGGCCGCCAGCAGGAAGGGCTCCATCGGCAGTTCCAGGGCGACCGCGGTGCCCAGCACTCCCCACCCGATGCTCAGCGCGAGGGTCAGAAAACACGCCACCGGGTGTCGCGCGAGCGTGCGGTCGCGGGGGGTCGTGGGACGTGGGCTGCGTGCCGGGTGAGTTCTCGGGGTGCCGTCGCGCATCCGAAGGGCAGCCACGAGCCCGGCCATCAGCCACAGCGCAGCGGCGATCCCCCACACCAGCTCACGGTCACGTGTGGGGAAGAGCTGGACCGCAGCGGCGGTGGTGGTGTTGACCACGGCATGGAACACGACGGCCAGGAGAAGGCTGCCCTCGGTGCGCAGGTACACCCACGTCATCACGAACGTCATCCCCACCACGGCCAGCGCCCAGGGTGCGCCGTACTGGTCGGGCTTGTGGAAGATCCAGGGCAGGTGGAACGCCATCCACATCGGGGCGAGGAGCAGGCTGGCCACGATCGGGCCGTGACGGCGCAGCAGCGTGGGCAGGACGAACCCGCGCCAACCGAGCTCCTCTCCCAGCGGTCCACCCACCACCAGGAGCAAAGGGAGGGTGACGAGGGCAACGGCGCCCGCCGACGCGACATCCTCCCACTCCGGGACGGGCGCACCCGCGACGATGGCGGCCGTCGCTGCGGTCACCCCGATCAGGACGGGCAGCAGCAGGACCAGCCACCAGCGGCCGAGGCGTACGTGCGCCAGTGAGCGGAGCAGCTGTCCGGCGGCGCCACGTCCGAGCAGCCAGAGCACGAGGAGCACGGCCGCGATGGACGGTCCGACCGGGACCATCAGCGCGGCGTCCGGCTGGGTCGCGAGGTCGCTGATCGGCCACGGCCACCAGGAGAGGCCGTAGGCCAGGACCAGGAAGAGCAGGAGCTGGCCTGTGGTCGAACGAGGACGCCGTCGGGCCGGCGTGGACTGAATCGAGGGCGGCAGGATGGTTGCCGTGGCCGGGTGGACGGTCAGGTCGTGGTGGATCATCGCAAGGTGCTCCTTCAATGACGTGGTGGTGGGCGCCGTCGGCTGGTGCTGCACAGCGGTGTCACCTCCTGGCCTGTCGCGGAGGGCCGCCAGCAGGGCGGCCGCGCGTCGCATCAGGGCTACGATCGGCTGACACCACGGTCACCCCTCCGCCTCGTTCTGCACCACGGACAGCGGCCCACACACCACCCACACACCGCCCGGCGCACGTGTCCACGGAGGTGGTGGGAGCGAGGGGCGACCCGGTGAGCACGGGAGGGAAGGGACCCATGTCCTTTGGCGAGCTGCTCAGGCAGCTGCGTCTCGCCGCGGGGCTCACCCAGGAGGTGCTCGCCGAGCGCTCCGGGCTCAGTGTCAACGGGATCAGTTCGCTCGAGCGCGGCATTCGGACCAGTCCCCATCCGCACACCGTCCGGGCACTGGCGGGCGGCCTCGGCCTGGACGACGAGCAACTAGCGCAGCTCGTCGCGGCCAGCACTGCGTCCGCCTCTGTCGGCCGCGCCGACGACACGGCCCGCGCGTTGCCCACGCTACGCAGGACCCTCGTCGGCCGGACAGCCGACCTCGTCGCGCTGGACGAGCTGCTGAAGAACCCGGACCGTCGACTGGTCACCCTGACCGGACCGCCCGGCGTCGGAAAGACCCGGCTGGCGGTCGAGGCTGCTCGCCAGGCCGCACCGCAGTTCGACGGGGGTATCACGTTCGTCGACCTCACACTGATCGACGACCCGCGGGTGCTGCGGCCGGTGATCACGGCGGCGCTCGACGCGGAGCGCCGTACCGGTCGTCGCCTTGCCGTGCTCGACAACTTCGAGCACCTGTTGGACCAGACGATGGTGGTCACCGACGTACTGGCCGCGGAAGGCGGACTCACGGTGCTGGCGACCAGCCGAGCCCGGCTACGGTTGCGGGACGAGCTGGAGTACCAGGTCGCCCCCCTGACCGTGCCGAGGCCGGAGAACGCCGCGACAGTGGAGCAGCTGGAGTCATCGCCCGCTGCCCGGCTGTTCCTGCAACGTTCGAGCGTGGCCCGTCCGGCGTTCCGGATCACGCCAGCAGACGTCGCCGACGTGGCGGAGATCTGCCGACGGCTGGGTGGGCTACCACTTGCGGTCGAGCTGGCGGCGGCCAAGGTCCGGCTGCTGGAGCCCGCGGAGTTGCTACGCCATCTCGACGAGGCCCTCGATGCCGAAGGACCGCGTGACCTGCCGGATCGCCAGCACTCCCTGACGTCCACGCTCGATTGGAGCCTGCGCCTGGTGGAGACCGAGGCGCAGGACCTGCTCGCCCGGCTGTCGGTCTGTGCTGGTGGCTTCACCCTGGACGCGGCGATCGCACTCCGGCCCACCGGTATCGATCAGGGCCGCGTGCTTCGGCCTGTCGAGGCGCTGGTCGAGCACTCGTTGGTCACCGTCGTCGAGGACCCTTCGCGGCCGCTCCACTACCGACTCCTCGAACCGGTGCGCCAGTACGCCGGCGGCCTGCTGGCCGAGTGCGGCGGTGTCGACGAGGCGCGCGAGGCGCACGCTGCGTACTTTCTCGTCTACGCCGAGAGTGGTGCGCCGGAGCTGAACGGACCGGACCGGGTGCAGTGGCTCGAGCGCGCCGAATGGGAGACGGCCAACTTCCGTGCCGCGATCCGCTGGCTGCTCGGCACGCACGACGGCGAACGGGCTGCGCGCCTGGCCTGGGCCCTGTGGCAGCCGTGGTGGAACCTCGGACAGTACGACGAGGGCAGACGAACCATCGAGGCGGTCCTGGCGCTGGACGTGCCGTCGACCTGGCGCGGCCGGGCGCTCGTGGTGCACGCCTCGCTCTGCGACGCCCTGGGGGATCGCGAGCAGGCCCTGGCCTCCTGGACAGAAGCGCTCGAGCTCGCCCGCGCCGAGGAAGATCCCGTCGGGCAGGCCTACGGGCTGGCGGGCCTGGCACTGGTGGCCATGCCTCGGGACCCGCGGCGGGCCACGCACCTGCTCGAGGCCGCGATCCCGCTCGCCGAGTCCGTCGGGGAGCGGTGGCTGCACGCACTGTGCCTGATCTGGCTCGGGTCGTTGACCAGCTTGGCGGGATCGACGCGGGAGGCGCGGCGGCTGCTGGAACGGGCGCTGCAGTCCACCCGAGCACGGGACGACCGGATGATCACGTGCGTGGCGTTGATCAACCTCGCGCAGGTGTCACTGGCGGAGGGCAACGTCGACGAGTGTGAGGCCCACCTGGTCGAGTGCGTCGACATCACGGTCGGAATGCACACGCACGTGAACATGGAGATCTGCTTGGCACTCCTCGCCGTGACCGCTGCGGAACGGCACGAGTGGCGTACGTCGGCCACCCTGCTCGGCGCCGCGGAGCGGATGCGCGAGCTGCTCGGTGCGCCGATCCACGACTCCTACCTCGTCGACCTTGGCCTGTTGGACCGCGCGGCGACCAGGGTCCGGCAGGCGCTCGGGGCCGAGAGCTACGAGGAAGCCCGACGACGGGGCGCGCTGGTGGACCTTGACGCTGCCGCTGAACTCGTTGCAGCGTCAGTTGAGCATCAGGAGGGCACCGCCCGCACAGGCGTCGCGGAGAACGTCGTACCTGAGTAACCGGCCGGCGCAGGCACTCGTCGTACGTGGAGGAGTCAGTCGTGAGCGTTGCGCGGGTCGAGCAGCAGGCGCAGCGCGAGGAACGTGGCGAGCATGGCCGCGAAGGCGACGACGTAGCCCCACGTGTCGGCGCTCTCCCCCCACGGCAGCGGCAGCAGCACCAGACTCTGGCAGCTCGTCGCACCGTCCTCGGAGCTCGAGCAGACCACCGGCAGCAGCGCGACCAGCACCGCGATCGCTCCCAGCCACGGCACCACCCTGCGCATGGGAGGAGGGTACGGCGAGCGATCCCTGGCCCTAGTCTCGGTCCATGACGTTCGCGAACGCCGGAACCCTGGGCAGCGCACCGGGCCAGAGGGACGCGCTGGTGGCTCACCTGACCCAGCGAAGTGACGTGCTGCAGGAGCTGGGCTGCCTCGCCTACGAGGTCGGCGTCAACGACGAGCAGCCGGACACGGTCTTCGTGGTCGAGCTGTGGACGAGCTCGGAGGCCCATCAGGCGTCGCTGCAGCGACCCGAGGTGCAGAGCTCCATCGCCGCAGCCCGTCCCCTCCTGTCCGGAGAGTTCGGTGGCTTCTCGTTCGACGTCGTCGGCTCCCCACTGCGCGACTGAGGCCTGCCTGGCGCGTGCTGTCGATCCTCCGGGCCGGAACGGGCTAGGACGACGGCTGCCACTCCCGCCTGAGCAGGCCGTGGACCCACGAGCTGGAGACGTCGCCGTTCACCACGCAGTCCTCCCGCAATGTTCCCTCACGCACGAACCCGAGCTTCTCCAGCACGCGAGCAGACGACACGTTGCGGGTGTCGGTCTCGGCCTGGACCCGGTTCAGGTCCAGCGTGGCGAAGGCCCACCGCAGCACGACGCGCGCGGCCTCCGTCGCGTAGCCCTGGCCCCACGCCGCCTCCGTGAAGCAGTACCCCAGGGACGCGCTGCGGTGGTCCGGACTCCACTCGCTCAGGTGGCACCAGCCGATGAACGCCCCGTCAGAGACCCGATCCACGGCCAGCCGCGCCCCGGTGCCCTGCTCGGCCATCCGCCGGCAGGCCGTGATGAACCTCTCGGCCCGGGCGGACTCCTCCCACGGGGCCGAGTCCCAGTAACGCAGCACGTCGGCACTGCTCTGCAGTGCGAAGAGGTCGTCTGCGTCCGCGTCGACGAAGGGGCGCAACCGGAGCCGATCGGTGTGCAGAGTGGGGGTGGGCAGCGCCGTGGGCGTCATGGTCTCTCCCGCGATTCGGTGGTGGGCCCACCCCAGCTCCGATGCCGGCCGCGCGCAACGGGTTTCCGTCGCGCGAACCCCGCGTGGCTGGTCAGGAGAGACCAGGGTCGCGCCGTTGCCGGGAGCGCACGATCACGAACCTCACTCCGCAGCGCGGGCAGGTACGGACGTCGCCGTCGTCCATCGCCTGCCCGCACCAGCAGCTCCGACGCCGATCCACGCACGCCAGCGTCCGGCCCTGGCCCGGTGTTGTGGTGGCGGTGACCATCGTGCTGCTCCTTCGTCGCTGTCCGGTGCTGTGCTCCGCCAGCCTGGCCGCGACACCCGCACGGCACATGGGCCGGCTACCTCAGATGTGGGGCGGCGGGCCTCAGATGAGGTGCGGTCGGCAGGGACACTCCGCAGTGCTGGGCCTTCGGCTACACCTCGACCGCTCTCGCCACAGGTCCTGGTCCCTCCTCGGCAACCGACACCTCCTGCTGTGCGCGCGAACGAGTGGCCGAAGGAGTGCGGGCAGCGCGCCCTCCTGAGCGTCCAGTCCGTGGCCGTGAGGCGTCGGAAGGGACTTCTGAGGCCGCCTCCCGATGTGCGGCGCCGCCACGCACACCGAGGATCCGGTCCCTCGGATGTCGGACACCAGGTCCGGATCCATGGACGAGGAGCACACGATGTTCGCACTCAAGAAGCTCATCCCGGCCGTGCTCGGCGCCGTCGGCACGGCGGGACTGGTCGCCGTCTCGCTCGCGCCGGCGGGGACGGCCACGGCCTCGGCGGGTCCCACCTGTCAGCTCACCGTCCACTCCAACAAGGTCCTCAACCTCGAGGACAACGGAGTGGACGACGAGATCTTCTTCAAGCTCGGGACCAGCCGGACGCCGGTGCGGCAGTACGCGCAGAACCAGCGACGCAACAACATCGGCTCGGAGACCTTCCAGGGAACGATCGACCTGAAGGTCTTCGAGCGGGACGCCGGGAACCTCACCCGGGTGGACACCCTGAACAACATCCCGTGCGCCAACACGCCCCTCGAGGTCGACGACCTCACCGACGGGGACGGGATCTACCGGGTGCGGTGGAGCGTGTCCTGAGGCTGCCGTCCGGGCACCGCGCGTTGATCGGCGTCGACGACCTGGAATCCCTTGTGGACAAAGGGTTTTCGCGTCCCTCGGTGTCAGTGGCAGGTGCTTGGATCAGGTCATGGCGATCACCCCGTTCCCGCAGCCGACACCGGCCGGTGTCGTGGGCGGGGCGTGCGTGGAGATCGGTGGACTGCAGGAGGCGCTGTGGTCGGCGCGGCCCGACGAGGAGCTGGTGGCGGGCGTGGAGGAGCTGCAGCGGCTCCGGGCCGCCTCGGCCGCGTTGGAGGCCTCCCTCCTCGCCGAGCTCGACGCCCGGGAGGTCCCGCGGCGCCGGCTGGGGTGGGGGTCGACGTCCGACTGGTACACCCACGTGGCCGGCACCACCCGGCGTCAGGGGAAGCGGACCGTCGAGCACGCCCGGGCCCTCGTGTCCGAGCGCACGCAGACGTGGCAGGCCCTGCGCGACGGCGAGGTGTCCCCGGACCAGGCGGACGTGATCGTGGCGGCCGTCGAGCGCCTCCCCCTCGCCCCTCACGTCCGGCGCCGTGGTGAGGTGGCGCTGCTCGAGGAGGCCGGGCGGCTCAACGCCACCGACCTGCACCGCGCCGGTCGTCACCTGGCCACGGTGGTCGACCCCGACCGCGACGAGCGCGAGGCCGAGAAGGCACTGGACCGGGAGGACCGCGCCGCCCACCTCGGCCGGTTCCTGACCATCAGCGACGATGGCTGTGGCGGCATCCGGCTGCGCGGCCACGGCACGGTCGAGGACGGCGCCACCCTGCGCGCCGCGCTGCTGCCCCTCACCAAGCCGGTGCCCACCGTTGATCCGGAGACCTGCGCGGAGATGCCCGACGCCCGCGACCACGGTGCCCGGACCTGGGACGCCCTGGTCGGCATCGCCCAGCACGCCCTCGACTCCGGGCTGCCGCCCTCCAGTCACGGCACCCGGCCGCGGCTCGCGGTCACCGTCGACCACGCCACCCTGCACGGCGGCACCGGGGGCGTCGGCACCACCGACGACGGCCTCGAGCTGGCCGGCTCCGCGGTCCGCCGCCTGGCCTGTGACTGCGACCTGGTGCGGGTGCTGCTCGACGCCGAGGGCTGCGTGCTCGACGTCGGCCGTGACCACCGCCTGGTCACCCCCGCCATCTGGTCCGCCCTGGTCGCCCGCGACCACCACTGCGCCTTCCCCGGCTGCACCCGTCCACCGCTGATGTGCCACGCCCACCACATCCGCCACTGGATCGAGGGCGGGGTGACCGCTCTCGACAACCTGGTCCTGCTGTGCGGCCACCACCACCGCACTCTCCACAACACGCCGTGGCAGGTCCGACTCGCCACCGACCGCCGACCCGAGTTCCTCCCACCACCCAAGGCCGGTCGTCCCGCCCCGCACTGGACCCGGTCTCGGCCGCGCCAGGAGTAGGGGCTGAGCGTCGTCCGCTCAGATGTCGAAGAGCGAGCCCTTCTCGTTGACGTCCACGTCCGTCTTCGGCGTGTGGGCATCGCCCGTGGACGAGGCTGGGGGCTCCTGCTCGTCCTGCTCTGCCTGCTCGTTCTCGGCAGCCTGCTCGACCTCGTCGCCCACCTCGTCCTCCTGGGGCGCGGCGGCCTCGGGTGAGGCCTCGCTCGGCGAGTCCGCGTCGGACGTCGCCTCCGCCTCCTCGTCCGACGCCGCGGCGGTCGCTGCTGCGCTGACCGCTGCTGGATCGGGCCGGCCGGAGCCGGAGGCGGCGGGCGATTCCTCCGTGTCCTCTGCAGCGGGCTCTGGGTCCTGCTCGACCTCGGGCTCTCGCGGCGCCTCCGCAGATGCGGTGGTCTCCGGGGCGGGCGTCCCCACCGCCTCGGGCGCCGCGATGTCGAACAGCGAACCGCCCTCCGGGATGGCCGAGGTGGGTGCTGCGGGGGACTCCGTCTCCGGGGTGGTTTCGAGACGGGCCTGGCGGCCCTCCTCGACCACCGGTTCGTCGGTCTGGTCCGGCTTCTCGTCCGTGGCAGAAGGCTCGGCTTCGGGTTCGGCGGGTGCGGAGATGTCGAAGAGGGACCCGCCCTCGGGGATGCTCGAGGTGGGTGCTGCGGGGGACTCCGTCTCCGGGGTGGTTTCGAGACGGGCCTGGCGGCCCTCCTCGACCACCGGTTCGTCGGTCTGGTCCGGCTTCTCGTCCGTGGCAGAAGGCTCGGCTTCGGGTTCGGCGGGTGCGGAGATGTCGAAGAGGGACCCGCCCTCGGGGATGCTCGAGGTGGGTGCTGCGGGGGGCTCCGTCTCCGGGGTGGTTTCGAGACGGGCCTGGCGGCCCTCCTCGACCACCGACCCATCTTCGGCGTCTGCCGTCTCCGGGGTCGGCTCGTCGCCGCCGAGGTCGAACAGGGAACCTCCGCTGCCCAGGTCGGGCTCCTCGGCCTTCGTCGCAGCAGGCTCGGTCTCGGTTTCGGCCTCGGTCGGCCCGGCGTCGGCACTCGGCTCGTCGCCGCCGAGGTCGAAGAGCGAACCGCCGGACGACGCGGGCTCGGCCGCCTTCGCCTCCTCCGGCACCGACTTCTCCGGCGAGGCGGTCTCGGGCTCGTCGCCGCCGACGTCGAACAACGACGAGCCACCGCTGGCCTTGGCGGCGGGACCGGCGTCCGCGGTGTCGGTGACCGTCCCCTCGGTCTGGGTCACGTCGCCGGCCTCCGGCTCGGCCTTCGTCGCGTCGTCCTCACGGGTGAGGGTCGCGGTCGCCGTACCTGCGGCAGCCGCCCCCTCACCGGACGAGGAAGCCTTGGCGGAGGCGCCGGCGGCAGCCTTCTTCTGCCGGGTCGCGGGCTCGCCCTTCACCGAGGCCAGCAGCATCTGGGCGACGTCGAGGACCTCGACCTCCTCGCGGGCGTCGCCGGAGTCCTGCATCGCCGTCAGCCCGTCGGAGAGCATCACCCGGCAGAACGGGCAGCCCACCGCGATCTGGTCGGCGCCGGTGCCGACCGCCTCGGTGGTGCGGTTGAGGTTGATCCGCTCGCCGATCGTCTCCTCCATCCACATCCGGGCACCGCCGGCGCCGCAGCAGAAGGACCGCTCGGAGTTGCGCTCCATCTCGACGAACTCGGCGCCGGGCATGACCTGGAGCAGCTCGCGCGGCGGCTCGTAGACCTGGTTGTGGCGGCCGATGTAGCACGGGTCGTGGTAGGTGATCGAGCGCTTCGCCGCGCCCGCGCCGTCCTTGACCGGCGTCAGCTTCCCCTCGCGCACGAGGCGGTTCAGCAGCTGGGTGTGGTGGACGACCTCGAGCTCGATGCCGAGCTCCTTGTACTCGTTCTTGAGCGTGTTGAAGCAGTGGGCGCAGGTCGAGACGACCTTCTTGACCTTGAACTCCTGGAACGTCTCGACGTTCTGCTGCGCGAGGCCCTGGAACACGAACTCGTTGCCCGCACGACGGGCGGAGTCACCGGTGCAGGTCTCGCCCTTGCCGAGGACACCGAACGAGACGCCGGCGATGTTCAGCAGCTCCGCGACCGCGCGGGTGGTCTTCTTGGCGCGGTCCTCGTACGCCCCGGCGCAGCCGACCCAGAAGAGCCAGTCGACCGACTCCAGCGACTCGAGGTCCTCGCCGACGACGGGCACGTCGAAGTCGAGGCCCTGCGCCCAGTCCATCCGCATGTTCGGGGAGAGGTTCCACGGGTTGCCCTTGGACTCCATGCCCTTGAACAGCTGGTTGAGCTCGGCGGGGAACGTCGACTCGACGAGCACCTGGTAGCGGCGCATGTCGACGATGTGGTCGACGTGCTCGATGTCGACGGGGCACTGCTGGACGCAGGCGCCGCAGGTGACGCACGACCACAGCACGTCGGGGTCGATCACCCCGCCGCCGGTCGGGTGCCACGCCTCGCCCTCGGTCGCGCCGACCAGCGCCCGCTCGACCTCTGCCGCGAGCTCGGGGTCGGCCTCGAGCATCGTGTCCCGCTGGGCCTGGTCGGCCTGGAGGTAGGAACCGATGTGGAACGCGTGGTCCCGCATGTTCATGATCAGCATCTTCGGCGAGAGCGGCTTCTCGGTGTTCCAAGCCGGGCACTGGTCCTGGCAGCGGCCGCACTCGGTGCAGGTGGCGAAGTCGAGCATCCCCTTCCAGGAGAAGTCCTCGATCGAGCCGATGCCGAGCCGGGTGTCCTCGTCCATGTCCTCGAGGTCGTCGAGCGTGACCGCCTTGCCGCCCGACGTGAGCGGCCTGGCGGCGCCGAGCGCGACCGGCTGGCGCTTGAAGAGCACGTTGAACGGCGCCACGAAGATGTGCAGGTGCTTGCTGTTGAGCACGATCACCAGGAACACCAGCATCACGCCGATGTGGAGCAGCAGGCCGACCCCCTCGAGCACGTGCAGCGTGTCCTCGGACAGGCCGTCGAGGAGGTTGCCGACGCCCACCGAGACGAAGGCGCCGCTGTCGTAGGGCAGGTTGCCCAGCGCGGAGGCGGCCCCGCGGAACAGGAACATCGTCCAGATGACGTTGAAGATCATGAACAGGACCAGCCACGCACCACCGAGGTGCGACCCGGAGAACCGGGACCGCCGGCCCAGCCGCTCCGGCGCGTTCCTCAGCCGGATCTGCGCGAACACGACGAGCCCGACCAGCGCGAGCACGGCGATCAGGTCCTGGGCGAAGCCGAGGACCTCCCAGCGGCCGATCAGCGGGATGGCGAAGTCGTCGGGGCCGAGCAGCACGCCGTACGCCTCGAGGTAGACGCTCCCGAGGATGATGAAGGCCCACATCACGAACGCGTGGGCGGTGCCCGGGACGGTCCACTTGAGCAGCTTGCGCTGCCCGAACACCTCGACCAGCTGGGTCTTCACCGCCTGGCCCACGCGACCGGTCACGCCCTCGACCCGCCCGGGGTCGGGCTGGCCGCTCCTGATCAAGCGGTAGAGCCACGCCACCCGGAGCGCCGCGACGGGCAGCAGCGCCAGGTTGAGCATGAGGCCGACGATCAGGACCCAGTTCACAACGTCTCCTCGGGGGCAGGCGGTGACGGCGAGTGCGTCGCGCCGAGACTACGACCCGCAGGCGGTCGCGGTCAGCGGCGGTGACGTGTGAGAAACGCTACTCCCGGGTAATAAGTCGCTCCGCGACGGGTCGCGTCACGCCCGGCGTACGTCGGCCACCCGGCCGGACGCGGTCAGCCCGACGACCATCCGCACCTCGGGGTCCTCGGCCGCCCGGGCGCAGTAGGTGTAGCTCAGGTCCCGGCGCAGGTAGGGCTGGCCGACCGCCGCCATCACCGCGCGGCCGCCCATCCTGCGCCGGACGAGCGAGCGGAACCGGGTGGGGGTGACCCGCAGGTCCGGGTTGCGGCACGGGTCGGGGGCGATGCCCTGGGCCCGCTCCCAGGTCTGGAGGTAGGCCTCGGCCCCGCGCGCCATGTCGGTCGCGATCGCGGAGCCCTCACCCGACTGCTGCTCGGCGACCAGCCGGAGGTCCTCGATCCAGTCGGGGTAGAGGCCGTACTGCGCGACGCCGTCGACGTTGAGGTCGTAGACCCGCCGGCCGGCGTGCTGCTGGTGGACGGTCACCCCGCCGAGTCCCTCGAACGGGTAGGTCACGGGGTTGGGGACGTCGGCGCCGCGGGGGTCGCCCTGGGCGCCGAGCCCGTTCATGTCGGCGCCGTAGCCGATGCCGAAGTAGTAGCGCGGGTCGGCCCACTCCACGTGCCGCCTCCACTTCTCGACGAACCCGGTCGAGTCGCCGGCGTACGGCGCCACGAAGCCGCCCAGCTCGTAGATCCGCGGGTAGGCGTCGGGCGTCGACCACGAGTGGCTCGACAGCACTCCCGAGTAGCCCATCTCCTCGACCTGGTCGAGGGCGGCGTCGCGGGCGGCCACGCTCATGTGGTCGGGGTCGAAGAGCATCTTCCGCCGGGCGAGCCCGTCGATGACGTGCTCGCCGAGCGTGGTGAGGCCGCGCTGGTTGCAGTGCGCGGGACGCGGGTAGACCGGGAGGTCGGTGCCGAGCGTGCCGAACACCTTCCCGATCGCGCCGAACAGCGCGTCCTGCTGGTCGGCGGAGATCTCCGGCGCCGCGAGCTGCTCGCGGTCGTGGGCGCCGGGGGTCCCGGGCTCGCAGTGCTCCATGTCCCAGTAGCTGCCGGTCTCGAGGAAGTTGGCGCTGTTGACGACCACGCCGGTCTCGCCGGTGTCGCCGGCCACCCCGGAGAGCGCGTTGTCGAACTTGTTGACCAGCTCCATCTGGCGCACCCCGAGGGCGTGCACCTCGTCGAGCTGGCGGTCGATCTCGGCGGCGTCGCAGGCGGCCCGGTCGCCCGTGGGGCCGGCGCGGAAGGTGCAGCCGAAGGGCACGCTCGTCTCGATGCCCATGACGACCGCGAGCTTGCCCTGGTTGATCACCCGTCGGGCCTGCCACGGGTCGGTGACGATCCGGTACCAGCCCTCACCGGGCCCGCCCCACTGCGCGTCGACGTAGTCCTGCAGCTCGTACATCCGCTGCGCCTGCAGCCTCACCGAGTCCATGTCGTCGCAGGAGTTCTTCGAGACGGGGGTGCCGTCGGGACCGAAGGGGTAGAGCCGGCACAGCTGGTTGTTCTCGACGAGCAGGTTGACGAAGAGCCGCTGCCCTCCGCGCCAGGAACGCTCCATCCACCTGTAGTAGGTGCCCTCGTGGGTCAGCGAGTCCGGCGCGGGCCAGTCCGTGAACGTCGGCCAGCCGACCGGGTCGTGGATGGGCCGACCCGAGAGCGCGGCCTCGAGCGGGTTGGTGCCGGCCTGGTGGTCCTCGCAGTCGACGAGCGCGTACGGCGCCCCGAACCGGTCCCACGGCTTGCCGCAGTGGGCGCCACCGCCCAGGAACTCGAAGGCCATGCCGTGGGTGTGCGCGTCGACGTACCCGCGCACCTCCTGGTACGGCGAGACGCCGGCGAACGGGTCGCCGGAGACGTTGACCTGCGACTCGGGGTAGCGGGAGCAGCCGTCGGCACGGGTCGGCCGGAAGGAGGTCCGCCCGCCGACCCGGAGCGTCGTGCCGTCGTGGTCGAAGGCGATCCGGGCGCCCTGGTCGCGGGCCGCCCAGACGGTGTCGTCGCCGGGCTCCGCGGCCCGGTCGCCCGACGCGCTCACGAGGCGCCGGTCGGTGTCGTGGAGCAGGTACCGGCCGAGGTCGGTCGCCTGGAAGAAGAGGGGCTCGCCGCCGTCGACGAGGGTGTAGCAGCCGCCGGCCAGGTCGTAGCGGTCCGCCGGGTGGAGCGCGCGGGGCTCGCGCAGGGGCACGGTCGTCAGCTCCGGCTCCGGCGTCCGCCGCCCGGCCGCGACCGAGGCCGCGTGGGTCGCCTTCTCCGCGGCGCTGGTCGGGTCCCCGGCCCCGGCGTCCCCGCTGCGGGAGAGGGCGTTCTTGGTCGTGGGGTCGGAGTGGTCGTGCCCGTGACCATCGGCGCTCCGGGCGGCACCGGCGTGCCGGTGCGGACGTCGCTCCGCGTCGGCGGCCTCGGCGGCCGAGCGGCGGGCGTCCGCCGTGTAGCCGGACACCAGGTCGCCCTCCCGCGCCCCCGCGGAGGTCGAGACCAGGGCGCCGGCGACGAGGGTGCCGGCCACGGCCACGGTCGCGACGAGACGGCGGACGGGACGCGGGGCGTCGGTGTCCGTCACGGTGACCTCCCGGTAGCTGACGCGAGGCCCAACGAGCGAGTCGGCTCCGGGTCACCGTGGGGGGCGGTGGCCTCCCAGGCGACGGGTCAGCAGCGCGGCGGTACGCCGCACCGCGTCGGCGTACGGCTCGGGACCGGTCTCGCGGACCTCGACCGTGACCGCGACCCCGGCGACGGGGAAGCCCGTGTGGTCGAGGACGGCGGCCGCGACACTGGCGAAGCCGGGGGTGACGTCGCCGTCCTCGGTCGCGAAGCCGCGCTGCCGGGTCTCGGCGAGCACGGCCCGCAGGGCGCTCGGCGAGGCGGGACCGGTGCCGTGGCGCAACGTGAACGCCTCCCGGCCGGGGTAGAGCGCCCGGACCTGCGCCGCGGGCAGGGCGGCGAGCACCGCCCGCCCCGTCGCGGTCAGGTGGGCCGGCAGCCGGACGCCGACGTCGGTCACCAGGCTCGGGCGGCCGGGTGCACGCTCCTCGATCAGGTAGAGCACGTCGCTGCCGTGCAGCACGGCGAGGTGGGCGTTCTGCCCGGACTCGTCGCACAGGTCGGCGAGCGGGCGGCGCGCGATCCTGGCCAGCGGCGCCTGCCGCGCGTAGCCGCCACCGACCTCGTGGGCCGCCGGCCCCAGCCCGTAGCGCGCCTCGCCGGCGAGGTGGACCACGAAGCCCTCGTCGACCATCACCCGCAGCAGGTGGTACGCCGTGCTCCGCGGCAGGTCGCACGCGCGCATGATCATCTCGAGCGGTGCGGCCTCGGGGCGGCTCGCCAGGAACCGGAGCACCCGCAGCGTGCGGGTGGCCGCCGGCACCTGGCTCATGGCCGCATGCTCCCACTCACCGCCTTCCGGCCGTGGTCGTGGTGACCGACGCAGGGCCGGCGGCAGTTGCGGTGACCGACGCCGGGCCGGCGGCAGTTGCGGTGACCGACGCCGGAGGTCGGCAGTTGCGGTGACCGACGCCGGACCGGCGGCAGTTGCGGTGACCGACGCCGGGCCGGCGGCAGTTGCGGTGACCGACGCCGGGCCGGCGGCAGTTGCGGTGACCGACGCCGGGCCGGCAGCAGTTGCGGTGACCGACGCCGGAGGTCGAGGTGCGAGGAGCGCCAGCGACGAGCCTCGAGACCCGCCGAGCGTGACAGGGCGGGAACCACCCTGTCTGCTCGCGGGACGTCAGGCGCGGTGGGTGCCGCCGCTCCCCGGCTGCTCCCGGGTGGTCTCCGTGGGCTCGCGGCTCTCGGCGGGAGGCGGGACCTCGCCCGCCTCGGTCGCCTCGGGCTGGTAGTCCGGCGACCGGTGGTCGACGTCGGGGTCGAGCCGGTCGGCCTCGCGCACCCGGTCCTCGACCTGTGCCCGCTCCTGCACGTGTCCCTGCCGGGCCTGGGCGGCCTCCCGCTCGGCGCGCTCGGCCTCGGCGCGCTTGCGGGCAGCCTCCGCCTCGGCCTCCCGCGCCCGTAGGTCGCTCTCCTGCAGTCCGCCCGCGTGGGCCTGGGCGTCGTCCCGCAGGCCGGCGGCGGCGCGGCGACGCTGCTCCACCCGCCGCTTGCGCATCACGGCGAGCAGTCCTGCGACAGCCAGCACGACGACGACGATGACGAGGATCCAGACCAGCGTTCCGGTCTCCATGCGCTCCACCTCCGTGGGTCTCGACCGCCCAACGTAGGGCGGTGACTGCCCGGTGGCGCTCACCCGCAGGGGTGGCGCCACGATCGGAGGCGCGGCTACCGTCGAAGGTCGGGGGGAGGGGGCCATGGTCGATCTGGTGCTCGGCGACGCCGACCAGCGGGCGCTCCGGTCGCTCCTCCAGGTGGAGCCAGCCCGCGGCGTACCGGTTCCGCCCGCGTCGGTGCTGCGGTCCGTGCTGACCCTGGTCCGCGGCGACGCCATCGAGGTGACGGTGCTCGACCGGTCCGGCGAGGTCGTCGACGAGAGCGGGGTGCCTCCCCTCGACGGCCACGGTCATCCCGAGGCCCTCGACTCGATGGAGCTCGGCTGGAACGTCGGGGGCGGCTACGCCGCCCGGCTGCACGTGGACCGGACGCACGGCCGGTTCGGTGAGCGGGACGCCGCGATGCTGCGCCTGGTGACTCCGGTGCTCGTCCGCCTGCTCCGGGGCGGTGCCGCCCCCGTCCCGGACAGCCTCACGGCGCAGGAGCGTCGCGTGCTCGGCCTGGTGGCCGAGGGGCGTTCCAACGACGAGATCGCGGTGGTGCTGGGCGTCTCGTGCAGCACCGTCCGCAAGCACCTGGAGCACGCCTACCGCAAGCTCGGCGTCCACAGCCGGCTGGCCGCCGTGATGGTCCTCGAGGAGGAGGCGAACGGCGACCGGTCCGAAGAATTCGCCTGATGGCGAATGGCCCGCGGGACCCCGCCGTGCGAACACTGGGAGGAACAGCTCAGGGGGAGGGGTTGCCATGCGCCCACGCCACGTCCGTCTCGTTCTCGGCACCGTCCTGGTGGCCACCCCGGCCGCCCTGCTGGTCAGTCCCGGCGTGGCGACCGGCAGAGCGGCGGCCACCGACGACGCGTCGGTGATCCTGGACTGGGAGCGCACGGCGTTCCTCACGGTCTACGGAGATCCGCCTCCTCCGCTGCCGGAGCCGCAGCCGGCGCCCCGCACACCGATCCCGGTGGGCGTCCTCTACCTGGCCTTCACGTCGTTGGCGATGAACGACGCGGTCGAGATGACCAGGCACGAGCACGCGTCGCCGACCGCTGCCGCGGCCACCGCCGCGCACGACGTCCTCGTGGAGTACTACCCCGACTCGGCTCCCGACCTCGACGCGCGGCTCGACGAGAGCCTGGAGGGGGTCCAGGACGGCCGGGCCGAGGACAGGGGCGTCGTGATCGGGGCACGGGCCGCCGCAGAGATGATCGACAGCCGGGCCGACGACGGCCGCGGCGACACGTCGATCGTGTACTCCAAGCCGATGGAGCCAGGCTATTGGCAGCCGCCCGCGACCCCGCCTCCCGGGAACATGCTGGCGCCCTGGCTCGGCTCGGTCGAGCCGGTGGTGCTGAAGAGGCTCGTGCGGCTCGACGGCCCGGACCGCCTCCGGAGCAAGGCCTACGCACGTGACTACAACGAGGTGCTCGAGCTGGGATCCGCGGACTCGACGGAGCGGACGCCCTTCCAGACGGAGACGGCCGTGTTCTACAACTCCAACTCCGCGATCATGGTCGGTGAGGCCGTCGTCGACCTGCTCGAGCAGGACCCGATGAGCCTGCGCAGCACGGCGCTGCTGTTCGCACGGATGCACGGTTCGATGGCCGACTCGGTCATCAAGGCGTGGCAGCTCAAGCGCGACGTCGGGTTCTGGCGTCCGTTCCAGGCGATCGCGGGGTGGGACACCGACGGCAACCCGGGCACGGGGCCATGGCCCACGCCCTGGGTGCCGCTGATCGCGAACCCGCCGTACTCCGACTACGTGAGCGGCCACGCCAGCCTCACCGCTCCCGCCGTCCAGACGGTGCGGATGATGCTGGGTGAGGACACTGCGCTGACGCTGCACTCCTACAGCCTGGACACGAACCGTTCCTACGACGACCTGTCGACGATCGAGCACGAGGCGTTCCACGCGCGGATCTGGGGCGGCCTGCACTTCCGGGACGCCATGGAGGACGGGTACGCGCTGGGTCACCGGACGGCCCGGAAGGTCGGGAACAGGATCCGCTGACTCGTCTGGGATCCGAGACGGGGGCAGGGTCGGGGCCCTGTTCGGCCGTGCCCACCCGGGGGTTGGATGGGCCGCATGGAGCGAGCGCACGTGACCGTCGGGACGGGTCCGGTCTCCTTTGCCGACGTGGTCGACGTGGCCCGCGGGGGAGCGACCGTCGGGCTGGGGCAGGACGCCGAGGAGGCCCTCGCGCGGTCGCGCGCCGTGGTCGAGGAGCTGGCCGCCGGGGCGACGCCGGCGTACGGCATCTCGACGGGGTTCGGCGCGCTCGCCACCCGCCACATCCCGGCCGACCGTCGGGCCCAGCTCCAGCGGTCGCTGGTGCGGTCGCACGCCGCCGGCTCGGGGCCCGAGGTGGAGCGCGAGGTGGTCCGGGCCCTGATGCTGCTCCGGCTCTCGACCCTGGCCACCGGCCACACCGGGATCCGGCCCGAGACCGCGCGCCTCATCGCCGGGCTCCTCAGCGCCGGGATCACGCCGGTCGTCCACGAGCACGGGTCGCTCGGCTGCTCCGGTGACCTGGCGCCGCTGTCGCACTGCGCGCTGACGCTGATGGGCGAGGGCGACGTCCGTGACGCCAGCGGTGCGCTGGTGTCGGCGTCCGAGGCGCTGGCGGCCGCCGGGCTGGCGCCCGTCGAGCTCGCCGCCAAGGAGGGGCTCGCGCTGATCAACGGCACCGACGGCATGCTCGGGATGCTGGTGCTCGCCATCGAGGACCTGCGCCGGCTGCTCCGGACCGCGGACGTCGCCGCCGCGATGAGCGTCGAGGCCCAGCTCGGCACCGACCGAGTCTTCGCCGCCGAGCTCCAGGCGATCCGGCCCCACCCGGGGCAGGCGCGGTCGGCCGCCAACCTGGTCGCGCTGATGGCCGACTCGGCGATCGTCGCCTCCCACCGCGGCCCCGACTGCAACCGGGTCCAGGACGCCTACTCCCTACGCTGCTCGCCGCAGGTCCACGGTGCCGCCCGGGACACCGTCGAGCACGCCGCGACCGTCGCCGGTCGCGAGCTCGCCAGCGCGGTGGACAACCCGGTCGTGCTGCCCGAGGAGCACCGGGTCGAGTCCAACGGGAACTTCCACGGGGCGCCGGTCGCCTACGTGCTCGACTTCCTCGCGATCGTCGCCGCCGACGTGGCCTCGATCAGCGAGCGGCGTACCGACCGGTTCCTCGACAAGGCCCGCAACCACGGCCTGCCGCCGTTCCTCGCCGACGACCCGGGGGTCGACAGCGGCCACATGATCGCGCAGTACACCCAGGCCGCGATCGTCTCCGAGCTCAAGCGGCTCGCCAACCCGGCGTCCGTCGACTCCATCCCCTCCAGCGCCATGCAGGAGGACCACGTCTCGATGGGCTGGTCGGCAGCCCGCAAGCTGCGCCGGTCCGTCGACGGCCTCACCCGGGTGGTCGCGGTCGAGGTGCTGACCGCCGCCCGCGCCCTCGACCTGCGGGAGCCATTGGAGCCGTCGCCGGCGACCGGGGCCGTCGTACGCCTGCTCCGGGAGGCCGGCGTCGAGGGCCCGGGCCCCGACCGCCACCTCTCGCCCGAGATCGAGACGTGTGTCCAGCTCGTCCAGTCCGGCGCCGTGCCCGCGGCCGCCGCCGACGTCATCGGAGGACTCCAGTGAACAACCCCCGCCTGCCCATCCACGCCCCGACCGGGACCGAGCTGTCCTGCCGCTCCTGGCAGACCGAGGCGCCGCTGCGGATGCTGATGAACAACCTCGACCCCGCCAACGCCGAGGCACCAGCGGACCTCGTCGTGTACGGCGGCACGGGGCGGGCCGCCCGGAGCTGGGAGGCGTACGACGCCCTGCTGCGCACGCTGCGCACCCTCGAGGACGACGAGACCATGCTGGTGCAGTCCGGCAAGCCGGTCGGCGTGATGAAGACCCATGCGTGGGCGCCCCGGGTGCTGATCGCGAACTCCAACCTGGTCGGCGACTGGGCGAACTGGGAGGAGTTCCGCCGGCTGGAGGACCTCGGGCTCACCATGTACGGCCAGATGACGGCCGGCTCGTGGATCTACATCGGCACCCAGGGGATCCTGCAGGGCACCTTCGAGACCTTCGCCGCCGTCGCCGACAAGCGGTTCGGCGGGACCCTCGCGGGCACGATCACGCTGACCGCCGGTCTCGGCGGCATGGGCGGGGCCCAGCCGCTGGCCGTCACCATGAACGACGGCGTCGCGATCTGCATCGAGGTCGACCAGCACCGGATCGACCGGCGGCTCGAGACCCGCTACCTCGACGAGCAGGCCGACGGCCTCGACGACGCGGTCGCCCGCGCGCTGGCCGCCAAGGAGGAGCGGCGCGCGGTGTCGATCGGCGTGCGCGGCAACGCGGCCGAGCTGGTCCCGGCGCTGCTCGAGCGGCACCTCGACCGGCTCGAGGCCGGCCACGGGCCGCTGGTCGACATCGTCACCGACCAGACCTCGGCCCACGACCCCCTCTTCTACCTCCCGGTCGGCACCCCGTTCGACGACTGGGACCGCGAGCGCGACGAGGACCCGCGCGGGCTCACCAAGCGGGCGCAGGAGTCGATGGCCGTGCACGTCCGGGCGATGGTGGAGTTCCAGGACTCGGGGGCCGAGGTGTTCGACTACGGCAACTCGATCCGCGACGAGGCCCGCAAGGGTGGCTACGACCGGGCGTTCTCGTTCCCCGGCTTCGTGCCGGCGTACATCCGGCCGCTGTTCTGCGAGGGCAAGGGGCCGTTCCGGTGGGCCGCGCTGTCGGGCGACCCCGCCGACATCGCCGCGACCGACCGCGCGATCCTCGAGCTGTTCCCCGACGACGAGAAGCTGCGCAAGTGGATCACCATGGCGGGGGAGCGCGTGGAGTTCCAGGGGCTCCCGGCGCGGATCTGCTGGCTGGGCTACGGCGAGCGCCACCTCGCCGGGCTGAAGTTCAACGAGATGGTGCGCGCAGGGGACCTGCGCGCACCTGTGGTCATCGGAAGGGACCACCTCGACTGCGGCTCGGTCGCCTCGCCGTACCGGGAGACCGAGGGGATGCTCGACGGCTCCGACGCGATCGCCGACTGGGCGCTGCTCAACGCGATGGTCAACACCGCGTCGGGGGCGACCTGGGTCTCCTTCCACCACGGCGGCGGCGTCGGCATGGGTCGCTCGCTGCACGCCGGCCAGGTGTGCGTCGCCGACGGCACCGACCTCGCCGCCCAGAAGATCGAGCGGGTCCTCACCAACGACCCCGGCATGGGCGTGATCCGTCACGTCGACGCGGGCTACGAGAAGGCCGACGAGGTCGCCCGGGAGCGCAACGTCCGGATCCCGATGTCGGAGTAGTGGATAGTTGGACGCCGAAATCACCCCGGGAGCCCCCGGGACGATGATTTCGGCGGCCAGCTATCCCACCGGGCGGGCGGCGGCCACGGCGTCCGGCAGCCGGCGCAGCAGCCACGCCACGACGCCGCCGAGCTCGTACGCCGACGCCGCCTCGGTGGCGCGGGCGATCCGGTCGAAGGTGTCGGCCTGGAACACCAGGTCCGCGACGGGCGCGAGGCGCCGCGCCCGGTCGAGGTCGGCCTCCGGGTAGGCCTCGCGCCAGGGGAGCAGGAACGCGGCGACGAGGTCGTCGTCAGACGGGCCGCGGTCCTCGAACGCGGCCAGGTGGGACGCGTCGAGCAACGGGTGGCTGATGCAGACGTCGGTGAGGTCGAACACCCGCAGCTCGGATCCGTCGTAGGCCACGTTGCCGAGGTGGAGGTCGCCGTGGCTCAGGGTGTCCGGCAGGCCGCAGGCCCACAGCTCCCGGACCATCGCCTCGACCTCCTCCCGGAGTTCCCGGACGGCTGCGAGCTCGTCCGGCGTCAGCAGCGCGAGCTCGGGGCTGGCGGCGAGCACCCCGCGGAAGGCCTCGATCGTCGCGTCCACGCCGCGCACCGGGCACCCGGCCGCGCGGAGCTCGTCCAGCAGGTCGAGCGACGCCAGCTGCACCTGTGCCCAGCGCGGCGCGAGCGCCGCGCCCGCGCCGGCCGCCCGGTCGGCCTCGGCGGACCCGGCCAGCGGCTCCATCAGCAGCCACGCCCGCGCGTCGTCCGCGGCGAGGAGCACCGGTACGTCGTCGGGGAAGTGCGCGGCCAGGACCCGGTGGATCGCCGCCTCGGCGCGGAACACCTCGGCGGCGGCCTTGAACCACACGTCGCCGGAGTCGGTCGGGATCCGCAGGACGCCGGAGATGCTCCACATCTTCTCGGGCCGCATCGGTCCGGTCCGTCGCCGGCCGGCCCGGGCGAGCGAGGCGTCGACCCACGTCTCCACCTCGTCGTACCAGCCGGGCCGGAACCACGCGGGCCGCTTCGCGGGCGGCACCTCGAGCTCGCGCGCGGTCCGGGAGACGAGGGCGGCGAGCACCTGGTCGGCGAGCACCTCCGGCCGGACCCAGCGGTCGGTCGGCGCCGGGACTGCCCGGCACCCGACCACGTCGAGGTAGCGGTCGTCGGCGACCTTGAGGATCGGAGCCAGATAGGTGTCGGCGCCGACCCGGTCAAGCACCGCCGCGAACCTGCTGTCGTCGTCCTCGTCCGGCAGCGTGACCGTCGGCAGGGCGTCGTCGTCCCTGACCAGCACCAGGCCGTCGTGGAGCAGCGCGACGTGGACGACGACGGACGACATGCGCCGAGGGTTCCATGGATCGTGAATGTCTACTGATACGGTGCACTAATGCCTTCCCCACGGACCGACTGCCACCAGCACGTGTGGCCGCCTGTCCTCGTGGAGGCGTTGCGCCGCCGGGACCGGTCGCCTCGCCTCGACGGCTGGGAGCTGTACCTCGACGGGGAGCCGCCGTACGCCGTGGACCCCGCCGACCACGATGCGGCGGGCCGGCGCGAGGTCGTGGCCGCCGACGACATCGGCCTCACCCTGCTCTCGCTGTCGAGCCCGCTCGGGATCGAGCTGCTCGCGCCGGAGGAGTCGGCACCCCTGCTCGCCGCCTGGCACGCGAGTGCCGACGACGGGGCCGACGACACCCTCCTCTGGGCCGCGCCCCGGCTCGTGGAGCCGGATCCGACGGAGCTCGCGCAGCTGCTCGCGCACCCGGGGGTCTGCGGACTCCAGGTGCCGGCGACCGTGCTGGCGACCCCGGCTGCCCTCGAGCGCGCGGCACCCGTGCTCCGGGTGGCGGAGCTGGCCGACCGGCCGGTGCTCGTCCACCCCGGCCCGGTGGCCCACCACGCCCCCGGAGCCCCGGCGTGGTGGCCCGCGCTCATCGACTACCCGGCCCAGCTGGCGGCCGCGTGGTTCGCCTGGCACGCTGCCGGCCGCGCGCTGCTGCCCCGGCTCCGGATCGGCTTCGTGGCGCTCGCCGGCCTGGCGCCGCTCCACCACGAGCGGCTCGCCCAGCGCGGCGGTCGGCTCGGGCCGCTCGACCCCGACGTGTTCTACGAGACCTCGTGCTACGGGCGGCAGGCCGTCGACGCCATGACCAGGGTGGTGGGCGCCGACGCCCTCGTGCACGGCACCGACCGCCCGTACGCCGTCCCGACCGACCTGGCACTGGGCCCGGCGTTCGACCACGCCGTCCACGTCGCCAACCCGCACCGGTTCCTGGACGGAGGCCCCCGATGACGCTGACCGCACCCCTCTCCGACGGGTCGTCCGGCCACGACCGCTCCGGCGGCGTGGACCGCGAGCGGCTGCCCGCCCTGCCCGGCCGCGTGATGTCGGCCGACGAGCTGCTCGCCTGGGTGCGCGAGCTCGCCGCCCGGCCCGACGTCTGGGAGCGGCACGTCGCCCCACGGGACGGCGGAGCCTCCGGCGCCCGGTACTTCGTCTCGCTCCACCGCGACGCCGACGTCGACGTCTGGCTGCTGTGCTGGAACCTCGAGGACGACACCGGGTGGCACGACCACGACCTCTCCTCCGGCGCGGTCGCGGTGACCCGCGGTGCGGTGCGCGAGAGCCGCCCCCGGCTCGGAGGCGACCCCGCGGAACGCGTGGTGACCGCGGGACGGGCGTTCGGGTTCGGCCCCGACCACATCCACCGGATGGGCGGTAGTGTCGACGGCTCGGTGTCGATCCACGCCTACTCCCCGCCGCTGTGGCGGATGGGGCAGTACGCGATCGACGCCGGCGGCGAGATGCGTCGGGTGTCGGTGTCCTACGCCGAGGAGCTCCGGCCGCTCGACGCCTGAGCACTGCCCGAGCCGTCCCGCAAGGAGCACTCGTTGTCCGACCAGCTCTGGCTGCGCTTCGTCTCCGGGCCCGACGTCGACGCACTGGGGCTGACCCCGGACGACGTCGTGGCGGCCGCCGGGGACGTGGTGGCGGCCCACGGCCGTGGCGAGACGGTCTTCGAGCCGCGCACCCACCTGGTGCCCGACAACGGCGGCCGCGGCCACTTCAACGTGCTGCGCGGCCACGTCTCCTCGCTGGGGGAACGTGGCGTCAGCGGCGTGAAGGTCGTCGGCGACTTCGTCCCCAACTACGAGGTCGGCCTGCCGAGCGAGCTGGCGCTGCTGACCCTCTACGACCCGTGGACCGGGGTCCCACGGGCGATCGTCGACGCGACCCTCATCACCGAGGTCCGCACCGGCGCGATGACCGCGGTCGGCGCCCGCCACCTCGCCCGACCCGGTGCCCGGGTGCTCGGCCACGTCGGCGCGCGCGGCACCGCCCACGCCAACGTGGTGATGCTCGATGCGATGTTCGACCTCGCCGAGATCCGGGTGACCAGCCGCCGGCCCGAGTCGCGGGAGGCCTTCGCCGCCCGGCTGCGCGAGGAGCTCGACACCCCCGTCGTCGTCACCGGGAGCGTGGCCGAGACCATCGACGGCGCCGACATCGCGGTCGAGGCGACCCGGCTGACCGAGCCGGCCCCGCTGGTGACGCCCGACCTGCTGGCGCCCGGGTCGCTGCTCGTGCCCTACGGGACCGTCAGCGCCCTCGATCCCGGCCTGCTCGACGTCGTCGACAAGGTGGTCGTCGACGACTGGCGCGAGGCCCAGGCAGGGGAGTTCGGCGCGCTCCGCCCGCACCTGCGGTCGGGGGCGCTCACCCGCGACACGCTGCACGCCGAGATCGGCGAGGTCGTCACCGGGAAGCGGCCCGGCCGGGAGGACGACGACGAGCGGATCCTGTTCTGGCACCGGGGCCTGTCGATCCTCGACGTGGCCGTGGGCCAGCTGATCCTCGACCGGGCCGAGCAGGCCGACCTCGGCACCATGGTCCGCTTCCGGTGACGACCGTCGCCGTCGCGAGGCCCGAGGACCTCGGCCCGGCCGAGCTGCTCGCGTGTGCCGGCGGGGCTGCGCCCGTCCTGGCGCCGCCGCTCGTCGAGGCGGTGGGACGCCGTCGCCGCGAGGTCCTCGACGCGCTGCTCGGTGACCACCCCGTGTACGGCGTCACGACCGGCATGGGTGCCCTCACCGGCGTCCGCCTCGACGCTGCGGCCCAGGCCGAGCAGTCCCGCCGCCTGCTGGTGGGCCGCGCCGTCGGTGGCCCGCCCTGGCTGGACCGCGCGGAGGCCCGGGCCGTGGTCGGCTGCCGGCTGCGGACCTTCCTGTCCGGCGACGCCGGGGTGTCGCCGGAGCTGTGCGCGTGGCTGGTGACCCTGCTCGAGGACGACGTGGTGCCGGCCGTCCCCCGGTCCGGGTCGGGCGCCGCGGGCGAGATCATCCCGCTCGCCCACGCCTGGGGCCACCTCGCCGGCGGCGGTCGGCTGCTCGACGGCCGCGGCCACGCGCGTCCGGCGGCCGAGGTGCTCGCCGGTCGTACGCCGCCCGCCCTGGGCGCCAAGGAGGGGGTGGCCCTGCTCCAGGGCGTCCCCGTCGCCACCGCCCTGGCGCTGCTCCGGGCGGCCGAGGCCGACCGCCTGCTCGGGCAGTGGGTCCGGGTGGCCGCTGCCGAGATCCTGCTCGTCGGTGCCACGCGGGACCCCTACCTCGCGGCAGCGGCCCGCGCGGACGAGGTGCTCGGCTCGGTGCTGGACCGGTTGCGCGAGATGCTGGGCGAGGAGACGCAGCCGCCGCTCCACCTGCAGGCTCCGGTGTCCTTCCGTGTGATCGGGCCGGTGCTGGCCCAGCTCGCACGCAGCCTCCAGGCCCTGCGGGACGCCGTGGACCGGGCGCTGGCCGGGGTGACCGACTCGCCGGCGTGGCTCGAGGACGACGCCGGCGCCCGGTTCGTCGGGACCGCTGGCTTCCACGGGCTGGAGCTGGCCGCCGCCTGCGACGGCGTCCGGTTCGCGCTCCTGCACGCCGCGGAGGTGGGCGCGGCGCGCCTGCACCGGCTGCTCGACCCGGCCTTCACCGGGCTGCCCGCCCAGCTGAGCGCCGACCCCGGCCCCCAGGCGGGGCTGGTGGCGGTGCACAAGGCTGCGGTCGGGAGCCTGCACGCGGTCTCGCCGGCCACGTTCACCGCGGTCGGCACCCGGGAGACCTCCCGGGGCCAGGAGGACGTGCAGTCCTACGCCCTCACCGCGGCCGAGCGACTGCGGACGACGCTCGGTGCGGCCCGGCGCGTGGTCGCCTCGGAGCTGCTGGCGGTCCACCAGGGCCGGCTGCTGGCGCCCCAGCGGCAGCGCGGTCCGGCCGCGCTGCGCGAGGCGCTCGACCTGGTCGCGACGGTGCTGCCCGAGGGCGTGGAGGACCGGGCGTGGGGAGAGGACCTGGAGGTGCTCGACGGCCTGCTGGTGGTGGGCTGGCCGGGTAGCGAGGGCTCCGGGACGACGTTCCCCCCGTCGGGTGATTCGCGGGGCAGGTAGGTGCACCTGTCGGTGGGGGCTGCAAGAGTGGTGCTCGCACGCCCGTCTACGATTCGTATGTCAATCAAGCAAGTGGACAATAATCGCGTTGCTCCCGTCCGGCCGCCGGGCGGTCCGCGAGGGAGGTTCCCCAGGTGATCGAGTTCGACGGCGTGACCAAGGTCTACCCCGACGGGACGACCGCGGTCGACGGCCTGGACCTCCGGATCCCCGACAACGCGATCACGGTGTTCGTGGGTCCCTCGGGGTGCGGGAAGACCACCTCGCTGCGAATGATCAACCGGATGGTCGACGCCACCTCCGGCACGATCCGGATCGACGGCGACGACATCACCAGCCTCGACGTGGTCAAGCTGCGTCGCGGCATCGGCTACGTCATCCAGGCGGCCGGACTGTTCCGCCACCGGACCGTGATCGACAACGTCGCGACCGTCCCGGTGCTCTCCGGCACCAGCCGGCGCGAGGCCCGCGACCGGGCTCGTGAGCTGCTCGATCGGGTCGGGCTCGACCCCCACCTGGGAGACCGCTACCCGGCCCAGCTGTCCGGAGGCCAGCAGCAGCGCGTCGGCGTCGCCCGCGCCCTGGCCGCCGACCCGCCGGTGATGCTGATGGACGAACCGTTCTCGGCCGTCGACGCCGTGGTGCGCCACAGCCTCCAGCAGGAGTTCCTGCGGCTCCAGCAGGACCTCGGCAAGACCATCGTCCTGGTGACCCACGACATCGACGAGGCGATCAAGCTGGGCGACCAGGTGGCCGTGTTCGCCGAGGGCGGCCGTCTCGCCCAGGTCGCGGCGCCCGACGAGCTGCTCGCCGCCCCCGCCGACGACTTCGTGGCCCAGCTCGTGGGCCGCGACCGCGGGTTCCGCGGGCTCTCCTTCGAGCCGGCGTCCGACGTCGAGGTCGAGCCGGTCGACACCTCCGTGGACGGGATGACCCTCGAGCTCGACGGCGCGGGCCGCCCGCTCGGCTGGAAGAACGGGCCGGCCACGCTGCCGACCGAGGGGACCTGGACGGAGTCCGACACGCTGCGCACGGTCACCGACCTGGTGATCCTCTCGCCCGCCGGCGCCGCCGTACGCGTCGACGACGACGGTCGGGCCGACGGGCTGGTCCGCCACCGGGTCCTGGCCGAGCACATCCGGCAGCGGCAGCTGGTGCGTGCGGGTGACGTGGGGCGCGGGGACGCCTGAGATGACCTTCTTCTCCGAGGTGTGGGACTACCTCGTGACCAACGGCGAGGCCGTGTGGGAGGCCCTGGTCCAGCACATCTGGCTGGCCCTCGTGCCGGTCGCCATCGCCTTCGTGCTCTCGCTCCCCCTGGGCTGGCTGGTGGTCCGGTTCGGCTGGGCGCGTCACCCGCTGCTGACCGCGTCGAGCATCCTCTACACGGTCCCGTCGCTGGCGCTGTTCCTGCTGCTGCCGGGTCTCCTCGGCACCGGCATCCTCGACCGGGTCAACGTCGTCATCGCGCTCTCCCTCTACAGCCTGGCGCTGCTCGTCCGCACCACCTCCGACGGCCTGGCCTCCGTGGAGCCGCAGGCGGTGCAGTCGGCGGTGGCGATGGGCTACACGCCGCTGCGTCGCTGGTTCTCGGTCGAGCTGCCGCTGTCGCTCCCCGTCGTGCTGGCCGGGCTCCGGGTCGCCACGGTCGCCAACATCAGCATGGTGTCGGTGTCGGCCCTGCTCGGCATCGTGAGCCTGGGCTCCCTGTTCACCCGCGGCTTCCAGCTCAACTTCTACGTCCCGCCGATCTTCATCGGGCTGGTGCTCTCGGTGCTGCTCGCGGTGGTGGCCGACTTCCTGATCGTGATGGCCCAGCGGGCGATGACGCCCTGGGCCCGGGTGGAGGCGTCGCGATGAACGACGGCACGTTCAGCTTCCTCCTCGACCCCGCCAACTGGGCGCTCGGCAACAGCGACGGCTTTCCCCAGCGGATCCTCGAGCACCTCACCTACACCGGCCTCGCCGTCGGCATCGCACTCCTGATCGCATTCCCGGTGGGGGTGCTGATCGGCCACACCGGCAGGGGCGCCTTCCTCGCGATCAACGCCGGCAACGCAGGTCGGGCGCTGCCCACGCTCGGCGTGCTGATGCTGGTCGTGGCGCTGGCCGGCACCGGGCTGATCCCGGCCACGGTCGCCCTGACGATCCTGGCGATCCCGCCGATCCTCACCTCGACGTACGCCGGCGTCAGCTCGGTCGACCCCGCGACCGTCGACGCCTCGCGCGGGGTCGGCATGACCGGCTACCAGGTCGCCGCCCAGGTCGAGGTGCCCGACGCGCTCCCGATCATCTTCGGCGGCATCCGCAACGCCACGCTCCAGGTCGTGTCGACCGCGACCATCGCGGCCTACGTCGGGCTGGGCGGACTCGGGCGCTACCTCTTCGACGGCCTGGCGCTGCGCGACTACCCGCGGGTGGTCGCGGGCGCGATCCTGGTCGCCGCCCTCGCCGTCGTCCTCGACCTCCTGCTCGCCGCGATCCAGCGCTCCCTCGTCTCGCCCGGCGTCGACGGCCGGGCCGAACGAGGCCCCCGACGCTCCGCCCCGCGTCAGGCCCGACCCGTCGCAGCCCACACCAACGAAAGGTGACTCCGATGTCCACACCCACCCGACGCGTGCGGTCGCTCGCCGCCGTCGCCGTGCTCGCCGTCCTGGCGCTGAGCGCGTGCGGCGGCGACGACTCCGCCGACGACCCGTTCTCGGAGGGGGAGGGCGGCGGCGACACCATCGTCGTCGGCTCGGCCAACTTCCCCGAGAACGAGCTGCTGATGCAGATGTACGCCCAGGCCCTCGAGGCCGCCGACGTGAGCGTCGAGACCCAGCCCAACATCGGCGCCCGCGAGGTCTACATGAAGGCGTTCGAGGACGGCGACATCGACCTGCTGCCCGAGTACAACGGCGCCCTGCTGGCCTACCTGGTCGGCGAGGAGGGCGTCCCCGAGGACGTCACCTCGCCGGAGGAGGTCTACGACGCCCTCCAGGACGAGCTGCCCGAGGGGAGCGAGACCCTGCCGCAGTCGGCGGCCGAGGACAAGGACACGCTCACCGTCACCAGCGAGACCGCGGAGAAGTACGACCTCGCGGCGATCCCCGACCTCGAGCCGGTCGCCGGCGAGCTGGTCGTGGGTGCCGGGCCGGAGTTCCGGGAGCGGTTCCAGGGCCTCGTGGGACTCGAGGAGGTCTACGGCGTGGAGTTCGAGGAGTTCAAGCCGCTCGACCCCGGCGGGCCGCTGACCGTGGCGGCGCTCAAGGACGGCACGGTCGACGTGGCCAACATCTTCTCCACCGACTCCGCGATCGAGGTCAACGACTGGGTGGTCCTCGACGACCCCGAGAACCTCTACCTCTCCCAGAACATCGTGCCGCTGATCCAGTCCGACGCGGTGACGCCGGAGGTCGAGGAGGCCCTGAACGGCGTCTCCGAGGCGCTCACCACCGACAACCTCACCGAGGCGCTGGCCCGGGTGCAGGTCGACAAGGAGGACCCGGTCGTCGTGGCCGAGGACTTCCTCGAGGAGAACGGGCTGCTCTGACCGGTCAGGTCGTGGGGGTGGTGCCGCTCGTCGGCGCCACCCCCGCGCCGGGCTCGGGGACCGACGGGTCGGTGGACGTGGTCCCCATGCCGTTGACGGCCGGGGTGATCCGGCGTTCGACCGCGAGGGCGAGCGCCGCCATGGCCGCGCAGCTGGCGACGAGGGCGCCGACGAAGCCGACGTCCCAGCCGGCGTCGAGCATGACTCCGGCGACCACGGGCCCGGCGATCGTGCCGGCCTGGAACGCCCCGGCGCTCACGGCGTTGTAGCGGCCCCGGAGGTGGTCGGGCGCCATGTCGTTGGTGATCGCGGGGATGGTGGGCTGCAGCATCGTCTCGCCGAGCGCGAAGAGCGCGTGGAACACCAGCACGCCCGCCACCGCCGCGGCGGAGGCAGGGACCAGTCCGGTCGCACCGAGCAGCACCCATGCGGCGGCCCAGAGCGCCGACATCACCACGAGCACGCGGGTCCGGCGGTGGCCGCTGATGAGCGTGAGCACCAGGAACTGCAGGGCGACGATCACCGCGGTGTTGACCGCGAACGCGAACCCGATCACCTCGGTCGGGACCTCGCTGACCTGGCGGGCGTACGCCGGGAAGCCGGCCTCCATCTGCCCGTAGCCGACGAACGTGGCGAGGAACGTGAGCGCGGTCAGCCACAGCACCGCTGGCTGGCGCACGATCGCGAGGTAGGAGCCCGGTGCCTCCTCGTCGTCCGGCCGCTCCGCCCGGCCGTGGAGGTGGCGCAGCGGCCCCAGCAGCAGGGCGATCGGGACCAGCATGCAGGCGCCGTCGACCAGGAAGATCGTCGTGAAGGTCCCGGGCCGCGTCACGTCGACGTAGAGGCCGCCGACCACGCCGCCGAGACCGATCCCGAGGTTGACCAGCGCGAAGTTGATCCCGAAGTACTGCACCCGGGTCGGACCTGTCGTGACCGCAGCGACCAGCGCGTTGAAGGCGGGCCAGGAGACCCCGAAGTTGAAGCCGAGCAGCGCGAACGAGACCGCGACCACGAGGGGTGTGGTCGCGAGGGCGAGGACCACGCAGCCGACGAGCTGGGCGGTGGTCGCCCACAGCAGCATCCGGCGGGCCCCGATCCGGTCGGTGAGCGCACCGCCCGGGCCGGTGACGGCCAGCGCGACCACGGCGATGAACGCCATCAGGGAGCCGGCGAGGTCGAGGGAGATCCCGCGCACCTCGTGGAGGTAGATGATCGTGAAGGGCAGCGTCAGCCCGCGGCCCAGCGTCTGGATCGCCACCGTCGACAGCAGCCAGCGGCCCTCCGTCGGCAGCACCGCCCAGAAGTGCCGCAGCCCCGTCCGCTCGTCCCGAGTCGTCGTCACCCCCCGATTCTCGCCGTCCCCACCGACACCCCGCACGCGGGTTTCGGTCGGGAAGGTGGGGTAGTCCAGCGACAAGTGGCCCCTCTGCTCGGCGTGGCGAGGGCCACTTGCCACTGGAGTACCCCGATGAGGGCTCAGGTCACGCCGGCGGCGGCCTCCCGGGCGCGCTCGGTACGGAGGCCGAGGGCGGTGGTGGGCACGTCCTTGGTCTCCCGGGCGGTGAGTGCCGAGACGGCCGCGATGGCGCAGATCACGGCGGTGAACAGCGAGGTGACGACCCAGCCGCCCTCGGAGACGCCGCCCAGCGCGGTCACGATGCTCGGGGCGAAGCCGGCCATCATGAAGCCGATCTGGGTCCCGATCGCCATGCCCGAGAACCGGACCCGGGTGCTGAACATCTCGCCGTAGAACGACGGCCACACCGCGTTGGCGGCCGCGTAGCCGAACGAGAACGTCGCTACGGCGAGCGCGAAGGTGAGCAGCTCGCTGTCCTGTCCCATCGACAGCAGGTAGAAGGGCATCAGGGCCGCGCTGGAGACCGCGCCGTACACGAAGACGGGCTTGCGGCCGATCCGGTCCGCGAGGTTGCCGAAGAACGGCTGGGTGAACAGCGCGAACACGTTGGCCACCACGACCAGCCACAGCGTGATCGACTCGTTGACCCCGACCTCGGTGCCGTAGGCGATGGCCAGGTTCCCGAAGACCGTCGACACGGCGGCGATGAACGCACAGCAGATCACACGCACCACGTCGACCCAGTGGTCGCGCATCAGCACGCCCAGCGGCAGCTTCGCGATCTCGTCGTTGGCCCTGGCCTCCTCGAACTCGGGGGTCTCGTGGAGGCCGCGACGGATCATGTACGCGACCAGCACGACCACCGCGGAGACCCAGAACGGGATCCGCCAGCCGATGCCGTACTTGATGTCGTCGGGCAGGGCCACCACCGGGATGAAGACCAGGGCCGCGAGGATCTGGCCGCCCTGGGTGCCGGTCAGCGTCCAGGAGGTGAAGAACGAGCGGCGGTCGTCGGGTGCGTGCTCGAGGGTCAGCGAGCTGGCGCCGGCCTGCTCGCCGGCCGCGGACAGCCCCTGGAGCACCCGGCACAGCACGAGCAGCGCGGGCGCCGCCCAGCCGATGGCGTCGTACGACGGGAGGCAGCCGATCAGGAACGTCGAGGCCCCCATCAGCAGCAGCGTGAAGAGCAGCACCTTGCGCCGGCCGATCCGGTCGCCGAAGTGGCCGACGAAGACGGCGCCGATCGGGCGGGCCACGTAGGCGAAGCCGAACGTCGCGAACGACATCACGAGTGCCGAGGTGTCGTCGTCGGGGAAGAACACCGTGGGGAAGATCAGGGCCGCCGCCGACCCGAAGATGAAGAAGTCGTAGTACTCCACGGCGCTGCCCATGAAGCTGGCGAGCGCCGCCTTCCTCGGTGTCTTCTCGGGGGTGGTCACGGGATCCTGCATGGGTACTCCTCGGGGTGGGGGTGCTGCTCGTGCGGTCGGGTCAGTCGTGGGTGGCCAGCTCGCGCAGGTGGGCGAGCATCCGGTCGGCGTCCGGTTCGAGCCCGGTGATCAGCCGGAACGCGTCGGCGGCCTGGTGGACCGCCATGTGGCCGCCGTGGAGCGTGGGGCAGCCGGCCGTGCGCGCTGCCTGCACCAGGGGCGTGTCCAGTGGGCGGTAGACGATGTCGGCCACCCACAGGCCGGGGTGGAGCAGTCCGGCGTCGAGCGGCAGGCCGGGGTGCGCGGCCATGCCGGTCGGCGTGCAGTGGACCAGGCCGTCGACCTCGCGGGTCAGCGCCGGGAGCTTGTCGGGGTGCGCGGTCTCCACGCGGGCGTCCGGGAACCGGCCCGCCAGCTCGCGGGCGAGCGCCTCGCTGCGGTGCGGGTCGACGTCGACGACGACCAGCCGGTCGGTGCCGTCGGTCAGCAGCGCGTCGGCCACGGCCGCACCCGCACCGCCTGCACCCAGCTGCACGACCTCGCCCGTCCCGACGTCGGGCAGGCCGGTGACCAGGGCGGTCGCGAAGCCGGTGGTGTCGGTGTTGTGCCCGGTCGCGCCGCCGTCCTCGCCGAACACCACGGTGTTGACGGCGCCGAGCCGGGCGGCCCGCTCCTCGAGGTGGTCGAGGTGGGGGAGGACCAGCTGCTTGCACGGGTGCGTGACGTTGAGGGCGTCGTACCCCAGCCGGTGCGCCCAGTCGAGCAGCTCGCCGACCTGCTCGGGCACCAGCCCGAGGTCGTCGAGGTCGAGCGTCCGGTAGACGTAGTCGAGGCCGTGGTGCGCGGCCTCGCGCATGTGGAGCGCGGGGGAGAGCGAGGGGCCGACACCGGTGCCGACGAGGCCGACGAGGAAGAGTCGCATCCGCGGGCTCCTAATGTACTAAACGGTACGTACATGTGAACGACACCACAGCCCGACCCGGGGCGTCAAGGGGTACGTCGAGCCCGCCGGGGCCTGGCCCGGCGGCGCCCGGCGCAAGCGGGGGCCGGGTTCAGGGGAGCGCGGTGAGCCAGGCGACGACGACGTCACCGAGGATCCTGCGGTTCCGCCTGCGGGTGCGGGCCTCGGTCATGTCGCGACCGAACAGGAAGCCGAACGTGGCGTTGTTGGCGACCTGGAAGACGCAGTAGGAGCTGATCAGCATGTGCACGTCGATCGCGTCGACGTCGGTGCGGAAGACGCCGTCGGCCTTGCCGCGGGCGAGCACGGCGTCGAGCAGGGAGGCGGCCGGCGCGCCGAGCTCGCGCAGCGAGTCGACCTGCCGGAGGTGCTCGCCGTGGTGGATGTTCTCGATGGACACCAGCCGGATGAACGCCGGGTGGGCGTGGTGGTGGTCGAAGGTCAGCTCGGCGATCCGGCGTACGGCGTCGACGGGCGCGAGGTCGGCTGCGTGGATGTCCTGCTCCGCCCTGCGGATGCCCCGGTAGGCCTCCTCGAGCACCGCGAGGTAGAGCCCCTGCTTGTTGCCGAAGTAGTAGTAGATCATCCGCTTCGTGGTGCGGGTGCGCTCGGCGATGACGTCGACCCGGGCCCCGGAGTAGCCCTGCTCGCTGAAAACCTGGGTGGCCACCTCGAGCAGCTCGGCGCGGGTGCGGACGGCGTCGCGCAGCCGCTCGGTGCCAGCCATGGCCCGAGCCTATCCGCGGGGCTGGCGGTCCTGCGGGAGGGTTATGTACCGTCTGGTTCATTATGAGGACGTCGATCGCCACCGTGTGCCTGAGCGGCTCGCTGACCCGCAAGCTGCACGCCTGCGCGGAGGCGGGCTTCGACGGGGTCGAGGTGTTCGAGCCCGACCTGGTCGCCGCGCCCGAGAGCCCGGAGGAGATCCGGGCCCGGGCGGAGCGGCTCGGGCTCACCCTCGACCTGTACCAGCCGTTCCGCGACGCGGAGGGGGTCTGCGAGGCCGAGTTCGCGCGGGTGCTGCACCGGGCCGGGGCGAAGCTCGCGCTGATGCAGCGGCTCGGCATCGACACCCTGCTCGTCTGCAGCAACGTGGCCACCGCCACCGTCGACGACGACGGGGTGGCGGCCGACCAGCTGCGCCGGCTCGGCGACCTCGCCCAGCAGCACGGCGTCCGGATCGCGTACGAGGCACTGGCCTGGGGTCGGTTCGTCGACGACTACCGGCGTGCGTGGCGGATCGTGCAGCTGGCCGACCACCCGGCCGTCGGCACCTGTCTCGACAGCTTCCACATCCTGTCGAAGGGCCACGACCCCGCGGCGATCGAGCAGATCCCCGGGGACAGGATCTTCTTCCTCCAGCTCGCCGACGCACCCGCCCTGTCGATGGACCTGCTGTCGTGGAGCCGCCACCACCGGTTGTTCCCGGGTGAGGGCAGCTTCGACCTCGCCGGCTTCCTGCGGCACGTGCTCGCCACCGGGTACAGCGGGCCGCTGTCGCTGGAGGTCTTCAACGACACCTTCCGGCAGACCGACCCCAGCCGCACCGCCCGGCAGGCGCTGCGGTCGCTGCGCTGGCTCGCCGACGGTGCGGGAGTCGAGGAGCCGCCGCTGCCCCCGGCCGGCCAGCCCGCCGGATACGACTTCGTCGAGGTCAGGGCCGCGGACACCGAGCCGGTCGAGGTGCTCCTCGAGCAGCTCGGCTTCGGCTTCGGCGGCCGGCACCGCAGCAAGGGCGTCCGGCTGTGGACCAGGGGCGACGCCCGGATCGTCTGCAACCAGCAACCGGGTGCCGGCGAGGCCAGGCTCGCGGCGGTCGGCTACCAGGTGGGCGACCCCGACGCCGCCGCAGCGCGGGCCGAGCGGCTGCTCGCGCCGCGCGTCCACCGCACGACGTACGCCGGGGAGGAGGAGCTGCGGGCCGTCGCGGCCCCCGACGGCACCGAGGTCTTCCTCGGCCGCAGCGCCGGGTGGGTCGGGGAGTTCGACGGCGGTCGCGCGCCGCAGGACGACCTCGGCGCGAGCACCATCGACCACGTCAACCTGGTGCAGCCCTGGCAGCACTACGACGAGGCGGTGCTGTTCCACGCCTCCCTGCTGTCGCTGGAGACCCAGTCGTCGACCGAGGTGGCCGGGCCTGCCGGCCTGGTCCGCAGCCAGGTGATGCGCTCGTCGGACGGCCGGGTCCGGATGCCGCTCAACCTGCTTCCGGTCGGCCACCCCGGCCTGGCCCAGCACGTCGCCCTGGCGTGCGACGACGTCCTCGGGCTGGCGCGTGAGGCCGTCGGGCGCGGGCTGCGGCCGCTCCCCGTGCCCGGCAACTACTACGACGACCTCCTCGCCCGGTTCGACCTCGACCCGGACCTCGTCGAGCAGATGCGCGGGCTCGGCGTCCTCTACGACCGCGACGACGACGGGGAGTTCCTCCACCTCTACACCCGCACCGTGGGCGAGGTGTTCCTCGAGGTGGTCGAGCGCCGCGGCCGCTACGACGGCTACGGCGCCCCCAACGCCCCCGTCCGCCTCGCGGCCCAGCTCGCCTGAGACGGGTAGTCCAGTGACAAGTGGCCCCTCGGAGCGGCGAGTCGGGGGCCATTCGTCGCTGGAGTACCGCCGGCGGGCACCTCACCCCAGCGAGCGGCTGATGCCCTGGGCGGCGACCTGGAGGGCGGTCACCAGCCGGTCGCGGCCCCGCTTCAGGCTGGGGACCACGATGCCGAGGGCGGCGACGACGGGGCCCTGGCTGCCGCCGGCGCGGATCGGCACCGCCACCGAGCAGGCACCGAGGGTCATCTCCTCGACGGTGGTCGCGTAGCCGTCGCGGCGGACCGCGGCGAGCTGCTCCTGCAGCCGTCCCGGCGAGGTGACGCTGTACGGCGTGACGCGGGTCAGGTTGGCCAGCACCTGCTCGACGACGTCGTCGGGCGCGTGGGCCAGCATCACCTTCCCGACGCCGGTGGTGTGCATCGGCAGCCGGGTGCCGACGGTGCTGACCACCGGCACCGACGTCCGGCCCGAGAGCCGCTCGAGGTAGAGCACCTCGTGCCGGTCGCGCACCGCGAGGTGGAGCGTGGCCCGGGTCGCGGCGTGCAGGTCGTTGAGGAACGGCGCCGCCACCTCGCGCAGCCCGGTCTCCGCCGGCGCGAGCAGGCCGACCCGCCACAGCCGCCGCCCGACGACGTAGTCGCCGTCGGGCCGCTTGACCAGGGCCCCGCCGGCGACCAGCTCCCCGACCAGCCGGTGGGCGGTCGGCAGCGGCAGCCCGGCGCGTTCGGCCACCTGGGTCAGCGTGAGCCGGGGGTGCCGCTCGTCGAAGGCGAACAGCAGGGACAGCGCCCGCGAGACCACGGTGGCGCCCGGGGTCGAGGTGTTGCCGGCCATGGGGCCTCCCTTCCGCTCAGTGGAAGGGTAGCCTCGGCGCTGCCTCGGGCCACCCCCTAGCGTGGGCCCGTGACCACCGTGGCCAAGGAGGCGGCGAGCGCACTGGAGAGCCAGTCCGTCGTCAGCGACGAGATCGCGCAGGTGCAGGCGGCGACGACCGCCGACGCGCCGCAGCCGCTCACCGACTTCCCGCCGTACCGCAGCTCGCTGCTGCGGCACCCGACCAAGGCCCTGCGCGACGTCGACCCCGAGGGCGTCGAGCTGGTGGCCCCGGTCTTCGGCCACTCCGACATCGATCCCGTCGAGGCCGACCTGACGATCCAGCACCGCGGCGAGCCGATCGGCGAGCGGCTGGTCGTGACCGGGCAGGTGCTCGACGGCGAGGGCCGGCCGGTCCGCCACCAGCTGGTCGAGGTCTGGCAGGCGAACGCCGGGGGCCGCTACGTCCACAAGCTGGACCAGCACCCGGCGCCGATCGACCCGCACTTCACCGGCGTCGGGCGCTGCCTCACCGACGGCGAGGGGCGCTACCGCTTCATCACGATCAAGCCCGGCCCCTACCCGTGGCGCAACCACCACAACGCGTGGCGGCCCGCTCACATCCACTTCTCGCTGTTCGGCACCGAGTTCACCCAGCGCCTGGTCACCCAGGTGTACTTCCCCGGCGACCCGCTGCTGGCGCTGGACCCGATCTACCAGTCGATCACCGACCCGGCCGCCCGCGAGCGGCTGGTGGCGACCTACGACCACGACCTCACCAGCCACGAGTGGGCCACCGGCTACCGCTGGGACGTCGTGCTCACCGGCAGCCACGCGACGCCGCTCGAGCGGGAGGAGCACGATGGGTGACGTGCAGCCGACGCCCGGGCAGACCGTCGGGCCGTTCTTCCACGACGCCCTCCGGTACGCCGGCGGCCCCGAGCTCGTCGCCCCCGGTACGCCGGGGGCGGTCCGGCTCCACGGCACCGTCCGCGACGGCCACGGCGACCCGCTGCCCGACGCCCTGCTCGAGCTGCGGCAGGCCGACCCCGCGGGTGGGGTACCGCGCAGCGAGGGCTCGCTGCGCCGCGACGGCCGGTTCACCGGGTGGGGCCGGGCGGCGACCGACGCGTCCGGACGCTTCCACTTCACGACCGTCGAGCCGGGCGGCGTCGACGGCGGGGCGGCGTACTTCGCGCTGACCGTGTTCGCACGCGGCCTGCTCGACCGGCTGTTCACGCGCGCCTACCTCCCCGGCGAGCACGACGCCTTCCTGGACGGACTGCCCGACGACGAGCGCCGGACCCTGCAGGCGGTGCGTGACGACGACGGCTCGCTGCGGTTCGACGTCCGGTTGCAGGGTGACGGCGAGACAGTCTTCCTGCGGTTCCCGGGGCACCCCCGGTGAGCCGGCTGCTCGCGCCCGGCTCCCACCGGGCGGCCGGGGTGGCCGACGACGCCGCCCTGGTGGCCGCGCTGCTCCGCGTCGAGGTGGCGTGGTCGAGGGCCCTGGTCGTCGCCGGACTGGCCGACGCGGCCGCCGCCGAGGCGGTGGAGCGCGCCGCCGCCGGCCTGCGGCCCGACCTCGCCGGCCTGCTGGTCGACACCGAGGCGGCGGCCAACCCGGTCGTGCCGCTGGTGGTGCTGCTGCGGAAGGCGGTGGGCGACGGGGCACCTATCCACCGCGGCCTCACCAGCCAGGACGTGCTCGACACCGCCCTCGTGCTGCTCGCTCGCGACGCGCTCGGCCGGGTCGGCGACGACCTGGCCGCCACCGCCGGCCGCCTGGCCGGGCTGGCGCGCACCCACCGCGACACGGTCATGGCCGGCCGCACGCTGACCCAGCACGCCGTCGCGACCACGTTCGGCCTCAAGGTCGCGCAGCGGATGGCCGCCGTCGACGACGCGGCCGACGCCGTCGGCGAGGTCCGGGGCGCGCTGCCCGTCCAGTACGGCGGCGCCGCCGGCACCCGCGCCCTGCTGGTCCACCTGGCGCCCGACGCCGACCCCGACGCCGTCCCGTCCACGTTCGCCGACGCCCTCGGCCTCCGGCCGGACCTCCCCTGGCACACCCGGCGCGGGGTCGTCACCGGGACCGGCGACGTGCTCGTCACCGCGACCGACGCGCTGGGTGCCCTCGCCAACGACGTGCTGCTGCTCGGGCGGCCCGAGATCGGGGAGGTGAGCGAGGGCGCGGCCCCGGGCCGGGGCGGCTCGTCGACGATGCCCCACAAGCGCAACCCGGTGCTCGCGGTACTCGTCCGGGCGGCCGCGCTCCAGGCGCCCCAGCTGGCCGCCCAGCTCCACCTCGCCGCCGCGAGCGGCGTCGACGAGCGGCCCGACGGCGCATGGCACGCGGAGTGGCCGGCGTTCGCGCGACTGCTCGAGCTCACGGTGACCGCCGCGTCGCAGGCGCGGGAGCTGGTCGACGGCCTCGAGGTCGACGCCGCCGCCATGGCTGCCCGCGCCGACGCGTCCGCCGAGGCGCTGCTGGCCGAGAGTGGCGGCCACGGCGACGTGCGCGACCACCTCGGTGAGGCCGGGGCCGTGGTCGACGCGCTGGTCGCACGACACGACGCGCAGGCGGCCGCCCGTGGTTGACCTCACCCTGACCCGGCTCGCCGGCGACGCCTCGTCGCCGCGGCTGCTGCTGGTCGGTCCCTCGCTCGGCACCGACGTCGAGACCCTCTGGGGATCGACGGTCGCCCTCCTCGACGGCGTCGAGGTGGTCGGCTGGGACCTGCCCGGCCACGGTCGGAGCCCGGCGGCGACCGGCCCGTTCTCGGTGGCCGACCTCGCCGACGTCGTCCGCGCGCGGGCCGGGGAACTGGCCGCCGGCCGCCCGACGTCGTACGCCGGGGTGTCGGTCGGCGGCGCCGTCGGCTTCCTGCTCGCGGCCGACCCCGGCCCGGTCACCCGCGTCGCCACCGTCGCCTCCGCGCCGCGGCTCGGCACGCCGGACTCCTGGGCCGAGCGGGCGGCCCGGGTGCGCGGCGCCGGCACGTCGGCGATCGTCGAGGGGTCCGCCCAGCGCTGGTTCGCCGACGGGTTCCTGGAGCGGGACCCCGGCACCGGCAACGACCTGCTGCTGCGGCTGCGCGAGGTCGACGACGAGTCCTACGCGCTGACCTGCGAGGCCCTGGCGGAGTACGACGCCCGACCGCTGCTCGGCACGATCGGGGTGCCGCTGCTGGTCGTGGCCGGCGAGCACGACCCGGTCGTCGGTCCCGACGAGACGGCTGCGGCCGCCGAGGCGGTGACCGGTGCCCGGGCCGAGGTGATCGCCGGCACCGCGCACCTGCCGCCGGCGGAGGACCCCGCGGCCGCGGCCGAGCTGCTCATCCCCCACCTGCTCGAGGAGACGCGATGAACACCCACGACGACGGCATGGCGGTCCGCCGGGAGGTGCTCGGTGACGACCACGTCGACCGGGCCGCCGCGGCCACGACGCCGTTCACCCGGGACTTCCAGGACCTGATCACCCGCTACGCGTGGGGCGAGGTCTGGACCCGCCCGGGCCTGGACCGGCGTTCCCGCTCGGTCGCCGTGCTGACCGCGCTGATCGCGCGCGGCCACTGGGAGGAGCTCGCGATGCACGTCCGCGCCGCCCGCACCAACGGGCTCACCGCAGACGAGATCGGCGAGGTGATCCTGCAGTCGGCCGTCTACTGCGGCGTCCCGGCGGCCAACCACGCGTTCGCGATCGCCCAGGAGGTGCTCGATGCCTGACGTCTTCGTGTACGACGCCGTGCGGACGCCGTTCGGACGGTTCGGCGGCGCGCTCGCCGGAGTGCGCCCCGACGACCTGGCCGCTCTGGTCGTCGGCGGCCTGCTGGAGCGCCACCCCGAACTCGAGCCCGACCGGATCGGCGAGGTGGTGCTCGGCTGCGCCAACGGCGCCGGCGAGGACAACCGCAACGTCGCCCGGATGGCGGTGCTCCTGGCCGGGCTGCCCGTCGAGGTACCGGCCTCGACGGTCAACCGGCTGTGCGGCTCCTCCCTCGACGCGACCATCTCCGGGGCCCGGCAGGTCGCCCTCGGCGAGACCGACGTGGTGCTCGTCGGCGGGGTGGAGTCGATGTCGCGGGCGCCGTGGGTGCTGCCCAAGCCCGAGAAGCCGTTCCCGGCCGGCAACGCCGAGCTGGTCTCGACGGCCCTCGGCTGGCGCCTGGTCAACCCGGAGATGCCCGGCGCCTGGACGGTCTCCCTCGGCGAGGCCACCGAGCAGCTGCGCGAGCGCGAGAAGGTGTCCCGCGAGGACCAGGACGCCTTCGCGCTGCGCTCGCACCGGCTCGCGGCCGAGGCGTGGGACGGCGGCTTCTACGACGACCAGGTGGTCGCCGTACCGGGGGTCGAGCTGGCCCGCGACGAGTCGATCCGCGACACCACGCCCGACAAGCTCGCGGGCCTGAAGCCGGTCTTCCGCGACGACGGCACGGTCACCGCCGGCAACGCCTCCCCGCTCAACGACGGCGCCTCGGCCGCGCTGCTCGGCTCGGCCGACGCCGGCCTGGGCGACCCGCTCGCCCGCGTCGCCGGCTGGGGGGCGGCCGCCAACGAGCCGCAGTTCTTCGGCTTCGCCCCCGTCGAGGCCGCGAACCGGGCGCTCGCCCGGGCCGGGATCGGCTGGGGGGACGTCGGCGCCGTCGAGCTCAACGAGGCCTTCGCCGCCCAGTCGCTCGTCTGCGTCCGTGCCTGGGGCATCGACCCGGACCTCGTCAACGCGCACGGCGGCGCGATCGCCATCGGGCACCCGCTCGGTGCGTCCGGCACCCGGATCCTCGGCACCCTCGCCCGCTCGCTCGCCGCCTCGGGAGAGCGCTGGGGCGTCGCCGCGATCTGCATCGGTGTCGGGCAGGGCCTCGCCGTCGTCCTCGAGAACCAGGCGGCGCGCTGATGGTCAGCTTCGTCGACAGCGCCGCCGAGGCCGTCTCGGTGGTCGGCGACGGCGCGACGGTGATGATCGGCGGCTTCGGCAGCGCGGGCCAGCCGGTCGAGCTGATCGAGGCGCTGCTCGAGGGCGGCGCCCGCGACCTCACCGTCGTCAACAACAACGCCGGCAACGGCGACCGCGGCCTCGCCGCGCTGATCCGGGAGCGGCGGGTGCGCAAGATCGTGTGCTCCTTCCCCCGGCAGCACGACTCCCACCACTTCGACGCCGAGTACCGTGCCGGCCGGATCGAGCTGGAGCTGGTCGCCCAGGGCAACCTCGCCGAGCGGATCCGGGCGGCCGGCGCCGGCATCGGCGGCTTCTTCACCCCCACCGGCTACGGCACCCGGCTCGCCGAGGGCAAGGAGGTGCGCGAGATCGGCGGCCGCCACTACGTCCTGGAGCACCCGCTGCGCGCCGACGTCGCGCTGGTGTCGGCGCTGGCGGCCGACCCGGTCGGCAACCTCGTCTACCGGAAGACCGCGCGCAACTTCGGACCGATCATGGCCGCGGCCGCGACCACGAGCGTGGTGCAGGTCCGTGAGCTGCGACCGCTGGGTGGCATCGACCCCGAGCACGTCGTGACCCCCGGCCTGTACGTCGACCGGGTGGTGCACCAGCCCGGGGGCCGGACGGGTGAGCAGGAGGAGGGCCAGTGATCCGCGAGGAACGCCTGGACACCGACGGCCTGGCCGCCCTGGTTGCCCGCGACATCCCGCCGGGGTCGGTCGTCAACCTCGGGATCGGCCAGCCGACCCGGGTCGCCAACCACCTCGACCCCGACGCCGGGGTCGTGCTGCACACCGAGAACGGCATGCTCGGCATGGGTCCGGAGGCCCACGGCGACGAGATCGACCCCGACCTGGTCAACGCCGGCAAGGTCCCGGTGACCGAGCTGCCGGGGGCGTCGTACTTCCACCACGCCGACTCCTTCGCGATGATGCGCGGCGGCCACCTCGACTACTGCGTGCTCGGAGCGTTCCAGGTCTCCGCCGCCGGCGACCTCGCCAACTGGCACACCGGCGCCCCGGACGCGATCCCGGCCGTGGGTGGCGCGATGGACCTCGCGATCGGCGCCCGGCAGACCTTCGTGATGATGACCCTGCTCGCCCGCGACGGCAGCCCCAAGCTGGTGCCCGAGTGCACCTACCCGCTCACCGGCGTCGGCTGCGTCAGCCGGGTCTACACCGACCGGGCCGTGCTCGACCTCACCGACGACGGGGTCGAGGTGCGCGACCTGTTCGGGACGACGTACGACGAGCTCGCCGGCCTCCTCGACGTCCCGCTGCTCGACCGGAGCGGGTCGTGAGCCCCGAGCGCACCACGACGGACGTCGCGATCGTCGGCGCCGGACCGGCCGGCCTGATGCTCGCCCACCTGCTCCACCGGGCCGGCCTCGAGTCGGTCGCGATCGACCTGCGCAGCCGGAAGGAGATCGAGGAGACGCACCGGGCCGGCATCCTGGAGCGCGACAGCGTCGGGCTGCTCGTCGACTCCGGCGTCTCCGACCGGGTGCTGCGCGACGGCGACGAGCACGGGGGGATCGAGCTCGGCTTCGGGGGCAGCACCCACCGGGTCGACTTCCACGACCTGGTCGGCGCGTCGGTGCAGCTCTACCCGCAGACCGACGTGTTCATCGACCTCGCCGACGCCCGTGAGCGCGACGGCGGCGACGTCCGGTTCGGGGTCGACGACGTCGCGGTCGACGACCTCACCACCGACCGTCCGGGCCTGTGCTTCACCGACGCCGACGGCGCCCGCCACGAGGTGCGGGCGCGGGTCCTGGTCGGGGCCGACGGGTCGCGCAGCCTGTGCCGCCACCAGTTCCCCGAGGAACAGCGCCGCCAGTTCTTCCGGGAGTACCCCTTCGCCTGGTTCGGCATCCTCGCGGAGGCGCCCCCGAGCGCGCCGGAGCTGATCTACAACCACTCCGAGCGCGGCTTCGCCCTGATCAGCCAGCGCACCCCGACCCTGCAGCGGATGTACTTCCAGTGCGACCCCGACGAGGACGCCGAGGACTGGTCCGACGACCGGATCTGGAGCGAGCTGCAGGCGCGGGTCGGTGCCAACGGCGTCGAGCTCCAGGAGGGCCCGATCACCTCGCGCAGCGTGCTGCCGTTCCGCTCCTTCGTCCAGGAGCCGATGCGGCACGGCCGCCTGGTGCTCGCGGGCGACGCCGCGCACACCGTGCCTCCGACGGGCGCCAAGGGGCTCAACCTCGCGCTGGCCGACGTCCGGGTCCTCGCCGAGAACCTGGAGCGGATGCTGCACGGCGGCGTCGACGACGCGCTCGACGACTACGCGACGCGCGCGCTGGAGCGGGTGTGGAAGGCGCAGCACTTCTCGTACTGGATGACCACGATGCTGCACCGGCTGCCCGACGCGTCCGACTTCGACGTACGCCGGCAGATCGGCGAGCTCACCACCCTGGTCGGGTCGCGGGCCGGGTCGACGTACCTCGCGGAGTGCTACACGGGCTGGCCCGACCCCGCCGGATGAGCTGCGCCTGCCTTCCGCTCAGTGAAATGTGAGGGTGGTCACCGGTCGCCGGCGGAGGACACAGTGTGACGACCCCCTGCCCGAGAGGAACCGCCATGACCGCCACCCCCGCCGCCGGGTCCACAGCAGGGAACCGGCCGACCTCCGGCTTCTGGCCGGTGCTCCTGGCCTGGCTCGCCGTCGCCCTCGACGGCTACGACCTCGTCGTGCTCGGCGCGGTCATCCCGACCCTCGACTCGACCGGGGCGCTGGGGTTCACGACCGCCTCGCTGACGACCGCCGCCACCCTCGGGCTGGTCGGCGTCGGGATCGGCGCGGTCGGCGTCGGCCCGGTCACCGACCGGATCGGGCGCCGCACGACCCTGATCTCCTGCATCGCGATGTTCTCCGTGCTGACCCTGGCCACGGCGTTCGCGCCCAGCGCCACCGCCTTCATCGTGCTGCGCTTCCTCGCCGGCCTCGGCCTCGGGGCGTGCCTCCCGACCGCGCTCACCTTCATCAGCGAGTACGCCGGCGACCGGTCGTCCAGCTCGGCGATGACCCGCACCATGACCGGCTACCACGTCGGCGCGGTGCTCACCGCCCTGCTCGCCCTCGGCGTGATCCCCGCCTTCGGCTGGGAGGCGATGTTCGTGATCGGCGGCGTGGTCGGCCTGCTCGTGGTCCCGGTCATGTGGGCCAAGCTGCCGGAGTCGCAGGCGTTCCTCGCCGCGAGCGAGGGGACCGCCGAGCGGGTGAAGCCGGTCGAGGTGGTCCGCGGGAAGCTGCTCCTGGTCAGCATCGGGCTCTGGGTGGCGTCGTTCATGGGGCTGCTGCTGGTGTACGGCCTCAACACGTGGCTGCCGAGCATCATGGAGGCGGCCGGCTACTCCCTCAGCGCCGGCCTCGCGCTGCTGCTGACCCTCAACATCGGCGCGGTGCTCGGGCTGGTCGTCTCCGGCCAGATCGCCGACCGCCGCGGCAACAAGGTCACCGTCCTCGCGTGGTTCGGCCTCGCCGCGGTCGCGCTGGCCCTGATGGCGATCAAGATGGACACCTCGTTCCTCGTCTACGCCGCGGTGCTCGTCGCCGGCTTCTTCGTGTTCAGCGCCCAGGTGCTGGTCTACGCCTACGTCGGCCACCTCTACCCGGCGGCGATCCGCGGCACCGCGCTCGGCATGGCGGCCGGTGTCGGTCGCGTCGGCGCCATCGTCGGCCCGTTCCTCGGCGGCGCCCTCGTCGCCAGCGGGGCGGCGTACCCCTGGGGCTTCTTCGTCTTCGCCGCCGCCGCGGTCGTCGCGGTGCTCGCCCTCCTCACCGTCCCCGCCCACCTCGACCACGAGTCCGAGCCCGTCCGCGTCTGACCACCACTTCGGATAGTTGGCCGCCGAAATCATCGATCCCCGGCGCCAGATGATGACTTTGGCGTCCAGCTATCCGGTCGGGAGTCTCCACAGGCCCCTGACCGAACCGGTTGTCCACAGCCGGTCCGTCTGCGCCGGGCATCCCGCAACGCGCCGACCGACGCTGGCGCCATGGACGAGTACGACGGCTGGGACCCTCGGTGCGAGCTACCCCGCGACCTCGTGCGCCCCTCGCGCATCGACCCGTCCGGCACCAACGGTCCGACCCGGGGGCAGGCACAGGGCGGCCGCTGGCGCGCCGTCGCACACGGGTGGCACCTGCCCACGGACGTCGACTCATCGCGTGTCGAGCAGCGCATCCTCGAGCAGGCGATGCGGGTGCGGACCACGGGCGCCGTGACCGCGTGGGCGTCCCTGCGGTGGCAGGGCGCGGCGTACTTCGACGGAACAGTCGACGCCCGCGGCGGGCAGCTCGCGGTGCCGCTGCTCCGGCGCTCCGGGGGCCGCCGCCTGCGGGACCAACGCGCTGCGGTGAGCCGGCGGCAGCTCCCGCCGTACGACCGCGTCTTCGTGCGCGGGGTCTGGTGTGCGACCCCCGAGCGAGCCGTCTTCGACGAGGTCCACCGGCTCCGCACCCTCCGTCCCGCCGTCACGGCCCTGTGCATGACCTTGGCCGCCGGGCTCACCACGCTGCCGGAGGTGAAGCAGTACAGCCGGTGCCGCACCGCGTGGGAGGCGATCCCGCTCTTCCGCGAGGTGCTCACCTACGGCAACGAGTGCTTCCGGTCGCCGCAAGAGGTGCGGATGCACCTCGCCTGGCGGCTCGACGCCGACCTGCCCGAGCCGCTCGTCAATCCGCCCGTCTTCGACCTCGACGGCCACTTCGTCGGCATCCCGGACCTCCTGGACCCGGTTGCCGGGGTGGTGGGTGAGTACGCCGGCGCCGCGCACCGCAGCCAGGAGCGCCACCGGAGCGACGTCCGGCGCGAGGAGAGGTTCCGCGATGTCGGCCTGGAGCCGTTCACCGTGGTGGCGGGAGACCTTGCAGACCGCGCGCTCGTGGTCGCGAGGATGCGTACGACCCGTGGCCGCGCCCGGTTCCTCCCGCCCGAGGAGCGCCGGTGGACCCTCGTGCCGCCACCGTGGTGGCGTCCCCCACCCTGGCTGGCCGCTCGATACCTGGACGCCAGGATCCTGGGTCCGGCCGCGTGAACCGTGAGTTTCGCGTCCAGCTATCCCCTCAGCCGAGCTCCCGGACCGCCTCGTGGATCGCGAGGGTACGGCGGGAGGACTCGACGTGGAGGTTCTCGACCATCCGGCCCCGGTAGGTGACCACGCCCGAGCTGCGTGACTCCCAGGCCTCGAGGATGCCGCGGGCGTCCTCGACGGCCTGCTCGCTGGGGGCGAAGGCCCGGTTGGCGCCGTCGACCTGCCCGGGGTGGATCAGCGTCTTGCCGTCGAAGCCCAGCTGCCGGCCCTGCTCGCACTCGGCGAGGAAGCCCTCGGCGTCCTTCACGTCGTTGTAGACGCCGTCGAGGATCGCCTTGCCCGTTGCCCGGGCGGCGAGGAGTGCGAGGCCGAGCCCGCTCATCAGGGGGGCCCGGCCGGGGACGTGCTCGGCGTACAGCTCCTTGACCAGGTCGTTGGTGCCCATCACCAGCACGGTCAGCCGCTCGGACGCCGAGGCGATCTCCTCGGCGTGGAGCATCGCGGCGGGCGTCTCGACCATCGCCCAGAGCTTCGTGTGCTCGGGGGCGTCGTGGCCGGCCATCGCCTCCACCAGCTCCAGGACGGCGTCGGCGCTGCCGACCTTGGGGACGACGATCGCGTCGGGCCCTGCCGCGCAGGCGGCGGCCAGGTCGTCGGTGTGCCACTCGGTGTCGGCGCCGTTGACCCGGATCGTCACCTCGCGCCGGCCGTAGTCGCCGGACACCGCGGCGGCGCAGGCCGCCTCGCGCGCCGCCGGCTTGTCGTCCGGGGCCACCGCGTCCTCGAGGTCGAGGATCAGCCCGTCGCACGGGATCGACTGCGCCTTCTCCAGCGCCCGCGCGTTGGACGCCGGCATGTAGAGCACGCTGCGCCGCGGCCGCAGCGCCTGGTCGGCGCTCACGTGTCGATCCCCTCGTAGAGCTTCTTCAGGTCCGGGTCGATCTCCGCGAGCTGCTCGGCGAGCTCGACCATCACCAGGCACTGCTTGAGGGAGGCGTCGTCCTCCATCTTCCCGTCGAGCATCACCGCGCCGGTGCCGTCGCCCATGGCGGCGACCACCCGCCGCGCGTGCCGGACGTCGTCGGCGCTGGGCGAGAAGACCCGGTTCGCGATCGCGATCTGCTTCGGGTGCAGGCTCCAGGCGCCGACGCAACCGAGCAGGAAGGCGTTGCGGAACTGGTCCTCGCACGCGCGCTCGTCGGCGATGTCACCGAAGGGGCCGTAGTAGGGGTAGATCCCGTGCATCGCGCACGCGTCGACCATCCGGGCGATCGTGTAGTGCCAGAGGTCCTGCTGGTAGGACTGCCGGACCTTGTCGGGCTGCTGCGGCTCGGGGTCCTCGCGCACCAGGTACCCGGGGTGCCCGCCGCCGACCCGGGTCGTCTTCATCCGGCGGTCGGAGGCCAGGTCGGCCGGCCCGAGCGAAAGCCCCTGCATCCGCGGAGAGGCGCCGCAGATCTCCTCGACGTTGGCCACGCCCCTGGCCGTCTCCAGGATCGCGTGGACGAGCAGCGGCTCCTCCAGGCCGGCGCGCGCCTCGAGCTGGGCGAGCAGCCGGTCGACGTAGTGGATGTCCTCGGCGCCCTGCACCTTCGGCACCATGACCACGTCGAGCCGGTCGCCGATCTCGGTGACCAGGGTGGTCAGGTCGTCCAGCACCCACGGGCTGTCCAGGGCGTTGACCCGGGTCCACAGCTGGGTCGGCCCGCTCTTCCCACCGAGGCCGGCCGTCCCCTTCGCGATGTCGACCAGCCCGGCCCGGGCGGCCTCCTTGCGGTCGGCCTTGACGGCGTCCTCCAGGTTGCCGAGCAGGACGTCGACCGTCCCGACCATGTCGGGCACCTTCGCCGCCATCTTCTCGTTGCTCGGGTCGAAGAAGTGGATGGCGCGGCTCGGCCGGGCCGGGATCGACTGCGGCGGCTCGGGCGCGCCGACGGCGAGCGGTCGGAAGAAGTCCTTGGCGGAGCGCATGCGGCGGAACCTAGCAGCGCCCGTCCGGCCGTCGGTATGACGAAGGTGACACCGCCGCCGCGGCCGTCTCAGCGCCGGCGACGGCGCCGACCCCGGGTCGGCGGGGGTGCCGCCGGCGCCCCCCGGTCGGCGAACCGCGCCCGGCGCCGTTCCCGCCACTGCTCGACCTCGGCGTCGACGTCGCGGGTGGGCGTGATCACCGGCGGGCCGCCCTGCAGCTGCCGGCGGGCCTCCACGACGCGGCGGTTGAAGCCAGCGAGCTCGTCGCGCACCTGGCGCTCGGAGGTGAGGCGGTCGAGGGCGGCGTCGAGCTCGGCGTCGTCCTTGCGCAGCTGGAGGGCGGGCGGCAGCACGCCGGTGACCCGTTCGCGCTCGATGAGCTGCTTGACCCACCAGTCGGGGTCGTGGCTGGTCCCGAGGTCGTCGATCGGCTTCCCGGCACCGGGCAGGTCGTCGAAGTCGCCGCGCTCCATCGCCTGACGGACCTGCAGGTCGACCCAGGTCTGCTGCTGCTCCATCCGCGCCCGCGCGGCGGCCCGACCGGTACGCCGGTCACGCTCCTCCGCGACCCGGTCGGCGGCCGCCCGCGACTCCGGGCGGCCACCGGGACGTTGCTCGTCGTCCGGCACCGTCGCCTCCTCGACGTCGACTGGTGCCCAGTCTAGGAGGGGGTCACGACTCCGTCGTCGGGCCGCTCCCCCTGACCGAACCACTCCGCGCCACCTCGTCGCCGGCGCCCGGGGTGTCCTGCTCGACGGCGAGCCGGAAGTCGTCACCGTGCTCGGTCACGCCCTGGACGACCGCGTCGCTGACCGCCGTCTCGGCGTAGCTCGCCCGGACCACGAGCGGGTCGCGGGACAGCTCGCGAGCCAGGGAGACGCAGAGCCCGACCATCACGATCACGAACGGAACGGCGGACACGATCGTGATGTTCTTCAAGCCGTTGAGCGCGTTGGCGCCCCCGACCAGCAGCATCACCGCGGCCACACCACCGGTCGCCACACCCCAGAAGATGACCACCGCGCGTCGCGGCTCGATGGCGCCGTTCTGGGACAGCGTGCCCATCACGATCGAGGCGGCATCGGCACCTGACACGAAGAAGATCGCGACCAGCACCATCACCAGGATGCTCATCACCGTCGACAGCGGGAACTGCTCGAGCAGCGAGAAGAGCTGCGCCTCGGGCGCTCCGGCCCCGTAGATGTCGGTCCCGTCCATCTGCAGCTTGATCGCGGACCCGCCGAAGACGGCGAACCACACCAGGCTCACCGCGCTGGGCACCAGCAGCACCCCGGTCACGAACTGGCGGATGGTGCGGCCCTTGGAGATCCGGGCGATGAACATGCCGACGAACGGCGTCCAGGAGATCCACCACGCCCAGTAGAAGACCGTGTAGTAGGACAGCCACGTGGCGACCTGACCACCCTCGGCGTTCGTCCGGCCCGCCATCTGGGGCAGGTCGCCGAAGTAGCTGGCCACCGACGCGGGGACGATGTCGAGGACGAAGAGGGTGGGGCCGGCGACGAACACGAAGAGCGCCAACACCAGCGCCAGCACCATGTTGGTGTTGGACAGCCACTGGATGCCCTTCTCCACGCCCGAGACGGCCGAGGCCACGAAGCACGCGGTCAGCACCGCGATGATGGCGATCAGGACGGCGTTGCCGACCTCCCCGATACCGGCGACGAGCTGCAGACCGCTCTGGATCTGCAGCGCCCCCAGGCCGAGCGACGCGGCCGACCCGAACAGCGTGGCGAAGATCGCCAGCATGTCGATCACCTTGCCGACCGTGCCCTCCGCGCGGCGGCGACCGATCAGCGGGATGAACACCGAGCTGATCAGCTGGCGCCGGCCCTTCCGGAAGGTGCCGTAGGCGATCGCCAGCCCCACCACCGCGTAGATCGCCCACGGGTGCAGCGTCCAGTGGAACATCGTCTGCGCCATCGCGGTCTCGGCCAGCTCGGCCTCGGTGAGGCCGCCCGTGCCCGGGATCGCGAGCTCACCGCCGTCGGCGAAGAAGGTCAGCGGCTCGTTCACGCCGTAGAACATCAGGCCGATGCCCATCCCGGCGGAGAACATCATCGCGATCCACGAGACGGTGCGGAACTCGGGCACGTCGGTGTCGCGGCCGAGCGGGATGTCGCCGTACCTGCTCGCTGCCAGCCAGATCGCGAAGACCACGAAGCCGGAGGCGACCAGCACGAAGAACCAGCCGAGGCCGCTCATCGTCCACTCGAGGGCGGTGCCCGAGGCGGACGCGAGGGACGAGGTGCTGAGGAAGCCCCAGAGCAGGAAGCCCACCGCGATCACCGAGGTGATGCCGAAGACGATCTTGTCGACGGGGAGGTCCTTGGTGGCCTCGTCGCGGAACTGGAAGTCCAGGGCCGGGTGACGGCTCCTGCGGTACCGGGGGTCCGGTGGCTGCTGCTCGGACTGGGGATGGAGGGTCGTGGCCACGGAAGTGAGCGCCCCTTTCTGGGTCTCGACGCCCTGTCACGCTGCGCCCTCGGCCCGGCCGTGTGCAAGTCGAGGCCCCGTGAAACACTGGCGTGCTCGGGCGCGCGTGGGGGAGGCGAGATGGAGTTCCGCGACGTGGTGCGGCGGCGGCGGATGGTGCGTCGGTACGCCGACCGGCCGGTCGACCCGGACGTGCTCGACCGGGCGCTCGACCACGCCTCCCGCGCGCCGAGCGCCGGCTTCACCCAGGGCCTCGAGCTGCTGGTGCTCGACGAGCCCGGCGACGTGGCGCGGTTCTGGGAGGCGACCGCCGACGCGGGCGCGGACAACGCCTGGATCAGCGGGATGCGGACCGCGCCGGCGGTCGTCGTACCGCTCACCAGCCGCGAGGCCTACCTCGACCGCTACGCCGAGCCCGACAAGGGCTGGACCGACCGCGACCCCGGCCGGTGGCCGGTTCCCTACTGGTACGTCGACGCCGGCATGGCGGCGCTGCTGGTGCTGCAGACGGCGGTCGACGAGGGGCTGGGCGCTTGCTTCTTCGGCATCCCGCCGGAGCGGGTGGCGCCGTTCCGGGAGGCCTTCGGTGTGCCGGACGACCGGCTGCCGGTGGGGGCGGTCACCCTCGGCCACCGGGCGGACACTCCCGGTGCCGCCGGCTCGCCGTCCCGTCGCCGCCGGCGGCCGGTGGCGGAGCTGGTGCACCGCGGACGCTGGCAGGCCTGATCGTTCTCGGATCCGAGACGAGCCGGCGGCGGGCCGTGTTGCCGGGGAGCCGTGCCGGGCGGTGGACTGGCGCCATGGGCTTCGAGGAGATGTGGCACGAGCTCGAGCCGGTGGGGCGCTCGTCGGCGTCCGGTGGCTACTTCCGGCAGCCGTGGACCGGTGCCGAGGGAGAGCTGCGGTCGTGGTTCGCCGAGGCCGCCGCTGCCCGCGGCCTGCGGGTCGAGACCGACGGGCTCGGCAACCAGGTGGCGTGGTGGGACGCCGGCTCCGGTGACGCCGTCCTGACCGGCTCCCACCTCGACAGCGTCCTCGACGGCGGGGCGTACGACGGCCCGCTCGGCGTCGTCTCCGGGCTGGCGGCGATCGACGTCCTCCGGGAGCGCGGCGTCCAGCCGTCCCGACCACTCGGCGTCTCGGTGTTCGTCGAGGAGGAGGGCTCCCGGTTCGGGATCGCCTGCCTGGGCTCGCGCCTGGCGACCGGGACGCTGGACTGGTCGACCGCCCGTGAGCTGCGCGACCGCGACGGCGTGTTCCTGTCCGACGCGCTGAGCGCCGCTGGGCTGGGTGAGGGTGGCCGGTGGTCCGAGCTGGACGGCGTCGGCTGCTTCGTCGAGCTCCACGTCGAGCAGGGCCGCGACCTCGTCGACCGGGGCGCCGCGGTCGGCGTCGGCAGTGGGATCTGGCCGCACGGCCGCTACCGGTTCGAGTTCGCGGGCGAGGCCAACCACGCCGGGACCACCCGGATGGAGGACCGGCACGACCCGATGCTGACCTACGCGATGACCGCGCTCGCCGCCCACAAGCAGGCGCGGCTGGCGGGGGAGCGCGCCACCTTCGGCCGGGTGGCCGTCGAGCCCAACGGCACCAACGCCGTCCCGTCGCGGGTCACCGCGTGGCTCGACGCCCGGGCGTCCTCGGAGGGGTCGCTGTCCGAGCTCGTCGACGTGGTGATCCGCCAGGCCGGGGAGCGCGCGGGTCGCGACGGGACCACCCTGGACGTGACGCCCGAGTCGGTGTCGGGCGAGGTCGCGTTCGACGCCGACCTCGCCGCCCGGATCGCGGCCGACCACGCGGAGGGCGACTGGCCGATCATCCCCACCGCGGCGGGCCACGACGCCGGCATCCTCGCCGCGGCCGGCGTACCGACCGCGATGCTGTTCGTCCGCAACCCCACCGGGGTGTCGCACTCGCCCGCCGAGCACGCCGAGGTCGCCGACTGCCTGGTCGGCGTCTCCGCGCTCGCCAACACCCTCGAGCGGCTGGTCTCGTGACCGCCGCGCCGACGTCGTACCTCCTGGAGCGCGCCTGGGTGGACGGCGCGGTGCGCGACGACGTGCTGGTCGACATCGAGGACGGTCGCTTCACCCGGGTCGAACCTGGTGGGCGAGTCGTGCGCCTGGAGGGGGAAGTTTCCTCCGCCAGCCGCGGGTTTCCCCGCCTGAGCGGGGAAACCGACGGTCCGACGCGCCTCCCCGGCCTCACCCTCCCCGGTCTCGCCAACACCCACAGCCACGCGTTCCACCGGGCGCTGCGGGGGCGGACCCAGCGGGAGCGGGGGACGTTCTGGACCTGGCGGGAGCAGATGTACGCCGTGGCCGAGCGCCTGGACCCCGACTCCTACCGCACCCTGGCGACCGCGGTCTTCCGCGAGATGCTGGCGGCCGGGATGACGGGCGTGGGGGAGTTCCACTACCTCCACCACCAGCCCGGCGGGACACCGTACGACGACCCGAACGCGATGTCTCACGCCCTCGTCGAGGCGGCCCGCGAGGCCGGTATCCGGCTCACGCTCCTGGACACCTGTTACCTCTCCAGCGGGTTCGGCGAGCCGCCGCAGGGCGTGCAGCGCCGGTTCTCCGACGGTGACGTCGACGCCTGGCGCGCGCGGGTCGACGACCTCCGGCCGGTGGAGGGGGTCCGCCACGGCGCCGCCCTCCACTCCGTCCGGGCGGTGCCGGCCGAGGCGATGCCGACCGTCGCCGAGTGGGCGCACGGCCGCCCGCTCCACGCCCACGTCTCCGAGCAGGTCGCCGAGAACGAGGCGTGCGTCGCCGCCTACGCCCGCACCCCGGTCGAGCTGCTCGCCGACCACGACGTGCTCGGCCCGCTCACCACCGCCGTCCACGCCACCCACCTCACCGACGACGACGTCCGGCTGCTGGCGCGGACCCGGACCTACGCCGGGTTCTGCCCGACCACCGAGCGCGACCTCGGCGACGGCATCGGCCCGGGTCGCCGGCTCCACGAGGCCGGCGTAGCGCTGACCCTCGGCAGCGACAGCCACGCGGTGGTCGACCCGTTCGAGGAGATGCGGGCGCTGGAGCTCGACGAGCGGCTGGCGACCCGGGAGCGGGGTCACTGGACGGCGGCCGACCTGCTGGCCGCCGCCACGACGGCCGGCCACGGCAGCCTCGGGTGGGACGACGCCGGCGAGATCGCCGTGGGGCAGCGCGCCGACCTGGTCACCCTCGACACCGAGAGTGCCCGGACCGCGGGAACCGGTGCCGACGAGCACACCGCCGTCTTCGCCGCCTCCGCCGCCGACGTCCACCACGTCGTCGTCGACGGCCGCGTCGTGCACACCCGCGACGACCGGGAGCAGGTCGGTCGCGCCCTCGACGAGGCCATCGGGAGGATCTGGACATGACCAGCACCGTCATCACCGGCATCGGCGAGCTCACGACCAACGCCCACGACCGGCCACTCACCGACGCGGCCGTCGTCGTCGACGGACAACGTCTCGCCTGGGTGGGCGCGGCCTCCGAAGCGCCCGCGGCCGACCAGCACGTCGACGCCGGTGGCCGGGCCGTGATCCCCGGGTTCGTCGACAGCCACAGCCACCTGGTCTTCGCCGGGGACCGCGCCGAGGAGTTCGCGGCCCGGATGGCCGGCCGGCCCTACGCGGCCGGCGGGATCCGCACCACCGTCGCCGCCACCCGCGCCGCCACCGACGAGCAGCTCACCGGCCGGGTCGCGCGGCTGGTCGACGAGATGCTGCGGCAGGGCACCACCACCCTCGAGATCAAGAGCGGCTACGGCCTCACCGTCCACGACGAGGCCCGCAGCCTGGCGGTGGCCCGCCAGTTCACCGACGAGACGACGTTCCTCGGAGCCCACGTGGTCCCGGCGGACACCGACGTGGCGGCGTACGTCGACCTGGTCACCGGCCCGATGCTCGAGGCCTGCGCTCCTCACGCCCGCTGGGTGGACGCGTTCTGCGAGGAGGGCGCCTTCGACGTCGACCAGGCCCGGGCCGTGCTGTCGGCCGGCGCCGCCGCGGGTCTGAGGGGCCGGCTGCACGCCAACCAGCTGACGTACGGCGGCGGCGTGCGGCTCGCCGCCGAGCTCGGCCTGGCGGCGGTCGACCACTGCACCTTCCTCACCGACGAGGACGTGGCCGCGCTCGCCGACAGCGGCACCGTCGCCACGCTGCTGCCGGGCGTCGAGTTCTCGACCCGGCAGCCCTGGCCCGACGCCCGCCGGCTGCTCGACGCGGGGGTGACCGTCGCCCTGGCCAGCGACTGCAACCCCGGATCCAGCTACACCAGCTCGGTCCCGTTCTGCATCGCCCTGGCGGTGCGCGACATGGGGATGACCCCGACCGAGGCGCTGTGGGCCGCCACCGCCGGCGGCGCCCGGGCCCTCGGCCGCGACGACGTCGGTGTCCTCGCGCCGGGCAAACGGGCCGACCTGGTCCTGCTCGACGCGCCCTCCGCGCTCCACCTGGCCTACCGGCCGGGGGTCCCGCTGGTGTCCGGGGTCTGGCGGGCCGGCCGGCCGATCTGAGCACCGCGGCCACGCGATGTGAGCCGTCTGAGGTAGTCATCCCGCGCAGATAAGGCACTCGCCCGATGTTCGCCCCTACCTCAGGGGACGAGTCTCGACCTCACCACGAGAACCGAGGAGCGAGACATGTTCGAGATCGACCACACCTACCTGGACTACGAGCTGGCCTACCGTGCCGAGCGGATGCGCGGCGAGCGTCCTGACCAGCACCACGAGGGCCACCGGACCACGCGTCCCGTACGGCGCCGCCGGAGCGGCCGGATCGTGAGCCGTCGTGCCGCCTGATGTCGGCGGTACCCGCCATGATGGACGTCGTGGCGACCCAGACCAGCAAGACCCTCGTCGGTCGTGACACCGAGCTGACGGACCTCGAGTCCTGGCTCCGGGAAGCGGCCGACGAGGGTCGATCCGTCTCCGGGGTGCTGCTGGGCGGCGACGCCGGCGTCGGCAAGACCCGACTGCTGGCCGAGGCCCGCGACCGGCTGGCCGCCGAGGGGTGGCGGATCGTCGTCGGCCACTGCCTCGACCTCGGCGACACCGCACCTTCCTACCTCCCGTTCTCCGAGGTGCTCGACCAGCTCGCCACCGAGCTCCCCGACACCGTCTCCGCCGTCGCCGGCCACCATCCCGCGCTCACCCGTCTCCAGCCCGGCCGCCGGATGCTCGCCGCCGAGCGCGCCGAGACGGCGGGTGTCGAGCGCTCCGACCTGTTCGCCGCGGTGCACGCGCTGCTCGAGGAGGCCGCCACCACGGCTCCGCTCGTGCTCGTCGTGGAGGACACCCACTGGGCCGACCGCTCCACCCGCGAGCTGCTGACCTTCCTCCTCACCCGCCGCTTCGCCGGGCCGGTCGTCGTGATCGTGAGCTACCGGGCCGACGACCTCCACCGTCGTCACCCGCTCCGTGGCCAGGTCGCCGAGTGGTCGCGACTGCCCGGGATCCGCCGGCTCACGCTGGGGCCGCTCGCCGACCCGGCAGTGCGGGAGCTGATCGCCGAGCTGGCGCCCGAGGGCCTCGACATGGCGGAGACCGTCGACATCGTCGACCGCGCCGAGGGCAACGCGTTCTTCGTCGAGGAGCTCACCAGCGCCGCCGCCGGGCCCGGACGCTGGGTGCCGGCCGACCTCGCCGACGTCCTGCTGGTGCGGCTCGACCGGCTGGGCGACGACGCGCGGGCGGTGGTGCGCACCGCCAGCGTCGCCGGCCGTCGGGTCTCCCACGAGCTCCTCGCGGCGGCCTCGGGCCTGCCCGAGGCGGCGCTCGACGAGGGGCTGCGGCAGGCCGTCGAGATGAACGTCCTGGTGCCCGACCGCGACCGCTACGCCTTCCGCCACGCCCTGCTCGGCGAGGCGGTCTACGACGACCTGCTGCCCGGCGAGCGGGTCCGCCTCCACGACCGCTTCGCGGCGGCGCTGCGCGGGCCCGACGTCGCCGGGACCGCCGCCGAGCTGGCCCGGCACGCCCGGCTCGCCCACGACCTCGACACCGCGTTGCTCGCCTCGATCCGGGCCGGCCACGACGCGCTGGCCGTGGGCGGCCCCGACGAGGCGGCGTTCCACTACCAGCAGGCGCTCGAGCTGGTCGCCGACCCGAAGCGGGCCGGAGCGGCCGACGTCGACCGGGCCGCGCTGGTCGTCGGCCTCGCCGACGCGCTGACGGCCTCCGGGCGGCCCCACAAGGCGGTCGCCGTCCTCACCGACGAGATCTCCCGGTTGCCGGCCGACGCCCCGGCGGCGTGGCGCTCCCGGATGCTCTCGTCGCAGGCCTACCTGATGCTGATCACCGAGTCCGAGGTCGAGCCGGTCGACGTCTCGACCGAGGCCGTCCGGCTGGCGCCGGCCGACGACGTCGCGGTCCGGGCGCGGGTGCTCGCCACCCACGCCAAGGTGCTGGCCGGCTACCGGCGCCTCGACGAGGCGCAGGCGGTGGGGCTCGAGGCGCTCTCGTTGGCGGAGCGGCTCAACCTCACCGACGTCGCGACCGACCTGGTGCTCACGCTCAGCCAGGCCCGGCACACCGGACCCCGTGCCGGGTTGCGCGAGGCCCTCGCCGACGCGGTCGACACCGCCCGCAGCTCCGGGGTCGTCGAGGCCGAGCTGCGCGGCCACTTCCTGCTGGGTCGCTCCTACGAGGACCACGCCGAGTGGGACGACGCGGCCGTCGCGTTCCGGAGGGCGGTCGACCGCGCGGCCGAGGCCGGACTGCCGCTGGCGCCCTACGCGTTCGAGTCGCGGTGGCACCTCGTCTTCCAGCTGCTCGTGCGCGGCGGGTGGGACGACGCGCTGGCCCTGGCCCGACCCGCCGACCGGTTGCCCCCGATCTTCCGGGCGATGCTCGACGTGCTCGCCCTCCAGATCGAGCACGCGCGTGGCCACGACGTCGCCGACCGGCTTCCGCCCCTGCGGCCGCTCTGGACCGAGGAGGGCCTGATCGCCATCCACGCGGCTCCGCTCCAGATGCGCGTCGCCGCGCTGCGCCACGACACCGACGCGGTGCTGGCGTCCTACGACGACGCGGTGGCGGTGCTGTCCCGGCTCTGGACCCCGTGGTTCTCCGCCCGGATCCGGCTCGGAGCCGTCGCGATCGGCGCGCTCGCCGACTCCGCACCCTCGCTGCCCTCCGACCGGCACCCGGTCCTGCTCGAGCGGGCCGAGAAGCTCCACGCCGACGGGCTGGTCGTCCTCGCCCGCCAGCAGGGGCCGGCCCAGACCTGGGGACCCGAGGGTCACGCCTGGGTGGCCCGCAACGACGCCGAGCTGCTGCGACTGCGCTGGCTGGTCGGCGAACCCCCGTCCCACGAGTCCCTCGTCGAGGCCTGGCGCGAGGCCGAGCGGCTCACCGACGAGTTCGGTGACGTCCACGAGCTGGCCCGGGTGCGCGCCGTGCTCGCCGGGGTGCTGCGGGCGGCCGGCGAGACCGCGGCGGCGCGGGAGGCGGCCGACCTCGCGCGCGAGACGGCGTCCGCACTGGGTGCCGAGCCGCTGCTCGAGCAGCTCCGGGGGCTCGGCGCCACCGTCCCCCGACAGCGTGCCGGCAGCACCCAGCTCACGCCGCGCGAGCAGGAGATCCTCACCCTCGTGGCGGCGGGGCGCACCAACGGCGAGATCGGCAAGCAGCTGTTCATCGCGACCAAGACCGTCTCCGTCCACGTCTCCAACATCCTCGGCAAGCTCGGCGCCGCCGGCCGCACCGAAGCCGCGGCGATCGCCCGGCGCGACGGCCTGCTCGACTGACGCCTCACCCGGTGGTGGGTGACACGCGGTAGGGGCCGGGCGCTAGGTTGCGAGCAGGGGCGGGACCTGCCGCCCGCGAGCCAGGAGGACCAGATGTCGAACAGCACCGAGGAACCCCAGGACGCACCCCTCTCCGACGACGAGATGACCACCGGCGCGGCGCCGCAGGCCTCCTCGATGCCCTCCGACGCCGACGGCACCGACGGTGACGCCGACGGCACCGACGGGGACAGCAGCGACGCCTCGGACGGTGACGCCGACGGCACCGACGGTGACGCCGACGGTACCGACGGGGACAGCAGCGACGCCTCCGACGGCGACGCCGACGGCACCGACGGTGACGCGGACGGCACCGACGGTGACGCGGACGGCACCGACGGTGACGCGGACGGCACGGACGGTGACAGCAGCGACGCCTCCGACGGCGACGCCGACGGCACGGACGGTGCCGCACTCTGAACGCGCTCGACCTCCTCAGCGGTGACGCCCAGACCTTCCTCGCGAAGGTCTGGGCGACCCGCGTCCACCTCCACCACACCGAGCCCTCCCGGCTGGTGGGGCTGCTGTCGCTCGACGACGTCGACCACCTGCTGACCGAGACCGCGATCCGGACGCCGTCGGTACGGCTCGCCCGCGACGGCTCGGTGCTGCCCGAGTCGCGCTACACCCGCAGTGGTGCGTCGCTCGCCGGCAAGCCGCTGACCGGGCTGGTCGACAGCCGTCGGCTGCTCCGCGAGTTCGACGACGGCGCCACCGTGGTCCTGCAGGGCCTCCACCGCTCCTGGCCGCCGCTGCGTGACCTGGTGGCCCAGCTCGAGCTCGACCTCGGGCACCCGTGCCAGGCCAACGCCTACCTCACCCCGCCCGGTGCGCAGGGGTTCGCCGTCCACTCCGACACCCACGACGTCTTCGTGTTCCAGACCCACGGGCACAAGCAGTGGGAGGTCCACACCGAGGGTCGGGTGGACGACATCGTGCTCGAGCCGGGGCTCTCGCTGTACCTCCCGACCGGCACGCCCCACGCGGCCCGTGCCCAGGACGTCGCCTCGCTGCACGTCACGCTCGGCATCAACCAGCTCACCTGGCGCCGCGTCGTCGAGCGCACCGTGCTCGACCTGCTCGACGACGTGCCCGACACCCACGTGCCCGCCGGCTGGCTCGACGACCCCGACCAGCTGGCCGAGGGGCTCCGCGACCACCTCGCGCGCGTCGCCGACGACGTACGCCGCCTCGACGCGGGCGCGGTCGCCCGACAGCGGGCCGAGCGGTTCCTCACCAGTCGCGGCACCCGGCTCTCGGGCGGGCTCCGTGACACGCTCGCGGTCCGCGACCTCACCGACACCACCCCGCTGGCCCGCCGGCCCGGCCACCCCTGCGTGCTGGTCGATGCCGAGGGCGCCGAGGGCCCGGTGCTGCGGGTGCTGCTCGGCGACCGCCACCTCGACGTCCCGCCCCGGCTCCGCCCGGCCCTCGAGGCGGTGCAGCGGCAGGACCGGCTCACTCCGGCCGACCTCGCCGACCACCTCGACCCCGAGAGCCGGCTCGTGCTCTGCCGCAGGCTGGTGCGGGAGGGACTGCTCCGGGTGCTCGCGTGATCATGCGATGAGCGAGACCTTCCGCTGCTCGACCGCGGGCGACCTCCGGGGCGACGAGCTGGCCGGGACCGCCTCGACGGTGCGGGCCTTCCTCCTGGTCGAGAACCCCGGCCCCTGGGGCCTCGACGCGCTGCGCGACAACCGGCTCCCGCCTGACGTCAAGAGCGGCCTCGCCGCCGCCGCCCGGGCGGCCCGGGTCCGGGTCAACCTCGTCCGCAAGCACCACCGCCCGGCCCCGCGCACCGGGTTCCGGGTGTACGCCGCCTGGGCCGGTCCCGCCGCTCCCTGGCTCGAGACGGCCGTCCTCGACTCCGCCGAGCAGCTGCTCGACCTCGACCTCGCCGGCTTGGGCGCCGGCCGCTCGCCCGGCCTGGAGCCCACCGCCGAGCAGCTGCTCTGCGTGTGCACCCACGGCCGGCACGACGCCTGCTGCGCCGAGCGCGGCCGCCCGGTCGCGGCGGCCCTCGCCGCCGCCCACCCCGACGAGGCGTGGGAGATCTCCCACATCGGGGGCGACCGGTTCGCCGGCAACGCGCTCTTCCTCCCGCACGGGCTCTACTACGGCCGGCTGGACGCGGTCACCGCCGTGGCGGTGGCCGGCAGCCACCTCACCGGTCACCTCGACCTCGACCACCTGCGCGGCCGGTCGTCCTACGCGACCCCGGTGCAGGCGGCCGAGGTCGCGCTCCGACGGCGGCTGGGCGAGACCCGGCTCGACGCCCTGCGCCTGCTCGGACAGCGGCGCGACGGTGACACCCGCGAGGTGTCCTTCGACGTCGGCGGCACGGCGTGGCAGGTCACGGTGCGCACGGTCCCGGGCGACGAGCGCCACCGGCTCACCTGCCGGGCGCTGCGCGACAACCCGGTCCCGGGGCACGACGTGCTCACGGTGAGCCGGGCCGGCGCCACGTCCTAGAGTCGCCCGCATGGACGACCAGCCCGACGCCGGGAGGCCCGCGCCGACCCCGGACACGAAGCCCGAGCCGATCGACCAGCTGGTCGAGACCCATCACTCGCTGGTCGGGCCCGGGCACGACCTGGCCTACACGGCCCGTACGGGGCGCGTCGTGCTCCGCGAGGAGGCCTACGAGGACGACGTCTTCACCGGCTGGAAGCCACGCGCCGAGATGGCGGTCACCGCCTACACCCTCAACGACGCCGACGTCGCCGAGCGTCCGGTGTGCTTCGTGTTCAACGGCGGACCCGGGTCGGCGTCGGTGTGGTTGCACCTCGGCCTGCTCGGTCCCCGGCGGGTCGACATGGGTGACGTGGGCGACCTCGCGCCCCCGCCGTACGGGCTGGTCGACAACGCCGAGACGCTGCTGCACGAGGCCGACCTGGTCTTCATCGACCCGATGTCGACCGGCCACACCCGGGCGGTCGAGGGCGGCAAGGCCAAGGAGTTCCACGGGTTCGGCAAGGACGTCGAACAGGTGGCCGAGCTCGTCCGGCTCTGGTGCACGCGCGAGGACCGCTGGATGTCGCCCAAGTACCTCATCGGCGAGTCCTACGGCACCGTACGGGCGGTCGCCGTGGCGGAGCGGCTCTGGAGCACGCACATGATGGCCTTCAACGGCCTGGTCCTCGTCTCCAGCGTGCTCGACTTCGGCTCCCAGGACTTCAGCTACCACCGCTCCGACGAGGCGTGCCAGAACTTCCTCCCGACGTACGCCGCGATCGCGCACTACCACGGTCGGCACGAGGGCCGGACGCTCGAGGAGGTGGTGGCGGAGGCCGAGGCGTTCGCGGGCGACCGCTACCGCTGGGCCCTCGGTCGCGGGTCACGGCTCGACCCCGAGGAGCGGCAGGAGGTCGTCGCGACCGTCGCCCGCCTCGCCGGGCTGTCCGAGGACTACGTCGACCGCGCGGACCTGCGGGTCGAGCACGTCCGGTTCTGCACCGAGCTGCTGCGCGACCGGGGGCTGGCGCTCGGCCGGATCGACGGCCGGTTCACCGGCCCGCTGCACTTCGGCAACGCCGAGAAGTGGGACGCCGACCCGTCGATGGACGCGATCGTCGGTCCCTATGCCGCGGCGATACACCACTACCTGCGATCGGAGCTGCGCAGCGACCTCGACCTGCCCTACGAGGTCTTCGCCAACCAGGTGAAGAAGTGGTCCTACCAGGAGTTCGAGGGCCGCCCCATCAACGTCTCCGACAAGCTCGAGCGGCTGATGCGGGCCAACCCCCACCTGCGGGTCCGGGTCGAGTACGGCTACTACGACCTCGCCACGCCGTTCGCGGCCGCGGCCGACACGGTGGCCCACCTGCGGCTCACGCCCGAGCAGCGGGCACGGGTCGAGCACGACTGGTTCGAGACCGGCCACATGCCCTACCTGCACGAGGAGTCCCGGGTCCGGGAGGCCGCCGGGATCGCCGCCTTCGTCCGCGGCTGACCGCTCGCGGGAGGGGTTGCAGCCTCTTCACATACTCGTAGTATGTCCAGATGGCGCTGGACGAGCAGGTGGACGGGCGGGTCAGCGAGCTGGCCGGTCGGATGACCGAACGACGGTTCGCCCGGATGCGGCCGTTCGGGGGTGACAGCCCGCCGCCGGTCGACGAGTCGGGCCTCCCACCGGGGCCGCGCTGGCCGCTGATCCTGCAGAGCGCCGCCCTGCTCCGGTTCCGCCACCAGTTCGTCCCGTGGGCGCACCGGAGGTACGGCGACGTGTTCACCGTCCGGATCCTCCCGAAGGGCCGGCCGCTGGTGCTGTTCACGCGGCCGGAGCACGCCAAGGAGATCTTCGCCGGCGACCCCGAGGTGTTCCACGCCGGCAAGGGCAACGCCATCCTCGGGCCGATCATGGGCGAGCACTCGCTGCTGCTCCAGGACTCCGTCGAGCACAAGCGGGCCCGCAAGCTGCTGATGCCGGCGTTCAACGGGCAGGCGCTGCGCGCCTACACCGGCCTGGTCACCGAGGTCGCGCGGGCCGAGGTGGCGACCTGGACCGACGGCGAGACGTTCCGCTCGCTGGACCGGATGAACCGCCTCACGCTCGAGGTCATCCTCCGCGTGGTCTTCGGCGTCACCGACGAGGCCCGGCTGGCCGCGCTGCGACCCCGCGTCAACCGGACCGTCGACGTCGGGCCGAGCGTGCTGCTCGGCTGGGGCTACCCGTTCCTCCAGCGGTTCGGGCGGTGGAGGAGGACGGTCGACAACGCCTACGAGCTCGACCGGCTGATGCTGGCCGAGATCCGCGAGCGGCGGGAGGCACCCGACCTCGGCGAGCGCACCGACGTGCTCTCCCAGCTGATCACGATCGAGGATCGTGGCGACGCCCAGGTCGACCGGCTGGGCGACGAGGAGCTGCGCGACCAGCTGGTGACGCTGCTGCTCGCCGGCCACGAGACCACGGCGTCCGCCCTCGCCTGGACCCTGGTCGAGCTGGGCCAGGACCCGGCCCAGCTGGAGCGCGCGAGGTCGGCCGCGCGCGACGGCGACGACGCCTGGCTGGAGGCGCTGCTCAAGGAGTCGATGCGGCTGCACCCGGTGATCCCGATGGTGGTGCGCACCCTCCAGCGCCCGGCCACGATCGGCGGCGTAGACCTGCCGGCCGGCGTCACCGTCGGGCCCTCGATCCTGATCGCCCACAGCCGCCCCGACAACCACCCGGACCCCGAGGTGTTCCGGCCCGAGCGGTTCCTCGGCCAGAACCCGCCCACCAACACCTGGATCCCCTTCGGCGGCGGGGTGCGGCGGTGCATCGGGGCCGGCTTCTCGCTGATGGAGGGCGTCGCCGTGCTGCGGGAGGTGTTGACGTCGTACGGCGTGGAGACCGTGCAGCGCGACGTCCCCAAGGTCCGCAACATCACCAGCGTCCCGCGCCACGGAGCCCGGGTGCGCGTCACGCGCTGATCCCGATGCGCGCCGGCGGATCCGGTGCCACCATCGGGAACCGTGACCTGGGGGGACCGGCTGCGCGCCGTGCGGATGGACGTCTCGCCGCTGCGCGACTCCCGCGACTTCCGGCTGCTCTTCGCCGCCGGGACCGTCTTCTACCTCGGCGGCATGGTCTCCTACGTCGCCATCCCCTTCCAGGTCTACCGGCTGACCGGCTCCAACCTCGCGGTCGGCGCGATCGGCATCGCGGAGCTGGTGCCGATCGTGGTGTTCGGGCTCTGGGGCGGGGCGCTGGCCGACCACGTGGACCGGCGTCGGCTGCTCGTCGGCTGCGGGGTGGCCCAGGTGCTGCTGACGGCCGTGCTGGCCGGGAACGCCTTCCGGGACCGGCCGAGCCTGCCGGTCGTCTTCGGGGTCGCCGTGCTGCTCGCGGCCGCCTCGGCGCTGCAGCGGCCCAGCCGCGAGGCGTTGATGCCGCGCACGGTCCGGATCGACCAGATCACCGCGGCCAACGCGCTGACCGGGTTCGGGATGCAGCTCGGGGTGCTGGTCGGGCCGATGGTCGGCGGCCTGCTGATCGCGTACGTCGGCATCGGCTGGTGCTTCGTGGTCGACGTGGTGGGGCTGGTCGTGGCCACCCTGCTGTACGTCGCGATGCGGCCCTACCCGCACCGCGAGGTGACGACGCCGCCCAGCCTGCGGGCGATCCGCGCCAGCATCGGCTACGCCGTCCGCCGGCGCGACCTGCTCGGCACCTACCTGGTCGACATCGCCGCCGTGTTGCTCGCGATGCCGATCGTGGTGTTCCCGGCGCTGGCCGAGCAGGTCTTCGCGCGGTCGGAGCTGCTCGGCCTGCTCTACTCCGCCGAGACGGTCGGCGCGATGCTGGCGACCGCCACCAGCGGCTGGACCAGCCGGGTGCACCACCACGGCCGGGCGATCGTGCTGGCCGCAGCTGCGTACGGCGCCGCGATCGCGGTCGCCGGGCTGATGCCGGACATCTGGCTGGTGGCGCTCTTCCTGATGCTCTCCGGGGTGGCCGACATGATCTCGGGGATCTTCCGGATGACCGTATGGAACCAGACGATCCCCGAGGCGATGCGCGGCCGGCTGGCCGGCATCGAGATGCTGTCCTACTCGGTCGGTCCGCTCGCGGGTCAGGTCCGGGCGGGCGTGGTGGCCGACGTCTGGTCGGTCCGCGGTTCGCTGGTCAGTGGGGGCGTCGCGTGCGTCCTGGGGGTCGCCGCGACCGCGGTGGCGCTGCGTGACTTCTGGGGGTACGACGCCCGCACCGACGAGCACGCCGTGGCCGAGCGGGAGGTACGCCGGGCGGCAGGGGAGGCGGTCGACTGACGGTCCCCGTTTGGGCTGGTGGGCGCCGTCCGTGACAATGGGCCGCGTGACGGACCGACTCGGACGCGAGGAGCGCGACGACCACCCCGTGGCCTTCGGCCTGCTGGCGCTGATCGGCGTCGCCGTCGTCGTCGGCATCGTCGCGGGTGTGGTCGCTCTGGCGGGTGCCCGGGTGGCCGGGCTCGACAGCAACGGCGGCCCCACCGGCGGCAGCGAGGAGCAGGCGTCGCTCTTCCTGCCGAAGCCGGAGTCCACCCGTCCCGACGACGGACCGCTGATCACGCTCGACCCCGGTCGGTCGTCGCCCGAGGAGAAGGACCAGCCGTCGGACCAGAAGTCCGCGTCGGACAAGAAGTCCGACAAGCCCGACAAGGGCATCACCCTCCAGGCGGCGGCGCCGTCGGTGAGCCCGATGGACAACATCGACCTCACCGGCGTCTACCCCGGCGGCGAGGGCGCCATCCTCCAGGTGCAGCGGTTCGAGGGCGGCGCCTGGCGCGACTTCCCCGTGACCGTCTCGGTGAGCGACGAGACGTACACGACGTACGTCCAGACCGGGCAGACGGGCGTCAACCGGTTCCGCGTCGTCGACACCGACACCGGCAAGGCCTCCAACGAGGTCAAGGTCACGATCCGCGGCTGAGCGGCGTCGCCCGCCGCCGGTCCCGGTCCAGCCGGACCGTCCAGTAGCCCACCCACGCGGTGCCGGCCAGCGCCAGCACGCCCACCAGGACCGACGCGGTGGCCAGGGGAGCGGCGGCCGCGACGGCGCTCACCAGCAGCGGCCCGCCCGACACCCCCAGGTCGCCGCACAGGCGCCACCCGCCGAGGTACTGCGAGCGTCCGCGCAGGGGGGCGGTGTCGGCGCCGATGGTCATCACGATCCCCGACCCGAGGCCGTTGCCGAGCGCGATCAGCACCATCACGGCCGCCACGCCGACGACGCCCGTGGTCAGTGGCAGCAGGAGGCAGGCGACCGCCACCGAGAGCACCACCGGCACGGCGACGACCGCCCGGCCGTAGCGGTCCATCACCCAGCCGCCCGGGTAGAACATCAGCATGTCGACCGCCGCGGCGAGGGCGAAGACCAGCGAGGTGGTGGAGGCCGAGAGGCCGACCTGCTCGGCCCACAGCGGCAGCAGCACGTTGCGGACCGAGCGGGAGGCGCCGAGGACGACCACGGCAAGGCCGAGGGTGAGGTAGGTCCGCCGGTGCCGGAGCAGCACCGACCGCACCGACGCGTGCCCGGCCGCCTGCTCGCGGGCCCGACCCTCGGCCCCGAGGTCGGGCATCAGCCGCGCCATCGCGGCCGCCACCAGGGCCAGGGCCGAGGCCAGCCAGAAGACGCCGGGCAGCCCCGCGACGCGGATCACGCCGGCGCCGATGAGCGGACCGACGAACACCCCGATCCGGAACGAGCCGCCCATGGCCGACAGCGCCCGGGCGCGGAACCCCTCGGGCACGGCGTCGATCATGAAGCCCTGCCGCGAGATCAGGAAGAGCGTGTACGCCGACCCGCTGACCGCGACGGCCACCGCCAGCCCGGCGACCGACCCGGTGAGTGCGCCCGCGGCCATCGCGGCCGCGTCGAGCAGGCCCGCGAGCAGCAGCGCCGTACGCTCCCCGACCCGCGCGACCGCGGCGCCGGCGGGCAGGGAGGTGAGGAGCATGCCGACGCCGAGCATCGCCACGACGAGCGCCGCGGTCCCGACGTCGGCGCCGAGCTCGCGCGCCCGCAGCGCCGCCACCGGCATCACGGCGCCGTGGCCGACCGACACCACGAGCGTCGGCCCGTAGGCCACCAGCGCGATGTCGCGCAGCCTGAACCGCTCGGAGGTGGGGGGCACCGGCGTCATCCCCGCGCCTCGCCTGACGGCGCCGTGACCCGAGGCGTCACGTGGCTCAGTCGGGGATCCTGTCGAAGGTGTCCGGGTGCGGACCGCATCGGCCGTCCTCGCCCCGGTCGAGCCCGTCGAGCGCGGCCATCTGCTGGTCGCTGAGCTCGACCTCCAGCGCGCCGAGGTTCTCGCGCATCCGCTCGGCCCGCACCGATTTGGGGAACACGATGTCACCGCGCTGCAGGTGCCAGCGGAGGGTCACCTGGGACGGTGTCGCGCCGACCTCGTCGGCCACCCGGACGACGGTCGGGTCGTCGAGCACGGCACCCCGCGCGATCGGCGACCACGCCTCCGTCGCGATCTCGTAGCCGGCGTTGGCCGCCCGCACCGTCTCGTTGCGGAAGTAGGGGTGCACCTCGACCTGGTTGACGACCGGCACGACGCCGGTCTCCTGCACGATCCGGTCGAGGTGGTCGGGCTGGAAGTTGGAGACCCCGACCGAGGTGGCGCGTCCCTCCTTGGCGAGCTCGGCGAGGGTCTGCCAGGTCGAGACGAAGTCACCGTCGTAGCGGGTCGGCAGCGGCCAGTGGATCAGGAACAGGTCGATCCGGTCGAGCCGCAGCCGCTCCAGGGTCTCCTCGAAGCTGCGGCGGGCGTCGTCGGGGCGGTGGGAGGCGTTGCTGAGCTTGGAGGTCACGTAGACCTCCTCGCGCGGCAGCCCGGCCGCCGCGAGCGCCTCGCCGACGCCGGCCTCGTTGCCGTACATCTGCGCGGTGTCGATGTGCCGGTATCCGGCCTCGAGGGCCTCCGACACGGCACGAGCGGTGTCGGCGGGCGGCACCTGGAAGACGCCGAACCCGAGCTGGGGGATGGTGGTCTGGTCGTGGAGGGTGATCGTCGGAACGGTCGCACCAGTCATACCGGGTGCATCACGACACGCCGGGCGAGTATTCCCGACCGGTCAGCCGCAGCGGGCGATCTGGCCGGGGCGCAGCACGGTCTGCTGGAGGGCGGTGCCCACCCCCGAGCCCCGGTCGCCAGCCTCCTGCCAGAGGTGGACCCGGACGCCGGCCCGGTGGCGGGTCCGCACCCAGCCGCGCGCGAGTCCCCGGTCGTCGAGCCACCCGGAGGACCAGTGCTGGCGGCGGTCGCCCCGCACGTGGATCGCCACACCGGCGCGCGCGTCCTCGGTACGGGCCGGCTTGCGGGCGCGGGTCTGGAAGGTCCAGCCCGCACCGCCGAGCCGTGGCTCCTTGCACACCCGGTGGTCGATCGTCGTGCTCGCCTCGGTCCAGCGGGCCTGCGCAGGCGCGCCGGCGAGGAGGACGCCCGCCACCGCTGTCGCGAGCGCGAGCAGCACGGCACCCAGCCGTGATCGCACGTACCCCATGTCGAACCCCCCTGACAGGCACTACCCGTCGCGCCGGACGGCCCCCACGGCCGTCGCTGTCATGGTACGGCCTCCCCGGGGCGGTGGCGAGGCCCGGCACCGGGGTGTGTCCGTGCTGTGGATGGGACGGGTCCCTCGGACACGGGCCCCGGGAACAAGCAGCCACCATCCCTTCGTTACGCTGGCACACATAAGTTGAGCCAGCAGGACTCAACTCCCGCGAACACCAGTCGACAGGACCCGGAACCGGGTCCTGCAGCATCGGAAGGACGAACAACCATGGCTCGTGCGGTCGGTATCGACCTCGGGACGACGAACTCCGTCGTCGCCGTCCTCGAAGGTGGCGAACCCACCGTCATCGCGAACGCGGAGGGCGCCCGGACCACCCCGTCGGTGGTGGCCTTCGCCAAGTCCGGCGAGGTGCTCGTCGGCGAGGTGGCCAAGCGCCAGGCGGTCACCAACGTCGACCGCACCATCCGGTCGGTCAAGCGCCACATGGGCACCGACTGGGAGGTGAAGATCGACGACAAGGACTTCACCGCCCAGCAGATCAGCGCCTTCGTGCTGCAGAAGCTCAAGCGCGACGCCGAGGCCTACCTCGGCGAGACGGTCACCGACGCGGTCATCACCGTGCCGGCGTACTTCTCCGACGCGCAGCGCCAGGCCACCAAGGAGGCCGGGGAGATCGCGGGTCTCACCGTCTCCCGCATCGTCAACGAGCCGACCGCAGCCGCGCTGGCCTACGGGCTCGACAAGGGCGACGACCAGACCATCCTCGTCTTCGACCTCGGCGGCGGCACCTTCGACGTGTCGCTGCTCGAGATCGGCGAGGGCGTCGTCGAGGTCAAGGCGACCTCCGGTGACAACCACCTCGGCGGTGACGACTGGGACGCCCGGATCGTCGACTGGATGGTCGACAAGTTCAAGATGGGCAACGGCGTCGACCTGAGCAACGACAAGATCGCCAAGCAGCGGCTCCAGGAGGCCGCCGAGAAGGCGAAGATCGAGCTGTCGAGCTCCAGCGAGACCACGGTCCACCTGCCCTACATCACCCACGGCGAGTCCGGTCCGCTGCACTTCGAGGAGAAGCTGACGCGCGCCGAGTTCCAGAAGATGACCAGCGACCTGCTCGACCGGACCAAGGCACCGTTCAAGTCGGTGCTCAAGGACGCCGGCGTCGCGATCGCCGACATCCACCACGTCGTGATGGTCGGCGGCTCCACCCGGATGCCCGCGGTCACCGAGGTGGTCAAGGAGCTGCTCAACGGCAAGGAGCCCAACAAGGGCGTCAACCCCGACGAGGTCGTCGCCGTCGGCGCCGCGCTGCAGGCCGGCGTCCTCAAGGGCGAGGTCAAGGACGTGCTGCTGCTCGACGTCACCCCGCTGTCCCTCGGCATCGAGACCAAGGGCGGCGTGATGACCAACCTGATCGAGCGCAACACCACGATCCCGACCAAGCGCTCGGAGATCTTCACCACCGCCGACGACAACCAGCCGTCGGTCGAGATCAAGGTCGCCCAGGGCGAGCGCCAGATGTGGGCCCAGAACCAGCCCCTCGGCAACTTCGACCTGACCGGCCTCCCCCCGGCTCCGCGTGGCGTGCCCAAGATCGAGGTCACCTTCGACATCGACGCCAACGGCATCGTCCACGTCTCCGCCAAGGACCAGGCGTCGGGCCGCGAGCAGTCGATGACCATCTCCGGCGGCTCGGCGCTGTCCAAGGACGAGATCGACCGGATGGTCAAGGAGGCCGAGCAGTACGCCGAGGAGGACGCCCAGCGTCGCGACGCGGTCGAGACCCGCAACCTCGCCGACTCCAAGGTCTACTCGACCGAGAAGTTCCTCGAGGAGAACTCCGAGAAGATCCCCGACGACGTCCGCACCGAGGTGCAGGCCGACATCGACGCCCTCAAGAAGACCCTCGAGCAGGAGGACGCCTCCGCCGACGAGCTCCGCGCCGGTGTCACCAAGCTCGACGAGTCCAGCCAGAAGATGGGCGCGGCGATGTACGCCGCCGCGGAGGCCGAGCAGGCCGCCGCCGGAGGCACCAGCGAGGCGACCGGCGAGGCCGACGACGACGTCGTCGACGCCGAGATCGTCGACGAGGAGACCGACGAGCCCGCCTCCGGTGAAGGCTCGGAGGGTGAGAACAAGTGACCCAGCCCGACGACGAGCGGGACGTCGTCCAGGACGGCGACTCCTTCGAGAAGGGCGCAGAGCGCCCTCCTCGGGAACCGGCCGCCGAGCCTGCCGACGAGGCAGCGCCGGAGGGTGCGGCCCCCGGGCCGCACTCCTTCGGCGCCGCCGCCGGCGAGGTGGCAGGCGACACCGAGGTCGAGGGTGACGACCTGGCCGCCGCCGACGAGGTGGCGGTCGCGCAGATGGAGGCGGCCGAGCGGCTCGCCGACCTGCAGCGGCTCCAGGCCGAGTTCGTCAACTACAAGCGGCGGGTCGAGCGGGATCGGGAGAAGCTGGCCGAGAACGCCCGCTACCAGGTGCTGGTGCCGATCATCGACGTCCTCGACACCGTCGACCGGGCGCGCGAGCACGGCGACCTCGACGAGGGCTTCCAGGCCGTGGCCGAGCAGCTCGAGCGGGTCGTCACCGGCCTCGGGCTGACCAAGTTCGGCGCGCCCGGCGAGCCCTTCGACCCGAACCTCCACGAGGCCCTCTCCCACATCGGGGAGGATCCGGAGGTGGAGGTCACGACGTGCAAGGTCGTCGCCAAGGCGGGCTACCGGATCGGCGAGCGGGTCGTGCGGGCCGCGCAGGTGCTGGTGGTCGACCCGGTCGCCGGGTGACGGGCCAGCCTGACCAGGAGTGAGGGGGTGAGCGGGTGAGCGCGGACGAGGGCGTACGCGCTGACTGGGCGACCAAGGACTTCTACCAGGTCCTCGGCGTCGCCAAGGACGCGGGCGCGGCCGAGATCAAGAAGGCCTACCGGACCCTGGCGCGCCAGAACCACCCCGACTCCAACCCCGGCGACTCCCCTGAGAGCAGAGCCAAGCACGCCAGGTTCAAGGAGGTCGCCGAGGCCTACGACGTCGTGGGCGACCCCGACAAGCGGAAGAAGTACGACGAGCTGCGCGCGGCGTACTCCTCCGGCGGATTCGGCTTCCCGCAGGGCGGCACCGGCGGCTTCGACGTCAGCGACCTCTTCGGCGACCGGGTCCGGGCCGGGGGTGGTGGCGGCCTGGGCGACATGTTCGGCGACCTGTTCGGCAGCCGCGCCCGGACCACCACGACGCAGCCGCGGCCCCGCCGCGGCAGCGACGTCGAGACCAGCGCCACGATCGGGTTCACCGACGCCCTCGAGGGCGTCACCATCTCGCTGCGGCTCACCTCGGACTCGCCGTGCCCCGCCTGCTCCGGCACCGGCGGCAAGCCCGGCACCCGGCCCCACATCTGCACTGAGTGCGAGGGTGCCGGCTTCGTCGTCGCCTCGACGGGCGGCGGGTTCACGATGAACGAGACCTGCCCCGCCTGCGGCGGCCGGCAGCTCGTCTACGACGAGCCGTGCCCCACCTGCCACGGCTCCGGTCGCGGGATGTCGGCGCGCACCATCCAGGCCCGGATCCCGGCCGGCGTCAAGGACGGTCAGAGGATCCGGCTCAAGGGCAAGGGCGGCGCCGGCGAGAACGGCGGGCCCGCGGGCGACCTGTTCGTGAGCGTCAAGGTGCGGCCGCACCGCGTGTTCGGCCGCGCGGGCGACAACCTCACGCTCACGGTCCCGGTCTCCTTCGACGAGGCCGCGCTCGGGGCCGAGGTGAAGGTCCCGACCCTCGCCGGGTCGTCGGTCACCCTCAAGCTGCCGCCGGGCACCCCCAACGGCCGCACCTTCCGGATCCGCGGCAAGGGCGCCCGCCGCAAGGACGGCACGGTCGGTGACCTGCTGGCCACCGTCGAGGTGCAGGTGCCGGCGGTGCTCGACCAGGCGACCCGCGAGGCCGTCGAGGCCTACCGCGCCGCCCACGGCGGGCAGACCTTGCGCGCCGGCCTCTTCGAGGCCGGCACATGACGACCGGTCCCGGGGAGGAGACGCTCGTGCAGCCTCCCGCCCCCGAGGTCGCGGTGTACGTCATCTCCGTCGCCGCGGAGCTCTCGGGCCTGCACCCGCAGACGCTGCGGGCCTACGAGCGGATGGGCCTGATCACGCCCGGCCGCACGGGAGGCGGCGGCCGGCGCTACTCCCACCGCGACATCGAGAGGCTGCGCTCCATCGCAGCACTCACCTCCGCCGGCGTCGGCGTCGAGGGGGTCCGGCGGCTGCTGGACCTCGAGAACCAGATCGAGGCGCTGCAGCACCGCAACGCCGAGCTGGTCGCCGAGCTCGAGGCGACCCGCGAGGCGCTGCGGATGTCCCTGCGGACCCGACCCCCCGCCGACCGGCTCCCGGTCCTCCGGCCGCCCGACCCCGGCCAGTCCGTGGTCGTCTGGCGGCGCGGCTTCTGAGGCCGACCGCACCCGGGGTCCAGGAGCGAGGCGCGCCAGCGCCGGGGCTCGAACCCCGGGAGCACGGGCTGCGCCGGCAGGCTGTGGATGAGCAGGTGTGAGCCCGGCCGAACCGATGTAGGACTGAGGCCGTGCTCGCCCTCGACCCCCAGGTTCTCGACGACGCCGCCGCCCGGATCGACTCGGTGGCGGCGTCGCTGTCGTGCCTCGACGTCGCCGGGCCGTTCCGGGTCGCGAGCGACGCGCTGCCCGGGTCGGCGACCGCGGAGGCCTGCTGGTGGGTCGCGACCGAGCTCGACGCCGCGGTCGACGCGTGGGCCGACGGCCTGGTCGCGCTGTGCGAGACCGCACGACGGGTCGCGCACGACCTGGCGGCCACCGACGCATCGGTGGCGAGCGGGTTCCGGGCAGGCCCGTCGTGACCACCCTGACGGTGTCGACGGTGACCGGGTGGCGGCCGGGCGGGCTCCTGGCCGCGGCCGACCGGCTCGCGGCCGCGGCCTCCTCGGTCGACGACGACGCCCACGCCGTACGACGCCACCTCGCTGACGCGGTCGACGACGCCGGCGGCGTCTGGGCGACCACGGCCGCGAGCCGGGCCGACCTGGAGGCCCGGCGGGGTGAGGCGCTGGGCGACGCGCTGACCACGGCGGCCTCCGAGCTGCGGTCCGGCGCGGGGGAGGTGACGGCGGCCCGCGCGGCGCTGCTCGCGACGGTCGAGCGGGTCCGGGCCGCCGGGTTCGAGGTGACCGACGACGGAGGGGTGGTCGCGCCGCCCGCGCCACAACCGCCCGACGACGTACCCCCGGCCGAGCGGCTGGGCTGGGGCGTGGCCCCCGAGCAGCTCGAGCAGGCCCGCCGCACCGAGGCCGAGCGCAGCGCCCACGGGGCCGCGGTCGGCGCCGCGCTGGCGGCCGTGGTCGAGGCCGACGAGGCCCTTGCCGCCACGGTCAGGCGGCTCGACGCCCCCCGGACCCTGCCCTCGCTGCTGGCGGCCCACGGCGCGCGCGCCGACCTGCTCGGGGGCGACCACGTCGCTGCGCTCGGCACCGCCGGGGGCGCCCTCGTGGTCGCCCGCAGCGTCAACGACGCCGTGTCGCTGGCCAGGAGCAGCCGCCGGCTCCACGACTACGCTGCGCTGGCCCGGCAACAGGCGCCGCCGGACGAGCTCGAGAAGGCCCGCCGGGTGTTCGCCCACGGCACCGCCCGCAACCCGCTCCTGAAGCTCGCGGGACGGGCGTCGCTGCCGATCACCGCCGTCTCGGGCGTCCACGACGCGGTCACCGGCGGCGGCTACGACGGGGCCCGCGGCTGGGCGACCCGCGGCTTCGGCGCCGCCGGTGCGGCCGGCGCGGTGCTGGTCGCGACCACGGCGCCCGGCCTGGTCGTCGTGGGAGGCGCCGCGGTCCTCGCCTACGGGGCCTGGACCGCGGGCAACTACCTCGTCGACCACTGGGACCAGGTCGAGGACGCCGCCTCGGAGGCGGGCGACTGGGTGGTCGACCAGGTCGCCGACGAGGCCGCTGCGGCCGCCGATGCCGTCGGCTGGGCCGGCGACCGGCTCGCGGCCGCGGGGTCGGGCGCCCTCGACGCGCTCGGGGAGGTGTTCTGAGGTGCCCGCTGCTGACGCGGTCCCGGTCGGGTCGCTCAGCGATGCCGAGCTCGCGGTCCTGGCGCGACCCCGCAGCCGGGTCGGACCCCGGCCGGTGATGCCGGTCTGGTCCCGGCTCGACGGTGACGGGCGCGCGTCGGCCGCGCGCGACGCCCGGGCGTCGCTGGCGGCCCGGCGGTTGCTCGACCCCGGGGCCCGCTCCCGCGACGAGCTGCGGCGCGACCTGCGGTCCGTGGTCGTGCTGCGGGAGACCGCGACCGCGGTCGTCGCCGTCGCGCGTTCCACGCCTCACGGGCGAGACCACTGGTACGCCCACGTCACCGGTGGGGTCGTCCTGCTGGAGCAGGTCTCCCTCGACGGCCGCCACCGCTTCGCGCTCACCGCCGCGGCCACGCTCCCCACCCTCGTGGTCGCGGCGGTGCTCCATCCAGCGGCCGTCGCGGCGACCACGCCCACGCCCGACCAGCAGACCGAGTGGCTGCGGGCCGACGTCGAGCTGCGGCACGGGCGCCGGTCCCGGCGCTCGTCGTGGCTGTCCGGCCCCGGAGGCACCTGGCAGGGCCCCGACGGCGGGCAGCCTGCCCGGGCGGTGCCTCCCGACCAGGCTGCCGGACTGCTGACATCCCTGCTGACATCCCTGCTGACATCCGTGGTCACGCCCCTCGGGGAGGCCGGGGTCGACGGTGGCGGGTGAGCGGGTGCCGCTGCCGGCGTTGCCACCGGGTCGGGGCCGGGCCGAGCGCACCTTCCGACTGACCGTCGCGGCCATGGCGGGCGGATGCCTCTGGGCGGCCGCCGACGCGGTCGCCGACGACCCCGGGGCCCTGCCGTGGGCGGTCGGCCTCCTCGCGCTCCTGGCGCTGGTCCCGCTCGGCTTCTGGCTCGACGAGGCGTGGCTCGACACGAGCAGCGGCCGACTGTGCCGACGCCGGGGCGGAGTGGTGCCGGTCGAGATCCCGTGGGACGAGGTCGAGGAGCTCGGGCTCCACGACCCGGGGTTCGGCATCGTGGTGCTGCGGATCCGGGGGCGCCACCGCCGGTGGTCGACCCTCCTGCCGGTGGTCGCCTGCGACCGGCGCGGGCTGCGCAGCCTGCCGGTGCCGGTCCTCTGGCAGCTCGCCGACGAGATCCGTCGCTGGGCCCCGCCGCGCCACCACCCGGTGGCCGACCAGCTCGACGCCCAGGCCGACCACCTGCAGCACACCGGCCGGATCGGCGACTCGCCGGTGCTGCGCGACTACTGCGTGCGGCTCCCGCCGTCCTGAGCGGGAGCGTCACGCCAGTGGCCGGGCCGCGTGAGGTGGGCCGGGACGGTCGTGGCGGCGTCTCCCCGGGCGGTGTTGAGCTGGGCCTGGCTGAGGAACCACGCGTCGGCCAGCCGCGCCGACCGCACATCGGCGTCGCGCAGGTCGGCCCCGAGCAGGTCTGCGTGCGAGAGGTCGCACCCCCGCAGGTCGGCGCCGATCAGCAGCGCCCCGCGGAGGTCGGCGCGCAACAGGTCCTGGTCGCGCAGGTCGGCGCCGGCGAGGTCGTCCGGCATCGGACGGCCGGGTCCGTGCAGCCGGACCGTGGCCTCGCGCAGCGCCGGACTCACCCGACGGCGGACCTCGTCGAGGTCGGCCCGGAGCAGTGAGTGCGGGTCGGCGTGGGTCAGCGCCACGATCTCCGCGCGCATCTCGGCGGCGTCCTCGGCCGGTGAGCGTCGTAGCACCTCGGTGAGGTGGGCCAGCATCTCGTGGAGCTGCCGCATGACCGACAGCACGGCCGCCATCTCGCCGAGGTCGTCGTGGTCGCGCCACGAGACCCCGCCGTAGGTCACCTGCGAGACCTGCTGCCCCGCGCCGAAGCAGTCGAACGCCGCGCATCCCGGCCACCCCTCCTCGCGCAGCGAGTCGTGGATCTCGCACCGGTCCCGGGGACTCAGGTGGTGGCAGGGCTCGCCGCCCTGCTTGCTGACCGCGAACCCGCTGTCCCGGTGGAACGGGAGCAGCACGCAGCACAGGCCGAAGCATCGGTCGCAGTCGGCGACCAGCTCGAGCTCACGCACCGATCCATGGTCCCACCCGCGGCGCTACCCTCGGGTAGCCCCGCGCGGGGTCGACGGTCAAGGAGGTGAGGGCGTCGAGCGAGTGGCTCGCCGAGGTCGACTGGCTCGTCTTCTGGTCGATCCCCGTCTTCACCGCCGTCGTGGGCTGGCTGATCAACTGGACGGGCCTGGTCATGCTCTTCCGCCCGGTCCGCTTCCACGGCGTCACCGTCCCGGGCCTGCGCGAGCTGTCCTCGGTGCTCCCGCGCAAGGTCCAGGAGGTGCCGGGCGTGATGCAGGGCGGGCTGGGGTGGCAGGGCATCATCCCGGCCCGCGCCGCCAAGATGGGCTCGATCGCGGTCGACAAGGCGATCTCCAAGCTCGGCACGCCAGCGGAGTTCTACCGGGAGCTGGAGCCGGACCGGATCGCCGAGCACATCGTCGAACTGTTCAGCCCCGAGCTGCCCGACCTGATCGACCAGGTGATGGTCGCCGAGCACCCAACGCTGTGGCGCGACCTCCCACCCGCGGGCCGGCGCGCCGTCGTCGCCCGGGTCCGCGAGCAGCTCCCGGGCGTCGTCCGCAGCATCACCACCGAGATCGGGCGCCACATCGACCAGCTGCTCGACCCCAAGATCATGGTGATCGAGCACTTCCGCGAGAACCCCGCCCTGGTGGTCCGGATCTTCCGCGACTTCGGGCAGCGCGAGCTCAACCTGATGGTGTGGTTCGGCGCGATCTTCGGCTTCCTGCTCGGCATCCCGGTCGCGGTCCTCGACGTGACCTTCCACCAGGCGTGGCTGCTCCCGGTGCTCGGCGTGGTCGTCGGCTGGCTCACCAACGCGCTCGGGATGTGGCTGATCTTCGAGCCGCCCGAGCCGCGCCGGATCTGGGGCGTCCGGGTGCACGGGCTGTTCCCGCGTCGCCAGCGCGAGGCCGCCGAGGTGTACGCCGACATCATCGCCGACGACGTGATCACGCTCGAGAACATCGGCGAGTTCCTGCTCAACGGGCCGCGCGGCGACCGCACCCGGCAGATGCTGGCCGTCGCGCTCGAACCCGCCATCGACCAGGCCGCCGGGGTCGCCCGCCCGGCCGTGCGGGCCGCGCTCGGTCCCCGGCGGTACGACGCGATCCGGGCCGCCATCGCGCGGGAGGGCGTCGAGCACACGATGACCCCGTTCCGGGACCGCGACTTCAGCCGCGAGCAGGCCGACAGGATCCGGGTCCTGGTCAGCACCCGCACCCAGGAGCTCCCCCCGCGCGACTTCGTCGAGATGATGCGGGCGGCGATCAAGGAGGACGAGTGGATGCTCTACGCACACGGCGCGATCATGGGCTTCGGCGGTGGAGTGCTGCACCTGTGGATCTTCGGAGTGGGGAGCTGATGAATCAGCCCACGACGTCCCACCCTCCGGTCGCTGCGCTTCCTCCGTGCACGACGACGCGGGGACCGCGACCATGAACGCACTGGTGGACCCGACCCCCGGCGAGCCCGACGACGACGCACCCGGTCTGCCGGGGCCGGGCGCGGCGCTGTCCGCGGTGCCGGGTCTCGCCCGGATCGCGGCCGCCACCTGGCTGCACGCGACCCGGTGGGGCGTGCTGGCCTCGTGGCGCCTGAGCCGCCGCCTGGCGGCCGCGGTCCGCGACCCGCAGCAGGCCGCCTCGCTCGCCCGCGAGCTCGGGGTCACCGTCACCACGGTCACCGACCTCGGCCGCGCCGTCGCCGCCGGCGTACCGCTGCAGCAGGCGGTCGCCGACGCGCTCACCACCGAGCAGGAGCAGCGGGCCGAGCCGGACCCCGTCCGCTCCGAGCAGGCGTCGCTGCGCGAGCAGGGAACGGCCCTGCTCGACCGGTCCCGCGACGTGTGGCACGAGCAGGACCAGCACCCGGCGTACGCCCGCATCCTCGGCGACCTCGCGCCCGACGAGGCGCGGGTGCTGCTGCTCCTGGTGCGCTCCGGGCCGCAGCCCAGCGTCGACGTCCGCTCCGGCGGACCGGTGGGCCGGGTGCACAGCCAGCTGATCGCGCCGGGCCTGACCATGATCGGGGCCCGCGCGGGGTGCCGCTACGTCGACCGGGTCCCGGCCTACCTGGACAACCTGCACCGCCTCGGGCTGGTGTGGTTCTCCCGCGAGCAGCTCACCGACCCCGAGGAGTACCAGGTGCTGGAGGCGCAGCCCGACGTGCTCGAGGCGCTGCACTCGCAGCGGTTCACCAAGGTGGTACGCCGCAGCATCCACCTCACGCCGTTCGGCGAGGGGTTCTGTCGTGCGGTGCTACTGCCGGCCGACGACGCGTCCGCCCACCCGTCCCACGTCGCGCCGGACGACGGTGAGGGCGAGGGTCACGGGTACTCGCCGGTGAGCGGGTAGGGCCGCACCACCCGGACCGCGCCGGCGCGGGCGACCTTGTGCAGGTGGAGGTTGACGCTGCGCGGCGAGACACCCTTCTCGATGAAGCCGATCGCCCCGGCCCCGATCGCGGCCTCGGTCATGTGGGTGGAGTTGATGGCCGAGACGACCACGAACTTCGCCGGGCGGTGCGCCTCGCGCAGCTGCGGCAGCAGCTCGATGCCGCCGATGTCGGGCATGTGCAGGTCGAGCAGCACCACGTCGGGCTGGCCGGTGCGCACCGCCTCGACCGCGGACGGGCCGTCACCACCCTCGCCCACGATGTCGAAGCCGCCGACCTCGAGGCCCATCCGCAGGAAGTCGCGGGCGTCCGGGTCGTCGTCGACGATCACCACGCGCACCGGGACGGGGGTCTCGGTCGGCTCCTCGGGCTCGGGCTCGGGGAGGACCTCCTCGGGAGCCGGTGCGGCCTGCGCCTGCTCACGCTTCCCGAACAGCCTGCGGATCGCCATGGGCCACCCCCCTTTCGGGCGTCATGCTAGCCCGGTGGGGCGCCCCGAGGGGCGAGGCGCTCGAGGTTTCGGTGGCCGTGACTGGACCAGGTGAAGTTGAGTGGAACAGACTCAACTCTTCGGTCGTTGACACCATCGAGAGCCGTCAACCATGCGCAGGAAGGGAGAGCAGTGAGCGAGTTCGGAGCCGAGAAGTTCACGACGCGGAGCCGGGAGGCCATCGAGGCCGCCCAGCTGGCCGCGACCACGGCCGGCAACACCCAGACCGAGCCGGTGCACCTGCTCCTGGCCCTGCTGCGCCAGGAGGAGGGCACCGCCCGCACCCTGGTCACCAAGGCCGGCGTCGACGCGGCCACGCTCACCGCGCGCACCGAGCAGGAGGCGCGGGCGCTGCCCAGCGCGAGCGGCTCGACGGTGCAGCAGCCCGCCGCGTCGCCCGCCCTCACCCGGGTGCTCGCCGCGGCCCTCGACCTCGCCGCGTCCATGAAGGACGACTACGTCGCCACCGAGCACCTCCTGATCGCGCTGGCCACCGTCGAGTCCTCCGCCCAGCGGCTGCTCACCGACGCCGGGCTCAGCGCCGACGGGCTCCGCGAGGGGCTGACCGCGGTCCGCGGCAACCGGCGGGTCACCAGCCAGGACGCCGAGTCGACGTACGAGGCCCTCGAGAAGTACTCCGTCGACCTCACCCAGGCGGCCGAGGACGGCCGGCTCGACCCCGTCATCGGGCGCGACGCCGAGATCCGCCGGGTGGTGCAGGTGCTGTCGCGGCGGACCAAGAACAACCCGGTGCTGATCGGCGAACCCGGCGTCGGCAAGACCGCCGTCGTCGAGGGGCTGGCCCAGCGGGTGGTCGACGGCGACGTGCCCGACTCGCTCAAGGGGCGCCGGGTGCTCGCACTCGACCTGGCCGCGATGGTGGCCGGCGCGAAGTACCGGGGCGAGTTCGAGGAGCGGCTCAAGGCCGTGCTCGAGGAGATCAAGGACGCCGGCGGCCAGGTGATCACCTTCATCGACGAGCTCCACACCGTGGTCGGGGCCGGCGCCGGCGGCGACTCCGCGATGGACGCCGGCAACATGCTCAAGCCGATGCTGGCCCGCGGCGAGCTGCACATGATCGGGGCCACCACCCTCGACGAGTACCGCGAGCGCATCGAGAAGGACCCCGCGCTGGAGCGCCGCTTCCAGCAGGTCTTCGTCGGCGAGCCGAGCGTCGAGGACACCGTCCAGATCCTGCGGGGGATCCAGGAGAAGTACGAGGCCCACCACGGCGTCCGGATCACCGACGCCGCCCTGGTCGCCGCCGCCACGCTGTCCGACCGCTACATCACCGGCCGGCAGCTGCCCGACAAGGCGATCGACCTGATCGACGAGGCGGCCTCGCGGCTGCGGATGGAGCACGAGTCGTCCCCGGAGGAGATCGACCAGCTCCGGCGCCAGGTCGACCGGCTCAAGATGGAGGAGTTCGCGCTCGAGAAGGAGCACGACGACGCCTCGAAGGAACGGCTCGAGGCGCTGCGTCGCGACCTCGCCGACAAGGAGGAGTCGCTGCGCGGGCTCGAGGCGCGCTGGGAGCGGGAGAAGGACCAGCTCCAGGGCGAGGGCGAGCTGCGCCGCGAGCTCGACGGCCTCAAGATCGAGGCCGAGAAGCTGCTCCGCGAGGGGGACCTCGCGGGGGCCAGCGAGATCCAGTACGGCCGGATTCCCGCTCTCGAGAAGCAGATCGCGGAGGTGCAGGCCGCCGAACGGGTCGACCTCGAGCCGCTGGTCGGCGAGGAGGTCGGCGCCGAGCAGATCGCCGACGTCGTCGAGGCGTGGACCGGCATCCCGACCGGCAAGATGCTCCAGGGCGAGACCACGAAGCTGCTCGAGATGGAGTCGGTGCTGGGGGAGCGGCTGATCGGGCAGAAGGCCGCCGTCGAGGCGGTCTCCGACGCCGTACGCCGGTCGCGGGCCGGCATCTCCGACCCGAACCGGCCGACCGGCTCGTTCCTCTTCCTGGGCCCGACCGGCACCGGCAAGACCGAGCTGGCCAAGGCGCTCGCCGACTTCCTGTTCGACGACGAGCGGGCGATCGTCCGGATCGACATGAGCGAGTACTCCGAGAAGCACTCGGTCTCGCGGCTGGTCGGCGCCCCTCCCGGCTACGTCGGTTACGACGAGGGCGGCCAGCTGACCGAGGCGGTGCGCCGGCGCCCGTACTCCGTGGTGCTGCTCGACGAGGTCGAGAAGGCGCACCCGGAGGTCTTCGACATCCTGCTGCAGGTGCTCGACGACGGCCGGCTCACCGACGGCCAGGGTCGGACCGTCGACTTCCGCAACACGCTGCTGATCCTCACCAGCAACCTGGGCTCGCACTTCCTGGTCGACCCGACCCTCGACCCGGAGAAGAAGCGGGAGTCGGTGATGGCGGTGGTGCGGTCGTCGTTCAAGCCGGAGTTCCTCAACCGGCTCGACGAGACGGTGATCTTCGACGCGCTGTCCAAGGACGACCTGGCCCGGATCGTCGACCTCCAGCTGGCGCTGCTCGAGAAGCGGCTCGCGGTCCGGCGGATCGCGATCTCCGTGACCGACGCGGCCAAGGAGTGGCTCGCCGACACCGGCTACGACCCGGCGTACGGCGCCCGCCCGCTGCGGCGGCTGATCCAGACCGCGATCGGCGACCCACTGGCCCGCCGGCTGCTCTCCGGCGACGTCGTCGACGGCGGCTCGGTCACCGTCGACGTCGCGGACGGCCAGCTGGTCCTGCGGTGACCCGGCTGCTGCTGCTCGCCGACACCCACGTGCCGAGGCGGGCCCGCGGCCTCCCGGCGCAGGTGTGGCAGGAGGTCGAGGCGGCCGACGTGGTGGTGCACGCGGGTGACTGGGTCGACGTGGCGCTGCTCGACGAGCTCGAGCAGCGGTCGCGCCGGTTGGTCGCGGTCTTCGGCAACAACGATCACGGCGAGCTGCGCGAACGGCTGCCGGAGGTGGCCCGGACCGAGATCGACGGCGTCCGGCTCGGCGTGGTCCACGAGACCGGCGCGGCCGCGGGGCGCGAGGAGCGCTGCAGGGCGGCCTACCCCGACCTCGACGTGCTCGTCTTCGGCCACAGCCGCATCCCGTGGGACACCACCACGGCCACAGGACTGCGGCTGCTCAACCCCGGCTCGCCCACCGACCGCCGGCGACAACCCTTCTGCACCTACCTGACGGTGACCGTGGACGGCGGCGGGGCGCTGCACGACCTCACGCTCCACGAGCTCCCGCCCCGGGCCTCGGCTACCGGCCTGGAGGGCAAAGGTCGGTCGCGAGGATCCCCATGATCACGTCGTCCCGCCACGCGCCGCCGACGTGCGCCGCCTCGCGCTCGCGGCCCTCCTCGACGAAGCCGCAGCGGGCGTAGCAGCGGATCGCGCGCTCGTTGTGGGCGAACACCTTGAGGCCGATCCTGTGCAGGCCGACCTCCTCGAACCCGAACCGGACCACCTCCTGCGTCACCTCCTGGCCGAGCCCACGCCCCCAGCAGCGACGGTCGAGGAGGCCGATGCCGAGCTGAGCCTTCGCATCGTCCTCACGCAGCGAGTGCAGGCTGGTGGTGCCGACGAACCGGCCCTCGTGCTCGATCGCCCACAGGAGCGGGTTCGGGTCGCCGGCGAGGTCGTCGTACCACTCCTGCGACTCCTCCTCCGACACCGGCGCCGGCTCGGAGAACTCGGGCCGGACGCCGAACATCTGCAGGATCTCCGGGTCATTCCCGAGCGCCCGCCGCTCGTCGACGTCGGACGGCCGGAGTGGGCGCAGCACGACCCGCTCGGTGCGCAGCACGGGTGTCTCGGCCGGCACCCGCACGCGTGGTGGCATCCTCACAGCTCCCGCGCGATCCGGATCAGCCGGTCGAGGACCCGCTCGCCGGAGGTGCGCAGGCCGTTGTGCTCGTGCTCGTTCGTGATCCAGGGGTGCACCCGCGGGAGCAGCGAGGCGGTGCGCAGCGACAGCTCGCGGTCGACGAACGCGTCGTCGTGGTAGACGCACGCCGCGACCGGGACGTCGGCACCACGCAGCGCGTCCTCGTCGTACAGCCGCGGCCACGGGTGCTCGGCCAGCACGTCGGCGAGCTCGGCGTACTGCTGCAGCGCCCCGCGGTCCGCGAAGTGCCACGGGAAGAGGTGTTCGCCGGTCAGCAGCGTCTCGTCCTCCTCGTAGGCCGCCGGGCGGACCCGCTGGGCCGACCACCGGGTGGGGTAGCCGTCGGCGCAGCTCGACTCGTGGAGGAAGGTGTAGATCGGGTTGCGCGCGCCGAACGGGAGCATCGCCGCGGTGTCGTGGGCGAACGCCGGCGAGGTGGGGTCGAGCTCGAGCAGGTGGTGGAGCTTCTGGTCGCCCCCGTCCATGCCGAGCTTGCTGCCGAGGGTGCGGAACAGGCGCGGGGTCAGCGGGTCGCCGTCCGGCAGCGTGAGCTCGCCCGCCGCGGCGAGGTCGAGCACCGCCCGCACCCGGTCCCTGTTGCCGGGGAAGCGCGCGTAGAACCGCTCCGACTTGTCCAGCATCGTCGTGAACGTCGCGGAGTAGATCGCGTCCGGCGACACCCCCACCCCCGGGAGGCCGCCCGTGACGAGCACCGAGGCCAGGCTCCCGGCGGCGAGCGTGAGGTAGGTGGTCGAGGTGAACCCGCCGAAGGACTGGCCGAGCAGCGACCAGCGCTCCACCCCGAGGTGCTCGCGCAGCAGCTCGCAGTCGCGCACGATCGCGTCGGCCCGGAACTGGGTGAGGTACGCCGCCTTGGCCGCCACGTCGTCCCCGGGGACCTGGTCGAGCCGTCCCACCGGCGTCGACCGCCCGGTGCCGCGCTGGTCGAGCAGCAGCAGCCGGAAGTCCCGGAGCGCCCGCCCGATCCACGCCGCCTGCTCGAAGCGGTTGGGCCGCGGGCTCTCCGAGCCGGGCCCGCCCTGGAGGAAGACCAGCCACGGCAGGTCGTCGCCGCCGTGACGCGCCAGCTCGCGCGCGTACAGCGTCAGGGTCGGGCCGCTCGGGTCGTCGTGGTCGACGGGGACCTCGATCAGGTGGTCGCGGGTCGGCATGCGCGCATCGTCTCAGGCGTGACGGCGGTCGCGCCCACGCCGGGTCGCCTCCTGAGCGTCCTGCGTCCGAGGTTCGTGGGCGAGTCTGGAGGTTGGCGGGGGATGTTTCGCCCACGAACCTCCGGTTTCCCCGGCCGGCCGGGGAAACCGCGCCCGTCCGACCCTTCACCGGCAAGCGCTCAGCCGAGCAGGAGGGCGACGGCCAGCACCACGGGGAGCGAGGCGAGCGTGGTGACCAGGATGCTCTCCCGCGCGACGTCCTCACCGACCCGGTAGCGGGTGGCGTGCAGGAAGATGTTCTGGGCGGTCGGCAGCGCCGCGGTGACCACGACGCCCAGCAGCAGCTGGTCGGACAGGTCGAGGGCCACGCCGAGCAGCCACGCCAGGACCGGCATCACGGCGAGCTTGAGCACCGAGACGAGCACGACCTCGCGGGTGTGGCCCGTCCGTCCGACGGCGGGGCTGAGGCGGAGGGCGGCTCCGTACGACAGCAGCATCATCGGGATCGCCGCGCCCGCCAGCAGCTCCAGCGGCGACGCGACCAGCGTGGGCAACTCCCAGCCGGTCACGGCCAGCACGACGCCGAGGAGGGCTGCGACGGTCAGCGGGTTCGTCGTCAGCCGTCGGAGCAGGGCGGACGACCCCGCGCCCCGACCGGTGATCCGGTCGAGCACCACGAGCGCCGCCGGCTGCACCACCAGCATCTGGATGAGCAGGGTCGGGACCACGATGGTGATGTCGCCGACCACGTACGCCGCGATGGCGAGGCCGAGATTGCCGGCGTTCACGTAGGACGACGACAGCGACCCGATCAGCACCGACCCGGCGTCGAGCCGCCACCGCAGCCGCGCGACCAGCGCGTAGAGCACGAAGCAGGTCGTGAGCGCGCCCCCCGAGGCCGCCAGGTTGGTCACGGCCCCGGACACCTCGACGTCGCTGATCGTCACGACCATCAGCGCCGGCGAGGCGACGAAGAACGCGATCTCGCCCAGCGTCCGCTGCGACCGCGCGTCGAGCACCCCGGTGTGGGCGAGCGCCGTCCCGCACGCGATCACGACGAGGATCGTCGTGAACCCGAGAAGCAGCTGCATGCGTTCTCCCGCCTGTCCTGCGTCGACCGTGGGCTCGCCCGCTCATCCTGCCCAGCGTGGTGGCGGGGCCGAGTGCCGGTGCCGGGTGGTGAGACCGGAGAGCGCGCGATATTCGGTGTCGCCCCGCCGGGCCGGGCGTCGACAATGCGGGCATGAGCACCTCGGACGCTGAGACTGGAGACCAGGCAATGCGCTGGACGGAGGCCACCGTCTTCCCCGACATGTGGGTCGACCCGGACGACGACCCGCGGGAGACGGAGGTCGACCTCGGCGACGAGCGCGGGATGCTGCTCGACTACCTGCGCTACTACCGGCTCACCATCGAGATGAAGTGCGCCGGCCTCGACGACGACCAGCTGGCCCGGCGTTCGGTGTCACCCTCCACGATGTCGCTGCTCGGGCTCGTGCGGCACGTCACGGAGGACGAACGCCACGTGCGGCGGGTGATGGCCGGCGAGGACGCGCCCAAGCTCTACTGCACCGACGAGGACCGGGACGGCGACTGGAACGGGGCGGTGGGCGAGCCCGCGGTCGTCGACGAGGCGTGGCGGCAGTGGCGCGCCGAGATGGCGGCCACCGACCGGTTCATCGAGTCCGTCACCGACCTCGACACCTTCAACGCGGGGGTCTCCGACCTCGGGCCGGACGGCGGCGACCTGACGATGCGCGACATGCTGATCGCGCACATCGTCGAGTACGCGCGGCACTGCGGCCACGCCGACCTGCTCCGCGAGCGCATCGACGGCCGCGTCGGCCAGTAGCGCTCAGGCGAGGGCGAGCGTCATGAAGACGCTGTTCGGGTCGTCGACGTAGGACCCGAACGGCGGGCACGGCACGAACCCCGCCTGCGTGTAGAACCTCCGCGCCGGCTCGAAGAACGCCATGCTGCCGGTCTCCAGCGAGACCCGGCGGATCCCGCGCTCCCGCGCATCGGCGAGCACGTGGGCGAGCAGCCCGCGGGCGATCCCCCGACCTCGCAGCCGCGGGTCGGTCCGCATGCTCTTGAGCTCCTCGTGACGACCCTCGAGCGTCGCGAGCGCCGCCGTACCGACGATCCCGTCGGGGTCGCGCGACACCCACATCCGCACCCCGGGCGCCTGGAGTCCGCCCAGGTCGAGGGCGTGGCGGCTCTCTGCGGGAGCGGTCGGCTCCAGGTCGTCGAGGTGGTCCTGCAGGAAGCGGCCGAGCGTCGGGTCGGCGAAGTCGGCCCGATCGATGGTCAGTGTCACGGGGTCATGGTGCGACACCCGGATTTCGGGGATGTTTCAGGTGTAGAGCTCGCGATCGAAGACCCTCATGTCCGCCGGGTGAACCTGACCGATCCGTCGGGGAGTCGTCGGTGGTCGTGGCCGGGGTCGTGGATGCGTCGGTGGTGGAAGCCGCAGAGCGGGACCATGTCGGCGAGGTCCGTGCGGCCGTCGCGGCTCCAGGGCGTGCGGTGGTGGAGCTCGCACCACGCGTAGGGGACCTCGCAGCGGTCGGCGGCACAGCTGGTGTGGCGGGTGGCTCCGGCCACCCGTTGGGCCTCGGTGAACAGCCGTGAGCTTCGCCCGAGGTCGAGCGGGAGGCTGGCGCCGTCGAGGACGGCGGGCACGATGCCGGCCTGGCAGGCGAGGCGACGGGCTTGGGCGGCGGAGACCAGGTCGCCGGTGTCGAGACCGGCCGCCTTCAGTCGGCCGCGCAGGGTCTCGAGGTCGAGGGTGACCACGACGGTGGCGGCGACCTTGCTGTGGAGGTGGTCGGTGGGCAGGTGTTCGAGGAGCTGTGCGAACGCGGCGCCGCGCTGGTGAGCCCAGTCGGTCGTGTGCCCGACCCGGCTCCGACGGGGTGCGGTCATGGCCTCGAGGATCTTCCTGAGGATCGAACCGGCCAGCAGCGGGACGGTGAAGTGGCCGGACAGGGTGCCGTCGCCGTTGTCGTGGAGGGTGAGCCGCGTCCTGTCGCGAGCGGCGCCCTCTTCGTCGCGGACCTGCCGCTCCTCGTGGGCGTCCACGACACTCGTGTCGTCCTCGACCGCGGCCAGCGCCCGACGGGCGAGTCGGCGCAGCTGGGCGGGGTCGACCCGCCGGGCCTTCTCGACCAGCGAGGCCTCCACGGTGGCGACCTGGTCGGTCGACAGGTTGCGGGGGAGTCGGGAGGTGGCGTGAGCGATCACCGAGGCGTGCTCGGTGGACACGGATCCCTCGGCCAGGGCGGCGGAGGTGGCGGGCAGGTGGTCGTCGAGGTCGGTGGCCAGCTTCACCGCCCGGGCCGCGGTGGCGGTGCCGGACCGGGTCTGCTTCGACAGCCATGCTCCGGTCGACGCGCAGCCCGCCTCCCGGGCGACCTGGGACCGCTCGGCGGCGGCGACGAGCCGCAGCTCCAGGGCGTGCAGCCGCGACCGCGCCCGGGCCGCCTCCGCGACCACGCCGGCGTAGTCACCCGGCGCCACACCGTCCACGTCCACTCCGTCCAGCGCCTCGTGCACCGCCGCCACGGCCGCGGCCGGGTGGCCGGGCGTGGGGTGGAGGTCGAGGACCGTTGACATGCCGTCAGTCTATTCGAACAAACGTTCGATCACCAGTGCCGAATTGACCTTGTGGACAGAGCTCAGGTGGATCGTGAGCTCGCCGGGACCCGATGGTCGCCGACCGGTGCAGCGGGCGACGTTGCCTCTGGAGCATCCCCCTCCGATGAACGGCTCCGAGGAGCCGGAACAGGGTTAGCCTGAAGGTGCTGGTGCGGGTCGCAACGGGAGGGACGATGCGCGTCACAGCACGACCTTCGCGGTCCACGAAGGAGGTCGAGATCGACCTCGGGACGCCCGAGCCGAGAGCCGCGGATGTGGCTGAGGCCCCGATGGCGGCTCGGGCGCACCACGCGAAGGCGCCCCTCGTCGGCACGGGGCTCGTGCTGCTCGTCGCCGTTACCGCGTTCCTGCTCGCCACCCGAGTCCTGGGAGGGTCGGACGACGGGGTGGACGCCGCCCCGGAGCCGACGGAGACCCCGGGTCTGAGTGGGTCGGCAACCCCGACGCCGACCGGTGAGCCGCCCACCTCCGAGCCTGCAACGCCCTCGCCCGGGCCGGAACCCTCCACCGGGGACGACGCGCCCGAGGGCTGGACATCGGCGACGGTCGTGCTGGCCGTGGGCGCAGTCGTGGCTCTCGCGCTGGTGGCCGTCCTGGTGTGGATACGGAGGTCGCGCTCGCGGGCTCCACGCCGGGGCACCCTGCGCCTTCCGGAGGGCGAGCCAACGGGCTCGGCGTCGCTGGATCAGCCGCGTGCCTCGCTCGGGAGTCCGGACGTCCTCGTCCTGACCGAGTCGGCGAGCGAGGGCGACGTCCGGCTCCGCGAACGGGTCAAGGACCACGAGCAGGCCGTGTTCGCCAACCTGCAGCTGGCATGCAGCTTCTACCCCACCGACGAGTGGGTCTTCAGCAACGCCAGGCTCACCGTGGTGCTGGCTCGCCAGGACGGACTCGCCGCGCCGGCGCCGATCGCCTACTCCCTGCGGCCCCTGTCCGACCGCGACGGCAGCGCGCGTGAGCAGAGCGTGGAGATCGGCGCCGACATGAAGTTCGTCAGCCTGAAGGGAGGCGAGAAGTCCACGGCGCCAGGGCAGGAGTTCGTACGCGGATACGGCCTGCAGGAGTCGATCTCGTTCTGGGACTTCACCGCGACCCACAGCCAGCCGCTCGAGGGTTCGTTCCTGCTCTGGCTCATCGCCCGTGCGCCCCGGGAGTCGGACCTGAAGGTGACCTCGACGCTGCAGGTGTGGTTGGCGCCCCGGCAGGGCCGGTCGCGGGCGGAGGGGCCTGACGTTGCGGGCACCGGCGAGGTGTCGCTCCTGCTCGGACTCAAGGACGGTCCGCCGTACCGGGCCCGGCTGGGGGCCTCGTCGCCGGAGGGCGTCGACCCGTGGCTGGTGGAGGTCCGCTGAGCAGACCCGTCGGGTTCAGCTGGGCGGTGTCGCGCACGGAACCGTGGCGACGTGCCACCAGGTGCGGTACCGCCACTGCCGGTACTCCTCCCCCGTCCAGCGCAGGGTGCGGGTCATGTGCACGTAGGTCTCCGCGTTGGCGAGCAGTGCGCAGGTCGGGATCACCCACTGGAGGTCGACGGCCGGGTCGAGCAGACCGTCGGCGGCCAGCTTCTCCCAGAACGCCCGGCCCTGGCGCAGCGTGTCCTCGCGGGCGGCCTGGGCGGCGTCCGCGATCAGCGGCTCCTCGCCCTCGGCCTGGATCGCGACCGCGAGCACGGGCGCGATCCGGTCCATCAGCTCGGCGGCTCCGGCGGCCTCGGCGGCGAGGCGTTCGTCCAGGGTGGGCGCGTTCATCACCACCTCGACCCAGTCGCGGTCGGCCAGGGGGATCCGTTGTGTGTCGCCGACGACGGCGACGTCGACGACCCGCTTGAGGAGCTCGGCCTTGGTGGCGAACCGGACGTAGATCGTGCGTTCGGCGACGCCGGCGGCCCGGGCCACGTCGGTGAGCGTGGTACCGCGGTAGCCGTGCGCGACGAACAGCTCCCGGGCCGCGGCGACGATCCTCTGCTCGGTCCGCTCCGCGCGAGTGGACGGGGCCACGGGGGTCTTGACATCGGGGGTCACGAGTTGCAGTCTAACTGCAACATCGGATTTTGCAGTCGCACTGCAAGTCAGGGGAGGGGCCATGGAGCAGGCACCGCTACTCGCGGGAGTGCACCACCTCAAGCTGCCCGTGTCGGACCTCCGGCGGTCGCAGCGGTGGTACGAGAGTCGCCTCGGCTACCGCCTCGCCGAGGAGTTCCGCACCGACGGCGAGGTGACCGGCATCGGGATGGAGCACCCGAACGGCGGCCCGCCGATCGGCTTCGTGCTCGCCCCCGAGAAGGCCCGCGCGGCCGCCGGTTTCGACTACTTCTCGATCGGCGTGCCCGACAAGGCGTCGATCAAGGCGCTCGCCGCCCGCCTCGACGAGCTCGGCGAGGAGCACGCCGGCGTGCACTTCGCGAGCTTCGGCTGGATCCTCCCGCTGCTCCACGACCCGGACGGCCACGAGGTCCGGTTCTACACCCACCAGCACCACACCGAGCTCGACCCCGACGACGTCGTGGTCATCGACGACCCGATCGCGACCGCCCAGAGGCGGGCCGCCGAGCTCGGCGAGGAGTGACCCTCAGGGCGTCCGACGCGCCGACTCGCGGGCGGCGTACGCCGCGGCCTCGGCGCGAGATCGCAGTCCCAGCTTGTGCAGGATGCTGCTGACGTGGTGGCCGACGGTGCGCGGGCTGAGGAAGAGTCGAGCACCGATCTCCGGGTTGGTGAGACCCTGGGCGACCAGGCCGAGCACGTCCCGCTCCCGCTCCGAGAGCGGTGCCCCTCCCCGCGCCCCGGGTGGTGGGACGACGCCGAGCGAACGCAACAGGGCGGCCGCTCCAGCGGCCTCGCGCCGGGCACCCAGCGACTCGTGCCGCCGGTGGGCGGAGCGTGCCCGTGCGGCCGCGGCCCCGGGGTCGACCGAGACGAGCAGCCGGGCCAGGTCGAGCTCGACGCGAGCCGCGTCGTACGGGAGCTCGAGCCGGGCGAAGGTGTCGAGGGCGAGCCCGAGCTGTCGACGCGCGGTCTCCGTGTCGCCGGCGGCTGTGGCCACCAGCCCGGCCGCACGCGCGAGCAGCCCGACCGTGCGCGGGAACGTGGCCAGCTCCCAGGCGGACGCCTCGGGCGCCACCAACCGGGCCGCTTCCTCGGTGCGGCCGGCGGCGAGCTCGGCTTCCGCGAGCACCGCCACCAGCAGCGGGTCGGCGAGCCCGTCCGCCCGCGCGGCGAGCTCTCCCGACAGTACTGAGCGCGCCTCCTCCGGCCGACCGAGGTCGAGCAGGCAGCGCGCCTGCGTCACGAGCCCGTACGGCGTGTGGTCCGCGTCGTCCAGCAGGACCAGCGCGGCCTCCGGTTCGCCTTGGCAGCGCCGGAGCTCGGCGAGGGCCGTGATCGCCTCGAGCCTCGGCCCACGGCCGGTGTCGGCCGACATCGCCAGCGCGGCGGCCAGCTCCTGCTCTGCTTCCTCCCAGCGGCCGGTGGCGACCAGGACGCTCCCGTAGTGGGCGCGGCACCGGGCCTGGAGGAACGGGCAGCCGTAGGTCTCGGTGAACCGGTCGGCCGCCCGGCACCACTGGGTGGCGCGCCGCAGGTCGTCGACCAGGCTGCACGCAGCGAGCATGTTGCAGCCGGACCACACCGCGACCTCGAGCATGCCGCGCGGCTCCCCGAACGCCTCGGCCAGCGCTTCGTCCAGCAGGGCCAGGCCGCTGTCGACCTCGCCGCTGGCCACGTGCCAGAGGCCGAGGTCCGCCCGCGCCATGGTGGCCAGGTCGCGGTCGGAGAGCCTCGCCGCGGTGTCGGCGGCCGACTCGATGAGACGCCGGCCCTCGACCGGGTCGCTCGCCACGTAGCCCGAGACGAGGGTGACCCATCCGGCCACCACGTCGGAGTCGCCGCGCCGGGCGAGCGTGCGGGCGCGGGCGAGCCAGCCGTCGGCCGCGGCGTCGTTGTCGAAGTTGCTGAGGTACCAGAGCGAGACGTGGACCGCGAGCATCGCCGCGTCCGCGAACCGCCCCTCCTCCTCGTACGCCGCGACCGCGCGCTCCCCGTGGTCGAGAGCGGTCCGCACCTCGCCCAGCCACCAGCACGCCCGCGCGAGTCCGTGGCGGGCCTCGGCGGACTCCCTGACCCCCAGCACCGCGACGTACCCCTCCCGGGCCGCGGACCAGTCGCCAGCGTCGGCCCGGGCCACCGCCTCGCGCAGGCCGGACTCGGTCATCCCGCCATCCTGAACCTCCGGCGGCGCACTGGATAGGTCAACCGACCGATGCTCCGAAGCGTGGCGACGGTGACACTGGCGTGGACCCGGAGGTGACCCGATGACCGAGACGTTCGACCTCAGCCTCGAGCAGGCCCACGCCTACGAGGACCTGTTCGTCCCCGCGCTCTTCGCGCAGTGGGTGCCGACCCTCCTCCGACATGCCGGCGTCGGCCCCGGTCTGCGGGTGGTCGACGTGGCCTGCGGAACCGGCGTGGTCGCGCGCGCCGCGAGCGAGGTGGTCGGGCCGGGCGGCCAGGTCAGCGGGGTCGACCTCAACCCCGCGATGGTCCAGGTCGCCCGCGAGTGCGTACCCGGCCTCGACTGGCGGGTCGGCGACGCCGGCGACCTGCCGTACGGCGACGCATCGTTCGACGCCTCCCTGTGCCAGTCGGCGCTGTTCTTCTTCCCGGACCCGGCTGCGGCCTGCCGCGAGATGGTCAGGGTCGTCCGACCCGGCGGCACGGTCGCCCTCCAGACGTACGCCGAGCTGGCCGACCAGCCGGGCTACGGACCGTTCGTCGACGCCGTCGTCCGCCACGCCGGCGACGGCGCCCGGCGGCTGCTCGGCACGTACTGGTCGAGGGGCGACGTCGCGCAGTTCCGGGCACTGCTCGACGAGGCAGGGGCCGAGCCCACGAGCAGCGAGTCCGTGCTCGGCGAGGTCTCGTTCCCGTCGGTCGAGGCCCTGGTGCAGACCGAGGTCGGCGCGACGCCGCTCGCCGACCGCATCGACCCGGCGGCGTACGTCGCACTGGCCCGGGACGTCCGCGACGTGCTCGCCGACTTCGTGGACGAGCAGGGGGCCGTCACCATGCCGGTGCGAGCGGTGTTCGTCGCGGGACGCAAGCGGTAGCTGCTCAGCGACCCAGCACGTCCCGCTCGCCGGGATCCCGCGCCGGGTCCTCGGCCGGCAACGCGTCGTACGCCCAGTCCGAGCGCTTCCACTCCGGCACGGGCGTGAGGCAGTCGTCGCGGGGGACGAAGCGGGACCGGCGGACCAGCTGGTAGCGGTGGATGTAGCGCGGGCAGTTGGGGTAGACGGCGCGCGCCCGGACCCGCACCACGAACTGCGCCTCCGGCCACGTCGACCGCAGCGGGTCGGCGAGGTCGATCGACGCCTCGCCCTCGAGCCGCATCCGGTGGCCCTTCTCGAGGTCGATGAACAGCATCCCGACGTGCGGGTTGACCAGGACGTTGCCGGTGGAGAGGTACATGCCGTTGCCGTCGTAGTTCGGGAACGCGAGCGTGTGCTCGTCGAGCACGTGCACGAAGCCGGGCTCGCCGCCCTTGTAGGAGCAGGTCGGCCGCCCCTCGGCGTCGGCGGTCGCGAGGAAGAACATGTCGCGTGCCTCGATGAACGTGCGGTCGGAGTCGCTGATGGTGTCGCTGACGAGCAGGTCGTCGATCCGGTCGGCCAGCGCGCGGGTGTCGTAACGGTCCTGCAGCGACCGGCTGCCGTCGTGGAATCCCGACGCCATGGTTCCTCCTCGGCTCGGCCACCAGTGTGCTCCCGGCCGCGCCCGCCGTCGACCGGTACCGGATCGTCCGGGATCCGCCGTACGGTGCCGTCATGACCGACGGGCTCACGATCCGCCCGCTCTCGCCCGAGACGTGGGACGCGTTCGCGGCCCTGGTCGAGCGGCACAACGGGATCTTCGGCGGGTGCTGGTGCATCTACTTCCACCCGGACAGCCCCGAGCGCGGCCAGGGTTACGACGGCAACCGCGCGCTCAAGTGCAGGTACGTCGAGGAGGGCCGCGCCCACGCGGCCCTGGTCTTCGACGGCGACCGAGCCGTGGCGTGGTGCGAGTTCGGCACGCCGGAGGAGCTGCCCAACATCCACCACCGCAAGCACTACGAGGCCGGGCTCGACCAGCTGCCCGACTACCGGCTCACGTGCATCTTCATCGACAAGGAGTACCGCCGGCGTGGGATCTCCCTCCTGGCGCTGCAGGGCGCGCTCGACCTGATCGCCGAGGCCGGCGGCGGGATCGTCGAGGGCTACCCGCAGGACCTGTCCGACGGGCGGCGGGTCAACAACTCGTTCCTCTACAACGGCACCCGCGCCCTCTACGAGCGGGCCGGCTTCACCTACGACCGGCCCAAGGGCAAGGGCCACACCGTGATGCGGCGGACCGTCGACCCGGCCTGAGCCCCCCGCTGGGTGACAAACTCCCCACAAAATCCTTCCGCCCATGGCGTGACGCCGGTGGTGGTGCCACCGTGGGCAGGTGGCGCCAGGGGGGATCCTGGACGACGCGATCGGGCGTGCCGCCCTCGTCGAGCACGTGGGGAAGTCGGGTGCTGCCCTCGAGCGGGTGACGCTCGCCGACGGGCGCACCGTCGTGGTCAAGCGGGTCACGCCCGAGACCGACCTGACGCTGGCGATCTTCGACCAGGCGTACGCCCACGAGTACCTGCTGTGGCGATCCGGCGGCTTCGAGCGGCTCCCCGACGGCGTCGGTCACGCCGTCGTCGACGGCTGGACCGAGGGCGACGACACCACGGTCATCGTGATGCGCGACCTCGGCGACGCGGTCCTGTCCTGGGAGGACCGGCTCGACGCGGCGCGGTGCCGCTGGGTGCTCGACCGGGTCGCCGCGCTGCACCTCGCCTACCTCGGCGACCCGCCGACGGCGGTCGCGCCGCTGGCCCCGATGCTCGACATGTTCGCGCCCCGGAGGATCGCCGGCCTGGCCCGCGGCGGCAGTGACTTGTTCGCCGCGGCGATGCGCGGCTGGGAGTACTTCGCCGACCCGTCGCTGGTGCCGCGCGACGTGTCGTCCGCGATCTTCGAGCTGCACGGCGACATGCGGCCACTCGCAGCCGGCCTGCTCGCCGGCCCGGTCACCCTGGCGCACGGCGACCTCGCCACGGTCAACATGGCCTTCGACGGCGACCGGCTGGTGCTGCTCGACTGGGCGATGCCGGTGGCCGCGCCGGGCGCGGTCGACGTCGCCCGTTTCCTGGTCGGCTGCGCCCACGTGGTCGACGTACGCCCGGACGAGGTGCTCGCGCACTACCGCAGCGCGGCCGGGCCGGCGTACGACGCCCGCTCGATGCGGCTCGCCCTGGTCTCGGCGCTGTGCTGGCTGGGGTGGAACAAGACGCTCGACATCGTGGAGAGCGATGACGAGGACGTGCGCCAGCGTGAGCGCGCGAGCCTCGCGTGGTGGATCGGGCAGGCACGGGAGGCGATCGAGGAAGGAGCTTGGTGATGGACCCGGAGATCGTGTACCGCCGTACCGTCGACGGCTGGACTGCCCGCGTCGACGCCGTCGGCCCGGACCAGTGGGCGCTGCCCACCCCGTGCGCCGACTGGGACGTGCGCACCCTCGTCAACCACGTCGTCGGCGAGGACCTGTGGACCGAACCGCTGATGCGCGGCTCGACCATCGAGGAGGTCGGCGACCTCTTCGACGGCGACCAGCTCGGCGACGACCCGCGCGCCGCCGCCCGCGCCGCCGCCGCCACCGCCCTGAACGCCGTGGCCGAGACGCTGCCGACCGCCGGCAAGGTGAACCTCTCCTACGGCGAGGAGGACATGGCCGAGTACGTCGCCCAGCTCACCGCCGACCACCTGATCCACGGCTGGGACCTCGCCGCCGCCACCGGCGGCGACACCTCCCTCGACGAGGACCTGGTCGCCGCCGTCGCCGCGTGGTTCGCCGAGCGCGAGGAGCTGTACCGCGCGGCCGGCGTCATCGGCCCCCGCGTCGACGTCTCCGGCGACGCCCAGACCCAGCTCCTCGCCCGCTTCGGTCGTAGCTCGCGCTGGGGCTGACGACCGGCCCCACGTCCCCCACCCCACGTCAGCCAGGGCGTCACGATCCGTCGGCCAGGTGGCCGAATCGGCGTCGTCCGGTATCAGGTCGTGGGCCACGGGACTCCTCCAAGGAGCGGCACCAGTCGAGCGGCCTGGTCGCTGGCATCGAGACCGACACCGGCTGTCGCGCACGACCGGTGTCGAGGGGGTTGGGCATGAATCACCACTACGGCTACGTGAGTGAGCGGTTGATCACGGAGGGGCTGTTCCCGCAGCGGCGAGCGCGGCGCCGCGAACGCGGACCCGGGGGCGCCGCGCCGGTGCCGACCGTGGACGGCCTCGACGTGGAGGCGATCCGCACGCACTTCGACTTCCCGGCAACCGGGCGGGTCGTCACCAACAACGCGGCCACCACGCAGACCCCGGTGGAGCTGGTCGACCTCTACCGCAGGCTCGCTCCCTGGTACGAGGGGGTCCACCGTGGGCAGTCGACGGCGTCGCAGCGCATGACCGAGCGGTTCGAGGAGTCCTACGACACGATCGCGACCTGGATCAACGCTCCGAGCCGACGCACGATCGCCACCTACCGGGCCACCACCGAGGCGATCAACGCCGTCATGTACTCCCTGCTCACCGAGTTCCGCGACGGCGACAACGTGGTCACGACGCTCATGGAGCACAACTCCAACTTCGTGCCCTGGTACGCCCTGGCGCGCGAGGTGCTGCCGAAGTTCGGCCGGTCGGTGGAGTGCCGGGTGGCGCGCTTCGACCACGACACCGGCGAGCTCGACCTGGATCACCTGGCAGGGCTCGTCGACTCCCGCACGAAGCTGGTCTGCGTGAGCGGCGCCTCCAACTTCCTCGGGACCAAGCCGCCACTGGACCGGATCCGGGCGATCGCCGACGCCGCCGGGTACCTGCAACCGTCGGGTCAGCGCGGGTCACTGCTGCTGGTCGATGCCGCTCAGCTGGCGCCGACGACGCTCATCGACGTGCAGGAGCTGGGCGTGGACTACCTCGCCTTCTCCTTCCACAAGATGTTGGCGCCGTTCGGGGTGGGCGTTCTCTACGCCCGCGAACCACTGCTCGAACGGTCGCTGCCGTTCCTGTACGGCGGTGACATGGTCGCCGACGGACAGGTGAGACCGGACCGGGTGGAGTACGGCGGGCTGCCGTGGAAGTTCGCCGCCGGCACGCCGAACGTGCTGGGGGTGGTCGCGTCCGCGCAGGCGCTGCGCCTCCTGGCCGACCTCGTGCTCGACGACGGCTCCCCACGGTTCGAGGGCTGCTCGCCGCTCCCCCGCGAGGACGTGGTGAGGACCATGAGCCGGGTCAACAGCCACGTCGCGAGCCTCACCGACCGGGCGCTCGCAGGGACGGACGGCATCCCGGGGCTGCGCAGCTACGGACCGCCCACGGGCGCGGCGCGGTCCCCGTTGCTGGCCTTCACCGTCAGAGGGACCGACCCTCGCGCGCTGGCGACGGCCCTCGACCGGGAAGGCGTCGAGGCCCGCGCCGGCTGCCACTGCGCCAGCCTCGCCCACTGGGACCTCGGCCTGGATCCCGGCACGTGTCGTCTGAGCTTCGCGGCGTACACCAACGAGCGGGACGTCGACCGCGCCGTGGACGCGCTCGCGGCCGTCGTCCGGCGAGGTTAGGTCCAGCGACCAGCGCGCAGGAGCACTAGATTGGTGGTCTCGAGCAGCTGAGTTCGCAGCCAACGCTCGCGGAGCACGGAGCCCCGGATGCCGGTGAAGCTCAACCACACGATCGTCTACTGCACCGACCAGCAGACCTCGTCCCGGTTCCTGTCCGAGGTCCTGGGGGTCGGGCCCCCGACGACCTACGGGCCGTTCTCCGTGGTGACGGTGGCCAACGACATCTCCCTCGACTTCCTCGAGGAAGGCCCGGTGCACCCCCAGCACTACGCGTTCCTGGTCGACGAGGACGAGTTCGACCAGATCCACCGCCGGATCCTGGACCGCGGGATCCCGTACTGGGCCGACCCAGGTCGGCGCCGGGCGCAGCAGGTGAACACCAACGACGGAGGCCGCGGTCTGTACTGGCTGGACCCGGACGGCCACGTCCTCGAGATCCTCACCGTCCCGTACGGCGGCTGGCCGGAGCCGGCAGGCCCGTAACCGGTCAGGACCCGCACCGAGGGTTCGTCAGAACGAGTTCTGGTCCGGGTGGTCACCCGAGGTCGGTCGTGATGCCCTCCGGGCAGTGGGGCAGACGCGCCTCGCTCGACCTCGAACCGGCAGGAGGCCCGTCATGTCCCGCGAACGCCATCCCCTACCGCTGACGCCCACCCCGCCCTCGTGGGGATTCAGGCACGGCAACCGCAGCCTCGCCGTGTGCCAGTGGAAGTGCGGCAACGAGTGCGACCTCCAGCCGCCCAACCGGAGTGCCAACCCCACGTTCGAGCAGGTCGTCGAGCGCGCGCTCTCCCGCAGGTCGGTCCTGCAGGGAGGCCTGGCGGGTGGCGCCCTGGTCATCGGCTCCGCCCTCGCGCGCCCGGCCCGCGCCGCGTCGTCGGCGACGTCGGGGGCCGTCGGAGGTGGGTTCGAACCGGTCCTCCCGAACAAGCTGGACGCCGTGGTCATCCCGGACGGCTTCCGGCAGGACCTCGTCATCCGCTGGGGAGACGCGGTGACCCCCGACGCTCCGGTCTTCGACATCATGCACCAGACCCCCGAGGCTGCGGCCCGGCAGTGGGGCTACAACAACGACTACCTGTGCGTGCTCCAGACGAGCGCCACCCGCGGGCTGCTGGTCTGCAACCACGAGTTCACCAGTCCCGAGCTGATGTTCCCGGTCGGGTCGCACGCCTCCGCGACCATGAAGCGCGTGCAGATCGAGTGCCACGGCATGTCCGTCATCGAGGTGCGGCGCCACACGGCCGCGACCGGGAGGTGGACGCCGGTGCCGGTCAAGCGGACCATCCGCAACCGTCGGATCACCGGGACCACCCCGTTCCGGGTCGTGGGCCCGGCGGCCGGGGACCCGCGGCTCCGGACGGCTGCCGACCCCGACGGAGCCACCGTCCTGGGCACCCTCAACAACTGCGCCGGCGGGACGACGCCCTGGGGGACGGTGCTGAGCGGCGAGGAGAACTTCAACCAGTACTTCGATCGCTCGGGGACCCTCGACAGCCGGTACACCGCGTCGTACGCCCGTTACACGATCACGGGCGCGGGGACCCGGGGCTGGAGCGAGGTCGACCCCCGCTTCGACCTCACGACCGAGCCGCACGAGCCGTTCCGGTTCGGCTGGATCGTGGAGGTCGACCCGTACGACCCGACGTCCACGCCGCGCAAGCACACGATGCTCGGGCGTCTGAAGCACGAGGGCGCCAACGTGGCGCTCACCACGAGCGGTCGCGTGGTGGCGTACATGGGGGACGACCAGATCAACGAGTACCTCTACAAGTTCGTCACGCGGGACACCGTCCGGCGCGGCGGCAGCCCCGCCGCGCGGAAGCACAACCTCGGGCTCCTCGAGCACGGGACCCTGTACGTCGCGCGGTTCTCCGGCGACCAGCCGGAGGCCTGCGATCCCGGGGTGCCGCGGGAGCACGACGGGACCGGCGAGTGGATCCCGCTCACCTCCGACACGCAGTCGTACGTGGCCGGGATGTCGGTGGCCGACGTGCTGATCGACACCCGCATCGCGGGCGATCTGGCCGGTGCGACCAAGATGGACCGCCCGGAGGACGTCGAGCCGAACCCCGTCAACGGGAAGGTCTACGCGGCCCTCACCAAGAGCCCGGTCCGGGGTGTCTCGGTCCCGGTCGACGCCGCGAACCCGGTCGGCAGCAGCCTGATCAAGGACTCGCTCGCCACGCCACCGAGGCAGGTCACCGGCAACCGCAACGGCTACGTGCTGGAGCTGACCGAGGACGACGATCGGAGCGACGCGCTGACGTTCGCGTGGTCGCTCATGCTCGTCTGCGGCCTCCCCGAGGACTGCGAGTCCTACTTCGCCGGGTATCCCAAGGAGGAGGTCAGCCCGATCAGCTGCCCCGACAACGTCGCGTTCGACCATGAGGGCAACCTGTGGTTGTCCACCGACGGCAACGTGCTGGGGTCGAACGACGGGATCTTCCGGGTGCCCGTGAGCGGGCCGGAGCGCGGCTTCGTCAAGCAGTTCCTCACCGTCCCGCCCGGTGCGGAGGCGTCCGGGCCGCTCGTGAGCAAGGACGGTCGCACGGTGTGGACGACGGTGCAGCACCCGGGAGCCGGAGGGACGTACGCCGCGCCGATCAGCACCTGGCCGCACACAGATCCCTTCGCGCGCCCGTCGGTCGTCGTGACCTACGAAGGGTGAGCCCGTGTGGCGCCTCGGGTCGGCCGGAACGGGTGACTGACGTGCGCGATCCTTGACCCGGCATATCCCCGGCGGAAGCATGAGTTCCGACATGATCGGAACAACGCCGGGTCGGAGCGGTACTGGCGATCCTGGCCCGGCGGCTTGGGGTCGCGATGGCGGGGGACGGAGGGAGCCGCCGGGTCGCCCTGGAGTACTCCCTCCTCGGGGGCCCGCAGGTCACGGCCGCCCTCGCGCCCGGCGAGGCGTGGTCGTTCGGCCGGGACGAGCGTTGCACTGAGACCCTGCTCCTCCCGACCCTGAGCCGGGTGGCGTTCACGATCCGCTGTCCCGAACCCGGGGTGTGCCGCGTCAGCTCCCGGCAGAGCGGCCTGGGGCGGGTGCTCGTCGACTCAGACGACGACCGCGAGCGCCACATCGTGGCCCTCGGGTCCGGACCGGTGCACCTGTTCGGGGGCAACTACACGGTCAAGGTGGAGCTCCCGCCGATCGTGCTGAGGATGTCCGTCGCGATCGGGGCCCAGCGGCTGACGGACCGGGCGGCCCCGTCGCTCGCGGTGTCGCCGACCGCGGCCGCCGAACGCACCCAGGTCCCCTGGTCGCCGGAGGATCCCGGGCCGGACGCCCACCCCTGGATCACGGTCGCCGCGCTCGCGGTCGCCGTGCACCGCTATCCGGAGCTGGTCGGAGAGAAGCGCCCGAGCGAGGCCCTGCGCCGGCTCTGCGGGCTGTGGTGCGGCCACACCAGCCTGTACTGGGTGAACGAGCGGCTCAAGGAGGCCGTCGAGGCAGCAGACCTGGTCGTGCCGGAAGGTGGTGAACGCCTGGCCCTCACGGTCTCCCACTACGGACAGGTGTTCCCCCACGCCACCATCCGTCGGCTGCGCGACGCAGTGCTGGCACGTCTGGATGCGCCGTGAGCTGGTTCCCGCAGGTGGGTGACACCGTCGGGCGCTTTCGGATCACCCGGGTGCTCGGACACGGCGGGATGGGCGTCGTCTTCGCCGCTGTTCCCGACGACCTGGAGCGCGAGGTCGCGGTGAAGGCGCTCGCCCCGCACGCGGCGGCGGATCCCCGACTGCGGGAGCGGTTCGGCCGGGAGGCTGCGACGCTGGCCCGGCTCGACTCGCCCCACATCGTCTACATCCTCGAGCACGGCGAGCAGGACGGCTGCCCCTATCTCGTCACCCAGCTGGTTCCCGATGGTGACCTGCGCCGTCACCTCGAGCAGCACGGTCCGCTCCCGGCGAGCCGCGCAGCCGACGTGGTGGCACAGGTCGCCGCCGCCCTGGAGGAGGCGCACGCGCACGGGGTCGTCCACCGCGACCTCAAGTCAGCGAACGTGCTGCTGCGGATCCTGCCCGACGGTGAGCTCCACGCGTTCCTCTGTGACTTCGGCATCGCGAAGGGCGACAGAGACGAGACGACCTCGGCGAGCGGGGTGCTCGGGACGCTGGAGTACCTGGCCCCGGAGCGACAGTCCGGGGCGCCGGCCAGTGTGGCGACGGACATCTACTCGCTCGGCTGCCTGCTGTGGGCCGCCCTGACCGGCGCGCCGCCGTACCGGGGGAGCGACGTCGACATCGCGACGGCGCACCTGCGCGCGCCCGTCCCGCAGCTCCCCGGTGGTGACGCGGGGAGCCTCCGCGCCAACGCCATCGTGGCGCGCGCCATGGCCAAGAAGCCCGAGGACCGGTACGGATCCGCGCGCGAGATGCGGGAGGACCTGACGGCGCTGAGGGCGCTGGCGACCGAGCAGGAGCTCCTGGTCGCTCCGTCGCGGACGTCGCGCACACGCCGTCGTGCCGCCGTCGTGGCGCTCGTCGGCGTCGCGGGTGTCGCCGTCGCCGCGACGATCGCCTCGCTGACCCTGGCCCTGGGCGACGGTGGACCGGACGCCAGCACGGCCGTGCCGACAGAGCGCCCGTCGTCCTCGGCCCCCGCGGCCGCGACTCAGCCCCGACGGGTGCGGTGCTGGGACGGGCGGGTGACGAGACAGACGGAGAACTGCTCCACCCCCACGGGCCGTGAGGGTCTCGAGTGGGTCTACCCGGGCTTCGACCGGGGCGCTTGCCGGCGAACGTGGCGCCCGCTGTCGCCGGAGAAGGAGCTGGGCTACTTCTGCCCCTTCACGAGCGCCAACCCCCGCGAGGGGATCCGCTACAGCGAGTGGAGCTCGGCAGGCGCTGCCCGCGACATCATCTCCCGTGACTTCGCCCCCTGGCCGGAGCAGGAGGTGGAGGTGGAGGACGACACCTGGTCGGTCTGGATCCGCGAGAGCAGGGACGAGGCGGGCTGGTTCTCGACGGCGCTGGCCTATCGGGTCTGGCCGTTCTCCGCCGAGGTCGTGTCGAACACACCACGGGCGACCAAGCTGGCCTGCAACTTCGTGGAGCAGCGCGCGCCCACCACCTTCGAGCTCATCCAGTCGCTCTGCGCCGCCCCTGGGCTGGACGGTGCCCTCGGGTGGGAGGACGCGGACCGGTCGTGACCACAGGCCCGCCGGTGCACCAGCGTGGGCACGGCCCTGCAGGGGTGCGGGGGTTTCGAGGCTCGGGCCTGGGCGGCCCTCGCACCTCAACCTCCGACGCTTGATGACGCCGGTCACCGGTGGTTGAGGAGGTCGCGTGTGGGCTCAACCTTGAGTGCAACGCCTTGACATGATCGAGGTGTTGCAGATGGCTCGTCCTCCGTGGCCGTGTGAG
>NZ_JBNYXG010000004.1:0-441664 GCF_050880345.1 Nocardioides sp. GXQ0305
ACCCGCCGAAGCGCTCGACGCGCTACTGTCCGAACACGACAACCCACCCGGTGTTGCACTCACCGGTTGAATCCACCGCCGACCGGCCGTCTCGAAACCCGGTGACGGATGCAGGGCGGCGCCCACAGTCCCGGGGGTTTCGAGGCTCGGGCCTGGCGGCCCTCGCACCTCAACCTCCGGAAGCCGTCACCCGAACCTCCGGGGACCCGTCACTCGAAGAGCGTCTCCACCCACGCGCGGGCGGGCTTCCGGCTGGTGGGCGGGGCTGTCATGTCGGGCGTGATCCTCGGGAGCGGGGCGGTGGACTGGGCGGCGTGACGGTGCCAGTCGGTCTCGGCCTCGATGAGGTTGCCGAGCTCGGCCCGCTCGAGGAACACGCCGTGGCCCTCGGGGCACTGGCTCACCTGCCCGGTACCGAGGGGGCGGCTGGTCATCGGGGCGCTGCAACGGGGGCAGGTCAGTTCCTCCATGCACCGACCGTACTCCCCGCTCCGGCGCCCGTCGGCCCGGCCACGCAGGGAACAATGCCCGACGTGACCGACTCCACTCCGGGGCCCACCGGGTACGCCTACCTCGACGCGGCCCGCCGGCCGCTGGCCTTCGCCCACCGGGGCGGTGCCACCCATCCGGAGCTGGTCGGGCTCGAGAACACCCTCACGGCGTTCCGGCACGCGGCCGCGCTGGGCTACGTCTACCTGGAGACCGACGTGCACGCGACGCGGGACGGCGTGCTGCTCGCCTTCCACGACGCCGTGCTCGACCGGGTCAGCGACACCAGCGGCGGCGTCGTCGACGCGACGTACGACGAGATCAGCCGCGTCCGGATCGGGGGCCGGGAGCGGATCCCCACCCTCGAGGAGCTGTTCGACGCGCTGCCGCACGCCCGCTTCAACATCGACCTCAAGTCCGCGGCCGCCGTCCCGCTGCTGGCCCGGCTGATCGAGGAACGACAGGCCCACGACCAGGTGCTGGTCGGCTCGTTCTCCCACCGCCGGATCAACCGGTTCCGCCGGCTCACCGGTGGCCGGGTCCCCACCTCGGCGGCCCCGCTGGAGGTGCTCGCGTTCCGGTGCCTGCCCTCGGGCCGGCTGGCCGACCTGCTCACCCGCCGCCGGGTCGCGGCGCTGCAGGTGCCCCACCGGCGGGGTCCGGTGACGGTGACCACTCGCGGTCTGGTCCACCGTGCGCACCGGGCGGGTAAGCACGTGCACTCATGGACCGTCGACGACCCCGACGAGATGATCGTGCTGCTCGATCGTGGTGTCGACGGACTGATGACCGATCGCACCGACATACTCAGGGACGTGCTCGTCCAGCGCGGGCAGTGGGAAGGACCTCGATGAGCTCATCCACCTCGGGCGTCGCCGACCTGGGGCCGCTGAACCGCGCGCGTGAGCAGCGGGCGTGGTACTGGTACGACTGGGCCAACAGCGCCTACGTGACGACCATCAGCACGGTGCTGGTCGGCCCCTACCTGATCGGCATCGCCGAGAACGCCGCGGTCGACGATCGCGTCAACCTCCTCGGCTTCAGCGTGGCACCGGGTGCCCTGCCCGCGTTCCTGGTCACGATCGCGACCGTCTTCTCCGCGTTGGTCCTGCCCCCGCTCGGTGGCTTCATCGACCGGACCGAGAAGAAGAAGCAGTGGCTCGCCGGGTTCGCCTGGACCGGCGCCCTGTTCGCGTCGCTGCTGTTCTTCACGCGAGGCGACAACTGGGAGCTGGGCGCCGTCGCACTCGTGGGGGCCAACCTCTGCCTGGGCGCCTCCTCCGTGGTCAACGACTCGATCCTGCCGCTCATCTCCACCGAGGAGGAGCGCGACCGGGTCTCGTCACGGGGCTGGGCGTGGGGGTATCTCGGTGGGGGCCTCCTGCTCGCGGCCAACCTCGCGCTGGTCACCGTCCTCCCGTTCGGCCTCGACGTCGCCGAGGCCGCCCGCTGGAGCATGCTGTCGGCCGCCGTGTGGTGGGCGGCCTTCACCTTCATCCCGTTCCTCCGCCTCCGCAACCACCCGCCGGCGGACGTGGAGGCCGTCTCCGGGAACGTCGTCCGGCAGAGCTTCGGCCAGCTGTGGCAGACGCTGAAGGAGATGCGCCACTACCCCACCGCGCTGACCTTCCTCGTCGCCTACCTGTTCTTCAACGACGGCATCCAGACCGTCATCAGCCAGTCGTCCGTCTACGGCTCGGAGGAGCTCGGCTTCGACCAGTCCGTCCTGATCATCACGATCCTGATGGTCCAGTTCGTCGCGTTCGGAGGCGCCTTGCTCTTCGGAAAGCTCGCGCAGCGGTACGGCGCCAAGCGGGTCATCCTGGGCGGGCTGGTGATCTGGTCCCTCATCGTCACCGTCGCCCTCTGGCTCCCCGAGCAGGAGCTGCTGCCCTTCCTCGCCCTCGGGTTCGGCATCGGGGTGGTGCTCGGCGGCACCCAGGCGCTGGCTCGCTCGTACTTCTCCCTGTTCATCCCGAAGGGGAAGGAAGCCGAGTACTTCAGCTTCTACCACGCGATGGAACGCGGGACCTCGTGGTTCGGTGCCCTGGTCTTCGGGGTCGTCTACCAGATGACCGATTCCTACCGTCCCGCGATCTTCGCGCTGATCGTGTTCTTCGTCATCGGGGGCCTGCTGCTGCTCAGGGTCGACACCGAGCGGGGCATCCGCGAGGCGGGCAACGTGGTGCCGTCGACGATCTGACCGGCTCCTCACCCCTCCGGGTGTGTCCGAGATCTCGCCCAGGCTGCGGATCGGTGCGAATTCCGGGAATCTTGCGGAGCGCCGTACCGTTGGACAAGGCGAACCGTTGTAGACGGTGAGGCCCTTGCGCGCTGCGGCTGGTTGATCGTTCCCGCTACGGCGCCACGACGGGGAACACACGATCAGGGAGGTGGCTCATGGCGGAGCGCACGCTACGCGGCGCCCGACTCGGAGGCCAGAGTTTCGAGGACGAGCGCGGGATCGAGTTCGCCGCGCGACAGCAGGTCGGCTACCGCTGCCAGCGAGGCCACGAGTTCGAGATCCCCATGTCGGTGGAGGCCGAGGTCCCCGCCACGTGGGAGTGCCCACGCTGCGGCGCCGAGTCGCTCAGCGTCGACGGCATCGAGCCCGAGGTCAAGGCCGAGAAGCCCGCGCGCACCCACTGGGACATGCTGCTCGAGCGGCGGTCCGAGAAGGAGCTCGAGGACATCCTGAAGGAGCGGCTCGAGCTGCTCCGCGGCGGTGAGATCGGCCCCGCCCACCTCCACCGTGGCGCGAGCCGCAAGAAGAAGGTCAGCTGAGCACCACGTGACGACCTAGTCGTCGTCGACGACCTCGCCCCGGATCACCGGCCCCTCGCCGGCGGGTCCGGGGCGTCGTACGTCGCGGGGCGCCCCGGTGACGAGCAGCCGTCGGGCGACCACCCGGGCCATCACCCGCCGCGCCAGCGGCCTGGTCACCGGCAGGATGAGCAGCACACCCACCGCGTCGGTCACGAAGCCCGGGGTCAGCATCAGGGTGCCGCCGATCAGGATCAGGGCCCCGTCGGCCAGCTCCCGGTGGGGCATCCGTCCGGTCTGGAGCGCGGTGGTCAGCGCCTGCCAGGCACGACCTCCCTCGCGGCGCACCAGCCAGGTCCCGACGACGCTGGCCAGGATCAGCAGCAGGATGGTCCACCACGCGCCGATCACCTGGCCGATCTGGATGAGCACGTAGATCTCCAGCAGGGGCACCCCCACGAAGAGAGCCACCATGAGCGCCGAGACCCAGCGGCGCCGCCGCGTCATGACCGCGCCCCGCGGCTCCGGGCCCAGCGCTGCAGCTGCCGGCTCCGCTCCTCCACACCCCACGCGGTGATCCGGCGCAGCGACTCCACGGCGATCGCCGGCCCCATCTTGGACTCGCCGCGCTCCCGCTCCACGAACTCGATGGGCACCTCACGGACCGACAGGCCGGCACGCAGGACCCGCGCCGCGAGGTCGGTCTGGAACACGTAGCCCGTGGACCGCACCGACGCGAGGTCGATCTTCTCCAGCGTCTCGCGGCGGTAGAGCCGGTAGCCCGCGGTCGCGTCCCGCACGTCGATCCCGAGCAGCAGCCGCACGTAGAGGTTGCCGCCGCGCGACAGCGCCTGGCGGTGCCGCGGCCAGTTGGTCACCGATCCACCCGGCACCCAGCGGGAGCCGATCACGAGGTCGGCGTCGGCCAGCGCGGCGAGCAGCCGGTCCAGCTGCTCCGGCTGGTGGGAACCGTCGGCGTCCATCTCGCCGATCACGTCGTACCCGGCGTCGAGGGCCACCCGGAAGCCGTGCAGGTACGCCGCCCCGAGGCCCTCCTTGCCGGCCCGGTGGACCACGGCGACGCCGGTGTCCTCGGCCGCCAGCCGGTCGGCGACGGCGCCGGTCCCGTCGGGCGAGGCGTCGTCGACGACGAGGACGTCCACGTCGGGGTGCAGCCTCCGCAGCCGGGAGACGAGCGGAGCCAGGTTGCCGGCCTCGTCGTAGGTCGGCACGACCATGCACACCCTGCCGGGGACCCCGGTGCCGCCCACGCCGCTCATGTCGTCCCGTCCTCGTCGCGCTGCCGTCGACGATACGGGAGCAGCCCCAGCACCAGTCCGACCACGGCGACCCCGACCGCGACCCGGCCGGGCCAGGCCCCGAGGCGGACGGCGGGCGTCAGCTCCTCGACGAGGCCCACCTGCTCGACCAACACCTCCTGGGTGCGGACGCCGGCCCGGTCGACCACCGAGCCGTCGGGCGCGATCACCCCGGAGACGCCGTTCGTGGCCGCGACCAGCACGTAGCGGCCGGTCTCGAGCGCCCGCAGCCGGGAGATCTCGAACTGCTGGTCGATCTGGGAGGTCCGGACGAACATCGCGTTGCTCGTCTGCACCGTCACCAGCTGGCCCCCCGCGCGCACCTGGGCGTGGATCCCGTCGTCGTAGGCGACGTCGAAGCAGATCGCGTCGGCCACCAGCGTGTCCCCGACCGGGAGCGGCTCGACGCGGGTGCCGCCGAGCATGTCGCGCGGGATGAGGCGGAGCTGGCCGAAGCTGCCGAGGCCGAGGTCGCGCCAGGGGATGTACTCGCCGAACGGCACCGGGTGCCACTTGGTGTAGCGGTCGCCTGCGCCCGTGCCCGGGAGCCACACGATCCCCTGGTTGAGCACGTGGTCGGTACCGGCGTCGACCATCGCACCCACCAGCACGGGCACCTGGATCGCCTCGCTGGCCCGCTCGATCCCGGAGTTGACCTCGCTGTCGCGGAACGGGTCGACCGCCGTCGAGTTCTCCGGCCACAGCACGAAGTCGACCTGCTCCTGCTCGCCCGCCGCCACGTCCTCGGCCAGCGCGACCGTCGCGTCGACGTGGTTGCGGGTCACCTTTCGGTGGTCGAGCAGGATGTCGGTGCCGTCCCCGGGCACGTTGCCCTGGACGACGGCCACCGTGCGCTCGCCGGTCGTCGGTGCGGTCCACGGCACCAGGGTCGGCACCAGGCTGACCGCCACGACGCCGGCGGCCACGAGCCCCGTGCGCACCCGGCCCGGACCGGTGACCAGCTGGGCGAGCAGGGCACCGAGCACGGCCAGCAGGTAGGAGAGCCCGGCCATCCCGACGTAGGGCAGCGCGTCCTGCCAGCCGGTGCCGGCGACGGCGTACGACAGCCGTCCCCACGGCATCCCGCTGAACGGCCAGTCCGAGCGGATCGTCTCCACGGCGACCCAGGCGGCCGCGAACCACCAGGCCCCGCCCCGGCGGGGCAGCAGCACGGCGGCCGCCGCGCCCAGGGGCGCGAAGTACGCCGCCTCGAGCCCCGCGAGCGCGAGCCAGGGGCCGAGGCCGACGGCGCGCATCCAGAACAGCAGCACGAACTGGAAGCCGACCCCGAACGCCAGACCGGGGAGCCAGGCGCGGCTCGCCGGAAGCCCGCGCACGCAGAGGACGAATCCCGCCACCCCCACGGGCAGCAGCACGGCGAGCCCGACCGGTTCGAAGGCCTGGGCCATCAGGGCTCCGGCCAGCAGCGCGGACGCGGACCGGAGCAGCACGGGGGCAAAGGTACCCGTCGCGGCCAGCCGGGCCGCCGGGAGGAGGGACCCTCTGCAGGCCGCGGAAGGGCCCCCCGTCCTTCGGGCCGAACCACGACCGACCGGCTGCCGATGGCGGTCCGTTGTCTAGGGAACCCGAGAGCCCTTCCGCGTCCGCCCTCGCGGTGCGGGACCGGCCTCCGTGAACCAGGTCGGACGGGTGGTGGCGCCCCACCTCCGACCCATCACTCGGACGGCGGTCCCGCAGGCCGCGACCTGCACGACGGACACCAGCACCCTCAGTCCCGTCGGGCCGTTCTGTCAACCGGCCGATGACCTGCGGCGATGCGTGAACGTGCAGGTCAGCGGCGGGAGGCGACGGCCGGAATCAGCGCCGGAATTTCACTGCGCACGGCGTGTCGCGCGGTTCCGGCCTCCGGGCCGGGTGGGTCAGCCCGGGACGACCACGGTGCCGGTCGCGGTCGTGGCCAGCAGCGGCGGCTCGAGGAGCGCGGCCGCTCCCGGGCGCTCGGCGGTCGCAGCACCGCGGGCGACGACGTGCACGGCGAGCTCGAGCTGCCGTGAGCGGGTGCCGACCCGGGTCACCTCACAGCTGATCTCGAGCACGTCGCCCGCCCGGACGGGGCTGACGAACTGGACGTCGGAGTAGGACGCGAACAGACCCTCGTCGCCGTCGGTGAGGATGCACATCTCGGTCGCGACGTCGCCGAAGAGACCGAGGCTGTAGGCCCCGTCGACGAGGTTGCCCGCGTAGTGGGCGTGGGAGTACGGGACGTAGCGGCGGTGCACGACGCGGGTCCCGACCTCGGCGCCCCGTCCGCCGGCCGGGGCCGTCACGACGCCTGCCTGGTCGGGCTGCCGGTCGGCTCGGTGACCCGGTGGACGAGGAAGCTGGCCACGTCGGCCGGGGTGGTGCCCCGGCTGAACACGCGGTCGACCCCGAGCTGCTCGGCCATCGCCTCGTCGAACCGGGGGCCGCCGACGACCAGCAGCGGCTGCTGGCCCGCGGGGTAGGCCTCGCGGAACGCGGCCGACATCTCCCGGGTGTTGAGCAGGTGGGCGTCCCGCTGGGTGACCACCTGGGACACCAGCACCGCGTCGGCCCGCTCCGCGATCGAGCGCTCCACCAGCTGCGGCACGGAGACCTGGGCGCCGAGGTTGACCACCTTGATCTCGCGGTAGTACTCCAGCCCCTTCTCGCCAGCGAAGCCCTTGATGTTGAGGATCGCGTCGATGCCGACGGTGTGGGCGTCGGTGCCGATGCAGGCCCCGACCACGACCAGCCGTCGGCGCAGCGACCGCTTGATCGCGGCGTTGGCCTCCTTGGGGGTCAGCAGCGGGAAGTCGCGCTCGACGACCTTCACCAGGCTGGGGTCGACCAGGTGGTTGACCCGGCCGTAGACCACGAAGAACGTGAAGCCGTCCCCCATCGGCTTGCTGTGCACGACCAGGGCCGGGTCCATGCCCATCCTGTTCGCCAGCTGGAGCGCGGCACCGTCGGCGACCTTGGAGTGCGCGATCGGCAGCGTGAACGACAGCTGCACCATGCCGTCGCCGGTGGTGTCGCCGTACGGGCGGATCGGTCCGGTGGGCGCGTCGGTCATCGCTGCCGTCCTTCCGGTTCCTGAGGAGACTCGTCAGCGTCGTCTCGAGGGGCCTCGAGCAGCTCGGTCGCCGGGTTGTAGTAGGCGTCGGACTTGCGGGCGACGCCGTCGAGGCCGCGCCCGCCCTCGGGCGGACGCTTCATCAGCCCGAACGTCCCGTCGCCGATCGCGGCCAGCAGCGGTGGGTGGCCGGCGGCGTCCTGGTCGGAGGCGATCCGGTCGAGCAGGGCGATCGACTCGTCGAGGACCTGCTCGGCGCGCTGCTCGATGAAGCCGCCGGGGGCGGGACGGAAGTCCTCGTGGAGGTTGCCGGCGGCGTTCATGACGTAGCGGACGTTCTGCAGCGCCAGGTCGCGGTCGGAGAGCCAGGGGGTGACCACGGCCTCGGTCATCATGCCGACCAGCAGGATCCCCTGCCCGGTCAGGGCGCCGACGAGGTTGAAGAAGCCGTCGAGCAGGTAGCCGCGGAACACGTCGCCGGTCATGTGCCGGGTAGGCGGCATCCACTTCAGGGGAGCGTCCGGGAACAGTGCCCGGGCCAGCATCGCGTGCGCGAGCTCGAGCCGGAACGAGTCGGGCACGTCGGGGTCGATCTCGAACGCGTGCCCCAGGCCGAGCTGCCAGTCGTCGAGCCCGGCCTCCCGCGCGAAGAACTCGTTCAGCAGCTGGCTGGTCGTGACCGTGTGGGCGGCCTCGACCGCGTCGGCCGTGGTGAGGTAGTTGTCCTCGCCGGTGTTGATGATGATGCCCGCACGCGCGTGCACCTGACGGCTGAAGCGCTGGTCCACGAACGTGCGGATCGGGTTGATGTCGCGGAAGAGGATCCCGTACATCGAGTCGTTCAGCATCATGTCGAGGCGCTCGAGCCCGGCGAGCGCCGCGATCTCGGGCATGCAGAGCCCGGAGGCGTAGTTGGTGAGCCGGACGTAGCGGCCGAGCTCGCGTGAGGTCTCGTCGAGCGCCGCGCGCATCAGCCGGAAGTTCTCCTGCGTCGCGTACGTGCCCGCGAAGCCCTCGCGGGTCGCCCCCTCGGGCACGAAGTCGAGCAACGACTGACCGGTGCTGCGGATCACGGCGATCACGTCGGCCCCGGCCCGGGCGGCCGCCTGCGCCTGCGGGATGTCCTCGTGGATGTCGCCGGTCGCGACGATCAGGTAGACCCACGGCGTCGCGGGCGCGTCGCCCACCTCGGCGATCAGCCCCTCCCGCTCCGCGCGGCGCCGGTCGATGCGGGCGATGCCGGCACCGACCGCTGCCCGGGAGGCCTCGGCGGCGCGGACCGCGTCGTCACCCTCGGGCAGCCGGAACCGCACCGAGCCGGCCCCGGCCTTGGCCGCCAGGGTGGTGAGGTCGTCGGCCTCGCCCCGGTGCAGCGCGTCCCAGACCGGGAGGGCGAGCCCGTGCTCCAGCCCCACGTCGGCCCGGACCGCCTCGGCGAGCCGGTTGACCCACGGAGTCCCGTCGGGGTCGGCGCCGGACAGCCCGGCCAGCCGGAGCGTCGCCCGTTCCACCGACACGGTGGTGTGCTGCTGGGCCAGCGTGACGACCGGCTGGCCGACGGTGCGCGCGAGCGACCGGGCGCGCTCGACGCGTGCCCGGTCGAGGTCGAGCCGGGGCACCGCCGTCGCCGCGTCGCTCACAGTCGCTCCTCGAAGAGTCGTCGTACGCCCCCATGGTCGCGCAGCAGCCGCAGGGCGTGCTCGGCGTGGCCCGGGGCGTAGCCGTTGCCGACCAGCATCGTCACGTCGGCCGCGAGTCCCTCGGCGCCGAGCGCCGCCGCCGAGAACGAGGTGGCCATGGAGAAGAAGACCACGGTGCCCCGGTCGGCGGTCGCGAGGATCGCGCCGCCCTCGCAGCCCGGGACGTCGACACACACGACGGTCACGTCGGCGGGGCCGCCGGCTGCCGCCACCGCGTCGCGCAGCGCGACCGGGTCGCGGGCGTCCGCCACGACGACCTCGTCGGCCAGGGCGGCGGCCTCCAGCGCCTCGGCCTCGGCCCGGTGCGGCACGACGCCGATCGTCCGGCCCGCGCCGGCGTCGCGGGCGGCGGCGAGGCTGAGCGAGCCCGACTTGCCGCCTCCGCCGACCACGGCCACGGTGGGGCGCTCGTACTGCTCCACGACGCGGGCGGTGAGGGCCGGGGCGCCGCACACGTCCATCACCGCGAGGCTGAGCTCGGGTGCGAGGTCGTCGGGGAGCACCGCCGCGATCGAGCGGCCGAAGAGGACGGCGTACCCGTCGGCCGGCACCTGCTCGCTGCGCCCGTCCCAGCGGGCGAGGCCGTCCTCGATCACGAGCGGGGTCAGGCTGAGGGAGACCAGGGTGGCGACCCGGTCGCCGACCCGGAGCCCGAGCGGCGACCGCTCCCCCACCTCCTCGACCGTGCCGACCAGCATCCCGCCGGAGCCGGTCTCGGGGTTCTGCATCTTGCCGCGCGCGGCGACGATCTCCAGCACCTCGGCGCGCACCGCTGCCCCGTCGCCGTCGTGCTTGCGCTCGAGCTGACGGAACGACGCGGCGTCGAGGTTGAGACGCTCCACGCGGATCCGGACCTCGTCGGGCCACAGCTCGCGGCGGGTGTCGAGCCGCTGCGCCGCCTGGGGCAGCACCGCCGCGTCGTCCAGCACCCGGTGCAACCCGGTCGGGTCGCTCGTCAGCACCGCGTCCACTGCTTCTTCTCCCGCAATTTCGTGTGTCTTCCGCAAATCCTCCGGCCGTTGGTTGGACTTGCCGGAGAGTGTTCTCGTACTCTGACAGAAGAGCCGTACGTCGCACAAACGACGCACCGACCCTGCAGGCTGCCCGAGGAGGACCCATGAGCATCGAGACCGCGATCGACCTGGAGACGGGTCAGCCGTACCCCTACGCGCGTGTCGAGCTGGTGGAACCCGACTGGACCCGCTTCCCCGGCTGGAAGGACGTGACCGCCGCCGAGTGGGAGTCCGTCCAGTGGCAGCGCGCCCACTGCGTCAAGAACGTCAAGCAGCTGCGCGAGCTGCTCGGCGACCTGGTCGACGAGACCTTCTACGCCGACCTGGAGCGGGACCAGGCCGAGCGGGCGACCATGTCGATGCTGGTGCCGCCGCAGATGATGAACACGATGGTGCCGACGGCCGAGCCGGCCGGGCCAGGCTCGCTCACCGAGGCGTTCTACGCCGACCCGATCCGCCACTACATGATCCCGGTCCTCTCCGACCGCCGGACCGACTGGCCCTCCCACCCGCACGCCACCCGCGACTCGCTCCACGAGCACGACATGTGGGCCACCGAGGGCCTCACCCACCGCTACCCCACCAAGGTGCTGGCCGAGCTGCTGCCCACCTGCCCCCAGTACTGCGGCCACTGCACCCGCATGGACCTGGTCGGCAACTCCACGGCGGTCATCGACAAGCTGAAGTTCGTCGGCAAGCCCAACGACCGGCTCGGCGACATGATCGACTACCTGCGCCGTACGCCGCAGGTGCGCGACGTGGTGGTGTCGGGCGGCGACGTGGCCAACATGCCGTGGCCCCGGCTCGAGGCGTTCCTCACCCAGGTGCTCGAGGTCGACAACATCCGCGACATCCGGCTCGCCACCAAGGCCCTGATGGGCCTCCCCCAGCACTGGCTGCAGGGCGACGTCGTCGACGGCATGGGCCGGGTCGCCACGATCGCCCGTGAGCGAGGCGTCTCGATCGCGATCCACACCCACGTCAACCACGCCAACTCGGTGACTCCACTGGTCGCGAAGGCCACGCGGGCGATGCTCGACACCGGCATCCGCGACGTGCGCAACCAGGGCGTGCTGCTCAACGGCGTCAACGCCGACCCGCACGCGCTGCTCGACCTGTGCTTCCGGCTGCTCGACGGGGCGCAGATCATGCCCTACTACTTCTACATGTGCGACATGATCCCGTTCTCGGAGCACTGGCGGGTCTCGGTCGCCGACGCCCAGCGGCTGCAGCACCACATCATGGGCTACCTGCCGGGCTTCGCCACGCCCCGCATCGTCTGCGACGTGCCGTTCGTCGGCAAGCGCTGGGTGCACCAGCTCGCCGACTACGACCAGGTGCGGGGCATCTCGTACTGGACCAAGAACTACCGGACCTCGATCGAGACCGGGCCTGAGGTGTCCGCCGACGCAGTCCTTTCTCGCCACTACGAGTACTACGACCCGATCCACACCCTGCCCGAGGAGGGCCAGCGCTGGTGGGCCGAGCACGGCCGGCTCGACGAGACGGCGCTCAAGGCAGCCGAGATGGCCGAGGCCTCGCGCCGGACGGCGGCCCTCCAGGCCCACTGAGCCGTCTCGGATTACACCCGATGGCCGATGACTCCGGCGGCCTTGGGGCGTAGGCTCGGACCGGACCCGGGACCGGTTTCGCAGCCGGTCACGTGGTGGGACGCCCCGGGTTCGTGCAAGGGGGGAGCACAGATCGTGACGAGCGACGGCGTTGACCAGACATCGGGGGTCGACCAGACATCGGGGCACCCGGACCGGCGGACCGTGCTGCGGCGCGGCATGGTCGTGGGTGGAGGCATGGTGTGGGCCACGCCCGCCGTCCAGACCCTCGCGGCGCCGGCGTTCGCGGCAGGGACGCCCAAGTGCCTGCCCACGATCGTGGCGAACTACAGCAAGCCCGCCCAGGCGTCCGCCCAGGGCGGCCAGGGCGGCAAGGAGAAGAGCGGCTGCACGACCTACACGTTCTCGGCCACCGAGGCCTGCTGCGACTGCATCGACCGGCTGCCGCACCTGCCCCGGCCGCTGGCCATCCTGGCGTGCAAGTTCCTGCTCAAGTGCCGCCTCGAGAGCGTCACCACCTGCTGAAGGGACCCGGAACCATGTCTGAACAGCCCATCGCGATCACCGAGGCGGAGGCGGAGGCCCACGCCGCGGAGTTCCTCGCCTCGCAGAACCTGTCGGGGACGGTCGAGCTGCTGGCCGAGGGTGACGCGGCGACCGTCGTCGTCTCGGAGTGACGTCGCGCCGCACCTGCTGGATTACCCCCAACGGCGTATGTTCCCGGGTGCCGCGATCCCCTACCGTCGTGGTACGTCGACACAACAGGGGGAATCGACGTGGGGGGACAGTGGGGCTTGCCCCGGATCGACGCAGCACCGACCGACCGACACGCCGTCCTGCAGCGTGGCGCCGGCCAGGGAGGATCGCTCGTCTGGACGGTGCCTGCCGTGCAGACGCTCGCCGGTTCTGCCTTCGCCACCGGGACGCCGCCGCCGCAAGAGCTCGGCGACCAGCTCGGGCTGAGTGACAACACGACACCACTCGCCGCTCACGGGCAGCCGCTGGCCGTGCCCGGAACGGGCTAGGAGCCACCCCACAGGAGGTCCGTCGTCCCCACCGTCTGACCTCCTGTGGGGTCCAGCCCGCGTCGGACCGACGGCCCGGAGACGAGGGCACAGGCCGGGCGTGGGCGTCAGGTGGCGCGGGCGGCGACCGGCTCCACCAGGCCGGCCCCCGCGAGCATCCCGGCGCACCGGATCACGTCGCCCCGGATCTGGTCGGGCTCGACCCCGAACAGGTGCGCCAGGTCGGCCGCGGTCTGCGACAGGGTCGACTCGCCGTCGCAGAGCCGCAGCACCAGGGTGGCCGTGACGTCGAGGTGGTGCAGCTCCTGGGTCTCGTCGTTCCAGACGATGACCTGGTCGTCGACCTCGACCGACGGCCAGCGCGAGGCGTGCCGCGGCGCCAGGACGCTGTCGGGACCCGGCAGGGCGGCGTTCACAGCTCCTCCAGCAGCCGGTCGCTGACCAGCCCCTCGATCGCCGCCACCGCCTCGTCGAGGTCGCCGATGCGCAGGCGCGCGACCGTCGCGTTCGCGACCATCCGCGCCGCCGACTGCAGGTTGCGACCCGGGGCCTCGGCGAAGCGGAAGGTCATCCGGGCCAGCTCGTAGGCAGCCTCCGCCCTGCTGATCGGGAGCAGGTCGGTCCGGGCGCCGGCGACGTACGCCGGGAAGACGATGACCGAGGGTGGGGCCACCGGCCCCTGCGCGGTCGCCGCCCCGAGGTCGGCGGGGTCGATCTGCCACTGCCGTGACCGCGGGGCGTCGTACTTGGAGGCGAGGTCGGGGAACAGCGACCACGACCCGGGGTCGAGGCTGAGCCGCTTGGGGAACGGGTGGACCCGGCCGTCGACCGGGTCGACGGCCACCGCCTCGTCGGTGACGTAGCCGAAGCCCTCGCGCAGCAGCCCGGCGGCCGTCGTGGTCTTGCCGCTCTCCATGTCCGCCGGCAGCACCACGGTCATCCCCGCTCGGGTGACGGCCGAGGCGTGCATCAGGTGCAGGCGGTGGGCGGAGCGGTCGATGGTCGTGCGGTTGACGTGCCACGCCAGCGAGGCCGCCACGTCGCGGGCGGTCCGGCCGGCCGCCACCCGCTCCCCGTCGTGGCAGAGCAGGTAGTGGTCGGCGTCGGACGGGCGGTGCACGGTGTAGCGCGCGCACTCCGCCCGGGCCGCGCCACTGGTGCGCAGGAAGGGACCGACCAGGTGGCCCAGCACCTCCACCATCTCCGCCTCGGCCGGGACCAGCAGCTCGAAGGTGTGGTCGAGGGCACGGCAACGACCGAGGCTCACCAGTCCCCCGGCCGTCTCGTGGCCGACGGAGGCGCGGACCGCCGGCTGGTCGAGCAGCGTGGTCACCGGATCACCCCCGCGGCCCTCATGTCCTCCAGCGCGGTCTCCACGTCGGTCAGCGTGCGGCCGGGCTCCAGCTCGAACAGCGCGCAGACCGCGGCCACCATCTCCTCCACGGCGGTCTGTCCGTCGCAGAGCTCCCACAGCGCCAGGGCGGTCGGGTTGAGGGCGACGGGGGGACCTTCGGTCGGCGGCTGCACGACCGCGCCACCCCGGCTCCGCTCGGTCGGCAGGTCGACGGTGCGACGGGGCCTCGCGTGCAGCAGGTCAGTCACCGGTGACCTCCATCAGCTCCGAGCGGATGTCGTGGTCGAGGGCGAAGGTCGCTGCCTCGGTGCGGGACGCGAGGCCGAGCTTGCCGAGCAGCCGGTTGATGTGGGTCTTGGCCGTGTAGGGCGAGATGACCAGCCGGTCGGCGATCTCGCGGGTGCCGGCGCCGGCGCCGAGGAGCGCCAGCACCTCACGCTCCCGCGGGCTCAGGGAGGCGACCCGGTCGAGGTCGGGATCGGCGCCCCGACGTTCCACGATGAGGGCGTGCAGCACCGATCCGAGCAGGTGGGCGGGGACGTGCACGTGGCCGGCCATCACGGTCCGGACGGCATCGAGGACCCCGGCCACTCCGTCGCTCGGGACGACGAGCCCCGCAGCGCCGTGCTCGAGGAGTCCGAGGTGGTTCACGGCTCCCGGGTCGACGATCATGATCGCCCGGATCCCGCGGGCCACGACCTGGCGGCACAGGGCCGCCGCGTGGTCGGGCGCGAGCTGGGCGTCCACCACCGCGACGTCGCGGCCGTCGGCGTCGATCGGCCACTCGGCGGGTCGCGCCGAGGTCACCGCCACGGCGGTCAGCTGCAGCTGCTCGCGCAGCTGCCGGGCCAGCCCGTCGGCCACGCTGGGTGCGCGGTGGGCGACCATGATCCTCACGCGCGACCACTCCCCGCGAGCACCGGAGCGGGCCGGTCGCTGATCCTCATCACGGACACGACGGCGTAGCGGTGGGACACCCCCAGCTTGGCCAGGACGTGGGCCACGTGGGTGCGGACGGTGTGGTAGCTGATCCCGAGGGCACGCGAGATGGCCTCGTTGGTCGCTCCCTGCCCCATGAGCCGCACCACGTCCAGCTCGCGACCGGTGAGGTCCCCGAGCGGGTCGACCCCCGCCGTGGCCTCGCCGGAGGACCACGCCGCACCCGCGGTGATGCGGCCCAACGCCTCCAGGAGGGTGTCGGTCGGGACCGACCAGTCGACGACTCCCGCCGCACCGAGCCGACGCGCGACGCGCGCCGTCGACGGGTCGGAGGTGGACCCGAGGAGCAGCAGCGGGCGCTCCCGATCGTCGTCGAACCCCGCGGCGCCGTCCGGCGCACCTCCCGGGGTCACCAGGAGCAGCACGGCGTCCACGTCGTCCGTGGGCACCGTGGTCGTGCACACCCCCGCGGCACGCAGCGACGCCGCCACGCAGTCGGCCTCCAGCGAGTCCGCCGGGCCGACCAGCACGTGGGTGGACATCAGGACTCCACTCCCCCGCGCACCGAGACGATCTCGTCGGCGTGGGCCACGATCCGGCGTACGGCGTCGGCGATCCCGCGGACCTGGTCGTCGGTCATGTGCGACCACAGGGCCGGCGAGATCACGGAGGCCGCGAGCCGGTCGGTCAGCGGGAGCTCCCGGCGCGGCAGGTGGGCGTAGGCCTGCTGCTGGTGGATCGGCGGGTCGTAGTAGTGGCGGGAGTCGATACCCTCCGCGCCCAGCGCGGCCGCCAGGTCCCGCGCCGTCAGCCCGCACTCGTCCTGGTCGACCACGAGGGTGAGGTCCTTGTAGGTCGAGACGTCGTCCGGGTCGAGGGTGGGGCCCCGGACACCCCGGACCGCCCCGAGCTCACGCCAGAAGAGCCTCACCATCGCGCGGCGCCGGGCCAGCGCGGAGTCGAGCAGCCCCAGCGAGTGCAGCGCCGTGGCCGCGTGCAGCTCCGACATCCGCGCGTTGAGGCCGACGAACCGGCAGTCGTAGTCGCCCGGGTTGCCGTAGTCGCGACCGAGCCGGATCGCGCGGGCCAGGTCGGCGTCGTGGGTCGCGACCAGCCCGCCCTCGCCGGCGACCACCACCTTGGTGGGGCTCAGCGAGAACACCTCGGCCACGCCGAAGCCGCCCACCGGGGTGCCCCGGCGCACCGAGCCCAGGCCGTGCGCGGCGTCGTAGACCAGCGGCACCCCCGCCCGGTCGGCGACCGCCTGGAGCGCCTCGGTGCGGCACGGGGTGCCGTAGACGTGGGTGGCCGTGAGGGCACGCGCGGTGCCGCCGAGCGCGTCGAGGGTCTGCTGCGCGTCCTCGGGGTCGAGGGTGAGGGAGTCCTCGGACACCTCCGCGAACACCGGCGTGCCGCCTGCCCAGGCGACGGCGTGGGCGCTGGCGGAGAACGTGAAGCTCGGCATCACCACCGGCCCGGCGGCCTCGACCGCCTGCAGGACCAGCATCAGCCCCGAGGTGCAGCTCGACACCCCCACCACGTGGGGGACGCCGAGCCGCGCCGCCACGGTCTCCTCGAGCTCGCGCACGGTCGGACCGTTGGTCAGGATGCCGGACGCCAGGATGTCGGCGTGCCGTCGTGCCAGCAGGTCCGTCCGACCCAGCGCGGGCCGGACCAGCGGGAGCCTCTCGGTGAACGCCGGCGCCCCGCCGAGCAGCGCGGGCCGGGCGTTCGAGGTCGTGGTCAGCAGGGTCACGTCGATGCTCCTTGGCGTGTGTTCTCGACGGCAGCGTCGGGCGCCTCCGCCTCGTAGGTGGGAGGGGGACGGCGCAGGGCGAGGAAGACGAGCACGAACGGCAGCACCTGCACCCGCTGTCGCGTCAGCATCCCGAAGTTGGAGAAGTTCGAGAACGCGAAGATGAACAGCAGGACGTAGACCAGGCACATGATCAGGTAGGGCTCTCGCCGCAGGCGGCCGGGGACCTGCACGAGCGAGCGCCAGGCGAGGACGACCAGCAGCATCAGCAGGGCGCTCTCGGCCGCCGCCAGCAGCATCTGCGGGTTGGACGCCTCGACGATCGTCGGCCGGAACAGGACCGAGAAGGCGGCCAGCGGCAGGTCGGCCAGGCCGTCGACGCCCGTGGACTCGAAGGACGAGCCGCCGGTGTCGGTGCGCTGGGCCGTGTCGTCGATCGCCGAGTCCAGGCTGGACACCGACAGGCCGTCGATGTTGAGGAAGCTGGCGGCCTGCCACACGACGGCCAGGCCACTGACCGCGAGCACGACGGCCGAGGCGACGTACACGAGTGGCGTCAGCTCGGTCGCGGGAGTCGGCCGACGACGGAGCAGGAACGCCACGCCGAGCGCCACGAACAGGGCCGCCGTCACGTGCGGACGGACCACACCGGTCATCAGCACACCGATGACCAGGGGGCCCGGCCAGCGGTGGTAGCCACTGAGCAGCTGCGCGCTGCCGTAGGCGAAGAGCCCGATCCCGAGGATCATGAAGGCTTCCTTGCCGAGGCTCGAGGGCCAGTAGAGCATCGACGGCAGGAACAGCACGAGGAAGGCGTAGCGCCGGGCGTCGCCCCCGGGCACGGCCACCCGGAACGCCCGGTACAGGAAGTAGGTGCCCCAGAACGCCAGCAGCGCGAACACGCCGAACGCGAGGTACATGCTGGGGCCGGTCACGGCGTACAGGCCGCCGGTGAGCGCGCGGATGAAGCCGGTGCCGATGAAGTCCCTGCCGAGCTCGGCCGAGAAGTTGCCGGCGCGGTACTCGATCGCGAGCCGGGTGCCCTCGTTGTGGTAGGCGGCCGCGTCGGAGGGGCCGCCGTAGATCCAGAACGCCAGGCCGTAGCGGGCGGCCGTGGCCAGGATCTTGACGACGAACGCCCACATCAGGATCCGGATGAACCGGGGGTCGGGGTCGCGGTGCCCCGCCTTGAGCAGCATCGGGACCGAGACGAGCACCAGCAGCGGCAGCACCAGCAGCGCGATCCAGATGTCGTAGGGGGTCCGGGTCGCGGCCCACGCGGTCAGGCCGACGTACGCCGTGACCAGCAGCACCCCCAGCACGGAGACCGCACGGGTGCCCCAGGGCGAGACGGAGTGGGACATCAGAACACCTCGAGGTCGCCGAGGGACAGCCGCCACCGGCCCTGGTCGAGCACGTCGTCGGGGCAACCGGGCCGCGGCAGCGCCACCAGTCCGATGCCGCCGCCGGGTGCGGACAGGTAGCCGGCGGTGCGCGCCACCCGGGCGATCTCGGTGCCCGGAGCGGCGTGGACGGCCACGTGGTCGACACCGGAGCGCCGGGCGCCGAGCAGCACGCGGCGCGCCGCTGCGTCGTCGCCGGCAGCGACGAGCACGTCGCCGAGGGTGAACTCGGTGAGCCCGGCCCGGTGGCGCAGCCGGCCCAGTCCGAGCCCCACCAGCTCGCCGCGCCGCCGCACGGCCACCGCCCGGTAGTCGAGGCCGGGTGCCGCGGCGTAGCGCCACCACAGGTAGCTCGGGGAGAGCGGGGTGTGGATGCCGTCGGACACCCGCCGCCGGACGAGCAGTGCCTGCACCTCGTCGTGGTGGCCCAGCACGTCGGCGGCGCTCGGCAGACGGCTGGTCACCGCCTCCGTGGACGCCGGCGTCGCCACCGCCGAGGCCGAGCCCGAGGCGTTCGCCGCGTTCGCCGCCCGGGCACCGCGCAGGAACCTGATCGGCCGGACCGGGCTGATCCGGACCGGGAGCTGCCCGACCTCCTGCCAGCCCATGCGGAGGTAGCCGGGACGGCTGTCGGCGTTCGGCGTGTTGAAGACCAGGTCGATGCCCTCCTCGCGGTCGAGCTGGTCGAGCAGGGTGAGCGTCAGGGTCTTGAAGATCCCGCGACGCTGGTGGTCGGGGTGGGTGGCGGTGTCGACGGCCCGCACCGCCCGGAGCAGCCGGTCGCCGTGGCGCAGCTCCCAGCGGAGGAAGAGCCGTACGCCGACGACGGCGCCGTCGGCCTCGGCGACCAGGCCGGGCGAGGCGCCGAACGGATTGTCGCGGTGCTTCCAGGTGTAGAACGCCGAGGATCGGGTGCCGGTGGGTCCGCCCGCCATCGTGGCCGTGAGGAGCGAGAGCACCTCGGGCTCGTCCTGCGGCTCGAGACGCCGGACCTGGAGCGTCGCCTGCGTCGTCATCGGACGCTCCCCTCGGGGTCGCGCCGTCCCGAGGAACGGCGGTAGCGCTCCACCAGCGCGTCGGCGGCCGCCTGGATGCCGAACTTCTCCGCGCGCCGCGGCCCCGCCAGGGCGAGGCGGGCGCGCTCGGCGTCGTCGAGACCCAGCCGGAGCATCTCCCGGGTGAGGGCGTCGGCGTCGCGGGGCCGGATCAGGACGCCGTGCTCCCCGTCGGTGATCAGCTGCGGGAGGCCGCCCACGTTCGTGGAGATCACCGGCACTCCCGCCGCGAGCGCCTCGACCACCGCGATGGACAGTCCCTCGTGCAGGCTGGACAGGACGAAGACGTCGAGGGCCGGCAGGAGCGCGGGGACGTCGTCCCGCATGCCCAGGAAGTGCACGACGTCCGCCAGCCCCAGGTGCTCGGCCAGGGAGCGCAGGTAGGGCTCGCGCGGGCCGGTCCCGATCAGGACCAGCCGCGATGCGGGCAGCTGACGGTGTGCCTCGCCGAAGGCCCGGATCATCGTGATCTGGTCCTTCTTGACCGCCAGGTTGCCCACCGACCCGAAGACGAGCACGTCCTCGCCGATCCCCAGCCGGCGGCGGCCCTCGCAGCGCGCCTCGGGGCCGCGGGGGAAGCTCGAGGGGTCGACGCCGTGCAGCATCACGTCGACGTCGGGGAGCCGCAGCGGGCGCGGGAGCCGGATCGACTCCGCCACCTGGTCGGAGACGGCCCACACCTGGTCGTTGCGGGCGATGGTGGCGGCGTTGGCCAGCCGGGTCGCCGGGTGGTAGCGCTGCCAGGTGTTGTGCTCGGTGTGCAGCAGCACGGTGCCGGCGGGCGCCACCACGCGGGCCGCCGCGCCCACGAGGGGGGCGTGGGAGTGCACGATGTCGTAGTGCTGCTCGCGCACCAGCCGCCGCAGGCTCCACGGCCACGCGGCGCCACCCCCGATCAGGTGCGTGCGTACGCCGAGCTCCTCCAGCGTCCCGACCAGCGCGGTCTTCCCGGGCAGCTGGTAGGCCACCTCGATGGTCAGGTCGCGACGGTCCATCGCCCGGGCGAGCCCGACGAGGAGCATCTCGGCCCCGCCCCGGCCCAGGCCCTTGGTGAGCCACAGCACCTTCATGTCGGTCACCGCCCGCCCGCACCCAGCCGCGACTGTCGGAGCCCGGCCCGCAGGCGCGCCATCCGCCCCGCGTGCCGGTCCCCGATGTAGGACCGGGTCGGCGACGCCAGCGCGTAGACGTACGACGCCCGCTCGCGCAGCGGCAGCGCCCGGATGGCCGCCACGGACTTCCGCGCGTAGCTCGAGCCCCGCTCGTAGACCGCGAGGTCGGCGACCTCGTGGGAGTCCGGGCGGTAGGACTGCGCCCACGCCGAGATCGCCAGGACGTCGGCGATGCGGAGCAGCGACCACGCGTGCCGGACTGCCTGCGCCACGACCGCCTCACCACCGCTGGCCCGCGCCAGCCGGTGGATCCGCTCCCCGTCCAGGGGGTAGGTCAGCGCCAGCTGTGCGACGTCCCGCAGCGGCACCAGCCGTGGGGACGCGTCGCCGAGGGCGGCGTGGTAGCACGCGTGCACGAAGCGCTCCTCCACGCCGAGCGCCTCCAGCCGGTGCCCGGCCATGCGGAAGGACTGGGAGGAGCACCACAGCTCGTCGACGGCGAGGCGGACGCCGAGAGGTCCCATGGTGAAGCTGCGGTGCAGGTCGAGCTCGAGGCCGTCGCTGGTCACGAAGCTGGTCCCCTTGCTGTAGCGGCTGTCGAAGCCCGGCCGGGGCTCGGGGTAGCGGCGCCGGTGACCCCGCTGCTCCAGCACCACGGCCGCCCGCTCGAAGTCGTCGCTGCGCACCAGCAGGTCGATGTCGCCGAAGGTCCGCCACGCCGGCTCGGGGTAGTCGACGTGCGCGAGCACGGGACCCTTGAGCACCCTCGGTGAGACCCCTGCGCCCTCCAGCGCGTCGACGGTCTCCAGGAGCAGGCGCTCCAGCGCGAGCACGCCCGCCAGCACCTCGACGTGCAGCCACTCGGTCCGGCGCCGCTGCTCCGCGGTGACGGGGAGCGCGCCGGCCTCGACGGCCGCCCACATCAAGCCGGTCAGGCGCTGCGACTGCACCGACCTCACGAGCGCGTCGAACTCCTCCGTCGGCAGCGGCCGTGCCGGCAGGTCCAGGGTGCTCCCGGGCAGGCCGTGGGCGGCCACGGCCCGGGTCAGGGTGTCGTGCAGCGGACCGAGCTGCGGTGCGGGGCTCACAGCTCGTCCTCCTCGATCATCCACGCCACCAGGCCTCGCTCGACCAGGTCGTCGAGGCACTTCGCGACCTCGTCGGGGTCGTCGGGAGCCGCGCCGGCGGCCTGCAGCTTGCGGTTGATGTCCTGGAGCGCCAGGGGCTCGTCGAGGAGCCGCCACAGCAGGGCACTGCCCCCTCCGAGCACCGAGACGTCCGCCCCCGCCCGCGGGGCGAGGGCCACGACGTGCACCCCCGTGTCGCGCCACAGCGCCGCGTGGGCCCGGGCGTAGCGACAGTCGTCCAGCATCGGCGTCACAGGGTCACCACCCGGTCGTCGCCCCGCCGGCGCAGGGCGTTGCGGGCGTCGAACACGAACCCGGCCCTCCGCGTCAGCGCGTCCAGGTCGTACTGCGAGTGCGGGGTGAGCACGACGACCGCGTCGGCCGCCTCGAGGTTGGCGGCGGTCAGCGGAGTACGCCGCAGCCTGAGCACGTCGGTCTGCAGCCGCGGGACGAACGGGTCGTGGTAGCGGATCCGGGCTCCCTTGGCGGCGAGCATCTCGAGCGTCTTCACCGCCGCGGACTCCCGGAGGTCGCCGACGTCCGGCTTGTAGGTGACCCCCAGCGCCATCACCTCGGCCCGCGGCAGGGGGACGCCCCGGTCGCCCAGGGCGTCGCCGATGCGCCGCGCGACGTACGCCGGCATCTCGGCGTTGATGTCCTGGGCGAGCTCGACCAGCCGGAACGGGCGGCCGGTGTCGCGGCGCGACTGCCAGGCGAGGTAGGTCGGGTCGAGGGGGATGCAGTGCCCCCCGACGCCCGGGCCGGGGTGGAACGGCATGAACCCGAACGGCTTGGTCGCGGCCGCCTCGATGACCTCCCAGGTGTCGATGCCCTGCTCGGCGCACAGGGCCGACAGCTCGTTGACGAGGGCGATGTTGACCATCCGGAACGTGTTCTCGAGCAGCTTGGCCATCTCGGCGGTGCGGCACCCGGAGACCGGGTTCACGTCGTCGACGACCGTCGAGTAGAACGCGGCCGCCAGCTCGGTGGACGCCTCGTCGATCCCGCCGACCACGCGCGGCGTGGTGCGCAGCCCGTACTTGACGTTCCCCGGGTCGATCCGCTCCGGCGAGAACGCGAGCCAGAACTGCTGCCCGGCGCGGAACCGCGGCCGCTCGAGCAGCGGCCGCAGCACCTGCTCGGTGGTGCCGGGGTAGGTCGTGGACTCGAGGATCACCAGGGCACCACGCCGCAACCGCTCCCCGACCGCCCGGCCCGCCGACTCCACCATCGACAGGTCCGGCCGGTGCTCGTGCACCGGGGTCGGGACGCAGATCACGACGACGTCGGCCGTGGCGACCGGGTCGTAGTCGCTGCCGAACCCGAGGCGGCCGGACTCGGCGGCCTGGACGAACAGCGCCTCCTCGACGCCGGGCACCACCAGCTCTCCCCCGGCCAGCGCCGCGACGCGCTCGGCGTCCACGTCGATGCCGGTGACGTGGAAGCCCTCCACGGCGGCCGCGGCCGCCAGGCTCAGCCCCACGTACCCCTGACCGACCACGCACACGCGTGCGGTGCGGGTGTCGAGTCGTCGTCCGAGCGACGTCCTCGCTGTCGTCTCCATAGCTCCCCCCAAGCGTCCGGAAAGTGGCTGTCGGTCAGGTTCCGTCCCCGTCACGGGCGAGGCGGTCGTCCGCCGGCGGCGACGCGGCTTCGACCGCGACCCCGTCGACGGGATCGGGACCCGCCTCCTCGTGCGGCTCCGTGCGCACCGTCGGGTATCCGTAGCGCGCTCCGGCGGGCCGGGAACCGACCAGGACCGTGCCGAGCGCCGAGACACCGAACCGCGTGAACAGGCGCTGGCACTCCTCCGCCTGCGAGCGGGTGGTCTTGTTGAGCTTGCTGACCAGCAGCGTCACATCGGCGTGGCGCGCCACGTCGAGGGCGTCGGAGACCACGAGCATCGGCGGTGCGTCGATGATCACCACGTCGGCCAGCGTGCGGGCGGCCGCGATGAGCGGGCGCACCGAGGCCAGCACCGCTCCCGGGTGGTCGGTGTCGTGCCCGCTGGTGGCGATCGAGACGCCCGGGACGTCGGTCTCGTGGACCACCTCGGCGAGGTGCCGGCCGCGATCGGCGGACAGCAGCTCGGAGATCCCGGTGCCGTTGGGCTGGTTGAAGTGCTCGTGGAGCGTCGGGTTGCGCAGGTCCAGCGACAGCACGAGCACCCGGCGTCCGGCCTCGGCCATCACCGCGGCGAGGTTGGCCACCGTGGTGGTCTTGCCCGCGCCCGGCAGCGCGCTGGTCACCAGGAGGACGACGGACTCGCGTCCGCGCCCACCCTTGGCCGGGGCGGCCACCACGCTGGGACTCAACAGCACCGAGCTGCGCAGGGTGCGGAACGCCTCGGCGGCCGCGCTCGCGGGACGACTCGCGCTGACGACCCCGCTCCGCTGGCGGCTCGGCAGCAGCGGGATCTCGGCCAGCACCGCGAGACCGGTGGCCTCCTCGACCTGCTCGCGGGTCCGCATCCGGGAGTCGATCCGCTCCACGACGAGCGCCAGGGCGGCCCCGAGCAGCAGTCCGAGCAGCCCGGCGATGCCCATCCGGATCGCGGGGCTGGACGGGGCCGCGAACGACTGCGTCGTCTTCGGGATCGCCACGCCGGACTGGAGCATCGTCAGCCGGTCCTGCTGGCCGCCGGTGAGCGCGTTGCGCTCGGAGTAGAGCGGTGTGAGCGCCTGGCTCAGCGCAGCCCGCTCGCTCTCGGTCGTCGGGTCGTCGGCGTCGACCGGGCCGAGTGCCGCCATGTCGTTCTTGAGGCTCTTGATCTGCTGCTGCACCTCGGTCAGGCGCTCCGCCGCCACCTTCTGCTGCTCGGACTTGAAGTAGGCCATCGTCGCCTCGGCGAAGACGTTGACCCGCTCCGCCGCGGCCGCGCCGTCGGGGTCGGTGGAGGTGATCGCCAGGGTGCTGGTCTCCGGGTTGGGCGTCACTGTCACCGAGGACGCCAGCACCTGCGGCTCCCCCTCGTAGTCGAGGAGGGCGGCCGCGCGCTCGGGGATCTTCCCGGTCGTGACGTACAGCGCCACGGTCGCGAGGTTGAGCTGCTCCTCCTCCGTCGGAACGGTGATCGGGGCGATCAGGGTCGCCGTCGCCTCGTAGTTGCTCACGACGGGACCGGAGGAGTCGTCCTCCGGGAGCGTGAAGTAGGCCACGAGCAGCGCGGCGATGCACGGCAGCACCACCAGCAGCCACCGCTGCCTCAAGATCCGCAGATACGTCCTCACCTGCATGCCGGCTCCTCCTCGCGGACCTCGTGGTCCGTCTCCGTGTCGACTTCCTGCTGACGCGCCTGCAGCACGAGCGCCAACCCGGCTCGCGCGGCGGCGGCGTCCTGCTCGTTCGTGGCCTGCTCGATCGACGACAACGCCGACCGGAGGACTCCCGCGGGGATGTGCACCGGCTCCAGCCGGACGATCGACGGGTGCGACGTGGGCTGCCGCCGCTCGTCAGGGGCGTGCAGCTCCTCGGCGAGCTTCTCGCCGGGCCGCATCGCGGTCACGCGGATCTCGATGTCGGCACCGGGACGCTGCCCGGACAGCTGGATCATCCGTTTGGCCAGGTCGATGATCCGGATCGGCTCGCCCATGTCGAGCATGAAGATCTCGCGACCCGTCGAGAGGGCCGCGGCGTGGAGCACCAGCCGGACCGCTTCGGGGATGCTCATGAAGTAGCGGGTCATCCGGGCGTCGGTGATCGTCACCGGGCCGCCGGCGCGGATCTGCCGGACGAACGTCGGCACCACGCTGCCCCGGCTGCCGAGGACGTTGCCGAACCGCACCGCGCACACGGTCATCTCGCCCGGCCGGCCCAGGACCAGGTGCTCCCCGGCGAGCTTGGTGGATCCCATGACGCTCGAGGGCCGGACGGCCTTGTCGGTGGAGATGAACACGAACCGCTCGACGCCGACCTCCTCGGCACAGCGCACCACGTTGCGGGTGCCGATCACGTTGGTGTGCACCGCCTGCACCGCGTGGGTCTCCAGGATCGGCACGTGCTTGAGCGCGGCGGCGTGGAAGACGATGTCGGGGTTCGCCTCGCGGAACACCCTGCGCAGCGCCTCGTGGTCGCGGATGTCGGCGAGCCGCTGCGACACCTCGGGCGGGAGCGTGGCCACCGCCTCGAAGAGGTGGGTCTCGTCGTGGTCGACCAGGACCAGGGTGGCCGGCCCGAACGACGCCACCTGTCGCGCCAGCTCGGAGCCGATCGACCCGCCGCCACCGGTGATCAGCACGCGGCGCCCCTCGACGAGGTGGCGGACGGCGTCGAGGTCGGTGTCGACCTGCGCCCGGCCGAGCAGGTCGGCGATCTCGATGTCACGGACGTCCTGCAGCGAGACCTGGCGGCCGAGCAGCTCCGACTGCGGCGGCACGATGCTGAGGCCGACCCCGAGGTTGTGGCAGCGGTTGACGATGCGCCGGACCAGGGCGGAGTCGGCGTGGGTGATGGCCAGCACCGCGCGGGTCGCCGCTGAGGCCTCCACGGCCTCGGGCAGCTCGTCGATGGTGCCGAGCACCCGGATCCCCAGGATCTTGCGGCCGTGGAGTCGTTCGTTGTCGTCGAGGAAGCCGACGACCTGCGAGGAGTGGTGCAGCCGGATGTCCCGGGCCAGGGCGTCGCCGGCCTCACCGGCCCCGATGACGAGGATCCGCTCGCCCTCGCCGTCCTGGCGGGTGGCGTGGCGCCACCGCAGCAGCCGGGACCAGAACCGCAGGGCCCCGGCCATGCCGCAGCTGATCACCGTCGCCATGATCGGCACCGAGAGCGGCACCGGACGGTCGGTGAGCCACACGACCGGGAACAGGACCCCGAGCACCACGCACTGGGCGACCAGGATCTGGCGCGCCTCGAGCACGCTCGCGAAGCGCAGCACGCCGCTGTAGAGGCCGATCGCGAAGTACGCCGTCACGGTGACCAGCACCACGACCGGCAGGAAGTCGCGCAGGCCCGACCACGCGCTGAGCGGCACGTCGCCGTCGAAGCGCAGCAGCACCGCGCAGGTCCACGCGACACACGTCAGCAGTGCGTCGCCGATCACCAACGGCGCGGTCTCGCGCAGCCGTCTCTGTAGTCTTCCCCCGCGGAGCTCCCCCACTGGGACCGCCCTCCCCCAAGGCTTGGTCCGGTTCCTCTGACGGGAGACTAGTGCGGCTCGGTGACCTGTTGAAGAGCCGAGGATGAATCGTGGATCGATTGTTGATCCGTGGCGGCCGGTCCGGCGTCGGGAGGCGCTCGCCGGGTGCCGCCGGGTGCCGCCGGGTGCCGCCGGGTGCTAGGTCGCAGGGACGCCGTACAGGCGCAGCATCTGTCGGGTCACCGACGCCGGCGAGAACCGCTGTGCCCGGCGGGCGCCCTCCTCGCCTGCGGTACGCCGCAGCGCGGGGTCCACGGCGAAGCGGCGCACCGCCGCGGCCGCAGCGGCGGCGTCCCCGACGGGGAAGACGGTTCCGGCCCCCGTCCGCAACATGTCGTGGATGGGTTGCAGGTCGGTCGCGACGACCGGGATCCCGTTCAGCATCGCCTCGGCGGTGATCCGCGAGAAGGACTCCTGGCGTGACGGGACGAGCACGATGTCGCACTGCGCGTAGACCCGCCGCACGTCGGAGTGCGACTGCGTCTGCGTCACGTGCGGCATCCGGTCGAGCCGGTCCCACACCGGCGCGTTGAAGTCGGAGGGGTTGCGGTTGGTGAAGAGCTTCCACTCGATCGGGAGGTCCGCCAGCGGTCCCACGATGTCGGGGAGCAGGTCGAAGCCCTTGCGCCAGGTCGGCGGGCTCAGGTAGCCGACCGTCACGCGCGCGTTGTCCCGGCGCTCCGGGGCGACCACGTCGGCGGGATCGATCGGGTTCGGCACGATCTCGACGTCCGAGGCCCGGCACAGGCCGTTGTCGACCGCCACCTGGGTCGCGGTGTCCGAGACCGCGGCCCAGGTGACCTCCGGGAGGAGTCGCCGCCACACCGGTCCGAGGCGACGCCCCCACTCCGAGCCCACGGGGTCGTGCACCCAGACGGTGACGGGCGTGCGGGTCAGCAGCGCCGCGGGCAGGGCGAGGTTCAGGCCGGTCGTGGCGTTGGCGTGGATCGTGAGCAGCTGCCGTCGGTACCGCACCGCCGTCAGCGCGACGCGTGCCGAGGCGAGCACGCGGACCGCCCGCCGCATCGGGGTGACCAGGCTCCCCTCGCTCCGCCGCAGCCGCGGGAGGTCGACGTAGGCGTCCGCGGCACCCCGGTCGCGCACGGTGGACACGAACCCCCCGTGCCCGGGGGCGACGAGGACCCTGGTGACGTGCCCCTCGAGTCCCTCGAGGAGGGTGACCAGGCTGCGGTTGGATCCACCCAGCGGTGCCGGGCCGGCCACGAAGAGCACGTGGCGCCGCTGGGTCACGCGCGCCCCCAGAGGTCGAAGTCGGGCCCGACCAGCTCGCGCAGGCGGACGACGTCGTCGGCCAGCTCGGACCAGATCCACTCCTCCAGCTCGGGAGACACCTCCGCCACCTCCTGGGGGAACGGCCTGCTCACGATCCGGAGCCCGTGGGCGCGCACCGATCGGGGCACGTGCCGGGCCAGGCGGGTCCGGCGCAGCAGGCGACGCCCCGAGTCGACCAGCGGCGGCGCCTGGCGCTTGTTGGCCGAGCGGTTGAGCTCGCGGTCGAGCGGCCGGATCGGCGCGTCCGGGTCGACCCCGAGGAACCCGAACACCTCCCGCATGGTGTCGGTCCGCGCGTCGCGGAGCTGGTCGTTGGCCAGGACCAGTACCTGGTCGCGCCGGAAGTGCTCGAGGTAGAGACCGAGCTGGTAGGCGTACCGGCTGGTGTCGAGGTAGTCGGGGTTCTCGCGCACCGCCTCGTCGAGCGGCCTGCCCTCGCGCCCCCGGTCGACGTAGTGGACGTACTGCGACCGGATCCGCTCGACCGGGTTCCGGATCAGGTAGACCAGCCGGACGTCGGGCACCGCCTCGGCGATCCGGGCGGGCACACCCTCGAACCGGGGGGCCTGGGTGTAGCTCGTCGACGCCTCGCCGCGGGCCCGGTAGCCCTCGCTGCCCTCGAAGTAGCCCTCGTAGGACCCCAGTCCGCGGCGCCAGCCGTGGGAGAAGAAGTGCAGCTCCTTGGGCGTGGTCACGAAGACCTCCGGGTGACCACGGAGGTAGGAGAAGAGGCTCGAGGTGCCCGACTTCGCCGCACCGATCACCAGGAACGTCGGCAGCATCGCGGTCGGCCCCCTTTCCTCACCGTTTGCCGTCCACGCCGCACCTGGGGGGCGTGCTCGGCGCCCATCGTGGCACAGCGATCGCCCCGAGGGGCGCGCTCCGGTGGAGTATCCTGCCCCCCGTCGCCGGACCGGCGGCACAGCTGTCGGCAGGGGGCGAGATGGCGGGGGCGGAGTCCGTGCGGCTTCCCGATTTCGTGGTCATCGGCGCCATGAAGGCCGGCACCACCTCGCTCTTCCGGTGGCTCGGCACCCACCCCGACTGCGACCTCCCCGAGGCCAAGGAACCGCACTTCTTCTCGAACGACGCCGAGTTCGCGCGGGGCACGGGCTTCTACGCCGCCTACTTCGCCGGCACCGACCCGGACCTGACGACCGGCGAGGCGTCCGCGTCGTACGCGGACCCGCGGATCGCGGCCCGGGTCGCCGAGCGGATGCACGCCACCCTCCCGGCAGCCAGGCTGATCTACCTGGTGCGGGACCCCGAGGAGCGGCTCCGGAGCCACTACCTCCACGAGCGGCAGCGCTCCCGCGAGCAGCGTCCGCTGCCGGACGCCCTGGCCGACCCTGCGAACCCGTACGTCGCGATGTCCTGCTACGCCGACGCGCTGGAGCCGTTCCTGGACCACTACGGACGTGGGTCGGTGCTGCTGGTCCGGCTCGCCGACCTGGCCGGGACCGAGTCGGCGGGCTGGCAGCGGGTCACGCACTTCCTCGGGCTGCGCGACGTCGCCGGCACCGCCGAGCGCTCCAACGAGACCCGCAGCAAGGTGGCCTTCAACCCGCTCCTCCTCCGGCTGTGGGAGTCGGGCTGGCTGGACCGGGCCAAGACCCTCCCTGCTCCGGTGCGGCGGGCCGGCCGCGCGCTGCTCGGTCGCTCCACCAGCGCCCTGCAGGCGGAGGGCGCAGCAGTCCGGCAGCAGGAGCTGCCGACCGAGGTGCGCAGCCGGCTCGCGGACCAGTGGACCCGCGTGCACGCGCTCATGGGGGAGACGGCGCCGGCGCTGGGTGCCGACGACCTCGGCCAGCTCACGTGATCCGATGGTGTGGCGCCACGGTGCGGGGTACGCTCCGTGCGTCGGACCATGGCTGAGGGGGGCCGTGATGTTGCCGGGTTTCATCCTGATCGGGGCCATGAAGAGTGGCACCACCAGCTTGTCGGCGTACCTCTGGGAGCATCCCGACATCTTCTTCTGCAAGCCCCGCGAGCCGCGGTTCTTCAGCGACCACTACGACGACGGGCTGGCCGCCTACGAGCGGCTCTTCGACGACGCGCTCCCCGGGCAGGTCTGTGGGGAGGGGTCGACCAACTACTCGGTGGCGGCCCTCCACCCGGGGGTGCCGGAGCGGATCGCCGCGGCGTGCCCGGACGTGAAGATCCTGTACCTGCTGCGTGAGCCCGTTGCCCGGATCCGGTCGCTCTACCAGCACCGGCTGGACCGCAAGCCGGACCTCCGGAGCATCGACCAGGCCGTCTTCGAGCAGCCGATCTACCTCGAGTCCGCCCGGTACGGCGCCCAGCTCGACGCCTACCTCGACCACTTCGACCGCGACCAGGTCCTGGTGCTGTCCTCCGACCGGCTCCGCGAGGACCGGTCGTCGCTGCTGGCCGAGGTCTACGGGTTCCTCGGCGTCGACCCCGGCTTCACGCCGGCCGACCTCGACGAGATGCACAACCCCGGCGACGCCCACCGACGGATGCCCGGACCGCTGGCCGCCGTACGCGGGACCCTGGCGCGGACCCAGGTGCTCGAGCGGATCCCGGTCTCGGCCAAGCACACGCTGCGATCGTGGACGATGCGTCCCCAGCGGCCCACGCAGACCGAGGTCTCCCCCGAGCTCAGGGAGCGCATCCACGAGGCGCTCCACCCCGACCTGCAGCGGCTGCGGACCATCGTCGGCCCGTCGTTCGACCTGTGGGGGCTGGCGTGACCACGGCCGAGTCGCCCGTGTCGTCGTCCGCGGACGCGAACGCCGTCCTCGACACCTCCGAGGCCGTCCCCCGCGAGCCCGGGCGCTCCTCGCGTCGCGGGACCCTGGCCAAGGCGTGGGTGCTGGCCGACGGCGTGCGCCGCCGCAGCATGGCCGTGCTGGTCGGCCTGTCGATCTTCGGCAGCGCCCTCGAGACGCTGGGCGCGGCGCTGATCGTGGTCGTGCTCGGCCTCGCCACCGGCAACGGGGAGATCCGGCTGCCGGTCGTGGGCGACGTCTCGGGCTACGTCCCCGGAGGTTCGAACGACGCCAAGACGGTGTGGGCGGCCGCGATGCTGGCGGCCTTCTTCGTGGTGCGCGGCGTGGTGATGGTCGTGCAGACCTACGTGCAGCAGCGGATCCTGTGGCGGGCCGGCGCCAGGCTGTCGGCGACCATGCTCAACGGCTACCTCCACGAGTCCTACGCGTTCCACCTCCGGCGCAAGACCTCCGAGCTGACCCGCAACGCCTTCAACGGGGTCCAGGTGCTGGTGGGGTCGGTCATGATCCCCATGGTCACCCTGGTGACCGACCTCCTCGCCACGGTGGTGCTGCTGGCGTTCATGCTGGCCATGTCCCCCGGGGCGACGCTGCTGGCGCTGGGCATCCTGGGTCCGGTGATCCTGCTGATGCTCCGGGTGCTGCAGCCCCGGCTGCGGCGGCTCGGCCAGATCAGCCAGGACGAGGCGAAGCAGACCCTCCACCAGCTGCAGCAGACGCTGGTCGGCATCCGCGAGATCAAGCTCCACGGCAACGAGCCGTTCTTCGTGCGCATGTTCGCGAGGACCCGGATGCGCGCCGCACGCGCCCAGTACGTCAAGGGAGCCACCCTCGTGCTCCCCCGCACCATCATCGAGACCAGTCTGGTCCTCCTGCTGCTGGTCCTGGTCGCCGTGACCGCGCTGACCGGCGGCGGCGACGCGGGTCCCGTGCCGGTGGTCGGCCTGTTCGCGTACGTCGGCTTCCGCCTGCAGCCGTCGCTCCAGCGGATCGTGCTGTCGCTGAACAACTTCCGCTTCGCGGCCCCGGCCGTCGACCACCTCTACGACGACTACGTGACCATGGACCACGCACCCGACCTGCGCTCCCAGCGGCGGGCGATCGAGGAGCCTGTCGGCAGGCTCGAGTCGCTCCACGTGGACTCGGTCTGGTTCTCCTACGGCGACGACGACCGCCACGCCGTACGAGGCATCGACCTCGGGCTCCGGCGGGGCGAGTCGATCGGGATCTGCGGGCGCAGCGGGAGTGGCAAGAGCACGCTCGTCGACATCGTCTGCGGGCTGCTCGCGCCGACGCAGGGCCACGTCGAGGCCGTGGTCGACGGCGTCCGCTCCGACATCGCCGACGACCTGAAGTCCTGGTACTCCCACGTCGGGCTGGTCTCCCAGTCCGTCACCATGTTCGACGGCTCCATCCGGAGCAACATCGCCTTCGGCGTGCCCCCCGACGAGGTCGACGAGGACCGGATCAGCGAGGTGGTCGAGCTCGCCCAGCTCGGGCCGATGCTGGCAGCGCACCCCCAGGGGCTCGACGCCGAGGTGGGCGAGCGAGGCCTGGCGGTCTCCGGCGGGCAGCGGCAGCGGATCGCGATCGCCCGTGCCCTCTACCTGCGGCCGGAGCTGATCGTGTTCGACGAGGGCACCTCGGCGCTGGACAACGAGACCGAGGCCGCGCTCGTGAGGGCGATCGCCGAGCTCCGGGAGGACCGCCTGATCATCATGGTCGCCCACCGGCTCTCGACGGTGCAGCGGTGCGACCGGATCGTCTACCTCAGCCACGGCACCGTGACGGCGGAGGGCACCTACGACGAGCTGCTCGCCGGTCACGAGGAGTTCAGGTCGATGGTGGCGCAGGGCGGCCACTGACGGGAGGACCGAGCAGCCGGGTCCACTCCTCCAGCACCGTCGACAGCTCGAAGCGCTCGACGCACCGGCGCCGCGCGGCCGCTCCCATACGGTCGCCGTCCGCGAGCACGCTCACCACGGCGGCACCGATCTCGGCCGCGTCGTCGGACCCCACCAGCAGGCCGGTGTCGCCGTCGGCGACGACGTCGGCGACGTACCCCACGTCGGTGCTCACGGCCGGCACCCCGCACAGGCCCGCCTCGACGAGGACCCCCGGCACGCCCTCGCTCTCGCTCGTCATCAGGACGACGTCGCTCGCGTGCAGGAGGGTGACGACGTCGCCGAGGCTGCCGAGGAACCGCACCCTGCCGGCCGACCGCTGCGCGTGCCGCTCGAGGGCTGCGCGCTCCGGCCCGTCCCCGGCCACCAGCACCAGCGCGCCCGGGACGCGGGCGCCGGCGTCGAGGGCCAGGTCGACCCGCTTCTCCGGGGACAGCGCGCCGACCACGGCCACGGCCCGGTCGTCCGGCGCCAGGCCGAAGGCGGCGCGGGCCTCGTCCCGCTCCGCGTCCGTCGGCGGCCGGAACCGGCGCCCGTCACGCATGTTCCGGATCGTGTGCAGCCGATCGGTCGGCACCCCGAGGTAGTCGTGCAGCACGGCGGCCGTCTGCTCGGTCAGCGCGGCGACCGCGGAGGTCCGCGCGAGCAGGAAGCGCACCCGGCGCCGCCGCCACGGGTCACCTGCCCAGAACAGCGGGTCGCCGATGTTCTGGTAGACGAGCCGGCGCCGCAGCCCGGCTGCGGCCGCCACCATCGCCGGCAACGTGCGTGAGCCGTGCCCGATGACCACGTCGGCGGCCCGGACCTCGGCCCGCAGCCGGAGCAGGGTCCGGGGTCCGAGGGTGTGACGGCCCAGCACGGGTACGCCGGGCAGCACCGCTTCGTCCGCCTGGGCCAGGGCCACCAGCCGGGTCGAGTACCCACGGCAGGTCAACGCCTCGGCCAGCATCACCGCCGCCGACTCGGCCCCGCGTCGCTGGTTGCGGGAGATCAGCTGCAGGATGCGCGGGCTCCCGGCGGGCCGGTCCCCGGTCCCCCGGAGCCGGTCAGCCACCGTCGCGCCAGCTCGGGACGTGGCCCCACACCTCGGCGAGGCGACGGTCGGGCTCCTCGAACGCGGCGTACAGCTCCCGCTGCAGCCCCGGGTCACCCATCGGCCGGGTCACCTCCGTGTGCGGCCTGCTGTAGTTGCGGAACTCCTCCGGCAGCCAGTCGGACAGGCCCAGGAACCGGGTGATGCCGGTCAAGCACTCGGCCGGGCTGGTGTAGAGGTCCCGGCTCTCGACGACGAGCAGCTGGGACCGGGGGTAGTGCGCCAGCCAGCGCTCCAGCTGCTCGGCGTAGCGGCCGCGGGACACGTAGGAGAAGCGCGCGTGGATCCGCGAGAAGTAGCCGGGGTCCTGCCGCATGTGCTCGAGCTCCGGTGCGAGCCGGGACTCCTCGGCCGCCACCGCCTCGGGGAACGACAGCTTCTCGAAGCCGAGCTGGCGCATGTGCCGGTAGTGGGAGTAGGCCCGCTCGACCGGGTCGCGGAGCAGGGCGACGAGCCGCGCGTCCGGGAGCAGGGCGGCCGCGCGCCGGGGCACCTCGGGGTGGAACAGGTAGCACGGCGTGGCCTCGAACGTCTGCAGCGGGTGGTGCCTCGCGCGGCCGAGCGCGCCGCGCGCCCGCAGCGGGAAGTGCTGCCGGTACCAGCCCTCGCCACGGTCGTGGTGGACGTTGAAGTACTCGATCTCCTTGCGCAGCGGCCGGGCGACGTCGGGGTGGGCGCACAGCCACCTGAACAGGGAGCTGCTGCCACCCCGCATCGTGCCGATGACGAGGAAGTCGGGCAGCGCGCGCAGCCCGGCGGTCGGCCTGCGGAGCGCGACGCGCTGGCGGGCGATGCGGGCGCGGCGCTGGACGCTGACCCGGCCCCTGACCGCGTCGGCGACGCGTGCGGCGGCATTCACTCGGCTCACCCCCACCTGCGTCCGGACCGCGGTCCACGGAGCGTAAGGCTGCCGAAGTGTCCCGCGCAATCGACGGACCGGGGCGAGGAGACGCCTTACCCTGTGCATGTGCGGGAGGCACTGAAGCGGGGGCTGGCGATGATTCCGTCGGGGGTGGCGAGCGGCGCCACGCTCCTGATCTACCACCGCGTCGGTGGGGGATCCCGGGACGAGCTCGACGTCGACGTCGACCGGTTCCGCGGCCAGCTGGACGCGCTCGCCGACCACCACGTGGTGTCCCTGGACGACGCCGTCGCGGGGGTGCACGACGGCGTCTCCGCGCCGCGCGTGGTGCTGACGTTCGACGACGGGTTCGGCGACGTCCACGAGCACGCCTGGCCGCTGCTGCGCGAACGACGGCTGCCCTTCACGATCTACCTCACGACTGGCTACGTCGGTGGCCGGATGCAGTGGGAGGGCTCCACGGCCCGCGAGCAGGGGGCGCCGGCGCTGACCTGGGAGCAGCTCCGCGAGATGGTCGGCAGCGGCCTGTGCACGATCGGGAACCACACCCACACCCACGTCCCGCCGGACCTGCTCAGCACCGCCGAGCTCGACCGCTGCACCGAGCTTGTCGACCAGGAGCTGGGCGTCGTCCCCCGGCACTTCGCCTACACCTGGGGGATCCCGGTGCCCAGGCTGGAGCAGGAGCTCGCTGCACGGTTCGCGAGCTGTGCGACCGGCGAGCTGGGCCGCAACCTGCAGGGGGTCGACCCGATGCGGCTGGCCCGGGTGCCGGTACGGCGCACCGACCCGCTGCCCTTCTTCCGCGCCAAGCTGCGGGGGGACCTGCTGCCGGAACGCCTGTACGGCGGCGTGGTCGCCGCCGCGAAGGGGGTGGGCATGCGTGGCTGAGACGACGGCGGAAGGGGTCGAGGTCCCCCGGTGGCGCGGACCGGGCGGGCGACGGCTGCGCGTCGCCCACCTCACCACCGTCGACATGAGCCTGGCGCTCCTGCTCGGCACCGAGCTCACCGTGGACGTCGAGGCCGGCCTCGCGACGTACGGCGTGTCGGCCCCCGGCCGCTACGTCCCGGAGGTCACCGCCCGGGGCGTCGAGCACGTGCCGCTACCCTCGCTGACGCGGAGCTGGGACCCGCGCCGCGACCTGCGGGCCACGGCCGAGCTGGTGCGGGCGCTGCGCCGGCTCCGGCCCGACGTGCTCCACACCCACAACCCGAAGACCGGCGTCATCGGCCGGGTCGTCGGCCGGCTGCTGGGCGTCCCGGTCGTGGTCAACACCTGCCACGGCATCTGGGCGGCTCCCGGTGACCCGGCGCGGCGACGCCTGCCGGTCCAGGCGGCCGAGGTGGCGGCGTCGTGGTTCAGCCACGCCGAGCTGTTCCAGAACGCCACCGACCTGGCCACCCTGTCCCCCTGGCTCCGGGCCGGCAAGGCGGAGGTCGTCGGCAACGGCACCGACCTGAGCAGGTTCCGCCCCTCCATGCAGGGGCGGATCCGGGTGCGGTCCGAGCTCGGCGTCGACGACGACGTCGTGCTGGTCGGCGGTGTCGGACGGATGGTGGCCGAGAAGGGGATCCGGGAGTTCGTGGAGATGGCGCAGCGGCTCGGCACCGAGCACGGTGGCCGGGTGGTCTTCTGCTGGGTGGGGCCGGACGACCCGGACAAGCCCGACGCCGTGACCGCCGCGGGCGACAGTGTCCAGTTCCTCGGCGAGCGACGTGACATGCCCGCGATCTACAGCGCCCTCGACGTCTTCGTCCTCCCGTCCTACCGGGAGGGCTTCAGCCGCTCGGCCATGGAGGCGGCGGCGTGCCGGGTGGCGATGGTGCTCTCCGACATCCGGGGGTGCCGCGAGATCGGCGAGCACGGCACCCACCTCCTGCTCGCGCCTGCCGGGGACGCGGCGGCGCTCACCTCCCAGGTCGAGCGGCTCGTGACCGACTCCGGCCTGCGGTTCCGGCTGGCCGAGGCCGTCGAGCGGCGGGCGCACGCGGAGTTCGACCAGCGCCGGGTCGCGGCCCGCTCCCTGGCGACGTACGCCGACGTGGCGCGGCGGCGGCGCCTCGGCTGGGTGGAGGCGCCGTCGTGAGGCGCCTGGTCGACCTCGTCGTCGCCGGGGTGGCCGGCGTGCTGCTCGCCCCGCTGATGGCCGTGGTCGGAGTGCTGGTGCGCTCCCGGCTGGGCTCGCCGGTGCTGTTCCGGCAGCGCCGGATCGGCCGCGACGAGGTGCCGTTCGAGATCGTCAAGTTCCGCACCATGCGCCCCGAGGCGTGGGCCGGCGAGCCCGACGCCGACCGGGACACCTCGCTCGGCCGGGCCCTGCGCGGCCTCAGCCTCGACGAGCTGCCGCAGCTGTGGAACGTGGCCCGTGGTGACATGAGCCTGATCGGTCCCCGGCCGACCCTGCCCGAGCAGGTCGTGCACTACTCCCCCCGCCAGCACGGCCGGCACGCCATCCGGCCCGGCCTCACCGGCTGGGCGCAGGTCAACGGCCGCAACTCGATCTCGTGGCCGGAGCGGATCGAGCTCGACCTCTGGTACATCGAGCACCGCTCGCTGGCCCTGGACGCGCGGATCATCGGGCGGACGGTGCTGCGGCTGATCCGTCCGACCGGCATCTACGGCGAGGGCGGGGTCAACCAGGGCTTCCTCCCGACCCGCGAGAGCGAGGAGGGCACCCCGTGACCGAGCACCCACAGGCGCCACCCCCGTCGTTCATCATCGCCGGCGCGATGCGCTCGGGCACCACCGCGCTGACGTCGTGGCTGCGGCTGCACCCGCAGGTGCACATGTCCTCCACCAAGGAGGTGCACTTCTTCGACCGGCACTACGAACGCGGCTGGGACTGGTACGCCGAGCACTTCACCGGTGCGGAGCCCGGCGCCGCGACCGGTGAGGCGACCCCCAACTACCTCTACCACCCCGAGGCCGTCGGCCGGATGGCCCGGGACGTGCCGTCGGCCAGGATCGTGATCCTGCTCCGTGACCCCATCGCGCGGGCACACTCCCACTACCTCCAGCGCCTGAGCGGCGGCAAGGAGTCGCTCTCGTTCGCCGAGGCGCTCGACGCCGAGGAGCAGCGGCTGGCCGGGGGCGGCGAGCTGGAGCGCGCGTACTTCTCCTACGCCGACCGGGGCCGCTACCACGGCCAGCTCGAGCGGCTGTTCGCGCACTTCCCGCGGGAGGCGGTCTCGATCCACCTCTTCGAGGACCTGCGCGACTCCCCCGTCGAGGTCTTCCGGGCGGTGGCCGGGTTCATCGGCGTCGACCCCGGCACCGTCCCCGACGCCGTCGGCGCACAGGCCAACGCCTACCAGCAGTTCCGCTCGCTGCGGGTGCGTGACCTCTCCGGCCGTCTCCCGGGGCCGCTGCGCCGGGCGATCGGCCGCTTCAACCGGGTGGACGTCGAGGCCTACCCGGAGATCGAGCCGGAGGTGGTCGAGCGGCTCGCCGCCGAGTACGCCGCCGAGCGGGAGCCCCTCGCCCGGCTGCTCGGCCGTGACCTGCACGAGTGGGACCTCTGGGACCGGGTCAGCCCCTGAGGCGGAGGCCCCGCCCGCCAGAGTCCACCGCCGCGCCGAGCACCAGCGACGACAGCAGCAGCACGGCGCCGAAGTGCAGGACGTAGTCGACCGACGCCGGCAGGAGGAGGGCGCCGAGCAGGATCGCGTCGCGGCCGAGCGCGACCACCGCCCACGCCAGGACCAGCAGCAGCAGGACCACGCCCACCCACCCCAGCTCGGCGCCGGTCTGCAGGAGGGCGGAGTGCGCCCACGCGAGGTCGGGGTCGGCCGCGGTCGGGCTCTCCTGGGAGAACCGGCCGGGGCCGACGCCACGGACCGGGTGGTCGCCGAGCAGCCCCCAGGCCTCGCTCCACAGGTCCAACCGCTCCTCGGAGAGGACGGACACGACCGCACCCGGCGGCGCCCACGCACCGGAGGCCCAGGCCACGCTGAGGAACGGCGGGAGCGCGACCACGAGGGCGCCCGCGCCGAGCCAGACCTCCGTGGGGCCGAGGTCCCGGAGCAGCCCCCAGACCGCCACGAGCAGGCAGGCCACCGCGGCCGTCTGGGCCCCCTCGGCGAGGCACACCCACGCCAGCAGCAGCGCGATCACGGACGCCCCCAGCTGCCAGGAGCGGGGACGGGTCTCGGCGGCCACCACCGCGCCCCCGGCGCCGGCGACCAGCATCGCGCCGTTCGCGTTCATGTACCCCAGCGGCGGAGCCAGGGGGTTCCCGGACAGCGACTCCGGTGCCGACAGCACCACGGCGCCCACCGCGACGGCCAGGGCGAGCAGGCCCGGGACCACGGGCTGGACGCGTCCCAGCGCGACTCCGGCCAGCAGTCCCCCGGCGACCACCGCGCACGACACGGCCCAGCTGGTCGACCCCGGCGCCGCCGGGTGGACGAACAGCGCCCAGCCCCCGAGCAGGGCCAGCGGCACCACCCCGACCAGCGGAGACCGCAGGATCTGGCTCACCGGGCCGCCCGATGCGCGAGGATGGCGCCGTGATCATCGTGGGAGCGGGCGGCGTGGGCCGCGAGGCCCTCGACGCCTGCCTGGCAGCGGGGCTGACCGTCACCGGCTTCGTCGACGACAGGTTGGCCGGCGGGACGGCGCGCGGGCTGCCGGTGACCGGGCCGGACCAGGTCGGGCCGTCGACGACGTACGTCGTGGGGATCGCGTCGCCCGGGGCCAGACGGCGACTCGTGGCCGGACTGGGCGAGCGTGGTGGCACCCCGGCCACCGTGGTGCACCCCCGCGCGATCGTGGCGCCCGAGACCACCCTCGGTGAGGGCTGCCTGGTGCTCGGCGGCGCCCACGTGTCGAGCAGCGTCAGCCTCGGCGTGCACTGCCAGGTGCACTACAACGCCACCGTGGGCCACGACGCGGTGCTGCGCGACTACGCGACCGTCTACCCGGGCGCCAACGTCTCCGGCTCGGTGGTCCTCGAGGAGGACGTCACGGTCGGCAGCGGCGCGGTGGTGCTCCAGGGGCTGACGGTCGGGGCGGGGGCGTTCGTCGGGGCCGGGGCCGTCGTCACCCGCGACGTGGCGCCCGGGGAGGTCGTCGTCGGGTCGCCGGCCCGACCGCTTCACCCGCGCTCCTGAACGAACCACGCGATCGTCTCGTCGAGCCCCTCCTCGAGCGGCACCGGCGTCACGTCCGGGAACGCCGCGAGCAGCCGCGACGGGTCGGCCTGCGAGTGGGGGACGTCGCCGGCCCGCGGTGGCCGGTGGTCGAGCGCGACGGGGTGGCCGAGCCGTTCCTCGATCAGCGCGATCAGCTCCTGCAGGGTGGTGGAGCCGCCGAAGGCGAGGTTGACCGGCTGCGGCGAGGTGACGCGGCGACGGGCGGCGTCCGCCAGCACCCTGACGACCGTGCCGACGTAGGTGAAGTCGCGCGACTGGGTGCCGTCGCCGTCCAGCGGCAGCGGCCGTCCCTCGAGCGCCGCCGAGACGAACTGCGGGATCACCGCGGCGTAGGCGTGCCCGGCCGCCTGCAGCGGGCCGAAGACGTTGAAGAACCGGAACGGCATCGTCTCCAGCCCGTAGCAGTGGGCGAAGGCGGTGGCGTAGGACTCCGTGGCGAGCTTGGAGACGGCGTACGGCGACATCGGGACGCAGCGCAGGTCCTCGTGCTTGGGCAGCTCGGGGTTGGCGCCGTAGACCGAGCTGGACGAGGCGACCGTGACGTGCGGGGGCCGGACCGCCCGGCGGGCGGCGTCGAGCACCTTCAGCGTGCCCGTGGCGTTCGCCATGTGGCTCGTGAGCGGGTCGGCCACCGACCGCGGGACCGACGGAACCGCGGCGAGGTGGACGACCGCGTCGGCCCCGTCGACCGCCGCGTCGAGCAGGTCGTCGTCGAGGATGGTCCCGACCCGGAGGTCCACGGCCAGGTCGGCGAGGTTGTGCTCGTAGCCGGTGGAGAGGTCGTCGACGACGACCACCTCGTCGCCGTCGGCCACCAGCAGCCGGGCCAGGTTGGCACCGATGAACCCGGCGCCGCCCGTCACGACGACCCTCATCCCGTCACCGACCGGTTCTCGAACGGCGTCGACAGCACCACGGTCGTCCGGGTGGACACCCCCGCGGCGGCGCGGATCCGGGCCAGCAGGTCCTCGAGGTCGACCGGGTTCCCGACCCGGACCTTGAGGATGTAGGACTCCTCCCCCGCGACCGACCAGCACGACTCGATCTCGGCGATGTCGCGCACCCGGTCCGGGTAGTCGTCCGGCGCGGCCGGGTCGATCGGGGTGATCGAGATGAAGGCGGTCATCGGCAGCCCGAGCTCGGTGTGGTCGAGCGCGGCGGCGTACCCGGTGATGATCCCCCGGTGCTCGAGCCGCTTGACGCGCTGGTGGACGGCCGAGGTGGACAGGCCGGTGGCCCGGCCGAGGTCGGTGAAGGACATCCGGCCGTCGCCGGCCAGCAGCTCCACGATGCGGCGGTCGGTGTCCTCGAGCGGTGCCTGGGTCACGGCCGACAGCGTAGTGGCGGAACGGGCGGCGGGTGGCAGGATGCACGCGTGGCTGCCGACAACCCGCGCCTGATGCTCCTCGACACCGCCTCGATGTACTTCCGCGCCTTCTTCGGCGTCCCGGAGATCAAGGCCGACAACGGCACGCCGGTGAACGCCGTCCGCGGCCTGCTCGACTTCATCAGCCGGATGGTCGGCGAGTACTCACCGAGCCACCTGGTGTGCTGCTGGGACAACGACTGGCGGCCGCAGTGGCGGGTCGACCTGATCCCCTCCTACAAGGGCCACCGGGTGGTCGCGGTCCGACAGGACCAGCCGGACCTCGAGGAGGTCCCCGACCCCCTGGAGCGGCAGGTGCCGGTGATCCGGGCCGTGCTCGACGCCGTGGGCATCGCCGTGGTGGGAGTCGACGGGTACGAGGCCGACGACGTGATCGGCACCCTGGCGACCGACGCCGGGATGCCCGTCGACGTCGTCACCGGGGACCGCGACCTGTTCCAGCTGGTCGACGACGACGCCGCCGTCCGGGTGCTCTACATCGCCCGGGGGGTCAGCAAGCACGAGCGGGTGACGGCCGACGTGGTCCGCGACAAGTACGACGTCGAGCCGCACCAGTACGCCGACTTCGCCACCCTGCGCGGCGACGCCTCCGACGGGCTGCCCGGGGTCAAGGGCATCGGGGAGAAGACCGCGGCGACCCTGCTGCAGCGGTTCGGCGACATGCCGGGCCTGCTCGCCGCGGCCGACGACCCCGACTCCGACCTCGGACCCAACCCGCGGAGCAGGATCGCCGCGGCCGCCGACTACCTCGCCGTCGCGCCGCGGGTGGTGGCGGTGGTGCGCGACCTCGACGCCGGAGGGGCCGACACCACGCTCCCGCGCGAGCCTCGCGACCCCGAACTGCTGGCCGCGCTCGCCGAGGAGTTCAACCTCGAGGGGCCCGTCGAGCGGCTGCTGACCACCTTGCGGGGCAGGTGATCGGGGACAGCGCCCGCTGGATGCCACAATCATCGCCGTGACCGGCCGGTCACTCGGGCACGAGGGGGTCTCATGGGTCGTGGGCCGACGCCACTGACGGTGGTGATCGCCGCCTACAACGCCACGGCGACGCTGCCGGCGTGCCTGGCCAGCCTGCGACCCGCGGTGGCCGCCGGCGTGGAGGTCGTGGTCGTCGACGACGGCTCGACCGACGACACCGCCGAGGTCGTCCGCTCCTGGGACTCACCCCTGGTCACCGTCCTCAGCCAGCCCAACGGCGGACCGTCCGTCGCGCGCAACGCGGGCCTGGAGGCGGCCTCGGGGACGTTCGTGACGTTCCTGGACAGCGACGACGAGGTCACACCGGGGTGGCACGAGTTCCTGCTCGGGGCCCTCGACGACGAGCGGGTCGACCTGGCCACGTGCGGCATGAAGGTGCTGCTCGAGGGCGGGCCGACCCGGGAGCGCCGGCCGTTCCCCATGGGCCCGGTCTACGACGACATGGTGGCGTTGTTCCTCCCCGGCGCCTACGCGGTGCGCCGTTCGCTGGTGCTCGACGTCGGCGGGTTCGACGTCCGGGTCCGGTACGGCGAGCACCACGAGCTCGCGATGCGCCTCGCCGACCGGCTGACCCCCGAGCGGACCCGCCGGAGCACCGAGCTGCTGGTGGTGAAGCACCACGACCGGAGCCAGGCGCGGGTCTCCGCCTACGCGTCGGCCCGCCTGGACTCGATGGGCTACGTGCTCGAGCGCCACGCCGCCCGGATGGCCCGCGATCCCGAGCTGTCGGCCGACTACCACTCCATCGCCGGGTTCGCGGCGTACACCCTGGGCGAGCGCCGCCTCGCCACCCGCCACACCCTGGCCGCGCTGCGCCTGCAGCCGCGGAAGCCCAAGATGTGGGGCCGCGTCCTGCGGCTGGCCCGGATGTCCCTCCCGGGTCGCGCATGACGGGGGGGCCGCGTCCCTGGCCGCCGACGCTGGTGAGCGTGGTGATCCCGGCACGCAACGCCGCCGACGTCATCGGCCAGCAGCTCACGGCCCTGGGCGGGCAGGACTACGACGGCCGCTACGAGGTGATCGTGGCCGACAACGGGTCGACCGACGACCTGGCCGGAGCGGTGGAGCCGTTCACGACCCGGCTGTCGGTGCGCGTCGTCGCGGCCGACGACCGGCCGGGGGTGAGCCACGCACGGAACGTGGGGTGCCGGGCGGCGGAGGGGGACCTGATCGCCATCTGCGACGCCGACGACGAGGTGAGCCCGGGCTGGCTGAGCGCCCACGTCGCGGCCGCCGCGGGGGCCGACGTGCTCGGTGGGTCCCTCGAGCTGGAGCGCCTCAACCCGCCCCGGACGGTCCGGTGGCGCGACGTGAGCACGGACAGCCTGTCCATGGCCATGGGGTTCCTGCCGTTCGCGCAGGGCTGCAACGTCGCGCTCTGGCGCTGGGTCCTCGACGCCGTCGGAGGGTGGGACGAGGACCTGGTCGCCGGTGGCGACGACACCGACTTCGCGTGGCGGGCCCAGCTCGCCGGGGCCACGCTGGACTTCGCGCCGGACGCGCTCGTGCACTACCGGCTGCGCACCTCGCTGCGCGCCACGATGCGGCAGGTGTCGGCGTACTCGGAGGCCCGCGCCAGCCTCGTGCTCAAGCACCGCGCGCACGGAGCGCGCGGGACCTCGGCCGCCTCGGTCGTGCGCCGCGTGTGGTGGCTGGTCACCCGGGCTCCGTACCTGCTGATGCCGGGCTCGTGGCGGCAGGGCCGCTGGCTGGTCCGGGCGGCCGCGCTGTGGGGAGGGGTCCGGGCGTCGTGGCGTCACCGCGTCTGGACGATCTGACCCGCACCACTCCCCGTGCATGACCAGCTCGGTCAGCCGGGCGACTCCGTGGACCGGCCGCCTGCCAGACGTGAGGCGCGGCGTCGGACGCCGGCGGCCACGCCCCGCGGCGACTTCCGCACCAGCGCCTTGGTCTGCCACGCGATGGCCGTCGACATCGTCAGCGCCTCCGCCTCGGAGTACATCCGCTCGTAGCGGTCCCAACACTTCTCGAGCGCAGCCACCACCCCGTGGTCGTCCGGCGCCTGGGCGAGGCCGGAGAAGACCTCCCAGGTCTCCCGCGCGAGGGCCGCGAGGTCGGGGGGCACGTCGACGGAGTCCCATGAGGTCGTCGACCGGCGGAGCGAGGGGTCGATGAACCCGCGCACGGCAGCCTCGTCGCGCGGCGACATGGACCGCGCGGACTCCACGTGCAGGGCCTCGCCCGCGCGCCGGACTGCCCGCACCGGATCGGCGAGCAGGTCGTGGTAGGGCACCCAGGTCCGCGAGCTGCCTCGCGTGAGCCGCTCGGTGCCCAGCATCAGGTTGAGCCACTGGGCCATCCCGCTGATGGGGCGCAAGGCGTTGCGGTAGTGCAGCTGTCGGCTCCCGAGCACCTCGACCGGCGAGCGGAGCATGGTCAGGTAGGCCACCGAAGCCCCGCACCTCTCGGCAGCCGGGGTCCAGGCGTCGATGAACCATGCGAGGCGGGGGTCCTTGACGACCAGCCGCGGGTGCGCCGCGAGCTGCTCCTCGAGCCAGGCCTCGATGCGGGCGCCGACCTTCGGGTGTGCACCGACCTCCTGGCACCGGGCCCACGCCGCGGGGCGGGCGTCGACCACCAGGACCTGGGCCCGGCGGAGCAGGCGCCGGTGCAGATCGACCACCCAGCGGGGTTCGCCGAAGCCGAGCGGGTTGGTGTCGTCGGCCGTCACGTGGGGTCCGGGTGCGTGCAGCCCGACCCGCTCGAGGACCCCGGTGACGGCGCTGGTCCCGCTGCGGCCCGGCCCCACCACGAACACGACCTGGCGTGCGCCGGGAGCGGGCACGGGATCAGCACCCCACTGGCTGTTCGGCATCGATCCCCCAGGTCGACCGCGTGTCACGAGCCCGGCGATGCTACCAACTGAGGGACCGGCCCGCTCACCACTGCGGGTCGGACGCACGGGGCTCGAAGTCGGGGAACCAGGGCAGGTCGAACGGCTCCACGAAGCGCCGGCACTCCTCGACGCTGGCGGGCGGCAGCTCGGCCTTCCACTTGCTGATCTCGTCGGTCGACCGCCGTTGCATCGAGTAGGGACTGCTGTCGTGCTGGTCGTGCGTCGAGAGGAACTCCTCGGTCGCCCGCGTCCACGACAGGCCGAGCCGGTCGAACACGGTGCGGAAGCGTGCGGGCGGGTCCTCGCACAGCCACTCGAACTGGAGCAGCGCTCCGTGCGGCTGGATCTCCCGCTGCCTGGCCACCACCAGGTTGACCGCGCCCCACAGGGCTCCGGCCCGTTCCCAGAACGTGTCGGCCGCGCGGATCACCTCGGCGTACGGCCGGAGGTGGTCGTGCACGAGGGCGTCGTCCTCGAGCAGCATCCGGGGCTCCGGCGTCCACCCCAGGCGCGCCCAGCTCGCGAACTGGCCGCACGGGTGCCGGACCAGGTAGACCTGCCGGGCGTCCGGGAAGTGCTCGTGGAGCCAGTCGAGCGCCAGGTTCGAGTGGACGAGCTTCACCAGGATGCCGGGTTGGCGCAGGTAGAGCGCCGGGAACCGGTCCCCGAGGTGCCGCCAGCGGCGCGGGAGCCTCTCCAGGATCGGCCCGGGGCTCTGCGCCATCGTGAACCTGGTGGCGACCTCCCCCTTCAGGGCCCGCTCCATCAGCCGTCGGTAGTGCTCGTCGTCGGCCCCCTCCGGGAGGTAGAGGTACTGGAAGTAGCGCTGTGCCTCCGCGACGTGCTCGAAGTTGTCGGGCTCGCGGTAGTAGGTGTAGCCGGCGGCGGTCGACAGCACCCTGGCCAACCAGCTCGTGCCCGTCCGCGGCATGCCTGCGACGAGCAGCCGCTGTCTCTCCGTCACTGGACCTCGGGCTCTCGTTTCGGGTGCCGGTCACGCCGTCGCCAGCGTAGTCCATGCCGGGGCCGTGACCGCCCGGTTCGGGTCCCTCCGACCGGCCGTCGACGCGGGCCGGGTACGGCCTCGTACGGTGGGGACATGACCCGCATCGCCATCGTCGGAGGACACGGACAGATCGCCCGCCAGCTGCACCCCATGCTGCTCGGCGCCGGCCACCAGCCGCTGGCGCTGGTCCGGCGCCGGGAGCAGGCCGACGCCCTGGAGGCCTCCGGCGTCGAGACCCGGATGCTCGACATCGAGAGCGACGACGTCGAGGGCTTCACGGCTGCCTTCGAGGGCTGCGACGCCGTCGTGTTCGCGGCCGGTGGCGGGCCGGACGGCAACATCGACCGCAAGCGCACCGTCGACCTCGAGGGCTCCCTGAAGTCGATCGAGGCCGCCCGGGCCGCCGGCATCCGTCGCTTCGTGCAGGTCTCCGCCATCGACGTCGACGAACCGGTCGCCGACGACGCGTCGCCGGTGTGGAAGGCGTACGTCGTGGCCAAGCGTGACGCGGACGCCGCCCTGCGCGACAGCGGACTCGACTGGACCATCCTGCGGCCGGGCCGGCTCACCGACGAGCCCGGGACCGGCCGGGTCAGCCTCGGTACGACGGTCGGCAGGGGCGACATCCCCCGCGCCGACGTCGCGGAGGTGGTGGCAGCCGTGCTCCAGGACCCCGCGAGCGTCGGTCACCAGTGGAACGTCGTCGGCGGGTCGACCGCGGTGCCCGACGCCGTCGCGGACGCGGCCCGGGGTAGCCACTAGGTTGTGGCCATGCCGAACGGACGTGCCACCCGGGTCCGGCCCGCGCGGGTGGCGCGGGCCGTTCGCCGCCGGCTGAGCCGCAAGCCCGTGGCCCACTTCCTGCACCTGCCCAAGACGGGCGGCACCGCGATCCGGGCGGCCCTGGTGGGGCAGGAGCTCTCCGGGTCCTACCGCCTGCACCTGGCCTACCACGGCCTGACCTTCGACGAGGTGCCCCGCGGCGAGAAGGTGTTCTTCGCGGTGCGCGACCCCGCCTCGCGGTTCGTGTCCGGCTTCTACAGCCGGCAGCGCAAGGGGCAGCCCCGCTACCTCGTCGAGTGGACCGAGGCCGAGGCCGCGGTGTTCGAGCGCTTCTCGACCCCGAACGACCTGGCGGAGGCCCTGAGCGACCCGCGCCGGGAGACCGCGGACGCGGCGCGCGCGGCGATGTCCGCCGTACGCCACTTCCACCTCCAGTCGCACTGGGTGAGACCCGCTGCGGCCGTCGAGCGCAGCGACGACATCCTCGCGGCGCTGAGCCAGTCGCGGCTCGACGCCGACTTCGCGGCCCTGTGCGCGGTGCTGCAGGTGAGCGCGTCGCTCCCCCACGACGACGTCGCGGCCCATCGCAACCCCGCCGCCGTCGACCGCCGGCTCAGCGACCGGGCGACGGCCAACCTGCGCGACTGGTACGCCGAGGACTACGAGCTGCTCGACGTGCTCGCCCGCCGGACGCGCGGCGCCCGATGACGGACCTCGCTACTCGGTGAACGAGGCGTAGGCCACCACGCCGCGGTTCAGGCGCCGGGAGACCGTGCGCGCGGTCTCCCGGAGCTCGCCCGGACCCGCGGCGTCGGCGACCTGGCCGGCGAGGTCGAGCAGCTGCTTGGTCCACCGCACGAAGTCACCCGCGGCCAGGTCGGTGACCTCCAGGATCCGGTCCAGCTCCTCGCCCTCGGCCCAGCGGTGCGCGGCCCACGCGAAGCCGAGATCGGGCTGGCGCAGGAAGTCCAGCCGGTGGTCCCGCTCGAGCGCCTGGAGCTCGCCCCACAGGCGCACCGTCCCGGCGATCCGGTCGCGCACCTCGCCGCCGGGCAGCCGCGGGGCGGAGGCGTCGTCGGGCCGTCGGGCCTCGAACACCAGCACCGACAGCACCGCGGCCAGGTCGGCGGTCCCGAGTCCGTCCCACAGTCCGCTGCGCAGCGACTCCGCCGCGAGCAGGTCCATGTCCGACCAGAGCCGGCGCAGCGGGGCACCGCGCTCGGTGACGGTGTCGCCCTCGAGGTACCCCAGGGCCGTCAGCACGTCGCACACCCGGTCGAACTGCCGCGCCACGGTGTTGGTGCGTTGCTCGATCCGCCGCCGCAGCGTCGCCGCGTCGCGGTCGAGCTTCGACCAGCGCTCGGCCCACCGTGCGTGCTCCTCCCGGTCCGGGCAGTCGTGGCAGGGGTGGGCGCGCAGCCGCGCCCGCAGCTCGTCGACCCGGTCGTCGGTGCCGGCGTTCCCTGCCTCGGCCCTGCCCCCGCGGCGACCGCCCCTGCCCGGTGGCGGGGGCGGGGCGAGTCCGTGGGTGCGGGTGCGCAGCGCGGAGGCCAGGTCGCGCCGCATCTGCGGGTTGCGGCCGTTGAACGACTTCGGCACCTTGATCCGCGTCATCGCCTCGACCGGCGTCGGGAAGTCGACCATCGCGAGCCGCCGGGCCTGGCGCTCGGCGGTGACGACGTACGGCCGCGGCTCGTGGTCGCCGCCCGCCGTCCCGGGGTCGACCACCACGGCGTAGCCGGCGAACTTGCCGGCGGGGACGTCGATCACGTCGCCCGTGCGGAGCCGGCGCAGCGAGGCGGCGACCTCGGCGCGGCGGTCGGCGCGGCGCTCCCTGGCGGCCGCCTTCTCGCGCTCACCGACCTCGCGCCGCAGCCGCGCGTACTCCATGAAGTCGCCGCGGTCGCAGGCCGCCGCCTCGGCGTAGCCCGCGAGCGCCTCGTCGCTCTTGTGCAGCTGCCGGGCCAGCCCGACCACACCCTTGTCCGCCTGGAACTGGGCGAAGGACTGCTCGAGCAGCTCGCGGGAGCGCTCGCGGCCGAACTGGTGCACCAGGTTGGCGGCCATGTTGTACGAGGGCCGGAAGCTGGACCGGAGCGGGTAGGTCCGGGTCGAGGCCAGGCCGGCGACCTCCCGCGGGTTCATGCCCGGCTGCCACAGCACGACCGCGTGCCCCTCGACGTCGAGGCCGCGGCGCCCGGCCCGGCCGGTGAGCTGGGTGTACTCCCCCGGCGTCAGGTCGGCGTGGCTCTCGCCGTTCCACTTGGTGAGCTTCTCGATGACGACGGTGCGGGCGGGCATGTTGATCCCGAGGGCGAGGGTCTCGGTGGCGAAGACGACCTTGCAGAGGTTGCGCACGAACAGCTGCTCGACGACCTGCTTGAACGCCGGGAGCATGCCCGCGTGGTGGGCGGCGACGCCGCGGGTCAGGCCGTCCAGGAAGTCGTCGTAGCCGAGCACGTGGCGGTCCTCGTCGGGCAGGTGGCGACACGCCTCCTCGACGAACTCGTAGATCGTGTCGCGCTCCTCCGGCGTGGTCAGCCGGACGTTGGCCGCCAGGCACTGGGTCACGGCCGCGTCACAGCCCACGCGGCTGAAGACGAACACGATCGCCGGCAGCAGCCCCTCGCGCTCCAGGCGGTCGACCACCTCGACCCGGCTGGGGATCCAGACCCGGCGGCCGTTGCCGACGCTGCGCGGGTTCTTCGAGGAGCCCGGCCGACCCTTGCGGGGCGAGCGCCGGTCGCGCATCAGCCGGCTGCTGGCCCAGTCGTCGCGGGCCACCCGCTCGAGCTCGCGGTTGACGGGCGCGCCCTCGCCGACGAAGCCCGCCGCGGCGTCGACGTCGGAGGAGGCGAAGAGGTCGTGCAGCCGTCGGCCGACCATGACGTGCTGGAAGAGCGGCACCGGGCGGCGCTCCTCGACGATGGTGTCGACCTCGCCGCGGACGGTCTGCAGCCACTCGCCGAACTCCTCGGCGTTGGACACGGTCGCCGACAGGGACACCAGCGTCACCGACTCCGGGAGGTGGATGATGACCTCCTCCCACACCGCGCCGCGGTCGCGGTCGGCGAGGTAGTGCACCTCGTCCATGACCACGAAGCCGAGGCCCAGCAGCGTCCGCGAGCCGGCGTACAGCATGTTGCGCAGCACCTCGGTCGTCATCACGACCACCGGCGCCTCACCGTTGACGGTGTGGTCGCCGGTGAGCAGGCCGACCCGGTCCTCGCCGTAGCGGGCGACCAGGTCGGCGTACTTCTGGTTGGAGAGCGCCTTGATCGGGGTGGTGTAGAAGCACTTGCGCCCGGTGGCGAGGGCGAGGTGGATCGCGAACTCCCCCACCACCGTCTTGCCCGAGCCCGTCGGCGCGGCGACCAGCACGCCGCGGCCCTCCTCGACCGCGTGGCAGGCGCGTACCTGGAAGTCGTCGAGCGGGAAGGCGTAGAGGCCGGCGAAGTCGCCGTACACCGGGTGGTCAGGCAAGGACACTGAGACCTCCTGGGACACAGCTCACGGTCAGCGGCAGCGGTCCGACCCTCTCGCCGTCGGCGTACGCCACGATGCCGGGCGCCGCGACGGTGACCTCCCGGACCCGGTGGTGCTCGTACTGCGGCAGGGTCACGTGGGTGCCGCGGAACAGCTTCGGGTAGGCCCGGACCAGGCCGGGCTTGCTCATCGGACGGATCACCACCACGTCGATCAGCCCGTCGTCGAGCTCGGCGCCCTCGGTGATCCGCAGCCCGCCCCCGAACGACGGGCCGTTGCCGACGGCCACCAGCATGGCGTCCAGCCGGTGGCTCCGGCCGTCGAGCTCGAGGGTGTAGCCGATCGGCTCGAAGGTGCGCAGCTCGGCGAGGGTGGCGAGGGTGTAGCGCATCTGGCCGCGGGGCCAGGTCATCGCGTTCGCACGCTCGTTGACCACGGCGTCGAACCCGGCGGCCAGCACCGTGACGAAGTACGTCGCGCCGCAGCGCGCGACGTCGATGCGCCGCGGGGTGGAGGCGATGACCCGGTCGGTGGCCGCAGCGGGGTCGCGGCGGGGCAGGTCGAGGTAGCGGGCGACGTCGTTGCCGGTGCCGGCGGGGACGACGCCGAGGTGGACCCCGGTCTCCGCCACGGCCTGGGCGCCGAGGTGGACCATGCCGTCGCCCCCCACGACGACGAGCGCCCAGGCGCCGTCGGCCACCGCCTTCCGGGCCAGCTGCAGACCGTGGGCGGCGTCGCTGCCCCGGAGGTCGGACACCACGAATCCGGCGTCCCGGAGCCGGCGCAGGGCGACGTCCCCGGCGCGGCGTCCCCGGCCCTTGCCGGCCGTGGGATTGGTGAGCAGCGCGACCCGCCGGGCCGAGCGCAGCGGTGCCGCCTCCATGCGGCCGACCCTACTGCCGGGGCGGGCCGCGACCGGCGTCGGCACTAGGCGTCGGAAGCCGGTCGGCCGGGGGTGGCCGGGGTCCAGTCGGCGGGCCAGGGCAGCCTCGGCTCGTGCACCCGGGCGGGACGTCCGCGCAGCTCACCGGTCCGGTCCGGCACCTGGAGGGTCACCGGGCGGCCCACAGCGGCGGCGAGCGCTCGCACCACGTCCCCGTCGTCGAGGCCGGCACCCAGCCGCACCAGCTCCCGGACGCCGTCGTCCGCGCCGAGTCGCACGAAGGCGACCGGTTCGGGCCCCAGGCCCCACCAGGTGTCGGCGTCGTCCCAGCCCCGGGCCATCGACTCGGGGCTCGGCTCACCGCACGCGACGGCGAGGTAGCGCCGGACGGCGGGGTCCTCGACGTCCAGCGACCAGGCGGACGTCGGGGCGTCCCCCGGGGCCGGTCGGACCGTGCGCACCCTCACCGGGCGGGAGTCGGCGCGCGGCAGCCGGGACCGCCACTCACGCACCTGCGCCCGACTGCGGTCACGGACCGCGGGCAGCACCCGCCTGGCCTCCCGCCGCACCGGCAGGGCCACGCCGGCGACCGGGCTGCTGCGCACCGCGTCGACCTCGAGCAGGGCCGGCCGGTCCGGCGAGAGCCGGTCCTTCTGCGGAGACCCTCCCGGGAGGTAGTCCAGGAGCGCGGGCGGCTCCTCGGCGAAGAGGCGCTCCTGGGCCCACCACTGGGCGATCGTGCCGGGACTGAGGGCGTCGAAGCTGCCGTCGTGCGCCGTCGACATCCAGGTGGCGACGGGGCCGGTCCGGAACCACACGTGACCGGCGACCGGCACCCCGGCGATCCGCAGGATGAAGATCCGCACCGTCCCCTGCAGCTCCGCGAGCCGCACCAGCTCGGCGCGCCGGCGCCGGGTCGTCGGGTCGAACGGCCCCTTCCAGCTGCGGGCCTGCAGGTCGGCGTACAGGTCGAACCCCGTGGCCGCGTCCAGCTCGGGCGTGGTGCCGTAGGTGTCCATGGTGAGGTCCCACGTCTTCGAGACCCGGCGGCTGAACCGGTCGGCGTACTTGGCGAAGCTGCGGTACTCCTGCCGGTGCGCGTCCCAGTCCCCGGCGGGATGGGCCAGCCGGTCCGTGGAGCGCTCGCGGCTCGTGACGACGTAGCCGGTGCGTCGCAGGGCGTCGAGCAGGGACCCGGTGGCCGGATCACGGCTGGGCAGCCGGTGCAGCGCCAGGGCCCGCGCCCCGCCGCGGGCCAGGGCCTCGGCGAGGGCGACCAGTCCCTCCGGGTCCGGCTGCTCGCCGCGGGTGACGACCCGGCTGCGCGGCCGGATGTCCACGCCCAGGCTCCGCCACGCACCCGACGGGCGCCGGGTCACCGGCAGCAGCGCGACCGGACGGCCCGCGTCGTCGAGGACCGCCGGGATCCGGGTGGCGCGGGCCAGGCCGGGCTCGGCCCTCCAGGCGGCGGCGTGCCAGGCGTAGGAGTCGTAGAGGTCGGCCTGCAGGCCGCGGCTGGCGGGGAGCTGCTCCCAGTGCGACCCCAACGCTGCGTCGACGTCGCCGACGGTCAGGATCGAGCCGTGAAGTCCCATGCCTCCCCCTCCGGGGTCCGATCCTACGGGCGCGCTCGGGCGCCCGGGTCAGGACTCTCCGATCCGCAGCCGGGCGGCCACGTGGTCCGGTGAGGCGCCGACGGCCTTGGCCAGCCGGGTCAGCGCGTCGAGCACGAGGTCGGCGTCGAGCTCGCGCCCGGGGACGCAGAGCGTGAGCCGCCCCTCGCGCTCGGCCAGCAGCACCTGTCCGTAGTGCCACGCCTGGTGGGCCCGGGTCCGGGCGGCGTCGTCGGCGACGGGCGCGGGAAAGGCCTCGTCGACCCCGAACAGGTCGCACTCGAGCCGCTCGTCCTCGCCGGAGCCCAGGAGGACGCCGTGCACGTGGTGGCCCGTCCGCAGGCCGGAGCGCGACTCCCACGTGACATCACCGGTCCCCAGCCACTCGGGCAGGTCGAACGGGTCGGCCTCGGTCAGGTGGGGATTCGGCACGTACCCACCCTGTCAGACCATCAGTGAGCTCGCGGTTTCGAGAGGCCCGGTCGTCAGCGCCTCGCTCGCTCGGCCGTGCCGTGGACCCTCAACCTCCTCGCCTGACGCCGCCGCCACTCGCGCGCTCGTGGCGCCGGCCGGCTCAGAGCGGTGACAGCTCGTCGTCGTCCAGGCCGGCGGCGGGGTCGGCCTGCGCACGGCGCCGGTCCAGCGTGCGGGCGATGACCTCGGAGATGCCGAAGAGCGCGACCATCGGCACCGCGAGGAAGAGCATGGTGAACGGGTCGGTGGACGGGGTCGCGATGGCGGCGAAGATGAACGAGCCCAGGATGATCCACGCCCGGTGCGCGCCGAGGGCACGGCCCGGCAGGACGCCGGCGAGGTTGAGCAGGATCACGAAGACGGGGATCTCGAAGGCGATGCCGAACACCAGGAGAGTACGGATCAGGAAGCTGAGGTAGTCGCCGAACTCGACGAGGTTGACCAGGGAGCCCGGGGTGAGCCCGATCAGGATCTCCAGACCCTTGGGCAGCGTGTAGTACCCCAGCACCACACCGGCCAGGAAGAGCGGACCCGCGACCGCCGCGAAGACCCGGCTCCACTTGCGCTCCTGGGGGTGGAGCCCCGGCAGGATGAAGGCCCAGATCTGGTACAGCCAGAACGGACTGGTCAGCACCACCGCCACGGTCCCGCACAGGGTCAGGTAGAGCATCAGCGGTCCGCCGGCGCCGGCGATCGTCGCCTGGGTGTCGACCCGGTCGCCCAGCTGCTCCTGCGCGGCGGTGTAGGGCTCCAGCACCAGGGCGAAGATCTGGTCGAAGAAGAACAGCGAGGCGACCAGCGCGATCAGGATGACGATCGCGATCTTGAGGATCCTGGCCCGCAGCTCCCGGAGGTGGTCCGACAGCGCCATCCGCCCGTCGGGTCCGACGGGGTGACGGGGCTTGCCGGCGAGGAGGGCGAGGAAGCCTGTCAGCCTCACCGGCGGGTCAGGCGCTCGTGTCGCGCTGCTCGCGCGTGACCGCGTCGTCGGCGACGCTGGGCGGCTCCGCGTTGCGTGCCTCGATCTCGCGCTGCTCCGGCGTCTTGGAGGCGTCGGGCTGGTCGTCGTCCACCAGGCCCTTGGTCTCGGTCTTGAAGATCCGGAGTGCACGACCACTGCCCCGGGCGAGCTCGGGGAGCTTCTTGGCGCCGAAGAGGAGCAGGATGACGAGGACGATCAGGATGAGCTCCCAGCCACCGGGCATGGCAACCATTGTGTACATCAGGGCGTTCCTCACATCGGCTCTCGGTCAGCGACCTGTCTTCCCGTCTACTGTACGCGCCCACTCCGGTAAAGACCGAGGGTCTCCCGTGCCCGCCCCGTGAACTCCCGGTGAAGCGCCTCGGGCGCCGCCACGCGGGCGTACGGCGCGAGCCGCAGCAGCAACCGCGCCAGCCAGCGCCGGTCGGCGACCATCAGGTCGGCCGCGACCCGCCCGTCGGGCAGCTCCCGTGTCTCCTCGACCGGGTGGTACTCCACGACCCAGCGTGCCGGGGGGTCCAGCTCGATCGTCACCCGCTCGCCGCCGGCGGCGAAGTCGAACAGGTCCTCGCCCGTCCGGCCGTCGGCGACCACGGACGGGTCGACCCGGGTGTCGAGGACCGCAGCGGCGTGGATCCGGTCGAGCCGGAACAGCCGGTCGTCCTCGGCGCTGTGGCACCACGCGTCGAGGTAGGTCGCGCCGCCGTTGCTGACGACCCGGCGCGGGTCGACGACCCGCTCGGTCTCCTCGTCGCGGGAAGGGACCCAGTACGTCAGCCGGACCTGGCGCCCCTCGCGGACCGCTCTCTCGAGCTCGTCCCGCAGGCCCGCGGCCACACCGGGCTGCTCGGTGCCGGGGTCGATCGCCGCGGCCGGGGCGTCGCCGAGGGTGGCGGACTGCAGCTTGGCCAGCGCCCGGTCGACCACCTCGCGGGTGTCGTCGGAGGCGCCGCCGCGCAGGGCGAGCAGCGCCACCATCACCGCCGTCGCCTCGGTCGCGGTGAGACGCAGCGGTCGCGCGAGGTAGTCGGCGTTGGAGACCCGGATGACCCCGTCGGCGTCCGGACCCTCGAGGGCGTCGAGGTCGACGTCGATCAGGTCGTCGGGGTAGCCGTCCGGCAGCCCCACCATGAACAGCACCTTCAGGTCCTTGACCACCTGGGCCGGGGGCACGTCGAGCACCCGCGCGGCCTCCCCCAGCGTGACCTGCCCGCGGCTGTGCAGGTACGGGACCAGCGTCAGCAGCCGGCCCACCTGCTCCCGCGCGCCCGCCTGCCCGGTCACGAGGCGTCCCCGACCACGGCGGTGAGCCGCCGGACGACCGCGTCGCGCAGCGCCGGCGGCGACTCCACGACCGCGTCGGGGCCGTGCGCGAGCACCTCGTCGGCGAGGTCGAGCCCGCCGCGGTCGAGCACCACCCGGTCCCAGGTCGTCGCCGTGTCGGGGCCGGCCACGTCGGCCTCCACCGAGGCAGCGGCCCGGCGGAAGGAGTGACCGCTCCCCGTCCGGAGCAGCAGGGTCACCGGCTCGGTCGACTCGGGCGGGGCGAAGCGCCGGGTGACCTCGCGGATGTCGAGCCCGACGGGCGCCTCGAAGGCACCCGGCTCCCCCACCCGGCGAGCCGGCCCCTGCACGCGGGACAGGCGGAACACCCGCTCCTCACCGCGGTCGAGGTCGTGCCCGACGGCGTACCAGCGCCCGGAGTAGCGGACGACGCCCCACGGCTGGATCCGGCGGGTCGCGACCTCCCCACCGAGCGGCTGGTAGTCGAACTCGACCTCGCAGCGGTCCTGGGTCGCCTCCCAGAACACGTCGAAGGCTGGCTCGTCGGCCCCGAGGCGGGGCTCGACCAGGTCGAGCGCGCCGACGTCGACCGGGTGGCCGGCGGCGGCCAGCTTGCGCACCCCCTCGGTCGTGGCCTCGGCCAGCCGGGCGTGCTCCCACACCTTGGTCGCCAGCCCCACGACGTGGGCCTCGTCGGCGGTCAGCTCGATCTGGGGCAGCTGCGCCTCACCGGCGCGGACCCGGTAGCCGGGCTCGTCGTCGAAGTAGGCGTCCAGCGACCCCACCTCGATCGGGACGCCGAGCGCGCGCAGGTCGTCCTTGTCCCGCTCGAACATCCGCTCGAAGGCCTCGTCGCCGGAGTCGGGGTAGAGCAGCTCGCGCACCTTGTCCTTGGCGACGTACCGCCGCTGCACCAGCAGCATGATCAGCAGCTTCAGCAGCCGCTCACTCTTCTGCACCGCCACCGCTGACCCCCTCTGCGACCTGCTCCTGCGCCGGCTTCCGCGTCAGTTGGCGGCGAGGACGTCGACCACGAAGTAGAGCGTGTCGGTGCCCTTGATCCCGGCCTGCGGGTTCCCCTTCTCGCCGTAGCCGAGCTTCGGCGGGATGGCCATGATGACCCGGCTGCCGACGGGCACGCCCACCAGGGTCTGGTCCCAGCCCTTCACGACGCCTCCGACGCCGATCTGGAACGAGGTGGGCTGCGCGCTGAAGCTCTCGTCGAACGGCTTCTTGCCGCCGTAGACCTGGCCGAGGTAGTCGACGACGATCGTCTGCCCCTTCTCGACCTTCTCACCCTCGCCCTCGATGAGGTACGCCGACTTCAGGGAACCGTCGGGCTTCGGCGTGCCGCTGAAGTCGAGGCCGGTGGGGGCCTCCTCGTCGCCCTGCAGCCCGGGAGCCCACGACGGCGCCTTCTGCTCCTGGCCCTCCGGTCCGTCGGGGACCGAGGACAGCAGGTCGATGACCGCGACCACCGAGTCCTTGTTGCCGATGCCGAGCTGCGCGTTGCCGGCCTCCCCGAAGGCGGTCTCGGCCGAGGCCGCGACCGCCACCCGGCTGCCGATCTTCTGGCCCTCGAGGCCGGCGAGGAAGAACGGGCTGAGCATCTTCTCGTCGACGGTGAACAGCTGCGGGGTGTCGGCGTCGTAGGTGCTGAACGCCTTCTCCTCCTGGTAGCCGTTGCCGATCCAGATCTGGGTCAGCACGCTGTCGCCGGTCTCGACCTCCTCGCCGTCCCCCTCCTCGACGACCTCGGTCTCGACCTCGTCGGCCTGCACCTGGCCGTCGAAGGTCACCTGGGGCTCGTCACCGACCTCGCCGTCGATGGTCAGGCTCTCGAGGCCAGCGGCGGAGGAGGAGCTGGAGCCGTCGTCCCCCGAGTCGTCACCGCACGCGACGAGGGTGGCGCCGAGCAGCAGCGTGAGAGGGAGGGGCAGGAGTCGGCGGAGCACGGAGTCACCTTCGGGTCGGGGCAGGCGGGCAAACGACGGCCACCCTATCCGGCGTACCTGAGCCGCACGTGACCGCGGCGCCGGATCCTCTCAGGAACCGGCGGTGGACTCACATGCCGTCGATCAGGCGCTGCACGCGCTCGTCGCGGGACCGGAACGGGTCCTTGCACAGCACCGTGCGCTGCGCCTGGTCGTTGAGCTTGAGGTGCACCCAGTCGACGGTGAAGTCGCGGCGCCGCTCCTGGGCCTTGCGGATGAACTCTCCCCGGAGCCGCGCGCGGGTGTCCTGCGGCGGCACCGACTTCGCCTCGAAGACCTTCAGGTCGCTGGTGACCCGCGTGACGGCGCCCCGCTTCTCGAGCAGGTAGTAGAGGCCGCGGCCGCGATGGATGTCGTGGTAGGCCAGGTCGAGCTGGGCGATCCGCGGGTGGCCCAGCGGGAGGCCGTGCTTGGCCCGGTAGCGGTCGATCAGCTTCCACTTGATGACCCAGTCGATCTCGCGGTCGACGAGCCCGAGGTCGTCGGCCTCGACGGCCTTGAGGCCGCGCTCCCAGAGGTCGAGCGCCTGCTCGAGCACCGGCGTCACCAGCTCGCGCCGGTCGACGAACTCGCGCGCCTTGCCGAGGTACTCCTGCTGGATCTCCAGCGCGCTGGCCTCGCGGCCGTTGGCGAGGCGGACCCGGCGGCGCCCGGTGACGTCGTGGGAGATCTCGCGGATCGCGCGGATCGGGTTCTCGAGGGTGAGATCGCGCATGACCACGCCCTCCTCGATCATCCGGAGCACCAGGTCGCAGCTGGCGACCTTCAGCATGGTGGTGGTCTCGCTCATGTTGGAGTCGCCGACGATGACGTGCAGCCGGCGGTACTTCTCGGCGTCTGCGTGCGGCTCGTCGCGGGTGTTGATGATCGGCCGGCTGCGGGTCGTGGCGCTGCTGACGCCCTCCCAGATGTGCTCCGCCCGCTGGCTGACGCTGTACGTCGCCCCGCGCGGCGTCTGGGTCACCTTGCCCGCGCCGACCACGATCTGGCGGGTGACCAGGAACGGGATGAGCACGTCGGCCAGCCGGCTGAACTCCCCGGACCGGCTCACCAGGTAGTTCTCGTGGCAGCCGTAGGAGTTGCCGGCGGAGTCGGTGTTGTTCTTGAACAGATAGATCTCGCCGGCGATGCCCTCGTCGTGGAGACGCTGCTCCGCGTCGAGCAGGAGCCCCTCGAGCACCCGCTCCCCCGCCTTGTCGTGGGTGACCAGCTCGGTCACGTCGTCGCACTCCGGCGTCGCGTACTCCGGGTGGCTCCCCACGTCGAGGTAGAGGCGGGCGCCGTTGCGGAGGAACACGTTGCTGCTCCGTCCCCAGCTGACCACCTTGCGGAACAGGTACCGGGCCACCTCGTCGGGGCTCAGGCGGCGCTGACCGTGGAACGTGCACGTCACGCCGTACTCGTTCTCGATCCCGAAGATCCGTCGGTCCACGACCTCAGCCTAGGCGCACGACCGAGCGAGCGGGGTCACCTGCGCGAAGAGGAGGTCGGGTCAGGACCGGGGCGCGGACCCTCGGCGAGGAGCTGTGGCGACCAGGGCAACGCCGGCAGGTCGTCCTCGGAGGCGACCTCGGAGGCGCCGCGGGGCAGGACCAGCTCGACGGTCTCGCCGACCTGGGTCGCGACCGCCTCGGCGACCTTCCGCAGGTGGGTGCCGGCCTCGAGGGGGACCACCTCGAGGATCGCCGCCGTGGCCGCGCCGGCCTCGTCGGGTGCGGCCGCCGCGGCCAGCCGGGCCAGGGCACTGCCCCCGGCCTCGAGGTCGACGTGGAACCAGCGGTCGTCGGGCCACCGGGAGGTCACCGCGGTGGCGCTGGGGAGGCCGTGGACGACGGCGACGTAGCGCTGCAGCGCCACGGTCGGCTCGATCTCCGCGACGGTCCCCTCCCCGCCTGCGCCCGGCCCGGGGGTGATCCGCAGCCGCTGGTCGGGTGCCGCGCTCGCCCGCCGGCGCCGGAGCCCGTTGCGCAGCTGCACCAGACGCATCTGCGCCCGGTACTGCGCATGGGGCAGGTGGTGGCGGGCCCAGCGACGCGCGGGGTGGCTGGCGCTGCGCAGCCCCCCGGGGCGGCGGGCCTCCACGTCGAGCAGCGCCGGCTGCTGGACCTTGAGGGTGTCCTTGAAGGCGTTGTTGCCGGGGAGCAGGTCCATCAGCCCCGGGGGGTCGAGGTGGACGGTCTGCTGGACGTGGTTGTGGAGGATGTGGCCCGGCGACAGCACGGCCATCCTCTGGTCGTAGACGGTGTTCCACCCGCAGAACACCTCGCCCAGCCGGAAGTAGACGTTGCCCGCCGCGGGTCGCCCGCCGATCGTCAGGATCACCAGGGACACCCAGCCGCGCTCGTCGGCCCGGGCCAGCAGGGTCTGCCGGGTCCGGCGCGCGGCGACCCTGCGGGCGCCCTTCCAGCTCTCGGCGGAGATGGCCTCGAACAGGGCCACGCCCTCGTCGAGCGGCTTCCCGTCGTTCCCGTAGGTGGTCACCTCCATGTCCCAGAAGGGGCTGACCCGCCGCTCCCGGGACCGGCACGACGTGGCCAGCTTGCGCAGGCTGCGTTCGTAGGCCTCGGTGTCGTCGGTCACCACCACGACGTTGTCGGTGCGCTTCTCGCGCACCTCGGTGTCGAACCCCGCCTCGCGCAGCGCCGCGACCAGGGCCGTCGTGGCGGGGTCGCGGGTCGGCAGACCCCTCAGCACCAGCTCGCGGACGCCGGCCTGCCCCATCTGGTCGACCAGCATCCCGAGCGTCTCCGCCTCGGGCGCGGTCGAGTCCAGGACCGGACGGACGCGGGGTCCGTGGTCGTCGTGCGCCGCCGTCCAGAGCCAGCCCTTGCGCCGCAGCGGGAGCAGCCCCACCGGGACGTCGTCACGCAGGACGGCCGGGATCGCGACGTGGGGGTCGGCCCCCAGGCGGCCGTCGAGCACGGCCCGAAACCACGCGTGGGAGCTGAGGACGTCGGCCTGGGTGCCCCGCCCGGAGGCCATCTGGTCCCACTGCGCGGCGATCGTCGGGTCGACGTCGTCCGGTCGCCACGTCACACCCTGCAGTCCCATGCCCTCCCCCTTGTCCCCACATGCCTCGGAAGGCGCGCACCACCCTATGTCACCCGACCGCGCCCGGGCGACGTCTAGACCGCGGCCTCCCCGGCCCACGGCGTTGCTATCGTGACGCTCGCTCCACCCGGGGGAGGAACCATGAGCCGCGCCACCCTGCGTCGAGGTGCCGATCGCGCCCTCCGCAGGTCACCCGCGCAGCTGGTGTTCCGCCGGCGCTCGCGTGGACTGCTGGCGGTGCTCGCCTACCACGGCGTCGACGACCCGGCCCAGCTCCGCCGCCAGCTCGACCACGTCGTCGAGCACTGGACGCCGGTCTCCCTCGAGGCCGTGCTCGCCGCGCTCGACGGGAGCCAGCCGCTCCCCCGGCACTCCGTCCTCGTCACCTTCGACGACGGCTTCGCCAGCGTGCTGGACGCCGGCCTGCCCCTGCTGCGCGAACGCGGCGTCCCGGCGGTCGCGTTCGTGCTCCCCGGGCTGCTGGACGGCTCGCAGCCGTTCTGGTGGACCGAGGCCGAACGGCTCCACGCCGCGGGTGCGCGGGCTCCGGAGGCCCCCGGCCAGACGGCCACCGAGCTGGTCGGGTGGTTGAAGACCGTCCCCGACACGCGTCGCCTGGAGGTGCTTGAGGCGCTCCGCGCCCAGGCGCCGGACCTCGACACGTCGATGCGGCAGCTGACGACCGCCGACCTGCTGACCCTCGAGCAGGGCGGCGTCGAGATCGGCAACCACACCTGGTCCCATCCCTGCCTGGACCGCTGCTCGACGCAGGAGGCGGAGCGGCAGGTCGAGCAGGCGCACGAGGCGCTCACCCGGGCCCTGGGCCGGCCGCCACGGGCCTTCGCGTACCCGAACGGCAACCACGACCTGCGCGCCGAGGAGGTCCTTCGGCGGCTCGGCTACCGGGCGGGCTTCCTGTTCGACCACCGGCTCTCGGCGCCCGCACCGGGGGTCGACCCGTTGCGGTTGTCGCGCGTGCGCACCGGGTCGGACACCTCCCTGGACCGGTACGCGACGATCCTCAGCGGCCTGCACCCCGCCGTGCACCGAGCGGCCGGTCGGCGCTGATGGGTGCTCCCGAGGTCCTCGCTGCGCCGCACGAGGCCGAGGCCCACGTGGCCGCCTGGCGCACGCTGGTGGCCTCCCAGCCGTGGCCGTCGTACTTCGCGACGCCCGACTGGCAGCTGGCGTGGTGGGAGGTCCTGGCCCCGTCCCGGCCCGCTCGCCTGGCGCTCTGGCACGGCCCCGAGGGGCTCGAGGCCGTGGTCGGGCTGACCCGCGAGCCGCTGCACCCGCGCCTGAGGCTTCTGCCCGGGCCCTGGGCAGCGATGGGCAGCGGCCCGGGGGCCGCCGACCACCTGGGGTGGGTCGTGGCCCCGCACCGCCACGACGACGTGGTGCGGTGGCTGGACCGGACGATCGGTCGTGGCACCCTGCTGCTCGCCGGCTTCGACCCCGACGCCGGTGCCGCCGGACTCGTGCCGGGCCTCCGCCCCGTCGCGGACACCCCGTGCCCGCGGGTCGACCTCGACGGACCGTTGCCGACCGGGTCGAGCAAGCTCCGCAAGCGGGTCCGGTACGACGAGCGGAAGCTGGCCGAGGAGGGACTGTCCTTCGGCTGGCTCGCTCCAGGCCAGGTCACGCCCGACGTGCTCGACGACCTGGTCGCGCTGCACGGATCCCGGGCCGGCGAGCAGGGCTGGGCGACGAGCTTCACCGCAGACCGCCGGCGGTTCCACCTCGCCCTCCTCCGACGCGCGACCACCGACTGCGGACCCGCCGCGGTCGTGGCCAGGCGGGGCGAGGAGGTCGTCGGGGTGCTGTACGGGTTCCGGTGGGGCACCACCTTCGCCTACTACCAGACCGGCTGGGACCAGTCGCTGGCCCGGTTCGGCCTGGGCACGGTGCTGGTCGCGAACGCGATGCAGGCCGCCCACGCGGCCGGGTGCCGGGTCTTCGACTTCCTGCGCGGACCGGAGCCGTACAAGTACCGTTTCGGTGCCACCGACCGCCACGACACCACGTGGGTCCGCGGCCGCGGACCGCTCGCGCGGTGGGTGGTGTCCCGACACACACCCGCCTCGGGCGAGGCACGGACCTAGGGAGCAAGCCGGTGCACGTGCTGTACGTCATCGACAGCCTCGACCGTCCCGGTGGGGCCGAGCAGGCGCTCGCCGCGATGGCGCCCCACCTGATGGGTGCCGGCGTCACCCTGGACATCGCCTACCTCACCGAGCGCCCGGGGTTCCAGGACGACCTCAGGGACGCCGGGGCGCACGTCGTCCCCGTCCTCGAGCCGGGTCGCCTCCCCCGGACCCGCGCCCTGGCCGGGCTGATCCGCCAGCGGCGCCCGGACCTGGTGCACACCACGCTGTACGAGGCCGACCTCGCCGGCCGTTGGGCGGCGGCGGCCACCCGCACTCCCGTGGTGTCGAGCCTGGTCAACGTCGCCTACGGGCCCGAGCACCGCGACGCCCCGGAGCTCAGCGCCCGCAAGGTGCGGGCGGCGCAGCTGGCCGACGCCGCGAGCTGCCGGACGGTACGCCGCTTCCACGCGCTCACCGACTACGTGGCCGGCATCATGTCCAGGCGGCTGCTCATCCGGCGCTCCCGGATCGACGTGGTGCCGCGGGGCCGCGACCTCGCCGTGCTGGGCGACCGGTCCGCCGAGCGCCGGCACGCCGTACGCCAGCGGATCGGACTGGCCGACGACGTGCCCGTGGTCGTGGCCGCCGCCCGGCACGAGTACCAGAAGGGCCTCGACACGCTCGTCAGCGCGTTCGCCGAGATCAGGCGGGCCCAGCCAGACGCCCAGCTGGTCATCGCGGGCCGCGAGGGAACCGCGACCGAGCTGCTCCGGCGTCGTGCCGACGAGGGCGGCGTCACCGGGTGCGTCCACCTCCTGGGCCCGCGCACCGACGTCCCCGACCTGATCGCCGCGGCCGACGTGTTCGCGGCCCCGTCGCGGTGGGAGGGCCTCGGCAGCGCCGTCCTGGAGGCGATGGGCATCGGCACGCCCGTCGTCGCCGGCGACGTGGCGGCCATCCGGGAGACGATCACCGGCGAGGGCGCGCTCCTCGTGCCCGTCTCCGACCCCTCCGCGCTCGCTCGCGCCGTCGTGGACGCCCTCGGCGACCCGGCTGCCGCGGCGGCCCGGGCCGAGGTGGCCTCCTGCCGCTTCCGCAGCCGCAACACGATCCAGCGGGTCAGCGAGGCGATGCTGGACTTCTACGGACGGGCGCTCGGCTGAGCACGGACCTCCCGCCGTCGGCTACCACCCGAAGTCGGTCCCGAGGTAGTCGTAGAGCCGCTTGTTGTGGGGCTCGAAGTAGTCGACCAGCCGCCGCCGGAGGTCGGGGCTGAGGCTGGAGTACTCGCGCTTGTTCGGGATGGACACCGACCGCTCGGGGGCCCAGCTCGCCAGCCCGAGGAAGTCGAGGATCGTGGCCAGGGTCCGCGGCTCGTCGGCGAAGAAGTCCTCGCTCTTCAGCACGAGCATCTGGTCGCGGTCGTAGACCTCGTTCCAGGCCATCAGCTGGTCGACGTAGTGGCCCCTCGCCAGGTAGGAGTAGCTCCGGAAGTTGGGGCTGTGGACCACGTCGTCGTGCATCAGCCTGGCCAGCTCGCCGTCGAGGCGCTCCTCCTCGGCATCGACCGCCGCCTCGAAGGACAGCGTCTCGTGCCCCTCGGCCGCCCACTGGGTCACCTGGTGCTGGTAGTGGGAGTAGGCCCGGTCGACCGGGTTGCGCAGCAGCACGATCAGCTTCGCGTCCGGGAGCAACGCCGCCGCGCGCCCGGGCGCGTGCGGGTGGAAGAGGTAGTACGGGCTGGCCTCGCCGGTGATCGTCCGCTCGGTCAGCCGCGCGCGCAGGGGGAAGTAGGCGCGGTACCAGCCCTCCCCCTGGTCGTAGTGGAGGTCGAAGTAGTGCACTTCCTTCTTGAACGCGGGAAGGACGTCGGGGTGCTCGGACAGCACCTTGTAGAGGTAGGTGGTGCCGCCCTTCTGGGTCCCGATCACCAGGAAGTCGGGGAGCGCGCGCAGGGAGGCGGTGCCGCGCCGGTACGCGAACTTCCCGAGCTTCACGCCCTTCCGGAACCTGTGGGTCGCCGAGTCCGCCAGTCGGGTCATGGTCACACCACCACCGCACCGGTGACAGCAGCAGCGAGCACCAGGGGTGCCGCCAGCCACGGGATCAGCGGCCGGCGGTGCCGCGACTGCGCCTCCGCGACCATCGCGAGGGTGATCAGGACCATCGCCAGCAGCCCGGCCCTCCCGTGCGGGAGCACTGCCATCAGCGCCATGAGCGGCCAGCACGCCGCCATGCAGCGCAGCGACTGGCGCGCGCCGAACTCGACGCGCGTGGTCATCGCACGCCTCCCGAACGGCGCCAGCGGGACGCTCCGGCTGCAGGACAGCACGGCCTGCCGCTTCCAGTGGGTCAGCTGCCACGCGGCGGCGAGCACGAGCAGCCCGGAGCCGAGGGCGACGGGGGCGACACCCCGGGACAGGGCGAGGTCGGTGAGCCACAGCACGACCACGCCGTACCCGACCCAGGGCAGCAGGAAGGCGGTCGTGAAGACGGCGACCCCCGTCAGCCGGCGACCGTGCGGCGAGTTGAGACCGACGTGCCGTGCGCCCGGGAGCGCCAGCGGCACCATCATCGCCACGCACATCACGGTCCACCACGTCAGCGACGTGGTGGACGCCGTCGTGGCGGTGGACGCGCCGTGGTGAGCACCCGCCGCCCCGGAGGGCCCCGCGTGCTGCACCAGCAGCACTGCCCACGCCGCGCCCGAGAGGGCCGCGACCGGCCACTCGGGTCGCCAGGCCAGCCAGTCCGCCGCGGCACCCACCCGAGCGCGCGGAGCGACCTCAGTCCACGAAGACACTGACACGGCCGACCCTGATCGGACGGGAGCGGGCGTTGTCGTAGAACTCGGCCAGCACGAAGTCGGGGTTGCCGCGGTAGCCGGGCGGCGGCACCGGCAGCTCGAGCAGGAACGTGACGTCGAGGTCGTCGCGTGACCTCACGCGGCCCGATCGCTCGAGCACCCGGAGCTTGCGGGTGATGTCGAAGGTGTGCCGCATGCCGGCCACGTGGTCGTGGGTGGGGTCCGGGTCGTTCATCGCCTCGATGCCGAACACCGTGACGTTCCCGACGTGGTGGTGGTTGCGGTCGCGCTCGGTCCAGTTGCGCGGCAGGTTGAGGTAGACGCCGTAGACGACGCCCGGGTTGAGGTCGGCGCTGAGGTCCTCGATGTTCAGCATCACCCGCCGTCCCTGCGACTCGGTGCTCACGCCGGGGCCGGCCTCGGCCAGCAGTCGGGCGGCCCGCGGCGCGGGGCGAGGCCGCACCGACCGGGCGCGGCCGTCGAGGCGCACCGGTTGCTCGGTGGCCGCCACCAGCTCGGGGGGACGCCGTCGTCGGTCTCGGGTTGCCATCGGTCAGCTCCTCGGAGTGGTTGCCCGGATCATCCGTAGACCACGCCGAGCTGGCCTGCGGTGTCGACCACGTCGCGGGAGCGCAGCGTCACCGGCTGTCCGTTCTCGTCGTACATGGTGAAGGGCTGGTTGAGCCACGCGGTGTCGGTCGGGTTGGCCCGGCCGCCGCCCTGGGCGAGCCAGACGTCCCACAGCCGGTCGACGTTGGCGTGGTGCAGGAAGAACACCGGGTCGTTGGCGGCGCACTTGATGACCCCCATCCAGCCACCGGTGCAGTTCGGGCGTGCCCTGCTCCCGATCTGGACGTGGATGACGTTGTGGGGCTGCTTCTCCATGGCTCCCAGGGCGCCCGCGAACTGGGCGACCGGCTGCATACCGCCCCCGAAGCTGCGCCTCCCGTCAGGGGTGGCGAACTGCGTGGTCCGCATGGCCTTGACCGTGGAGGTCTGGCGCGTCGTGAACTGGAAGCCGGCCATCATCGCGTCGGTGCGCCGCAGCGGCAGGTAGAGCGGGTTCTCGGAGCCGTCGGGGAGCTGGGGCACGCGGAAGGCCTGGGGAAGCGTGTTGGACGGGAACGGCCGGTCCCAGTTCCAGTAGGGCAGCGCCCAGTCGCTGGGCCCGCCGATCTGCGCCACCGCGGCCCGGACGATGCGCTCGAAGTAGTAGAGGTAGACCCGGTGCCACGGGAAGAAGTGCCAGCTCTGGTGCTGGCACTGGTTCCAGGTCGGGTCCTCCGGGCTCGAGAAGGTCCCGTGGATCGCCGCCTGGAACGCCCAGCTGGTCGGGTCCCTCGGGTCCCGCTGCTGCATCAGGCGCACGGCGCGGGCGTAGGCCTCGGTGTAGGCGTTCCACGGCGCGCTGAGCGACCAGACGTCCCGGCGGACCAGTGGTCCGGCCAGCTGCGCCGTCGCTGCGTGCGCGTCGTGCGTCGTGCCCAGGCCCGCCGCCACAGCGCCCGCTCCCGCCAAGAAGCCGCGCCGCTTCAGCCCACTGAGCGCTGTTGTCTCCCCCACCATCGCGACATCCCCCTGAGTCGCTCGCTGACCCCCTCATTGAAGGGTCCGCGGGCCGCGCAGCACAAGGATCGTTGACAGTTTGTTGACAAGTTGTCGACGAAGGAGGGTTGCGGACCGCGCGGCGCGCTCACCCCAGGGGGTCGTTCGGGTCGATCGGTGGAGCCACCGGAGGCTCGTCGGGAGCCACCGGGTCGGTCGGTCGTGGGAGGGGCTCACCGGTGTGCGGGTTCTCCAGCGGAGGGACCGCCCCGCTCGTCTGGTCGGTGGGGTCACCGGGCTCGTCGGTCGGCGACGCCGCGGCCGGTGACGGCACGGCGGCGTCCTCGTCACGTGGCTCGTCGGCGGCCTCCGCGACCCGGTCGCCGAGGCGACGGTGCAGCTCCTCGGGGCGCAGCCGGCGGAACTTGCGGGGCTGGACCCGGGTGCGGTCGAGCACGGCGACCTCGAGGTCGGTGTCGGGGACGACGCGGTCGCCGCTCTCGGAGTGGCCCAGCGCACCGACCGCCAGGGCGAGCGCCTCGTCGAGCGACAGCCCGCCCGCGAACCTCGAGGAGAGGTACTCGGCCACGGTGTCGACCGCGCCACCCATCACCGCGAACCCCTGGACGTCGGCCACCTGGCCGTCGTAGGTCAGCCGGTAGATCTGGTCGTCCGCGGCGGCCTCGCCCACCTCGGCGACGAAGATCTCCACCTCGTACGGCTTCTCGCCGCCGCTGGAGAAGATGGTGCCGAGCGTCTGGGCGTAGGCGTTCGCGAGACCGCGCCCGGTGACGTCACGGCGGTCGTAGGCGTAGCCACGCATGTCCGCCAGCCGCACCCCGGCGATCCGCAGGTTCTCGAACTCGTTGTAGCGGCCCACGGCGGCGAACGCGATCCGGTCGTAGATCTCCGAAACCTTGTGGAGCGCCTGGGACGGGTTCTCGGAGGCGAACAGGACGCCGTCGGCGTACTGGACGGCGACCACCGAGCGCCCGCGTGAGATGCCCTTGCGGGCGTAGTCGGCGCGGTCCTTCATGACCTGCTCCGGCGACACGTAGAACGGCATACTCATGGCCGGCCTCCGGCCGTCCCGGAGGATGCCAGGGCATAGCTCCCTTGCATGGTTCCCTCGCTGCGCTCGGTCACGAGGCGTCACCCCCGGTGAGCGACGCGGCGGCGGGACCGTCGGGCCGCTGCATCCGGCCGGCGATCATCCGGTCGGCCACCTCCGCCACCTCGGAGTCCGCGAGCCGTCGGCCGCCCTCGGCCGTGATCACGTGGACGACCGGGAAGATCCGCCGGGTCAGGTCGGGCCCGCCGGTGGCGGAGTCGTCGTCGGCGGCGTCGTAGAGCGCCTGCACGACCACCGTGACGGCGTCGACCTCGGTGAGGTCGTCGCGGTAGAGCTTCTTCAGCGACCCGCGGGCGAAGAGGGAGCCGGAGCCGACCGAGTGGAAGGCGGTCTCCTCGTAGCGGCCGCCGGTGAGGTCGTAGCTGAAGATCCGACCCTGCTCGGTGGTCAGGTCGAAACCGGCGAAGAGCGGGACGACTGCGAGGCCCTGCATCGCCATGCCGAGGTTGTTGCGGATCAGCGCGGCCAGGCGGTTGGCCTTGCCGTCCATGGAGAGCGTGGTGCCCTCGATCTTCTCGTAGTGCTCGAGCTCGGTCTGGAAGAGCCGCACCAGCTCGACCGCGAGGCCGGCGGTGCCGGCGATGCCGACGGCGGAGTACTCGTCGGCAGGGAAGACCTTCTCGATGTCGCGCTGGGCGATGACGTTGCCCATCGTGGCGCGGCGGTCGCCCGCCATCACGATCCCGCCGGGGTAGGTCGCCGCGACGATGGTCGTCGCGTGGGGGGCCAGGTCGCCGGCCTGCCCCTGGGGCACCGAGCGCCGCGACGGCAGCAGGTCGGGAGCGGCGCCGGCCAGGAAGTCGGCGAACGACGACGACCCCGGCTGCAGGAACGCGGCCGGCAGGCGGGACTCGTTCACTGTCCGCCCTTCTGGATGAACGACTTCACGAAGTCCTCCGCGTTGGTCTCGAGGACGTCGTCGATCTCGTCGAGGATGGCGTCGACGTCGTCGTCGAGGGCTTCCTTGCGCTCGGCGACGTCGCTCTCGGTCGCGACCTCGGGAGCCTCTTCGGTCTCCGAGGACTTCCGCGGTTGCTTCTGCTCCTGTGCCATGCACCGACCCTAGCCGAGCACGACCAAGGAAGTGCGCGGCGTGGGGAGGTGGGTCGAGCACGCTTGCGAGCTCGCGACCGCGCGTCGAAACCGCGTCAGCGGTGCCGGGCAGCGACGTCAGCGGGTGAGCGCGCTCACCAATGCCTCGGCGGTGTCGCAGCGGTCGATCAGGTCGCCCACGGAGGCGCGGGTGCCGCGGAGCGGGTCGATGGTCGGGACCCGCTGGAGCGACTCGCGCCCGGGGAGGTCGAAGATGACGGAGTCCCAGGAGGCGGCGGCGACGGCGTCGGAGTACTTCTCCAGGCACCGGCCACGGAACCAGGCGCGGGTGTCCTCCGGCGGGTCGTGCATGGCGGCCTCGACGGAGCCGTCGTCGAGCAGCCGCTCGATGCGTCCCAGCGAGACCAGCCGGTGGTAGAGACCCTTCTCGGGCCGGACGTCGGCGTACTGGAGGTCGATGAGCTGCAGCTTGGCGTCGTCCCAGCCGAGTCCGTCGCGGTCCCGGTAGTGCTGGAGCAGCTTGAGCTTCGCCACCCAGTCGAGCTCGGACGCACACTCCAGCGGGTCCCGCTCGAGCCGGGTCAGCACCGACTCCCAGCGGGCGAGGACGTCGCGGGTCTGCGGGTCGGCGTCGGAGCCGAAGCGGTCCTCGACGTACTTGCGGGCGAGGTCGAGGTACTCCAGCTGCAGCTGCACGGCGGTCAGCTCGCGGCCGTCGGTGAGCCGGACGGTCTGCTTCAGGGTGGGGTCGTGGGACACCGCCCGCAGTGCGGCGACCGCGCCGTCGACAGTGAGGTCGCGGTCCAGGAACCGGTCCTCGATCATCGAGAGCACCAGCGCGGTCGTCCCGACCTTGAGGTAGGTCGACACCTCGGCCAGGTTGGGGTCGCCCAGGATCACGTGGAGCCGGCGGTAGCGCTCGGGGTCGGCGTGCGGCTCGTCGCGGGTGTTGATGATCGGCCGCTTCAGGGTGGTCTCCAGGCCGACCTCGACCTCGAAGAAGTCGGCTCGCTGGCTCACCTGGAACCCGTGCTCGCGGCCGTCCTGGCCGATGCCGACCCGCCCGGCGCCGCACACGACCTGCCGGGACACGAAGAACGGCGTCAGGTGGCGCACGATCTCGCCGAAGGGCGTGCTGCGGCGCATCAGGTAGTTCTCGTGGGCGCCGTAGGAGACGCCCTTGTTGTCGGTGGTGTTCTTGTAGAGGTTGATCGGCCCGGCGCCGGGGAGCTGGCTGGCGCGGCGCGACGCGTCGAGCATCACCTGCTCGCCGGCCTTGTCCCACCGCACCAGGTCGAGCGGCGTGGTGACCTCGGGGGTGGAGTACTCCGGGTGGGCGTGGTCGACGTAGAGGCGGGCGCCGTTGGTGAGGATGACGTTGGCGAGCCCGAGGTCCTCGTCGGTGAGCTGGGAGGGGTCGGCCACCTGGCGGGACATGTCGAAGCCGCGCGCGTCGCGCAGGGGGGACTCCTCCTCGAAGTCCCACCGCGCGCGTCGTGCCTTCACCGTGGCGGAGGCGTAGGCGTTCACGACCTGCGAGGAGGCCACCATCGGGTTGGCCAGCGGCTGACCCTGGACGGAGATGCCGTACTCGACCTCCGTCCCCATGACCCGACGCACGCTCATGGGCCCGAGCCTAGTTGGTGGACGTGACGGGACGGGTCCCGCCGCTCAGCGCTTGCGCATCCGTGGCACCACGACGAGCAGCACGACCAGCACGACGGCGAGGATGACGAGCCACTTCATGAGGTCGATCCTAGGGGTGGGCGCTCACCCGTCGTGGGAGCGGCGCCGCGGGCCGTTGACGGCAGCGGCGTGCGCGGCGTTCACCGCGACGATCCCGAGCCAGGCGACCACCGTCGCCGGCAGCCCGCTGGTGCCCTCGGGCGCGGCCACCGTCGGCACGATGGTGATCGGCACGCCGACACCGACCGAGATGATCCCGAGCACGAACTGGCGGATCCGTCCCCCCTCCCGGGTGCGGTCGTCGTCGCCCCGGCGCTGGAGCCGTGCCTCGACGCGCTGGTCGACGGCGCGCTCGACGCGGTCGGCGAAGGAGTCGACGAGCGCCCGGTCGTAGGACGGGCCCAGCTCGCGGCGTGCCTCCAGCACCGCCTCGACCTCGGTGCGCTCGACCTCCTCCTCCCCTGTCACGACGCGCAGCAGCTCAGAGGTACTGGCCGGTGCTGGCCACCGTGTCGATCGACCGACCGGGCTCGGTGCCCTGCTTGCCGGTGATCAGGGTGCGGATGAACACGATCCGCTCGCCCTTCTTGCCGGCGATCTGGGCCCAGTCGTCGGGGTTCGTGGTGTTGGGCAGGTCCTCGTTCTCCTTGAACTCGTCGATGCACGCCGCCATCAGGTGGCGCACGCTGATGCCGCGCTCGTCCTGCTCCAGGTAGGCCTTGATCGCCATCTTCTTGGCCCGGTCGACGATGTTCTGGATCATCGCACCCGAGTTGAAGTCCTTGAAGTAGAGGATCTCCTTGTCGCCGTTGGCGTAGGTGACCTCGAGGAACTGGTTGTCCTCGGACTCGGTGTAGATCCGCTCCACGGTGCGCTGGATGATGTTGGTCGCGGTCGCCGAGGTGTCCCCGTCGAACTCCCGCAGGTCGTCCTCGTGGAGCGGCAGCTCGGCGGTGAGGTACTTGCTGAAGATGTCGCGCGCCGACTCGGCGTCGGGCCGCTCGATCTTGATCTTCACGTCGAGCCGGCCCGGTCGCAGGATCGCCGGGTCGATCATGTCGGGCCGGTTGGAGGCGCCGATCACCAGCACGTTCTCGAGCGCCTCGACGCCGTCGATCTCGCTGAGCAGCTGGGGAACGATGGTGTTCTCGACGTCGGAGGAGACCCCCGACCCGCGGGTGCGGAACAGCGAGTCCATCTCGTCGAAGAACACGATCACGGGCGTGCCGTGGCCGGCCTTCTCCCGCGCCCGCTGGAAGACCAGCCGGATGTGCCGCTCGGTCTCGCCGACGTACTTGTTGAGCAGCTCGGGGCCCTTGATGTTGAGGAAGTAGGACTTGCCTTCCCCACCCTGTCCGGATCGGCCGGTGCGGGCCGCGACCTTCTTGGCGAGCGAGTTGGCGACCGCCTTGGCGATCAGGGTCTTGCCGCAGCCCGGCGGGCCGTAGAGCAGCACGCCCTTGGGCGGCTTGAGCTGGTGCTCCTTGAACAGCTCGGGGTGGAGGTAGGGCAGCTCGACGGCGTCCTGGATCTGCTCGATCTGGCCGCTCAGCCCGCCGATCGCCTCGTAGGCGATGTCGGGGACCTCCTCGAGGACCAGCTCCTCGACCTCGGACTTGGGGACCCGTTCGTAGGCGTAGCCGGCGCGACCGTCCAGCAGCAGCGAGTCGCCGGCGCGGAGCGTCTCGTCACGCAGCGGCTCGGCGAGCCGGACGACGCGTTCCTCGTCGGCGTTGGCGATCACCAGGGCCCGGTCGCCGTCGGCGAGCCGTTCCTTGAACATCACCACCTCGCCGACCTCCTCGAACTCGAGGGCGGCGACGACGTTCAGCGCCTCGTTGAGCATCACCTCCTGGCCGCGGACCAGGGTGTCGAGGTCGACGGCCGGGCTCGCGGTCACCCGCAGCTTGCGCCCACCGGTGAACACGTCGATCGAGTCGTCCTCGTTGCGCTGCAGGAAGGTGCCGAAGCCGGCCGGCGGCTGCGCCAGCCGGTCGACCTCCTCCTTGAGCCGCGTGATCTGGTCGCGGGCCTCCCGGAGGGTCTGCGCGAGCCGCTCGTTCTGGGCGGTGACCGCGGAGAGCGAGCGCTGGGTGTCGGCGAGCCGCAGCTCGAGGCCGTGCGAGTGACCGGGCGCCTCTCCGAGCCGTCGACGGAGGTCCCCCACCTCGGCCTCGAGGAAGCGCACCTGCTCGGCGAGCTCGGACGCGGAGCGACCGCTCCCGCCGGACCTGCTATCGGATGCTGACATCACTGGTCACCTCCTACCACTTGCGACACTACTCGTGCGGCGAGACGAGGGAAGCCACAACGCTCCGTTCCGTGGACACGTTTCGGTCGCGATCCGGCGGCTCGGGTCAGCCGTCGAGGTGCTCCCCGAGCACCTGCGGGGGCAGGTCGGGCGGGCGCGGACCCGTGTAGTCGGGACCGTAGGCGCCGGGGGCCGGCCGACGACGCTTCTGCGGCGGCCGCTCGCCGGGCGCCATCCGTCGCGCGGTCACCAGGAAGGCCGTGTGGCCGATCATCGAGTGCCCGGGCCGGACGGCGAGACCCTCGACGTGCCAGTCCCTCACCAGCGACTCCCAGGCGCTGGGCTCGGTGAACCCGCCGTGCGCCCGCAGCGTCTCGACGTAGCGCGAGAGCTGGGTGGTGGTCGCCACGTAGGCACAGACGATCCCGCCGGGCCGCAGGGCGCCGGCGACGGCATCGACGCAGTCCCACGGGGCGAGCATGTCGAGGACCACCCGGTCGACCAGGTCGCCGCGACGGGGCAGCTCCTCGGCGAGGTCGCCCAGGGTCAGCTCCCAGGCGGGATGGGTACCGCCCCCCGGCGTGGTGCCGAAGAACTGGGTGACGTTGCGCCGCGCCACGTCGGCGAACTCCTCGCGCCGCTCGTACGACGACACGCGGCCGTGCGGCCCGACCGCCCGCAGCAGGGAGCAGGTCAGGGCCCCGGAGCCGACCCCGGCCTCGATCACGTCGGCCCCCGGGAACACGTCGGCCAGCGCGACGATCTGGGCGGCGTCCTTGGGGTAGATCACCGCCGCCCCCCGCGGCATGGAGACGGCGTACTCGGAGAGCAGGGGGCGGAAGACGAGGTACTCGCCCCCGGCGGACGAGGCGACGGTGAACCCCTCGTCGCGGCCGATCAGGTCGTCGTGCTCGAGGTGTCCCTTGTTGGAGAAGAACCGCTTGCCGGGGACCAGCTCGAAGTTGTGACGGCGACCCTTGCTGTCGGTGAGCCGCACCCACTCCCCGGGACGCAGCGGCCCGCGGTGGACGCCGGACCAGGCCTCCGGTGCGACGTCGGCCGTGCCGTCCGGGCGGGCGGTCTCGTGGTCAGCCACGTGGGTCGGTCTCCCGGAACGCGCGCTCGACGTCGGAGGTGGCCAGCACACCGTAGACCGAGCCGTCGCCCTCGACCAGCAGGTACTCCGTCGCCGGGGTCCGGCCGAGGGCCTGCACCAGCTCCTCGCCGTGGAGGGTCGCCGGGAGCGTCAGCCCGTCCTCGAGCGTGCGCGCCACCGTCGACACCGCGACCCAGGGCCGCCGCTCCTCCGGTGTCGCCACCAGCGCGGCCTCGTTGACCAGCCCGACCGGCCTCCCCGCACCGGTGACGGTGACGATGCCGCCCGCGTGAGCCTCGCGCGCCCGGCGCACCGCCTCGGCCAGCGGCAGGTCCTCCGGAACGGAGAGGGTACGGCGGGCCAGGCCGCGGGCGACCAGGGCCGGCAGCCGCCGGCGGATCCGGGCCGAGCTGAGCGCGGCGGTCGCGCCGGTCCAGAGGAACAGCCCCACGACGAAGGCCAGCACGAAGTCGATGACGTCGGGCTCGAGACCGAGGAAGGCCTCCATCGCGAGCGGCCAGCAGAGCGCGGCGACCGCGGTCACCCGGCCGCCCCAGGCCGCGACGACGGTCCCCCGGTGCGCGCTGCCGGTGAGCCGCCACACGCCGGCCTTGAGCACCCTCCCGCCGTCGAGCGGCAGGCCGGGCACGAGGTTGAGGACGCCGACCAGCAGGTTGGCCCCGGCGAGCGCCTGGACGGCGAGCTGCAGCAGTCCGTCCGGTGTCACGAACCACAGGCCCAGCGCCGCGCCCCCCACGGCGAGCGAGGTCAGCGGCCCGACCACCGCGATCGCGAACTCCTCGCCCGGGCGCCGTGCCTCCCCCTCGATGGCGGTCATCCCGCCGAGGAAGTGCAGGGTGATCGCGGAGACCGGGAACCCGTAGCGCTTGGCCATCAGGGCGTGCGAGATCTCGTGCAGCAGCACGGAGAAGTAGAGCAGCACCGCGAACAGCACGCCGGCGACGTACTTCCACGCACCGAGTCCGGGAGACACCTGGTCGACCCGCGGCGCGATCACCACCGCGATCAGTCCGGCGACGAAGAACCAGGAGGACGAGACCAGCACGTCGCTGCCGGCGATGGTGCCGATCCGCAGCGTTCCGGGAGGTCGCCGACCGGCCTCCGGCTGGCGCCGCTCCCGGGGTCCCGGAGGCGGCGAGGGATGGTCTGCGGACACGTGTCGAGGCTATCCGAACACCCCCTGCCCTCCCGCATCCCTGTCACCCCCTCGGCCTAGGGTTCAGCCATGGCTGTCCGGCCCTCTCCGTCCGAGTCGCTGTCGACCCCGGTCGACGGCGTCGAGGTGCTCGGCGCGCTGTCGCCGAGCCGGGCCGGTGACTTCATGACCTGCCCGCTGCTCTACCGGTTCCGGGCCGTCGACCGGCTCCCCGAGCCTCCCAGCCCCGAGGCGGCCCGCGGCACCCTCGTCCACCAGGTCCTGGAGGACCTGTTCGACCTCCCGGCCGCCGGCCGCACCCCCGACCGGGCGCGTGACCTGCTGGTCCCGACGTGGGAGCGGCTGCTGGAGTCCGAGCCGGAGCTGGCCGAGATGTTCACCGGCGAGGGGCCGGAGGTCGTCGGGTGGCTCGACAGCTGCCGCGACGTCCTCGACCGCTACTTCTCGCTCGAGGACCCCCGGCTCCTCGAGCCCGCCGAGCGCGAGCTCTACGTCGAGGCGCTGCTCGACTCTCGGCTGCTGCTGCGCGGCTTCGTCGACCGGCTCGACGTCGCCCCCGACGGCCGGATCCGGGTGGTGGACTACAAGACCGGCAAGGCCGTCCCGCCCCACCTCGAGGGCAAGGCGCTCTTCCAGATGAAGTTCTACGCGCTGGTCATCTGGCGCACCCGTGGTGTGGTGCCGGCGATGCTGCAGCTGGTCTACCTCGGCAACGGCGAGCTGCTCCGCTACGTCCCCGACGAGGGCGACCTGCTCGCCACCGAGCGCAAGGTGGAAGCGATCTGGCGGGCCATCCAGCGAGCCACCGAGACCGGCGACTGGCGCCCGAACCGTTCCCGGCTCTGCGACTGGTGCTCGTTCCGCGACCTGTGTCCCGAGTGGGGCGGCACTCCCCCGCCGCTGCCCGAGGTCGCCCCGGCCGATCCGGGCGACCTCACCCCCGAGGACGTCGACTGATCACGACCGCGCCGGCGGGCGTGATCGATGGTGGTCGAGCAGCCACCGCCGCTGAGGGACGAAGCCGCGACGGAGCGTGTCGAGACCCGGTGAGGCGACAGACCGGCTGACGGCGGGCCTGGGCACACGCCGTGCCGCTAGGACCGGCGGATGTCCGGCCGCTCGGCCCCGAGCCCGGTGAGCGCGGCCGCGTCGAGCCCCACCAGGGTGTCGCGGAACACCCGGCGCTCCCCGTCCAGCACCGGGACGTGGTTGGGGACCACCAGCACCAGGCTGCCGGCCGACTCCGCCGACCTCGCTCCGGTGTTCGAGTCCTCGATCGCCAGGCAGTGAGCGGCGTCCACGCGCAGCTCGGAGGCCGCCTTGAGGTAGGGATCGGGGTGCGGCTTCCCGCGGGACACGGCGTCGCCGGTGACCACGACGTCGAAGGCGTCCGGCGGGAGCGAGGCCAGCACCGGGGCGACGAACCGCCGGTAGGACATGGTGACCAGCGCCCGGGGGATCCCGGCCGCCGCCAGGTCGTCGACCAGCTCACGGGCGCCCGGCCGCCACGGGACCGTGTCCTCGACCCGGGCCACCACCCCGTCGAGCAGCTGCTCCACGATCTCGGAGGGCTCGAGGCCGATCCCCATGTGCTCGGCGATGTAGCGACCCGAGTCGAGCAGGTCGAGGCCGACCAGGTTGAGTGCCTGCTCGGTCGACCAGCGCCCGCCGTACTTCTCGGCGAGGGCGAACTCCGTGTCGATCCAGTACGGCTCGGTGTCGACGAGGGTCCCGTCCATGTCCCAGAGCACGGCCGCGGGCCAGAGCCTCCCCATGTCCTGCACTCAGTCCTCCGGGTCGTAGCCGAGGTTGGGCGAGAGCCACCGCTCGGCCTCGGCGAGGGTCCAGCCCTTGCGCTCGGCGTAGTCGGCGACCTGGTCGCGGCCGAGGCGGCCGACGACGAAGTACTGCGACTCCGGGTGGGAGAAGTACCAGCCCGAGACCGATGCGCCCGGCCACATCGCCATCGACTCGGTCAGCTCGATGCCCGTCTGGGCCTCGACGTCGAGCAGCCGCCACAGGGTCAGCTTCTCGGTGTGGTCGGGGCAGGCCGGGTAGCCCGGAGCGGGCCGGATGCCGCGGTAGCGCTCGCGGATCAGCTCGGTGTTGTCGAGCCTCTCGTCGCCGGCGTACCCCCAGAGCTCCGTGCGGACCCGCTGGTGCAGCCGCTCGGCGAACGCCTCGGCCAGCCGGTCGGCGAGCGACTCGAGCAGGATCGCGTCGTAGTCGTCGAGGTCGGCCTTGAACGCTGCCGCCTTCTCCTGGGTGCCGTGGCCCGCCGTCACCGCGAAGGCGCCCACGTAGTCCCGGAGGCCGGTGGCCCGGGGAGCGACGTAGTCGGCGAGCGAACGGTTCGGCACGCCGCTCCGGTGCTGGCCCTGCTGGCGCAGCTGGCGCAGCACCTCGACGGGTGCGTCCCGGCTCTCGGTCAGGTAGACCTCGATGTCGTCCCCGACGCTGTTGGCCGGCCACAGCCCGACGGTCCCGTTTGCGGTCAGCCACTTCTCACGGGCCAGCCGGTCGAGCATCTCCTGGGCGTCGTCGTAGAGCTTGCGGGCGGCCTGACCGGTCGTCGGGTTGTTGAGGATGTCGGGGAAGGACCCCTTCATCTCCCACGCGTTGAAGAACGGCTGCCAGTCGATGTAGCGCCGCAGCTCGGAGAGGTCGTAGCCCCGGAACACGCGCACGTGCTGGGTCTCCCCCTGGAGGCCGATCAGGGGCGACACGTCGTGGTCCTGGCGCAGCAGCAGCCGCGGACGGGGCGGTCGGTAGCCGCTCCAGTCGATCGGGCTGGCGTTGTCGCGGGCCTGCTCGAGGGAGACCAGTGGCCGGTCGTGCTTGGCGGCGTGGCGCGCGCGCAGGCTGTCGTAGTCGGCGGTGACGTCGGCGAGCAGCTTCTCCCGGCGCTCGGGGTGGAGCAGCGCGGCGACCGTCGGGACCGAGCGGGAGGCGTCCTTGACCCAGACCACGGGGCCGTCGTACCTGCCGTCGACCTTGACCGCGGTGTGGGCGCGCGACGTGGTGGCACCACCGACCAGGAGCGGGATCTCGAAGCCCTGCCGCTGCATCTCGCCGGCCATCGTGACCATCTCGTCGAGGGACGGCGTGATCAGGCCGGAGAGCCCGATCGCGTCGGCGTCGTGCTCCCGCGCCGTGTCGAGGATCTTCTGCGCGGGCACCATCACGCCGAGGTCGATGACCTCGTAGTTGTTGCACTGCAGCACGACGCCGACGATGTTCTTGCCGATGTCGTGGACGTCGCCCTTGACCGTGGCCATCACGACCGTGCCGTTGGTGTCCTTCTGCCGAGCGAGCTCGGGGTCCTTGGCCTTCTCCTCCTCGATGAAGGGGATCAGGTAGCCGACTGCCCGCTTCATGACCCGCGCGCTCTTGACGACCTGCGGGAGGAACATCTTCCCGGAGCCGAACAGGTCGCCGACGACGTCCATGCCCTGCATCAACGGACCCTCGATCACCTCGATCGGGCGGCCGCCACGTTCGGCGATCTCGGCGCGCAGCTCCTCGGTGTCGGCCTCGACGTGAGTGTCGATGCCCTTCACGAGGGCGTGGGTGATCCGCTCGGCGACGGGGAGCGCGCGCCACTCCTCCTCGGTGGGGTCGTCGTCGCTGCTGGCCCGGTTGTAGGTCTCGGCGACCTCCAGCAGTCGTTCGGCGGCGTCGGGCCGGCGGTTGAGGACGACGTCCTCGACCCGCTCCCGCAGCTCGGGGTCGACCTGGTCGTACACCGCCAGCGCGCCGGCGTTGACGATGCCCATGTCGAGGCCGGCGTCGATCGCGTGGTACAGGAAGACCGCGTGGATCGCCTCGCGCACCGGGTTGTTGCCGCGGAAGGAGAAGCTGACGTTGGAGATGCCGCCGGAGACCCGGGCGCCGGGCAGGTTCTGCTTGATCCACCGGGTCGCCTCGATGAAGTCCCGGCCGTACGTCGCGTGCTCCTCGATCCCGGTCGCGACCGCGAACACGTTGGGGTCGAAGATGATGTCCTCGGCCGGGAACCCGACCTGCTCGGTGAGGATGCGGTAGGCCCGCTCGCAGATCTCGGTACGGCGCTCGAGGGAGTCGGCCTGGCCGTCCTCGTCGAAGGCCATCACGACCGCGGCGGCGCCGTAGCGACGGCACAGCCGGGCGTGCTCGACGAACGGCTCCTCCCCCTCCTTCAGCGAGATCGAGTTGACGACGGGCTTGCCCTGGACGCACTTGAGCCCGGCCTCGATGACCTCCCACTTCGAGGAGTCGACCATGACCGGGACCCGGCTGATGTCGGGCTCGCCGGCGACCAGCTTGAGGAACCGGTCCATCGCGGCGACGCCGTCGATCATCCCCTCGTCCATGTTGACGTCGATGACCTGCGCGCCGTTCTCCACCTGCTGCGCGGCGACCGAGAGGGCGGTGTCGTAGTCGCCGTCCTTGATCAGGTTGCGGAACCGGGCGGAGCCGGTGATGTTGGTCCGCTCCCCCACGTTGACGAACAGGCTGTCGGCGTCGATCGTGAACGGCTCGAGCCCGGAGAGCCGCATCGCCGGGGCCGGGTCGGCGGGGATGCGGGGCTCGGCCCCCTTGACCGCCGTCGCGATCGCCTCGATGTGCTCGGGGGTGGTGCCGCAGCAGCCGCCGGTCAGGTTCACCAGGCCCGACGCCGCGAAGTCGCCCAGCACCTCGGCCATCTGGTCGGGGGTCTCGTCGTACTCGCCGAACTCGTTGGGCAGCCCGGCGTTGGGGTGGGCGGAGACGAAGCAGTCGGCGACGCGGGCCAGCTCGGCGACGTACGGTCGGAGGTCGGCGGCGCCGAGCGCGCAGTTGAGGCCGACGACGAGCGGCCGGACGTGACGGACGCTGTTCCAGAACGCCTCGGTGGTCTGCCCGGACAGGGTCCGCCCGCTCGCGTCGGTGATGGTGCCGGAGATCCACACCGGCCAGCGTCGCCCCTGCTCCTCGAACAGCGTCTCGACGGCGAAGATCGCCGCCTTGGCGTTGAGGGTGTCGAAGATCGTCTCGACCAGCAGCAGGTCGGCGCCGCCGTCGACCAGGCCCCGCGCCTCCTGGAGGTAGGACTCGACCAGCTCGTCGAAGGACACGTTGCGGGCACCGGGGTCGTTGACGTCCGGGGAGATCGAGGCGGTCTTGTTCGTCGGGCCGAGCGAGCCGGCGACGAAGCGCGGTCGCTCGTCGGTGGCCGCTGCGTCGGCGGCCTCGCGGGCCAGCGAGGCGGCCGCCCGGTTCATCTCGTAGCAGTGGTCCTGCAGCCCGTAGTCGGCCTGGGAGATGCTCGACGCCGTGAACGAGTTGGTGCAGACGAGGTCGGCGCCCGCCTCGAGGTAGTGCCGGTGGATGTCGCGGATGATGTCGGGCTGGCTCAGCGAGAGGACGTCGGAGTCGCCCTTGAGGTCGTGGCCGTGGTCGGCGAACGCCGCGCCGCGGTAGTCGGCCTCGCCGAGCTGGTGACCCTGGATGAGCGTGCCCATCGCCCCGTCGATCACGAGGATCCGCTCCCGGAGCGCGCTCGTGAGGGCCTCGGTCGCGTCGGGCCGCTGGGCGGTGTCGGACACGGGTCTCCTCTCGAGCGCCGGCTCTGCCACCAGCGTAGGGACGCCCGTCCGAGTGGTGGACGTCGTTCCCGGATGGTGACACGGGCATCGTGGCACCGGGCCGAACAGACGGCCTAATCGCCACTGCGCACCGGGCGGTGGGCCGTAGGGTGGAGCGGTGATCGAGATCGAGGACGTCCCCGAGCTGGTGGACCCCATCGTCATCGCTGCCTTCGCCGGGTGGAACGACGCCGCCGACTCCTCCTCCGCCGTGGTCGACCACCTCATGGAGGCGTGGGACGCGAGGGTCGTGGGACACGTCGACCCCGAGGACTTCTACGACTTCCAGGTGAACCGGCCCACGGTCGGCACCGACGAGCGCGGGCACCGGCGCCTGGTGTGGCAGACCACCCAGATCGCGGTCGCATCCCCGCCCGACCTCGACCGCGACGTGATCCTGGTCCGCGGCATCGAGCCCAACCTCCGGTGGCGCCAGTTCTGCGCCGAGCTCCTCGCGGCCTGCGACGACCTCGGCGGGCAGCTGGTGGTGACCTTCGGTGCGCTGCTGGCCGACACCCCGCACACCCGGCCGATCCCCCTGACCGGCACCGCGACCGAGCCGGACCTGGTCGACCGCCTCAAGCTGGAGCAGTCGACCTACGAGGGGCCGACGGGGATCGTCGGGGTCTTCCAGGACGCGTGCGTCCGGCTCGACGTGCCGGCGGTGTCGTACTGGGCGGCGGTGCCCCACTACGTCCCCCAGCCGCCGTGCCCCAAGGCGACCCTGGCCCTGCTCGGCCAGCTCGAGGACCTGCTCCAGGCCAGCATCCCGCTCGGCGACCTGCCCGAGGAGGCCCGCGCCTGGGAGCGCGGGGTCGACGAGCTGGCCGAGGAGGACGAGGACGTCGCCGACTACGTCCGCGCGCTCGAGGAGACCCGCGACACCACCGACCTGCCCGAGGCCTCCGGGGAGGCCATCGCGCGCGAGTTCGAGCGGTACCTCAAGCGCAACAACCGCCCCGACGATGGCTGAGCCGCGGACGATCGGCCTGCTCGGCTGCACCAGGATCGAGCTGCTGGTGGGACCCGACTTCGAGTGCCACCACGTCCCGACCACCCCGCCGCACGCACTGGCTGCGGTCGACGCCGCGCTCGCAACCGGGCCGGTCCGCTAGAGCGACAGCCCGAGGGCCGCGTCGAGGAGCCGGTGGACCTGGCCGGCGGCGTCGGGGTCGGAGGTGTCGGCGAGTCCGCCGGTGCCGAGGGTCGCGTCGACCCAGCCCTGGACGGCGGCCACGGCCGACGGGGCGTCGAGGTCGTCGGCGAGCGCCGCGAGCACCCCGTCGACCACCGGGCCGGCCGAGGCGCCCGCGCCCAGGGAGAGCGCCCGACGCCAGGTCGCCAGGGTGTCGACGGCGTCCCAGAGCTCCTCGTCGGTCCACTCCCAGTCGGCGCGGTAGTGGTGGCGGAGCAGCGCCAGCCGGATCGCCATCGGGTCCACGTCGCTGCGCCGCAGCGCGCTCACGAACACTAGGTTGCCGCGGGACTTCGACATCTTCTCGCCGTCGTAGCCGACCATCCCGGCGTGGGCGTAGGCCCGGGCGAACCGGGCACCGCCGCGGGCGACCTGCGCCTCGGAGGCGCACATCTCGTGGTGCGGGAAGACCAGGTCGCTGCCCCCGCCCTGGACGTCGAAGGTCGGGCCGAGGTGCTCGAGGGCGATGGCCGTGCACTCCACGTGCCAGCCGGGGCGGCCCCGGCCGAACGGGCTGTCCCACGCCGGCTCGCCGGGCCGCTCGGCGCGCCAGAGCACGCAGTCGAGCGGGTCCTTCTTGCCGGCCCGGTCGGGGTCGCCCCCGCGGTCGGCGAAGACGGCGAGCATCTGCTCGCGGGTCCAGCCCGACAGCTCGCCGAAGGCCTCGTCGGCGGTCACCGAGAAGTAGAGGTCGTCGTCGACCCGGTAGACCGAGCCGGTGCGCTCCAGCTCCCGCACCAGGTCGAGCACGAGCGGGATCGACTCGACGGCGCCGACGAAGTGGTCGGGCGGCAGGACCCGCAGGGCCTCCATGTCCTCGCGGTAGAGCGCGGTCTCGCGCTCGGCCAGCTCGCGCCAGTCGCCGCCGACCTTCCGGGCCCGCTCCAGCAGCGGGTCGTCGACGTCGGTGACGTTCTGGACGTAGCTCACCTCGTGGCCGGCGTTGCGCCAGGCCCGCACCAGCAGGTCGAAGCCGACGTACGTCGCGGCGTGGCCCAGGTGGGTGGCGTCGTACGGCGTGATCCCGCAGACGTAGAGGCGGGCCGGGCCCTCGGCCGGTGACACGTCGACGAGCCCGCCGGACGCGGTGTCGTGGAGGCGTACGGGTGGGCCGCTCGGGTCGAGGTCGGGGAGCTCGGGGGCGGGCCAGGCACGCATGCGGGAAGGGTAGCCGGGACCCTCGGGCGCCGGGACGCGCGGCTCAGAACGGCGGCCAGGGGATGGCCGGCCAGTCACCCCGCGGGACCGGGAACACCGCCGTGCTCCGCAGCCGCTCCCCCCGGTGCCGCAGCCGCATCAGCTCCACGTCGTCGACCAGCGCGCCGAGCTGCTCGCCCAGCTCTCCGTCGAGCGCGGTGAGCAGCCGGTCGACGCCGGCGAGCTCGTCGTCGGACAGGGGCTCACCGGCCCAGCCCCACAGCACCGTCCGCAGCTTGGGGTCGGGGTGGAAGCAGACACCGTGGTCCACGCCGTACCGGTGGCCGCCGACCATCTCCAGCACGTGCCCGCCCTTGCGGTCGGCGTTGTTGACGAGCACGTCGAAGACCGCCATCCGCCGCAGCGGCGTGGAGTCCTCGTGGACCAGGGCGATCGGCCGGTCGTGCTGGTCGAGCCCGTCGAAGACGTGCAGGTAGCCGGGCGGGTCGGCCCCCTCGGGCACGACGGTCACCGCCTCCTGCTGCGGGTCGGGCTCCCGCCACAGCTGCACCATCCCGCGGCCGTGCGGGCCGTCACGCAGGATGGTCGGCGGCACGACGTCCCAGCCCAGCGCCTCCGAGACGACGTACGCCGCCCGCTCGCGGTGGGCGAGCGTCCCGTCGGGGAAGTCCCACAACGGCCGCTCCCCCGCGATCGGCTTGTAGACCACCCGCCGGCCGCCGACCTCGGCCACGAAGGTGGCGTTGGACGCGGGCATGATCCGCCCGTGCAGGACCAGCTCACCGTCCTCGGGGACCGCGTCCGGGGCGGTCACGGGTCGCGGCGTCGGAACCCGTTGGCGCGGACGCAGAGGTGGCCGTCGGGGTCGACCGGGTTCCCGCAGAACGGGCAGCTCGGCCGGCCCGCCTCGACCACCTGCTCGGCACGCTTGACGAACGAGCGCGCCGCCGCCGCGGTGAGCCGCACCAGCAGCAGCTCGTCGGGCTCGGGCTCCTCGAAGTCCTCCTCGACCTGGTCGGGGGCGACCACCGCGGCCTCGGAGTAGGGGAACACCTCGATCACCACGCGCTCGGTGTCGGGGTCCCACGACAGCGTCATGGTGCCGGCGCGGAACTCCTCCTCGATCGGCGACTCCAGCGGCTCGCTGTCGTCGAGGTCGAGCGGCGCCACCGCGGGCACCACGCCCCGGGTGTCTGAGCGCATCAGCTCGTCGAGCAGCTGGTCGAGCCGCTCGGCGAGCGCGACCACCTGCTGCTTCTCCAGGGCCACGCTCACCAGCCGGCGCCCCTCGCGGGCCTGGAGGAAGAAGGTGCGCTCCCCGGGCGTGCCGACCGTTCCCGCGACGAAGCGCTCGGGCGGGTCGAACGAGTGGACGACAGGCACGGGCCCAACCCTAGTCAGACGGCCCAGCGCCACCGCCGACCACACCGGTCCGCGGTGCGCGACGCCGGCCGCGGGGGGCCAGCCACGCGAGGTCGCCCTCGTGGGTGTTGCTCTGGAGGACGGCCGACCCCTCCGGCGTCAACCGGACCACCGAGACCGAGGCGGGGTCGACGTGGAGCCGCTGGAACTGGTCCAGGTGCAGCCCGAGGGCGTCGGCCAGGACGGCCTTGAGCGGGTCGCCGTGGGTCACGCAGGCCCACACCGCCCGGGGTCCGTGGGCGGCCTCGACGCGCGCGTCGTGACGCCGTACGGCGGCGACGACCCGGGCGGCCATCGCGGCCATCGCCTCCCCCTCGGGGAAGGTGACCCCGGCCGGGTGGCGCTGGACCGCCTTCCAGAGCTTCTCGCGGGCCAGCTCCTTGAGCGTCCGGCCCTCCCACGCGCCGTAGTCACACTCGACGAGGCCCTTGTCGGTCGCGACCCGGAGGGAGTCGGGCTGCGCCCTGACGATCGCGGCCGCGGTCTCGCGGCACCGCTCCAGCGGGCTGCTCACCACCGCCGACAGGGGGACCGTCGCGAGCCGTCCCGCGACCCGCTCGGCCTGCTCGCGTCCGACGTCGTCGAGGTGCACCCCCCGCTGACGGCCGGTGAGCACGCCGCTGACGTTGGCGGTCGATCGGGCGTGCCGGACCAGCACCACGGTTGCCATGCCGGGGACTGTACTGGCGCTAGCGTGGGCCGCGTGATCGTCGACAGCGCCCTGTACCGCAAGGGCACCCGGGTGGCGGTCGACACCGACATCGCCGACCTGGGGGCCATGCGCGAGCGCTGCGAGCCCGGTGACTTCGTGTGGGTCGGCCTCCACGAGCCCGACCTCCAGGAGCTCGCCCGGGTCGCCAACGCGTTCCACCTCCACCCCCTCGCGGTCGAGGACGCCGTCAACGCCCACCAGCGGCCCAAGCTGGAGCGCTACGAGGACATGCTGTTCCTGACGGTGAAGACGCTCTGGTACGTCGACGCCGACGACGCCGTCGAGACCGGCGAAATCAACCTCTTCGTCGGTATCGACTTCGTGGTCAGCGTCCGTCACGGCGCCGGCGGCGCGCTCCGCCAGGCCCGGGTCGACCTCGAGGCGCGCGAGGCGGTGCTGGCCCACGGCCCGACAGCCGTCGTCTACGCCGTGTGCGACCAGGTGGTCGACGCCTACGAGGAGGTGGTCGACGAGCTGATCGAGGACGTCGACGAGGTCGAGATGTCGGTGTTCTCCCAGCAGCGCACCAACGACTCGGCCCGGATCTACGTCCTCAAGCGCGAGCTGGCCGAGGTGCGCCGGGCGGTGATGCCGCTGCGCGAGCCGGTCGGCCGGTTCGCCAACGGCACGGTCCGCGGCATCGACGTCGGGGCGGCGGCGTACTTCCGGGACGTGGGCGACCACCTGAGCCGGACCGCGGAGACCGTCGACGAGCTCGACGGCCTGCTGTCCACCGCCTTCGACGCCCACCTCGCGCGGATCTCGGTGCAGCAGAACGAGGACATGCGCAAGATCTCGGCCGGCGCCGCGCTGGTCGTGGTGCCCACCCTGATCGCCGGCGTCTACGGCATGAACTTCGACCACATGCCCGAGCTGCACTGGACCTTCGGCTACGTCTGGGCCCTGCTGCTGATGGTCGGCAGCTCGGTCGGCCTGCTGTGGTTCTTCAAGCGCTCCGGGTGGCTCTGAGACTCATACAAGGGGTCTTGTACGTCGTGGCGGAGGCCACCTAGCGTCCTCGCCATGCCCCGCCGTACCGCCGACCGGCGCCACGCCGACAGTGCACCCACCGAGCCGCTGCAGCAGCAGCGACCCACCGCCGCGACGCTCGCCGCGCTGCACCACCCGGTCCGCGCCGCGTTGCACCGGCTGCTCGAGCTGGAGGGGCCCGCGCCGGTGGGCGTCCTCGCCGCGCGCCGCGGCCTCGCGCCCGGCAGCGCCAGCCACCACCTCAAGGTGCTGCACCGCGCAGGGCTCGTCGAGCCCGCCCCCGAGCTCGCCCGCGACACCCGCGAGAGCTGGTGGCGCGGGGTGCCGGTCCGGATGACGTGGAGCACCGAGGACTTCCCGCGGGGCTCCGCCGACCACGCCCAGGCGGTGGCGGCCGAGCGGGCGGTGTACGCCGAGCAGGTCGCCGCCCTCGACGCGTGGCAGCGCCGGCGACTGGGCCCCGGCGACCCGTGGTCGCGCGCCGGCCGGGCCAGCGAGACCTCGGTGATGGCCACCCGCGAGCAGCTCGACGACCTGGGTCGCCGGCTCACCGACGTGCTGGTGAGGTGGTCCGACGAGTGCCGGGCCGACCACGAGGTCCGCCCCGACGCCGTACGGCGCCCGGTGTTCGCCTTCGCGCACGCCTTCCCCGACGTGCGGATCGAGTCGTGACCGCCACCGCGACCGAGCTGCGCCCCGCTCCCCCGGTCCGGCGCGACCGGGTCGCGATGGGCTGGGTCGCGGCGGTGGCGGCCTCGGCCTTCGGTGACACCGCGTGGCTGGTGGCGCTGGCGTGGACCGCCGTGCACCTGCTGGACCCGGCCGCCGCCGGCCTGGTCGTCGGCGTCGGCACCCTGCCCCAGGCCGCGCTGATGCTCACCGGCGGGGTGCTCGCCGACCGCCACGGCCCGCGGCGGGTGGTCGCGGCCGGGGAGCTCGGGCGGGCCGCCGTGCTCGTCGGCGGCGCGCTGGCCTGGTGGGCCGACGCGCCCGCGGTCGTCGTGCTCCCGGCCGTTGCTCTCGCGCTGGGCGCCGTGGCCGGGCTGACCCAGCCGGCCCTGCAGACGATGACCCGGCTGCTGGTGCGTCCCGAGGACCTGCCGACGGTCATGGGGTGGTCGCAGGTGGCGCAGCGGCTCGCGCGGCTCGGCGGCGCCCCGGTCGGGGCGTGGCTGGTGGTCGCGGCCGGGCCGGCCACCACGATGCTGCTCGACGCCGCCACCTTCGCCGTCGTGGGGGTGGTCGCCGCCACGCTGCGGGCCCGCTTCGCGCTCCCCCGCACCAGCGCCCCCGGGCTGGTGGCCGTGCGGCAGGCCCTGCACCACCTGAGGACCATGCCCCGCACCCGTTCCCTGGTGCTCGGGATCTGCGGCCTGAACGTGTTCACCGCCCCGGCGCTGACCCTGGGCGTGCCGCTGCGGGTGAGCAGCGCGGGCTGGTCGGCGGGCTGGCTCGGGGCGGCCGAGGCGCTGTTCGCCGTCGGGGCCATCGTGGGCAGCCTCGCGGCCCTGCGCCGGCGTCCCGAGCGGCTGGCGGCAGCGGGCTTCACGGCGCTGGTCGTGCAGGGCCTCGCGATCGCCCTCGTCGGGGTCCCCAGCAAGCCGGTGCTGCTGCTCGCCACCGGGCTGCTCGGCATCACGGCCGGCCTGGGCTCGGTGTGGATCTCCGCGGCGTTCATCGCGACGGTCGACCCCGGTTACCTCGGACGGGTCTCGTCGGTGACGACGCTCGGTGACCTGCTGGTGCTGCCGGTCGCCGTCCCGCTGTTCGGCGCGCTCGCCGGCTGGACCGGCCTGGTGACCGCCTCCGTGGCGTTCGGTGCCGGCATGTCGGTGCTCTGCGCGGTCCTGTCGCGACGACCCGAGCTGCGCCGGATCAGGGCGTGAGCACGCCGGTCGAGACCAGGATCAGGGTCGCGCCGCCGAGCACGACCCGGTAGATCACGAAGGGCGTGTAGCTGTGGGTCGAGACGTACCGCAGCAGCCACGCGATCGCGGCGTACCCCACCAGGAACGAGACCACGGTCGCGACGAGGGTCGGCCCCCAGCCGTAGGCGTTCTCGCCGTGCGGGATCTCCTGCAGCTCGAAGAGCCCGGCCCCGATCACGGCCGGGATCGCCAGCAGGAACGCGTAGCGCGTCGCCGCCTCCCGCTCGTAGCCGAGGAAGCGGCCCATCGTGATCGTCGCCCCCGACCGGGAGACACCCGGGAGCAGGGCGCACGCCTGGGCGAGGCCCATCAGGATCGCGTCGCGCATCGTGATCTGCCGGATCTGCTTGTCGCTCGAGCTCATCCTGTCGGCGACGCCGAGCAGGATGCCGAGCACGACCAGCGCGGTGCCGATCACCCAGAGGTTGCGGAAGTCCTCCTCGATGGTGTCCTTGAAGACCACGCCGAGCACCACGATGGGCAGCGACCCGATGATGATGAACCAGCCCATCCGCGAGTCCAGGTGGCCGCGCAGCTCGGGCCGCCACAGCGAGCGCAGCCAGGTCGAGCCGATCCGCCAGATGTCCTTGCGGAAGTAGAGGAGCACGGCGAGCTCGGTGCCGATCTGGATCACGGCGGTGAACGCCGCGCCCGGGTCGCCCCAGCCCCAGAGCTCGGGGAAGATCCGCAGGTGCGCGCTGCTGGAGATCGGCAGGAACTCGGTCAGGCCCTGGAGGGTGCCGAGGACGACGGCCTTGAGGAGGTCCCACACGGCCGCCAACCATACGGATAATCTCTCGCCATGCAGCATCGCGCCCTCGGGCACACCGGTCTGAAGGTCTCCCGGCTCGGTCTCGGCACCTGGCTCTGGGGCACGCAGGTCGACCAGCACGAGGCGCGCGACCAGCTCGCGGCGTTCGTCGACGCCGGCGGGACGCTCGTCGACACGGCCGTCGGCTACGGCGGCGGCGCTTCCGAGGAGCTGCTCGGCAAGCTGCTGCGCGACGTGGTGCCGCGCGAGCAGGTCGTGCTCGCCACCAAGGGCGGGTTCCGTCGTACGCCGTCCGGCGGGGTGCGCGATACCTCGCGCCGCGCCCTGCTCCAGGACCTGGACGTCTCCCTGGACCGGCTCGGCGTCGACCACGTCGACCTGTTCCAGGTCCACGTCTGGTCCGACTCGGCCCCCGTCGAGGAGACGATGGCCGCGCTCGACCAGGCGGTGGCCTCGGGCCGGGCCCGCTACGTGGGCGTCTCGAACTACGCGGGCTGGCAGCTGGCCCAGGCCGCCACCTGGCAGCACGCCGTCGCGACCCGGGTCCCGCTGGCCAGCACCCAGGAGGAGTACTCCCTCCTCCACCGCGAGCTCGAGCACGACGTGCTGCCCGCGGCCGCGGCGACGGGGCTGGGGGTGCTGGCCTACTCGCCCCTGGGTGGTGGCGTGCTCACCGGCAAGTACCGCACCGGCACCCCGTCCGACTCGCGTGGTGCCGGCCCGCTCGCGGCGGGCGTCGACCGCTTCCTCGACGAGCACGGACGCGCGGTCGTCGAGGGCGTCGCCCGCGCCGCCGACGGACTCGGGTGGACGCCGCTGCAGGTGGCGCTGCTGTGGGTCCGCGACCGGCCGGGCGTCGCCGCGGCGCTGGTGGGGGCGCGTACGGCGGCGCAGCTGGAGGCGGCCCTCACGACCGACGAGCTGACTCTCCCCGCCGAGATCACCGCGGCCCTCGACGACGTCTCCGGGGACTGAGCATGACCACCCGCCCGACCCAGCGTCCGCTCGGCCGCGGTGTGGAGTGGGAGTTCGACCGGCTGCTGATCTCGCGCGAGTTCTCGCGCAGCTTCGTCACCCGGCTGCTGGTCGACCGCGCCGAGCACGGCGGCTGGGAGCTGGACCGCGTGCAGATCCGGTCCGACGGCACCCGCCGGGTGGTGCTGCGCCGCCGGATCATCCGGCAGCGGCAGCCGGCCTAGACCTCGTCGAGGAACCGGTCGAAGACCCGGGCGCCGAACTCCAGCGCGTCGACCGGGACCCGCTCGTCGACGCCGTGGAACAGCGCGGTGAAGTCGAGGTCGGCCGGGAGCCGGAGGGGCGTGAACCCGTAGGAGCGCATGCCGAGCTTGCGGAAGTGCTTGGCGTCGGTGCCGCCGCTCATCAGGAACGGCGCGACCAGCGCGTCGGGGTCCTCGGCGAGCAGCGTGCGGTGCATGGCGTCGACCAGCTCGCCGTCGTACGGCGTCTCCCAGGGCTGCTGGTTCGACAGGTAGTCGACCTCGATCCCGTCGCCGACCAGCTCGGCCAGGGTGGCGAAGAACTCGTCCTCGTATCCCGGCAGGAAGCGGCCGTCGACGTGGGCGGTCGCCTCGGTCGGGATCACGTTCGCCTTGTAGCCCGCGCCCAGCATGGTCGGGTTGGTGGTGTTCCGGATGACCGCGCCGAGCATCCGCGCGGCGGAGCCGAACTCCTCGACCAGCGACTCGGCGTTCTCCGGCGTGGCCTCGGTGCCGGCGAGGTCGGCGACGGTGGTGAGCAGCACCTCCATGGCCGGCGTGAGCCGCACCGGCCACTCGTGGGCACCGAGCCGGGCCACCGCCTGCGAGATCCGGGTCACTGCGTTGTCCGGGTTGATCATCGACCCGTGGCCGGCGCGGCCGCGGGCGGTGAGCTTCATCCAGGCCATGCCCTTCTCGGCGGCCTCGACGAGGTAGATCCGCTGCCCGCGCACCGTGGCGCTGAACCCGCCCACCTCGCCCACGGCCTCGGTCACGCCGTCGAAGTGCTCGGTGTGCTCCTCGACCATCACCTGGGCCCCGTGGTGTCCGCCCGCCTCCTCGTCGGCGGTGAACGCCAGCACGATCGGCCGCTCGGGCACGGCGCCGGCGCGGGTCCGGGCCCGGACGACGGAGAGCAGCATGGCGTCGAAGTCCTTCATGTCGACGGCGCCGCGGCCCCACACGCACCCGTCCTGGATCTCGCCCGAGAACGGGTCGACCTGCCAGTCCTCCGCGGCGGCCGGCACCACGTCGAGGTGGGCGTGCAGCAGCAGGGCGTCGTCGCGCGACCCGCCGCCTCCCCAGTGGGCGATCAGGCCGGTGCGCCCCGCCGTACGCTCGACGACGGTCGACTCGATCCCGACCTCGTCGAGCAGCGTGGCGACGTGCTCCGCGGCCTTCCGCTCCCCCGGTCCGGACTGGTCGCCGTAGTTGGAGGTGTCGATCCGGATCAGGTCACGGCACAGCTCCACGACCTCGGTCGTGGGGTCGTACGACGGGGTCTCGGCGTCGGTGCTCATGCCACCATCTTGCACGCACCGGGAGCGGCCGTCCCGATGCGGGATCCGGGACCTCTCTTTGCTAAGGTTCCCGACGCACTCGTCCGGGTGGCGGAATTGGCAGACGCGCTAGCTTGAGGTGCTAGTGCCCGTATTAGGGCGTGGGGGTTCAAGTCCCCCCTCGGACACTCCCCACCGCCTCTGACCTGCATCGATGCACGGCAGAGGCGGTGTTGCACGTCAGCCCTCGTGTGCGGCCCTCACGTGGAGCTCCTCGGCCGTCCCCGGTGCGAGCCGGAGGGCCTCGCACACCGAGTCGGCGTCGTCGGCGTCGAGCCCCAGCTGCCGCAGCAGCAGCTCCACGACCCCGCGGGCGTACTCCGAGGAGACCCCGTCCTCGTCGAGGTGGACCGGCCCGTCGGAGCCGTCGTGGTGCCCGAACAGCTCGGCGGCCTCGGCGATGAGGCTCTGGTGCTCGCCGAGGACCTCCAGGGCCCGCTGGCGGCGGACGTGGGCGTCGACCAGCGGGGTCATCGCCTGCGAGGGCTCGGCGCCCGTGGCCCAGACCAGCCCGTCGAGGACCCCGCTCGCGTACTCGCTGTCCAGCGGGTTCGTCTCGCCGAGGTCGGCGACCCGCCGCCCGGCCACCTCGATCATCTGGTGGATCTCACCCGGCCACCGGCCCTGACCGTCCGCTGGCGGGAGCGCCTCCGCCCCCGCCTCGGCCTCGGCCTCCGCGGGAGCGGGGCCGGGTCGGCTGCCGGCGAGGAAGTCGCGACAGAAGTCGACGAAGATCTCGTCGCGCCGCTCGTCGTCGGTGACGTCGATCCCGGAGTACTCCTCCAGGACGTCCGCGAGCCGGTGGTACAGCTCCTGCGGATCGGTGGTCTCGGGCATGTCGGTGCTCCTTGGTGACGGTGGGGCGGAACTGTCCGCTACGGCTACGGAGCCGCTTCGGTGCTCGGGGATCGACAACGCGGGCGCCGGTCTCCGCCGGCGACTCCTCCTCATCGACGTTCCACTCGGTGTCGGTGCGTGCCCATCCGTCGTCCCCATGCGTGTGTCATGTCCGAGAGTCCCCCTTGTCGACATCGGGGAGCCAGTGTCCACGGGGAGCGGGCGTCGCGCCAGAGAATCGGGGAGATTTCGCCCGTCCGGAGGACCAGGAGCCGGGCTCGCACGGTGACGGGGCGCGGGGCCTGCGCTGTGTCGCCGCGGCGTGATGGACTGGGCCCGTGATGATCCGCCCCGCCGAGCTGACGGCGATCAAGGCCGGCGAGATCGACCTCGCGTTCCGTCGGTGGGACCGGCCCCGGGTGAGGGTCGGCACCCGGATGCGGACCCCGGTGGGGGTCGTCGAGGTCCTCTCGGTCGAGCAGGTGCCGCTGGGCGCGCTGCGGGCAGGCGACGCGCGCCGCGCGGGTGCTGCGTCGCTGGCCGAGCTCAAGCAGGCCCTGGCCCACCGCACCGACCGTCCGGTCTGGCGCGTCGGCCTCCGGTACGCCGGCGCGGACCCGCGGGAGGCGCTGCGCGAGCAGGTGCCGGAGCCCGAGGAGCTCGCGACGATCCTGGCCCGGCTGGACCGCCTCGACGCCGCCTCGCGGCACGGCGCCTGGACCCGGGCGACCCTGGAGATCATCGACCGCAACCCCGGTGTCCGCGCACCTGACCTGGCTGCGCAGCTCGGCCGCGAGACCCTCGCGTGGAAGGCCGACGTCCGGAAGCTCAAGGAGCTCGGGCTGACCGAGTCGCTCGCCATCGGCTACCGGGTCTCACCGCGCGGCGAGGCCGTCCTCGACCACGACGGACAGCCCCGGCAACGGGCACCGCGACCGGACGGCACGCCGCTCCCCCGCGCCATCGGCGCTCCCGCGACCGGTGCCCTGCGCGTCGAGGGTGTCACCACCCTCGAGCAGGTGACCGGGTGGACTCCGGCGGAGCTGCTGGCCCTCCACGGCGTCGGCCCGGTCGCGCTCGACCGCCTCGGCGACGCGCTCTCCGAGCGCGGGCTCGGGTTCCGCGAGCCGTGACGCCGCGGTTGCGACTCGGGTTCGTCACCGGGACCACGCCCGACAAGTGGGCCCGGGCCTGGCGCGACCAGCGCCGGGGCCCGCTCGAGCTGGTGCCGGTGGCCGAGGCCGAGCAGGAGCGCGTGCTCCGCGAGGGAGTCGTCGACATGTGCCTGGTCCGGCTGCCCGTCGACCGGGACGGGCTGCACCTGGTCGAGCTGTACGACGAGGTCGCGGTCGTGGTCGTCCCCCGGGACCACTTCGCGACCGCCGCCACCGAGGTCTCCCTCGACGACCTCACTGACGAGCAGCTGGTCCTGCCCCACCGCTCGGGGTGGACCCCGGACGTCGAGCAGCTGGCCTGGCCGGAGATGGGTGAGCGCGACGCCGTCGAGGTGGTCGCGTCCGGCGCGGGGATCGCGCTGCTGCCGATGTCGGTCGCCCGCCTCCTGCACCGCAAGGACGTCGCCAGCCGGCCGGTCAGCGACCTGCCGCCGACCCGCGTGGGGCTGGCGTGGCTCGTGGAGCGCGACGACGGGCAGACCCAGGCCATGGTCGGGGTGGTCCGGGGCCGGACGGCCCGCAGCTCCCGCGGGTGACGACCGCGGTCAGTCGCCGTCGCCCCGGTCCTCAGGCGCCGGCTCAGGTGGCGGAGACGCCGACGTCGCCCTCGCGGAAGGCGGCGACGAAGTGGGCGTGGTCCTCGCGCACCCGGTCGCTGTACGCCAGGCCCCAGTCGGTCAGCCACGACGTGAACTCGCGGCGTCGTCCCTCGAGCGAGGAGGCGATCGCGTCCTCGACCTGGAAGTCGACCAGGTCCTGCTCGCTGTCCTCGTCCGAGGCGCAGTGGATCTTCGCCGTCGCCCGGCCCAGCAGGTCGACCACGGCCCGGATGTCGTCGGGCTCGGTCAGGCCCGACCAGTCCAGGTCGACCTCGTACGGCGAGACCTCCGCGACCACGAAGCCGACCCCGTCGATCGTGGTGTGGCCGAGCAGCGGGTCGGTGTGCACCTGCAGCGCCCGCTGGCTGACCACGGTGCGGTGCCCCTCGCTCTCGAAGTAGGCCTCGACGTCGTCGGAGTCGACGAACCGGCTGACCGCCGGCACGTTGGCCTGCTTCATCGAGAGCACGACGTCGTTGTCCAGCGCCTGGCTGTAGCCCTCGACCAGCAGGTTGAACGCCGGCAGCCCGGCGCTGCCGATCCCGAAGCCGGTCTTCCCCACGACGTCGCGCAGGTCGTAGAAGAGCTCCCGGTCGAAGCGCTTGTCGTCGGGGATCGTGTCCAGGTACCCCTCGAACGCCTTGACCACCTTGGCCCGCTCGGAGCGGCCGAGCCTCCGGACCGAGTCGTCGTCGGCGAACCGGCGTACGCCGTCACGCACCGTGGTCACCCCGTCGAGCAGGTCGGCCCGGCGGCGCAGCCGGGCGCTGCGCAGGGCCTGGTGGATCGGGCCCGAGCTGTTGTCGAGGTGCAGCGCGAAGTCGTCGTCCTCGGTGGCGCGGTACTGGTCGACCTGGGACAGGTAGGCCCGCACGAAGCGCCCGATCAGCCGGCGCACGTCGTCCTCGGGCAGCGCCTTCTGCCAGCCGACCAGCGCCAGTGAGGCGGCGAACCGCTGCAGGTCCCAGGTGAAGCGTCCCAGGTAGGCCTCGTCGAAGTCGTTGACGTCGAAGACGAGCCGGCCGTCGGAGTTGAGGTAGGTCCCGAAGTTCTCGACGTGGAGGTCGCCGTGGATCCAGATCCGGCCGCTCCGCTCGTCGGTGAACGGGTCGTCCTCGACGGTCACGTCCGCGTAGTAGAGGCAGGCGCTGCCCCGGTAGAAGGCGTGCGGGTCGGCCGCCATCTTGCGGTACTTCGCACGGAAGGCCTTCGGGTCGGCCCGCATCAGGGGGGCGAAGGCGTCGCCGAGCACCTCGACGATCTGGTCACGGCGTCTGCGTCGGGCCATGCGGCCACTATGCCGGACCGTCGGCAACGGACCGGCGGACCACGGGTCCCGGCGGCCGCAGCCCGCTGGCGCGCAGCTCCAGCTCGGCGAGGCGGTCGGTGACCTCACGGTCGCCGCGTCGCCACGCCCCTGCGGGGTCGTCGCTGATCCGGGCCAGCACGTGCAGGGGCTGGTGGGCGAGCGCCCGGAGCGCGAACAGGTCGAGGTCCTCCCCGGCGTCGACGAACCGGGCGCCGGCGGAGGCTCGCCGTACGAACCGCACCCGGCGCGGGACGTGGATGAGGCAGCCGAGCAGGATCGGCACCGCCGCGACCGCCAGGCCGAGCACGACCGCGAGCTGTTCCACGGCCCGCACCTGGTCCCGCCCCACCTCGGCCAGCCGGTCCGCGGCGCCCGAGGCCTCGTCGAAGGGTGCCCGGACCTCGTCGCCGACCACCGGGACGTCGTCGAGGGCGCCGCCGGCGTCCTGCATCGCGCCGGACATCCCGGTGGCCGACGCGGCCAGCTGCTCACCCGGCGCCGCGAGCTCGAGGGTGGCGTCGTGCACGGCGAGCCCGGCCCACGTCCACCCGAGCAGCCACAGCACGAGGAACAGGTCGGCGGCCACCTGGCGGGTGGCCCGGGCCGGTGTCTGCGCGTAGAGCCTCATGCGCCCCATCGGACCACACGGGTACGGGTACCCAGTCCGATCCGGGTACCGGCGCGGGTCCGGCCGGCGCCGGTCCGCGACACGCTCTCCGCATGACGACTCCCAACACCTCTTCCAAGAACACCAACGCCTTCTTCGCCCAGGCCGGCATCTCCTTCGCGGTGGCGCTCCTCGCGATGGTCTTCGCGGCCCTCTACCTCCCCGTCGAGCCGTGGGTCCGCGCCTTCCTCGGGCTCGGCACCCTCTACCTCACGACGTCGGCGTTCACCCTCGCCAAGTGCGTCCGGGACGCCCAGGAGAACCAGTCGGTCTACGCCCGTCTCGACCAGGCGCGGGTCGACAAGATCCTCAGCGAGCACGACCCGTTCCGGTCGGTCTCCTGACCGATCCCGGTCGGACCCACGGCTCGCCACGCCGAGGGACGCCGCTCCATTGACGGAGTGGCGTCCCTCGTCCTTGACTGCGGGGATCCAGAATCTCCGTGTCGAAGGGAGCCCCCGTGGACCACCGCACCGCGCTCGCAACGTTCAGGACCCTCGCCCGGCGGACCGGCGCCACCGCCGGCCGCACCGCGCTCACCGTGGCGCGCGAGGTGACGATGCGGATCTCGGAGCGACGGCCCACGCGGAGCAGTACGCCGCCCGGTGCGGCTCCCCCGTCCCGCCCGGTGACGCCCACCGAGCCGGCCCCGGCCCCCGCGGCCGCGACGCGCCGTACGGAGCCCTCACCGGCCGACGTCGCGAGGGCCGTCGCCCGCAACGCCGCCGGCCTCGCTCGCACGAACCCGAGGCCGCAGCGCCGGCAGCCCGTACGTCGCAGCGCGCCGGGCGCGAAGCTGCCGGTCCGGCCCGGCCACGGCATCGTCGGCGTGTAGCTACTTCAGCTCGGCGCTCGAGAGGCCCAGCACCCGGCGGGCGACGATCAGCTGCTGGATCTGCTGGGTCCCCTCGAAGATGTCGAGGATCTTGGAGTCGCGCGACCACTTCTCGAGCAGCTCGGTCTCCGAGTAGCCGAGGGTGCCGCACAGCTCGACGCACGCCAGCGTGACGTCGGACCCGACGCGGCCGGCCTTGGCCTTGGCCATCGAGGCCTCCAGCGAGTTGGGCGTGCCGTTGTCGGCCAGCCAGGCCGCCTGGAGGGTGAGCAGCCGTGCGCCCTCCCAGTCGGCCTCGAGCTGCAGGAAGCGGGCGGCGGCGGCGTGCTGGAGCAGCCCGGGCCAGTCGGGGTCGACCTCGACGCCGACCTCGGCGAGCAGGTCGCGGGTGAGGTCGAGCGCGGCCTTCGCGACGCCGACCGCCATGGCCGCGACCAGGGGCCGGGTGTTGTCGAAGGTGGCCATCGCTCCCGCGAAGCCCTGCCCCGCCGAACGTCCGGTGTCGAGGTCGGGCGAGCCGAGGAGATTCTCCTTCGGGACCCGGCAGTCGGTGAACGTGATCGCCGCAGTGTCGGAGGCGCGGATGCCGAGCTTGTGCTCCAGCCGCTCCACGACCATGCCGGGCGTGCCCTTTTCCACCACGAACGACTTGATGGCCGCCCGGCCGAGGCTGCGGTCGAGCGTCGCCCACACGACGACGCTGTCGGCCCGCTCGCCGGAGGTGACGTAGATCTTCTCGCCGTTGAGCACGTAGTGGTCGCCGTCGAGCACCGCAGTGGTGCGGATGCTCGCGGAGTCCGAGCCGGTCCCGGGCTCGGTGATCGCCATCGCCGCCCAGGTTCCGTCGAACCGGGCCAGCTGCTCCTCGTCGGCGACCGAGGCGATCGCGGAGTTGCCGAGGCCTTGCCGGGGCATCGACAGCAGCAGTCCCACGTCGCCCCAGCACATCTCGGCGATCGACATCACCGACGCGAGGTTGGCGCCGTTGCGCACCCCGCGGTCGCCGTCCGGCCTCTCGTCGCGGCGTACGCCGGAGGCGCCGGCGCCCGACGAGGCCCCCGACTCGGCCAGCCCGTCGATCATCGCGGCGAGCATGTCGAGCTCCTTGGGGTAGGCGTGCTCGTCGCGGTCGTACTTGCGCGAGATCGGGCGCAGCATGTTCATCGCGACCTGGTGGGCCTGGTCGCGCAGCGTCCGCAGCTTCTTCGGGTCGTCGAGGTGGATGGGCATCAGACCATCACGCTCCCTTCCATCACGCCGATCGCCCTGAGGTCGCGGTACCACCGCTCCACCGGGTGCTCCTTCACGTAGCCGTGGCCCCCGAGCAGCTGGACGCCGTCGAGGCCGATCCGCATGCCCTTCTCGGCGCACAGCTGCCGGGCCAGCGCGACCTCGCGCGCGAACTCCTTGCCGGCCGCCGCCCGCGACGCCGCCTTCCACGTCACCAGCCGCATGGCCTGCAGCTCGATCGCCATGTCGGCGACCATGAAGGCGACCGACTGCCGGTGCGCGATCGGCTCGCCGAACGCCTCGCGCTCCTTGACGTACGGCGTCACGTAGTCGAGCACGGCCCGGCCGGTGCCGACCGCGAGCGCGCACCACGCGAGCCGCGACAGCCGTACGCACTCGCGGTGCGTCGATCCGTCGGTCGCGCCGAGCAGCGCCTCGGCCGGGACCCGCACCCCGTCGAGCGCGAGCCGGGTCATCGAGGCGGCCCGCAGCCCCATCGCGGGATCCCCCTCCACGGTGAGGCCCTCGCTGCCGCCCTCCACGAGGAACAGCGCGGGCGAGCCGTCGAGGGAGGCCCCGACGACGAACAGCTCGGCGTCGGCGCCCCGCACCACCTGCGACTTGAGCCCGTCGAGGACGAACCCGCCGCCCTCGCGACGTGCGGTCGTCGCGGGCGCGAGGACGTCGAACAGCGGCCGCGGCTCGTTCAGCGCGAGCGCCGCCGCCGGGACGTCGTCGCCGGTGAACGCCGGCAGGTACGTCGCCTGCTGCTGCTCGGTGCCCCACAGCGAGAGAGCCGTGGCCACTGCGCCAGGCGCCAGCCCGGCGACGGCCAGGCCCATGTCGCCGTGAGCGAGGGCCTCGGCGACGAGCGTCCCGGCCATCGCCGACCGCTCCTCGCTGATGCCGCCGAGCGACTCCGGCACGCCGAGCAGCGGGAGCCCGATCTCCTGGCCGGACGCCAGCACGTCGGCCGGCGAGGCGCAGGCGTCGTCGGCCGCGGCGGCAGCCGGGCGCAGCACCTCCGCGGCGTACTCGCCGACGAGGTCGACCAGCATCTGCTCGTCGTCGGTGGGCGTCAGGTCGAACACCCCGGACCTCGGCGCCGCCCGGACCCGGACGCCGTCCGCGCCCGGCGAGCCCGACCGGCGGAAGGTGCGCGCGGCCGTGGTGACGGTGCGGAACCCGCTCCGGGTCACCGTGAAGACCGCCTGCTCGGCCTGCCGGCGCAGCCCGACCCGGTCGATCAGGTCGCTCTGGGCCACCCGGTTCAGGGCAGCCACGGCCAGCCCGATGGGGTCCCGGGCCTCCCCGCGGGCGAGCCCGAACCTGCCGCCGGGCCTGAGGTTCCTGGTGAGGGACATGCCGATAATGTAACTCCGAGTTACACCCGCGGCCACCGCCCGCGCCGGTGTGCCCCGTCACACGGGCGCCGCGGGCCACCCCTAGGATCTCGGCCATGCCCGACCCCTCGACGCCACCGGAGCACACCCCCCACGGGCCGCTCCCCGACGGCGGTTCCGTCCGGCCGATCACCCGGTGGGGCACCCCCGTCATGCACCGCCCCCAGGCACGCGTCGAGGCCTACGACGACGACCTGCACGCGCTGGTCGCCGACATGGTGGCCACCATGTACGCCGCCGACGGCGTCGGCCTGGCGGCGTGCCAGATCGGCGTCGACCTCGCGGTCTTCGTCTTCGACTGCCCCGACTCGACCGGGGAGCGCACCGTGGGTGTCGTGTGCAACCCCGAGCTCGAGCTCCCCGAGGGCAAGGACCGTCGCCTCGAGGAGGAGGACGAGGGCTGCCTGTCCTTCCCCGGCGCGTTCACGCAGCTGGCGCGGCCGGACAGCGCGCGGGTGACCGGCACCGGTGTCGACGGCGAGCCGGTGGCGTTCAGCGGCGACGGGCTGCTCGCGCGGTGCCTGCAGCACGAGACCGACCACACCCGGGGCACGGTGTTCGGCGACCGGCTCGCCACCAAGGCCCGCAAGCGGCTCCAGAAGGAGCACGACGCGGCCGTCGAGGACTACCCCGACGACTGGCCCGCGGTCACACCCGCCGGGTGAGTCACTGCGTCGGGTCCTCGCACAGGAACGGTGCCCGCTTGCCGCCGGCGTGGTACTCGTAGGTCTGCTCCCCCACGCGCAGCGTGATCCGGCTGCCGTCGACCAGGGCCTGGGTGTACATCGTCCCCTTCTCCGCACAGCCGAGGCTGCCGTCGTTCCAGGTGACCTCCTCCTGGGCCTCCACGACGACCTCGTCCTCGGCGACGTCGAGCCGCCGGGCCAGGTCGGCCACCGCCTGCTCGGCCGGCGACCCGGAGCCGGGTGACGTCGAGGGACCAGGGCTCACGGTCTCCTCCTCTCCGCCGCTGTCGTCCCGCGCGGTCGTGTCGTCGGTGCCTCCGCACGAGGCGAGCACCAGCGTGGCACACAGACCGGCGAGGACGGGGCGGAGTCGGCGCAGCACGTGACGACCTCCCGAGTGAGTCATGGGGTTGGGACGGGCGGGCCGTCCCGATGGTTCCACGCCGGACGGCCGGACGGCCGGCCACCCCGCGGGGCGACCGGCCGTCCGGCGTAGGGCGTGGGTCAGCCCCTGGCCTTCTTGTCCAGGATCCGCACCCGGGCGACCCGCGGCTGCCCAGCGGTGTAGCCGTCGCCGTTGACGATCCGGACGACCACGCGCTTGACCGACTGGCGGCCCCTGCGGTTGATCGGCTTCACCAGCTCACGGGTGGTGCGCTGGTTGGGCTTGAAGGTCACCCGCCCGTCGAGGCGGCGGTAGTCGCGGCCGGGACGGGCGTTGCCCGCGACGTCGTAGTCGACGACCAGTCGCTCGCCCACCGCCGAGGCCGGACGCCGGAAGCTGAGGATGCCCTTGCGCCTCGGCTCCTTCGCGTCGCGGACCTTGCGCACGGACACGGCTGCGTCCTCCTGGGCGCCCTCGACGGTCACGTCGCGGCTGACCGTCACGTCTTCGGCCCCGGGGTCGTCGGTGACGTGGACGAGCGAGTTGGTCAGCGTGTCGCCGTTGCTGACGTCGTCGTCGACCGTCACCTCGTAGGTGAACTCCGCAGCGTCGAGGTCCGGACCCGTGTAGGTCATGCACATCACCGTGTTCTCAGCCACGACGCCGCTGCCGTCGCCCGCGTTGACCAGCGCCTCAGCGGTGTCCCCGGTCGCGTTCTCCGCACCGATCGTGACGTTGGTCAGTGGACCGCTCGTGGGACCGTAGGCCACGTAGATGGTGGGGTCGTCCTCGAACTGCATCGCCTGGACGTCGTACAGGCCCTCCGCTCCCGTCGGGTCGTCGGCCTGCCGCAGGTCGTCGAGCTGCACCAGTGCGCCCGCTCCCTCGTCGAGGCTCACCAGGCTGGCGCCCGCCTGCGAACCGGCGTCGTAGACGATCTGCATGTCCTGCCACAGGAAGGCCGCCAGATTGTTCGGCAGCGCGGCGTCGGGCAACGTCTGAGGCGTCGCCGGGTCACCGCCGTAGTTGTCGTCGACTCCGTAGACCAGGAACCCGTCGTCCGTGAAGCTCATGCCGGGGTACGTGTCGCCGAAGAAGCCGAGCTCCGTGCCCTGGGCAAAGGTCCAGGCCGTACCGTCACCGAACACGTCGGCGTCACGGAAGTCGTCGATCTGATGCACGTCGAAGTACGACGCGTCCCCGGTGAGCGGGTTGACGCACGAGTCGTCGTCGGCGCTGGTGGTGATGTCGTAGTCGCCCTGCACCCCGACCCCGGTCGGCATGGTCGTCTCCCACGTCAGGACCCCGTCGTCGACGGTGGCGCCCTCGGGGCCGGAGCCCTCGACGTAGGTGGTGCCCTCGGGGAGGGTGTCCTCGAAGGTGTAGGTGAGGTCCTCGGGTGTCACATTGGGCTGCACCTCGACCGTGTAGGTGAGGGTGTCGCCCGGGGCGGCGGACTCGACGTCCACCTCCTTGGTGACGTCGTCCTGGAGGCGGTTGACGGTCACCGGGATGGTGCCGATCTCCGTGCCGCCAGGAGCCGTGTCGAGGGTCAGCGAGCCGTACCAGGTCTCGCCCGCGTCCATCTCCTCCTCGTCCCAGAACGCCCGGATGGTGAACGGATCACCGGCCGGCTGGCTGTCCGGGCCCTCGGCGCGCAGGTTGCCCTCGTCGCCGCTGACCACCACGTGCTCGAGGTCGACCGTGTCGGTGCCACCGGGAGTGCTGGCGTCCCAGTTCTGCACCAGGATCCACCACTCGCCTGCGTCGCCGTCACCGAGCGGGATGTCGACGCTCTCGTCGGACCCGCCCGAGGCGCTGTTGGCCACCTCGTTCTCGGCGCTCACCTCTCCCCGGCCGACGTACAGGTCGAAGTCAGGAGCGGTGGCGTTGCGCAGGTTGGCGACGAACCGGGTCGCGCCCTCGGGGACGTCGACGGTCACGACCTCGGTGCCGTTGCCGTCGTAGGGGTCGGGGTTGGTCGAGTCCTCGGGGACCGAGAGCTCCTGCACCGCGGCGGGGACCAGCCCGTGGGCCTGGATGTCGAGATCGGTGACCTCGACGGCCTCGATCGGCTCGGACTCCTGGGAACCGGCGTCACGGCGGGTGTCGATGGCGATCTCGGCCGGGATCACGCCGGTCGACGGGAGCGCAGCCACGGGCAGGTGGGCCGGGGACGCCTCCGAGCCGTCGGCCGGGGTGAGCACCACCGTGCCGCTCTGGTAGTCCTCGGTGGACGAGCCCGTCACGTCGGCGGTGACCGTGATCTCCTGCGACTCGCCCTCGGCCAGGGTGAAGGTGGCCGGCTCGACCGACAGCTCTATGCCATCGGTGACCCCCGACCCCGCGGCCGTCCACTCTCCGGCGCCGGTCCCGGTGGCCGTCACGGTGCGGGTCCAGGTGCAGGTCTCCAGGCACTGGCTGTCGGCCATGCTGGCCGTGTTGAGCTCCTTGACGTCACCCCCCGCCGTCGGGTCGGCGGCCAGGTAGTCGGCCTCGGTCTCGTCGAGCACCAGGCCCGCGTCGGCGGCCTCGGTGAGGTCGACCCGACCGGAGCCCATGTCGAACCAGTCGGCCGGCGAGCCGTCGGTGTCGGTGATCTCGGTGACGGACGTGGTCATCAGCGCCGACTGCGCCTCGGCCGGGCTCCAGTCGGGGTGCTCGGCCGCGATCAGGGCCAACGAGCCCGCGACGTGGGGGCTGGCCATCGACGTACCGGAGATGAAGCCCCACGACACCTCGTTGTCGACGCCGTTGCCGGCGAGGATGTCGACGCCGGGCGCGGACAGGCTCGGGCTGATCATGTCGATCGCCCGGTTGGGGCCGCGGCTGGAGAAGCCGGCCATGATGTCGGCGACGTCGTCGCCGATGTGCTCCTGGCCGCCGGAGAGCGAGGCCTGCTCGCCCTCCACACCCGCCATCCACTCCTTGAGGGCCACGCCGTCGTCGTAGGTGATGTGGACGGCGGGCAGCGCATGCGGGTCGGCGTTGAGCGAGTCACCGCTCGCTTCGTCGTTGGCGAGGATCATGCCCTCGGCCCCGAGGTCGGCAACGACCTCGCCCTTCTCGACCCGGCCGGTCACGCCGCGGTCGCACACGATGATGTTGCCGGTCACGTCGGCGGCGTCCAGCTCACCGGCCTGGCAGAGAGGGTCGCCGATGTCTCCGGCATAGACCAGCGGGAAGGAGCCGTCTGTCGCGTCGGCGAAGGCCAGGCCCTCGACGTCGGGGTAGGTCTCGTCGCCGTCGGCGGTGATGTCCTGGACGCTCGCCTGCCACTGCCGGTCGTGCTGGGTGGCTCCCACCGAGGTGATCCACGGGACGTCGGCGGGCGAGCCGACCGTCTCGGCGCCCGGACCGTCGTTGCCGGCGGAGGTCGCGACGTGGATGCCGGCGGCCCGGGCGTTGAGGAAGCCGAGGCCGTCGGGGTCGCTCCAGACGTTGGAGGGCGCCGAGCTGCCGATGGAGTAGTTGATGACGTCGACCTCGTCGGCGATCGCCTGGTCGATGCCGGCGACGATCGCCGACATCGGGCAGCCGCCGGAGCAGACGTCGTAGGCGATGACGTTCGCGTGCGGCGCGACGCCCTTGATGTTCCGGGTCGCCGAGAACTCGTGCTCGGTGCCCTCGGCTGCATAGGTGGTCGCGTCGACCTGGTTGCCCGCCGTGGTCGAGGCGGTGTGGGTGCCGTGGCCGTCGCTGTCGTAGGGGTTGGCGCCGTCGTCGGGAGCGAAGTCCCAGGCGCCGATCAGCTTGTCGTTGCAGCCCCAGTCGGCGATGAAGACGTCGGAGTCCGGGTCGCAGACGCCCAGGTAGGTGTCAGGACCCAGCGGGTTCTCGTGGTCGTAGCCGTCACCCCCGTCGACGGGGTCGACGGTGTCGGCGAAGGACGGGTTCGCGGGGTTGATGCCGGAGTCGAGGATGCCGGCGACGATGCCCTCGCCGCGGTTCCCCTCCCCCGAGGGCGTGGCCGACCCGTCCCAGATGGAGGGCGCGCCGATCCACTCCGGTCCGCGATCGGTCTGGAGCTGACGCTTCTCGTCGACCTGGACGGCCGCCACACCGTCCACCTCGGAGACCCGGCGGGCCTCGTCGCGGGTGAGCGACACCGCGAGGCCGTTGAGCGCGTCGGTGTAGGAGAACCGCACCTGCGCGGCCCGGCCGGTGACCTCCGCGATGTCGCGACGCAGGTCGGCCTGCGCGTCGACGACGTGCTCCCGGTAGGCCTGCTCGCGGGCGGCGTCCGGGGAGAAGCTCCGCCCTGCCGCCCGGACGGGCGCCAGGCCCTTCACCCCGCCGGTGTAGGCGGGAACGGCCGCCTCCTCGAGCTGGACGAGGTAGAGCTCTCGGCCTGCCTTCTCTCCGAGCTCGAGCACGGTGCCCTTCTCGGAGGTCGCGAGGGTGGCGGGCTCGGCCGTGAGGGCCGGGCGCTTCCGGTCGTCGGGTGAGGGCTGTCCCGGCGCCGCGGTCGCGGCGGGGACCAGGCCCAGCGTCAGGACGGCGACGGCGGACACTGCGATGGAACGACGGATCACGTCTTCTTCTCCCCATGTCGATGTGCGCGGGGGGTCGGGGACCCGAGACGCCCACGAGAACACTGCCAGGCCGTTCCTAGTGACAATCCTTGCCGGAGTCAACGGTCCGCCGACCCGTGCCCGCGCCCGTGACCGTTTCGTGACCGGGTGTCCGCCAGGCGGACGTCAGCGGCGGGCTGCCACGTAGCACGCCACCGCGGAGGCCGCCGCCACGTTGAGCGAGTCGATGCCCGCCTGCATGGGGATGACCGCCCGGCGGTCGGCTCCCTCCTGCCAGCGTCCGGAGAGGCCGTGGCCCTCCGACCCGAGCACCAGGGCGAGGTGGTCGACCCCGGCCACGGCGTCCTCGACCGGCACCGCATCCTGCGCCAGCGTGAGGGCGACGGTGGTGAAGCCACGTCGCGAGAGGTCGGGCAGGGCCTCCCGCCAGTCCGGGAGCCGGGTCCAGGGCAGCGTGAACACGGCACCCATGCCCACCTTGACGGCCCGCCGGTAGAGCGGGTCGGCGCAGCGGGGCGAGAGGAGCACGGCGTCGAAGCCGAGCGCTGCTCCCGACCGGAACACAGCGCCCACGTTGGTGTGGTCGACCAGGTCCTCGAGCACCAGCACCGAGCGCGCGCCGGCGAGCACGTCGTCGACCGCCGGCAACGGGCGCCGGTGCAGGGAGGCGAGCGCCCCGCGGTGGACGTGGAAGCCGGTCACCTCCTCCGCCAGGGCCTCCGAGACCACGTAGCAGGGTGCGTCGGTGCGGTCGAGGACGTCGGCCAGCCCGTCGAGCCACCGCGGTGCCATCAGGAACGAGCGTGGGCCGTGGCCGGCCTCGACCGCCCGGCGCACGACCTTCTCGCCCTCGGCGAGGAAGAGTCCCTCGGCGCTCTCGAGGTGTCGCCGGAGCTGGACGTCGCGCAGGTCGCGGTAGTCGGCCAACCGGGGGTCGCCCGGGTCCTCGACCTCGATGACGACCGCCATCACACCTCCGGTGCGAACGCGTCGGGCCGGGCCACGCCGACGACGTCGCCGACGACGATGATGGCCGGCGGCCGCACGCCGTCCGCCTCGATCCGCTCGCCGAGGCTCCCGAGCGTCGCGAGCAGCGTCCGCTCGTCGGGCATGGTCCCGTCGGAGACCACCGCGACCGGCGTCTCCGGGCGTCGCCCGTGGGCGACCAGGGCGTCGGCGATCGCGGCGGCGTTGTCGACGGCCATCATCAGCACCAGGGTGCCGTCCAGGCCCGCGAGCGCCTCCCAGCTCACGAGCGAGTCGGGGTGGCCGGGCGGGAGGTGGCCCGAGACGACGGCGAAGTCGTGGGCCACGCCCCGGTGGGTCAGCGGGATGCCGGCCGCGCCGGCCACGGCGACCGGGCTCGGAAGGCCCGGGACGACGCTCACGGGGACCCCGGCCTCGCGGCAGGCCAGCACCTCCTCGAAGCCCCGCCCGAACACGAACCCGTCCCCACCCTTGAACCGCACCACACGCTGGCCGGCGCGGGCCCGGGCGACCAGCAGCTCGTTGATCTGGTCCTGCCGCGCGGCCCGACCGCGCGGCAGCTTGGCGACGTCGACCAGCTCGACGTCGGCGCCGAGCTCGTCGAGCAGGGCCCGCGGCGCCAGCCGGTCGGCGACCACGACGTCGGCCGACGCGAGGGCCTGGCGGGCGGCGACCGTGACCAGGCCGGGGTCGCCGGGTCCACCGCCCACGAGCACGACGCCCGGCGCGTGGTCGAGGGCGCCCGTGGTGGTCAGCCGGCCGTCGCGGAGCGCCTCGACGATGTCGTCGCGGAGTGCGGCCGACTGGCGGGGTTCCCGGTTGCCGAGGACCGCCACCGTCACCTGCCCGTGCCGACCCGACGCCATCGTCCACGCCGAGGCCTCGCGGGCGTCGTCGGCGCGGACGCAGAAGATCCGACGCTCGTCCGCCGCTGCCAGGACCCGGGCGTTCACCGCAGGGGCGTCGGTGGCCGCGATGGCGTACCACGCGCCGTCGAGGTCGTCCTCCACGAACTCCCGGAGCACCAGGGTGACCTCGTCGGCCATCCCCTCCAGGGCCGGGGTGACCTGCGGCGAGACGACCACGACCCGGGCTCCCGCCTCGATCAGGACGGGGACCCGTCGCTGGGCGACGGACCCGCCCCCCACCACGACGACGCGGCGGCCGGCGAGGCGCAGCCCGACGGGGTACGGCGGATGGCTGGTGGGGTCCACCCGAGGCATTCTCCCCGACCGGCGGCGTGGGTAGGGTCGGCGTCATGACTGTGGACAACCCCTTGGACCGCCCTGTCACCCCCAACCCCTACGACCTGCTCCCCGCCGTCCCGTCGTTCACCGTCACCAGCGACGACGTGACCGACGGCCAGCCCCTCTCCGGCGCCCAGGTGGCCGCGGAGGGCAACACCTCTCCGCAGCTGTCGTGGTCGGGCGCCCCGGAGGGCACCAGGTCGTTCACCGTGACCTGCTTCGACCCGGACGCCCCCACGCCCAGCGGCTTCTGGCACTGGGCCGTGGTCGACCTCCCGGCCGACACCACGTCGCTGGCCGCCGGGGCCGGCGCGCCCGGGGCCTCGCTGCCGGGCAGCGCCTTCATGCTCCGCAACGACGGTGGCGAGGCGGGGTTCATGGGCGCCGCTCCCCCGCCGAACGACCAGCCCCACCGCTACTTCTTCGTCGTCCACGCCGTCGGCGAGGACTCCCTCGGCATCGACGCCGACGCCTCCAATGCGGTGATGAGCTTCAACCTGGTCTTCAAGACCCTCGGCCGCGCGATCGTGCACGGCACCTACCAGCACTGAGCCGCGCGGCTACCGGGCCCTGGCGGGGCTGGCGGTGACGACGACGTTGCTGAGGTACTCCTCGCCGTCCCAGTCCTCGCAGGTGACCACCACGAGTCGCCCGGCCACCTGCTGGTCGAAGAGCTTCTCGGCCCGGACGGCGAGGTCGCCCTTGTCGAGGATCTGGACCGTGTCGACGGCGTAGGGCGTCTCGGTGCGCGCCGAGCGCACCCTGATCGCGTCACCCTCGGTGAGCTCCTCCAGGTCGTCGAGCGCGCCACCACCGGTGCTGACGGTGTGGCCGGTGAGCAGGGCGGAGCCCTGCTGCTCGCCCGGCCGCGCACCGTCGGCCCACCAGCCGAGGACCTGGGGGTCCGCGGGCGGCGTGAGCACCCCACCCGGCGCCGCGATCGGGACCACGGGGGCGTCGACGTCGAGGTCGGGGATCCGGATCCGGAGCGGGTCACCCGGCTGCCGCGGCACCCGTTCGGCCTGCGGGATCCGGTTGCCGGCGACCACCTCGCTGTCGCTGGTGCGCGGCGCCGCCGACGGCTCCTCCACGGCGCGCCGCGGCTCCTCGGCGGTGCCGTCCTGCCCGCCGAGCCACACCACGACGCCCACCACGACCACGAGCGCGCCCAGCAGCGCGAGCAGCCACGAGCGGTGCCGGCCCAGAGTCTCCACGTCTCCCCCTTCGCTGCCGCGAGTGTAGGCGGCCCCCGGTGCTGGACGATGGGACATCCCCGGATGACACCGAGGGACTATTGCCGCCCGGGACGCCGGCGCGGGACCATGGGGGTCCGGCACCCCCCGCCGGCGCTGCTCCCCCGGCAGCAGGTGGCCTCCCCGGGCCACCGCACCGCCCCCCGACGGCCCCGCGGCCGTGACAACCGAAGACGGAGCCCCCCAACCATGCGTACCGCCGCACGCCTTGTCCTCGCGACGACGGTGTCCCTGGCCGTGACGGCCGGACTCGTCGTCGCGGCCCTGCCCGCCTCGGCGGCGACCTGGGTACCCCGGACCGCGGAGTCCTTCGACCCCTCGTCCGACCTCGACGAGTTCGAGGACCGGGTCCTCGTCCGCATCAACCGGGTGCGGGCCCGCCGGGACCTCCCGCAGGTCCGGGTCTTCCAGACCTGCGTCGACCGGTACGCCGAGCGCTGGTCCCAGCGCCTCAAGCGGTCCGGTGAGCTCGTGCACCGCCACCTCGGGAGCGTGCTGGACGGCTGCGACATCAGCTGGGTCGGCGAGAACCTGGTCAGCGGCGCGGGGCTCCGGCCGAGCACGGCGGTCCGCGCCTGGCTGCAGTCCCCGCCCCACCGTCGGGTCCTCCTGAAGCGCCGCGCCACCTGGGCCGGCGTCGGCGTCCGGGTTGCCGGCGACGGCCGGGCCTACGTCGTCCTCAACCTCGGCGACCGCACCTAGTCATCACCCCGTCCCGTCCGCCCCGCGAGGGCGGCGGGTTGCCCGGGGAGCCGGACTGTGGGCAGCCGGCTCCTCGACCCCCATGTCCCCTCGGGACATGAGGAGGAGCGTCCACCGCGGGGCAGGTGGACGCTCCTCCGCTGGGATCAGATCCCCGCGTCGACCGCGGTCGGCACCGACGAGGCGGTGCCGGACGGAGCCGGCGTCGAGGCCGGGGCCGGGGCCGCGGGTGAGGAGACCTCGGCCTTCTTCTTCTTCTGCTTCCCCTCGACATCGATGCACCCGCGGGCGACCTGCTCCTTCAGGGTCAGGTTGCGCACGTGCACCCAGCCGCTGTCGTTCTGGATGCCGGTCCGGACCCAGTCGCCGGTGGTCTCGTCCTGCTCGTACACGACCTCCCAGGTGCGGCGCTCGACGTCGACGCAGTCGGATCGCCGGTCACTGCGCGGCTCCACCTTCGTCTCCGGCTCGGGCGGCTGGTAGCACGGCGCCTCCGGGTTGGTCGACTGGTAGCCGGTGGCCCCCAGCACGGTCATCGTCCCCGAGGGGTTGCCGTCGAGCACGAACCCCTGCTGGGCGGTGAAGACGACGTCGTAGGTGCCCGGACCGTAGGTCCCCGGCTCCGGGGTCACCGACACGCCCTGCGGCTGCGACGGGATGGTGCCCACACCGTCGGTGTCACAGGTCGGCGGCTGGACGTCGAATCCCGCGGGCGTCACCTTCACGTCGGGCTTCTCGCAGTAGCCGGGCGTCTTGACGGTCGCCGTCTTCGACGCCGTGACCCCGTTCGGCCAGGACGCGTCGACCCTCATCGTGTAGGTGCCGTGCTTCACGTCGTTCTCGGTGTGCGTCACCGGCGCGGCGCCCGCACCGACGGTGCCGCTGAACCCGCGGTCCGTGGTGTAGGTCATCACCTTGTCTCGCTCGGAGTTGCCGATCGACCACGTGATGTCGAACAGGCCGGTCTCCTCGTCGCAGACCGCCACACCGCTGACGAGCGGGTGGTGTGCCGAGGCCGGTGACGCGGTCACCAGGCCCACGACCACCATGAGAAGCGCGGTCACCAGGACGCGGGCAGGCTTAACTGAACCCATGGGTGCATTCCCCCCTGGGGCACGGACCCCCCCGGCCCCAACTTGTTGTGTCGCGACGCCCCCACGGCGCCGCCACAGCATTGAACGGTCATTCGACCAGGAAGTCACGCCGCCGGGCCGAACCTTTACTTGACTGTTCACATTTCCGCAGCGAAGTTCCTCCGAATTTGGTAGGGCCGCGGACCACCCGAAAGCATTCTTGACCTGTTCCAGACTGGCTGGTTGGTTGGTGGGGACGTCATCCGCCACTCGAGGAGGCCCCATGACCGACCTGCCGCAGCCCCCGGACGACAGCACCGTGGCCACCGGACCCAGCGACGAGGCCCGGATCGGCTCCACCACCGACACCGGTGCGCCCGCCCCGAGCGACCGCAACTCGCTCACCGTGGGTCCGGACGGGCCGATCCTGCTCCACGACGTCCACTTCCTGAACCAGATGGCCCACTTCAACCGCGAGCGGGTGCCCGAGCGCAACGTCCACGCCAAGGGCTCCGGCGCGTTCGGCGTGTTCGAGACCACGGGGGACGTCTCGGCGTACACCAGGGCGGCCCTGTTCCAGCCGGGCGTGCGGACCGAGATGCTGGCGCGCTTCTCGACCGTCGCCGGCGAGCAGGGCTCCCCCGACACCTGGCGCGACCCGCGCGGCTTCGCGCTGAAGTTCTACACGACCGAGGGCAACTACGACCTCGTGGGCAACAACACCCCGATCTTCTTCATCCGCGACACGATGAAGTTCCCCCACTTCATCCGCAGCCAGAAGCGCCGGGGCGGGTCCGGACTGCGCGACAACAACATGCAGTGGGACTTCTGGACGCTCAACCCCGAGTCGGCGCACCAGGTGACCTACCTGATGGGCGACCGCGGCATCCCGCGGACCTACCGGCACATGAACGGCTACGGCTCCCACACCTACCTGTGGATCAACGAGGCCGGCGAGAAGCACTGGGTCAAGTACCACTTCCACAGCGACCAGGGGGTCGAGGGACTCACCGACGACGCGGCCACCCGCATCGCCGGCGAGGACGCCGACTTCCACCGCCGCGACCTCTACGACGCGATCGCGCACCAGGACTACCCGAGCTGGACGATGTCGGTGCAGCTGATGCCGTACGACGACGCCAAGACCTACCGGATCAACCCCTTCGACCTCACCAAGGTGTGGCCGCACGCCGACTACCCGCTGGTCGAGGTCGGGAGGATGACGCTGGACCGCAACCCGGAGAACTTCTTCGCCCAGGTCGAGCAGGCGGCGTTCGAACCCTCTGCCCTGGTGCCCGGCATCGGCTTCTCGCCGGACAAGATGCTGCTGGGTCGCGCATTCGCGTACGCCGACACCCACCGGCACCGGATCGGCGCCAACTACCTGCAGCTCCCGGTGAACCGGCCACGGGTGGAGGTGAACACCTACACCCAGGACGGTCCGATGGCCTACGAGCACCGCTCGGACGACCCGGTCTACGCCCCGAACTCGTTCGGGCGCGGGTACGCCGACGAGGTGGGCGAGGTCGCGGACGGCTGGGAGACCGACGGCGCGATGGTGCGCCAGGCCTACACCAGGCGTCCCGAGGACGACGACTTCTCCCAGGCCGGCGCACTCGTGCGCGAGGTGTGGACCGACGAGCAGCGCGCGGTGTTCGTCAAGACCGTGTCCGGACACCTGCTCGGCGGCGTGGAGGGCGACGTGCTCGAGCGCGCCTTCGAGTACTGGAAGCGGGTCGACCCCGATACCGGGAAGCAGATCGAGGAGGCGGTCCGCGCCGGCGGCGACCACGGTGGCCCCGGCGCGCAGCCCGGTAACGCCGCCTCGGACGCCTCCGACCCTGTGGTGGAGCCCCGCACCCACGCCGGCGACTGAGTGCGGGGCACGCCCCGCGTCAGTTGGCGGTGAAGTCCTCCGGCGGGAGCTCCCCCTCGAGGTCCGACCCGTAGTGCTCGACGGAGGGGTCGCGGTGCAGCCCACCGCTCATCGCGTACTCCTCCTCGGGCGAGAGCACCAGCCGGTGCCGCCCGAACACGCCGAACAGGACCAGCGCGATCGCGTAGACGACCGCGATGGCGATGATCGCCTCCCGGAAGTCGGGGTTGAGGAACAACCCGATGAACGTCACCGTCGCGATCACGCCTGCCACGACCGCACCTGCCACCCCGGTGGGGCTGCGGTACGGGCGCACGGCGTTCGGGAACTTCCGGCGGAGCAGCACGAAGGAGACCATCTGCAGCAGGTAGGCGAGCACGGCGCCCCAGACCGCGATGTTGAGCACGATCGCGTTCGCCGTGTCGGCCAGGTCGTCGCTCTGCGAGGCGAGGAAGTCGACCAGGAGCAGCACCAGGAAGCCGAACACGGCACCGGCCACCAGGGCGGCCACCGGGGTCTTCCGGCTGCCCGTCACCGACAACGCCTTCGGGTAGTAGCCGGCGCGTGAGAGGGAGTACATGTTGCGGCCGTAGGCGAACATGATCCCCTGCAGGCTGGCCAGCAGGCCGATCAGGGCGAACAGCGAGAGGATCGCCGCCCAGTCGTCGGAGAGGAAGGCGCGGAAGCCGTCCAGCAGCGGCTCGCCGGACGCGCCGATCGCCTCGGACCCGGTGACCGCGGGGTTGAGGAAGAGCACCAGGGCGCCGGTGCCGACCAGGGTCAGCAGGCCGATGATCCCGGCACGCGGGATGTCGGTGGCGGGGTCGTGCGCCTCCTCGGCGGCGAGCGGCAGCTCCTCGATGCCGAGGAAGAACCACATCGCGAACGGCAGCGCGTAGAGGACGCCCTCCCAGCCGAACGGCAGGAACGTGCTGTTGCCGGCCTCCGGCTCGATGTCCAGCAGGTTCCCGAAGTCGACCGCCCCGTTGGCCAGCGCCAGCACGGCGAACAGCACGAGGATGCCGATGGAGACCACCGCGACGGCGATGGCGAACTTGAACGACAGCTCCGCCCCGGCACTGTTGAGCGCCACGAAGGCGACGTACAGGACGAGCCACCAGATCCACATGTTGTCGGAGAGGTCGAGCCCGAAGAGTTGGTCGGTGGCGGCGTTCGCGTACCCCGCGGAGAACAGCACGATGACGCCGGTGGTGAAGACGTACTCGATGGTCTCGGCGAGACCCGTGATGAATCCGCCCCAGGGCCCCATGGAGGCACGGGCGAACGAGTAGGCGCCGCCGGTGTGCGGCATGGCTGCGGCCATCTCCCCGATGGAGAAGAGCATGCCGAAGTACATCGCGACGATGACCAGGCTGGCGACGAGCAGGCCTCCCCAGCCGGCCTCGCCGATGCCGAAGTTCCACCCGGAGAAGTCTCCGGAGATGACGGCGGCGACGCCGATGCCCCACAGGCCCCAGAACCCTGCGGCGCGCTGGAGCTGCCGCTTCTCGAAGTACCCCTCGGCCGCGTGCGTGTAGGTGACCCCACCACCCGGCCTGCGCTGCGTCGTCCCGTCGGCCACGATGACTCCCCTCGGTAAACCCCTCTCGGAAGGTAGACCCGTTCGCGACCGGGTGTCGAGAGGGGCGACGAAAATTGGTCTGAGTTCGGACCTTTGTGGTCTCGGCGCGTTGACACCGACCGCCCTCGATCCAAAGATGGCTCCATGTCCGCCCGCCCCGCACCGCAGCTCTCCGAGACGGTGCTGCGGCCGGTGCGGGGGCACCACGCCTTCGAGTCCTGCGTCGAGCAGCTCGGCACCGCGATCCGGCTCGGCGTCTACCCCCGCGGCTCCACCCTGCCGCCCGAGCGTGAGCTCGCGCCGTTGCTCGACGTGTCCCGCGCGACGCTGCGCGAGGCGATGGCGGCGCTGCGCGAGGCCGGCCTCGTGCAGACCACCCGCGGCAGGGGTGGCGGCACTGTGGTCACCCTGCGTCCGCGCTCACCCTCGGGACGGGCCGCCTCACGGATCTCCGCAGCCCGCCGGCGCTCGTGGCACGAAGCCCTGACCTTCCGCCGGATCGTCGAGCCGGGGGCCGCGGCCCTGGCGGCGCAGCGTGCCGCCGACGGCGACCTCACCGCCGAGCTGCGCGACCAGCTCGAGACGGCGCACGCCGACGTGGCGGCCGCCGCCCGTGCGGCCCACCACCGGCAGGCCGACTCGCGGTTCCACCTGACCCTCGCCAGCGTCACCGAATCGCCGCGGGTGGTGCAGGCCATCACCTCGGTGCAGGCCGAGCTCCACGAGATGCTGCTCGCGATCCCTGTCCTGGACGCCAACATCACCCACTCCGACGGGCAGCACGCGGCGGTCGTCCGTGCCGTGCTGGCCGGCCGGCCCGACCGCGCCTTCACGGCCATGGAGCAGCACTGCGACGACACCGCCGCCCTGCTCCGGGGCCTGGTGGGCTGACCAGAGGAGCACCGATGCCGCTACGCAACGACCGGCACCTCACCCTCGAGGACCTGCTGGCCGAGATCGACGACGGCACGGTCGACACCGTGGTGGTCGCGTTCACCGACATGCAGGGCAGGCTGCAGGGCAAGCGACTGCACGGTCGGTACTTCGCCGACCACGTCGCGGGTCACGGCACCGAGGGCTGCAACTACCTGCTCGCGGTCGACGTGGAGATGAACACCGTCGACGGCTACGCCATCTCCTCGTGGGAGCGGGGCTACGGCGACATGGAGTTCGTGCTCGACGAGCAGACGATCCGCCGCCTCACGCACCTCCCGGCCACCGCCCTGGTGCAGTGCGACCTGGAGTGGACCGACCACACGCGCGTGGTCCAGTCGCCCCGTGCCGTGCTGCAGCGCCAGCTCGACCGGCTCGCCGAGCGCGGCTGGGTCGCCATGGCCGGGACCGAGCTGGAGTTCATCGCCTTCGACACCTCCTACGAGCAGGCCCACGACAGCGGCTACCGCGGCCTGACGCCGGTCAACCAGTACAACGTCGACTACTCGATCCTCGGCACCACCCGGGCCGAGCCGCTGCTGCGCGCCATCCGCAACCACATGTACGACGCCGGGCTCGACGTGGAGGGTGCCAAGGGCGAGTGCAACTTCGGGCAGCACGAGATCGGCTTCCTGTACGCCGACGCGCTGACCACCGCGGACAACCACGTCGTCTACAAGAACTCCGCGAAGGAGATCGCCGCCCAGCAGGGCAGGGCGATCACGTTCATGGCGAAGTACGACGAGCGCGAGGGCAGCTCGTGCCACATCCACCTCTCCCTCCGCGGCGACGACGGCGACCTCGTCTTCTGGGACGAGGAGGCCGGGACCCGCAGCAGCCTCTACGACCAGTTCGTGGCGGGGGTGCTCGCGACCACTGCGGACTTCACGCTGATGTACGCCCCCAACATCAACTCCTACAAGCGGTTCGCCGAGGGTTCCTTCGCCCCGACAGCGATCGCCTGGGGCCTGGACAACCGGACGTGCGCGGTGCGACTGGTCGGCGAGGGTGCCGCGGCCCGGATGGAGAACCGGCTCCCCGGTGCCGACGTCAACCCGTACCTGGCGCTGGCCGCCATGATCGCCGGCGGCCTCCACGGCATCGAGCACGGGCTCCCGCTCGAGAGCGAGCTGGTCGGCAACGCCTACACCTCGGACAAGGAGCGGGTCCCCGACACGATGGCCGCCGCGCGCGAGGCGTTCGCGGGTTCGGCGGTCGCCCGCGAGGCCCTGGGCGACGACGTGGTCGACCACTACGTCAACATGGCCGACGTCGAGCTGGCCGCCTTCCGGGCCGCCGTCACCGACTGGGAGCTGCGACGCGGGTTCGAGAGGCTGTGATGAGCGGGGTGCACACCGTCCTCAACCCGGCCACCGCCACCCCCGTCGCCGAGGTCCCCGCCACCGGCCTCGACGAGACCGACGCCGCCATCGAGCGCAGCCACGAGGCCTTCGCGGCCTGGCGAGGCGTCGCGCCCGGCGAGCGGGCCACCCTGCTCCGTCGGTTCGCCGACGTGGTCGACGCCCACGTCGAGGAGCTCGCGGGGCTCGAGGTGCGCAACGCCGGCCACACCTGGGCGAACTCGCGCTGGGAGGCCGGCAACGTCCGCGACTGCCTCCACTACTACGCCGGCGCCCCCGAGCGGCTGTCCGGGCGGCAGATCCCCGTCGCCGGGGGGACCGACCTCACCTTCCACGAGCCGCTGGGGGTGGTCGGGATCATCGTGCCCTGGAACTTCCCGATGCCGATCGCGGGCTGGGGCCTCGCCCCCGCGCTGGCCGCCGGCAACACCGTGGTGCTCAAGCCCGCCGAGCTCACGCCGATGACGGCGATCCGGATCGGGGAGCTGGCGCTGGAGGCCGGGCTGCCGGAGCACGTGCTGACGGTGCTGCCCGGCAAGGGCTCGGTGGTCGGCGAGCGCTTCGTCACCCACCCCCTGGTGCGCAAGGTCTGCTTCACCGGTTCCACGGAGGTCGGCAAGCGGGTGATGGCGGGCTGCGCCGAGCAGGTGAAGCGGGTGACCCTCGAGCTGGGCGGGAAGAGCGCGAACATCGTCTTCGCCGACGCCGACCTCCCCGCAGCCGCGGCAGCAGCGCCGTACGCCGTGTTCGACAACGCCGGCCAGGACTGCTGCGCGCGCTCCCGGATCCTGGTCGAGCGGTCGGCGTACGACGAGTTCCTGGGCCTGATGGAGCCCGCCGTCGCCGCGCTGCGGGTGCTCGACCCCGCCGACGAGGCCAGCGAGATGGGGCCACTGATCTCGGCCGGCCAGCGGGACCGGGTGCTGGGCTTCCTCGACGACGCCGAGGTGGCGTTCTCCGGCAGCGCTCCCGGCGGCGACGGCTTCTGGGTCGCCCCCACGGTGGTGACCTCGGCCGACCCCGCGGAGCGGATCTGGCGCGAGGAGGTGTTCGGTCCCGTCGTCGCGGTGATGCCGTTCGACGACGAGGCGGACGCCGTGGCGCGGGCCAACGACACCGAGTACGGCCTGTCGGGGTCGGTGTACACCCGCGACCTCGGCCGGGCGCTGCGGGTCGCCCGGGCGGTCGAGGCCGGCAACCTCTCGGTCAATTCCCACGCCTCGGTGCGGTACTGGACGCCGTTCGGCGGCTACAAGCAGTCGGGCCTGGGTCGCGAGCTCGGTCCCGACGCGCCGCAGGCGTTCACCGAGGAGAAGAACGTCTTCATCGCTCACTGAGCCCGGCAGGAGGAGGGAAGCCCATGACCGGACGCCTCGACGGCAAGGTCGCCGTCGTGACCGGAGGTTGCTCGGGGATCGGTCTGGCGACGGTCCGCCGCTTCGTCGAGGAGGGCGCCCGGGTGGTCGTCGGTGACATCGACGACGAGCGTGGCCACGCCCTCGTCGGCCAGCTGGGCGGCACCGACCTGTTGACCTACCAGCGCGTCGACGTCACCGAGAAGGCCGCGGTGGACGAGCTCTTCCGGGTCGCGCGCGACACCTACGGCTCGGTCGACGTCGCGTTCAACAACGCCGGCATCGCTCCCCCGGAGGACGACTCGATCCTCGACACCGACCTCGACGCCTGGCGGCGGGTGCAGGAGGTCAACCTCACCAGCGTCTACCTCAGCTGCAAGGCCGCCCTCCCCCACATGCTCGAGCAGCGCTCCGGCTCGATCATCAACACCGCGTCGTTCGTTGCGGTGATGGGAGCGGCGACGTCGCAGATCTCGTACTCCGCGTCCAAGGGCGGCGTGCTGTCGATGTCGCGCGAGCTGGGCGTGCAGTTCGCGCGCGAGGGGATCAGGGTGAACGCCCTGTGCCCCGGCCCGGTGAACACCCCGCTGCTGCAGGAGCTCTTCGCCAAGGACCCGGAACGCGCCGCCCGGCGCCTGGTGCACGTCCCGATGGGGCGGTTCGCCGAGCCCGCCGAGATGGCCAACGCGGTGCTGTTCCTCGCCTCCGACGAGTCGAGCTTCGTCACCGCCAGCACGTTCCTCGTCGACGGCGGCATCTCCAGCGCCTACGTGACGCCGCTCTGACCGTGGCAGCGCCACTGATCGGGCTCACCACCTACCGCGAGCAGGCGGCGTGGGGGGTCTGGCAACAGCGGGCCGACGTGCTGCCGAGCCAGTACGCCGCGGCGGTCGAGTCGACCGGCGGCGTACCGGTGCTGCTGCCGCCCGTGGCGCAGCCGGGCTCCGCCGACGTGCTGGTCGCCCGGCTGGACGGCCTGGTGATCAGCGGCGGGGCCGACGTCGACCCGGGTCGCTACGGCGAGCCGGTACATCCCCGCACCGCCGAGTGGCGTGCCGACCGCGACGCGTGGGAGCTGGCCCTGCTCGACGCCGCCGAGGTGGTGGGTCTGCCCGTGCTGGGGGTGTGCCGCGGGATGCAGGTGATGGCCGTGCACGCCGGCGGCACCCTCGACCAGCACACGCCCGACCTGGTCGGCCACGACGGGCACAGCCCGGGGGGCGACGTCTACGGGCCCGTCGAGGTGCGGACCGTCCCCGGCACCCGGGTCGCGTCGCTCCTCGGCGACCGGCTCACGGTCAGCTGCCACCACCACCAGTCGGTGCGCACCCACCCCGGCCTGGTGCCGGCCGCCACGGCCGACGACGGCACGCTCGAGGCCTTCGAGCTGGACGGCGACCGGTTCCGGGTCGGGGTGCAGTGGCACCCCGAGACCGTCGACGACGTCGGCCTGCTGGCCGGTCTGGTGCGTGCCGCCGCGGCGTACGCCGCCGACCGTCCTGCGACAATCACCCCATGACCGCCACCGTGACGACCGACGTCCTGGGCGAGCCGTGGACCGCCGAGACGATCCAGTTCCCGCCCGACGACGAGGGCCGGGTCGTGGCGACGCTGGTCAGCCGACGGGCCGAGGTCGCCACCACCCGGGCGGTGCTCTACGTCCACGGCTTCGCCGACTACTTCTTCCAGACCTCGTTCGCGCAGTGGTGGCTGGACCGGGGCTACGACTTCTACGCGATCGACCTGCGGAAGTACGGCCGCTCCACGCTGCCGCACCAGACCGCGACCTACGTCGCCGACCTGCACGAGTACGACGCCGACCTCGACGCCGCCTGGCACCGGATCACCACGCGCGACGGCCACGACCACGTCGTGGTCGCCGCGCACTCGACCGGCGGGCTGGTGACCTCGCTGTGGGCCGACATGCGCCAGCCCGCCGAGCTGCGCGGGCTGGTGCTGAACTCGCCGTGGTTCGACCTGCAGGGCAAGGCGTGGATGCGCAGCCACGCCGCGGGCCTGCTCCTCGACCAGGTGGGGCGTCGCCGGCCGCACCAGCAGATCGCGCGCCGCATCGAGGGCTTCTACACCCGTAGCCTGCACCGGGACCACGACGGCGAGTGGGACTTCGACCTCACCCTCAAGCCGATCGACTCCTTCGCCGTCCGCGCCGGGTGGTTGCTGGCGATCCGCCGTGGACACGCCCGGCTGCACCGCGGGCTCCACCTGCCCTGCCCCGCGCTGGTCCTCTCCTCCGACCGCACCACCTGGCCCCGCGAGATGACCGACGACGTCCACACCCACGACATCGTGCTCGACGTCGAGCAGATCCGGCGCTGGGCCCCCGCCCTCGGACGCCACGTGACCTACGCCGCGATCCCCGGCGCCCTGCACGACGTCGTGCTCTCGCGGCAGCCCGCCCGCGACCGGGCCTACGACGAGATCGAGCGCTGGCGGACGGCGTACGTCGACGGGCCGGCCGGAGGGGACTGAGCCCTCGTGGCCCACCGAGTCCTCCTGCTGCCGGGCATCGTGATGCCGGCCGCCGCGGCGTACGCGGAGCTGCTCGCCGAGCTCGGCGACGACGTCGACGCCGTGGCCGAGGACCTCGCTGTCTACGCCTCCGACTCGCCGCCCACCGACTACTCGCTGGACCTCGAGGTCGAGGAGGTGCGGGCGACCACCGATGCGCGGGGCTGGGACCGGTTCCACCTCGTCGGCTACTCCGGGGGCGCCTCGGTCGCCCTGGCCTGCGCGGCCGCCCACGGCGACCGGCTGGCCAGCCTCGCCCTGCTGGAGCCGGCCTGGGCGGGCAACTGGGACGACGCCAGCCCCGCCCACCGGGCGTTGTGGCCGGAGTACGCACGACTCTCCGCCCTCCCGCCGGAGGAGGCGATGCCGGCGTTCCAGAGGATCCAGCTGCGGCCCGGGGTGTCCCCGCCTCCACCGCCGCCCGGACCGCCCCCGCCGTGGATGGCCCGGCGTCCGGCCGGGATCCGGGCGCTGGTCGAGGCCTTCCGGACCTTCGACCTCGACCGTGAGGCGCTGCGCCGCTTCGACCGACCCGTCTACTTCGCCCTGGGCGGAAGGAGCAACCCCGACCAGTTCGAGGAGGAGGCCGAGCGCCTCGGCCGGGTGTTCCCGGACTTCCGGCTCGAGGTGTTCCCCGACCGGCACCACTTCGACCCGCCACACCGGGCCGAGGCGTCGTCCGTGGCGAGGTCGCTGCGCAGGCTGTGGGACCGGGCTGGGGTCACCTGACCGGGTCGGTCACTCCGGGCGCGAGACCCGGACGTGGGGCACCAGGTCGACGCCGTCGCTCCGGGGCACCGTCAGAGTGAACACCGATCCCGTCGGGTCGTGGTCGCGGTGGGTGACGTCGCCGGCGTTGGCGCGGGCGAGCGCCCGGGTGATGTAGAGCCCCAGCCCGGTGCCGGCGGCCCGCTGGGCCGCCCCCGGGTCACGGCTGAACCGCTGGAAGAGCTGGTCCCGGAACTCGGGTGGGACCCCCGCCCCCTCGTCGACGACCGAGACGGCCACCCGGTCCTGGCCCACGGGCTCCGCGACCAGGCGGACCGCGCCGCCGCCGTACTTGTCCGCGTTGCTGAGCAGGTTCGAGACGACCTGGTCGAGGTGGTCGGGCTGCACCAGGGCGCGCAGGTCGTCGGCGCACTCCACCTCCGGCTGTCGTCCCGGCGGCAGCCCGGACGCCGCCGCGACCAGCTGAGGCCGCAGCAGGCTCGACTGCGGTCGCGCGGTCAGGGCGCCGCGGTCGCTCTGGGCCAGGGCGAGGATGTCGGCGCACACCCGCTCGATCTGGCGGGCGTTGCGCTCCACCACCTCGAAACAGCGCAGCGCCAGCGAGACGTCACCGTCGGACAGCGCCTCGCGGCCCACCTGGCTGTACCCGACGATCGAGGTGAGCGGGTTGCCGACCTCGTGGCCGAGCATCCCCACCAGGTCGACCTTGAACCGGTTGGCCTGCTCGAGCTGCTCGTTCTGCTCCGCGAGCCGGGCCGCGGCCGCCGCCCGCTCCCGCAGCGGCTGCAGCAGCGCCGCCCGCTGCGCCAGGGCGTAGATCGGGACCAGCAGCAGCACGAACCACGGCCCGCCGGTCCACACCCCGGCGAACAGGCAGGCCACGAACAGCACGGCGAGCTCGGTGCGGTAGAACGACGGGTCGGTGAGCGTGCGCCGCAGCCACTCCTCGTCGGTCGGGTCGTTGAGCAGCACGCACCCGGCGAACAGGACGGACTCGACGGCGAGGAACGCGAGGGCCGCCAGGGTCAGCCCGAGCAGCCCGACGCCGCCGTCGCCGATCATCCAGTTGGTCTGGTCTCCGACGACCAGGTGGGCCACGCTGCCGGCGGCGACGCCGGCGATGACCAGGAAGCCCGCCGAGCCGACCCACTTCCACAGCGGCACCCGGAGCCCCCGCCAGCGGGCATGGGCGTAGGTGAACGGGACCACGACCAGCAGCCACGGGGCCGGCAGCAGCACGGCGCACGAGAACGCCCACGCCGACAGCGCCTTGTGGGGCTGCTGGGAGTGGGCGAGCCCGCCGTAGAGCCGGCGGGCGATCTCGACGTTCAGCACCGAGATCGCGACCAGCACCGAGGCGGTCAGCCAGGCCGCCCGACGCTCACCCGGCCCGCCAGGAGCGAAGAAGGGGAGCACGCAGGCGGCCACGAGGGTGAGGGCGACGTACGCCTGCATGCGCAGGGGCGCGCTCCGGAACCGCGTCCGTCCCGCAGTCCCGCCGTCCGACCCCACGCCCTCGCCCATCGCGCGCACTATCCCACAGTCGCGGGACCCGCCTGCCGGTCAGTCGGTCAGGAACACCACGAGCGCGGTCACCCCGACCACCACGATGACGGCCCTCAGCACCGTCGGGGGCAGCCGCCGCCCCACCGTGGCGCCGAGCTGACCGCCGACGATGGAGCCGCCTGCGATCAGGCCCGCCACCACCCAGTCGACCTGGGCGACCAGGATGAAGATCGCGGCGGCGACGGCGTTGACCAGGCCGGCGAGCACGTTCTTGGTGGCGTTGTGCCGCTGGATCCCGTCGGCGATCCCGATGCCGAGGATGGCCATCAGCAGCACCCCCTGGGCGGCCCCGAAGTAGCCGCCGTAGATGCCTGCCGCCGCGACGGCCGGCCACACCCACCACGAGCCGTGCTCGGCGGGGGCCTCGCCGCGGCGCTCGGCGCGCACCGCCACCCGCCGCGAGATGACCGGGCCGGTGACCACGAGCAGCACGCCGAGACCGATCAGGACCGGCACGATCGTGTCGAAGGCGGCCGAGGGCAGCACGAGCAGCAGCACCGCCCCCGCCGTACCGCCCAGCAGCGAGGCCGAACCGAGCCGGAGCAGCCGTGCGCGCTGGCCCGCGAGCTCGGCGCGGTAGCCGATCGCGCCGGACACCGATCCGGGCACCAGCCCGACCGTGTTGGAGACGTTGGCCGTCACCGGCGGGACGCCGAATGCGAGCAGCGTCGGGAAGGTGATCAGTGTGCCGGACCCGACGACGGTGTTGATGGTGCCGGCCCCGACCCCGGCCAGGAGGATCGCGACCGCCTCCGGCCAGCTCACGCGGTGGGAGGTGCCCCCGGCGACGCCGGGCCCTCGGACGACTCCTCGTCGTGCGGGTCGACGGTCGGCTGGCTACGCTCGCGGCCCGGGTTCGCCGCGCTCTCGGCGGCTGCGATGGCCTCCTGGACCGCCTCGTTCGCGTTGCTGAGCTCGCGGTCGTCCGCGGTGGGGCCCAGCTGCGGCTCGGAGGAGCCCATGTCGACCCGCTTGCGGGGCGTGGCGTTCTGCGGGATCCCGGCGACCTCGTGGATCGACGAGCTCAGGCCCTCCAGCGCCTTGGTGATCTCCGAGGGGATCACCCAGACCTTGTTGGCGTCGCCCTCGGCGATCTTGGGCATCATCTGGAGGTACTGGTAGGCCAGCAGCTTCTGGTCGGGCTGCCCGTCGTGGATCGCCTGGAAGACGGTCTGGATGGCCTGGCCCTCACCCTGGGCCCGCAGGATCGCGGACTCACGGTCGGCCTGGGCGCTGAGGATCTGGGACTCACGGTCGCCCTCGGCGTTCAGGATCGCGGACTGCTTGTTGCCCTCCGCGGTGAGGATGGCGGACTGCCGCTGGCCCTCGGCGGTGAGGATGAGCGCCCGCTTGTCGCGGTCGGCGCGCATCTGCTTCTCCATCGCGTCCTTGATCGACGGCGGCGGGTCGATGCCCTTGATCTCGACGCGGTTGACCCGGATGCCCCACTTCCCGGTGGCCTCGTCGAGGACGCCGCGCAGGCCGGTGTTGATCTCCTCGCGGCTGGTCAGGGTCTGCTCGAGGTCCATGCCGCCGACGATGTTGCGGAGCGTGGTCATGGTGAGCTGCTCGACGGCCTGGATGTAGTTGGCGATCTCGTAGGTCGCCGACACCGGGTCGGTCACCTGGAAGTAGATGACGGTGTCGATGGACACGGTCAGGTTGTCCTCCGTGATCACCGGCTGCGGCGGGAAGCTCACCACCTGCTCGCGGAGGTCGATCAGGTAGCGCACCCGGTCGATGAACGGGACGATCACCTTCAACCCTGCGTCGAGGGTCTGCTGGTACTTGCCGAACCTCTCCACGATGCCTGCCCGCGCCTGCGGGATGATCTTGATGGTCTTCGCGAGCATCACGACAGCGAACAGGGCGAGCAGCCCGAGAACGATCAGGGCAGTCAACGGTTCCTCCGGTCTTCCTAGGTTTCCAGGCGGGGCACGGGGTGGACGAAGGCGGTGGCGCCGCGGATCTCGAAGACCTCGACGGTCTCACCGGCCTCGATCGAGAGGGTCTCGTCGAAGGGCTGGGCGGTCCAGATCTCGCCCTGGAGGCGGACCCGGCCGGGGGTCAGGGTGCTGACGGTCTCGGTCACCGTCCCCTGGGTGCCGACCAGCTTCCCGTGGCCGAGCCGCAGCTCCGGCCCCTTGTGGAGCCGGCGCGCGAGACCCGGACGGACCACGGCGAGCATGCCGACCGCGACCACCAGGGCCACCGCCGCCTGCACCGCCACCAGGTCGGTGACGAGCGAGGTGGCCACGCCGGCGAGGGCTCCGGCAGCGAGCATGGCGAGGACCAGGTCGAGGGAGAACATCTCCGCGACCCCCAGCATCACGGCGATCGCGAGCCACGTCTCCGTGAGGTGCTCGCGGATCCAGTCCATGCCGCCACCCTATCCGGGCGCCGGTCGCCTCACGCGCGATTCGTGGCACGGTGCGGCGTACGACGCCGGGCGCTGAACCGGCCGTCCTCACGCTGCAGGACCAGCGGCATCCCGAAGGTCTCGCTGAGGTGCTCCTCGGTGACGACGTCGGCGACCGGACCACCGGCGACCACCCGGCCCTCGCGCAGCAGCAGGGCGTGGGTGAACCCGGGAGGGATCTCCTCGACGTGGTGGGAGACCAGCACGGTGGCGGGCGATCCGGCGTCGGTGGCCAGCACCGAGAGGGTGTTGACGAGGTCCTCGCGGCCGCCGAGGTCGAGCCCGGCCGCCGGCTCGTCGAGCAGTAGCAGCTCGGGGTCGGTCATCAGGGCACGGGCGACCTGCACGCGCTTGCGCTCCCCCTCGCTGAGGGTGCCGAAGGTGCGATCGGCCAGGTGGGCGACCCCCACCTCGACCAGCAGGGCGTGGGCCCGGTCGTGGTCGAGCTCGTCGTAGGCCTCGCGCCAGCGGCCGATGACTCCGTAGGAGGCCGAGACCACCACGTCGCGGACCGGCTCGTCGCGGGGGATCCGCTCGGCCAGCGAGGCGCTGGTGAGGCCGATCCGCGGCCGGAGGTCGAACACGTCGACGGTGCCGAGCACCTCGTCGAGGATGCCGGCCACCCCGGCGGTCGGGTGCATCTGCGCGGACGCGACCTGCAGCAGGGTGGTCTTCCCGGCGCCGTTCGGCCCGAGCACGACCCAGCGCTGGTCGTCGGTCACGGTCCAGTCGACGGCGTCGATCAGGGTCGAGCCTCCGCGACGGACGGTCACGCCCGCGAACTCGAGGACAGCGACCATGGCGGTCACCCTATCTACCGGCCGCGGCCGCTCCGGAGGCGGCGTATCGTCGCGCGGCGTGACCGCTCCGCCGCCCGCGCTGCCGCCGTCCGGCACCCTCGCCTGGTGGGTCACGAGCTGGTTGCGCGGCTGCGTCGTGACCGACCTGGTGCTCGACGCCGTGGCCGCCGACGGCCGGCTGCACCAGGGCACGGACGGCGAACGGCTGCTCGACCTGATGGGCCTGCTCCGGGTCGCGGGCGCGACCGGTTGCGGGCTCGCGCTGCCCGTGGAGGGTGACCCGCTGGGGCTCGGTGGACCGCCCGAGCTGACGGCAGCCGCGATCGAGGCCGGCGAGGCCGCCGTGTGCGCCGAGGCCGGGCTGGCGCTGGTCCCGGAGGTCAGGGACGAGGTCGTGACCTGGCAGGTGGTGCCGGCGCACCGGCGCCAGCTCCCGGACGTCGGGGAGGCCGACCGGGCGCTGCGGCGTACGACGATCGAGGCGGCGCGCGCCCTCGCGGCGCTGGACGTCGCGCGCTGGCGGCCCGAGGCGGCCGACCTGCTGACCGGCTCGCACCCGGAGCCCCTGGCGGCCCCGGACGGCGTGCCGGCGCGGTGCGCCGACCTGGCCCGGCGCGCGATGGCGGCGGGTGCGGTCGTGGAGGTCGCGCTGGTCGACGACGGCGGCGCGGTGTCGGCGTCCGAGATCGCGCAGCGCCGCGCGGCCCTCGACCCGCTGGAGCGCGCGGCCCGTCGCGCGCTCGTCGCTGCCTGCTCCCCCGAGGCGTGGCCCGACTGAGTCAGGCGCTCGACCACAGCCCGAGCTCGTTGCCGTTCGGGTCGGCGAAGTGGAAGCGCCGCCCGCCGGGGAGGATGTAGCCGTTGGCGTGGTGGACGTGGGTCATGCGCCACCGTACGGGCGACCGCCGACAACGCCGTCCGATCCGGATAGCCTCGGCGGCGATGGACGACACCGCGCACGACCGGGCTCCCAGCACGCTGCTGATCACGCTCAGCGGCAAGGACCGACCCGGCGTGACCTCGGCGGTGTTCGACACCCTGAGCGGTGCCGGTGTCGAGGTGATCGACATCGAGCAGATCGTGCTCCGGCAGCGGCTGATCCTGGGCGTGCTGGTGACGGCGCCGCGGGACTGGAAGAGGCTGCGGGCCGCCGTCGAGGCGACCGGCGACGCGCTCGACATGAGCGTCGACGTCGACCGCGGCGTCGGCGACAACCTGGGCCGGAAGCAGGGTCGGTCCCACGTCACGGTGATCGGCACCCCGCTGCACGCCTCGCAGATGGCGGCGGTGGCCGGCCGGATCGCCGACAGCGGGGCCAACATCGACCGGATCGAGCGGATGGCGCGCTACCCCGTCACCGCGATCGACCTCCACGTCTCGGGGACCGACCCCGACAAGCTGCGGGCCCTGCTGGCCGCCGAGGCCGCCGCCCAGGGCATCGACGTCGCCGTCCAGCCCGCCAACCTGATGCGGCGCGGGATGCGGCTGATCGTGCTCGACGTCGACTCCACGCTGGTCCAGGGCGAGGTGATCGAGATGCTCGCCGAGCACGCCGGGCAGGCCGAGGAGGTCGCCCGGGTCACCGAGCTGGCGATGGCCGGCGACCTCGACTTCGAGGAGTCACTGCGTTCCCGGGTCGCGCTGCTCGAGGGGGTCGAGGCCTCCGCGCTGGACCGGGTGTACGACGACCTGGTGCTCGCGCCGGGTGCGCGGACGATGGTGCGGGTGCTGCGGCGGCTGGGCTACCGGTTCGCGCTGGTGTCGGGTGGCTTCTCCCAGGTCACCGACCGGCTGGCCGACGACCTCGGCATCCACTACTCCCACGCCAACGAGCTCGAGGTCGTCGACGGCCGGCTGACCGGGCGGATCGTCGGCGACGTGGTCGATCGCGCCGGCAAGGCGACCGCGCTGCGGAGGTTCGCCGAGGCGGTCGGCGTCCCCCTCGACGCGGTGATCGCCATCGGCGACGGCGCCAACGACCTCGACATGCTCGCGGAGGCCGGGCTCGGGATCGCCTACAACGCCAAGGAGGTGGTCCGCGACGCCGCCGACACGGCCGTCAACGTGCCCTACCTCGACGCGATCATGTACCTGCTCGGCATCTCCCGGGAGGAGATCGAGGCGGCCGACGCCGAGGCCGGCGTGACCACTCCCTCGCCTCCTGTCTGAGGCCAGTCGCGGCCACGAGCCTGCGAGTGGCAGCGGCGTGGGCCGAAGAGGTTGAGGGGCCGGGGCAGACCCCGGCGAAGCGAGGGCTGCCCACCGGCCGCCTCGAAACCTGAGGCCAGTCGCGGCCACGAGCCTGCGAGTGGCAGCGGCGTGGGCCGAAGAGGTTGAGGGGCCGGGGCAGACCCCGGCGAAGCGAGGGCTGCCCACCGGCCGCCTCGAAACCTGCACCCAGCTCAGGTGTGGAAGGCCACCAGCCGGGCGGAGCCCCACGCCAGGTCGGCCCAGGCGCCGTCGTGCTCGAAGACGGCGACCGCACCGGTCGGGAAGCCGCGGGTGGCGAGCTCGGCGCCGGCGTCGTCGTCGCCCTCGCCGTCGTCGAGGAGCTGGGCCATCGACCCCATGGTCGGGTTGTGGCCCACGAGCGCCACGGTCACGGCGTCGCCGACCTCGCGGACCAGGTCGAGGGCGGTCTCCGGCTCGGCCGTGTAGAGCGCCCGGGACACCTCGGGCTCGAGCTCCCAGCCGGCACCTCCGGCCAGCGCCTCCCAGGTCTCCACCGCCCGCACCGCGGACGACACCAGGGCGTGGTCGGGGCGCAGGTCGTGCTCCGCGAGCCGGGCCCCCACCTCGGCGGCGTGCCGCGCGCCCTTCTCGGCGAGGCGCCGTTCGGCGTCGGTGGCGCCGCCCTGCTCGGCCTTGGCGTGGCGGATCACGAGGAGGCGACGGGGCTGCACCCGCCCACTGTGGCAGCCGCTAGCCTCCCTGTCATGCCAGCCGGACCGCTCATGATCATCGGTGGCGCCGAGGACAAGCTGCGCGGCAAGACGATCCTCACGGAGTTCGTCGCCGCCAGTGGTGGGTCCGGGGCGCGGATCGCGGTGATCCCGACGGCCTCCTCCCTCGGCGACGAGGTGGTCGAGGTCTACGACGCCGTGTTCCGCAAGCTCGGGGCCGCCGAGGTGGTGCCGGTCCGGCCGGAGTCCCGCGAGCAGGCGCGGGACGCCGACCTCGTGGCCGCGCTCCACGGGGCCACCGGCATCTTCATGACCGGCGGCAACCAGCTCAAGCTGTCGGCCGTCATCTGCGGTACGCCGCTGGGCGAGGCGATCGTCGAGGCCCACCGCGACGGCGTCGTCGTGGCGGGGACCTCCGCAGGCGCCAGCATCCAGTCCTCCCACATGGTGGCCTTCGGCGGCCCCGGCGCCACCCCCAAGCAGCGGATGACCCAGGTGGCCGCCGGCCTGGGGCTGCTGGAGTCGGCGGTCATCGACCAGCACTTCGACCAGCGCAACCGCTACGGCCGGCTGCTGATGATCGTCAGCCAGTCGCCGCAGCTGCTCGGGATCGGCGTCGACGAGGACACCGCGGCGGTGGTGACCGACGAGGACGACCGCCAGCTGATGCGGGTGATCGGCCGCGGCTCGGTGACCGTCCTCGACCCGGCACGGATGGTGACCAACGCCCACGAGGCGCAGCGGTCGAGCCCCTTGCTGGCCAGCGGCGTGGTGCTGCACGTCCTACCGGCCGGGTCGGCGTTCGACCTGACGGAGCGGGCGCTGGTCCACCAGCAGCCCTCCGTCGACCCCGAGGACGCCGCGGAGCTGGCCGAGGCGCAGCGCGACATGCGGCAGGTGGCCCGCGACATCGCCGCGGGCGACGTGTCCCCCGGCACGCTGCGGCGCCGACTGGCCCGCAGCCGCACCCGGGCCGAGCACACGACGGGGACCAGACAGGACGGAGACGCACGATGATTCACCCCATTCGAATGCTCACTACGTTCCGCTTCGAACAGGGACCCCGAAAATGACGGAACGGCCGACGCCCGACCTCACGATCCTCGAGACGCGGGTCTACCGCGGTGCCAACGTGTGGTCGTACGAGAAGGCGATCCACCTCGTCGTCGACCTGGGCGTGCTCGAGCAGTACCCCAGCAACCTGCTCCCCGACTTCACCGACCACCTGGTGCAGATGCTGCCCGGGCTCCGCGAGCACTCCTGCTCCCGGGGCCGACGCGGTGGGTTCGTGGAGCGGCTCCAGGAGGGCACCTGGCTGGGGCACGTCGCCGAGCACTGCGCGCTCGCGCTGCAGCAGGTCGTCGGCCACGACATCCGTCGCGGCAAGACCCGGATGGTCAAGGACCGCCCGGGCGTCTACAACGTGATCTACGGGTACGTCGACGAGCAGGTCGGGCTCGCGGCCGGCCGGCTGGCCGTCCGGCTGGTCAACCACCTCGTCGAGGGCGACCCCGAGTTCGACTGGGAGGCCGAGCTCGAGGCGTTCATCAAGCGGGCGGAGCGGACCGCCTTCGGTCCGTCGACGCAAGCGATCGTCGACGAGGCGGTGTCGCGCGACATCCCGTGGATCCGCCTCAACCAGCACTCCCTGGTGCAGCTCGGCCAGGGCGTCCACGCGCGCCGGATCCGGGCCACGATGACCTCCGAGACCTCCTCGATCGCCGTCGACATCGCCTCCGACAAGGACCTCACCACCCGGCTCCTGGGCGCGGCGGGCCTGCCGGTCCCGCGGCAGGACTCGGTGCGCACCGTCGACCAGGCGGTCCGCGTCGCCGACCGGATCGGCTACCCGGTGGTGGTGAAACCGCTCGACGGCAACCACGGGCGCGGCGTGTGCCTGGACCTGCAGGACGAGGCCGCCGTACGCGAGGCGTTCCCGATCGCGGAGGAACAGTCGCGGCGCGGCTGGGTGATCGTGGAGTCCTTCGTCACCGGGAAGGACTACCGGTGCCTGATCATCGACGGGCACATGGTCGCGATCGCCGAGCGGGTCCCGGCCCACGTCGTCGGCGACGGCACCTCGACGGTCGAGGAGCTCGTCGAGCTCACCAACGCCGACCCGCGCCGCGGCGTCGGCCACGAGAAGGTGCTGACCCGGATCAAGGTCGACGCCGCCGCCGAGGAGGTGCTGGCCGGCCAGGGCCACACGCTGACCTCGGTGCCCGACGAGGGCGAGATGGTCAGGCTGGCCCTCACGGGCAACATGTCCACCGGCGGCATCTCCATCGACCGCACCTTCGAGGCCCACCCCGAGAACGTCGAGATCGCCGAGGAGGCCGCCCAGATGGTCGGGCTCGACATCGCGGGCATCGACTTCATCTGCCCCGACATCACCGAGCCGGTGCGCGAGACCGGCGGCGCGATCTGCGAGGTCAACGCGGCGCCGGGCTTCCGGATGCACACCCACCCGACGATCGGCGAGCCGCAGTTCATCGCCAAGCCCGTGGTCGACATGCTGTTCCCGCCGGGCGCCACCTCGCGGATCCCGATCGTCGCCGTCACCGGCACCAACGGCAAGACCACGACCTCCCGGATGATCTCCCACGTCTTCAAGGGCATGGGCCGCAAGGTCGGCATGACCTCCACCGACGGCGTCGTGATCGACGAGCGGCTGCTGATCCGGGCCGACGCGTCCGGCCCACGCTCGGCGCGGATGGTGCTGCAGAACCCCCGGGTCGACTTCGCGGTGTTCGAGGTCGCGCGGGGCGGGATCCTGCGCGAGGGCCTCGGCTACGAGCGCAACGACGTGGCCGTCGTCCTCAACGTCCAGCCCGACCACCTCGGGCTGCGCGGCATCGACACCGTCGAGCAGCTCGCCGACGTGAAGGCCGTCGTCGTCGAGGCGGTCCCCCGCACCGGCGCCGCGGTGCTCAACGCCGACGACCCGCTGGTCCGCGAGATGCGTCGCAAGTGCAGCGGCGAGGTGGTGTGGTTCTCGATGGACGAGCCGGGCTCGGAGGTCCGCGACATGATCGACGCCCACTGCCGCCGCGGCGGCAAGGCGCTGGTCCTCAACCCCTCCGACCGCGGCGAGATGATCGTGGTCAAGCACGGCCGCCGCGAGATGCAGCTGGCCTGGACCCACCTGCTGCCCGCGACGTTCAACGGCCGGGCGCGGATGAACGTCCAGAACACCCTGGCCGCGGCCGCCGCCGCGTTCGCCGCCGGTGCGCCGCTGCACGACATCCGCCAGGGGCTGCGCAGCTTCTCGACGAACTACTACCTCTCCCCCGGTCGCCTCAACGAGGTCGAGGTGAACGGCGTCAACGTCATCGTCGACTACTGCCACAACGCACCGGGCATGCGGATGCTCGGCGACTTCGTGGACCGGGTCGGCGAGTCGTTGTCGTCGTCCCACGAGCTGGCCCGGCCGTCCCGCATCGGGATCATCGCGACCGCCGGCGACCGCCGCGACGAGGACATGCGCGAGCTGGGCGAGATCGCCGCCCAGCACTTCGACGTCGTCATCGTCCGCGAGGACGAGGCCCTGCGGGGCCGGGGGCGCGGCGAGGTGGCCGAGCTGGTCCGCGACGGCGTCCAGTCCGCCATCACCGCGGGTGCGCGCTGCAAGCAGGTCGAGGTGGTGCTCGGCGAGATCGACGCCGTCCGCCACGCCATGAGCCGCGCCAACAAGGGCGACCTCGTGGTGGTCTGCGTCGACCAGCACGCCGCCGTCATGAGCGAGCTGGAGAACTGGTCCAACCAGGCGTACGCCGGCGCCGGAGCCTCGCCCGACGCGCCCGCCGCCGACCCCGACTACGCCCCGACCGAGCAGACCTGAACCCCAGCGGGCGCCTCAGGCACGCTCGCCGCGGAGCACGGCCGCCACGAACTCCAGCACTGCGGGGTGCGCCGGGTCGATCAGGTGGCCGCCGGCCACGACGTGGTGGCGCGCGTCCGGGAGCAGCGCCACCAGCCGGTCGTCGACCTCGCGGGCGGCGGGGTAGGACTCCTCGCCCGACAGCACCAGGGTCGGCTGCGACACCCGGGCCAGCTGCTCCTCCGACGGCGCGAACGGGTCGGCGCTGAGGTCGAGGCCACGGCCCCGGGTCTCGGCGAGCAGCGCCGGACCTCCGCTGGTGAAGACCTCGCGGGCCTCGTCCGGCAGGGAGGCCCACAGCTCGCTCCCGAGGGCCGCGTCGAAGACCGCCTTCGCGGCGACCGACGGGTCGTCCGCGGCCGCGGCCAGGACCACGCCCCGGAGCTCGTCGGCCCAGGCCTGCGCGTCGGGGTGCAACGTGTACACCGCCGGCTCGAGCAGCACCAGCGCGGTCACCAGCTCCGGGCGCTGCACCGCCAGGGCGAGCGCGATCTGGCCCCCGGTGCTCCGACCGACCACGATCGCGGGCGCCGCCTCGAGATGGGTGAGGAGGGCCTCGGCGTCGTCGAGCTGGTCGGCCAGGTCGACGGTCTCCGGTGGCTGCTCCCAGGCGCTGCGGTGGAAGCCGCGCCGGTCGTAGATCACGACGCGCCCCAGACGCGCCAGCTCCGTCGCCGCGTCCTCCCAGAACACGGCCGCACTCGGGGTGCCGTGGATGCCCAGGATCGGGTCCCCGGTGCCGTGTTCCTCGTGGTAGAGCTGCTGCCCGGCCACCGCCAGGACGGCCATGTACCGAGACTACTGCGACCCGACCGCCCCGAGCAGCCTGATGCCGAGGTCGGCCACCGACCGGTTGCTCGCGTTGAGCACGACGACCGACGTCGGCGGGGACGCGCCGACCCCCAGGAAGGAGCGGTATCCCGCGGTGCCCCCGCTGTGCCACCACAGCACGCCGCCGCTGCCGTGCAGCCGGAACCAGCCCAGGCACTGGTCCATCCGCCGCCCCGGCACCCGCGGCACCTGGATCAGCCGGACCGCGTCGCCCAGCCGTCCGGGCGGCGGGTCCAGCTGGGCGAGCGCGAAGGCCTGCAGGTCACGGACGGTCGACCAGAGCGCCCCGGCCCCCGCCAGCGCGTCGACGTGCCACACGGTGCCGAGTGGCCGGCCGCCGCGGCGGTGGCCCGGGACCTCCTCCCGCGGGACGCAGCCGGTCGCGGACATCCCCAGCGGGCCGGTGACCCGGTCCCGGACGAGCGCGTCGTAGCTCGTGCCGGCGCACGCCGCCAGGGCGTCGCCCAGCAGGCCGACGCCGAGGTTGGAGTAGCGGGGCCGCCGGGACGGCGTCGGACGGACCTTGGCCAGCGACCGGAGCAGCCACTCCTGGTCGATGTGGGCGTAGGGATCGGGGTGCCCCCGCAGCGCGCGGCCAGAGCTCCCGCGGGATCCGGGGCAGGCCCGAGGTGTGCGTGGCCAGCTGTTCGAGGGTCGTCTCGCGCACCGGTCCGGCCAGGCGGGGCAGCAGGTCGCCCACCCGCTGGTCGAGGCGCAGCGTCCCGTCGACGACGTACGTCGCCAGGACCAGGCTGGTGAAGACCTTGGTCACCGAGCCGATCTGGAACTGGCCGTCCCCGTCGCCGGTCCAGGTGACGGGCGCACCGCCGACGACTCCTCCGGCGGCGAGCCGTACGTGGCGCGGGGCCGCCCGGTCGAGGATCCGGGACGGCGACTCAGGAGCGCGCGGCACGGACCTTGGCCGCGAGGGTGGCCGGGTCGTCGGGGGTGCCGCCCCGGGCGGCGATCCAGTCGTAGACCGCGTCCCGCTCGGCGTGGCACATCAGCCCGACGACGTCGCCGGGCTGGGCCTGGTCCACGAGCGCCGCGAGGGCCTCCAGCTCGGTGGGGTGGCTGCGGATGTCGTCGACGCCCACCCGCGAGGCGCCGGTGCGCAGCAGCCCGTCGAGCTCCTCGACGGTCCGGCCGCGCAGGTAGTGCTGCTTGTGGCCGATCGCCACCACGTCGCTGCCCATCGCGCCGATCTCGCCCAGCCGCTCGATCAGGTCGTCCTGGCGGTCTCCCACGGCGCCCAGCCCGAGCAGCATCCGGCACCCGGGACGCCGTACGCCGTCCATCACCTCGAGCAGGGCCTCGAGCCCGGCCTCGTTGTGGGCGAGGTCGACGACCACGGTGCACTCGCCCACGGAGAACAGGTTCATCCGGCCGGGGTTGTGGTCGGGGTCGGGGCGGAACGTGCGCAGCCCCTCGACGACGACCTCCCGCGGGATCCCGAGCGCCAGGGTGGCCGAGGCGGCGGCGAGGGCGTTCTCGACGTTGAACCGGGACAGCCCGGACAGCGTCATCGGGACGTCGGCCAGCTCGACGAGCGGGTCGGGGTCGCTGCCCCGCTGCCACACGCAGACCCAGCCGTCGATCACCGTCGTGGCCCGACCGCCGTCGGCGACCACCTCGCGCAGCGCGGGCGAGTCGGGGTCGCGGGAGAACACCCAGGGCCGCGCCCGGATCACGCTGCGCATCCCCAGCACCCGTGGGTCGTCGGCGTTGAGCACCGCCCACCCGTCCTTGCGGGTGATCCGCGGCACCACGGACTTGACCTCCGCGAGCTGGTCGACGGTGTCGATGCCCTGGTGGCCCAGGTGGTCGGCGGAGACGTTGGTGACCACCGAGACGTCGTTGCGGAGCACGCCGATGCCCTTGAGCAGGATCCCTCCCCGCGCGGTCTCGGTCACTGCGACCTCGACGGCGTCGTGGGCGAGCACCCGCCCGGCGCCGCTGGGCCCGGAGTAGTCACCCGCCTCGACCAGCTCGCCGTCGACGTAGATCCCGTCGGTGCTCGACCAGCCGACGACCTTGCCCCAGGTGCGCGCCACGTGGGCGATCAGCCGGCTGGTGGTGGTCTTGCCGTTGGTGCCGGTCACCGCGACCACGGGGACCCGGGGGGTGAGCGTGCGCGGCGCCTCGCCGGGCTCGGCCTCCCTGACCCGGGTGGCCGCCCGGTGCATCAGCTCGTCGACGTCGGTCGACGGCAGGGCGTCGAGCAGCTCGGCCACCGCCCGCCCCATCTCCTGGGCACGCTGCCGGTGCCGCCACGGGTAGGCGACGACGATCCGGTGGGGGTCGGCCGTGGGCCGGACCCGGACGGCGAGCCGCGTCGTACCGCCCTCGGCGGCGACCGCCCGGAACAGCCGCGCCACCGCCCGGAGCGCGAACCGCTGCCGGAACCCGCTCCCCGGCTCCCCCGGCCTCGCCGTGGCCAGGCCGATCCGGTGCGCCAGGCCCTCCGCCGTCGCGGTCGGCACCTCGGAGAGCCCACTGATGTCGAGGGTCAGCTTGATCGCCGCCCGCGGGAAGTAGAGGTTGGGCCCCTCCAGGACGCGGAGCTCGACGAGTGAGGTCACCGGGCTGACGCTACCGAAGCCGACCCGGCAGTTGTGCAGGCTGTGCCCGGCCCGAGCCGTCACCTGTGCAGCCAGGAACCGGCCCGAGCCGGCAGGCGTGCGGCATGAGCACCGGGGAGGAGACCTCGCGGTCCCCTTCCGACGTGCACACGTGACGGTTCAGCGGCCGTGGAACCTGCCCCAGTGACGGCTCGACGGTCTCCGGACCTGCACTGGTGACGGGTCGGCGCTGTGCGTCAGGCGCCCATGGCGTGGAAGCCGCCGTCGACGTGGACGATCTCGCCGGTGGTGGCCGGGAAGAGGTCACTGAGCAGCGCGCAGACGGCGCGTGCGGTGGGGACCTGGTCGGTCTCGTCCCAGCCCAGGGGCGCGCGGTCCTTCCACATCGACTCCAGGCCCTCGAACCCGGGGATCGCCTTGGCGGCCAGCGTCTTGAGCGGGCCGGCCGACACCAGGTTGCAGCGGATGCCGTCGGGGCCGAGGTCGCGGGCCAGGTAGCGGGAGGTCGACTCCAGGCCCGCCTTGGCCACCCCCATCCAGTCGTACGCCGGCCAGGCCTGCGTCGCGTCGAAGGTCATGCCGACCACGGAGCCGCCCTCGCCCATGAGCGGGCGGCAGGCCACGGCCAGCGCCTTGAGGGAGTACGCCGACACCTGCACCGCCTGCGCGACGTCCTCCCACGGCCCGTCCATGAACTTGCCGCCGAGCAGCGTCTCGGGGTTGCCGTAGGCGATCGAGTGGACGACTCCGTCGAGCCCGTCGACGTGCTCCCGCACCGCGGCCTCGAGCCCGTCGAGGTGGGACTGGTCGGTGACGTCGAGCTCGAGCACGGGGGGCTCGGCGGGCAGCCGCTTGGCGATCCTGCGGGTGATGCCGAGCGCGCGGCCGAAGTTGGAGATCAGCACGGTCGCGCCCTGCTCCTGCGCGATCCGCGCGACCGCGAAGCCGATCGAGGAGTCCATCGTCACGCCCGCGACGAGGACCCGCTTGCCGTCCAGGATTCCCATCAGTGCCCCATTCCGAGTCCGCCGTCGACCGGGATCACGGCTCCGGTCACGTAGCCGCCCCGCTCGCCGGTCAGCCACATCACGGCCGCGGCGATCTCCTCCGGGGTGCCGTAGCGCTGCAGCGGCACCTGCTGCTTGATCGTGGCCTTCTGCTCGTCGGTGAGCACAGCGGTCATCTCGGTGTCGACGAACCCGGGCGCGACCACGTTGGTCGTGATCGAGCGCGAGCCGAGCTCGCGCGACAGCGACCGCGCCATGCCGACCAGGCCGGCCTTGGAGGCGGCGTAGTTGACCTGCCCGGCCGACCCCAGCAGGCCCACCACCGAGGAGATCAGCACGATCCGGCCGCGCCGCAGCCGGAGCATCCCCTTGGCGGCCCGCTTGGCCAGTCGGAACGACGCCGTGAGGTTGGTGTCGATGACCTTCGACCAGTCGTCCTCGCTCATCCGCAGCAGCAGGGTGTCGGCGGTGACGCCGGCGTTGGCCACCAGGACCTCGACCGGCCCGTGCTCGGCCTCGATGGTGCCGAACGCCTCGTCGACGGCAACCGGGTCGGTGATGTCGCAGACCAGGTCGAGGGCCGCGTCGGGGCCGCCGCCGCTGCGGCTGGTCACGGCGACCCGGTCACCCCGGGCGAGGAACGCCTCCGCGATGGCGCGACCGATGCCGCGGTTGCCGCCGGTCACGAGGACGGATCTGGGCTCGGTCTCGGGGGTGTCAGTCACGGGCACCGACGCTAGTGATTACCGCGCGGTAGGCCGAACCGGCTCCGGCGTCCACGGACGTCAGTCGTCCTCGAGCCGGAAGCCGACCTTCATCCCGACCTGGAAGTGGTCGACGGTGCCGTCCAGGACGTGGCCCCGGACCTGGGTGACCTCGAACCAGTCGACGTGGCGCAGGGTCCGGGCGGCGCGCTCGATGCCGTTGCGGACGGCCTGGTCGATGCCCTCGGGCGAGGTCCCGACGATCTCGGTGACGCGGTAGGTGCGGCTGGACACGGTGGCTCCTCCTGGACGGGACGACGGGTGTCTGGGTCACTGGATGGTAGCGACGTACAGTCGAGGCATGGCCCGGGACACCAGCGCGGTCCGGATCACGACCGCCGCGAGCAGCCGAGCCGACGACATCGCCCGCCGGCAGCGTCGCTACGTGGTCTCGATGGGCATCCGCACCGTCTGCTTCGTCGCCGCGGTCCTCGTGGGTCCCGGCTGGCTGCGGTGGGTGCTGGTCGTCGGGGCGCTGGTGCTGCCGTACGTCGCGGTCGTGATGGCCAACGCGGTGACGACGAAGTCCGACGACTTCGCGCTGCGGGGGACGCCGCCCGGTCGACCGGAGCTCACCGCCGGCGAGGACGACGGCACGCCGCGCGGATAGGACAGTATTTGACTTTCTGGCGCGGACTGCCAGACTGCTCGTCGAACTGTGTCTCCCCCGTCGCAGTTCTCAGGAGCCGGACGTCCTCCCCCGTGGTCGTCCGGCTTCCTGCATTTCGCGGACAGGAAGAGGACGGACATGGACGACGACCGGCCGACGTGCAGCGCGCGCGGCTGCCAGGCCGACGCCGTCTGGGCCCTGGTCTGGAACAACCCGCGGCTGCACACCCCCGACCGCCGGAAGACCTGGCTGGCGTGCGACGAGCACCGGGCGTCGCTGGCCGACTTCCTGACCGCGCGAAGGTTCCTGCGCGACGTGGTGCCGGCGGCGGAGGCCCCGGACGACCCCGGCCCTGCGTGAGCTAACCCCCGATGGCCGACATCGGGCGGTCGGGCTGCAGGAACGACGGGTCGTCGATGCCGTGGCCGGCGCGCTTGCCGCGCATCGCGATCACCCAGCGCTCGGCGATCTCCTCGTCGGACGCACCGTTGCGCAGCGAGGTGCGCAGGTCGGACTCCTCGCGGGCGAACAGGCAGTTGCGGACCTGGCCGTCGGCGGTGAGCCGCACCCGGTCGCAGTCGCCGCAGAACGGCCGGGTCACCGAGGCGATCACGCCCACCGTCGCCGGCCCGCCGTCGACCAGGAACAGCTCGGCGGGCGCGCTCCCCCGGGGTTCGGCGGCGGGGGTCAGGTCGAACGCCTCCCCCAGCCGCTCGAAGATCTCCTCGGCGGTCACCATCTCGGCCCGGCTCCAGTCGTGCTGGGCGTCGAGCGGCATCTGCTCGATGAACCGCAGCTGGTAGCCCTCACCGACGGCCCAGCGGAGCAGCTCGGGTGCCTGGTCGTCGTTGACGCCGCGCAGGAGCACGGCGTTGACCTTGACGGGGGTGAGACCGGCGTCGTGGGCGGCGGCGAGCCCGCCCAGCACGTCGTGCAGCCGGTCGCGCCGGGTGATGGTCTCGAAGGTGTCGCGCCGGACGGTGTCGAGGCTGACGTTGACCCGGTCGAGCCCGGCGTCGCGCAGCGCGGTGGCGGTCCGGGCCAGCCCGAGCGCGTTGGTGGTCAGGCTCAGCTCGAGGTCGGGGCCCGCCTCGCGAGTGCGTCGGACGATGTCGACCAGCCCGCGGCGTACGAGCGGCTCACCACCGGTGAACCGCACCTCGCGGATCCCGAGCAGGCGCACCCCGATGTCGACCAGGCGCACCACCTCGTCGTCGGTGAGCACCTCGTCGCCGGGCAGCCAGTCGAGCCCCTCGGCGGGCATGCAGTAGGAGCAGCGGAGATTGCACCGGTCGGTCAGCGACACCCGGAGGTCGGTCGCGACCCGGCCGTAGCGGTCCTGCAGCAGCATCGGCTCCACGGTCCCGAGTGTAGGGGGGGACCGGCTGCCCACGCAGGGCGCCCGCGGGCCGGATAGCCTCGACGGGTGCGGTCCTGGCGCTTCCTGCTCAGCCGACGGTGGATCGTCTTCGCGGTCGTCGTCGCGCTGCTGGCGTGGCTCGCGTGGTGGCTGGGCGAGTGGCAGTTCGGGCGGCTGGAGGACCGGCAGGCCCGCAACGCGATCGTGGAGCGCAACGAGGCGGCGCCGGTGACGCCGGTGGACGAGCTGACGGCGCCGGGCCGGGAGGTCGCCGCCGACGACGAGTGGCGGGTGGTCACCGCGACCGGGACGTACGCCGTCGACGACACCGTGATCGTGCGCTACCGGACCCGCGACGGCGCCTCGGGCGTCGACGTGGTGGTGCCGCTGGTCACCGACGACGGGACGGCCGTGCTGGTCGACCGGGGCTGGGTCGCCTCGGACAACCGCGGGACCGACGCCGGCGACGTCCCCGCCCCACCGGAGGGCGAGGTGACCGTCACCGGCTGGCTGCGCCGCGACGCCACCGACGACAGCACCGTCGTCACCGACCTCTCGACCCGGGCGGTGTCCAGCGAGCGGATCGGGGAGGCGGTCGACCGCGAGGTCTACGGCGGGTTCGTCGACCTGCGCGACGAGGACCCGGCGCCCGAGACCCCCCTCGCGCCGCCCGAGCTGCCCGAGCTCGACAACGGGCCGCACTTCTTCTACGGCCTGCAGTGGTGGTTCTTCGGGCTGCTGGCGCTCGTCGGGTTCGGCTACCTGGCGTGGGACGAGCGACGTGGGTCCCCGCGCCGCGGCGCGACGAAGGAGGAGGGTCAGAAGGTGCGGGTCATGCCGCCGTCGACCGGCAGCATGATGCCGGTGAGGAACGACGCGGCCGGCGAGAGCAGGAAGGCCGCGACCCGGCCGAACTCCTCGGGCTCGCCGTAGCGGCCCAGCGGGATCTGCGCGACCATCCGCTGCCGCGCGGCCTCGGCGTCGCCGGTCAGGGCGTCCAGCTCGGCGACCCGGTCGGTGCCGACGCGACCGGGCAGCAGCCCGTTGACCCGGACGCCCTGGGGCCCGAGCTCGTCGGAGAGCTGCTTGGCGACCATCGCCAGGCCGGGGCGGAACCCGTTGGACACCGCCATGTTGGGCAGCGGGCTGTGCACGCTCGTGGAGAGCACCAGCGCCAGCGATCCGCCGTGGGGCAGCTGCGGCCCGACCTCCCGGCACAGTCGTACGGCGCCCAGGAAGACCGACGCGAAGGAGTCGGTCCACTGCTGGTCGGTCACGTCGGTGACCGGGCCGACCGGCGGGCCCCCGACCGAGACCAACGCGCCGTCGACCCGGCCCCACGCGTCCTGGGCGGCGCTCATCAGCCGCGCCGGGGTCTCGGGGTCGGCGTTGTCGGCGACGACCGGGCGGGCGGAGTCACCCAGCTCGGCGGCCGCGGTGTCGAGGATGTCACCGTCCCGTCCGGACAGCACGACCCGCGCCCCCTCGGCGACGAGCACCTCGGCCGTCGCGCGGCCGAGACCGCGGCCGCCGCCCGTGACGAGGTACACCCGGTCCTGCAGCTCGAGATCCATGCGTCGACCCTAGCCGGACGCGACGCAGGAGCGTCCGGCGTGGGGAGACGGGTTGAGCAAGCCCGCGACCGAGCGTGCGAGGTCGCGACGGCGCGTCGAAACCAAAGACCCCAGGGCCGGACGCGACGCAGGAGCGTCCGGCGTGGGGAGCCGGTTGAGCAGGCCCGCGGCCGAGCGTGCGAGGTCGCGACGGCGCCTCGGAACCAAGGACCCTGGGGCCGGTCCCGCGGCTACGCGACCGGGGCGTCCTCGTCGAAGTACTGGGTCCGGTGGAGGTCGGCGTACAGCCCGCCCCGGGCGAGCAGCTCGGCGTGGGTGCCGGCCTGCACGATCCGGCCGTCGGCCACCACGAGGATCCGGTCGGCGTCGCGCACCGTGGAGAGCCGGTGGGCGATCACGAGCGAGGTCCGACCCTCGAGGGCGGCGTCGAGGGCCCGCTGGACGGCGGCCTCGGACTCGCTGTCGAGGTGCGCGGTCGCCTCGTCGAGGACCACGATGGCGGGTGCCTTCAGCAGCAGCCGCGCGATGGCGAGCCGCTGCCGCTCGCCGCCGGAGAGCCGGTAGCCCCGGTCACCCACGACCGTGTCCAGCCCGTCGGGGAGGGTGCGCACGAGCGTGGCGATCTGGGCGGCCTCGAGCGCGGCCCAGACCTCGACCTCCGTCGCGTCGGGCCGGGCGTAGCGCAGGTTGGCGCCGACGGTGTCGTGGAACATGTGGGCGTCCTGGGTGACGTACCCGACGACGTCCTCCAGCGACTGCAGGGTGACGTCGCGGACGTCGCGCCCACCGACCCGGACGGTGCCGTCGCCGGCGTCGTAGAGGCGGGCGACGAGGTGGGTGATCGTGGTCTTGCCGGCGCCGGACGGGCCGACCAGGGCGACCATCTCGCCGGGGTCCGCGCGGAAGGAGACGTCGGTGAGCACCTGGCCGGTGTCGCGCGAGTCGGGCCGCGCCACGGTCTCCAGCGAGGCGAGCGAGATCTCGTCGGCCCGCGGGTAGGTGAAGGAGACGTGGTCGAACTCCAGGGACGACGCGGTGCGTGGGAGGGCGACGGCGTCGGGCTTCTCCTGGATCGTCGACGGGAGGTCGAGCACCTCGAAGACCCGGTCGAAGCTCACCAGCGCGGTCAGCACGTCGATCCGGACGTTGGAGAGGCTCTGCAGCGGCCCGAGCAGCCGCACCAGCAGCGTGCCGAGGGCGATCACGGTGCCGACGGTGAGGGTGCCGGACAGCACCAGGTGCCCCCCGACGCCGTAGACGACCGCGGTGGCGAGCGCCGGGACGAGCAGCATCGCCGCCACGAAGATCCGGCTCACCAGCGTGATCCGGACGCCGAGGTCGCGGACGTGCCGGGCCCGCGAGGTGAACAGGTCGTCCTCCTCCTCGCGGCGACCGAACAGCTTGAGCAGCATGGCGCCGCCGACGTTGAACCGCTCGGTCATCACGTTGCCCATGTCGGCGTTGCCGTCCATCTGCTCCCGGGTGAGCTTCGCGAGCCGTCGGCTCACGAGCCGCGACGCGAGCAGCAGGACCGGGAACAACGCCAGGCAGAGGAGCGTGACCTCCCAGCTGAGCGCGAGCATCGCGATGCCCACGACCACCACCGAGACCGAGCTCGACACGGTGCTGGACAGGGTCGAGGTGAACGCCCGTTGGGCGCCGATGACGTCGTTGTTGAGCCGGGAGACCAGGGCGCCGGTCTGGGTGCGGGTGAAGAAGGCGAGCGACTGCCGCTGGACGTGGGCGAACACCCGGCTGCGCAGGTCCAGGATCAGGCCTTCGCCGATCTTGGCGGAGAGCCAGCCTCCCAGCACCGAGAGCAGGGCGCCCACCAGCGCGACGCCCGCCATGGCCAGCGCCAGCACGGTCACCAGGCGGCCGTTGCCGCCCACGATCCCGTCGTCGACGATCCGCTGCAGCAGCAGCGGGTTGACGACCACCAGCGCGGCGTCGAAGGCCGTGACCGCGAGGAAGACCGCGATCGTGCCGCGGTGGGGTCGGGCGTACGACACCACCCGCCGGACCGTGCCCTGGGCGATCTTCGCCTGGCCGGCCTCCTCGCGGTCGGTGCGCATGTGGCGCCACGCCGGCCCCATCCCCGTGCTCAGCGACACCTGCTCTCCTCCTGTCGGGCCGGCGGCGGCCGGCGGTTCATCCGCCCCAGGTCCGGGCCAGCTCGCGGAACCGGCGTACCTGCGCCTCCCGCTCCCGCCGCCGCTGCCCGTCGAGGTCCTGGTCGCCGGCGCCCAGCAGCAGCGCCTTGGTCTCGGCGACCACACCGGGCCTCGGTGCGGTCAAGGCTGCCACCAGGTCGGCGACGGCGTCGTCCAGCTCGTCGGGCGGCACGGCTGCGGTCGCGAGCCCGATGGCGACGGCCTCCTCGGCCCCCACCATCCGGGCGGTGACGCAGATCTCCAGTGCTCTGGGGTATCCAACGCACTGGACGAGCGGCTTTGTTCCCGTCAGGTCGGGCACCAGCCCCAGGGTCGACTCCAGCATGGCGAGCTGCGCGTCGTGCGCGACGACCCTCAGGTCGCACGCCAGGGCGAGCTGGAACCCCGCGCCGACGGCGTGGCCCTGGACCGCGGCGACCGACACGAAGCGCGGGTCGCGGAGGAAGGTGAAACCCCGCTGGTAGTCGTCGATGGTGGCCGCCATGGCGTCGTCGTCGAGGGCGAGCAGCCCCGCCACGGTCTCCTGGCCGTCACCGCCACCGGGGGCGAGCACGGCCCGGTCGAGGCCCGCCGAGAACGTCGGGCCCTCGCCCCGGACGACGACGGCGCGTACGTCGTCGCCGATCCGGTCCCCGATCCGGGCCAGCGCGCGCCACATCGTCGGGGTCTGCGCGTTGCGCACCTCGGGCCGGTCGAGGGTGATGGTCGCGACCGCACCGCTCACGTCGTAGCGCAGGCCGGCGTGCCGGAGCTCCTCGGGCGTCATCGTCGGGGTCCCTGTTCGAAGCGGAGCGAAGCGAGCATTCGAATGGGGTGGCTCATGCCCCCAGCATGTCAGCGGGGTCCGACGGCGGGCCGGTCAGGCCAGCGACACCAGGTCGGCGTAGTCGGCGGACCAGAGGTCCTCGACGCCGTCGGGCAGGATCAGCACCCGGTCGGGGTGGAGCGCCTGGACGGCCCCCTCGTCGTGGGTGACCAGGATGATCGCCCCGGCGTACTCGCGGATGGCGGCGAGCACCTCCTCGCGCGAGGCCGGGTCGAGGTTGTTGGTGGGCTCGTCGAGCAGCAGCACGTTGGCCGACGAGACGACGAGGATGGCCAGGGCGAGCCGGGTCTTCTCGCCGCCGGAGAGCACGTCGGCCGGCTTGTGGGCGTCGTCGCCGGAGAACAGGAAGGAGCCGAGCACCGACCGGGCCTCGGTGTCGGTCAGCTGCGGTGCGGCGGCGTGCAGGTTCTCCAGCACGGTCCGCCCGACGTCGAGCGTCTCGTGCTCCTGGGCGTAGTAGCCGAGCTTCAGGCCGTGGCCGGGCACCACCTGTCCGGTGTCGGGAGCGTCGACGCCACCGAGGATCCGCAGGAGCGTCGTCTTGCCGGCGCCGTTCAGGCCCAGCACCACGACCCGGCTCCCGCGGTCGATCGCCAGGTCGACGTCGGTGAAGACCTCGAGCGAGCCGTAGGACTTCGACAGCTCGGCCGCGGTGAGCGGGGTCTTCCCGCACGGCGCCGGGGCCGGGAAGGCGATCCGCGCCACCCGGTCGGCACGCCGCTCCCCCTCGACCCCCGCCATCAGGCGCTCGGCGCGCTTGAGCATCGACTGCGCGGCCTGCGCCTTGGTGGCCTTGGCTCTCATCCGGTTGGCCTGGTCGGTGAGCGCCTTGGCCTTGCTCTCGGCGTTGGCCCGCTCCCGCTTGCGTCGCTTCTCGTCGGTCTCCCGCTGCTGCAGGTACGCCGACCAGCCCATGTTGTAGACGTCGACCTCGGCCCGGTTGGCGTCGAGGTGGAGCACCCGGTTGACGGTCTGGCCGAGCAGCGCGGTGTCGTGGCTGATCACGACCAGGCCGCCGGAGTGGGCCTTGAGGAACTCCCGCAACCAGACGATCGAGTCGGCGTCGAGGTGGTTGGTCGGCTCGTCCAGCAGCAGCGTGTCGGCGCCGGAGAACAGGATCCGGGCCAGCTCCACGCGCCGCCGCTGTCCACCGGACAGGGTCCGCAGCGGCTGGGTGAGGATCCGCTCCTCGATCCCGAGGCTGCTCGCGATCCGGGCCGCCTCGGACTCGGCGGCGTAGCCCCCGCCGGCGTGCAGCTCGGTGTCGGCCCGCGTGTAGCGACGCATGCCGCGCTCGTGCACCTCCGGGTCGTCGCTCGCCATCTCGACCTCGGCCTCCCGCAGCCGCCGTACGACGTCGTCGAGGCCGCGCGCGGACAGGATCCGGTCGCGGGCGATCACCTCGGGGTCGCCGGTCCGCGGGTCCTGCGGCAGGTAGCCGACGTCACCCGTGCGCTGCACGCGTCCGGAGGCCGGCAGCGCCTCGCCGGCGAGGATCCGGGTGAGGGTGGTCTTGCCGGCGCCGTTGCGGCCGACCAGGCCGATCTTGTCGCCCGCTGCGACGCGGAAGTCGACCTCGGCCATCAGCAGTCGCGCCCCGGCACGGACCTCGAGCTGGTGGGCGGTGATCATCAGGGTCGCTAGCCTAGGTGGGCACGCGGGTCCGCCCGCAATCGGCGGGACGACCCGGATGAGGAGCTCGGAGTGCGGTTCAACCCGAAGGCCCGGCTCGACACCAGCCGGGTCCGCGACAGCGGCGCTGGCCGCGGGCGTGCCGGGCGCAGCGGCCCGGCGGTGCGCATCCCCGGCGGGGCGACCGCCGGTGGCGGCGGCATCGTCGCGGTCATCGTGCTGGTGGTGTTCGTCGTGCTCCAGCTCACCGGCGACGGAGGAGGCGGCGCCCCCTCGGTCGACGACGCCCTCGACACCTCACGCGTCGGTGGCGGCGACAGCCAGCGCTACGCGAGCTGCCAGGACGGCGCCGACGCCAACGAGAGCGTCGACTGCGCGCGGGTGGCCGTGGAGAACTCGCTGACCGCCTACTGGTCGGAGACCCTTCCGGCCCAGTCGGGGACCGAGTTCGAGCCGGAGCGGGTGATGCGCACCTTCAGCGGCGCGGTCGACACCGGCTGCGGGCGGGCGACGTCCGACGTGGGGCCGTTCTACTGCCCGCCCGACCGCGGGATCTACCTCGACACGACGTTCTTCGAGGACGTCCTCCAGGGCGGCCTGGGCGGGCCGGCGGGTGACTTCGTCGAGCCGTACGTGCTCGCCCACGAGTACGGCCACCACATCCAGAACCTGATGGGCACCATGGGGCGGGTCCGCACCCAGCAGGGTCCCGAGAGCGACGCGGTCCGGCTGGAGCTCCAGGCCGACTGCTACGCCGGCATGTGGACCGGCAGCGCGACGACGGCGAGCGACGCGTCCGGGGAGGCGTTCATCAGCGAGCTGACCCGCGACGACATCGACCAGGCGATCGCCGCGGCCAAGGCGGTCGGTGACGACCGGATCCAGGACCGGACGACCGGCCGGGTCAACCCGGCGGAGTGGACGCACGGCTCCGCCGAGCAGCGGCAGCGGTGGTTCATGACCGGCTACGAGGAGGGCACGCTCGAGGCGTGCGACACGTTCGCGGCGTCCTCGCTCTGAGCGCCTCAGTCGTCGAGCAACGCCTCGACCTGCGGGAACTGCCGCTGCAACGCCCGCAGGTGGGGAGCCACGGCGGGGTGCCGGAACTTCGACACCAGGGCGCCCTCCCCGGTGCTGACCCGCTCGAGCGCCCACTCGGCGCGGCTCAGGGCGGTGTAGACGACGGTGATCCGCGCTCCCTCGACCACGTCCTCCTCGGTGGCGAGCCCGGGCGCGAGGCCCATCAGGTAGGCCTCCACCAGGGGCTCGAACTCCTCGCGGGCCGCCAGCGCGTAGAGGCCGAGGTCGCTGCCCACGTGCCCGATGCCGAGCATCGCCCAGTCGATGGCGACGACGTGGTCGTGGTCGCGGCCGGGGAGGTTCGCCGGCGCAGGATCGCCGTGCTGCGGCACCTGCGGCAGCGCCTCGACCCGCTCCAGCATCGCCTGCCGGCGGCGCCACAGGTGGTCGGCGACGTCGGCGACGGGGGTCCGGGCGAGGGTGGGCCAGCCACCGCGCCGCTCGGTGCGTGCCAGCCGGTCGCGGAGCTGGTCGCGGGCCAGGAACCGCGGCCGGGCGGCCAGGCTCCCGGCGAACCGACCGAGCGCCATCGCGACGAACAGCCCGCTGCTCGCGGCGTCCTCGACCCACTCGCGGGTGATGGTGAGGCCCTCGGGGTCCTCCTCGACCGCCGCGGTCGGCGCCCGCAGGCCGTCGGTCCGGCTCACGATGCCCGTGGCCAGGACGTCGGCCTCCCGGCGCCAGTAGCCGACGTGGGTGGGGTCCGACAGCTCGGCAGGGTCGTGCGGGGCAGGGCGGGCGAGGCGCTTGACGACCACCGGCTGGTCGCCGATGGCGGCGCGCCAGACCCCCACCGTCGACGTCCCGGTGCCACCCGGCAGCGGATGCCAGTCCGGCTCCGGCTCCCACATGGCAGGGACGTTAGCCCACGTCCCGCCGCAGGAAGGCCAACCAGCCTCCGACGCCCAGCAGCGTGGCGACCGCGAGCACGGCCGCGAACGCCGTCGGGTCGAAGTCGACGGCGGGCACCAGGGCGAGGTGCTCGAACGGCGACAGGTCGCGCATCCAGTCGGGGAACTGCAGGATCTCGGCCAGGACCAGCACCACGACGGCGTACCCGAGCCCGAGCCAGCCGAAGGTCGCCAGCCGGGGCCGTACGCCGTGGAGCAGCCGGGTCAGGCCCGAGAGGACCAGCACGGCGGGGAGCCAGGTGAGGGTCTGCCACGTCATCCGCCACAGGGCCTCCTCCTTGCCCGTCACCAGCACGTAGCCGAGCCCCATGCCCAGTCCCGCCACCCCGAGCACCAGCGCGGAGCCGGCGACCGTCACGACCACGTTGCCCAGCAGCCACCGGGTCCGGGACGTGGCGGTCGCGAGCACCGGCTCGACCCGCCCGGACTCCTCCTCGGTCCGGGGCCGCAACGCCGAGGAGATGGCGAAGCCGGCCGTCAGCAGCGCCAGCATCACCATCGACACCGCCTGGAAGCCGGCCACCATGTCGCCCCCGCCCGCCGTCATCATCTCGGCGGCGGCCTCGTTGTCACCGATCAGGTCGCCGGCGCTGTCGCCGATCGAGCCGTAGGCCAGCCCGGTGAAGCCCAGGCCCAGGGCCCAGCCGACGACGGTCCCGCGCTGCAGCCGCCACGCCAGACCCACCGGCGTCCCGAGCCGCCGGGCGGCGGTGGCCGGACCCGGGCGTGCCGCGAAGATCCCCGACCCGATGTCGCGCCGCTCGAGGACGGCGTACGCCGCCACCAGCATCACCACCGCCAACGCGAGCAGCAGCAGGGCCGGCCACCAGCGGAGACCGGAGAAGGCGTACATGCGCTGGTACCAGCCGATCGGGCTCAGCCACGACAGGGCCTCGTTTCCGACGTCGCCGACCGCCCGCAGCGCGTAGGCGGCCGCCATCGCGGCACCGGTGATGCCGTAGGTGGCCCGGGTGGTCGAGGTGAGCTGGGCCGCGACCAGCGCCACCCCGCCGAACGCCACGCCGCACAGCGCGGCACCGACGCCGAGGGCGACCGAGTCCGCGACGGCGAGGGGCACGACGATCAGGCTGACCGCGATCAGCGCACCGAGCAGCACGTTCGCGACGACCACCTCGAGCACCGTGGCGGTGACCGGCGCCCGCCGCCCGATCGCCGAGGCACGGACCAGCTCGTCGCGCCCGCTCTCCTCCTCGGCACGGGTGTGGCGACCGACCAGGAACATGCTCATCAGGCCGGCCACGATGGCGCCGAACGCCGTCGCCTGCCAGGTGACCTGGCCCCCCACGGTGTTCAACGCCCGCGCGGGGCCGGCCATCGCGACCAGGGCGGGGTTGCTCCCCATCGCCGCGGCCGCGCGGTCGAACTCCGCCTGCGAGGTGTACAGCCCCTCCACGCTGACCGCCTGGCTCCAGTAGAGGACGGCGCCGCCGATCGTCCACCAGAACAGCATCCACCGGTCACGTCGCAGGTAGGCGCGCAGCAGCACGCCCGCCCCGACGTCCGGGCCCCCGGAGCGGCTCATCTCAGGCACCCACCCCGGCCGACTCCTCGGCGATCCGGTCGCCGTAGTGGCGCAGGAACAGCTCCTCCAGGGTCGGGGGCGTGGCGGTCAGGCTCTGCAGGCCGGCCTGCTGGAGCGCGTCGAGGGCCTGGTCGAGCGCGTGGGTGTCGACCTCGAAGCGGACCCGCTGCCCCTCGACGAGCAGGTCGTGCACCCCGGCGAGCTCCGCCAGCCCGGGCGCCGGGCGCGCCAGCTCGGCGGCCACGGAGGTCCGGGTCAGGTGCCGCAGCTCTGCCAGCGTGCCGCCGTCGACGACCCGGCCCTCGCGGATGATGCTCACCCGGTCGCACAGCCGCTCCACCTCGGCCAGGATGTGGCTCGACAGCAGCACCGAGTGCCCCTCCTGCCGGAACTCGTCGATGCAGTCGCTGAAGACCGCCTCCATCAGCGGGTCGAGCCCCGACGTCGGCTCGTCGAGCACCAGCAGCTCGACGTCGGCCGCCAGGGCCGCCACCAGGGCGACCTTCTGCCGGTTGCCCTTGGAGTAGCTGCGGCCCTTCTTGGTCGGGTCGAGCCCGAACCGCTCGACCAGCTGGTCGCGCCGCTTCGTGTCCAGCCCGCCGCGGAGCCGCCCGAGCAGGTCGATCACCTCGCCACCGGTCAGGTTCGGCCACAGGCTGACGTCGCCCGGTACGTACGCCAGCCGGCGGTGCAGCTCGGCCGCGTCGCGCCACGGGTCGCCGTCGAGCAGCGTGACCGTGCCGGCGTCCTTGCGCAGCAGCCCGAGCAGCACCCGGATCGTGGTCGACTTGCCGGCGCCGTTGGGGCCGAGGAAGCCGTGCACCTCCCCGCGCGCCACCGTCAGGTCCAGCCCGTCCAGCGCGGTCGTGCTGCCGAAGCGCTTCACCAGTCCTGCGATCTCGATGGGTTCGCCCATGCGACCAGCGTACGCCTCTTTCAGAAACTTCTGAAGACTGCGATACTCAGTCGGTGACCGATCCCCGCGACCGCTACGTCGAGCGCATGGGCACCGCCCTCGCCGACGCCGGGCTGCGCCGGCTCCCGTCGCGGGTGTTCGCTGCACTGACCGCCGACGAGGACGGGCGGATGACCTCCGCGGAGCTGGTGGAGGCCCTCGAGGTCAGCCCCGCCTCGGTCTCGGACGCGGTGCGGTACCTCTCCCAGGTCGGGTTCATCCACCGGGAGCGCGAGCGCGGCGGCCGCCGCGACGTCTACGTGGTCGACGACGACGCGTGGCTGCAGGCGATGCTCCGCGAGAACCAGGTCTACGCCCCCATGATCAGCGCCCTGGACGACGCCGTCCGCGCCCTCGACCCCGACTCCCGCGCCCGCCGGCGGCTGCTCCTGATGCGCGAGTTCCTGGTCTTCGTCGGCGAGGAGATGGGCGGGATCGCCGAGCGGTGGCTGGCCCACCGCGCCGAGCTCGAGCGGGGCCTCGGATAGCGTCGGCCCGGTGACCTCGCCTCTCCTCGACACCACCCATCGAGCACTGCGCCGGACCGCGCTCGGGACGCAGCGCACCCACCGGGTCCCGGGCCTGTACGCCGGCGTGCAACGCGGCGGCGAGCTGGTCTGGGGCGACGGGATCGGTCGGCGCGCGACCGACGCCGAGGACCCGCCCGGCCCCGACGACCAGTTCCTGGTCGCCTCCAACACCAAGACGTTCACCGCCGTCATGGTGATGCAGCTGCGCGACGAGGGTCGGCTCGACCTGGGCGACCGGGTGGGCGACCACCTGCCCGAGGTCACCCACCCGCTCACCGTGCGCCAGGGCCTGGCCCACGTGTCCGGCATGCAGCGCGAGCCCGTCGGCGACATCTGGGAGACCCTCGTCCAGCCCACGACCGAGGAGCTGCTCTCGGGGTTCGTCCAGGCCGAGGCGATCGGCCGCCCGCACGACCGCTGGCACTACTCCAACACCGTCTACGCGGTCCTCGGCGAGCTGGTGGCCCGGCTCGACGGCCGCACCTGGGAGGAGTCGCTCCGTGCCCGGCTGCTCGACCCGCTCGAGCTGCGGCGTACCTCGGTCGGCTTCGACGACGGGCCGCGGGCCACCGGCTACTACGTGGCGCCGTACGACGACGTGCCACGTCCCGAGCCCGTGATCGACTTCCGGGCGATGGCCCCGTGCGGCGGGCTCGCCAGCACCGCGGCAGACCTGGCGCGGTGGTCCGCCTTCGTCGCCGACCCGGACCCCGACGTCCTCTCCCCCGACACGCTCGAGGAGATGTGCCAGCCGCAGGCCATGATCGACGTGGTCGGCTGGGGCGCCGGGATGGGCCTCGGCTTCTTCCTGGTGCGCTCGGACGCCGGCCGCACCTGGGTCGGCCACACCGGCGGCATGCCGGGCCACATCACCGCCGTCCTCACCCACCGCGAGTCCCGGACCGGCGCGATCGCGCTGATGAACTCCACCTCGGCCCCCGACCCCGCGGCGTTCGCGCTCCGGCTCGGCGAGCACGTCGTGCAGCACGACCCGGCCGAACCCGAGGCCTGGCGACCCGGCACCGTGCTGCCCGAGGAGCTCGCAGGCCTGCGCGGCGTGTGGTTCACCGAGGGCACGCCGTTCGTCTTCTCGGTCGTCGACGGCCACCTCGAGGCGCGCCACCCGGACCTGCCGAAGGAGCGGCCGTCCTCGGTCTTCGAGCAGGTCGGCGACGACCTCTACCGCACCGTGCAGGGCCGAGAGCGCGGTGAGCTGCTGCGCGTCACCCGCGACCACGCAGGCGTCCCGGAGCGGCTCCACTGGGCCACCTACCTCTGCACCCGCGAGCCCCTCTCCTTCGGCGAGATGTCCTGATCCGCGACCCGTCACTTGTGCAGGTTCGGATCCCGCCGAGCCGTCACTTGTGCAGGTTCGGATCCCGCCGAGCCGTTACTCGGGCGTGCTCGAGCGACACGTCCTGGGCACCGCTCGCCGGATCACCTCATGAGGACCAAGCGCAGGTGACGGGTCGACCGCTTCTCACCCTGCACAAGTGACGGGTCGGCACGTTGTCATCCTTCACAAGTGACGGGTCACGCGTTGACGACGGTCACCTGGATCGCGCCGGCGTCGAGCAGGGCCTGGTCGAGCACCTGCCGCCGCGGATCCGGCACCGCGAGCCACGGCTCGACGACGCGCAGGCCGCGCAGCCGTGGGTCCGACAGCACCTCGGCGACGGCGGTGCGGTCGCCGCCGGTCACGAGCGGGCCGGGCCGCAGCAGCCGGGCGGCATGCTCGGCGGCCGCCTCGTAGGCCACCCGCGCCTGCTGGTCGCGCCGCCGGGCGAACCGCTGCTGGCTCTGGCCGCCCGCCTTGGTGCGCCCCTGCACGTGCCGCTGACCGACCTTGTGCGCCACCAGCTCCCCGCCCGCCAACCGGGCGACCGCGAACCCGCCCTTGCGGACCAGCAGCACGCCCCACTCCCGCGGTGGCGCCGCTGCACCGGCGAAGGAGGCCGGGTCGACCTCGCCGTCGTACGCCCGGTCGAAGGGGAGCCGGGCGAGGAACGTGGACCCGTCCCCTCCCGTGCCGCGCAGCGCACCGTCCGCGACCACCGCCGAGACCCCGTCGTGGCGGGCGGCGAAGTTGGCGACCCAGCGCTCCCACCGCCCGGCGGGAACGGCGACCGTCGCCGCGGTCAGAGGAACTCCAGGGGGTCGAACTCGTCGATCGGGATGACCCGCACCCGCGGCAGCCGGGTGTTGAAGGCCCCCACCTGGTACTCCAGGTCCATCAGCTCCAGGTGCGGCACCTCGCGGAAGCCGGCGTTCACGAACTCCTGGAACGCGATCAGGCCGACCCGGCGCCGCCCGTCGGAGAGATCGCCCAGCTGGGGCAGGAAGTCGCCGTCGTGGCTGGCCAGGACCACGTCCGCGTCCCGCTCACGGAGGGCCTCCAGGGTCCGCTGGATGGCGATGTCGACCACCTTCCCCTCGCCCTGCAGCGGGATCGGCCGGTAGCCGATCGCCAGGATCGCCTGCACGAACGACGCCGGCAGCTCGCCCGCGACGGCCAGGAAGAACAGTCCCCGGACCGGCTGGCCCCAGTGCTCCTCCACGTGGTCGAGCACCCGGTTCCACCGCGGCCGCTCCTCCGGCTGCGGCCGCCGCCCGAGGATCGAGGTGCCGAGGGTGGCGTCGAGGTTCTCCCCGTCGATCAGGAGGTACGTCGTGCGCGGCTCGGCGTCCATGCCGGTGACTCTAGTGGTGGGTCAGGTGGAGTAGAGGACGTCGAGCCGTTGCACGACCATCGCCGTGTCGGTGGCGAACCCGGACCCCTCGACGACCGTCGTGGCTGCGTCGACCTCGGCGTACGGGACGGTCAGCACCTCGGTCACGACCACGAGGGCGGCCGGCGTGCCGGCGCCGTCGACGACGATGCCCAGCTCGCCGGTCTCGGGCAGCGTCCCGCCGTCGGCGAGGTAGTCACGCTCCGACCCCGCGATCGCGGTGGTCCGTCCGGCGAGCAGGTCGCGCACGAAGCGGGCCGCCTCCTCGTCGGTGGTGCCGAACGACCAGGCAGGTGGCCGGACCACCTCGAGCGGCGTCGGGCCGAAGTACGACGGGACGTGGTTGAGCTTCGCGCGGAACACCGCGCGGCGCCAGAAGGTCTCCAGCGCCTCGTCGACGTCGCCGACCTCGTCCTGGACCTCGTGATCAGACATTGAACCCGAGGGCGCGCAGCTGCTCGCGGCCGTCCTCGGTGATCTTGTCGGGACCCCAGGGCGGCATCCAGACCCAGTTGATGAGGACGTCGTTGACCAGGCCCTCCAGGGCGCTGTTGGTCTGGTCCTGGATCACGTCGGTCAGCGGGCAGGCCGCCGAGGTGAGCGTCATGTCGATGACGCAGTTGGTGTCGTCGTCGACGTGGACGCCGTAGACCAGGCCGAGGTCGACGACGTTGATGCCGAGCTCGGGGTCGACGACGTCCTTCATCGCCTCCGTGACGTCTTCGGTGGTGACGGTGGACGTGGCGGTGCCGCCGCCGTCCGGCGCAGCCTCGGGGACGTCGGGCAGGTCACCGTGGTCGGTGGGGTGGGTGGTCATGCCTTCTCCTCCAGCACTCGGGTGGTGGCGTCCTTCCAGGCCATCCAGGACAGCAGGGCGCACTTGACGCGCGCCGGGAACCTCGCGACGCCGGCGAAGGCGATGCCGTCCTCCAGCACCTCCTCGTCGGGCTCCACCAGGCCCTTGCCCTGCATCAGGGCCAGGAACTCCTCGTGGACTGCCAGTGCGTCGTCGACCTTCTTGCCGATGACCAGGTCGGTCATCACCGATGCGGCGGCCTGCGAGATCGAGCAGCCGAGGGCGTCGTACGAGACGTCCTCGACGACTCCGTCCGACAGGTGCACGCGCAGGGTCACCTCGTCGCCGCAGGTCGGGTTGACGTGGTGGACCTCCGCCTCGTAGGGGTCGCGCAGGCCTGCGTGGTGGGGGTTCTTGTAGTGGTCCAGGATGATCTCCTGGTACAGGGAGTCGAGATCGGCAGACATGGTCTCAACCCAACCTGAAGTACGAGCGGACGTATTCCAGCCCCTCGACGAACGCGTCGATCTCGGCCGGCGTCGTGTAGAGGTACGACGACATCCGGGTGGAGCTCTGCACCCCGAACCGGGCGTGGGCGGGCTTGGCGCAGCTGTGGCCGGCCCGGACGGCGATCCCGCGCGAGTCGAGCACCTGCGCCACGTCGTGGGGGTGGACGCCGTCGATCTCGAAGCTCACCGCCCCGCCGCGCAGGGTGGGGTCCAGCGGGCCGAGCACGGTGAGCCCGGGCACGGTCGCCATGCCCTCGAGGGCGTACCGCGTGACGGCCTGCTCGTGCGCGTGGATCGCCTCCATGCCGACGTGGCCGAGGTAGTCGACCGCGGCGCCGAGGCCCACCGCCTCCACGATCGGCGGGGTACCGGCCTCGAACTTGTGCGGTGCCTTCGCGTACGTCGACCGCTCCATGGTGACGGTCTCGATCATCTCGCCGCCCCCGTGGAAGGGGGGCAGCCGGTCGAGCAGGTCCGCCTTCCCCCACAGCACGCCGATGCCGGTGGGGCCGACGCACTTGTGCCCGGTGAACGCCACGAAGTCGGCGCCGCTCTCGACGACGTCGACCGGGAGCTGGGGGACGGCCTGGGCGGCGTCGAGGATCACGACGGCGCCCACCTCGTGGGCCCGGTCGGCGATCTGCCGGACCGGGTTAACGGTGCCGAGCATGTTGGACACCCACGCCAGCGACACGACCTTGGTGCGCTCGGTGATCAGCTCGTCGATGTTCGACAGGTCGAGCAGCCCGTCGTCGGTGATGCCGAACCACTTCATGGTCGCGCCGGTCCGCTCGGTGAGCAGCTGCCACGGGACGATGTTGGAGTGGTGCTCCATCTCGGTGATCAGCACCTCGTCGCCGGGGCCGACCCGCAGGTCGCCGTCGGCCCACGCGAACGTGTTCGCCAGCAGGTTGAGGGCCTCGGTGATGTTCTTGGTGAAGATCACCTCGTCGCGCGACGGTGCCCCGAGGAACGCCGCCACCTTGTCGCGGGCACCCTCGAACGCCTCGGTCGCCTCCGACCCGAGTGTGTGCATGGCCCGGGCGATGTTGGCGTTGTGGCGCTCGAGGTGGTCGACCATCGTGTCGATGACCACCTGCGGCTTCTGCGAGGTGTTGGCGCTGTCGAGGTAGACCAGCTGCTGCCCACCCGCCACCGTGCGCGACAGGATCGGGAAGTCCTTGCGGATCACGTCCAGGTCCGGGAGCAGGCCCTCCATGCGGTCTCCTTTCGGGTGCGGGGGTTTCGAGGCTCGGGCCTGGCGGCCCTCGCACCTCAACCTCCGACGGCGGCCTTCACGTACTTGTCGTAGCCTTCTGCCTCGAGCTGGTCGGCGAGCTCGGGACCGCCCTCGTCGGCGATCCGCCCGGCGACGAACACGTGCACGAAGTCGGGCTTGATGTAGCGCAGGATCCGCGTGTAGTGCGTGATGAGCAGGACGGCCTTGTCCCTGTTCCCGCCGGCCTCGGAGAACCGGTTGACGCCCTCGGCGACCACCTTGAGCGCGTCGATGTCGAGGCCCGAGTCGGTCTCGTCGAGCACCGCGACCCGGGGGTCGAGCAGCTCGAGCTGCGCGATCTCGTGGCGCTTCTTCTCACCACCGGAGAAGCCCTCGTTGACGTTGCGCTGGGAGAACGACGGGTCGAGACCGGCCTGCTCCATGGCGGTGTTGACGTCCTTGACCCAGGTGCGCAGCTTGGGCGCCTCGCCGTCGACGGCGGTCTTGGCGGTCCGCAGGAAGTTGGCGACGGAGACGCCGGGCACCTCCACGGGGTACTGCATCGCGAGGAACAGCCCGGCACGGGCGCGCTCGTCGACGGTCATCTCCAGCACGTCCTGGCCGTCGAGGGTGACCGAGCCCGAGGTGATGTCGTACTTCGGGTGGCCGGCGACCGAGTAGGCCAGCGTGGACTTGCCGGACCCGTTGGGGCCCATGATCGCGTGCACCTCGCCGGAGCGGATGGTGAGGGTGACCCCCCGAAGGATCTCCTTGGGTCCGTCCTCGGTGTCGACGCTGACGTGCAGGTCCTTGATCTCGAGAGTGCTCATTGGGGGGTGACTCCGTTCAGGGTGGTCTCGGTGTCGACGAAGACGACGCCGTCTCGTACGTCGACGGGGAAGGTGGCGACCGGCTCGGTCGCGGGCAGGTGGGTCGGCTTGCCGGTGCGCAGGTCGAAGCAGGACCCGTGCAGCCAGCACTCGACGGTGCCGTCGGCGACCTCGCCCTCGCTGAGCGCGACGGCGGCGTGGCTGCAGATGTTCTCGACCGCGAACACCTCGTCGCCGTCGCGGGCGACCGCCACGTCGTAGGAGCCGATGGTCACGGCGAGGGCCTCGTCGTCGGGGATGTCGACGACGGCGCAGGCGGGCTCGTAGGCCATCAGATCACCTTCCCGCTGACGTTCTTCGCGAGCTCGGCCTCGACCGTCGCGTAGAGCTTGTCCTCGATGGCGGGGACGCCGAGCTTGCGGATCAGGTCGTTGAAGAAGCCGTGCACGACCAGGCGCCGCGCCTCCTTCTCCTCGATGCCGCGCGAGCGGAGGTAGAACAGCTGCTCGTCGTCGAACCGGCCGGTGGCCGACGCGTGCCCGGCACCCTCGATCTCGCCGGTCTCGATCTCGAGGTTGGGGATCGAGTCGGCCTGGCAGCCGTCGGTGAGGACCAGGTTGCGGTTCTCCTCGAAGGTGTCGATCGACTCGGCGACCTTGCGGATCAGCACGTTGCCGACCCAGACGGTGTGGGCGCCCTCGCCCTGCAGCGCTCCCTTGTAGGAGACGTGGCTGCGGGTGCGCGGCGCGTTGTGGTCGGCGAACAGCCGGTGCTCGATGTGCTGGCCGGCGTCGGCGAAGTAGAGGCCGAGCAGCTCGGCCGAGCCGCCGGGGCCGGCGTAGTCGACGTTGGTGTGCATCCGGACCAGGTCGCCGCCGAAGGACAGCGCGGCGTGCTTGACCGTCGCGTCGCGGCCGACCCGGATCGAGTCGCGGCCGAGGTGGACGGCGTCGTCGTCCCAGTCCTGGATGGTGACCATGGTCAGGTCGGCCCCGTCGCCGACGACGACCGAGGTGATCGCCGAGTAGCGGGCGGACCCGGTGTGCTCGAGGACCAGGGTGGCCCGGGCGTGGTTGCCCACCCGGACGAGCAGCTGGCCCCAGACCAGCGCGTCGGCGTCGTCGCCGTGCAGCCGGACCAGGATCGGCTCCTCGGAGCTGAACTCGGCCGGGACGTCGATGACCTGGCAGCCCCCCGAGCGCTCGACGGCCAGCGCCGCCGGCAGCTCGTTGGGGGGCATCCCCTCGGCGCGGGCCTCCTCGCTGGAGATCACCGGCATCGTCACGCCCTCGGGGATGCTGGTCTCCCAGGCGAGGTGGGCGTCGGAGGGCTCGCCGTCGAGGATCCCGCGGAGCCGCTTGAGCGGCGTGAAGCGCCACGTCTCCTCGCGGCCGGTCGGCGCCGGATGGTCCGCGAGGTCGTAGGACGCGGGCGGGTTCAGGTGGCTCTCGACGCGCTCGACCTCAAGCGCATCGATCATCTGGGTTGCAGTCACAGTGGTTGCTCTCTACGTGTCAGTTGCGGGGTTTCGAGGCTCAGGCCTTGACGGCCTTCGCACCTCAACCACCGACGGGCGCAGTCGGCTTCGCGGCGAGCCGCTCAGCCGACAGCTCCCTCCATCTGGAGCTCGATGAGCCGGTTCAGCTCGAGGGCGTACTCCATGGGCAGCTCCTTGGCGATCGGCTCCACGAAGCCGCGGACGATCATCGCCATCGCCTCGTCCTCCTGCATGCCGCGCGACATCAGGTAGAACAGCTGGTCCTCGGACACCTTCGAGACGCTGGCCTCGTGGCCCATCGACACGTCGTCCTCGCGGATGTCGACGTAGGGGTAGGTGTCGGAGCGGCTGACCTGGTCGACCAGCAGCGCGTCGCACAGCACGTTGGACTTCGAGCCGTGGGCGCCCTCGTTGACCTGGACCAGGCCGCGGTACGACGTCCGGCCGCCGCCGCGGGCCACCGACTTCGACAGGATCGACGACGAGGTGTGCGGCGCCGCGTGCACCATCTTGGCGCCGGCGTCCTGGTGCTGGCCCTCGCCGGCGAACGCGATCGACAGCGTCTCGCCCTTGGCGTGCTCGCCCATCAGGTAGATGGCGGGGTACTTCATGGTCACCTTGGAGCCGATGTTGCCGTCGACCCACTCCATGGTGGCGCCGGCCTCGCAGGTCGCGCGCTTGGTCACCAGGTTGTAGACGTTGTTCGACCAGTTCTGGATGGTCGTGTAGCGGCAGCGGCCGCCCTTCTTCACGATGATCTCGACGACGGCGGAGTGCAGCGAGTCCGAGGAGTAGATCGGCGCGGTGCAGCCCTCGACGTAGTGCACGTAGGCACCCTCGTCGACGATGATCAGGGTCCGCTCGAACTGGCCCATGTTCTCGGTGTTGATCCGGAAGTACGCCTGCAGCGGGATGTCGACGTGGACCCCCGGCGGGACGTAGATGAAGGAGCCGCCCGACCAGACCGCGGTGTTGAGCGCGGCGAACTTGTTGTCGCCGACCGGGATCACCGTGCCGAAGTACTCCTGGAAGATCTCCGGGTGCTCCTTGAGCGCGGTGTCGGTGTCGAGGAACAGCACACCCTGCTCCTCGAGGTCCTCGCGGATCGAGTGGTAGACGACCTCCGACTCGTACTGCGCGGCGACGCCCGCCACGAGGCGCTGCTTCTCGGCCTCGGGGATGCCGAGCTTGTCGTAGGTGTTCTTGATGTCCTCGGGGAGGTCCTCCCACGACTGCGCCTGCTTCTCGCTGGAGCGCACGAAGTACTTGATGTTGTCGAAGTCGATGGCCGAGAGGTCGGAGCCCCACGTCGGCATCGGCTTGCGACCGAACAGCTTGAGCCCCTTGAGCCGGAGGTCGAGCATCCACTGCGGCTCGGACTTCTTGCCGGAGATGTCGCGGACGACGTCCTCGTCGAGGCCCCTGGTGGCGGCGGCGCCGGCGTCGTCGCGGTCGGCCCACCCGAACTCGTAGCGGTCGCGCAGACCCTTGAGCTCCGGGTTGAGTTCTTCGATCGAAGTCACGTGATGGCCTTCCTGGTGGGGGTGTGGCTCTGGTCCGTGGGGGTGCGGGGGATGCAGGTCGTGCAGACGCCGTCGCCGTGCGCGATCGTGGCGAGGCGCTGGACGTGGGTGCCGAGCACCGCGGCGATCGCCTCGGTCTCGGCCTCGCACAGCTGGGGGAACTCGTGGGCGACGTGGGACACCGGGCAGTGCTGCTGGCACAGCTGGAGGCCGTGGGCCTGTCCGACCGGGGGCAGGTCGCGGACGCTCGCCGCGTAGCCCTCGTCGCTCAGCACCCGGGCCATCGCCTCGGCGGGCGACAGCTCGGGGTGGTCGGCGGCGATCCGCTCGTAGTCACGCTCGATGAACTCGACGCGGCGCCGGGCGAACTCCATGACGGCGTCGTCGCCCGCCGTCTCGGCCAGGAACCGCAGCGCGTGCACGGCCAGGTCGTCGTACTGCTGGTCGAACGCGTCGCGACCCGCCTCGGTCAGCGCGAACAGACGGGCCGGACGGCCGCGGCCGCGCGAGCCGCGGACCCGCTGGACCCGGGGCTCGAGGGTGCCTTCGTCGACCAGGTGGTCGAGATGGCGCCGTACGGCGGCCGGGGTGAGGTCGAGTCGGCGGGCCAGGTCGGCCGCCGTGGAGGGTCCGGCCTCGAGGATCGCGCGTGCGACGCGCGCCCTGGTCGGCTGGTCTCCGGTGAATTCCACAACGCCAGTGTGCCGTTATTGGTTCGCCCGGTTCAAGTAAGGGTCGCCTTAGCCCCACCGGCCCTCACCGGCCCCCGCTGCGGGCGTGCGGACCGAGCCTAGGCTGGCCGCCATGACCCCTCCCGGATCCATCCTCGGCACGGCGGTCCGCCGGGTCGAGGACCCCGACCTCCTGCGTGGCCGCGGGACCTTCGTCGACAACCTCGCCAGTCGCCGTGACGACGTGCTGCACGCCGTCTTCGTGCGAAGTCCGATGGCCCACGCCCGGATCGCGGGGATCGACGTCGCGGATGCCGCGGCAGCCCCCGGTGTCGTCGGCGTCCTCACCTCCGCCGACCTCGCCGAACCGGTCCCCCTGTTCGCCACTGCGAACGAGAAGGTGCCGCGGTTCGCGCTGGCCCGGGACGTGGTCCGCTACGTGGGCGACCCCGTCGCGCTGGTCGTGGCGACCTCCCGCGCCGCCGCTGCCGACGCCGCCGAGCTGGTGGACGTCGACTACGACCCGCTCGACGCGGTCGTCGACCCCGAGGCGGCCGCCGAGCCCGGCGCGGTCCAGATCCATCCCGAGCTCCCCCGGAACGTCGCGATCCGCCGGATCGACGAGGGGGACCCGCTCGACGACGCCGAGGTCGTCGTCCGCGCCCGGATCGAGAACAACCGGCTCGCCACGGCCCCGATCGAGGGCAACGCGGTCCTCGCCGACCCGACCCCGGACGACGCGGGTCACCGGCTGACGGTGTGGCTGTCCACCCAGCACCCCCACCTCGGCCGCCACCTGATCTCCCGGTTCAGCGGGCTGGACCGCAAGCAGATCCGGGTGGTGGCGCCGCACGTCGGCGGCGCGTTCGGCGGCAAGGCCGGTATCTCCCCCGACCACGCCGCGGTGGTCGGGGCCGCGCTCCACCTCGGGCAGCCGGTGGCGTGGACCGAGACCCGCAGCGAGGCGATGCTGTCCATGCACGGCCGCGGCCAGGTGCAGTACGTCGAGCTCGGGCTGACCCGGGAGGGCCGGATCACCGGCCTGCGGGCCCGGGTGCTGGGCGACTGCGGCGCCTACGCCGGCTTCGGCGGGAGCTTCTCCTCGGGCTCCACCCGCACCATGGCCCAGGGCCCGTACGTCATCCCCCGGATCCGCTACGACGGGGTCTCGGTGGTCACGACGACGACCCCGGTCGGCGCGTTCCGGGGCGCCGGCCGCCCGGAGGCGGCCGCGCTGCTGGAGCGGGTCCTCGACCTGGCGGCCGACGAGCTCGACCTGGCGCCGGAGGAGATCCGGCGCCGCAACTTCGTGGCCCCGGACGCCTTCCCCTGGGACACCTTCTCGGGGCGGACCTACGACTCGGGCGACTACGACCTGCCGCTCACCGAGGCGCTGCGGCTCGCCGACGTCGACGGCGCCCGGGCCGAGCAGGCGCGGCTGCGCGAGGCCGGCGGCCCCCGCCAGCTCGGCATCGGCATCGCGTCGTACGTCGAGATCACCGGGTTCGGCGGCAAGGAGCACGGGTTCGTGCACGTGCACGACGACGGCTCGGCCACCGTCCGGTCCGGCACGTCCGCGCACGGCCAGGGCCACGCCACGGCGTTCTCGATGATCGTGTCCGACCGGCTCGGCATCGACGTCGGCCGCATCAGCTACGAGCAGTCCGACACCGCGGTGGTGCCGACGGGTGGCGGCACCGGCGGGGCCCGGTCGCTGCAGATGGGGGGCCTGGCGGTCGCCCAGGCCTCTGCCGAGCTCCGCGACCGGGCGCGACGGCTCGCCGCCGAGCTGCTCGAGGCCTCGGTCGACGACGTCGAGCGCGACGACGAGGGGTTCGCGGTGCGCGGCGTCCCCGACGCGCACGTCGGCTGGGCGGCGCTGGCCGCCGAGGCCGACGAGCGCGGCGAGCCGCTGCAGGTGTCGACGACGTTCGAGCAGGAGCACGCCACGTTCCCCTTCGGCACCCACGTGGCCGTGGTCGAGGTGGACACCGAGACCGGCCTGGTGCGCCCGGTGCGCCACGTCGCGGTCGACGACGCCGGGCGGGTGGTCAACCCGCTGCTGCTCGCCGGGCAGCAGCACGGCGGGTCGCTGCAGGGCATCAGCCAGGCGCTCTGGGAGCAGTTCGTGTACGACGACGACGGCACGCCCCTCACGTCGACCTTCGCCGACTACCCCATGCCGACGGCCGCCGACGTGACGATGATCGAGGCGCACAGCACCGAGACCCCGACGCCGTACAACGAGCTGGGCGTGAAGGGGATCGGCGAGGCCGCCACCATCGGCGCGACGCCGGCGGTGCAGAACGCCGTCGTCGACGCGCTGTCCCACCTCGGGGTGCGCCACGTCGACATGCCGTGCACGCCCGTTCGGGTCTTCGCGGCGGTGCGGGCGGCCGCCGCCGGCGACACCGATCCGTGGCGGGAGCCGCCGGGGGTGTTCACCGACCCGACCATCGACGACGACGAGGCACCCGACGACGTGGAGGTGTGACCGGCGTCGGTGACCGGGCCGTGGATTCCTAGACTGGTCCGGTGTCCGCCGCCTCCCCCGCCGTCGACGTCGCGGTCGACGTCCGGGACCTGGTGATGCGCTACGGCGACAGGGTCGCCGTGGACGGGCTGTCGCTCACCGTCGCGCCCCGCACGATCACGGCCGTGCTCGGTCCCAACGGGGCGGGCAAGACCACCACGCTGGAGACCTGCGAGGGCTACCGGCGCGCCCAGGGCGGGTCGGTGCGGGTGCTCGGCCTGGACCCGCGCCGGGACCGGACCGCGCTGCTCCCGCGGATCGGCGTGATGCTCCAGTCGGGCGGGGCCTGGTCCGGCGTCCGGGCCGGGGAGATGCTCGACCACGTCGCCCGCCTGCACGCGCACCCGCTCGACACCGGGATGCTCTCCGAGCGGCTGGGGCTCGCCGACTGCGGGCGGACGCCGTACCGCCGGCTCTCGGGGGGACAGCAGCAGCGCCTCGGGCTGGCGCTGGCCCTGGTCGGGCGGCCCGAGCTGGTCTTCGTCGACGAGCCCACCGCGGGGATGGACCCCCAGGCCCGGCGCACCACCTGGGAGCTGCTCGAGGAGCTGCGCGCCGACGGGGTGACGGTGGTGCTGACCACGCACTACATGGAGGAGGCCGAGCGGTTGGCCGACCGGGTCCACATCCTCGACCGCGGCACCCTGATCGCGTCCGGGAGCCCGCTGGAGCTCACCCGGGGCGGCCAGGTCTCGACGATCCGGCTGGTGGTGACCCGGCCCTTCCCCGAGGGTGCGCCCGAGTCCCTGGGGCAGCGGCTCGGTCCCGACACCCGGGTGACCCAGCTCGACGAGGTCAGCCTGATGGTCGTCGGGCACGCCGACCCGACCACGTTGGCCACGGTGTCGGCGTGGTGCCAGGAGAACGAGGTGCTCCCCGAGTCGCTCACCCTCGGCCAGCGCACCCTGGAGGACGTCTTCCTGCAGCTCACCGGGCGGGAGCTCCAGGGATGAGTACCTTCACCCCGCGACCGGGTGCGGCCCCGCTCCCCCGCATGGTCCGCGCCCAGGCGTCCATGGAGGCCCGGCTGCTGCTCCGCAACGGCGAGCAGCTGCTGCTCGCGCTGGTGATCCCCCTCATCGCGCTCCTCGGGGGCGTGGCAGGCCTGGAGGCGCTGGACCTCGGCCTCGGCGGCCACACCCCGGTCGACCTGCTGGCTCCCGGGGTCCTCGCCCTCGCGGTGATGTCGACGTCGTTCACCTCGCTCGCCATCGCGACCGGCTTCGAGCGTCGCTACGGGGTGATCAAGCGTCTCGGCGCCTCTCCCCTGCCCCGCTCCGGGCTGCTGCTCGGCAAGGTGGGGGCGCTGCTGCTGGTCGAGCTCGGCCAGGTCGTGGTCATCGGCGGCACCGCGCTGGCCATCGGCTGGGAGCCCGAGCCCGCCGGCCTCCCCGGCGTGGTCGCGGCGGTGCTGGCGGGCACCTTCGCCTTCGCCTCCCTCGGACTGCTGATGGCCGGCACCCTGCGCGCCGAGGCGACGCTCGCCGCCGCCAACCTGGTCTACCTGCTGCTGCTCGCGGGCGGTGCCGTCCTGCTCCCCGCCTCGACGTACGGCGGGTTCGGGGAGCTGGTGCGGTGGCTGCCCTCCGGTGCGCTCGGGGAGTCGATGCGGCAGGCGACCCTGCACGGCGCCTTCCCGGTCGGCGCGCTGCTGGTGCTGCTGGGCTGGGGTGCCCTCGGAACCGTGCTGACCGCGAGGACGTTCCGATGGGAGTGAGCGTGACGGAGTCGACCCCCACCGTGGCCGCGGGCCGGCCGCGGGCGCTCTGGGCGCTGGCCGTGGCCAACCTGGTCGCCAACATCGGCATCGTGGTCACCGGTGGTGCGGTCCGACTGACCGCGTCCGGCCTCGGCTGTCCCACCTGGCCGCGCTGCACGGACCGGTCGTTCGTGCCCCACGGCGAGCTCGGGGTCCACGGCGTCATCGAGTTCGGCAACCGCACGCTCACCTTCGTCCTGGCGGCGATCGCCGTCGCGTGCTGGGTCGCCGCCCTGGTGGCGCTCGTCCGCTCGTGGCGCGCCCGTCGCGACTGGGCGCCGTTCGTGCTCAGCACCGTCGTCGCGCTCGGCGTCCCCGCCCAGGCGGTGATCGGCGGCATCACGGTGCTCACCAACCTCAACCCCTGGATCGTGTCGTTCCACCTGCTGGTCTCGCTGGCGATGATCGGGGTCTGCGTGTGGCTGCTCGACGTGCTCCGGGGCCCGGGACGCGAGGCCGCGGGCGGAGGTGTCCGCACCCTCGCGTGGCTGGTGTTCGTGGTCGGCTGGGTGGTCCTCTACGCCGGCACCGTGGTGACCGGGTCCGGCCCGCACGCCGGCGACCTCGGCTCCCCTCGCAACGGCCTCGACCCGCTTCACGTGAGCCAGCTCCACGCCGACGCCGTGTTCCTGTTCGTCGGCCTCACCGTCGGCCTGGCGTACGCCGCCCCGCGCGCCGCCCGCGGGCCGGTGCTGGTGCTGGTCGGCGTCCAGGTCGCGCAGTCGGTCGTCGGCTTCGTGCAGTTCTTCACCGACCTCCCGATCGTGCTGGTCGGCATCCACCTGCTCGGCGCGGCGCTGATCTCCGCGACCATGACCTGGGCGCTCCTCCGGGTCCACGCCCGGGGTGGCGCCGTGGGGCCGGACGCTCCGGAGGGGACGGGAGCGGGGCGCTGAGCACGCCCCGGGCGTGGCGACGGCGGCCAGCGCCCGGACCCCCGTGGCCGGGCACGGCCGCCGTCACAAGGTGAGACGTGCCAGGCCGCGGATTGGTTGCCATCGAGCGGCAACGAATTTTCAGCGGGTGAGCAGCGGGTCGAGCGCGACCGAGACGAACAGCAGCGACAGGTAGAGGTTCGAGGAGTGGAACAGCCGCATCGGCTGGATCCTCGAGAGGTCCTCGGTCCCGCGCGCCCGGCCCCACATCCGGTGCGCCTCGACCAGGAAGCCGGCGCCCAGCACCACGGCGGCGACGGGGTAGACCAGCCCGGTGCCGGCGACCGGCCAGAGCAGCAGCGAGGTGGCGACCGTGGCCCAGCTGTAGAGCACGACCTGCCGGGCCACCCGCTCCGCAGGCGCGACGACAGGGAGCATCGGGACGTCGACGTTCGCGTAGTCCTCGCGGTAGCGCAGGGCCAGCGCCCAGGTGTGCGGCGGCGTCCAGAGGAACACCACGAGGAACAGCACGACCGGAGGCCAGGCGAGCTCGCCGGTCACGGCGGTCCAGCCGATCAGGGCGGGGAAGCAGCCGGCCAGCCCGCCCCAGACGATGTTCTGGGTGGTCCGCCGCTTGAGCAGGATCGTGTAACCGAGGAGGTAGAAGGCCTCGGCCGCGAGCGCGAGCAGCGCCGACAGCGGGTTGACCCAGGTCCAGAGCACGGCCGTGGCGGCGACCCCCAGGACCACCCCGAACACGGTGGCGGCGACGGGCGAGACGATGTGGCGCGGGAGTGCCCGGCGCCGGGTCCTCCGCATCTGCTCGTCGATGTCGCGGTCGTAGACGCAGTTGAGCGCCGACGCCGACCCCGACGACAGCGTCCCCCCGACGACGGTGGCGAGCACCAGTCCGAGCTCGGGCACCCCGCGCGCGGCGAAGAACATCACCGGCACGGTGGTCAGCAGCAGCAGCTCGATGACCCGCGGCTTCATCAGCCCCACGTACGCCGTGACGACGTCGCGCACCCCGGCGCGCGTCGGCGCGGCCTGCGCCATGGCGGCACCACCCTGGGGGGCCGACTGGCCGACGTATGTCAACGGGGTTCCTCGGGGTACGGATCGGGTCTGAACGCGCCTCGCAGTCTAACCGGCGTCATGAGTAGGCTCGGTGGTGCCGTGCCCCGCACCTGATCCACGCGAGAGGACTCCTGTGAGCGACATCCCCGCACGACTCGACTGGACCGATCTGGACGCGCAGGCGGTCGACACCGTCCGGGTGCTCGCGATGGACGCCGTGCAGAAGGTCGGCAACGGTCACCCGGGCACCGCGATGAGTCTCGCGCCGGCGGCGTACCTGCTGTTCCAGAAGGTGATGCGCCACAACCCGGCCGACCCCCACTGGCCGGGTCGCGACCGCTTCGTGCTCTCGTGCGGCCACTCCAGCCTCACCCTCTACATCCAGCTCTTCCTCGGCGGCTGGGGTCTCGAGCTCGACGACCTCAAGGCCCTCCGCACGTGGGACAGCAAGACCCCCGGGCACCCGGAGTACGGGCACACCGCCGGCGTCGAGACCACGACCGGTCCCCTCGGCCAGGGCGTCGGCAACGCGGTCGGCATGGCCATGGCCGCCCGCCGCACCCACGGCCTGCTCGACCCGAACGCCGCACCCGGGGAGTCGGTGTTCGACCACCACATCTACGCGATCGCCAGTGACGGCGACATCGAGGAGGGGGTGTCGTCGGAGGCCTCCTCGCTCGCCGGCACCCAGCAGCTCGGCAACCTCACCCTGATCTACGACGAGAACAAGATCTCGATCGAGGACGACACCGACGTCGCGCTGTCCGAGGACGTCGCCGCGCGCTACCGCGCGTACGGCTGGCACGTCCAGGTGGTCGACTGGACCCACGACGGCCAGGGCTACGAGGAGGACGTCCCGGCCCTCTACGCCGCCCTCAAGGCCGCCGAACGGGTCACCGACCAGCCGAGCCTGATCGTGCTCCGCACGATCATCGCCTGGCCCGCGCCCAACGCCCAGAACACCGGCAAGGCGCACGGCTCCGCGCTGGGTGAGGACGAGGTCGCCGCCACCAAGGAGATCCTCGGGTTCGACCCCGATCGCACCTTCCAGGTCGATCCGGCGGTCCTCGAGCACACCCGCCGGGCGGTCGAGCGCGGCAAGGTGGCCCAGGCCGAGTGGCAGGAGCGCTTCGAGGCCTGGACCCGCAAGCCGTCGGCGGACCCCGCCCTCTTCGAGCGGCTGCAGACCCGGACCCTGCCCGTCGGCTGGGACCGTGACCTGCCGACCTTCCCCGCCGACGACAAGGGGGTGGCGACCCGCAAGGCGTCGGGCGCCGTCCTCAACGCGATCGCGGCGAAGGTGCCCGAGCTGTGGGGCGGATCGGCCGACCTCGCCGAGTCCAACAACTCCACGATCGAGGGCGCGCCCTCGTTCATCCCCGCGGAGCGCTCCACCGGCCTGTGGAAGGGCGACCCGTACGCCGGCCGGGTGCTCCACTTCGGCATCCGTGAGCACGGCATGGGCGCGATCCTCAACGGCATCGCGGTCCACGGCGGTACCCGGGTCTTCGGCGCCACCTTCCTGACCTTCTCCGACTACATGCGCCCCTCGGTGCGGCTGGCCGCCCTGATGCAGCTGCCCGTCACCTACCTCTGGACCCACGACTCGATCGGGCTCGGCGAGGACGGACCGACCCACCAGCCGGTCGAGCACCTCGCAGCGCTGCGGGCGATCCCCGGCCTCGACGTGGTCCGTCCGGCCGACGCCAACGAGGTCGCCGCCTGCTGGCAGGCAGTCCTCGCGCGCAGTGACCGGCCTGCGGGCCTCGTGCTGACCCGGCAGAACGTGCCGGTCTTCCCCCGCGACACCGACGGCTACTCCGACACCAGCAACGTCCACCGTGGCGGCTACGTCCTCCTCGACGCCCCCGACCTCGACGGAGCCGGTGGCCCGCCCGACGTCGTCCTCGTCGGCACGGGGTCGGAGGTCCAGCTCGCCGTCCGCGCCCGCGAGCTGCTCGCAGAGCGCGGCACCCGGGCGCGAGTGGTGTCCATGCCGTGCCGGGAGTGGTTCGACGAGCAGGAGGCGTCCTACCGGGAGACGGTGATCCCGCCGCACGTCAAGGCGCGGGTCTCCGTCGAGGCGGGGATCGCCCAGGGCTGGCGGGAGGTCGTCGGCGACCACGGCCGGATCGTCTCGCTCGAGCACTACGGCGCCTCGGCCGACTACGCGCGGATCTACCGCGAGTTCGACATCACCGCGGAGGCCGTGGCCGACGCGGCCGACGACAGCATCCGCACGGCCGGCGTGTGACCCCACGACCGGCCGTCGCGACGACACAGGGAGGAACGACACGATGACGAACGGATCCGACCGACTGCAGCAGCTCACCGAGGCGGGGGTGTCGATCTGGCTCGACGACCTCTCCCGCGAACGGATCGAGACCGGCAACCTGGCCGACCTGGTCAAGAACAGCTTCCTCGTCGGCGTCACGAGCAACCCCGCGATCTTCCAGTCCGCGCTGGCCGAGGGCGAGCGCTACGACGAGCAGGTGCGCGAGCTCGCCGCGTCCGGCGCCGACGTCGACAGGGCTGCACGGGCGATCACGACCGACGACGTCCGGGAGGCCTGCAAGATCCTGCGACCGGTCTTCGACGCCACCAACGGGGTCGACGGCCGGGTCTCGATCGAGGTGGGCCCCGCGATCGCGCACGACACCGAGGCAACCATCGCCGAGGCGCGCGAGCTCTGGGACACCGTCGGTGAGCCGAACCTGTTCATCAAGATCCCCGGCACGCCCGAGGGCTGGCCCGCCATCACCCAGACCCTCGCCGCCGGGATCAGCGTCAACGTGACCCTGATCTTCGGCCTCGACCAGTACCGGCACGTGATGGAGGCCTACGTCGCGGGGCTCGAGCAGGCCCGGGCCCAGGGGCACGACCTGTCGACCATCCACTCCGTCGCGTCGTTCTTCGTCTCCCGGGTCGACACCGAGATCGACAAGCGGCTCGAGGCGACGACGTCCGGCCCCGGCACCGACCCGTCTCTGCGCGGCAAGGCGGGTGTCGCGAATGCCCGGCTGGCCTACCAGGCCTACGAGGAGTTCTTCACCGGACCCCGGTGGGAGGCGCTCCGCGAGCAGGGCGCCAACACCCAGCGACCGCTGTGGGCCAGCACCGGCGTCAAGAACCCCGACTACGACGACACGATGTACGTCGTCGACCTGGTCGTCGAGAACACGGTCAACACGATGCCCGAGAAGACGCTCGAGGCGGTCGCCGACCACGGGGAGGTGCGGGGTGACCGCGTCCGTCCCTTCTACGACGACGCCCGTGCCCACATGGATGCCCTGGCGGCCGCTGGCATCGACTACGACGACGTCATCGAGGTGCTGATCAAGGAGGGCGTCGACAAGTTCGTGGTGGCCTGGGACGAGCTGCTGGAAGAGCTGTCCGAGTCCCTCGAGTCCGCCCGCGCATGACGCGGGACGGGGGGCCGGTCGACGCGACAGGGACGGCGGCGTGGAGCCGCCTGACCACCCTGGCGGCCTCGCTCACCCCCGACCTGCGCGGCTGGCTCGAGGGTGACCCGGGTCGGGTGGAGCGGCTCACCCACTCCGCCGCCGACCTGCACGTCGACCTGTCCAAGAACCTGGTCGACGACGCGGTGCTGGCCGCGCTGCTCGAGCTGGCCGAGGACGTCGACCTGGCCGGACGGCGCGACGCGATGTTCCGGGGCGACCACATCAACGTGACCGAGGACCGGGCGGTGCTCCACACGGCGCTCCGACTGCCCGAGGGTGCCTCGCTCGAGGTCGACGGGCACGACGTGGTCGCCGACGTCCACGAGGTGCTCGCGCGGGTCTACGCGTTCGCCGACCGGGTGCGCTCGGGCGAGTGGACCGGGGTCACCGGCGAGCGGATCCGCACGGTCGTCAACATCGGCATCGGGGGCTCCGACCTCGGGCCGGTGATGGCCTACGAGGCGCTCGCGCCGTACGTGCAGGACGGCCTGGAGTGCCGCTTCATCAGCAACATCGACCCGACCGACGCGGCCACCACGCTCGCCGGGCTCGACCCCGCCACCACCCTGTTCGTCGTCTCCAGCAAGACCTTCGGCACCCTCGAGACGCTCACCAACGCACGGCTCTGCAAGGCGTGGCTGCTCGACGGCCTGTCGGGCCACGACGCCGACGAGGCGGTCGCGCGGCACTTCGTCGCGGTGTCGACCGCGCTCGACAAGGTGGCCGACTTCGGGATCGACCCCGACAACGCGTTCGGCTTCTGGGACTGGGTCGGCGGCCGCTACTCCCTCGACAGCGCCATCGGCACGTCGCTGGTCGTCGCGGTCGGGCCGGACCGGTTCGCCGAGCTGCTGGCCGGGATGCACGCGATGGACGAGCACTTCCGCAGCACGCCGCTGGAGCGGAACGTCCCGGTGCTGATGGGCCTGCTCAACGTCTGGTACGCCGACTTCCTCGGCGCCCAGACCCACGCGGTGCTGCCCTACGCCCAGCTGCTGCACCGGTTCCCGGCGTACCTCCAGCAGCTGACCATGGAGTCCAACGGCAAGGGGGTCCGCTGGGACGGCAGCCCGGTCACCAGCGGAACCGGCGAGGTGTGGTGGGGCGAGCCGGGCACCAACGGCCAGCACGCCTTCTACCAGCTGATCCACCAGGGCACCCGGCTGGTGCCGGCCGACTTCATCGCGTTCGCCCGGCCGGCGTACCCCCTGGTCGACGCCACCGAGGACGGGCGGAGCCAGGACGTCCACGAGCTGTTCCTCGCCAACTTCTTCGCGCAGACCCAGGCGCTGGCGTTCGGCAAGACGCCTGCGGAGGTGCGGGCCGAGGGGACGCCGGAGGAGCTGGTGCCCGCCCGGGTGTTCACCGGCAACCGCCCCACCACCTCGATCATGGCCCCGGAGCTGAGCCCGTCGGTGCTCGGCCAGCTGATCGCCCTCTACGAGCACATCACCTTCACCCAGGGCGTCGTGTGGGGCATCGACAGCTTCGACCAGTGGGGCGTCGAGCTCGGCAAGCAGCTGGCCCAGCAGGTCACCCCCGCCGTGGCCGGCGACGACGCCGCCCTCGCCGAGCAGGACGCCTCCACCCGCTCGCTCATCGGCTACTACCGGACGCAGCGCTCCCCGTGACCGACACCCCGACGTACGTCAACCCGCTGCGCGACCCGGAGGACCGGCGGCTCCCCCGGATCGCCGGCCCGTGCGGCATGGTGCTCTTCGGCGTCACCGGTGACCTCGCCCGCAAGAAGGTGATGCCGGCGATCTACGACCTCGCCAACCGCGGCCTGCTCCCGCCGGGCTTCAGCCTGGTCGGCTTCGCGCGCCGCGACTGGGCCGACCAGGACTTCGCCCAGATCGTCCACGACGCGGTCAAGACGCACAGCCGCACCGAGTTCCGCGAGGAGGTGTGGCGCCAGCTCTCGGAAGGCTTCCGGTTCGTCCCCGGCGACTTCTCCGACGACATGGCCTTCGACCAGCTGCGCCGCACCATCGAGGAGCTGGACCTGGTCCGCGGCACGGGCGGCAACCACGCGTTCTACCTCTCGATCCCGCCGAAGTTCTTCGGTGACGTCGTGCAGCAGCTCGAGGAGCACGGCCTGAGCGAGCAGCGCGACGGCTCCTGGCGCCGCGTGGTCGTCGAGAAGCCGTTCGGGCACGACCTCGAGTCGGCCCGCGAGCTCAACGACAGCCTGGGCCGGGTCTTCCCCCCGGCCTCGGTGTTCCGGATCGACCACTACCTCGGCAAGGAGACGGTGCAGAACATCCTGGCGATGCGGTTCGCCAACGCGATGTTCGAGCCGATCTGGAACTCCAACTACGTCGACCACGTGCAGATCACGATGGCCGAGGACATCGGGATCGGCGGGCGGGCCGGCTACTACGACGGCATCGGTGCCGCTCGCGACGTCATCCAGAACCACCTGCTCCAGCTGATGGCGCTGATCGCGATGGAGGAGCCCACCGACTTCCGGGCCGAGAGCCTGCGGATCGAGAAGCAGAAGGTGTTCGAGTCGGTCACCCTCCCCCGCCGGCTCGACCTGACCACCGCCCGCGGCCAGTACACGGCCGGGTGGTCCGGCGGCGTGAAGGTGGCGGGCTTCCACGACGAGGAGGGGATCCCGCAGCGCTCGAAGACCGAGACGTTCGCCGCGATCACGCTCGGCATCGACAACCGGCGGTGGGCCGGGGTGCCGTTCTACCTGCGGCACGGCAAGCGGCTCGGACGCCGCGTGACCGAGGTGGCCGTGGTGTTCAAGCGGGCACCCCACCTGCCGTTCCACGCCAGCGCCACCGAGGAGCTCACCCAGAACACGCTGGTGGTCCGGGTGCAGCCCGACGAGGGGCTGACCATCCGGTTCGGGTCCAAGGTGCCGGGCACCCACCTCGAGATCCGCGACGTGACCATGGACTTCGCCTACGGCGGCTCGTTCACCGAGTCCTCCCCCGAGGCGTACGAACGGCTGATCCTCGACGTGCTGCTGGGCGACCCGCCGCTGTTCCCCCGCCACCAGGAGGTCGAGCTGTCGTGGAAGATCCTCGACCCGATCCTCGACCACTGGGCACGGCAGGACCAGAGGTCGGGCAAGCCCGACCGCTACCAGGCGGGCACCTGGGGCCCGCCCTCGGCGGACGCGATGATGGCCCGTGACGGCCGGACCTGGAGGCGACCGTAGTGATCGAGCTGACCGACACCGACTCCGCGGGGATCGCCGCCGAGTTCGTCCGCGGCCGGACCCGCGCCGGGAGCCCGGCGATGGGCATGGTGATGACGCTGGTCATCGTCGTCGGCGAGGACGACGCACCGGCCGCCATGGACGCCGCCCGCGAGGCGTCGCACGAGCACCCCGCGCGGGTCCTCGGCGTGATCCGCGGCGACGGTCGCGGCGCCGGCCGGGTCGACGCCCAGGTCGGCATCGGCCAGGGCTGGGGAGGCGAGACGGCCCTGATCCGGCTGCGCGGCGAGGTCGTCAAGCACCCCGAGTCGGTCGTGCTGCCGCTGCTGCTGCCCGACTCCCCCGTCGTCCTCTGGTGGCCCTCCGACCACCCGGCCGACCCCGCCTCCGACCCGCTCGGGAGGCTGGCGCAGCGCCGGATCACCGACACGGCGTTCGTGTCGCGCGGCAAGCTCCGGGCGTTGCACAGCCAGTGCGAGGCGTACGCCTCCGGCAACACAGACCTCGCCTGGACCCGGATCACGCCCTGGCGGGCCCTGCTGGCCGCCGCGCTCGACCAGCACCCGCTCAAGGTACGCCGGGTGTCCGTCGCCGCCGAGCGGATCAGCCCGAGCGCCGACCTGCTCCTGGCCTGGCTGGCCGAGCGGCTGAAGGTGCCGGCCGACCGGATCTCCTCCGACGGGCCCGGCATCACCGAGGTGGTGCTGACCACGGCCGACGGCGACATCCGGATCGCCCGCGGCGACGGCAAGCTCGCCGTGTTCTCCTCCCCGGGACAGCCCGACCGGCCGGTCGCGCTGAAACGGCGGGAGCTGCCCGAGCTGCTCGCCGAGGAGCTGCGCTGGAGCGACGAGGACGACGTCTACGCGGCGGTCACCAAGCGGGTGCTCAAGATGCGGAGCACGGCGTGAGCACCACCCGTATCGAGGTGTTCGACGACGCCGACGCCCTGTCCCGGGCCGTCGCGGGCGAGCTGCTGGCCCGGCTCGAGGCCGCGCAGGCGGGAGGCGGGTCCCCCCAGGTCGCGCTGACGGGCGGCTCGATCGCGGAGCGGATCCACGCCGCGCTCGGGGAGGCCGGCCCACGCTCCGAGGTCGACTGGGGGCGGGTCGTCGTCTGGTGGGGCGACGAGCGCTTCGTCGCGCCCGACAGCGCCGAGCGGAACGCGCTCGACGCGCGCCGGTCGTTCCTGGACCGGGTCGGCGTTCCTGACGCCCACGTGCACGAGGTCGCGGCCACCGACACCACCGCCACGGTCGGCGACGCCGCGGCGGCGTACGCGGAGGCGATCCGGGAGCACGGCTCCGGCGCCTTCGAGGTGGTGATGCTCGGCATCGGCCCGGACGGGCACTGTGCCTCGCTGTTCCCCGGTCACCCCGCCCTCGACGTCGCCGACGCGATCACGGTGGCGGTCCGGGAGTCGCCCAAGCCGCCGCCGGAGCGGGTCAGCCTCACCTTCGAGGCGCTGAACCGCAGCCGCGCCGTCTGGTTCGTCGCGAGCGGCGAGGAGAAGGCGGAGGCGGTCGCCCGGGCACTGGCCGACGACGGCGACCTCCACGAGACCCCCGCCCGCGGCGTCACCGGCCTCCCGGACGTCGACGGCTCTCCCACCGAGGTCGTCTGGTTCCTCGACCGCCCCGCTGCCTCCCGCCTCTAGCCGACCCGTCACTTGTGCAGGCTCCCTCCCTGCCGACCCGTCACTTGTGCAGGCTCCCTCCCTGCCGACCCGTCACTTGTGCAGGTTCACAACCCCCTGAGCCGTCAGCTGCGCAGGTACCGGCCCTGCGGGACCCAGAGCCCCGAACGCCGGCGCGCGAGGTACGCGCCGTGTTGGAGCCGGGTGGTGGGGTCTCCCCGGGGATAGATGTCTACGTCGACAAAGGTGTCGATCACCCAGCCGCCCACCAGGTCCAGCCACGCGCGGCGTTCGGCATCCGCCGCGTCGTCCTCGTGGAACGCCCGGCCGTCGTACTCGGCGCCGTACCTGAGCTCTTCGTTGCCCACGTCGACGCGGAAACGGGCGTAGTCGCCGTCGTGGACCCAGACCTGTGGTTCCGGCGAGGGCATGCCGCTCGCCTCGAGCCAGTGCAGACGCAGCACGGACTCCGGGGGCGACTCTGCGCGCGGGTCTGCCAGCGGAGCGAGATGACGCAGCTGGACGACGCCGCGCTCGCCGCGGAAGCGCTCCACCCCGGCGAGCAGCTCCTGGTGCTGGACGCCGGCGCGGAGCAGTCCGTCGAGCGCGGCGAGGGCGTGGTAGCGGTTGAGTCGTCGCCCGAGGTCGAAGGCCGTCCGGAGCTTCGTCGTGACGCGCACCCCGTTGACGACCGTGACGTCCTGGTCGAGCATCCGTCGTTCGCCGCTGGTGACGCTGGGGCGGCGCAGCCGACTCTCGGCGCGCGAGAAGATGTCGACCGGAGGCATCTGGTGCACCGCCGACGGCGCGAGGACATCGACCATGTGGAGCCAGGCCGCCGTCCGGTCGGTGACGATCGCGCTGGGCGGTACGACGAGCGACAGCGCCTCGGCACGACACTCGATGCTGTCCACGACCTGCGCCGCGACGTGGACTCCGCGGAGCACGGGCCTGATCAGTCCGCGCCGGGTCAGGGTCGCCAGACGAGTTCGCGACACCCCGAGCGCCATCGCCTCGCTCGTGGAGAACGGGCGGGTCAGCGGCAGGGGGCAGCGCTCGTCGAGGAACGGAAGGTCAGCCGGGAGCCAAGGAACACGTGGGGACATGGCCCCACTGTGGCCGGAACCTCGACGACGGCGGAGCGCTCATCCACAGGCCCGCGGGGAAGGCTGCACGAGTGCCGGCTCGACGCCGCACGAACCTGCAGAAATGACGGCTCGGTGGGTTCTGAACCCGTAGAAGTGACGGGTCGCGGGTCAGAAGATGAGGTCGCCGGACTTGCGGCGGGAGCGGAGCAGCTCGAGGGCCTCGTCGAGGATGTCGGCGGCCTCGGCCTCGGAGCGGCGCTCCTTCACGTAGGCGAGGTGGGTCTTGTAGGGCTCGATCTTGGGGGCCGGGGGTGGGTTCTCCTGGTCGCGGCTGGCCGGGAGGCCGCACTTGGGGCAGTCCCACTCGTCGGGCACCACCGCGTCGACCGCGAACTGCACGACGGCGCGGTGGTCGTGGGAGCAGTAGTAGGTGACTGCCTGCCGGGGCGCGGCCTCACCGCGCTCGGCCTCGCCCATGGGGCCGGCGCCGACCCTGCTGCCACGGATGGCGTTCCCGCCTTGAGCCATGGTCGTTCCTCTCAGCTCTGGTAGGCCGTGAGCAGGCCCAGCGCGACGATGCAGGCGAACCAGATCACGCCGATGCCGACGGTGATCCGGTCGAGGTTGCGCTCCGCCACCGACGAGCCTCCGAGCGAGCTGGAGACGCCGCCACCGAACATGTCGGAGAGCCCGCCGCCGCGGCCCTTGTGGAGCAGCACCAGCAGGATCAGGAGCAGGCTCGTGATCACGAGCAGGACTGTGAAGAGCAGAGTCACGGTCGAGAATCCTACGTCACCGGATCGCGGTCAGAGCAGCGGCATGTCGTAGAAGCGGCAGATCCCCCCGAACTCGTCGGCCTGCAGGCTGGCGCCGCCGACCAGGCAGCCGTCGACGTCGTTCCTGTCCATGATCCCGGCGACGTTGGCCGCCTTGACCGAGCCGCCGTACAGCACCCGTACGCCGTCGGCGGCCGCGTCGCCGTGGACCTCCCGCACCCGCTCCCGGATCGCGGCGCAGACCTCCTGGGCGTCGTCGGGGGTGGCGACCTCGCCCGTGCCGATCGCCCATACGGGCTCGTAGGCCACGACCAGCTCGGCGACCTGCCCCGCCGAGAAGCCTGCGAGCGACCCGTCGACCTGAGCCAACGTGTAGGGGACGTGCTCACCGGCCTGGCGGACCTCGAGGCCTTCGCCGACGCAGACGATGGGCGTCATCCCCGCGTCGACCGCCTTGCGGGCCTTGGCGTTGACCAGCTCGTCGTTCTCACCGTGGTGCTCGCGCCGCTCGGAGTGGCCCACCACGACGTAGGAGCAGCCGAGCTTCGCCAGCATGCCGGCCGAGATCTCGCCGGTGTAGGCGCCGGAGTCGTGCTCCGACACGTCCTGGGCGCCGTACTTCACCAGCAGCTGGTCGCCGTCGACGAGGGTCTGCACCGACCGCAGGTCGGTGTACGGCGGCAGGACCACCACCTCCACCTGGCCGTAGTCGTGCTTCTTGTCCGCCAACGTCCAGGCCAGCTTCTGGACCAGCACCACGGCTTCCTGGTGGTTCAGGTTCATCTTCCAGTTGCCGGCCATCAGGGGCGTGCGCGTCATGGGGGTGGCTCCTTCGGGGCGTGCAGGGATGGTCAGCGTGACAGGACGGCGATGCCGGGCAGCTCGGTGCCCTCGAGGTACTCGAGGCTGGCACCGCCGCCGGTGGAGATGTGGCCGAAGGCCGCCTCGTCGAAGCCGAGGGTGCGCACCGCTGCGGCGGAGTCGCCACCACCGACGACCGACAGCCCGTCGACCTCGGTGAGCGCCTGCGCCACCGCGCGGGTGCCGTCGGCGAACGCCGGGGTCTCGAAGACCCCCATCGGGCCGTTCCAGAACACGGTCCGGGCCGCGCGTACGGCGTCCGCGAACGCCGCACCGGACTCGGGGCCGATGTCGAGCCCGAGGCTGTCGGCGGGGATCGCGTCCGCGGCCACGACCCGCGGCTGCGGCTCCCGGTCGCCGGAGGGGAACGCGGTGTCGACGACCACGTCGGTCGGCAGCACGATCTCGACACCCGTCTCGTCGGCCCGGGCGAGGTAGTCGCGGCAGGTGTCGACCTGGTCGTCCTCGAGCAGGCTCGACCCGACCTCGTGGCCCTGGGCCTTGAGGAACGTGAAGACCATGCCGCCGCCGATCAGCAGCCGATCGGCCTGGCCCATCAGGTTGTCGATGACGCCGAGCTTGTCGGAGACCTTGGACCCACCCAGGACGACGACGTAGGGCCGCTCGGGGTCGTGGGTGAGGCGACGCAGCACATCGACCTCGGCCGCGACCAGCCCGCCCATCGCGGACGGCAGGTGGAGGGCGATGTCGTAGACCGAGGCCTGCTTGCGGTGGACCACCCCGAAGCCGTCGCTCACGAACGCGTCGCCCAGCTTGGCGAGCTCGCTGGCGAAGGCGCCCCGGATCTCGTCCTCCTTGCTGGTCTCGCCCGGGTTGAAGCGGACGTTCTCGAGCACCGCCACCTGGCCGTCGTCCAGCCCCGCGACCGTCTCGGTGGCGCTCTCGCCGACGGTGTCGGTGGCGAACGCGACGTCGCTGCCGAGCAGCTCGCCGAGCCGCGCCGCGACCGGCCGCAGCGAGTACGCCGGGTCCGGTTCACCCTTCGGCCGACCCAGGTGCGCCATCACGACGACACGGGCGCCGGCCTCGGCCAGTCGCCGGATGGTCGGGACGCTCGCGCGGACCCGGCCGTCGTCGGTGATCCTTGCCCCACCATCGGGAGCCGTGTCGAGCGGCACGTTGAGGTCGGACCTGACCAGGACGCGCTTGCCCCTCAGGTCGCCCAGCGAGTCGATGTCGGCGACGTCGTGGCCGGCCACGTCAGAGCGTGGACCCGACGTGGAGGATCAGGTCGGCGAGCCGGTTGGAGTAGCCCCACTCGTTGTCGTACCAGCCGGCGACCTTGACCTGGTTGCCGATCACCTTGGTGAGTGGCGCGTCGAAGATGCACGACGCGGGGTCGGTCACGATGTCGGAGGACACGATCGGGTCGGTGGAGTAGCGCAGGAACCGGCCGTCGGCCGCCGCCTTCACGATCTCGTTGACCTCGTCGACGGTGGTGTCGCGCGGGGCCTCGAACGAGAGGTCGGTGAGCGAGCCGGTCGGCGTGGGGACGCGGAGTGCGTAGCCGTCGAGCTTGCCCTTCAGCTCGGGGAGCACCAGCCCGATCGCCTTGGCGGCGCCGGTCGACGTCGGCACGATGTTGATCGCGGCGGCGCGGGCGCGACGCGGGTCCTTGTGGATGTTGTCCTGGAGGTTCTGGTCGGCGGTGTAGGCGTGGATCGTCGTCATCAGGCCCTTGGTGATGCCGAGCCCGTCGTTGAGCGCCTTCGCCATCGGTGCCAGGCAGTTGGTGGTGCACGACGCGTTGGAGATCACGGTGTGCTGCTCGGGGTCGTAGAGCTCGTGGTTGACGCCCATCACGACCGTGAGGTCCTCGTTCTTCGCCGGCGCGGAGATGATGACCTTCTTGGCCCCGCCGTCGACGTGCGCCTTGGCCTTGGTGGCGTCGGTGAAGAAGCCGGTGGACTCGACGACCACGTCGGCGCCGAGGTCGCCCCACTTCAGGTTGGCGGGGTCGCGCTCGGCGAACGCCGCGACCTCCTGGTCGCCCACCTTGATGGCGGACTCGGTCGAGGAGACGTCGGCGTCGAGCCGACCCAGGATCGAGTCGTACTTGAGCAGGTGCGCCAGCGACGCGTTGTCCGTGAGGTCGTTGACGCCCACGATCTCGATGTCGGCGCCGGAGGCCCGCACGGCGCGGAAGAAGTTGCGGCCGATGCGGCCGAAGCCGTTGATGCCTACGCGAACGGTCACAGCAGGTCACTCCTGGAAAAGGCTGGTCGGGTCGCTCCCGACCCTATCGCTAGGAGGCTCGGCGGACGACGCCCGTCCGCCGCTTGGCTCAGGCCTCCTCGGCCAGCATCTCCGGCGTCAGCGACGCCTCCGTGTCGGGGATGCCGAGCTCCTCGGCGCGCTTGTCGGCCATGGCCAGCAGGCGACGGATCCGCCCGGCGATGGCGTCCTTGGTGAGCGGCGGGTCGTGGAGCTGGCCCAGCTCCTCGAGCGAGGCCTGCTTGTGCTCCAGCCGGAGGGCGCCCGCCTGGCGGAGGTGGTCGGGCACCTCCTCGCCGAGGATCTCCAGCGCCCGCTCGACCCGGGCTCCCGCGGCGACCGCGGCGCGGGCCGAACGACGCAGGTTGGCGTCGTCGAAGTTGGCGAGCCGGTTGGCCGTGGCCCGGACCTCGCGACGCATCCGCCGCTCCTCCCACGCCATCAGCGACTCGTGGGCCCCCAGCCGGGTCAGCAGCGCGCCGATGGCGTCGCCGTCGCGGATCACGACCCGGTCGACGCCGCGCACCTCCCGCGCCTTGGCCTGGATCCCGCCCAGCCGGCGGGCCACGCCGACCAGGGCCAGGGCCGCCTCAGGGCCGGGACAGGTCACCTCGAGCGACGACGACCGGCCGGGCTCGGTCAGGGATCCGTGGGCCAGGAAGGCGCCCCGCCAGGCGGCGACCGCGTCGCAGCCACCCCCGGACACCACGGCGGGCGGCAGGCCGCGCACCGGCCGACCTCGCTGGTCGAGCAGGCCGGTCTGCCGGGCCAGCGCCTCGCCGTCCTTGACGATGCGCACGAGGTAGCGGCTCCCCTTGCGGATGCCGTTGCCCTGGACCATCACCACGTCGGACTGGTGGCCGTAGACCTCCGAGACGTCCTTGCGCAGCCTCCGGGCGGCCGCGCCGGTGTCGAGCTCGGCCTCGATGACGACCTTCCCGCTCACCAGGTGGAGCCCGCCCGCGAAGCGGAGCATCGAGGACACCTCCGCCTTGCGACAGCAGGTCTTCGTGGTCGGGGTGCTGGCCAGTTCAGCCTTCACCTGAGCCGTCATCGCCATGGGGCTGATCCTGCCACGCGCGTCAACAACCCTCGCGGCGTCACTCCCCCTCGAAGATCGACCGGTAGGCGGCCGCGAGCAGCTCGTGGTCGTGCCGTGGGGCCGGCGCTCCCGACCCGTCGTCCTCGGCGACCTCGGCGAGGGTGAGGCCGCCCCCCAGCGCGCTGACGGCGTCGTGCAGCACCCCCACGTCGCCGACGGTGCGCGGGTCGGCGAGGACCCGGTCGACCCGCAGCTCGGGGGCGTAGGCCAGGAGCGCCCGCAGGTGGTCGTCGGGGCCCCAGTCCTGGGTCTCCCCCTGCTGGCCCTCGAGGTTGAGCACGACGAGCCGTCGTGCGGAGGTCTTCGCGAGCGCGCGGCGCAGGTCGGGGACCAGCAGGTGCGGGATCACCGAGCTGAACCACGACCCGGGGCCGAGGACCACCCAGTCGGCCCGGAGGATCGCCTCGACCGCCTCGGGACAGCCGACCGGGTCGGCGGGGTCGAGGGCGACCGAGACGATCTCACCGGCGGTGGTGGCGACCTCGACCTGGCCGCGGACGGTGGTCGTGGTGGACCGGTCGGCACCGTCGACGCCGCGGAACTCGGCCGTGATGTCCATCGGCGTCAGCGCCATCGGCAGCACCCGGCCCCGCGCGCCGAGCAGGCGCCCGACCCAGTCGAGGGCCCGGACGTGGTCGCCCAGCTGCTCCCACAGGCCGACGATCAGCAGGTTGCCGATGACGTGGCCGTTCATCTCGCCGTCGCCCGCGAAGCGGTGCTGGACGACGTCGGCCCAGGTCCGGCCCCACTCGTCCTCGCCGCACAGGGCGGCCAGCGCCATCCGCAGGTCGCCGGGCGGGAGCACCCCGAACTCGCCGCGCAGCCGGCCCGAGGAGCCGCCGTTGTCGGCGACCGTGACCACGGCGGTCACCTGGTCGAGGGTGAGGTCGTCGTGGAGTCGCCGCAGCGCGCTCAGCGAGGCGTGCAGGCCGTGACCGCCTCCCAGCGCCACGGCGGACTGGGCGGTCGGCCGCACGTCACTCACGCCCGAGGTCGCGGTGGGTGGCCCGCGCGTCGTAGCCGAGGTCGACCAGGCGCTGCGAGATCTCCTCGGTCATGGCCACGCTGCGGTGCTTGCCCCCGGTGCAGCCGATGGCGACGGTCATGAACCGCTTGCCCTGCTCGAGGTAGCCGGCGGCCACCCGTTCGAGCACCGGGAGGTAGCCGTCGAGGAACTCCATCGCCCCGGGCTGGCTCTTCACGTAGTCGACCACCGGGGCGTCCTTGCCGGTGAGGTTGCGCAGCTCGGGCACCCAGTGGGGGTTGGGGAGGAACCGCATGTCGGCGACGAAGTCGGCGTCGACGGGGATGCCGTACTTGAAGCCGAAGCTGATCACGGTGACCAGGAGCCGGGACGCCTGCTCGCCGCCGAACGCCTGGCCGATCCGGTCGGTGAGCTGGTGGACGTTGAGGTTGGAGGTGTCGATCACCAGGTCGGCGCTGCTGCGGACGTCGCGCAGCACCACCCGCTCGCGGCGCAGGCCGTCGAGGAGCCGGCCGGTGCCCTGGAGCGGGTGGGGACGGCGTGCGGCCTCCTGGCGCCGGACCAGGACCTCGTCGCCGGCCTCGAGGAAGAGCAGCGTGGTGTTGCGACCGGTGGCGCCCTGGGCGAGGTTGGCGGTCAGCGACTGGAAGAACGACCCGGAGCGGACGTCGACGACCACGGCGATCGGCTGCTCGACGCCGCGGCTCTCGTCGACCAGGCGGACCACCTCGCGCAGCAGCGTCGGGGGCAGGTTGTCGACGACGTAGTAGCCGAGGTCCTCCAGCTCCTTGGCCGCCGTGCTGCGACCGGCCCCCGTCATGCCGGTGACCACCACCAGCTCGCCGCCGTGCTCCATCAGCCCTCCTCCAGCTCACCGGTCGTGGTGTTGACGGACACAGTCTGGCCACCCGTGGCCGCCACCGCATCCTTGATCGCGGCGGCGGTGCGGGCCCCGATGCCGGGCACCTGGGCGAGGTCGTCGACCGTGGCCGCGCGCAGCTTGCGCAGCGAGCCGAAGTGCTTGAGCAGGGTCTTGCGGCGTACCTCCCCCAGACCGGGCACGTCGTCGAGCAGGCTCTCGACCATCGACCTGGACCGCCGCGAGCGGTGGTGGGTGATGGCGAACCGGTGGGCCTCGTCGCGCACCCGCTGGAGCAGGTAGAGGCCCTCGGAGCTGCGCGGCAGGATCACCGGGTCGTCCTGGTCGGGCACCCAGACCTCCTCCAGCCGCTTGGCCAGGCCGCACACCGGGATGTCGTCGAACCCCAGCTCCGACATCGCCTCGCGGGCGGCCGCGACCTGCGGCGGACCACCGTCGACGACGACCAGTCCCGGCGCGTACGCGAACTTCCGCGGCCGGCCGGTCTCGGGGTCGACCAGCATCGGACCGGCGTCGGTCACGACCTCGGTCGAGCTGCCGAGCTCGTCCTGCAGCCGGCGGAACCGTCGGGTGATCACCTGCTTCATGTGAGCCACGTCGTTCTGTCCGACAGGCCCGTCCGAGGGCCCCCGGATGACGAACCGGCGGTACTCGCTCTTGCGGGCCAGGCCGTCCTCGAAGACCACCATCGAGGCCACCACCTCGGTGCCCTGGAGGTTGGAGACGTCGTAGCACTCGATGCGCAGCGGCACCTCGTCGAGCTCGAGGGCCTGCTGGATCTCCTCGAGGGCGCGGTTGCGGGTGGTGAGGTCACTGGCCCGCTTGGTCTTGTGGAGCGCCAGCGACTGGGCGGCGTTGGTCGCCACGGTGTCCTGGAGCGTCCGCTTGTCGCCGCGCTGCGGCACCCGGATCCGGACCCGGCTCCCCCGCAGGTCGCCCAGCAGCTCCTCGAGCACGTCGCTGTCGGGCGGCAGCGTCGGCACCAGCACCTCGCGCGGGATGGTGTCGGCGTCGCCGGACGCGCCGCCGTAGAGCTGCAGCAGGAAGCCCTGCACCAGCTCACCGGTGTCGCCCTCGTCGACGCGGTCGGCGACCCAGCCACGCTGCCCGCGGATCCGGCCACCCCGGACGTAGAAGATCTGGACGGCCACCTCGAGCGGGTCCTCGGCGAGCGCGATCACGTCGGCGTCGGTGCCGTCGCCGAGCACCACGGCCTGCTTCTCCAGCGCCTTGTGGAGGGCGCCGAGGTCGTCACGCAGCCGGGCCGCCCGCTCGAAGTCCTCGGCCTCGGAGGCGGCGTACATCTCGCGCTCGATCCGCCTCACGAACGCCGCGGTGCGGCCGGCCATGAAGTCGCACAGGTCGTCGACGATCGCGCGGTGGTCGTCGGCGGAGATGTTGCCGACGCAGGGCGCCGAGCACTTCCCGATGTACCCCAGCAGGCAGGGCCGGCCGATCTGGCCGTGGCGCTTGAAGACGCCGTTGGAGCAGGACCGCATCGGGAACACCCGCAGTAGCTGGTCGACCGTCTCGCGGATCGCCCAGGCGTGGGAGTAGGGACCGAAGTAACGGGTGCCGCGCTTCTTGGCGCCGCGCCCGACCATCACGCGGGGGAACTCGTCGCCGACGGTGACGGCGAGCCACGGGTAGGACTTGTCGTCGCGGTACTTGACATTGAACCGGGGGTCGAACTCCTTGATCCAGGAGTACTCCAGCTGGAGCGCCTCGACCTCGGTCTTGACCACGGTCCACTCGACGCTCGCCCCGGTCGTGACCATAGTGGCCGTGCGGGGGTGGAGGTTGCCGATGTCCTGGAAGTAGGACGACAGCCGGGCGCGGAGGTTCTTGGCCTTGCCGACGTAGATCACGCGCCCGCGGGCGTCCCGGAACCGGTAGACACCCGGCCGGGTCGGGATCGACCCCGGCTCGGGACGGTAGGACGCGGGGGTGGCCACTCCTCAACCCTACGGCGCGCCACCGACGGCGCCCGGCGGCCCGGAGCCGGGACTCGCGCGGGTGGCCACGGCCACGCAACCGTTCGCGTCGTCCCGGACGAAACCCGGTGGGGGGATTCTCTCCCGTCCGTCGATCCCGAGGAGAAACGTCATGCACAAGGGCACCACCGCCGCCGGGGCAGGCATCCTCGCCCTGGCCCTCTCGGTCCTACCCGCACCTGCCCAGGCCGACCCGCCCGGGACCACGAGCCTGGCCGAGGTCCTGGCCGCCGACGGCCTGGAGCTCGACACCGACTGGCAGGACTTCGACATCCTCGACCAGGCCGTCAACGACGTGCTCGCTGCCAAGCCGGACAGCGCGGTGGCGCTGCTGGCCGACGGCGAGACCGAGCTCACGGCGTTCGCGCCCCGGGACAAGGCGTTCCGCTCGCTGGTCAAGCAGCTGACCGGCTCCCGGCCGCGCAGCGAGGAGGCGACGTACGCCGCCGTGGGCTCGCTCGGCGTCGACACCGTCGAGTACGTGCTGCTCTACCACGTGGTCACGGGCCCGCCGATCACGTTCGAGCAGGCCAAGGCCGCCGACGGCGCCACGCTGACGATGGCCAACGGGGTCACGCTCACGGTCGACTACAAGCCCCGGCGGGACCGGCTCTACCTCGAGGACGCCGACCCCGACAACAGGAGCGCGGTGGTGATCCCGTGGCTCGCCGACATCAACGCCGGCAACCGTCAGATCGCCCACGGCATCAGCCAGGTCCTGCGCCCGGTCGACCTCTGAGCCGCGCCGGCCGTCGAGGGCCTCGCCGCGCTCGGGCGGCGGGGTCCTCAGGCCAGTGAGATCTGGTCGCCCTCGACGCTGACCTGCACCGCCGCCAGCGGCTCGGTCGCCGGCCCGGTGACCACGCTGCCGTCCTCGGCGGAGAAGGCGCTGCCGTGGCAGGGGCACATGATCTCGTTGTTCTCCACCTTGCCGACGATGCAGCCCTGGTGGGTGCAGACGGCGGTGAACGCCTTGAACTCGCCCTCCGCGGGCTGGGTGACCACGACCTCCTCGTCGCTGTTGATCGTCCCGCCGCCGACCGGGACGTCGGCCGTGGTGGCGACGGGGCCGCCCCCTCCGCCGGATCCGCCGTCCGCGGAGTCCGAGCCGCCGTCGTCACCGCCGCACGCCGCGAGCAGCGGGGTGGCCAGGCCGAGGCCGGCGGTCCCTGCGATCACGCGGCGGCGTCCGAGGTCAGCGGTCATGGTGTCCTCCGGTCGGTGCGAGACGGATGTCGGTCAATCTAGCCACCCGGTGGGACGGTCCGACCGGTCCGGTGGTTCACCCGATCCTCAGGAGGCCCGCTGGCGGGTCCGCTTCGCGGGCGCCTTCCTGGCCGCCGTCTTCTTCGCGGTCTTCTTCGCCGCCGACGGAGCCGACGTCGTCGCGGGCGCCTTCCGGGTACGGCGCTTCGGCTGCGCCGCCTCCCGGCCCTCGAGCATCGGCCGGAGGAACGCGCCGGTGTGGCTCCCGGGGTCGGCCGCGACCTCCTCGGGCGTGCCCTCGGCGACGACGAGCCCACCGCGGGACCCGCCCTCGGGACCCATGTCGACGATCCAGTCGGCGGTCTTGATGACGTCGAGGTTGTGCTCGATCACCAGCACGGTGTTGCCCTTGTCGACCAGGCTCGAGAGCACCCCCAGCAGCCTGCGGATGTCCTCGAAGTGGAGGCCCGTGGTGGGCTCGTCGAGCACGTAGACGGTCCGGCCCGTCGAGCGCTTCTGCAGCTCGCTGGACAGCTTCACCCGCTGCGCCTCGCCGCCGGACAGCGTGGTGGCGGGCTGGCCGAGCCGGACGTAGCCGAGCCCGACCTCGCACAACGTCGTCATGTGACGCGCGATCGCCGGCACCGCGGCGAAGAAGTCCTTGGCCTCCTCGATCGGCATGTCGAGGACCTCGGCGATGGTCTTGCCCTTGTAGTGGACCTCGAGCGTCTCGCGGTTGTAGCGGGCGCCGTGGCAGACCTCGCAGGGCACGTAGACGTCGGGAAGGAAGTTCATCTCGATCTTGATCGTGCCGTCGCCGGAGCAGGCCTCGCAGCGGCCGCCCTTGACGTTGAACGAGAACCGACCCTGCTGGTAGCCGCGCATCTTGGCCTCCGGGGTGGAGGCGAACAGCTTGCGGACGTGGTCGAAGACCCCGGTGTAGGTCGCAGGGTTGGACCGCGGCGTGCGGCCGATCGGCGACTGGTCGACGTGGATGACCTTGTCGACCTCGGCCACCCCGCTGATCCGCCGGTGCCGGCCGGGCACCGCACGCGAGCGGTAGAGCTGCTTGGCGAGCGAGGTGTAGAGGATGTCGTTGACCAGCGTCGACTTGCCCGAGCCGGACACGCCCGTCACGGCGACGAACAGGCCGAGCGGGAACGCGACTTCGATGTCCTGGAGGTTGTGCTCACGGGCACCGTGGACCACCAGCTCGCGCCCCTTGGTGCGCGGGCGGCGTACGGCGGGGACGGGGATCTCGCGGCGTCCCGAGAGGTAGGCACCGGTCATCGAGTCGGCGTGGTCGAGCAACCCCTGCACGTCGCCGGAGTGGACGACCTGGCCACCGTGCTCGCCGGCGCCGGGGCCGATGTCGACGACGTGGTCGGCGACACGGATGGTGTCCTCGTCGTGCTCGACGACGATCAGCGTGTTGCCGAGGTCCTTGAGCCGGACCAGGGTCTCGATCAGCCGGTGGTTGTCGCGCTGGTGGAGGCCGATCGAGGGCTCGTCGAGGACGTAGAGCACCCCCACGAGGCCCGCACCGATCTGGGTGGCCAGCCGGATCCGCTGCGCCTCGCCGCCCGACAGCGAGCCGGAGGGCCGATCGAGGGAGAGGTAGTCGAGGCCGACGTCGAGCAGGAAGTTGAGGCGCTCGAGGATCTCCTTGAGGACCCGCTCGCCGATCTGCTTCTCGCGGGCCGTGAGGTCGAGCGCGCGCAGGAAGTCGGCGGTCTCGTTGATCGGCAGCGCGCAGACCTCGGCGATGCTGCGCTCACCGACGGTCACCGCCACCGACACGGGCTTGAGCCGCGAGCCGCCGCACGCCGGGCACGGCACCTCGCGCATGAAGCCCTCGAACCGCTCCCGGCTGGTGTCGGACTCGGCCTCGCGGTGGCGCCGCTCGATGTAGCTCTGCACGCCCTCGAACTGCGCGTAGTAGGACCGCTCGCGGCCGTAGCGGTTGCGGGTGACGACGTGGACCTTGGTGGGGTGTCCCCAGAGGATCGACTTCTGCTGCTTCGCGGTGAGGTCCTCCCACGGGGTGTCGAGGTCGAACCCGAGCTCGTCGCCGAGCGCGCCGAGCAGCCGCTGGAAGTAGTCGGCGACGTGGGCCTGGCCCCACGGCTGGATGGCGCCCTCGCCGAGGCTGGCCGTCGGGTCGGGGACGACCAGCTCGGGGTCGACCTCGAGCCGGGTGCCGAGCCCGTGGCACTCCGGGCAGGCGCCGAACGGCGAGTTGAACGAGAACGACCGTGGCTCGAGCTCGTCGGTGTCGATCGGGTGCTCGTTGGGGCACGACATCTTCTCGGAGAACCGCAGCTCACGACCGGGGTCCTCTGCCCCGGAATCCAACGGAGCGAGGTCGACGAAGTCGAGCAGCACCAGGCCACCCGCGAGGTTGAGCGCGGTCTCGACCGAGTCGGTGAGCCGGCGCTTGGCGGACTCCTTGACCGCGAGCCGGTCGACGACCACCTCGATGGTGTGCTTGCGCTGCTTGTCGAGCTTGGGAGGGTCGTCGAGGGTGTGGGTCTCGCCGTCGACCCGGGCCCGCGAGAAGCCCTGGGCCTGCAGCTGCCGGAACAGCTCGACGTACTCGCCCTTGCGGCCGCGGATCACCGGCGCCAGGACCTGGAACCGGCGACCCTCCTCGAGCGCCAGCACCCGGTCGACGATCTGCTGGGGCGTCTGCCGCTCGATCGGCGCGCCGCACGTCGGGCAGTGGGGGCGGCCGATCCGGGCGAACAGCAGCCGGAGGTAGTCGTAGACCTCGGTGATGGTGCCGACGGTCGAGCGGGGGTTCTTCGACGTGGACTTCTGGTCGATCGACACCGCGGGCGAGAGGCCCTCGATGAAGTCGACGTCGGGCTTGTCCATCTGGCCCAGGAACTGGCGGGCGTACGCCGACAGCGACTCGACGTAGCGGCGCTGGCCCTCGGCGAAGATCGTGTCGAACGCCAGGCTCGACTTGCCCGAGCCCGAGAGGCCGGTGAAGACGATGAGCGCGTCGCGAGGCAGGTCGAGCGAGATGTCCTTCAGGTTGTGCTCACGCGCGCCCCGGATGATGAGCTGGTCGGCCACTGCGGTCCTTCGGGTCTGTCACAGGTCGTTTCGAACAAGTGTTCGGCATCACGGCCGTCGCGGCAACCCGCCACGCCGACGCATCCCACACTCTCATGTCGGGCAAGATGGAGCCCATGGCGGATCTCGCGGACATCGATCGGCAGCTCGCCCACCTCGTGGACGCGGGCCCGCGACTGGTGCGGGGCGTCGACCGCCTGAGCGGCGACGACTGGTCCGCCCCGTCGGGGCTGCCCGGCTGGACCCGGGCCCACGTCGTGGCCCATCTCGCCCTCAACGCGGAGGCCCTCGCCGGCGTGCTGCGGGGCGAGGTCGAGGGTGCGCCGGTGCCGATGTACGAGTCGCAGGACGCCCGCGACGACGACATCGAGGAGCTCGCCGGCGCCGACCACGCCGCGCTCCGGGAGCGGCTGCTGGCCGGGACCGCGGAGTTCCCGGAGGCCGTCCAGGCCGTGCCGCCGGACCGGTGGGAGGGGCGCTTCGAGCGCACCCGCGGCGGGCCGACGCTCCCGCTCCGGGCGGTGCCGCTGATGCGCGTGCGCGAGATCGAGATCCACCACGTCGACCTCGACGTCGGGTACTCCCCCGACGACTGGCCGCGGCAGTTCGCCGAGGAGCTGGTCGACGGCATGCTCAAGCGGCAGCAGCCCGACGAGGCCTTCGCGGTCCGACCCCTCGACTCCGACCGCACCTGGGAGACGGGCGAGCCCGGCGACGACCCCGTCGTCGTGACGGGTCCCGTGGCCCAGGTGGCGTGGTGGCTCACCGGCCGTACGCCGGGCGAGCAGGTGTCGTGCAGCCGCGGCCAGCTGCCGCGGATCGGCGGCTGGTGATGGCCTACACCGGCGCCGTCCGGCCCGGCGGCGAGCCCGACGTCCGCGAGCTGTCCCGGCTGCGGGTCACCAAGGTCGCCGTCGACCCCGAGATGTCCAACAACTGCTACCTGCTCACCTGCCTCGACACCGGTGAGCAGGTGCTCGTCGACGCCGCCGCCGAGCCGGGCACCCTCCTCCCGCTGCTGGGTGAGGGCGGGCTGAGCACGGTCGTCACGACCCACCAGCACTGGGACCACCACCGCGCCCTCGCCGACGTCGTCGCCGCGACGGGCGCCGTCGTGGTCGCCGGCGCGCCCGACGCCGACGCGATCACCGAGCAGACCGGCGTACCGGTCACCCGCCGGGTCGGCGACGGCGACACCGTTCAGGTTGGCTCCACCGAGCTGCGGGTGATCGCGGTGGCCGGCCACACCCCGGGGTCGATCTGCCTGGTGCACGACGACCCCGACGGGCACGCCCACCTGTTCACGGGCGACTCCCTCTTCCCCGGCGGCGTTGGGGCGACGTTCGGCGACGACGACGCCTTCCGGCAGCTGATCGACGACGTCGAGACCAAGCTGTTCGGCACGCTCGACGACGACACCTGGTTCTACCCGGGCCACGGCGACGACTCCACCCTCGGGGCAGAGCGTCCGCACCTCGCCGAGTGGCGGGAGCGGGGCTGGTAGCCCTCCCACACCACGCCCGGAGCGGTCAGAGCATCCGGCGCAGCACGCGGGGTCTCAGGTTGGTGAACAGGTGGGCCGCCAGGGCCACGTAGAACGCCAGGTGCGCGCCGACGTGGAGCGGCAGCACGTCGTCGTCGCCCGCGGCGACCAGCGCCAGCCCGCTGAGCGGCACCACGAACAGCAGGGCGAGCAGAGCGCGCTCGGTCCAGTGCGCGAGCCGGCGCTGGCCCTCGGACAGGTACTCCGACCACGGCGGCAGTCCCGCCACCCGCCTCCACCCCAGCCGGACGACGGCGAGGAGCAGGATCGTCAGGCCGAGCGCCACGTGGACCCGGAGCAGGGTCTCCGGGTCGTCGAGGTAGCCCGAGCCCTCTCCGCCGCGGCCCCGGCCGCTCTCTCCGCTCCGCCCGCGGCCCCGCCCCCGGCCGGAATCGTCGGCGTCCATCAGGTAGCCCACCGTGAACTGGGCCGCGACCGCCAGCACGGTCAGCCAGTGCAGCGCCTTGGTCAGCCAGCCGTAGCCGGCGGGTCCGTTGCGCAGCGTCACGCCGCCGCCTTCCGGCCGCCGGGCACCGGGATCGCGCCCCAGGCCGCCCCGAGCAGTGCAACGCCGACGACCGACGCCCACAGCGGCGGGTCCAGCGGCACGATGAAGACGCTGACCCCGGCGACCACCGCCACCGGCGCCAGCCACGGCAGCGCCGTCCGGGCGACGCGGAGGGCGACCGCCCAGGCGACGTACGCCACGAGGACGGTCGCCAGCCACTCGGTGAGCCCCGCACCGACGCACTCGCCGGCCGACATCGAGCCGCAGGACCGTTCCCGCGCCTGGAGGAAGGCGACGGCCCCTCCGGCCACGCCGAGGGCCACCAGCCCCGAGACGGCGACCCCGCGCCACGGCATCAGTAGTACCCGGTCTCTCCGTCGAGCAGCTCCCGGACCAGGTCGAGGTGGCCGGCGTGCCGGGCGGTCTCCTCCAGCATGTGGAGCAGCATCCAGCCCAGCGTCGAGCCGGCCGACGGGAACTGGCCTCCGACACCCTGTTCGTCGAGGTCGTGGGCGGCGAGCACCTCGTCGCTGCGTCGGCACTGGGCGTCGTACGACGCCAGCACCTGCGAGAACGAGCGGTCGCCGACCTGGAACTCGGAGTCCTCGACGCCGTCCCAGCCGGGGCCGTCGGGCTCGCGGCCGAGGAACGCGTGCTCGAACCACAGCTGCTCAGCCCAGGTCAGGTGGGAGACGATCCCGGCGACCGTCATCAGGGGCGAGCCCGGGATCACCGAGCGCCGGGCGTCCGCCTCGGACAGCCCGTCGCACTTCATCACGACGATGCCGCGCTGCAGGTCGTACCAGCCCAGCAGGGCGGTGCGCTGGTCGGCGTCGAACGCGGGGCGCTGGCGGGTGGGTGGCATGCGCGCAGCCTCTCCGGCAGCGCGCCGCCGGTCAAACGGGCTGGTCGAGGACGGCGCGACCTAGCGCCGTCGCCGGAACCGGACGTCCCCGTCGGCGAGCCGACGCAGGTCATAGCGACGGTCGTGGGCGCGATGGTGGTGGTGGGAGCACAGCAGGAGCCCGTCGGCGAGGTCGGTCGTCCCGCCGTCGACCCACGTCGCGGCAGCGTGGTGGGCCTCGCACCATGCAGCGGGGACGTCGCAGCCGTCGGCGCGGCAACGGCGGTCGCGCACGGCCATCGCGCGTCTCTGGGCGGGGGTGAACAGGCGTCGCGCCCGGCCTAGGTCGAGCACCTCGGAGTCGCCCCCGAGGACGGCCGGGACGAGCCGTGCGGAGCAGGCCAACCGACGGGCCTCGGCCGCGCTGATCGGCGTGTCGCCCACGAGGGCGACGCCCAGCCCGCTGAGCAGCTCGTCGAGTCCGACGGTGACCACGACCGTGGTCGCGTCACCGCCGTGCAACGGCATTCGACGTGGATCGACGCTCTCGAGGAACGCGCCGAAGGCCTCCCCGAGACGTCGCCCGTACGGACGGCGGTCGCGGGTGTCGGCGAGCCTGCGGGGCGAGGTGAAGCCCTCCAGGTAGGTCAGCAGCCGGTCGACCACGAGGTCGGACGTGCGGATCCGGACGTCGGTGGTGCCGTCGCCGCGTCGGCGGGTGGTCAGCCAGGCGTGGCGGGCGGCGTGGGCCTCCTCGCGCTCCAGGGCGCGGCGCTCCTCGTCGTCGGCCACCTCGGGAGCCACCACGTCGAGGATCCTGCGACCGAGCACCCGGAGCTGCCGCGGACCGAACCGGGCCGCCTCGGCCACCAGACGCTCCTCGGCCAGGCGCTCGACGTCGGCACCGACGTGAGCGGGCAGGTCGTCCAGCGCCCGGACCACGACCTCTGCCTACGCACGGTTGACCTCGCCGGCCCGCAGCGCCTCGGCCAGGACCGGCCGGTGGCGTTCGAGCCTCGTCGCGAGCCCGAGGTCGCGCCGACACTCACCGCGGTCGAGACGCGCCCGGTGCGCAAGCCACGCGGCGACGTCGCGCGCCCCCTCGTCGGCGGCGACCTGGCCCGACGCCGCCATGACGCGCAGCCGCAGCTCGGCGAGTCGGGCCTCGAGGCGGGTCAGCTCGAGCAGAACCGTGCGCTGGTCGGCGACGTCCATGAAGACCGGGTCGACGTCGGCGACGTCCTTCAGCGCGCCGTCGATCGTGGTGGTGGCGGCGACCACGGGGTGGACGACGTTCATGCGCGCGCTCCGGAGGCTGGACTGACTGGCCGTCCGGGGCAGTGCCGGCTCTCTCCCGTGTCGACGCCGTCGGTTCGCAGGAACAGCCCTGGAAGCACTCCCGATCTGGTCGGGCCAGAGGACTACGGCATCTGTTGCGGCTGGCGCCGCGCGCTTGTGCCAAGCAGAACACATGTTCGAGTACGCCGCAATCTCTTGTCCACCGGCGGACTCGCCCGAACCGACCTCCTTGCCCCCACCCGTATACGGTCTCGACCAGAGCGGTGCCGACGACATTCCGGAGGAGCGCAGTGCTGACGCAGGTGGCGGAGGGCGTGCTGGTCCACCAGAGCGAGCTGCTCGCGAACAACGCCGTGGCCGTGGAGGGCCGGGCAGGGGTGCTCCTCGTCGACCCCGGACTGACGGACGACGAGATGACCTGCCTCGCGAACGACCTTCGCGAGCTCGGCCAGCCCGTCGTGGCCGGGTTCGCGACGCACCCGGACTGGGACCACGTGCTCTGGCACCCCGAGCTGGGCGAGGCGCCCCGGTACGGCACCGCCCGCTGCGCGGAGTTCATGCGGGACCTGCGGTCGAACCCGGACTGGAAGGCCCGCGCCGCCGAGGGGCTGCCGCCCGAGATCGCCGACGAGACACCGCTGGACCTGTTCGGGCTCGTCACCGGTCTGCCCGCAGGCGCCGAGGAGATCCCGTGGGACGGTCCGCGGGTGCGGGTCATCGAGCACCCGGCTCACGCCCCGGGCCACGCCGCCCTGCTGGTCGAGGAACGCGGGGTCCTCGTCGCCGGCGACATGCTCTCGGACGTCTTCGTCCCGATGCTCGACGACGTCGACGGCACCCGTGACCCGGTCGAGGACTACCTGGCAGGGCTGCAGGCGCTCGAGCGGGTGGCGGACGACGTCGACGTCGTCGTCCCCGGCCACGGGTCGCCCGGCGGCGCCGGGCAGACACGCGCCCGGATCGAGCGCGACCGCGCGTACCTGGAGGCCCTGCGTGCCGGCCGGGCCCCCGACGACCCGCGGCTCGACTCGCCCCCGCCCGGCTGGGAGTGGGTCCGCGACATCCACGAGGGGCAGGCCCGGAGCGTCGCCCAGCGGAACCAGCGTGAGGGGTAGCCCGGCGGTGCCGTTCTCGTCCCTGTCCCACCTCGAGTGCTCACGGACCGGGACGGCCTACGACGCCGACACGGTCCAGGGCCTGAGCGAGGTGGGGGCGCCCCTGCTGGCGCGCTACGACCTCGAGCAGGTGCGGGCGGGCGTCACGCCTGCGGACCTCGCCGGACGCGCTCCCGACCTGTGGCGCTACCACGAGGTGCTCCCGGTCCGGGACCCCTCGCACGTGACGACCCTCGGTGAGGGGATGACGCCCCTGCTGCCGCTGCCGACGTACGGCGCCGCGATCGGCGTCCCCGGCCTGCTGATGAAGGACGAGGGGTTGATCCCGACCGGGACGTTCAAGGCGCGGGGGGCCGCGGTCGGGGTCTCGCGAGCGCGGGAGCTCGGCGTGAAGGCGGTCGCCATGCCGACCAACGGCAACGCGGGCGCCGCCTGGTCCCTGTACGCCGCCCGCGCGGGGATCGGCAGCCTGGTCGTGATGCCGCAGGACGCGCCCGAGATCACCCGCCGCGTGTGCGTGGCGGCGGGCGCGGAGCTCTACCTGGTCGACGGCCTGATCAACCACGCGGGCGCGCTCGTCCGGGCCGCCGTCGAGGAGCGCGCGGGCTACCAGGAGGTGTCGACGCTCAAGGAGCCCTACCGGATCGAGGGCAAGAAGACGATGGGCTACGAGATCACCGAACAGCTCGGCTGGCGGGTCCCCGACGTGATCCTCTACCCGGCCGGTGGCGGCGTGGGCCTGATCGGCATCCACAAGGCGATGCGGGAGATGCAGGAGCTCGGGTGGATCGGCGAGGAGAGGCCACGACTGGTGGCCGTCCAGGCCGACGGCTGCCGGCCGATCGTCGACGCCTTCGACGCCGGTGCCGACGAGTCGGAGCTGAGGGACGGCACCCACACCCTCGCGTTCGGCATCAACGTGCCGAAGGCGCTGGGCGACTTCCTGGTGCTGCGGGCGGTGCGTGAGAGCGGCGGCACGGCCGTGGCCGTCAGCGACGACAGCATCCTCGACGAGGTGCGGGCCGTGGCCTCTGCCGAGGGCTCGTGGGTCTGCCCCGAGGGCGCCGCCTGCTTCGCTGCCGCCCGCCAGCTCCGCGAGAGCGGCTGGATCGCCGAGCACGAGCAGGTCGTGGTGCTCAACACCGGGACCGGGCTGAAGTACCCCGAGACGGTGGCCGCCGACGTCCCGGTGCTGCCGCGGGACGGGTCGGTGCCGACCGCAGCCGCCGACCTGTCGGGGAGGTCCTGGACGTGACCAGCAGGTTCACCGACCTGGCGGTCGACTGTGCGGATCCACGCGGCCTCGCCACCTTCTGGTGCGCCGTCCTCGGCTACGAGGTCCGCGAGGCCGACGACGGCCTCGTCACCATCGGACCCGCCCGCGAGACCGGCTCCGCCGAGCGCGGCCCGGTGCCACCGACCCTGACCTTCGCCCGCGTGCCGGAGGGCAAGACCGTCAAGAACCGGCTGCACGTCGATGTCAACCCCAGCGACCGCGACCAGGACGCCGAGGTACGACGGCTGCTCGACCTCGGCGCCCAGCACGCCGACGTAGGCCAGGGCGACGAGGACAGCTGGGTCGTGCTCGCGGATCCGGAGGGCAACGAGTTCTGCGTCCTGGCCGCCCGGCGCCCCTGACGGGCGGTGCGTCAGCGGAACTCGCCGGCGATCTCCTCGAGCCGCACGACGTAGCCCTTCCAGTCGTAGTCGTCGGGCAGGTTGGAGCTGGTGGCCCGGTGCCCGACGGCACCGTCGACGGTCTCGCGCAGGATGTCGATCTGGCCGGCGTGGCGGTTGGTCTCGGCGACCATGTGGACCAGGAGCAGGCCCAGGGTGACCGGGTTGCGGTCGTCCGGCCACCACGGCACGGTCGCCTCGGCGTCGAGGTCGCGGTCGGCGAAGGTCTTCGCCGACTCCGCCCAGGCCAGCCGGTAGAGCGCGACGATGCCGTCGCGGGACTCGTCGGCGAACGCGTGGAGGTCGTCGTGGGGGTCGGCGTCCGGGTCGTCGAACGGCGTCGGGACGGGCACCTCCCGACCGAAGCTCTCGACGAAGTAGCCGAGCTCGACGTAGGCGAGGTGCTTGACGATCCCGAGCAGGTTGCTGCCGGTGGGGGTCAGCGGACGACGTACGTCGTAGTCGCTGGCGCCCTCGAGCTTCCAGAGCACCGCGTCGCGGATCGACTGGAGGTAGTCGAGCAGGATCTCCTTCTGGGTCGTCATCAGCCGTCCTTCCTGGCGGGGGTCAGTACGCAGAACTCGTTGCCCTCGGGGTCGGCGAGCACCGCCCAGCCGCGGTCGGGGGCGGTGCGCCGGTCGTCGAACATGGTCGCGCCGAGGGCGAGCAACCGGTCGACCTCCTCCTCGCGGGACCGGTCGGTGGGCCGGACGCAGACGTGCATCCGGTTCTTGATCGTCTTGGGCTCGGGGACCCGGAGGAAGATCAGCTCAAGGCCGTCGGGCCCGCTGAGCCAGCACTCCTCGTCGTCGGGGCCCATCTCGCTCTCGTCGAGCACGAAGTCGTCGAGCACCTGGGCCCACCAGTGGACCTGGGCCCAGGGGTCGGCGGCGTCGATGCAGAAGTTGGAGGTCCGGGATGCCATGCCCACCATCCTTGCGACACCCACCGACACCGGTCCACCGAGTTCCCGCCGGAGCGGTCGGGGCGCGTCACGCCTAGGCTGATCACCATGGTCGCCATGCCCCAGGACCTGCTCGATCACGCGCGGGCCGCACGGGGGTTCATGCCGGAGGACGAGGGGCGGCTGCTGCACCGGCTCGCGCGCGAGCGGCTCCCCCACGGCCCCGTGCTCGAGATCGGCAGCTACTGCGGCAAGTCGGCGGTCTGGCTCGGGGCCGCGGCGCGCGAGGTGGGCGGGACGGTCTTCACCGTCGACCACCACCGGGGCAGCGAGGAGAACCAGGCGGGGTGGGAGCACCACGACCCGGCCCTGGTGGACTCCGGCAGCGGCCGGATGGACACGCTCCCGTTCTTCCGCCGCACGATCTCCGAGGCCGGGCTGGAGGAGCAGGTGGTCGCGATCGTGGGCGCCTCCGCGACCGTCGCCCGCCACTGGCGCACCCCGCTGTCGATGCTGTTCATCGACGGCGGGCACGGCGCCGAGCCGGCTCACACCGACTACGCGGCGTGGGCGCCGTGGGTGCAGCGCGGCGGGCTGCTGGTGATCCACGACGTGTTCCCGGACCCGGCCGACGGCGGCCGGCCGCCGTACGAGATCTACCGGCGGGCGCTCGACGACGGCGCGTTCACGGAGGTCGAGGTGCTCGGCTCCCTGCGGGCATTGCGTCGTACCTCAGGTGACGCGGGAGCGCTCCAGCCCGTCGACTGAGGCGCACCCGCACTCGAGGCCGATCTCCGGCAGCTCCGGCGCCCACGACGGGCCCATCGCCGCGGCACGCATGATGCCGGCTCCGGGGGTGGTCAGCGACAGCGCGTCGACGGCGAGGATCACCGCCGCGGCGGTGAAGGTCGTCTGCTCGTCCGGCCAGTGCGCCCGGTCCGGGAAGACGTAGCCGGTCCAGTAGGACCCGTCGTCGCGGCGCAGGTGCTGCATGTCGGAGAGCAGCCGCCGCGCCCCCTCCCGCTCGCCTGCCGCCTCCAGGGCGAGCACGAGCTCGCAGGTCTCGGCGCCGGTGACCCACGGGTTGCGGCTCACGCAGCGGATCCCGAGGCCGGGCTCCACGAAGGTGTCCCAGCGCTCCGCGAGGCGTCGCTGGGCGGCCGGGCCGGTGAGCACCCCGCCCAGCACCGGGTAGTACCAGTCCATCGAGAAGTGGGCCTTGTCGAGGAACAGGTCCTCGTGGTCGCGGACCGCGTGCGCCAGCCGGCCCCCCGCGAGCTCCCACTCGGGCTGCGGCTGGTCGAGCAGCTCGGCGAGCGCCAGGCCGGCGCGCAGCGCGTGGTGGATGCTCGACGACGCGGCCAGCAGGGCCTCCTCGTTGACCGTGGCCGGCGCCCCGTCGTGCCACTCCTGCGACCACGCGATGCCGCCCCACGGCATCTGCATCGACACCACGAAGTCCAAGCCCCGGCGTACGGTCGGCCACATCCGGCGTACGAACGCGTGGTCGCGGCGCAGCAGCCAGTGGTGCCACACGCCGACCGCGAGGTACGCCGACATGTTGGTCTCGCCGCTGGCGTCGTCGACCGTGCTGCCGACGACCTTGAGGGGCACCGAGCCGTCGTCGCGCTGCACCGTCGGCACCCACGCGTACGCCCGCTCGGCGGCGGCGACCTCTCCGGCGGCCAGCAGCGCCATCGCGGCCTCGACGTGGTTCCAGACGTCGGAGTGGCCGCCGGACACCCACGGGATGGCGCCCGACGGCTCCTGCGCGGCCACGATGGTCCGCGCCGTCGCGCGGACCTCGTGCGCGCTGAGCACGCCGTCGAGGGCCGGGACCTCAGCCGGCATCGCGGGGTCGGACCGCTGCGGGCTTGCGGAGGTAGAGCACCAGCGACTTGCCGACGAGCGGGTCCAGCACCCGCCCGGCAGCACGCAGGACGGCCGGCTGCTTCTCGATCTCCCACACCAGCAGCCGGTGGTAGGCGCGGACGAGCGGGTGGTCGGCGTCGTCGACGCCCACCGCGCACTTGAGCCACCAGTACGGCGCGTGCAGGCCGTGGACGTGGTCGCGGCCCTCGAGCACCAGCCCGGCCGCCGTCGTCTTCGCCTCCAGCTCCTCGCTGGTGTAGATCCGGATGTGCCCGCCCGGGGTGTCGTGGTAGGCCCGGGACAGCTTCCAGCAGATCGCCTCGGGCAGCCAGCGCGGCACCGTCAGGGCGACCGTGCCACCGGGCCGGGTCACCCGGACCAGCTCCTCGATCGCCGCGATGTCGGCGGGGACGTGCTCGAGGATCTCCGCGGCCACCACCCGGTCGAACTCGCCGTCCGCGAACGGCAGCGCGAGCGCGTCGCCCTCCTTGACGTCGGCCTCGGCGCCGTCGGGCACCTCGCCGGCGTCCCGCATCGCCGCGAACCACTCACGGACGGTCGCCAGCTCGTCGGGGTCCTGGTCGAAGGCGATGACGTCGGCGCCGCGGCGGTACATCTCGAACGCGTGGCGGCCGGCGCCACAGCCCAGGTCGAGCACCCGCTCGCCGGGTCGCAGCCCCAGCCGGTCGAAGTCGACGGTCAGCACAGCCTCTCCTCGTACGTCGCCACCACGGCCTCGGCCGCCGCCCGCCAGCTGTAGTGCTCACGGACCCGCCGCCGGCCTGCCTCGCCCAGCCGGGCGCGGCGCTCCGGGTCGTCGAGCAGCCGGTCGAGGGCCTGCTCCAGCTGGCCGACGTCGCCGGGCTCCACCAGGTCGGCGCAGTCCCCGTCCGGCCCGACGACCTCCGGGATGGCCCCGGCCCGCGACACCACGAGCGGCGTCGCGCAGGCCATCAGCTCGGCGGTCGGGAGGCTGAAGCCCTCGTACAGCGAGGGGACGCACGCCACCTCGGCCGAGCCCATCAGCTCGACCAGCTCCGCGTCGCTGAGCCCGTGGCGGAACCGCACCGCGTCGGCGATGCCGAGCTCGTCGACCATCCGCTCGGTCCGGCCGCCCGGCACCGGCCGGGTCACCAGCACCAGCTCGAGACCGGGCCGCTCGACCCGCAGCTTGGCGAACGCCTCCAGCAGCGTCGCGATGCCCTTCATCGGCGCGTCGGCGCTGGCCATCGCGAGGATCCGGCCGGGCACCCGCGGCGTGGTCGGCGGGCGGAAGCCCTCGTCGACGCCCAGCATGACGACCCGGGTCCGGGCGGGGTCGACGCCGAAGTCGCGGACCACGTCGCGCCGGGAGGACTCCGACGGCGTGATCACCAGCCGCAGCCGCCGCGCGACCCGGGCCTGCATCCGGACGAAGCCGTACCAGCGCCGGAGCGCCCGGCGGCGGCGGCGGGTCGGCGCGTGCGCGAGGTCGACGCGCCGGTCGAAGGTGATCGGGTGGTGGATGGTGGCCACCACCGGCAGCCCGGACTCCTCGATGTCGAGCAGGCCCGGTCCGAGGCCCTGGTTGTCGTGGACGACGTCGAAGTCGTCGACCCGGTCCGCGAGCAGCCGGGCGACCCGGTGGCCGAAGGTGCGCGGCTCCGGGAACCGCCCCAGGCACATCGTCAGGAACTCGCGGACGTCGACGAGGTCGCGGAACTCGCGCAGCCGTGGCACCCGGAACGGGTCCGGCTCGCGGTAGAGGTCGAGGCTCGGGACCCTCGTCAGCCGGACGCCGTCGTCGAGGTCGGGGTAGGGCGGTCCGGAGAACACCTCGACGGTGTGGCCCAGGGCGACCAGCTCGCGGCTGAGGTGGCGGACGTAGACGCCCTGGCCCCCGCAGTGCGGCTTGCTGCGGTAGGACAGCAGGGCGACGCGCATGGCTGAAGGTTACTGACCAGTCGGGGTCCGCGCTGCGCCGGTCCGTCAGGCGTCGCTGGAGTGGCCGGGGAACACGTGGGCGGCGGGGTCGATGGCCACGGCCGCGTTGTTGACCGCGGTCGCGGCCTCGCCGAAGCCGACGGCGATCAGCCGGACCTTGCCCGGGTACTCCGTCACGTCGCCCGCAGCGAAGACCCGCTCCAGACTGGTCTGCATCGTCGAGGAGACCACGACGTGCCGCTTCTCGACCTCGATCCCCCACTCCTGCAGCGGCCCGAGGTCGGCGACGAACCCCAGGGCGGCCACCACGGCCTGCGTCGGCCGGACGACCGGCTCCTGCTTGTCGACGCTGATCTCGACCTCCTCCAGCACGCCGTCGCCGCGCAGCGCGGTGACCTGGGCACGGGTGATGATCTCGACCGTGCTGTCGCGCACCGCCTGCACGGTGCGCTCGTGGGCGCGGAAGGCCTCCCGGCGGTGGACCAGCGCCACCGAGCGGGCCACCGGCTCGAGGTGGAGCGCCCAGTCGAAGGCGCTGTCGCCGCCGCCGACGATGACGACGTCCTTGTCGACGTACGGCTGGAAGGACGGGACGAAGAACTCCAGGCCCCGCCCGAGCCAGCCGTCGCCGGCCGGGAGGGGGCGCGGGCTGAACTTGCCGATGCCGGCGGTGATGATGATCGCGCCGGCGCTGATCTCCGTGCCGTCGTCGAGGCCGATGGTGACGTGGTCGGCGTGGTGCTCCAGGGTCCGGGCTGTGCGGTCGAGGTGGTAGACGGGACGCGCGCTGGACGCCTGGGCGACCAGCCCCTCCACGAGCTCCTTGCCCTTGACGGTCGGGAACCCGGCCACGTCCAGGATCGCCTTCTCCGGGTACATCGCCGTCACCTGTCCCCCGAGCTCCGGCAGGCTGTCGACCACGGCCACCCGCAGTCCCCGGAACCCCGCGTAGTAGGCCGCGTACAGGCCCGTCGGGCCAGCTCCGATGATCAGCACGTCGGTGTCGGTCGCCACGGGTCGATCCAACACCGCGGGACAGAGCGTTCTCAACCACCACGCCGGGTTCCCCGGATCGGGGGGTCCACCGCCCTAGGATTCCGGCGTGGACGACGTCTGGGGCGCGCTCAGCCGGGACCCACGGCTGCCGGGACAGGCAGAGATGCGTGCCTCCGACGCCGACCGCGAGGTGGTGCTGCACGTGCTCACCGACGCGTACGCCGACGGCCGGATCGACCGCGACGAGCTCGACGCACGGACCTCCACCACCCAGGCCGCGCGCACGCTCGGCGAGCTGCTCGCCCCCCTCGAGGGCCTGGTCAGCACGCGCCAGCCCGCCGCCGGGACCGCCGTGGTCCCCGCCGCCGAGCTCGACCAGCGCGCCGTGGAGATGTGGCGCAAGGAACGCCGCGAGGCGCTGTGGGGGCTGCTGTCGGTCTCGGCGATCGTGTGGACGATCTGGCTGGTCACCAGCGGCTTCGGCAGCTTCCCGTGGCCGCTCTTCGTGTCCCTGGCCGCCCTGCTGAACCTCGGCCGGGTCCAGGTCCAGCGCACCGAGATCGTCCGCGACAACCGCGGGCGGCTCGAGCGCAGGCAGCGCAGGGAGATCGAGAAGCGTCGCCAGCAGGACGACGAGGAGAGCCCGTGAACGACTCGCCGACCCGGATGCTCCGACGCCACCCGTCCGCCCTGGTGCTGGTCGGCCAGCTGGTCGCGATCCTCGCCTACCCGTTCCTCGCCGACTCGGTCGCGGGCCGGGCGATCCTCGGCGTGGTGCAGATCGCGATCGTCCTCACGGCCGTCTTCGCGGTACGCCGTACCTCGGCCCTGATCTGGGTGACGCTGCTGCTGGCACCCCCCGCCATGGTCTTCTCGGTCCTGGAGGCGATCTGGCAGTCGACCGACTGGATCCTGCTGGGCTCGGCGCTGGTCCACGCGCCGTTCTACTTCTACGTCTCGTACGCGATGCTGCGCTACCTCTTCCACGACGACAAGGTCACCCGGGACGAGCTGTTCGCCACCGCTGCCGCGTTCACCGTGGTCGCCTGGGGCTTCGCCTACGTCTTCGTCGCCGTCCAGGTCCTGGTCCCGGGATCGTTCGCGGGCGGCGGCACGGTCGACCGCTCGTGGTTCGAGCTGCTCTATCTGTCCTTCGCGCAGCTGACCAGCGTCGGTCTCTCCGACGTGGTCCCCGTGCTGCCGCACGCTCGCTCCGTCGCCATCCTCGAGCAGGTGGCCGGGGTGTTCTACATCGCGCTCGTGGTGGCGCGCCTGGTGGGCCTCACGGTGGTCCGCCCCGAGAACCGTCCCTCGTGACCGCTCAGGCGTCCCAGCCGTCGGGTCGGTGGCGGAGCGGCAGCTTCGCGACGACCAGGCGGTAGGACTCGTCGACCGCCTCGAGCAGCTCGTCGTCGGGGATCGCACCCCGGAACGACAGGTCGTTCCAGCCGGAGCGGCCGATGTAGGCCATCACCGAGGCGTCGTCCGGGTAGCGCTGGAGCCACTCGTCGGCCGCCTCACGGCTGGGTCCGCCCTTGACACCGACGCCGTCGGCGGCGAGGAACGCGAAGATCTTGCCGGCCTCGCCGGGGCCGACCTTGACGACCGGGTGGTCGTGGTCCCACGGGTTGTCGGCCCAGGCGCCCGGCTTGGCCAGGCAGTGCTCCTGCATCCGCGCGACGTCCACGTGGTCAGTCGTCGTCGTCCTCGTCGAGGAGTCCCTCGCGGCGGGCCTCCGCGACGATCTTCCGCACCTGCGTGAGCGAGCCGCAGCCGTCGTCGATCTGCCGGTTGCGCTCGGTGGCGAACTCCTCGCCGAGCTGCGCGCGCACCTGCGGGCCGACCTCCTCGCGGGCCGGGTTGAGGATGGTCAGCTCCTCCTCGGTGAGGTGGTGGTTGACCACGGCGGCCAGCTCCTCGACGGCGTCGTCGAAGGCCTGGGTGTCGGTGCCGGACAGCTCGAGGACCGCGAGCAGGGCCTCGTGACCCTCGGCGTGCTCCTCCTGGCCGTGCTCGGCCTCGTGCTCGCCCACGGCCCGCTTCTTGCGGAGCTTGGGGTAGACGTGGCGCTCCTCGGCGAGCGCGTGGGCCACGTGGAGGGCGCTGAAGGCCTGCCGGACGGCGTCGCGGTCCTGGCTGGCGTCGCGCAGGTCACGCAGCAGCGTCTCGAACCGGCGGTGGTCGTCGAGGATCAGGTCGATGACGTCGCCCTGGGTGGGACGACCGAGGTCGATGGCAGTCATGCCGTCGACCTTAGACAGGGTACGGCTGGCCTGCGCTCACCCGACCGGCTGGCCGAGGCCGACCAGGCGGGCGGCCTCGGCCTCGAGCGCGGCGGGCTGTCATCGGGTGGGGCCGCTCACCTCGTGGCTTCCATCATCTGCCTCAGCTCCTTCTTGAGCTCGGAGATCTCGTCGCGCAGCCGGGCGGCGACCTCGAACTGCAGCTCGCCGGCGGCCGCCTTCATCTGTTCGGTGAGCTGCTGGATCAGGTCGGCCAGCTCGGTCGAGGGGACGCCGGCGGTGTCGGGCAGGTCGTCGTGGAGCTTCGACAGGGACGGGGTCGGAGACTTCGCCTTCACGCCACCGGCTCGGCCCTTCTCACCGACGTCGGCCCAGGTCTGCAGCAGGGCCTGGGTGTTCTCGTCCTCGCGGGCCAGCATCTCGGTGATGTCGGCGATCTTCTTGCGCAGCGGGGTCGGGTCGATGCCGTGCTCGGTGTTGTAGTCGATCTGGATCTGGCGGCGACGGTTGGTCTCGTCGATCGCCGCGGCCATCGACGGGGTGATCGAGTCAGCGTACATGTGGACCTGGCCGGACACGTTGCGGGCGGCGCGGCCGATGGTCTGGATCAGGGACTTGTCGCTGCGCAGGAAGCCCTCCTTGTCGGCGTCGAGGATCGACACCAGCGAGACCTCGGGCAGGTCGAGGCCCTCGCGCAGCAGGTTGATGCCGACCAGGACGTCGTACTCCCCCAGCCTCAGGTCGCGGAGCAGCTCGATCCTCTTGAGCGTGTCGACCTCGGAGTGGAGGTAGCGGGTGCGGATGCCGGCGTCGAGCAGGTAGTCGGTGAGGTCCTCGGACATCTTCTTGGTCAGCGTGGTGACCAGGATCCGCTCCCCCTTGTCGACCCGGGTGTTGATCTCGTGGATCAGGTCGTCGATCTGGCCCTTGGTGGACTTGACCACCACCTCGGGGTCGACCAGCCCGGTCGGACGGATGATCTGCTGGACCGCGTCGCCGCCGACCTTGTCGAGCTCGTAGTCGCCCGGGGTCGCCGAGAGGTAGATGGTCTGCCCGATGCGGTCGAGGAACTCCTCCCACCGCAGCGGCCGGTTGTCCATCGCGCTCGGCAGCCGGAACCCGTGGTCGACCAGGTTGCGCTTGCGGGACATGTCGCCCTCGTACATCCCCCCGATCTGGGGCACGGCGACGTGGGACTCGTCGACGACCAGCACGAAGTCTTCCGGGAAGTAGTCGAGGAGACAGTTGGGTGCGCTGCCGCGGCTGCGGCCGTCGATGTGCATCGAGTAGTTCTCGATGCCGGAGCAGGAGCCGACCTGTCGCATCATCTCGATGTCGTAGGTGGTGCGCATCCGCAGCCGCTGGGCCTCGAGCATCTTCCCCTGCCGCTCGAAGGTCGCCAGCTGCTCCTCGAGCTCGGCCTCGATGCCGGAGATGGCGCGCTCCATCCGCTCCGGGCCGGCGACGTAGTGGCTCGCCGGGAAGATGTAGAGCTCCTGGTCGTCGGTCAGCACCTCGCCGGTGACCGGGTGGAGGGTCATCAGCCGCTCGATCTCGTCGCCGAAGAACTCGACCCGGATCGCCATCTCCTCGTAGACCGGGAAGATCTCGAGGGTGTCGCCGCGCACCCGGAACGTGCCGCGCGTGAAGGACATGTCGTTGCGGGTGTACTGGATCGTGACCAGCCGCCGGAGGATCGAGTCGCGGTCGTGCTCCTCACCGACCCGCAGCCGCACCATGCGGTCGACGTACTCCTGCGGGGTGCCGAGGCCGTAGATGCAGGACACCGTCGACACCACGATCACGTCACGCCGGGTCAGCAGGCTGTTGGTCGCCGAGTGGCGCAGCCGCTCGACCTCCTCGTTGATCGAGGAGTCCTTCTCGATGTAGGTGTCGGTCTGCGGGACGTAGGCCTCGGGCTGGTAGTAGTCGTAGTAGGACACGAAGTACTCGACCGCGTTGCCGGGGAAGAGCTGGCGCAGCTCGTTGGCGAACTGGGCCGCCAGCGTCTTGTTGGGCTGCATCACCAGCACCGGTCGCTGCAGCTGCTCGGCCACCCACGCGACGGTCGCGGTCTTGCCCGTGCCGGTGGCGCCGAGCAGCACGACGTCCTGGACGCCGGCCTGGATCCGCTTGCTGATCTCGGCGATCGCGGTCGGCTGGTCGCCCGACGGCTGGAAGTCGGACTCCACCTTGAACGGCGCCACCCGGCGCTCGAGATCGGTCACTGGCCGCATGGTGTCGAGCCTACGACGCGCCACCGACAACCGGATCCGTCGGCGGCTGCGGCTAGCGTGCGGAGCATGCCCCTGCGCCTGCGCTGGAAGCTGGCCGTGGTCACCGGCGCCGGGTCGGGCCTCGGCCGAGAGCTCGCGGTCGGGCTGGCGCGCCTCGGCGTCCGGGTGGTGGTCGCCGACCGCGACCTCGCCGCCGCGGAGGTGACCGCAGGCCTCGTGCGCGAGGCCCGCGTCCAGGCGTGGCCGGTGCAGGCCGACCTGACCGTCGACGACGACGTCCGGCTGCTCGCCGCCAGGGCCCGCGACCTCGGCGGCGCCGACGTCCTCGTCAACAACGCCGGCGGCTGGACGCCCGGCGACGCCCAGTTCCCCGACGCGACGCCCGAGGCGTGGTCCCGCACCCTCGACCTGAACCTGCGCACCCCGATGCTGCTGACCCAGCTGTTCCTGACCGACCTGCCGGCTGCGGACGAGCCCGACGCCGCCCCCGCGGTCGTCAACATCGCCTCCAGCGCCGCGGTCGGCACCGACGGCTACGGCTCCCCGGAGTACGCCGCCGCCAAGGCGGGCCTGGTGCGCCTCACCACCGCCCTGGCCGACCCGGTCACGCGGCGTCGCGCCCGGGTGATGGCCGTGGTGCCCGGCTGGATCGGCCTCGACCGGGCGGTGGCGGAGTGGGAGGCGCTGCCGCCCGCCGAGCGCCGGGCGCGGCCGCCCCTCGTGCCGCCGGAGCGCGTCGTCCGCGCCGTCCTCGACCTCGTCGCCGCCGGGGAGGCCGGACAGGTGGTCGAGCTGCTCGGGTGAGGCGTTGCGGCGGCCCCCGCAGGCTGCCACGCTGGACCATGGTTCTCGGCCACGGCCGGCTCGACCGGCAGGTGTTCGCGACCCCTCCGCCGCGCGCGGCGGTGGCCGGCTTCGCCCACTGGGTGGCTCAGGAGTGCCCGCCCCACGGCCGGGTCCTCAACATCGGCGCGGGGCGCAACCTGTCCGGGGAGCTGCGGCCGGTCCGGCGCCGTGCCGGCGAGCTGGTGGGCGTGGACCCCGATCCCGCGGTCGCCGACAACACCACCCTCGACGAGCAGCACTGCCAGACCCTCGAGCAGTACGCCGCCGGCGATCCCGACCCGTTCGACCTGGCGTTCAGCGTGTTCGTCCTCGAGCACGTCGCCGACCCGCGGGGCTTCACCCTGGCGTGCGCGCGGGTGCTGCGCCCGGGCGGCACCGTGATGGCGCTGACCGTGAACAAGTGGCACTACTTCGGGCTGGCCACCTGGGCCGCGACCCGCACCCACGTCGCGGAGCCGCTGCTGCGGAGGCTGCGCCCCACCGACCAGGTCGAGGCCTACCACTTCGCCACCGAGTACCGCATCAACACCGTCGGCCGGATGACCCGGCACCTCCGCGCCGCCGGGTTCGCCTCCGTGGAGTTCCGCTGCTGGGACCTGCCCGGCATGTACGAGCCCTACCTGCCGACCGCGGCCCGTCCGTTCGCGCAGGTCTACGACCGCTGGGCCTACCGCACGGGCATCCCCTACCTGATGGGCCACATCACCTTCTGCGCCCGGCTGCCCGGGACCCCCGAGCGGACGCCTCGCTAGATTGAGGCACGTGGCAGAGGCGTCGTCGGTCGCGGAGCAGGTCTTTCGCGCTGTGCGGCGGACGTTGCTGACCCTGCTCGGCGCCCAGCTCGCGCTCGCGATCGGCCTGTCGCTCGTCGACTCCTACCGGCGCCGCAACAAGAAGCCCAAGCCCTTCCCGACGACGCCGCCGCGCGAGGTGGCCGTCGGCGAGGGGACGATCACGACGTACACCTTCGGCCAGGACCTGTACGACGCCATGCTGGCCGCGATCGCGGGTGCCCAGAAGCAGGTGCTGCTGGAGAGCTACATCTGGAAGGGCGACGCGGTCGGCGAGCAGTTCAAGCAGGCGCTGGCCGACGCCGCGGACCGCGGGGTCGAGGTGCACTGCATCTACGACTCCTTCGCCAACCTCGTCGTGTCCCCCCGGTTCAAGAGCTTCCCGGCGTCGATGAGGGTGCTCCCGTACCCGGTCTACAACGCCGGCTGGCGGTTCTTCGACCTGCGCCGCTACGGCCGAGACCACCGCAAGATCCTCGTCGTCGACGACTCGGTCGCGTTCGTCGGCGGCTACAACATCGGGTCGGCGTACGCCACGGAGTGGCGCGACACGCACGTCCGGGTCACCGGACCGGCGGTGTGGGACCTCAAGAGGACCTTCGCCGACTTCTGGAACCTCAACCGGCGACGGCTGCTCGGCGCCAGCGCCCGGCCGCTGCTGCTCGAGACCGCGGCCGAGTGGGAGCCCCGGATCCGGGTGCACCGCAACGTGCCGCGGCTGTGGATGTTCCCGATCCGGGGGATGTACCTCGAGGCGATCAACCGCGCCAGCCGCAACATCTGGATCACCCAGGCCTACTTCCTGCCCGACACCGACTTCGTCGAGGCGCTGGAGGCGGCCGCCCGGAGGGGTGTCGACGTCCGGCTGCTGGTGCCGCTGAAGTCCAACCACGTGGTGACCGACTGGGTCTCGCGCGGCTACTACACCCAGCTGCTGCGCTCCGGTGTCCGGATCCTGCGGTTCAAGGACGCGATGGTGCACGCCAAGACGGCCACGGTCGACGGCACCTGGTCGACGGTCGGCACCGCCAACATCGACCGGCTCAGCCTCACCGGCAACTACGAGGTGAACGTCGAGGCGATCGACGCGTCGTTCGCGAGGGCGCTGGAGGAGATCTTCCAGCTCGACCAGACCAACTGCCTCGAGCTGACCCTGTCGGAGTGGCAGGCACGGGACCTGCACCGGCGGTTCACCGAGGCGATGCTGACGCCCCTGCGTCCGCTGCTGTGACCCGGCCGAGGGCCAGGATCCACACCGAGACCACGCCGATGGCCGCGAGGCCGACCAGGTAGCCGACCGCCGGCGCACCCGACCAGTCCAGGGCGTCGCCGTGCCGGACCAGCGCCACGCCCTGCAGCACGACGAACGCCGACCCCGTGAAGCCGAGCGGGCGGATCGAGGGGAGGTCGTCGATCAGCCGGGCGTGGCCGGCCGCCCAGCCCAGGCCCACCAGCCAGGCGCCGACGGCCCGCGCGGTGAGCTCGGTGAGCGGCCACGGCCAGAGCCGGGCCGCCTCCACCGGCACCAGCAGCAGCGCGACGCCGAGTCCGAGCAGCACGACCGCGATCGCGACCAGCAGGGCCCGCAGGCCGGCGGGGGGTCGCCGTCGGGCGCGGGACCGGGCGCCGACCGTACGTGCCTGCCGGGTCTGCAGCCAGGCCAGGGTCACCATCACGACCGGCACGACGGCGTACACCGCCAGCCAGCCGACGGTCACCACCCGCGCGCTGGTCGGGTTCTCCGCCCCGAGGTGGAACTTGTCGAGGTGGACCAGCGTGACCACGAGCGTCAGCGTCGTGAACACCAGCACGGTCCACACCGCGAGACGCGCCTCGTTCCAGTCGCGGGCGCGGGCCCCGGCGACCTCGAGGACCGCGCTGGACCAGTACGACGCCCCCAGGAACACCGCCGTCATGGGCGCGTCGATGGTCCACGCGAACCAGTCGGCGGTCCGGAGCGGGAACAGGTAGAGCTGGAGCCCGGCGAGGAACACCAGCACCGCAGCCAGCAGGAGCAGGCGACGCATGGCCGGGGCGAGCGGCACGTCGGCGACGGTGTTCATCCCGCGTGCTCGGCGAGGTAGCCGTGGATGAGCGAGATCACCGCTGCTCCGTCACCGACCGCGGTGGCCACCCGCTTGATCGAGCCGGCCCGGACGTCGCCGATCGCGAAGACGCCGGGGAGCGTGGTCTCCAGCGGACGACGCATCGCGCCGTCGCCGCCCTCGGCCGGCTCGCGGTCGGGCCCGGTCCAGAGGAAGCCGGACTCGTCGCGCCGTACCTCCTCGGGGAGCCACGCGGTCCGGGGCACCGAGCCGATCAGGACGAAGAGCCCGACCACGGCGAGCTCCTCGCGCTCGTCGCCGTCCGGGGGGCCGACCGTGATCCCGGCCAGGCAGTCGTCGACCTCGCGACCGCCGTGCACCGCGGTCCGGTAGCGGATCGACACGTTGCGGGTCGCGTCCAGCTGCTCGATCAGGTACTCCGACATGCTCGCGGCGAGCGACGGTCCGCGGACCAGCAGCGTCACGTGCCTGGCGTACTTGGCGAGGTGGAGAGCCGCCTGCCCGGCGGAGTTGCCGCCGCCGATGACCGCGACCTGCTCCCCCGTCATCGACGGCGCCTCGGACACCGCGGCGCCGTAGAAGACCCCGCGTCCCAGGAGCCGCTCGAGCTCGGGGACGTCGAGCCGGCGGTAGTCGACACCGCTGGCCACCACGACGGTGCGGGCACGCACGGTGCTCCCGTCGGACATCGTCACCGTCCGCAGGTCGCCGTCGACGCCCAACCCCTCGACCTGGCGCATGAAGGAGTACTCGGTGCCGAAGCTCCACGCCTGCTGGAAGGAGCGGACCGCGAGGTGGGACCCGCTCACCCCGCGGGAGAAGCCCGGGTAGTTGCGGATCAGCGAGCTGGTGCCGGCCTGGCCGCCGACCGCCTGCTGCTCGACGACCAGGGTCGAGAGGCCCTCGGACGAGGCGTACACCGCGGCGGCCAGCCCGGACGGGCCGGCCCCGACCACCACGACGTCGTAGACCCGGTCGTCCGGCATCGGCGCCATCAGGCCGAAGGCCTCGGCGATCTCGAGGTCGCTGGGGTTCACGAGGGTCGTCGGTGGGCTCGTGAAGGACAGGACGACGACGGGCAGCTCGGGGTCCTCCAGGCCGAGTGCGGCCAGCATCCGGTCGGTCGCGTCGGTCCCGACCTGGTGGAGGGCCACCGGGACGTGGTTGCGACCGAAGCTGTCGCGCAGCGAGTGGGTGCGCTCGTCGCGGGACTCCCCGATCAGCCGGACCGCCTCGAAGCCGACTCCCTGGGCGAGGTGCCAGTCGTCGAGGGCGTCGGTCACGGCCCCGTGGAACTCCTCGTCCCGGGTGCGCTCGGGCCGCACGAGCAGCAGGTCGGCGTGCCCCTGGCCGATCGCCGCGAAGACCCGCGGTGCGCTCGCGAAGTCGCCCCAGACGACCGTCACCGCCCGCTTGGCGGCCGGCTGCAGCGCCCGCGCCTTGCGCAGGAAGTCGAGGCCCTCCCGGTCGTCGGGGCCGTAGCACCCGACGATCATGGCCACCTGGCGACCCCACCGGCGCAGCCCCTCGAGCACCGCGCGGGCGTGCCCGTAGTCGGCGCACACGACCACCTCGTAGTCGGCCCCGTACCGCCGGCGGAGCTCGGGCCCGAGCACCTCGCGTGAGCCGGCGTCGGTCGTCGCCAGCAGCATCACCGGCACGCCGTCGTCCATGGCCGCTCCCCCCTCCCCGGCGGACCCGCTGAACTTCCCGCAGCACGGTACTCGCGGCGCCCGCCGCGCGCGAGGACGTTTGCCGCTCGGTCAGGCGGGCAGGTGGGTGCGGGGAGCCATCCGGGGGCCCAGCCGCGGGCGGTGGAGCCCGGCGAGCGCCACGAGGTGCTGGACCCGCCCTCTGTGGGGGCGGTAGGGCTCCAGGCACTGCTCGAGCTCGTCGTCGTCGAACGCCGCGCCGGTGAGTGCCCAGCCGATGTCCTTGGCGACGTGGTAGTCGCCGAACGACACCGCGTCGGGGTCGCCCATCGCCCGCTGGCGGACTTCCGCACTGGTCCAGCGGCCGATCCCCGGCAGCGACTGCAGCGCCCGGTCGGCCTCGTCGGGGGCCATGGTGAGGGTCCGCTCGATCGCGTGGGCCACCCGCGCCGCCATCACGACGGCCTTGGAGCGGGCCGGGTCGATGTGGAGCTTGAGCCACTCCCACGACGGGATCCCCCGCAGCGTCTGGGGGTCCGGCTGCACCCACACCCCGAGGTCGTGCCCGGGGCCGGGGGCCCGGTTGCCCCAGCGGTGGACCAGGTTGCGGAAGCCGGCGAACGCCTCCTGCCCGGTCACCTTCTGCTCGATGATCGCCGGGACCAGGGCCTCCATGACCAGCCCGCTGCGACCGATCCGCCAGTCGCGGTGGTGGCGCCAGACGTCGGCGATGACCTGGTGGTGGGCCACGAACCCCGAGGGGTCGTCGTCGGCGCCGAGCAGGCCCGGCACGGACTCGAGGGCCCAGTCGGCGCCCTCACCCCAGGCCGCGGCGTAGACGGCGCCGTCGCGCAGCTGGCTCTCGACCATCAGGGTGGCCTCGCCCTCGGGCGTTCGCAGGCCGCGCCAGTGGCGGCCCTGGAAGTCGACCTTGTAGGTGGGGTCGCTGCCGCCGTGCCGCTGCTGGGACATCACCGCGCCGACCGGGACCGGCCACGAGGGCTCCCACAGGCGCGTGCGGCCACGGGGGCCGGCGAGGTCGCTCAGGGAGTCCACACTCCGGAGGGTAGGCCACGGCACCCACCGCTGTTCAGGTCTCCGGACGTGAAGATTCCCCCGGTCGACCCTCCGGCGCGGCGTGAGTAGGGTCGGATCGTGCCCGCACCCGACCGTCCCGACCACCCTGTTCGACGCGACCTCGAGGCCGGCATCGAGACCGACTTCCGGCAGCAGATGTCCTACGGCGACTACCTGTGCCTCGACCAGCTGCTCTCGGCCCAGCGGCCGCAGAGCGACCCCCCGATGCACGACGAGCTGCTGTTCATCATCCAGCACCAGACCAGTGAGCTGTGGCTGAAGCTGATGGTCCACGAGCTGCGCTCCGCGCGCAGCCTGCTGGCCGCCGACGACCTCGCCCCGGCGCTCAAGCGACTGGCCCGGGTCAAGCACATCCAGCACACGCTCACCGACCAGTGGTCGGTGCTGGCGACCATGACCCCGAGCGAGTACGCCGAGATCCGGCCGTTCCTGGCGACCTCGTCGGGCTTCCAGTCGGCGCAGTACCGGGAGGTCGAGTTCCTGCTGGGCAACAAGGACGCCGACATGGTGCCGGTGCACGCCCACGACCCGGCCGCGCAGCAGGCGCTGACCCAGCTGCTCCACGAGCCGTCGCTCTACGACGAGTTCCTGCGATTCCTCGCGCGCAGCGGGTACGCCGTCCCCGTCGAGCTGGTCAACCGCGACTGGGCGGTGCGCCACCGGCTGCACGCCGGGCTGGTCGACCTGTTCGCCACCGTCTACGCCGCTCCGGAGGAGCACTGGGGCGTCTACGAGACCTGCGAGGAGCTCGTCGACCTCGAGGACAACTTCCAGGAGTGGCGGTTCCGCCATCTGCAGGTGGTGCAGCGCACCATCGGCCAGAAGAGCGGGACGGGAGGCTCGTCGGGCGTGGCGTTCCTCCGGCGCGCGCTGGACCTCACCTTCTTCCCCGAGCTCTACGAGGTGCGCACCCGCGTCGGCGGCTGACCCGCGGGTCCGCGGGTCAGGAGGCGTTGAGCCTCGCCGCGAAGGACACGTCGCTGGACCCGAGGCTGCTCTGGTGCACCTCGACCGCGACCACGTTGGTGCCCGGGTTCAGCAGGCCGGGGCTGAGGGTCCGGGTCTGCCACGTGCTCTCGTCGGTGCCCGCGATCGCGACCGGCGCCTGGGTGGTAGCCGTGACCGTGCCGGCCGGCAGGTTGTCACGCGCCACCTCCACGCCGTTGAGGTAGACCACGATGCCGTCGTCCCGGACGAGGTCGAGCACGAGCGACTGGACCTGGCCCGGGTCGGAGACCTCGAAGCGGTGCCGGAAGTAGTAGGTGATCCGGCCAGGCGTGAGGGTGGTCGACTCGTCGCCGTCACCGAAGCCCAGCTGGGCCGCGCCCTGGGGCCAGGCGGCGTCGTCGTACGCCGGGTCGCGCCACGCCGTGCCGAGGTCGGTCGGGCCGCTGTCGTGGTAGCGCCAGGTCGCGTCCGCCTCGACCAGCGTCTGGGACGGCGTGCCGCCCGACTGCACGAGGAAGTGCGTGATCCGCTCGTGGCCGGCCTGCCCCTGGACCCGGGTGAAGCCCCCGCCCACCCACAGCGCGTCCGCGTCGCCGTCGATGGCCCACACGCCGAACGACGTCCCGCCGAGCAACGGCGCCCAGGGCAGCACCTGGCCGGTCGCCGCGTCCATGGCGGCGATGTTGCTGCGCTGCAGCTGGGCTCCGCCCGCCGCCCCGAACTGGGGCGCGTAGTGCCCACCGGCGTACAGGGTGTCGCCGACGAGGCGGACGGCCTGCACGTCGCCGTCGCCGTGCTGGCTCCACCGTCGGGTGCCGGTGGTCGTGCCCCAGGCGGAGGCGCGGCCGCCCGGACCTGCCACGGCGCCGTAGACGAGGTCGGAGCGCGCGTCGAGACCCAGCACGAAGCAGGTGGAGCAGTCCTGGGGAGGTGTCCAGCCGGTGACCGCTCCCGAGGTCGTCGACACACTTCCGAGGAACCGTCGCGTGGTCCCTCCGAGCGTGGTGAAGTTGCCGCCGACGGCCAGCGTGGAGGTCCCGGGGATCCTCGCCAGGGAGAACACGGTCCGGTCCGCGTTGGAGGCGAAGCCGGTCCGCAGGGCGCCGTTCGCCGCGTCGACGGCCGCGAGCTTCGGGCGGGCGGCCCCGTTCATCCTGCTGAAGACACCGCCGAGGTAGAGGGTGCCCGAGTCGTACTCGAGGGCACGGACGGTGGCGTTGGCGTTGGCGTTGAACGCGCCGATCGTGGCACCGGTGGAGCCGTCGAGCGCGGCGACCCGCGTCCGGGCGACCCCGCCGATGGTGGTGAAGTCGCCGGCCGCGAACACCCGGGTGCCGTCGTTCTCGAGCGCCCGGATGCCGTTGTTGGCGCCACCTGCGAACGTCGGGAGCAGGGCCCCGCTCAGCCGGTCGAAGGCGGCGATGCGGTTGCGGGTGACGACCTGACCCGTGGCCGGGTTGCGCACCTGGGTGAACGTGCCGCCGACGACCGTGGTGTTCCCGATCGTGGTGATCGCGTAGACCACCCCGTTGTTCACGGTCCATCCCGGGGCGGGCGTGGCCTGGAACACCGGGTCCGCGGCCCGGGCCGTGGTCGGCATCAGCAGGACGCCGAGGACCATCAGGAGGGTGAGACCACGCCTGGTCGACGAACCGCGCACGAGTGCCTCCGGGCGGCAGGTGGCACGACCGGCGCGGCCACCGGGCCACCGGGCGCCAGTGTCCGGCGGTGCCCGGAACCGGCGGACCGGCCGCGAGGAACTTCCCCAGAATTGGGTACGCACGACAGACTGGCCGGCGTGCTGATCGACGAGCTGGTCTCGACCTCCGCGCAGGTCGCCGCGACCCGCTCGCGGAAGACCAAGGTGGCGGCCCTGGCCGAGGCCCTGGCCGGCGCCGACCGCTCCGAGCTCCCGCTGGTCACCTCCTACCTGGCCGGGTCGCTGCTCCAGCGACGGACCGGCCTGGGCTGGCGCGGCCTGCGGAACCTGCCCCCGCCGGCCGACCAGCCGTCGCTGAGGGTGCGCGAGGTGCACGACGCCTTCGACCGGCTCGCCGCCCTCGAGGGATCGGGCTCCCAGCAGGCGCGGGCCGACGCGGTGGCCGACCTGTTCGGCCGCGCCACGGCCGAGGAGCAGCGGTGGCTGGGTGGGCTGGTGACCGGCGAGCTCCGGCAGGGTGCCCTCGACGCGCAGGTGCAGGAGGCGCTGGCCGTGGCGGCCGGGGTGCCCGTCGCCGCCGTACGACGCGCTGCGATGCTCGCCGGCTCCACGATCGCGGTCGCCGGGACCGCGTTCGACGGCGAGGAGGCGCTGGCCGCGATCGGGCTGGAGGTCGGCCGGCCGGTGCTCCCGATGCTGGCCGCCAGCGCACCCGACGTGACCGCTGCGATGGCCAAGGCCTCGCCGGACGGCGTGCCGGTGTCGGTCGACACCAAGCTGGACGGCATCCGGATCCAGGTCCACCGCGCCGGCGACGACGTGGTCGTCGCCACCCGCAGCCTCGACGACATCACCCACCGGCTGCCCGAGGTCGTGTCGCTGGCCCGGTCCCTCCCCGCCACCTCGTTCGTGCTCGACGGCGAGGCGATCGCCCTCGACGACGACGGCCGCCCGCGGCCGTTCCAGGAGACGGCGTCACGCACCGCGATGGACGCAGGGGTCGCCGTCACGGCGTACTTCTTCGACCTGCTGCATGTCGACGGCCGCGACCTGCTCGACGCCCCGGGGTCCGAGCGGGTGGCGGCCCTCGAGGCGCTGGTGCCGGCCTCGTCGCTCGTGCCCCGGATCGAGACGTCCGACCCCGCCGAGGCGCAGGCCTTCGCCGACGACGTCGTCGCCCGCGGTCACGAGGGCGTGGTGGTCAAGTCGCTCGGTGCGCCGTACGCCGCCGGGCGTCGCGGGGCAGGCTGGGTCAAGGCCAAGCCGGTCCACACCCTCGACCTGGTGGTGCTCGCCGTCGAGTGGGGATCGGGCCGGCGCAAGGGGTGGCTCTCCAACATCCACCTCGGCGCCCGCGACCCGGAGTCGGACGGCTTCGTGATGCTCGGCAAGACCTTCAAGGGCATGACCGACGAGATGCTGGCCTGGCAGACCGAGCGGTTCACCGGGCTGGCGACCGTCGACGACCCCTCGGCGGACTGGGTGGTCCCAGTGCGGCCCGAGCAGGTCGTCGAGATCGCCTTCGACGGCCTCCAGCGGTCCACCCGCTACCCCGGCGGACTCGCGCTCCGCTTCGCCCGGGTGGTCCGCTACCGCGACGACAAGACGGCCGCCGAGGCCGACACGATCGAGACCGTGCGGTCGATGTCGGCGCCGCCGGCGTGACCGTCGAGACGACGGTCACCCGTGTGCAACTCCGAGTTGCCCTAGCCTGACCGGCATGGCGGAGCGCGCACCCGGGGCGGACGGACGGCGTACGGCGGCGGCCGCCCGGCGGCGCAGGCGGGAGGCCGAGATCATCTCCGCGACCCGCCGGCTGTTCGACGAGAGCGGGGTGCGGGACGCCCAGATCGACCAGATCGCGCACGCCGTCGGGGTCAACCGGGCGATCGTCTACCGGCACTTCACCGGCAAGGAGGAGCTGTTCGCGCTGACCCTGGTCGAGTACCTCGACGAGCTGCGCGTGGCCCTGGCCGCGGCGGACGCTGCGGGTGGCGACCCGGCGGACCGGCTGACCCGGATCACCACGGCGTTCGCCGACTACGGCGTCGCCCACCCGGCGTTCGTCGACACGGCGCAGACCCTGATGCGGCGCAGCGGCCCCGAGCTGCTCGACGAGATGTCGGAGTCGGCGGTCTACCGGCTCGGCCGCGCCATCTCGACCTGTCTCGCGGTGGTCGAGTCGGCGCTCGAGGCAGGCGTCGAGTCCGGCGACTTCACCGTCGACGACCCGGTGCTGCTGGCCAACATGCTCTACGCGAGCGGCCTGGGGGCGCTGCAGCTGGCGCGGGTGGGGTTCCAGGTGCGTGAGGCCGCGCCCGGCGTACCGACGGTCGGCCAGGTCTCCCCCGCGCAGGTGCGCGACCACCTGGTCGCCAGCGCCCTCGCCCTCGCCACCCGTCCCCGAGGTTGAGTTGGGCGCGCCAGGGGTCGAGTTGGGCGCGGCCGGGGTCCAGTTGGGCGCGGCTCCCGAGCGAGGCCCAACTCAAGGCCGAGCGAGGCCCAACTCGACGATCAGGCCGGCTACTTCTCGAGGATCGCGACGACGCCCTGGCCACCGGCGGCACAGATCGAGATCAGGCAGCGGCCGCCCTGTCCGTCGGCGCGGTCCTTCTCGTCGATCAGCTTGGCCGCGGTCGCGAGGATCCGGCCGCCGGTGGCGGCGAACGGGTGGCCGGCGGCGAGCGAGGAGCCGTTCACGTTGAGCCTGGCCCGGTCGATCGCTCCCAGCGGGGCGTCGAGGCCGAGCCGCTCCTTGCAGAAGATCGGGTCCTCCCACGCCTTCAGCGTCGACAGCACCTGCGAGGCGAACGCCTCGTGGATCTCGTAGAAGTCGAAGTCCTGGAGGGTGAGCCCCTCGCGCTGGAGCATCCGTGCGACGGCGTACGCCGGGGCCATCAGCAGCCCCTCGGCACCGTGGACGTAGTCGACCGCGGCGGTCTCGTAGGCGCGCACGAAGGCCAGTGTCGGCAGCTCGCGCTCGGCGGCCCACTCCTCCGACGCCAGCAGCACGGCCGAGGCGCCGTCGGTCAGCGGCGTGGAGTTGCCGGCGGTCATCGTGGCCGCCTCGCCCTTGCCGAACACCGGCTTGAGCTTCGCGAGCTTCTCCACGCTCGAGTCGGGCCGCAGGTTGTTGTCGCGCTCGAGCCCACGGAAGGGGGTGACCAGGTCGTCGAGGAAGCCCGCGTCGTACGCCGCGGCGAGCCGCTGGTGGGAGGCGGCGGCCAGCTCGTCCTGCTCCTCGCGGCCCACCTGCCACTCCAGCGCGGTGAGCGCGGCGTGCTCGCCCATCGAGAGCCGGGTCCGGGGCTCGCCGTTCTGCGGGATGTCGAGGCCGATGTCGGTGGGTCGGATCGCGGCGAGCGCCTTCAGCCTGCCCGCGGTGTCCCTGGCGGCGTTGACCCTCATCAGCTTCCGGCGGAGCTTGTCGCTGATCGCGACCGGCGCGTCGGAGGTGGTGTCGGTGCCGCCGGCGATGCCCGCGTCGATCTGGCCCAGCGCGATCTTGTTGACCACCTGGATCGCCGCCTGCAGACCGGTGCCGCACGCCTGCTGGACGTCCGTCGCGGGCGTCTCGGCCGACAGCCGGGAGCCGAGCACCGCCTCCCGGGTCAGGTTGAAGTCGCGGGAGTGCTTGAGCACCGCCCCGGCGACCACCTCGCCGAGCCGCTCCCCCTGCAGGCCGAAGCGGTTCACGAGCCCGTCGACGGCGGCGGTGAGCATCTCCTGGTTGGACGCGTCGGCGTACGCGGTGTTGGACCGGGCGAAGGGGATCCGGTTGCCGCCGACGACGGCGACCCGGCGAGCGGTGGTCTGCATGCCCCCATTGTGACTCGCGAGTAGCCTCAGCGGAAACGGACTGAGTTCCAGGTCACGTGAGGCCTGGTTCACGTTGTGTGGACGCTGAGTGACACAGGGAGTTACATACCGATCATGAGCGACAAGTACCAGGGCTTCGTGCAGACGCCGATCGGCCAGCTGCTGGTCAGGAACCTCGGCCTGCCCAGCCCCACGCCGCTGCGGCGGTACGAGGAGGGCGCCCCGCTCGTCGACGGGACCGTGGTGGTGGGCGGGACCGGCCGGCTGGCCGAGTCGCTCCCGGGCCTGCTGGACTCGGTGGGCGTCGCCACCACCACCGACTCGGATGCCGCCCAGAAGTACGCCGGCCTCGTGTTCGACGCGACCGGCCTGACCGGGGCGGGACAGCTCGGCGCGCTCCGCGACTTCTTCACCCCGCTGCTGCGCAGCCTCGAGACCTGCCCGCGGGTCGTGGTGCTCGGCACCCCGCCCGAGCAGGTGGCGGGGTCCGAGCGGGTCGCCCAGCGCGCGCTCGAGGGCTTCACCCGCTCGCTCGGCAAGGAGATCGGCCGGGGCGGCACCGTCCAGCTGGTCTACGTGGCCGAGAAGGCCGAGGCGGCCGTCGCCTCGACGTTGGCCTTCCTGCTGTCGCCGAAGTCGGCGTACGTCTCGGGCCAGGTGGTGCGGGTCGGGACCCACGCCACCGAGGCGGTCGAGGTCGACGACTGGCAGCGGCCGCTGACCGGCCGGGTCGCGCTGGTCACCGGTGCCAGCCGGGGCATCGGCGAGCAGATCGCCCGGGTCCTCCACCGCGACGGCGCCACCGTGGTCGGCCTCGACGTGCCCCAGGCGGCGAGCGAGCTGCAGGCGCTGATGCGCGAGCTCGACGGTGACCACCTCACCCTCGACATCACCGCCAAGGACGCCCCCCAGCGGATCGCCCGGCACCTCACCGAGAAGCACGGCGGCGTCGACGTCGTGGTCCACAACGCCGGCATCACCCAGGACAAGAAGCTCGCGAACATGTCCGAGGACCGCTGGAACCGGGTCCTCGACGTCAACCTCGTCGCTCCGGAGCGGATCACCCGCGAGCTGCTCGACCAGAGCGTGGTCCACGACAACGGCGCGATCATCGGCGTCGCCTCGATCGCCGGCATCGCCGGGAACGTCGGGCAGACCAACTACGCCGCCTCGAAGGCCGGGGTGATCGGGCTGGTGGAGTCGCTGCGCGACGAGCTGAGGAACGGCATCACCGTCAACGCGGTGGCCCCGGGCTTCATCATCACCCAGATGACGGCGCAGGTGCCGTTCGCGACCCGTGAGGTCGGCCAGCGGCTCAACGCCCTGGCGCAGGGCGGGCTCCCCGTCGACGTCGCCGAGACCATCGCCTGGTACGCCAGCCCGGGGTCCACGGCCGTCAACGGCAACGTGGTGCGGGTCTGCGGCCAGATGATGCTGGGCGCATGAACCACCGGACCTCCGGGGTACCCATGCTGCTGAGGGCGGCCCTCCCCTCGATCCCGGGCGTCAACCGGCTGCCGGGGATCCGCAAGGACCCGTCCGCCGATCCCAGCACGCTGTCGTTCTCGCGGTCCGGGGTCCGTCTCGAACGCGCCCACGCCGCGGCGTACGCCCGGGTGTGCGGGTTCCCGGAGAAGGACACGGTCCCGCTGACGTACCCCCACGTGCTGGCGTTCCCGCTGCACCTGGAGGCGCTGACCAGCCCCCGGTTCCCCTACCCCGCCATCGGCACCCTCCACCTCGAGAACTCGATCACCGGCCATCGGCCCCTCCACCCCGGGGAGACGGTCGACGTGTCCGTCCGCGTGTCGGGCCCACGGCCGCACCCCAGGGGCACCCTGGTCGACTTCGTGGCCGAGGTGCGCGCGGAGGACGAGGTGGTCTGGGCGTCGACGTCGACGTACCTGCGCCGCGGTCGGGGGGATGGCGCCGCGCCCGGGGGGATGACGTTCGACCTGACACCCGAGGGGACGACGGAGTGGCGGCTGCCGGGCGACCTCGGGCGCCGCTACGCCGCCGTCTCGGGCGACCGGAACCCCATCCACCTCTACCCGGTGACCGCCAAGGCCTTGGGGTTCCCGCGCCAGATCGCCCACGGCATGTGGAGCCTCGCCCGGTGCGTGGCCGCCCTCGAGAACCGGCTGCCCGACGCCGTCACCGTCGACGCCGCGTTCAAGAAGCCGGTGCTGCTGCCCGGGACCGTCGCCTTCGGCCACGAGGCCCTCCCGGACGCCGGGGGTGACCAGGCCTTCGCGCTCACTCGACCGAAGGACGGCGCTCCTCACCTGGTGGGCCGGAGCCGCTCCCTGGCCTAGAGTGACCCGGGTCACTCACTCGGGGAGGGTCCACCATGCGCCGTCCGGTCGCGTTCGTCATCACCGCCGCTCTTGCCCTGGTCGCGCTCGCGCCGGCCGAGGCCGCACCTCGCGACCGGGACCGGCCGACACCGCCGCCCTGGCTCGAGGTCGAGGACGGCATGAGCCAGCCGCAGTTCGACCTCGCCGACGCGGTCGAGGAGACCCTGTGGGTCCAGACGACCGTCGACTCCGACCTCGACGGCAGGAACGACCGGGTGCGGGTGCGCCTGTCGCGCCCGGCGGAGACCGAGACCGAGGGCATCAAGGTGCCGGTGGTGTTCGAGCACAGCCCCTACCGCTCCAACATCGGCGGCGGCACCAACCACGAGGTGGACTTCGCGCGGATGCCCCAGGAGGGCATCCAGCCGCGCCGCTCGCTCGGCACCAGCTCGGCCGACCCGGTCAGCAAGCCCGACCTGCCCGGCGGCCTCGACAACTACTGGGTGCCCCGCGGCTACGCGGTGGTGCTGGGCGAGAGCATCGGGACCGGGTTCTCCGACGGCTGCGCCACCGTCGGCGACAGGAAGGAGACCCTCGGCACCAGGGCGGTCATCGACTGGCTGAACGGCCGCGCGGCGGCGTACGACGAGGACGGCAACCCGGTCGAGGCCGACTGGACGACGGGTGACGTCGGGATGACCGGCGTCTCCTACAACGGGACCCTGCCCAACCAGGTCGCCACCACCGGCGTCGAGGGGCTGCGCACGATCGTGCCGGTCTCGGCCATCTCCAACTGGTACGACTACTACCGCGCCGACGGCCTGGTGCGGGCGCCGCACTCCAACGAGTCCGGTGTCGGTGAGAACGCCTACCTGGGCGAGGACCTCGACGTCCTGGCCGACTTCGTCAACGGGCCGACCCGGGTCGAGAAGTGCCGGCACGTCGTGGAGGAGATGCTGACCCGGCAGGACCGGGTCACGGGCGACTACAACGCCTACTGGGCCGAGCGCAACTACCTCCCGAAGGCGGACGACGTCCGCGCCAGCGTCTTCGTGGTCCACGGCCTCGAGGACTACAACGTGATGCCGCGCGCCTTCGCCACCTGGTGGGAGGAGCTCGCCGACGCCGGCGTGCCGCGCAAGATCTGGCTGCACAAGGACGGCCACGGCGGCCCGCAGGGCGCCACCGACTACCAGGAGACCCTCAACCGCTGGATGACGCACTGGCTGTTCGGAGTCCGCAACGGCGTGATGCAGGAGCCACGCGCCGACGTCCAGCGCCCCGACGGCACCTACGAGCAGTACGCCGACTGGCCGGTGCCCGGCTCGCGTCGTGCGACGCTCCACCTCGGCGCCACCCGGGCCGCGGAGCCCGGCACCCTCACGACGCGGCCGCAGACGGGCGGCCCGCGGCCCCGCCAGTCCTTCGTCGACGACGGCCGGGCGCTCAACACCGATGCCGACCTGCTCCCGTCGCCGGACACCGCCCACCCGAACCGGCTCGCCTACCTCTCCGCGCCCCTCGGACGCCCAGCCCACCTCTCCGGCACGCCCGAGGTGTCGCTGCGCGCCTCGGTCGACAACCGGTACGCCGCGAACCTGACCGCCGTCGTCGTCGACTACGGCCCGGTCGGCAGCACCGAGCCGCCGGTCATGGTGACGCGCGGCTGGACCGACGTCCAGAACCGGCGCCGGGTCGACCGGAGCACCCCGATCCAGCAGGGTCGGGAGTACACGTTCGCGTGGGAGCTGGAGCCCGACGACCACGTCTTCCCGGCCGGGCACCGGATCGGCCTGGTGGTGGTCTCGACCGACCAGCAGTACACCGTGCGGCCCGACCCCGGTACCGAGATCACCGTCCACCCCGCCCGCAGCTCGGTGACGCTGCCTGTGGTGGGTGGGTCCCGGGCGCTCCGCTGATCAGTCGGACAGGCCCGCCGCCCGCCAGAGGCGCTGCTCGGCAGCGACGTCCATGCCCGTGGGCGGGCGGTCCTCGCGGGTGACCCGGACGCCCTCGCGCTGCAGCCACCCCCAGGTGGCGGTGACGGTGTCGGCCACGGGACGGCAGGTCAGCCCGGCCGCGAGGGCCCGGGAGGTGTCGCAGTCGTGCAGCGGAGCCAGGTCGCCGGTCGGCGGCGTCCAGATCGGCAGCTCGGTCCACGGCTCGACGCCCGACGCCTCCACGACCTCGGGAGACAGCCACACCAGCTCGGCGTCGGAGCCGGTGACGCGCACGCACTCCGACAGCAGCTCACCGATCGTGGTCTGCCCGGGGCGGCTCACGGTGTTGTAGGTGCCCACCGGCCGCTGGTCGACCACCCAGTCGGCCACGTCGCGGGCGTCGACCAGCTGCAGCGGCCGGTCCGACGGCCCCGGCGCGGGCACCCGCCCGCCGCGGGCGATCCGCTCGAGCCAGAACGGCAGCCGGCCCACGATCTCGTACGGCCCCAGGATCAGGCCGGCGCGCAGCAGTGCCACCGGCCCGTCGAACTCCGCCACGGCCGCGAGCTCTCCCCCGCGCTTGGCGGCCGCGTAGTCGACCGCGTCGGTGGAGTCGGCATCGCCGTCGACCACCGGTGCCGACTCGTCGGAGCCGGCGACGGGCGGCCAGGTGTAGACCGAGCGGGACGACACGTAGGTGTAGTGGCCGGCCCGCCCCGACAGCAGCGCGGCGCTGTCGCGCACCGCCGCCGGCGCCCACGACCAGGTGTCGACGACGGCGTCGAAGGTGTCGTCGCCCAGCGCGGTCGCGACCTCGTCGCGCGCCAGCCGGTCGGCGACCCTCGCGTCGACGCCCGGCGTGGCCACCCCGCTGGTGCCGCGGTTGAGCGTCACGACGTCGTGACCGCGGTCGAGCGCGGCCTCGACGACCGCGCGGCCGACGTGGTGGGTGCCGCCGAGCACGAGGGTCCTCATGGTCAGCGCGGGCGGCCGAAGTCGACCGACGACGTGGTCGCGCGGGTGCTGGTCGGGGCGGCGGCCCGGCGCTGCGCGAACACGCCCGTCACCGGGTTCCAGACGCCGACGTCGGTGCGACCGTTGGCGTCCCAGTCCCCGGCCACCGGGAGGTCGCCGGCCCTGCCCCACGGCACCGTCGCGGTCCAGGTCAGGCCGTCCTCGTCGACCAGGCGCAGCGTGAACGTCGCCGAGCCCTGGTCGTAGACGCCGAGGTCGGTCACGCCGTCGCCGTCCCAGTCGCCGGTGACCGGCAGGTCGCCGACGTCGCCGAGCAGGACGGTGCGGGTGCCGCCGTCGGCGGCGCGCAGCACGAACCGGTTCGACGTGGCCCGGCGTACGCCGACCTCGGCGGTGCCGTCGCCGTCCCAGTCGCCGGCGATCGGGAGGTCGCGCCGCTTGCCGAGGACGACCGACGAGACCCCGGCCGCGGTCCGCAGCCGGAAGGTCCGGGTGGCGGGGGTGCGGACGCCGAGGTCGGTCCGGCCGTCGCCGTCCCAGTCACCCACGACGGGCTGGTCGGTGGCCGCCCCGAACGCCACCACCCGGGGTGCGCGGTCGGGTCGGCGGATCCGGAACTTCGCAGGCGTGCCGCGCCGGAAGACCGCCACCTCCGCGCGCCCGTCCAGCAGGAAGTTGCCGGCGAGCGGGACGTCGACGCAGTTGCGCGAGGTGGGGGTGGTGCCGAAGGTGAAGGAGCTGCCGTCGAACCACGGCCACCGGACGCTGCCGGCGGCCGTCCGCTCCTCGAAGTGCAGGTGCGCGCCGAAGGAGTTGCCGGTGTTGCCGACGGTGCCGATCTGGGTGCCCTGGTCGACGCTCTGCCCGAGGGCGACGTTCACGGCGTTCATGTGGGCATAGATGCTGGTCTCGCCGCTGGGGTGCTCGATCCGCACCCAGTGGCCGTACGACGTGGTCCACCGCTCGGCCCGGACGACCACCCCGGGTGCACTGGCGACGACCGGGTCGTCCTCGTCGTCGGCCCGGTTCCAGTCGACCGAGTAGCGGCTCGGGCTGTGGCTGGCGCGGGTGCTGCCGGTCCAGCGCTGCCCGCACGGGAAGGGCATCTGGAAGCGGGTGGTCGGCTCGTCGGCGGCCCGGGCGGCCGCGGCCCTGCCGGTCAGGGGCTCGGACGAGACCTCGGGAGCCAGCCGGGGGCTGCTGCCGAGCGGGGTCGGGTCGGCGGCGGTCGCCGTGACGGCCGGCAGCGCGACCAGGCCGGCCGCCAGCAGGCCGGCCACGCCGGCTCGCGCCCGTTCAACAGTGGTCACAGCAACCTCACCAGAGCTCAGGAGTCACAGGGCGCGACCACCGTAGAGCGCCGCGACGCGGGCTGTCCCGGAACTACACTCGTGTAGTTGTGAACGACCCGTTCAGGACGGGTCGACCTGCCGGATCAGGCCCTCCTGGGCGACGCTCGAGACCAGCCGGCCGTCCTCGGTGAACACCCGGGCCAGCGCCAGCCCGCGCGCACCCTGGGCCGACGGCGCGTGCTGGTCGTAGAGCCACCACTCGTCGGCGCGGAACGGGCGGTGGAACCACATCGCGTGGTCGAGCGAGGCGGGCTGCAGCCCGGGGCTCCCGATGGTCACGCCGTGCGGGACCAGGGTCGCGCCCAGCAGGGTGAGGTCGCTGGCGTAGGTGAACGCGGCCAGCTGCTGGACCGGGTCGTCGGAGAGCTCGCCGTTGACGCGCACCCAGACCCGCGCCCGGGCCGGCTCGGCAGGATCCGCGGGGAGCCCGCGACCGCTGATGCCGACGTAGCGGACGTCGAGCGCCGCCCACTCGCGGGCGAACCGGTCGCCCTCGGCGCGTCCCTGGGCCCGGACCAGGTCGGCGAGCGCGACGCCGTCGTCGGGACCGGGGGTCTCCGGCATCGCGTCCTGGTGGTCGAAGCCCCCCTCGTCGATCTGGAAGCTCCCGGTGAGGAAGAAGATGGCCCGGCCGTGCTGGCGGGCGACCACGCGCCGGGTGGCGAAGGAGCGGCCGTCGCGCAGCTGCTCCACGTCGTACACGATCGGCACCGCGGTGTCGCCGGGTCGCAGGAAGTAGGAGTGCAGGGAGTGGGCGTGGTACTTCGGGTCGACGGTCCGGCAGGCGGCGATCAGCGCCTGCGCGGCGACCTGGCCCCCGAACACCCGCTGCATCGTGGTGTCCGGCTGCCGGCCGCGGAACAGGTTGCGGTCGATCTCCTCCAGCGACAGGAGCTCGACGAGCTCCTCGGCCGATGCGGGCACGTCACTCCCTCTCGTCGTCGTCGTCGGCGTCGGGGCCGTCGAGGCCCGCCAGGAACTGCTCGACCTGGGCGCCGATCTCGTCACCCGTCGGCAGCGGCTGGTCGGTGGCGAGCAGCCCCCGGCCAGTGTCCTCGGCCCGCTCGAAGGTGTCGTACTGCTGCTCCAGGGCCGCCACCACCTCGGCGACGTCCTCGTTGGCGGCGAGGTAGCGGCTGACCTCCGCCTCCCGGTCGTCGGCCTCGGCGCGCAGCCCCGACAGGTCGACGGTCAGCCACGCGGCCCGCTCCACGTGCTCGAGCAGCGAGATCGAGGCGGCCGGGTAGTCGAGCTGGGCGAGGTAGTGGGGGATGTGGGCGACGAAGCCCATCGCGGGGTGGCCCCACTCCCCCAGCCGCACCTCGAGCAGCGCCTGGGCGCTGGCAGGGATCCGCAGCTCACCGCGCCACCGGCTCTCACCCGTCAGCAGGTCGGGGTCGTTGGCGTGCTGGGTGATCGCGATCGGCCGGGTGTGCGGAACGGCCATCGGCACCGAGCCCATCGACACCACCCGCTGCACCCCGAGCCTCTCGACGACGGTCCGCACCCCGCGGCAGAACGCCTCCCAGCGGATGTCCGGCTCCGGTCCGTGCAGCAACAGGTACGGCGTGCCTCCGGTGTCGTGGCACAGCCGGACCACCAGCCGGGGCGGGTCGTAGGCCGCGTAGTGGTCGCGCACGAACGACATCGGCGGCCGTCGTGCGCGGTAGTCGTGGAACTGGTCGACGTCGAAGGTCGCCACCACCCGGCTGTCGGCGAGGTCGACCAGGTGCTGGGCCGCCCGGGCGGCCGCGTTGCCGGCATCGAGGAAGCCGTCGAGCACCAGCACCATCGGGAGCCGGTCGAGACCCGCCAGCTCGGGCACGTCGTCGACGATGTGGACCAGGGTCGGCTCGGTCACGACTGCTCCTCACGCACGCCCGAGAGCCTACGGTGCCGTCTCACGAGGCCTCGAAGGTGTCGGCGATGAGCTCGCCGGACTCCCGCGCGAGCTCGTCGGTGGTCACGCCGTACTCGCTCTCCAGGAGCCGGGACACCTCCCGGTCCCGGAACGCCTTCTCCGCGGCGACCCGGTCGAGCAGCGTGTAGGGAGCGCGCGGGTCGTGGAACGTCTCCAGCCACCGCATCGCGAACCAGGCGACGCCGTAGGCCCTGCCCGCCCCCTCGTCGCGGAAGTCGACGTCCGACGGCATGCGGGTGATCCCCTCGGCGCTCTCGGCCGCGCGCACGGCGGACGTGGCGATGCTGAACGACGGGTCACCGCGCCACGACGCCCACTCGGCCAGGCCCTCGACGATCCACAGGGGCATCCGTCGGTCGCGCTGGCCGATCGCGACGTGGGCGAACTCGTGCCGGATCAGCGTGAGCAGCACGTCGTCGGGCTGCCGCAGCATGGCCGGCACCAGGACCACGCGGTCGGCGACCACGTCGCCGCGCCGGTCCTCGACCTCGCGCGCGACGCCTCCGAGCCGATCGATGGTGTCGGAGCCGAAGCCGTCGTCGCGCAACGTCTCGGTCGTGGAGGGCGCGAGCAGCACCACGCCCTGGCGGCGCGGGTAGGGCACGTAGCTCTCGGTGGCCTCCCGGGCCGCTGCCGCCAACCGGAGCAGCCGGTCGCCCTGATCGGCAGAACGCCGGTCCAGCACGACGATGACGCCCTCACCGGTCCGGACCCGCGCGCCGTCCAGCGTCCACGGCGCGGCGACGACCTGGGACGGCGCCGTGCGGTCGTGCAGCACGCGCCACCCGCCCTCGTGGTGCTGGAGCTCGAGGACGTGGCTGGCCGGGACCGGTCGCGGGTCGAAGCCCTCGAGCCGGACCAGCAGCTGCGCGGACACCCGGGTCACTCCGCGGCCGGACACCTCGTCGACCGAGGTGATGTCGTAGGACGCCCGGGCGACCGGGAGCTCACCGAGAGCCTCGAACGCCACCAGCTGGCGGCGCCGGTCGGGTCCGGGGACGGTCGTGGCCACGAAGTCCGCGCGTCGGTCGGCCAGGATCGCCCGCGCCCGGCGGTCCAGCAGCCGCTCGACCTGCTGCTCGGACGCGACGGTCGGTGCCGACTCCGGGGGCGGCTGCTCGGGCGAGGACGGCTCGCCGCTGCACCCCGCGAGCAGCGCGGCCGCGACCAGGCAGGCGGACAGCGCCCCGGGACCTCCTCGGCGCACGACGTCGGGCCCGGTCGTCAGTGGGGCTGGTCGACGTCGAGCGGGGGGTGTGACCCCGCGAGGGCGGTGACGTCCTCGACGATGCCGCGGGCGAGGCTCTGGGCGTCGAGCCCGATCCGCTCGAGGATCGCCGCGCGCTTGGCGTGGTCGAGGAACTGCTGGGGGATCCCGTGGAGCCGGAACGGCGTGGTCACGCCGGCGTCGTTGAGCTCCTGGAGCAGCCGGGCGCCGGTCCCGCCGACGCGGCCGTTGTCCTCGAGGTGGACGACCAGGTCGTGGTCACGGGCCAGGTCGACCAGCGCGGGGTCGACCGGCTTGACCCAGCGCGGGTCGACGACGGTCACGCCGATGCCCTGCGCGACCAGCCGCTCCCCCACGTCAACCGCGGTCTCGGCCATGGCACCCACGCCGACCACCAGCACGTCACGGGTGCCGTTGCGGAGCAGGACGTCGACCCCGCCGACCCGGTCGACGGCCGGGATGTCGTCGGGCGGAGGCCCCTTGGGGAACCGTACGACGGTCGGCGCGTCGTCGACCTCGACCGCCTCGCCGAGCAGCTCGCGCAGCCGGGTGGCGTCCCGCGGAGCCGCCAGCCGGAGCCCGGGGACGACCTGCAGCACCGACATGTCCCACATGCCGTTGTGGCTGGCGCCGTCGTCGCCGGTGACCCCCGCCCGGTCGAGGACGAAGGTGACCCCGCACCTGTGCAGCGCGCAGTCCATGAGCACCTGGTCGAAGGCCCGGTTGAGGAAGGTCGCGTAGACCGCCACGACCGGGTGCAGCCCGCCCATCGCGAGCCCGGCCGCGCTGGTGGCGGCGTGCTGCTCGGCGATGCCGACGTCGAAGGTGCGCTCCGGGAAGTGCGCCTGGAAGCGGTCGAGGCCGACCGGGTGCATCATCGCGGCGGTGATCGCGACGACGTCCTGGCGCCGCCGGCCGATGCGGACCACCTCGTCGGCGAAGACGTCGGTCCAGATCGCGCCCTTCGGGTCCTCCTCGCCGGTCTCGACGTCGAACGGACCCGGCGAGTGGAACTGGTCGGCCTCGTGCTTCTCGGCGGCGTCGTAGCCGAAGCCCTTGCGGGTGAGCGCGTGGACGATCACCGGGCCGTCGAACCGCTTGGCCTTGGCCAGCACCTGCTCCATCGCCACGAGGTCGTGGCCGTCGACCGGGCCGACGTACTTCAGGCCGAGGTCCTCGAAGAGCCCCTGCGGGGCCAGCGCGTCCTTCATGCCCTTCTTGACCGCGTGGAGGACGTCGTAGGTCGCCGGGCCGATGCCGCGGACGGCGTTGAGCCGCTTCTTGATCACGTCGAGCACGTGCTCGTAGCGCGGGCTGGTGCGGAGGCCGGTCAGCGCGGTGGTCAGGCCGCCGACGGTCGGGGTGTAGGAGCGGCCGTTGTCGTTGACCACGATGACCAGCCGGCTGTTGCGCGCGATCGCGATGTTGTTGAGCGCCTCCCACGCCATGCCTCCGGTGAGCGCACCGTCGCCGATCACCGCCACGACGTGCCGGCCCTCGCCGCGCACGGAGTAGGCCTTGGCGAGGCCGTCGGCGTAGGACAGCGCGGTCGAGGCGTGGGAGTTCTCGACGATGTCGTGCACCGACTCCGCCTGGCTCGGGTAGCCGCTGACGCCGCCCTCCTGACGCAGCCGGTCGAAGCCGGCCATCCGGCCGGTGAGCAGCTTGTGGACGTAGGCCTGGTGCCCGGTGTCGAAGACCACCCGGTCGGTCGGTGAGTCGAAGACCCGGTGGATGGCCATGGTCAGCTCGACCACGCCGAGGTTGGGCCCGAGGTGGCCGCCCCGCGGCGCGCAGGTCGCGACGAGGAAGTCGCGGATCTCGCTCGCGAGCTCCTCCAGCTGTTCGGCCGAGAGGTCGCGCAGGTCGCGCGGCGACGTGATCGACTCCAGGCGGCCCATGACCGGCGAGTCTATCGACCGGGCGGCCCGATGGCCCGTCGGCGGAGGCGGCTGCGGGTCAGCCCCGGTCCTGCCAGGTGCAGAGGCAGGCCTTGTTGCCGTCCGCGTCGGCCAGCACCCAGAACGACGGCGCCTCGGCGTCGCTGACCAGCGAGCCGCCGGCGGCGAGCGCCGCGTCGATCCGCGGCTGGACCTGCTCCGGCGGGACCCACACGTCGAGGTGGAACCGCTGCCGGGGCTCCTCGTGCTCGTCGGTGTCCTGGAACCACAGGGCGGGCACGTCGCCGGCCTGGTCGGTGACATCGTCGCCGGCGAACTCGCCGCCGAGGACGGCCGCCCAGAACGGTCCGATCCGACCGGCGTGGGCGGTGTCGATGGCGAGCTCGACGGCCTGCAGGCTGGCGGTGTCGGCGCGAGCGCCCTCCTCGGCCGCCAGCGCACTCACCTGTCGGGCGAGGTCGACGTCCCGTGACGTGATGCCGCCCACGTCGTGGCTGGAGACGGCGACGTCGAGCCGGCCCCAGCGGAGGTCGAGGTCGGGGTGGTGGTTGGCGGCCTCGGCGGCCTCCCCCACCCGCTGGTTGAGCCGGGCGGCGGACGCGAAGTCGTCGGTGGTGAAGCGGGCCCGCAGGGTGCCGAGGACGAGTCGCCAGTCGTCGAGGCCGGCGTCGGCCACCTGCTGCCCGGTCAGCTTCTGCTTGGGATCGCTCATGTGGCGAGTCTGGCGTAGAGGTCGGAGTGGAGGAAGTCCGGGACGACCGCGCTGGCCGACCGGGTGAGCGGCAGCTCGGCGACGGTGGCGGCGTCGACGAAGACCATCTGGCGGCCCTCACGGCACTCGATGTCGGCGTCGTCGAGCCCGGTGGGCGCGACGAAGAACCGCATCCGGTCGTGGCTGCCGTAGACGTCGGTGTGGTCGACCCGCGCCTCCGCGACCAGGGTGAGCGCCTCGTGCGGCACGGAGACACCGGTCTCCTCGGCCAGCTCGCGCACGGCCCCGTCGAGGAACGGCTCCCCGTCGTCGAGGTGGCCGCCGGGGAGGCCCCACCTGCCGGGGTCGAGGATCGGGTTGTCGTCGCGTTCCTGCATCAGCAGGGCACCGCCCGACCCGACCAGCCCGACGCTCGCGAACCGGCGTGACGTGAGGCCGCCGAAGCGGGCGCGGTAGTCGTCGGAGTCGAGGAGGTCGGGGAGCTGCATCCGCGCCGCCGTCAGCAGCGGACGGTCGAACAGCGACTCCCGGTCGACGAAGACCATCTGCCGCCCCTCGCCGCAGGTGACGTCGGCGTCGGCGACCTCGGCGTACGTCGCGAACAGCTCGTAGGTGTCGGTGCCACCGCAGGGGTCGGAGTGGAACCGGACCCGGCCCAGGCTGGTGAGCTCGTCGACCCCCACCACGAGCGACGTCTCCTCCTCCAGCTCGCGGACGGCTCCCTCGGCGAACGACTCTCCGTCCTCGAGCCGACCGCCCGGCAGCCCCCACATGTCGGGGTAGACGGGGGCGTGCTCGTCGCGCTCCTGCATCAGCACCCGGCCGTGCTCGTCGACGACCGCCACGCTCGCGAAGTGGTGCACCGGCCTCAGCCCTCGTAGGGGATCTCGACCGACCAGAACTCCGCGTCCTGCTGGGCGGCGGCGTGGATCGCGTCGGCGACCCGGTCGGGCGTGAAGGGGCCGTGGTCGGAGAGCGTGCCGCGGACCGTGACCGAGGCCGCCCGGATGCCGTCGGGCTCGAGGGTCGCATCGATGCTGCGGACCAGGTTACGCAGCCCGGCCTTCTGCACGCCGAGGCTCGCGGCGCGGTGCCAGGGCTGGTCGGCGGCCATGCTCCCGGTGGCGGTGACCCGCGCCCCGGACTCCATGTGGGGGCGGGCCGCCTGGAGCACCGTCAGCAGAGCGCCGACCCCGAGCGTGACGTCGGCCAGCAGGTCGGGGACGCTCAGCTCCAGCGGGTCCTGCTCGCGGAAGGCGCTGGGGTTGAAGTGGAGCACGTCGACCCGGCCCAGCTCCCCGGCCAGCTCGGCCACGGCCCGGGTCGCCGCGTCGTGGTCGGTCAGGTCGGCGACCCGCCAGGCAGCGGTGGCGTCGAGCGCCGCGAGGTCGTCCGCGAGGTCGCGCAGCACGTCCGGGTGGACCCCGACGAGCCCGACGTCGTGACCGTCACGGGCGAACCGGCGCGCGACCGAGCCACTCACCCCCGGACCGGCACCGATGACGAGGATCACGGGTCTGGTCATGTCGTGACGCTAGCGCCGGACTCACAGCCGCGCCACGTAGCGACGACCCCGCAGGGCCTCCTCGACCAGGCCGACGGCGCGGCGTACGGCGATCAGCCGGGCCTCCTCGAGCTGGAAGGTCTGGAGCGCCGCGTCGACCACCGCGGGGCCGGCGACCTGGGCGAGGTCGGCGCGGGCCTCGCTCAGCCCCCGACGACAGGCCGCCTGGTTGGCCTCGACGTGGAGCACCGCGAACCGGGCCAGCACCACCACGTGCCGGCGCAGCCCGCCGTAGCGGCGGTAGTCGGGCGGGCAGAGGTCGAGCAGCCAGCTCGCCGCGGTCGCCTCCCAGTCGGGCGCGTCCGGTGGCCTTACCTCGGCGGGCCAGCCGGGCGGAGCGACGTGGGTGGGCACCCGGTCAGTCTATCGAACAGGTGTTCGACTCGTCACTCCCCCAGGGCGGCCCGCACCTGGGTCAGGGTCTCCCCGCGCAGGCCCACGCCGCCGTGCAGCCAGAACGCGTCGGCGTAGACCAGCCGCCCGCGGGCACCGAGGTCGTCGAGCACCGCGACCTGGAACGCCGGCGCCGGGATGCGCTCGCTGGGTCGCTCGAACCCGAGCCGGTCGGCCCGCTCGAAGCCGCGCGCCCCGTAGTAGCCCGGCGCGCCCTCGAGGAACACGTAGCCCTCGCCGCGCTCGCGCATGGTGTCCAGCGCCGCGGCGAGCAGCCGGGTGCCGATCCCCGCCCCCTGCCGGGCCGGCAGCACGGCGAGCGGGCCCAGCACCACGACCGGGACGACCTGCTGGTCGTCGTCCACCCACCCGCGCGAGAGCGTCACCTGGCCGACGACGGCGTCCCCCTCGACCGCGACCAGCTCCTCGACCATCCGGCGGGTGGCCCGCAGCTCCTCGACGATCGCCGGCACGCCCGGCTCACCCGCGAAGGCGGCCTCGACGACACCCCGCACGGCCGCGTGCTCGGCGGGGTGCGCCGGGCGGATCGTCACCGCTCCGCCAGGAACGAGAAGCGCACCTCGCGATCGGGGTTGTCGACGTTGAGGTCGACCAGGCAGATGCTCTGCCAGGTGCCAAGGGCGAGCCGGCCGTCGAGCACGGGCACGGTGGCGTACGGCGGGACCAGCGCGGGCATGACGTGGCTGCGACCGTGGCCCGGGGTGCCGTGCCGGTGCCGCCACCGGTCGTCGGCCGGCAGCAGCTCGGCCAGTGCCGCGAGCAGGTCGTCGTCGCTCCCCGCACCGGTCTCGAGGATCGCCAGTCCGGCGGTCGCATGGGGGACGAAGAGATGCAGGAGGCCGTCCCTGCCCCCCTGATGGCGTGCGACGAAGTCGGCGCAGTCGCCGGTCAGGTCGAGGACGCAGTCGGCGCCCCCGGTGTGGTAGCCGCGGGTCTCGGAGTGCATCGCCCGATCCTCCCACCTCTGGTTTCCTGACCCCATGGACCTCCACTCGCTGGCGTTCGTCACCGAGCTCTCGCTGCTGCAGCGCATGGGCAGCATCGTCGAGGACCGCGGCACCCACCTGGTCGTGCGGACGCCGGACAACCCGACGTACCACTGGGGCAACTGCCTGCTGCTGGCCGTGCCCCCGGCCGACGTCACCGCCGTGGAGCACTGGAAGCGGGTGCACCGCACGGAGTTCCCCGACGCGCGTCACGTGACCCTGGGCATCGACCGGCCCGGCTCCCTGGACGGTGACACCGCCGTGCTGCGCGAGGCCGGGATGACCGTCGACCCGGTGGTGGCGATGACCACCGACGAGGTGCACCCACCACCGAGGCCTCCGCGGGACGCCGAGGTCCGCCCCTTGACCGGCGACGACGACTGGACGCACGAGGTCGACCTGACCATGGCCGGCGAGGACGACCCGCACTTCACCCGGGACTTCGCGAGCCGCAAGATCGCCACCTACCGCGCGCTCGCCGAGTCCGGCGACGGGGCGTGGTGGGGTGCCTTCGTCGACGGCCGACTGGTGTCCTCGCTCGGCATCTACGCGGCCGGCGACCGGCTGGCCCGGTTCCAGGCGGTGAAGACCCATCCCGACTTCCGGCAGCAGGGGCTGGCGGGGGCCCTGGTGGTCGCCGCGAGCCGCTACGCGCAGTCGACGCTCGGCGCCCGGACCCTGGTGATGGCCGCCGACCCGACGTACTCCGCGATCCGGGTCTACCGCACGGTGGGCTTCACCGAGGGTGGGACCCACCTCGAGGCCTCGCTCGCCCCGGGGACGTCGTGAGCCGCCGCGCCGGGGCCGCCCTCGCGGCGGTGCTGGTGGTCGGGGCGTGCGGAGCTCCGGAGACCAGTCCGCCCCAGAGCAACCCGTCGTCGCCCTCGCCCTCCGTCGCCGAGGCGCCGTCCGTGGAGGTCGCCGGCCCGGTCGGCGTCACGGCCGACCCGGACGGCGCGGTGTGGGTCGTCAGCCCCGGCACGGGCACCCTGTCGCGCATCCCCGCGGGTGCTTCCGCGGTCGACCTCGAGGTCGACGTCGGGGAGCTGCCGCTGCGCACGGTGGCGGCGTACGGCGCGGTCTGGACGACGGCGTTCGGGGAGGGCCGGCTGGTCCGGGTCGACCCGGGGCGCGGTCGCGTGACGCAACGGATCCCGACCGGCGCGGAGCCCGAGGGGGTGACCGCCGGGTTCGGGTCGGTGTGGGTGGTCACCCAGGCGGCCGCCGACCTGCTGCGGGTCGACCCGCGCAGCGGCGAGGTCGAGTCGCGCACCCGGATCGGGCAGGGCGCCCGGCTGGTGGCCGCCGGCGAGGACGCGGTGTACGTCGCCCAGTTCGAGCAGGACCGGGTGCTGCGCGTCGACCCCGACAGCGCCGGGGTCGCCACCCGCAGCCCCGTGGTGTGCGACGGGCCGCAGGGCATGGCGGAGACCGGCGGCCTGCTGTGGGTCACCTGCACCCCGGACGACCGGGTGGTGGCGCTCGACCCCGGCTCCCTGCGGGTGCGCCGACGCTGGTCCACGTCGACCCCGGGTCGGCGGCGGTCGTCGGCCGGCTCCCGCTCTCCGACGAGCTGCCGCTCTACGACGAGGCGAACCTCGACCTGGCCCTCGTCGACGGCGAGGCCTGGGTCACGTCGTACGCCGCCGACCGGGTCCACCACGTGCCCGCCGACGACGTGCCGGCCGGCTAGCCCCCGGCTCAGGCCGACTCGTGGCCGTCGAGGTAGGCGGCGACCAGGCCGCCCAGGCTCGGCAGGTGGTACCCACCCTCCTGGACGACGACGGACGGCAGGCCGAGGCCGCCGAGCAGCCGCCCGGCGCCGTGGTAGCCGTCGGCGGTGACCTCGAGCGGGCTCTCCGGGTCCTCGGCGGCGGCGTCGACGCCGAGCGAGACGACCAGGGCGTCGCACCCCGCCTCGGCCACCCAGCCGGCCAGGTCTCCGACGGCGTCCAGCCACGGCCGGTCGCCGGTGCCCTCGGGCAGCGGCAGGTTGCGCGTGGCGCCGGCACCGTCTCCGTCGCCCGTCTCGTCGGCGTACCCCAGGACGTGCGGGAACCAGCCCGCGGCCGGGTCGACGTGGAGCGACCCGTAGCGGACGTCGCCGCGCTCCCAGAAGATCGCCTGGGTGCCATTGCCGTGGTGGGCGTCGAGGTCCACGACCGCGACCCGTTCCCGGCCGCGGTCGCGCAGCGCCTGGGCCGCGAGGGCGGCGTTGTTGAGGTAGCAGGAGCCGCCGTACCCGGCCGGGGTGGCGTGGTGGCCCGGCGGACGCGACAGGGCGTACGCCGCCGGCGTGCCGTCGGCCACCAGCTCGGCGGCCGTGAGGGCACAGTCGGCGGCCGCAGCCACGGCCGCCCACGTGCCCGGACCGACCGTGGTCATGGTGTCGTAGGCGAACCGGCCGGCCAGCGCGTGCACCGCCGGGGCGTCCCGGAGCGGTATGCCGGCCGACATCGCGGGGGTCGGGAAGAAGTACGGCACCACGCGGTCCTGACCGACCAGCTCGACGTACTCCCCGGCCAGCCAGCGGTCGTGGACCGTCGCGAGGAAGCCGACGAGCTCGGGGTCGTGCACGGTGTGCAGTGCGTCGTCGCCGTGGGCGGTCGCCTCCACGAGCGGGTGGTCGGGCAGGGCCTCGAGGATCGCGTCGACCCGGGCGGCCACCTCGGTGCCGGTGGTCGCCACGCCGACCCAGACCTCGTGGCGCGGGTCGTGCAGGCGGGTGTCGGGCGACCAGACGACGGGCAGGGCACTCACCGGAGCAGCATCCCACCCCCCACGCCGGCGTGGGTTCCGGCAGGATGCGGGCATGCCTCGTGCGCGCGACCTGGAAGTGGTGATCGGCGGCCTGCCGCCCGGGCCGACGAACTCGGTCCTCGACGTCGCGGGGGTCGGGCTCGGCCACGCCACCGTGCACCGCGACGAGCCGGCTCCGCCCGAGGGCCGGGGCACCGCCCGGACCGGGGTGACCACCCTGCTGCTCGCCGACGACGCCTACCTCCGCCCCCTGCCCGCGGGCGGTGCCGTGCTCAACGGCGCCGGGGAGTGCACCGGGTTCCTCGGTGCGGCCGAGTGGGGCGCCGTCCTGACGCCGGTCTACCTGACCTCCACGATGCAGGTCGGGCGGGTCTACGACGCGGCGTGCCAGATCGCGCTGGAGCGGCACCCGGAGGTCGCCGACGACGTCGTGATCCCGGTCGTCGCCGAGTGCGACGACTCCTACCTCAACGACTGCCGCCGGATGCAGGTCGAGGCCGACGACGTCCGCGCGTCGTACGAGGCCGCGCTGGCCTCGCGGGGGGCGGGCGAGCCGCCTGCGGAGGGTGCGGTCGGCGCGGGCACGGGCATGTCGTGCTTCGACTTCAAGGGCGGCATCGGCACCGCCTCGCGGGTGACCCCCGAGGGCCACACCGTGGCCGTGCTGCTGCTCACCAACTTCGGGGCCCGCGAGGAGTGCGTGGTCGCCGGTGTCCCGGTCGGGCGGCTGCTCGGCCCGGCGGCCTCCGGACCGCGGGCGCCGGCCGGCTCGTGCATCGGGGTGGTCGTCACCGACGCCGCGGTCGACGGGGCGGCGTGCGCCCGGCTGGCCCGGCGGATCGGGCTCGGGCTCGGCCGCAGCGGGTCGGTGGCCCACCACGGCAGCGGCGAGATCTTCCTCGGCGTCGGCACCGGCCTCCGGCTGGCCCAGGACGGGAGCCCGGAGCGGGCCGACCTGGTCGCCGGCCGCGCCCTCGACCCGCTCTTCGCCGCGACCGTCGAGGCCGCCGAGGAGGCGGTGCTGAACTCGATGTTCGGCGCGCCGACCACCACCGGCCGCGACGGCAACACCAGCCACTCGCTCCACTCCCCCGACGTCCTGGCCCTGCTGGAGGACCGATGACCGGCACCACCCGCGAGGTCCGGATCCCGGGTGACGGGGTCGACCTCGCCGCGACGCTCTACCTCCCCGACACCGCGGCCGGTCCGCAGCCCTGCCTGCTCGAGGCCCTGCCCTACCGCAAGGACGACCTCACCTCCTCGTACGCCGAGGGCTACCTCGCGCTCCGCGACCGCCACGGGTACGCCGTGTGCCGGCTCGACCTGCGCGGCACCGGGTCCTCCTCCGGGGATCCCACCGACGAGTACCCGCCCGAGGAGCAGCGCGATCTGCACGCCGTGATCGCGTGGCTGGCCGAGCAGGAGTGGTGCGACGGCAGCGTCGGGATGTTCGGGACGTCGTACTCCGGCTTCAACTCGCTGCAGATGGCGTGCGAGCGGCCGCCGGCGCTCGGGGCGGTGTGCGCGATCTACGCCACCGACGACCGCTGGACCGACGACGTGCACTGGCGGGGCGGGGCGCTGCGGCTGGTCGACCTCGTCGACTACTGCCACTACATGACCCCGATGACCGTGCTGCCGCCCGTGCCCGCGGTGTGGGGCGAGGGCTGGGAGGAGGAGTGGCGGAGGCGGCTCGACGACCCGACGCCCTGGCTGTTCCGGTGGTTCGCGGAGTCGCGGCACGGCGCCTACTGGAACCACGGATCGGTGCGGCTCGACGGCACGACCCGCGGCTACGACCGCATCCGCTGCCCGGTGATGCTGGTGGCCGGCTGGGCCGACGGCTACCGGAACAACTCCTTCCGCACCGTCGCGGCGCTCGCGGACGCCGGGGTGCCGCACCGGCTGCTGGCGGGGCCGTGGGCGCACGCCGATCCCACCACGGCGATGCCCGGACCGCGGATCGACTTCGACGCCGAGCTCGCCGCGTGGTTCGACACCCACCTGCGCGGTCGGGGCCAGCACGCCGACCGGTGCGACGTCTTCGTCCGTGCGTCGACCCGGCCCGAGCCGGCGCTCGACCTGCACGAAGGCCGGTGGTTGACGCTGCCCAGCGTCCCGCCGACCACGCCGACCGAGGTGCCGCTCGCCGGACCACGCTCGCTGGAGGTCGACCCCGCCGTGGGGACGACTGCCTGGATCGACTGCGCCGGCCACCTGCCGTGGGGGCTCTCCACCGACCAGCGGACCGACGACGCCCGGTCGCTCACCTGGGACACGATGCCCCCGTCCGGCCCGGTCGTCGGGTATCCGGTGGCGCGGCTGCGGGTGTCGGCGTCCGCGCCCGCCGCGTCGCTGTCGGTGAAGGTGTGCGACGTCTTCCCGGACGGCACCTCGGCGCTGGTGTCGCGTGGCACGCTCGACCTGGCGTTCCGGGAGTCCGTGCACGGCGACCCGTCCCCGCTGGTCCCCGGCGAGGTCTACGACGTCGAGGTCGTGCTCGACGCGTGTGCCTACGAGTGGACCCCCGGTCAGAGGCTGCGGGTGAGCGTCGCCGGCGCCGACTGGCCGAACACGGTCGCTCCCCCGGCACCCGTCACGCTCACCGTGCACGAGGGCTCCGTGACGCTGCCGGTGCTCGCCGGCTCCCACCCCACCCCGTCCCTCGGCGCCGGCGCCGAGCACTCCTCGGAGTCGGCCGAGGGCGTCACCTGGACGATCACCGACGAGGTGCTGGCGGGCGTGACCCGGGCGACGACGAGGTCGGTGTCGACGTACGGGACGCCGTACGACGGGACCGCGACCGAGGAGTACGACGGCACGGTGTGGGTGCACCGGCACACCTTCGAGCAGGGCGCCGACGCGACGACGCGCTTCGCGCTGTCCTGGCCGGGCGTCGACATCGAGGTGGTGTCGACGCTGGAGGTGCGCATCGTCGGTGGTGAGGTCCGCGCGACGACGCGCACGGTCGCGCGGCGCGACGGCGCGGTCGTGAGCGACCGAACACAGGAACAGGCCAGCTCGTAGTCAGCCGTGCAGGGTGGGGCGGTAGACGAGCTCCTGCGTGCGGCCGTCGAGCGTCCGGGTCTCCAGCAGCTCGAGGTCGAAGTCGGCGGCACCGCCGAAGACCGGGTCGGTCCCGCTCCGCCCGGTGATGACCGGGAACACGGTCACCTGCACCCGGTCGACCAGGCCGGCGGCCAGCAGCGCCCAGTTGAGGGACAGGCTCCCGTGGGAGCGCAGCGGGACGTCGGACTCCTCCTTGAGCCGGGTGACGACCTCGACGGCGTCGCCGTACGCGACGGTGGCGTCCGGCCAGTCCAGCGGCCCCTCCAACGTCGAGGACACCACGGTGGTCGGCAGGTTGCGCATCCGGGTCACCCACGGGTCGCGCACCTCGGACTCCTCCGTGCTCTCGGCCAGCATCGACACGAAGGCCCGGAACGTCGTGGCGCCGAAGACCATCCGCTGCTCCCCGCCGTACAGCGCGTTCCGGTGGTCGAGCAGCTCGGGGCCCTGCTTGCCCCAGTAGCCGCCCCAGTCGCCGGGCGGCTGGTAGGAGCCGTAGCCGTCGAGGCTGCTGAAGACGTCGAAGGTGTAGGTGGCGGTCACGGTCGTCCTCCTCGGGCGTGGTGGGTCGCTGGGTGGACCGACCCGGAACCACCGCGGGACTCATCGCCGGCGGGCCGCTCGCTAACCCGTCAGGACGTAGTCGACCCTGATCGGGACCTCCCGGACCGTGGCGACGGTGGGCGCCCGCGACCGGTACCGGTGACCGGTGGGGGTGGTCGTCTCGACCGTGTGAGAACCGGTGTTCGGCGAGGGTCCGGCACGCCAGCGGGGTGCCTGCTTGGCGTGGTTGCAGGCCTCGCAGAGGCCCTGCCCGTTGACGGCGGAGGTCTCGCCGTCGGCGTCGTGGTCGGTCGCGTGGTCGGTGTGGCGGATCGGGGCGTCGCACCAGGGCGTGCGGCAGACACGGTCGCGGAGCCGGATGAAGCGGGCCAGGCGGGCCGGAAACAGTCGCGCCCGGGCGTCCATCGCCGCCAGCTCGCCGGTGGTGGGTGCGGCGAAGAGCCGCCTGAGCCAGATCGTCTCGTCGCGGTCGCAGGCCCCTACGACGAGCTCGCGAGCCAGCTCAGCGGGGATCGGCCCGAAGCCGTCGAGGTGTGCCGGCTCGTCGCTGCCACCGAACAGGCTCTGGTCGGTCATCACCACGTCCAGCGCCACCCGGGCCGGGCTTGCCGTGCCGTCGTCTCCCAGCACGGCACCGACGAGCGTGTCGGCCATCACCTGGCCCCTGCCCCGGGGATCGCCGGACGCCCGGGCGGTGTCGCCCGCCCGGGTCAGCGCCGCCAGCACCGCGACGCCGTCCTTGACGGGGAGCAGCGCGGTCAGCCAGGTCATGGTGTCGGGAGCGGGCCGGAGGGTGACGTGGCGGTCGGCCTCGGCGCGGCGACGCCGGGCGACGACCGACGCGACGTCGAGCCGCGTGGCCTCGGCCTGGCACGCCGCGACGACCTCGCGGACGCCCATCCTCTCCAGTCGGTCGTGATCGGACGCGATGGTCTCGTCGACCGCCCACCGGTCTTCGAGGTCCAGGCAGGCCGTCTCACGCGCGATCACCGTGGCCGTCCACTCGGTGATCCGCCCGGCCCGCCACGCCCTCCAGGTGTGCGGGAGCTCGCGACGTACGACCGTCGCGAGGGAGAGGTGGAGCCGGCCACGGTGGTGGGACTCACGCCTGGCCAGGGCCACCTGGGCAGCCACCCCTCGTCCCCGACGCGCTGCGGGGACGCCGAGCCGAGACTGCTCCGCCCGCTGGGACGCGTCGAGCTCGGCCGCCAACGCCGCCTGGGCCGCGGTCGCCGTGCACACCAGCTCCTCGAGCGCCCTGATCGTGTCTACCCTGGCCGCGTCGTCGAGACCGCTGTCGGTCTCGAGCGCCTGCGTCAGGCCGGCCCGCCACTCGGTGACGGTAGCGGGATCGAGCGTCTCGAACATGTGTTCGATTCTACCCGGAACGGCTGACAGCCGACAGGCCGTGGCGAGCCTGTGGAGGAGTACCCCGGCCTCAGCCGGGCGAGGTCTCAGCGCGCGCCTTGAGGCCGGCCGCCTCCAGGCCGAGGTACTGCTCGGTCAGCTTGCGGTAGAACCGTCCCACGACGGCCCCCAGCGCTCCGCTCATGACGACCTTCAGCTCGACCCCCACCTCCCACACCCGTTCCGGCGGGGCAGCCACGTCGATCCTCGTGCTCAGCTCCACGGGTCCATCGTCCCAGTGATCAGACCTCGCCCGACAGATCGGCACGCGTCGCGCACGGCGTGCTCAGGGTCCGACCCATCGTGCCTGCCAGGTGCCGGGCCTTCGCCGTCCTGCGCTCACTGAACATGTAGAGGTCGCTTCTCAGCACGGCGCCCCACACCGGCACCGCATGCGGCCGGCCTCCCGGGTCGCAGGTACCGAGCCAGTAGCTGCGCGTCGCCGCCAGGCGATCTGCGACCTCGACCCAGGACGCGGTGCGGGCTGCCATCCGCCCAGTATGCGAGAGACCGCCGGGCAGGACCATGGCGAGCCGAAGGGGTCGGCGCTGGACCCTGGACGGACGGAGGGCAGACAGCGACCCGCGGGCAAGAGCACACTCGGCCCATGAACGACACCGCCGAAGCCGTGGCCGACCGACTCCTGACCAGCACGCTCGGGCTCATGGACACCCTCGCCGTCTACCTGGGCGACCGGCTGGGCTGGTACCGCAGCCTCGCGGCGGACGGCCCCGCGACCGCGGCCGAGCTGGCGGAACGGACGGGGACGAACGAGCGGTACGCGCGGGAGTGGCTGGAGCAACAGGCGGTGGCGGGCTGGCTCGAGGTCACCGACGGCACCGACGCCGCGGCCCGGCGGTTCACGCTTCCGGCGGCCGCCGAGGAGGTGCTCACCGACCCCGACAGCCTCAACTACCTGGCGCCGCTGCCCCGGCTCTTCGCCGCGTCGGCGGGGGCGCTGCCCGAGCTGCTCGCGGCGTACCGGGAAGGCGGCGGCGTGAGCTGGGAGCGGCTGGGCGCGGACGCCCGGGAGGGCCAGGCCGACATGAACCGGCCGTGGTACGAGCAGGAGCTCGCCCCCGCGCTCGCGCGCGCGCCGGAGGTGCACGACCGGCTGTCGCGGGACGGCGCCGCGATCGCCGACGTGGGCTGCGGGGCGGGCTGGTCGACGATCGCGCTGGCGCGGGCCTACCCGGGAGCGACGCTGCACGGGCTGGACGTCGACGAGCCCTCGGTGGCGATGGCCCGCGCGAACGCCGCCGAGGCCGGCCTCGACGAGCGCGTCACGTTCACGACGGTCGACGGCAACACGCTGCCGGAGCAGTCCTACGACGCCGTCTTCGCCTTCGAGTGCATCCACGACATGCCCCGTCCGGTCGAGGTTCTGCGAGCCGCCCGCGGCTCCCTCGTCGACGACGGGTTCATGGTCGTCATGGACGAGGCGGTCGCCGACGAGTTTGCACCGGGCGGCGACGAGCTGGAGCGGCTGATGTACGGCTTCAGCCTGTTCATCTGCCTGCCCGACGGGCTGTCGGGCGCAGACAGCGTCGGCACCGGCACGGTGATGCGCCGCGACACGTTGGCGGCGTACGCGACGGAGGCGGGCTTCGGCAGCACCGACGTGCTGCCCACCGGCGAGTTCGGGCTGTGGCGGTTCTACCTGCTGCGACCCTGACCGGCGGGCGGCGCGCCCGAAGACCCGGTGACCCGCACGCCGAGCGGTCTAGCGTCGACGGATGCAGGTGACGTTCACCAAGGTCGGTGGCAGGCGCTACCGGGTCGCGATCGTGCGCGAGCACGGACCGGCCCTCGTGCCGCGACCTCCGCAACCGGCGGCGAGGCGAGCGGATCGCGGCCGTCGGCCACGCGGACATGGTGCGTGCCGAGCAGCTCGTCGTGGTGACGGTCGCTGCCTGGGAGCGCACGGTCGGCCGGTCGCGGCACCAGGACCTGCCCGTCGCGGTCGAGGTGGATCCCGCGGCGGACCCGGAGGACCGGCCGGCGCTGAGGCTCACACCATCCAGTTGCCGACGTACGCCGGGTCGGTGAGCGCGTGCCGGTCCATCCGGTACGGCGTGAGGTCGGTGGCGGACTCGCCGGTGACGGCCAGCTCGGCGAGCAGCCGGCCGAGGGTCGGCGCGAACTTGAAGCCGTGGGCCGCCCCGAGCCCGACCACCACGCGCGGATGGTCCGGCACCGGCCCGAGGACGAAGTCGCGGTCGGGGGTGAGCGTGTACTGGCACCGCAGCGACCGGACGGCCGGCCCCGACCCCGGCAGCAGCGAGCCGACGAACGACGAGAGCCGACCCAGCATGTCCACGTCAGGCTCGGAGGTCCGGTCGTCGGGGTCGGCCACCGGGCCGCCGCAGTCCTCGGCAGCCTTGACCGTGGCCTCGCCGTAGCAGGGGAACCCGTAGTAGGACGGGTCGTCCATCCAGATCCACAGAGGCAGCTCGCCGGGGGCGAAGCGGTCCGGCGCGGGCGGCGCGAAGTAGGTGACCTGCTCCAGCGTCATGGTCAGCGGCAGCTCCACGTCGAGCCCGGCGAGGACCTGGTTGGTCCAGGCGTCCGAGCACACCACCACCGACGAGGCCAGGTACGTCGTGCCGCCCGCCTCGACCAGCACCCCGTCGGCGGTGTCGGTGAGCCGCGCGACCGGGGTCTCGTCGAGCAGCCGGGCTCCGGCTGCGGCCGCGAGCCGTTGCATCGTGGCGGTGCCGCGACCGGCCGGCACGATCGCCCCACGCTCCTGGTGCAGCGCGGTCGTGCCCGCGGGCAGCGAGAACTGCGGCCAGCGACGGGAGACCTCGGCGACGTCGAGGAGCTCGAAGGCGACCCCGGCGGCCGTCAACGAGTCGACGTAGTCCCCGGGCGGGATCGCCGCCCCGGTCGGGAACAGGTCGAGCCCGCCCACCACGGTCACCAGGGACTCCCCCGACGCCGCCTCGAGCCGGGCCCAGTCGTCGTAGGCCTGCTTGGTCAGCTCGACGTACGCCGGGGTGTGGTAGCTGTGCCGGAGGATCCGCGAGGTGTCGTGGGAGGCCCCGCGGTCGTGCCCGAGCCGGAACCGCTCCAGGCCGACGACCTGGTGACCGCCGGCCGCCAGCCACCACGCCGTCGCACTGCCCAGCGCACCGAGACCGACGACGACGTGGTCCACCCGCTCCGGAGTCACGGCCGGCGGCCCTCGAGCCGCGGCAGCAGCCAGCGGCGGATGTCGGCGCTGTCGTCCTCCATGGGCGCGTACCAGCCGTGCGTGTAGGCCCGCGAGGACATGCCGCGCTGCACCGACTCGCAGATCGCCCAGTCCTGCCGGTTGACCAGGTCCCACAGGTCGCCGGCGTCGCTCGGGTCGAACGCCGGGTCGGCGACCGCGTCGGCCGCGAACAGCAGCAGGCACTCGATGGACGTGCGGTCGACCGACCGGGGCCGGACGACGTACGCGGCGACGTGGTCGGCCGAGCACGACAGCAGCAGGTTCGGGTAGACGAGCTCGCCCTTGTGCCGGGTCCGCTCGGCCTCGTCGAGCCCCGGCAGCGGCGCCCGGTCGGTGGTGCCGCTCAGGGTGAAGGTCCACGCCCCCTCGCGGTGCGGCACGCCGTCGTCCCAGTCGAGACCGCTCCCGCCGGACCCGAACGCCGGCACCAGCCGCGACAGCTCGGGGTGCACCGGACCGCAGTGGTAGCACTCGTTGTAGTTCTCGGCGACGACCTTCCAGTTCGCGGCGACCTCGTAGTCGAACCGGAGGCCGGTGACCAGGTCGCCGAGCCCGTAGTTGGCCAGGGTGCGGGTGGCCCGGGCCACGGAGTCCGCCAGCGGCTCGGCGTCCGCGGGCGTCAGGTGCACGAAGACGAAGCCCGCCCACTCCCCCACGCCGACCGGGTGCAGCCCGAACGCGTCGGGGTCGACGTCGCCGTCCTCGGTGTGGGGCGCGCGGAGCAGCCGGCCGTCGAGCCCGTAGGTCCAGGAGTGGTAGGGGCAGCGCAACGCCCCCACCTCGGCGCACGCCGGCGGACTGTCCGGCGGCGCGGGCACGATCTGGGAGCCGCGGTGCCGGCACACGTTGTACGCCGCGTGCAGGGTGCGCTCCTCGTCGGAGGTCAGCAGCACCGACTCCCCGAGGACGTCGACGACCGCGAGCCGCCGCGCCTCGCCGAGCCCGAGGTCGGCGCGCCGGCCGACGCACGTCCACTCGCGCAGCAGCACCCGCTCGCGCTCGTGCTCCCACGCCGCGGGGTCGACGTACGACGCGCGCGGGAGGGCGGGCTCCAGGCTCATGGCGCCACCGCCTGCTGCGCGTTCGCCAGGTGGCAGGCGACGTGGTGGCCCACCGGGTTGGCGGGCAGCACCGGCAGCGCGGTGCCGCGGCACGCCTCCGCCACCCCCGCGGTCTCCGCCGAGCCGTCGGCCAGCGCCGGGCACCTGGGGTGGAAGCGGCACCCGTCGGGGATCCGGGTCGGGTCGGGGATCTCGCCCCGGAGGACGACCGGCTCCAGCCGCTCCACCTCCGGCACCACCGACAGCAGCGCCTGCGTGTAGGGGTGCTGGGGCCGGGCGAGCACGTCCTCGGTCGGCCCGGACTCCACGACCCGGCCGAGGTACATGACGGCCACCCGGTCGGCGATGTTCCACGCCAGGCCCAGGTCGTGGGTGACGACCAGCACCCCGAGGCCGAGCTCGTCGCGCAGCCGCAGCAGCAGCGCCAGGATCTCGCCCCGGATCGAGGCGTCCAGCGACGACACCGGCTCGTCGGCGACCAGCAGCTCAGGGCCCATCGCGAGCGCCCCGGCGATCAGCACCCGCTGCCGCTGCCCGCCGGAGAGCTCGTGGGGATAGCGCAGGAACAGCGTCTCCGGAGGCCGCAGGCCGGCCGAGGCGAGGGCCGCCGCGACCAGCTCGGTCTCGGTGCGACCCTGGGGGTCGGCCTCCACGAGGTCGTGGATCCGCAGCCCCTCCGCCACCGAGTCGTAGACGGTGTGCCGCGGGTTGAGCGCCCCGGCCGGGTCCTGGAGCACCAGCTGCACCCGACGGCGCAGGGCGCGCAGGCCCTTCATCGAGTAGTCGAGCGGCCGGTCCCCGAAGCGGATCTCGCCCCGCGCCGGCCGCTCCAGGCCGAGCAGGGTGCGCGCCAGCGTGGTCTTCCCCGAGCCCGACTCACCGACCAGCGCCAGCACCTCGCCCGGCGCGAGCTGGACGTCGGCCCCGTCGAGCGCGTGGGCCACGTCGCCCCTGCGAGTGGCGAACTCCACGCACACGCCCGCCGCGGAGAGCACCTCGCCGCTCACGGTTCACCCACCCGGATGCAGGCCGCGGACCGGCCGGCTCCGTGCGGGAGCAGGGCCGGTTCCTCGCTGCGGCACGCCTCGACCACCCGTGGGCAGCGCGGCCCGAAGGAGCAGCCGGGCGGCAGCGAGCGCAGGTCGGGCGGGTCGCCACCGAGGCCGGCGGGCGCGTAGCGGGCGGCCGGGTCGCCGATCCTCGGGAACGCCGCCGAGAGCGCGCCGGCGTACGGGTGCAGCGGACGGGTGAACACCTCGTCGGCCGCGCCCAGCTCCACCACGCGGCCCGCGTACATCACCGCGATCCGGTCGCAGAGGTCGGCCAGCACCGACAGGTCGTGGCTGATGAACAGCATGCCGAGCTCGTGCTCCTCCACCAGTCCCGCCAGCACCCCGAGGATCTGGCTCTGCACCATCACGTCCAGGGCCGTCGTCGGCTCGTCGGCGATGAGCAGGTCGGGACGGCAGGCCAGGGCCATCGCGATCATCACCCGCTGACGCTGGCCGCCCGAGAGCTGGTGGGGGTACGCCGCGGCGCGGGCGGGCGGCAGCCCCACCTGCTCCAGCAGCTCGCCGACCCGGCGGTCGACCTCGCTCTCACCCAGCTCGGGCTCGTGCAGCCGGATCGGCTCGGCCACCTGGCGACCGACGCGGTGCACCGGGTTGAGCGAGTGCAGGGCGCCCTGGAAGACGATCGACGCACCGGCCCAGCGGAGCGCCCGCAGGTCGCCCCACCGCATGGTGAGCACGTCCTCCCCCTGCACCAGCACCCGGCCCTCGACCCGCGCCGACGGGGGCTGCAGCCGCAGCACCGTGGAGGCCAGCGTGGACTTGCCGCAGCCCGACTCCCCCGCGACCCCGACGATCTCGCCCGGGGCGACGGCGAGGTCGACCCCACGGACCGCGGGCACCTCGCCGCCACCGGTGCGGTAGGTCACCGACACTCCCTCGAACGCCAGCAACGGATCGGTCATCGGCGCTCCTTGAGACGGGGGTCGAAGACCGCCTCGAGCGCCCGGCCGATGAGCGTGAAGCTGAGCACCACCAGCACCACGCACACGCCGGGCGGCACGAAGAACCACCACGACTGGGTGGTGATGGCACCGATGCTGTAGGCGTCCTCGAGCATCGTCCCCCACGAGACCCGGGTCGGGTCGCCGAGCCCGAGGAAGCTCAGGGTGGTCTCCGCGAGGATCGCGATCGCGACCGTCAGCGTGGTGTTGGCGAACACCATCGGCATCACGTTGGGGAGGATGTGCCGGCTGATCTGGTGCCACCGTCCGGCGCCCAGCGCGCGCGCCCGGTCGAGGTAGGGCCGCTCCTTGAGCGAGAGCGTCTGGCTGCGGATCAGCAGCGCCGTCCCCGGCCACGAGGTCACGCCGATGATCAGCGCGATGATCCAGAACGACGTGCCCAGGATCGTCGCCAGCACGATCGCGAGCGGCAGGTAGGGGATCACCAGGAACCACTCGGTGACCCGGAACAGGGCAGCGCCGAACCAGCCCCCGAAGTAGCCGGACATCAGCCCCATCAGGGTGCCGATCACCATCGAGATCACGGTGGCCACCAGACCCACGAGCAGCGAGACCCGCGCACCCCAGATGAGCAGGGTCAGGACCGAGCGCCCCTTGTCGTCGGTGCCGAGCCAGAACTCCGACGAGGGCGGCTCCAGGATGCCGCCCGTCGCCGAGGTGACCTCGAGCCCCTGGGGATCGGCGAGCAGCGGCGCGGTCAGGGCGAGTACCGTGAAGGCCAGCAGGACCACCAGCCCGAACACGCCCGACCGGTGGCGACGGAACTCCGCCCACGTGCGCCGCCACGACTCCCGCCGGCGACGTCGGCTGAGCTGCCGGGCGGTCAGTCGGACCGGGGCGGTCCCCTCCCCGGCGCTCATGTCCGTACCCGGGGGTCGAGGAGTCCGTAGACCAGGTTGGTGACCAGGTTGGCGCCGATCACCGCCGCCGAGGCGATGAGGAACGTCCCTTGCAGCACCCAGAAGTCGGGCACCGCGAGCGCCTCGGTGCCGAGCAGGCCGAGGCCGGGGATCGAGAACACGGTCTCGACCGTGATCGCGCCGGTCACCACGAAGCCGATGTTGAGCGCCACCACCGTCGTGGTCGGCAGCAGCGCGTTGCGCACCGCGTGCCGGTTGCGGACCCGGACGTCGCGCAGGCCCTTGGCCCGGGCCGTGGTCAGGTAGTCCTCGCCGATCTCGTCGAGCAGCGAGCTGCGCATGATCAGCACGTAGTCGGCCAGGAAGGCGAGGGTGAGGGTGGTGACCGGCAGCACCAGGTGCCAGGCGACGTCGAGGACGCCCGCCGGCGAGGTGGGGTCGACCCCCGGCGACACCAGGCCTCCGGTCGGGAACAGCCCGGGGATCGGGCCGGCGCCGACCGCGAACACCGCGATCAGCATCAGGCCCAGCCACCACTCCGGCATGGAGTAGAGGGTCAGCGCGGTGCCGGTCGAGGTCTCGTCGAACGTCCGACCCCGCTTCCAGGCGCCGTTGATCCCGATCCAGATCCCGATCACCGCCGCGAGCAGGGTCGAGGTCCCGACCAGCAGCAGGGTGGGCCAGAGCCGGTCGACGATCAGGTCGGAGACGGGCACCCGGTAGCGCAGCGAGACCCCGAGGTCACCGGAGAGCGTGTTCTGGACGTAGGTGAGGAACTGCTGCGGCAGCGGCTGGTCGAGACCGTAGTTCCGGTTGAACTCCTCCAGCTGCTCGGGCGAGCTGAACCGCCCACGCCCGAGCGTCCTGGCCGGGTCGCCCGGCAGGACGCGGAACAGGAAGAAGTTCAGGACCAGCACGAACGCCAGGCTGCCCAGCGCGCCGAGGACCCGGCCCGCGGCGTACCGTCCGTAGCTGCGACGACGGACCCGGGGCGGCGACGGCGCCTCGGTCACCGCCCCGATCGTCATTCGCGCTCCCCTGCTGTCCCTCGCCGCCGCATCAGGACCAGGCCACCGACGGCCAGCACCACGACCACGGCGACGCCGATGCCGACCATCACGCCCGTGCTCGTGCCGCCGCCGTCACCGCCCTCGGTCGACGCGGCGAGCTGGGTCACTCCCTCCTCCCCGGCACATTCGTCGGCCTCGGCCGCCGGGCGCACGTTGAGGTAGTTGTAGACGCCGTACTGCTGCACGAAGACACCGCCCGGGTCGGGCTGGGCGCGCAGACAGGCGAACCGGTCGGATCGCCAGGCCTCGCCGACCGCGGAGTACGCCGTCACCAGGTAGGGCGCGTCGTAGTAGAGCATCTCCTGCATCTGCTTGACCTGGTCGGCGCGTGCCTCGTCGTCCTGCTCGGTGAGCTGCTGGTCGTAGAGCGCGTCGTAGTCCTCGTTGCAGTACCACGAGTCCGACCAGCTGCCGAGCTCGTCGCAGGTCATGTAGCGGAGCATCGACGAGGGGTCGGGCTCGACGAACCACCCCCACTCGAAGGCGTCGAACTCGCCGGCGAGGATGATGTCGGACAGCTTGCTGCTCTCGTAGGTCTTGACCTCGGAGTCGATGTCGACGTCGGCGAGCCACTCCTGGAAGTACTCCATCACGTCGATGGAGGACTGGCTGTCGCTGCGCGCGTAGAGCCGCAGCTTGCCGATCGGGTCGCCGTTGGGCAGGGTGCGGAACCCGTCACCGCCGACCGTGTAGCCCGCCTCGTCCAGCAGCTGGGCGGCCCGCTCGGGGTCGTAGGTGGCGGCGTCCTCCTCCGGCGGCTCCCACCGGAAGTTCCCGTACGCCGGCGGGATGATCGTGTCGCCCGGGGTGCCGGCACCCTGATAGGCCTTCTCGACGATCTCCTCGCGGTCGATGGCGAAGTTCAGGGCCCACCGGAAGTCCGGGTCGAGGACCGCCGGGTTGGGGTCGCCCATCGGCTCGCCGGTGTCGACGTCGATGGACCCGGTGTTGAACGCGATCTCGTCGAAGCCGGGCGAGTCGCCGTTGTGGGCGTCGATGCCCTCACGGCCCTGCAGCGAGGCCACCTGGAGCGCGTTGATCTCGGTCACCAGGTCGATCTCGCCCTTGATCAGGGCCTGGGCGGCGGCGTCCTCGGACTTGTAGACCCGGAAGACCACCTCGTCGATGTGGGGGGCGCCGCCCCAGTAGTCGGGATTCGCCTCGAACCGGTAGGTCGGGCCACCCGCCGTCCCCTCGACCAGCCGGAAGGCCCCGGACCCGACGATCGGCTCGCCGTCCTTCGGCTCGTTGGCGAAGCTCTTGACCTCGTCCTCCGACACGTCCTTCCACACGTGCTCGGGGACGATCGGGATCGGCAGGAGGGGCAGCAGGGCGCTGGGCCGGTCGAGCTCGAGCACCAGGGTCGTGTCGTCGGTCGCCGTCGCCGAGGTGGCATCGGTCAGGTAGGCGCCCCAGACCGCCTTCTCCGGCCCACCGTCGATGATCCGGCCGTAGGTGTAGGCGACGTCCTGGGCCGTCAACGGCTCACCGTCGGACCAGGTCACGTCGTCCCGGAGGGTGAACGTCCAGGTGAGGCCGTCCTTGGAGGACTCCCACTCCGTCGCGAGCCCCGGCGTCGGCGACATGTCCTCCATCGAGTAGTTGGTGAGCGAGTCGTACATCAACGACCACATCTCGTACGACTCCGCCTCGATCCCGAGGAACGGGTTGAACGAGTCGACCTCGTTGGTGTAGCCGACGGTGAAGGTCACCGGGTCGCCCTGCGCCTGCGCCGGCGAGGTGAGCAGACCGGGGGTGAGCGCGGCGAGCAGCAATCCGGTCACCACGGCGACCCGGGCGGCGATACCTTGGCGCCCGTGACGCGTACTCCACCGACTCCGGGACCGCCCACCGCGCCGCCCGTGGCGCGACAGGAAGCCTTCGAGCACACCGATCACGGCGTCTCGCGCCCGGACCCCTACCGGTGGATGCACGCGGCGGACGCGCCGGAGGTCAGGTCGCACCTCCTCGCCGAACGGGCCTGGTACGACGCTGCGGTTGCTCATCTGCACTCCCTGACTGCCGTCCTGAGGTCCGAGATGGTCAGCCGCCTGCCCGCCGCCGACGTCTCCCCCACGTGGAACCGTCGGCGCTTTTCCTACTACACGGAGACGCCGGCGGAAAGAGAGTACCCGCGGATATGCCGAAAAAAACGTCACGATTCGGCGTCAGTGGCTTCGGATCCTTCTGCCCGATCCGCTCCGCGCAACGATTTCGGTGACGCCGACCCGGAGGCCGCGGAGGTGCTGCTGGACCTGTCGGACCTCGCCGCGGGGAGTGACTACCTCGAGGCCGGGGTGATGCTGGTCAGTCCCGACGAGGACCTGTTGGCGTGGTCGACCGACACCGAGGGCGACGAGGTGTACCGGCTGAGGTTCCGCGACCTGCGTACCGGCGAGGACGTGGCCGACGAGGTGCCCCGCACCTACTACGGCGCCGCCTGGTCCGCGGACTCGCGGTGGTTCTTCTACACAGTCCACGACGCGGCGTACCGGCCGTTCCAGGTGTGGCGGCACCGGGTCGGCGGTCCGGTGTCCGACGACGTGCTGGTGGTCGAGGAGCCCGACGAGCGGTTCGAGCTGCGGGTGCGGGGCACCCGCACCGGCGACTGGGTGGTGATCGGGTCGGAGAGCAACACGACGGCCGAGACCTGGCTGGTCGACGCCCACGCCCCGGAGTCCCCGCCCCGGCGGGCCGGTGGTCGACGTGACGGCATCCGCTACCGGGTCGACCACCGGCGCCGGCCCGGCGGCGACGACCTCCTGGTGGTCGTCGACGACCGGGTCGAGCAGCGGCTGATGGTCGCCCCGGTGCCGGGGCCGGAGGGCGCCGACCACACCTCGTGGCGCGAGGCTCGGCCGGAGGACCCCGCGGTCCACCTCGAGCGGGCCGACGCCTTCGCGGGAGGCGTGGTGCTGTCGGTCCGCACCGGAGGCGCCCACCAGCTCGTGCTGCTCCCCCACGACGACCTCGCCGCCCCGGGGGTCGCGGTGACCAGCGGGGCCGCCGGTGGCGGCGTGCTGCTCGCGCGCACGACGGAGTACGACGTCGACCGGGTGCTCGTCGAGGACGAGTCGTGGCTCGTCCCGCCGGTCTGGAGCGAGGTCGCACTGGCGACCGGCGAGCGCCGCGTCGTGCACCGCCGGGAGGCGCCCGGCTTCGACCCGGCGGCGTACGTCGTGGAGCGGCACACCTTCCCGTCGGCCGACGGCACCCCGGTCCCGGCAACGGTGATGCGCCACCGCGACACCCAGCTCGACGGAACCGCGCCGGCGGTGCTGTACGGCTACGGCGCCTACGGAGCCGTCTTCGAGCCCGAGTGGGACCCCGCGTTGCCGTCGCTGCTCGACCGCGGCGTGGTGTGGGTGCACACCCACGTGCGCGGCGGCGGGGAGGGCGGCCGGGCGTGGTACCTCGACGGCAAGCTGGCCGCCAAGCAGCACACCTTCGACGACCACGTCGCGGTCGCCGACGGCCTGGCCGCCGCGGGCCTGGTCGACCCGGACCGGATCGCCACCCGCGGCCTGAGCGCCGGCGGGCTGCTGCAGGGCGCGGTGTTCAGCCAGCGTCCGGACCGGTGGCGGGCGGTCGTCGCCGAGGTCCCGGCCGTGGACATGGTGACCACGATGTTCGACCCCAGCACGCCGCTGACGATCACCGAGTGGGAGGAGTGGGGTGACCCGCGGGTCCGGGAGGAGTTCGACTGGATGGTGGGCTGGTCGCCGTACGACAACGTGCCGCCGGCCGGCGGGAGGCCGGACCTGCTCGTGACCGGCGCGGTCCACGACCCCCGGGTGATGGTGCGCGAGCCGGCGAAGTGGGTCGCGGCGCTGCGTGCCTCGGACCCCGGGTGGTCGCCGCGGTGCCTGTTCCGGTGCGAGCTCGGCGCCGGGGCGCACGTCGGCCCGTCGGGCAGGTTCGGCCACCTGTCCTACGAGGCGGAGGTGGCGGCCTGGCTGCTGGACCGGCTGGGGGTGGCGCGATGACCGGGCTCGAGGACGAGGTGGTCGAGATGGCGCGCGCCCTGGTCCGGCTCGACACCACCAACCGCGGCGCCACGGGCACCGAGACCCTGGCGGCCGAGCACCTCCGCGACTACCTCACCGGGCACGGCGTCGAGGCGGAGCTGGTGGCCCGCGAGCCCGCGCGGGCCAACCTCGTCGCGCGGATCCCGGGCACCGACCCGGAGGCCCCCTCGCTGGCTTTCGTCGGCCACACCGACGTGGTGCCCGTGGACGGCCAGGAGTGGACCCACCCTCCGTTCGAGGGCGTCGTCGACGACGAGGGCTGGCTCTGGGGCCGCGGCGCGATCGACATGAAGAACGAGGTCGCCGCCCGCGCGGTGGCGATGGCCGCGCTCGCCCGCGAGGGCTTCCGCCCGCGCGGCGACCTCTGGTTCCTCGCGGTGGCCGACGAGGAGGACGGGAGCGCGGACGTCGGGATGAGGTGGCTGCTGGCGCACCGGCCCGACATCCGGCCCGCGATGGCGGTCAACGAGGGCGGCGGCGAGCGGCTCCCGCTGACCGACGGTCGCACCGCCCTCGCCTTCGCGGTCGGGGAGAAGGGCACCTGCCCGGTGCGGGTGGTCGCACTGGGTGAGGCGGGCCACGCCTCGACGCCGGGGGTCGGCGACAACGCCGTGCCCCACCTCGCGGAGCTGTTGTCGCGGATCGGCTCCGGGATGCCGGAGCTGGTGCGTGACCCCGTGGTCGACCGGACGCTGGAAGTGCTGCTGGGTCGGCCGGTCGGTGACCTCGCCGCCGACGTCGCCGAGGCCGCCGCCCTGCATCCCACGCTCGGCGACGAGCTCGCCTCGGCTCCCGGCACCACGATGGCACCGACGATCCTGGCGGCCTCCACCGCCCGCAACGTGCTGCCGGCGCGGGCGTCGGTCGAGCTGGACTGCCGGACCCTGCCGGGCACCACGGCCGACGAGGTGCTGACCGCCGTACGGTCCCGGCTGGGTGACGACGTCCGCTACGCCCTCGAGCGGCCCGAGGAGATGGTCCACGGCAGCGCCTCGCCACCGACGGGCACCGTGCCCGATGCGGTCGCGGCCTGCCTCGCCGAGCTGGACCCCGACGCGGTGCTGCTGCCGGTGCTCTGCACGGGCTTCACCGACTCGGTGCACCTGCGGGCCGCTGCCGGCACCGCGGCGTACGGGTTCAGCCCGTTCCGGGCCACGCCCGCCGAGGTGCTGGCCGAGGGCTACCACAACGCCGACGAGCGGGTGCACGTCGACGACCTGGGGCTGTCGGTGCGGTTCCACGTCGCGCTCGCGCGACGGCTGCTCGGGTGAGGCACACTCGTCGGCATGGACCTCGACCAGGTGTGTGACCACCTCTCCGGCCTCGACGGCGTGCGGGAGCAGCAGCGCGATGGCCGGACGGGGTGGTACGTCGGCGGCCGCCTGGTCGCCCGCGTCGAGGACGAGGACACGCTCGTCCTGCGCTGCGACTTCGACGAGCGGGAACGGCTGGTCGACGCGTACGCCGGCACGTTCTCGGTCACGCCACACCTGGAGGCGCACATGAAGGTGCTGGCCGACCTGCGCCGCGGCGACGCGACGGCGATCCGGTCGGCACTGACGGCGGCCTGGGAGCTCCAGCGACCCTGACCGCGCTCAGTCCGAGTCGAGCGCCTGCTCGACCCGCTCGACCTTGGCGGTGAGCTGGCCGTCGTACCCGGGTCGGATGTCGGCCTTGAGCACCAGGCCGACCCGGGGCGACGCCTCGGCCACCACGTCGACGGCTCGCTTCACGACGGCCATCACCTCGTCCCAGTCCCCCTCGACGTTGGTGAACATGGCGTTGGTCTCGCACGGCAGGCCGGACTCCCGGACCACTCCGATGGCGCGCGCCACGGCCTGGCTGACCGACCCGGTCTCGTCGGCGGCGGTGGGGCTGATGCTGAAGGCGACGATCATGGGGCCAACCTACGAGAGCCCGCGCTCAGACCAGCGACCGCACCAGCAACGCCAGCGACGAGGCGGCGCAGACGGTGAGGACACCGGTGCGGATCAACCGGGCCGGGACCCGACGGCGGATGGGGAGGGAGACCACGATGCCGAGGGCGAGGACGGGCGAGAGGAGGAGCGCCAGCAGAGTGGTGTCGACGTCGAGCTGCCCGGCGATGCCCAGGCCGACCAGGCTGAGCGCCGCGCCGATCGCGAAGTACGCCGCCAGCGTCGGCCGGAGGACGTAGGGCCGGTGGTGCTGGTAGAGGACCGCCAGGGGCGGCCCACCGATCGACGTGGCGGTGCCGGCCACGCCCGAGACCAGGCCCGCGATCGGCAACGACACCCGGTTGACCGGGATGGTGACCGTGCGCACCGTCAGCAGCACGCTGAGCAGCACCATCAGGCCGACTGCGACGCCGATCACCTCGATCGGCGCGGTCGCCACCACCCACACCCCGATGGCCGTGCCGACCACGCGGGGCGGCAGCGCGAGCGCCAGCCCGCGCCAGTCGGTCCCACGGTGCTCGGTGACCATCGTCTGCAGCGCCATCAGCATGGCCAGCCAGAGGATCACCTCCGGCAGGAGCTCCGGCGCGACCAGCCCGGTGACCGGCGCACCCACCAGGCCGAGGCCCAGTCCGACCGTGCCCTGGACGACGGCGCCCACGAACAGCGCCACCCCCAGGACCGCGACGACCCAGGTCTCGACCCCGAGAACCACTCCCTCAGCCGCGCAGCAGGGTGCGCAGCACGTACGGCATGATGCCGCCGTTGCGGTAGTAGTTCGCCTCGCCAGGGGTGTCGATGCGGACCTTGGCGTCGAACTCGACGCTCTGCCCGTCGGAGCCGGCGGCCGTCACCTTGACCGTCTTCGGCGTGCGGCCCTCGTTGAGCTCGGTGACGCCGGTGAAGGAGAACTCCTCCTCGCCCGTGAGGCCCAGGCTCTCGGCGGACTCGCCGTCGGGGAACTGCAGCGGGAGCACGCCCATGCCGATCAGGTTGGACCGGTGGATCCGCTCGTAGGACTCCGCGATCACGGCCTTCACCCCGAGCAGGGCGGTGCCCTTGGCGGCCCAGTCGCGCGAGGACCCGGAGCCGTACTCCTTGCCGGCCAGCACCACGAGCGGCGTACCGGCGGCGAGGTAGTTCTCGCTCGCCTCGAAGACCGTGGTCTGCTCACCGCCGTTGGTGAAGTCGCGGGTCACGCCGCCCTCGGTGCCGGGGGCGAGCTGGTTGCGCAGCCGGATGTTGGCGAAGGTGCCGCGGATCATCACCTCGTGGTTGCCGCGGCGCGAGCCGTAGGAGTTGAAGTCGCGCTGCTCGACGCCGTGCTCCTGGAGGTACCGCCCGGCCGGGCTGTCCTTCTTGATCGCGCCCGCCGGACTGATGTGGTCGGTCGTGACCGAGTCGCCCAGCTTGAGCAGCACCCTCGCGCCCTCGATGTCGGAGACCGGCTCCGGCTCGTCGGGCATCCCGTCGAAGTAGGGAGGCTTGCGCACGTACGTCGAGTCCTCGTCCCAGGCGAAGGTGTCGCCCTCCGGGGTCTCCAGCGAGCGCCAGCGGTCGTCGCCGGCGAACACGTCGTCGTAGGACGACCCGAACATGTCGGAGGTGATCGCCGAGGCGATCGTCTCCTCGACCTCCTGCGGGGAGGGCCAGATGTCCTTGAGGAAGACGTCGTTGCCGTCGGTGTCCTGGCCCAGCGGGTCGTCGAAGAGGTCGACGTCCATCGAGCCCGCCAGCGCGTAGGCGACCACCAGCGGCGGCGAGGCCAGGTAGTTCATCTTCACGTCCGGGTTGATCCGGCCCTCGAAGTTGCGGTTGCCGGACAGCACCGACACGACCGCGAGGTCGTGCTCCTGGACGGCCTGGCTGACCTCGGGGATCAGCGGCCCGGAGTTGCCGATGCAGGTGGTGCAGCCGTAGCCGACGAGGTTGAACCCGAGCTTGTCGAGGTACGGCGTGAGGCCGGCGCGCTCGTAGTAGTCGCTGACCACCTTCGAGCCGGGCGCGAGCGAGGTCTTCACCCACGGCTTGCGGGCCAGGCCCTTGTCGACGGCGTTCTTGGCGAGCAGCGCCGCGCCGATCATCACGCTCGGGTTGGAGGTGTTGGTGCACGAGGTGATCGCCGCGATCGTGACGGCGCCGTGGTCGACCTCGACCTCCTGCCCGTCGATCGAGATCGTCACGGGCGAGCTCGGCCGGCCGCCGTCCTGCGGCGCCGCGGACGGCTTCTTCGGCGCGCCGTTGCCGTTGGCGTGCGACGGCGCGTCGGAGGCCGGGAAGGACTCCGCCACCGCCTCGTCGTAGCCCTCCTCGTCCTGCGAGTCGTGGTCGGAGACGAAGTCGGCGAGCGCCCCGCGGAAGCCCTCCTTGGCATCGGAGACCGACACCCGGTCCTGCGGCCGCTTCGGGCCGGCCAGCGACGGGACCACGGTCCCCAGGTCGAGCTCGAGCTGCTCGGAGTAGCGCGGTTCGGCGTCCGGGTCGTGCCAGAGTCCTTGGAGCTTCGCGTAGGCCTCGACCAGGTCGAGCTGCTCCTGCGGGCGGCCCGTGAGCTCGAGGTACTTGATCGTCTCCTCGTCGATCGGGAAGACCGCGATGGTCGACCCGAACTCCGGGCTCATGTTGCCGATCGTCGCGCGGTTGGCCAGCGGCAGCGCGGAGACGCCGGGTCCGTAGAACTCGACGAACTTCCCGACCACGCCGTGCTCGCGCAGCATCTCGGTGATCGTCAGCACCAGGTCGGTGGCGGTCGACCCCTCGGGCAGGTCGCCGGAGAGCTTGAAGCCGACCACCCGCGGGATCAGCATCGACACCGGCTGGCCGAGCATCGCGGCCTCGGCCTCGATGCCGCCGACGCCCCAGCCGACGACCCCGATCCCGTTGACCATCGTGGTGTGGGAGTCGGTGCCGACGCAGGTGTCCGGGTAGGCCTGGACGACCCCGTCGTCACCGTCGCGCGTGAAGACGGTGCGGGCGAGGTGCTCGATGTTGACCTGGTGGACGATGCCGGTGCCGGGCGGCACCACCTTGAAGTCGTCGAAGGCGCCCTGGCCCCAGCGGAGGAACTGGTAGCGCTCCTTGTTGCGCTCGTACTCGATCTCGACGTTGCGCTCGAAGGCGTCGGCGCTGCCGAAGACGTCGGCGATCACGGAGTGGTCGATCACCATCTCGGCGGGCGCCAGGGGGTTGATCCGGGAGGCGTCACCGCCGAGCTCCTGCATCGCCTCGCGCATGGTGGCGAGGTCGACGACGCACGGCACACCGGTGAAGTCCTGCATGATCACCCGCGCCGGGGTGAACTGGATCTCCTTGTCGGGCTCGGCGTCGGCGTCCCAGCCGGCGAGCGCCTTGATGTCGTCGGCGGTGATGTCGGCACCGTCCTCGGTGCGGAGCAGGTTCTCCAGCAGCACCTTGAGGCTGAACGGGAGGCTCGCGACGTCGAGGCCCTCGCCCTCGACGGCGTCGAGCCGGAAGACCTCGTACTCCCGGTCTCCGACGTCGAGCGTGCTCCTGGCTCCGAAGCTGTCCTGGCTCGCCATCTCTCGTCTCCTCGCTCGGGGGCACTCGCGTCGTCACCCATCTTGCCGCCGGGGCGGCCGGGCGAGGTAGTGAGGCCTGCCTTACCCGCCTGGCGATTTCTCTTGACATCAAGATACCTCACCGGAGGCGTCGGCGCGAGCTCGCGTGCCCTAGCCTCCGTGCCGTGGCGATCCCCGGGCTCGAGGTCACCTCCCCCACCGCGACGCTCGCCGAGGAGTGGCGCGGATGACCTCGTCCGACCCGGCGTTGCTGGTGCTGCACGCAGTGCGGCTGCTGGGGTTCGCCCCGACGGCCGTCGTCGCCGAGCGGTTCGATCTCGACCCGGCGTACGCCGGGGAGCTGCTGGAGGACCACCGGGCCCTCGGCTGGGTGACGTGGTCCTCGTTCGCCGACGCCACCGGGTGGTCGCTCACCGAGCGCGGGCGGGTCGAGGGCGAGGCGCGGCTGGCCCGGGAGCTCGAGGCGACCGGACGCCGCGACCTCGTCCACCGCAGCTACCTGGAGTTCCTCGACCTCAACGCGCGGGTGCTGCAGGCGGTCACCGACTGGCAGACCCGGCCGGTCGCGGGGGACCCGCTCGCGGCGAACGACCACCAGGACCTGCGCTGGGACACCCGCGTCCTGCAACGGCTGGCGGACGCCGGTGGCGGGCTGGCACCGATCGGCGGCGTGCTCAGCGGCGTGCTCGACCGGATGGCCGGCTACCCCGAGCGTTACGAGTCGGCCCTGGCCCGGGCCCGCGCGGGTGAGCGGGAGTGGGTCGACGGGCTCGGACGCGACTCCTGCCACACGGTGTGGTTCCAGCTGCACGAGGACCTGCTCGCGACCCTGGGCATCCCCCGCGGCCACGAACCGCGGTGACACGGTGCTTGCACGCCGGGCCTTGCACGGTGGAAGGTCACCCCATGGCGATCGACACCCGGATGAACGGCGTCATCCACGCGGCGCTGCGCCGCGACCTCGAGCGGATCGCGATGCTCGTCGAGCGGCCCGACGACCTGTCCGGCGAGCGGCTGCGCGCGATCGGCGGCCACGCGGTGTGGCTGATGGGACTGCTGCACGAGCACCACACCACCGAGGACGAGCGGTTGTTCCCGGTGATGCGGGCCAACAACCCCGACATCGGCCTGCTGCTCGACACGATGCTCGCCGAGCACGGGGCGATCGCCGCGGCGGTCACCGCGCTCGAGGAGGCGGGCCGTCGGGCGGAGTCCGGTGACCCGGGTGCTGCGGAGGCCCTCCAGGACGCGGTGGTCGGGCTGCGCCGGGTGCTCGACCCGCACCTCGAGCACGAGGAGCGGTCGCTCAGCCCGCTGGTCCCCGACAGCATGACCGACGAGCAGTGGTCGGTGTTCGAGAAGAGCAACGTGGAGGGCAAGAAGCCCCCCGAGCTCGCGTTCCAGGGTCACTGGATGCTCGACAACCTCGACCCGTCGGGCGCCGCAGTGGTCAAGAAGCAGGTGCCCGCGGTGCCGCGGTTCGTCATGCTGACCTTCCTCGGCGGCCCCTACCGGAAGCGGCGGGAGGCCTGCTGGGGCGGCACGCCGGCCGCCGACGTCCGGGCGGTCCCGCTGATCCCCGGCTGAGCCGCCGCCGGTCAGCTCCTCAGCCGACCAGCTTCAGGCCGACCACGCAGCCGACGATGCCGGCGAGCAGCAGCAGCTTCACGACCGACGCCGGCTCGGTACCCGTGAGCATGCCGAACGCCACGGTGAGGGCGGCCCCGATGCCGACCCACACGGCGTACGACGTGCCGGTCGGGAGGGTGCGCATCGCCCACGCCAGCCCGGCCATGCTGAGCACGAGCGCGCCGGCGAAGGTGAGCGACGGGACGAGCCGGGTGAAGCCCTCCGAGCGGCCGAGGGCGACCGCCCACACCGCTTCGAGGACCCCGGACAGGACGAGCACGAGCCATGCCATCGGACGATTCACTCCCCGGCGCCGTCTTGTCGCTGACCGGGTACGGCACCCCTCGTCCGGGAGCCCGGATGGGCTCTGGGCTCAGGGTCGCAAGCCCGGGCTCCGGGGGCAAGTCGGCGTCAGCCGCTGACCCGGTCGAGCTGTTGGAGCAGGTCGTGGGCGGCAAGCTCGACGTCCTTGTGTCGCCACTCCGAGGCCCGGTAGACGCACGCGATCAGGCCGGAGCGGTGCAGCCGCCGGAAGTCGCCGTAGACGAAGGCGTACCGCGCCTTGGTCTCGTCGTTCGCGCCCTCGGTCAGCCCCAGGTGCCAGGCGGCGTACTCCTCCCACGTGTGCCGCTCGAGGAAGGCGTTCTGCGCGGCGGCATCCGGCTGCACCTCGCCCCAGTCGCTGTCGAGGACGTACTGCCGCTTGTCGCTCAGATCCCGCGCGTGCGCGACGGCCGCCGGGTTGACGTCGTAGCTGGCCATGCGACCACCCTCGCACCCCGGCGCCGATGTGTCAGGGCGGGCGGCCCGTCACTCGTGCAGGTTCAGAACATCGCGAGCCGTCACTCGTGCAGGTTCAGAACGGCGCGAGCCGTCACTGATGCAGGCGGGCGAAGGCCCGGACCGGGAGCGTCCCGAGGCCGGCCACCCGGATCGGCACGGCGGTGAACCTGGCCCCGGACGCCGGCAGCGCGTCGAGGCCGGTGAGGTGCTCGACGACCACGACGTCGGCGCCGAGCAGGGTGGTGTGAGCCGGCCTCTCCCTGCCACGAGTGTCGTCGATGTTCACCGAGTCGATCCCGACCAGGACGGCGCCGGCCTCGACGAGGTGGCGCGCACCGTCCTCGTCGAGGAACGGGTGCTCGGGGTCGCCGTACCTTTCGCTGCGCCAGTGCTGGTCCCACCCGGTGCGGAGAAGCACCGCGGCGCCCGCGACGTCGAGCCCCGCGAAGGCGTCGGCCCCGATCGCACCGTCGCCGTCGACGACGACCGCCGGCAGGTCCACGCACTGCTCGAGCCGCAGCGCGGAGACGTCCCACCCGTCGCGGAAGCGGTGGTACGGCGTGTCCAGGTAGGTGCCGGTGTTGCCCACCATCGACAGCCGGCCGATCGTGAACTCGGTGCCCGCGGTGTAGACGTCGTGCGAGGCGTCGAAGGACAGGTGGTCACCGACCTCCGGCCCCGGCAGCCCCGGGTAGGTGGTCATGCCGTGCTCGATCACGTGGTTCAGGTCGACCAGCTGCATGGTCGTGACGCTACGCCGCCTCCCGGAACCCGGCTCGACGTGCCGAGAGGCCCAACTCAACGGTCAGGGAGGCCCAACTCAACGCTCGGGAGGCCCAACTCAACGCTCGAGGAGGGCGATGCACTCGACGTGGTGGGTCATCGGGAACAGGTCGAGCGCGCGCAGCGCCGAGAGCCGGTACCCGTGCTCTGCGAAGACCGCCACGTCGCGGGCCAGGGCCGCCGGGTCGCAGGCGACGTAGGCCACCGCGCGCGGGTGGCGGCCGGCGACCTGCTCGACGACGGCTCGCTTCGCGCCCTCGCGGGGCGGGTCGAGCACGACCAGGTCGAACGGCTCGTCGTACGCCGCCGCGAGGACCCTCGCCACCGGGCCCCGGCCGACCTCGACCGCGTCACCGAGGTTGCGGCGGGCGTGCTCGCACGCGTCGCGGTCGGCCTCGACCGCCACCACCCGGGCGCCCGGCCCCACGACGTCGGCCAGCGCCCCGGCGAACAGTCCGACACCGGCGTACAGGTCCAGCACCGACTCGCCGGGACGCGGCCCGAGCTGGTCCAGCACCGTGGCGACCAGCACCTCGGGCGCGCCCGGGTGGACCTGCCAGAAGCCACCCTCCGCGACGGAGTGCGCCCGACCCCGCACGTGCAGGGTCGGGTCGGTCCCGGCCTCGAGGAGACACTCGTCGATCGGCACCACCTCGTGGGACCGGTGCTTGTGCATGCCGCGCCGCCCGTCGGGGAGCTCGACGTAGCGCTGCCGGGTGCGCCAGTGCAGCCCCTCGTCGTCACCGGGGACCGGTTCGACCTCGACCGCGACGTCGAGCCCGGCGAGGCGGGACAGCTGCTCGCGGACCACGGCCGCCTTGAGCGACCGCTGGGCCGGGAGCGCGACGTGCTGGAAGTCGCAGCCCCCGCAGCCGTCCGCGCCCGCGTAGGGGCAGGGCGGCTCCACCCGGTCGGGGGACGCGACCGCCACCTCGACGGCATCGGCGCGCCAGAACCGGTCGCCCTCGGTCCCCTCCGTGACCTCGACCTCGACGGTCTCGCCGGGCAGCGCGTGCCGCACGAAGACGACGCGGCCCGCGTCGGTCTCCCCGGAGAGCCGGGCCACGCAGTGGCCGCCGTGCGCGACGGGGCCGACCTCGACGGTGAACCGCTCCCCGACCCGCGAGCGGCCGCGGGGCCGGCGGGCCCGCGGCCGGCGGGTCACCGGCCGACCTGGTGCTCGGAGCCGCCCCGCTGCCTGACGTTCCCGCGCCGGAGGTCACCGGAGCGCACCCTGGCGTCCTCGCGGCCGGCCCGCTCACGCGCGATCACCGAGGAGCGCAGCTGGTAGGGAACCGAGATCACCATCACGCCGGGCGTGAACAGCAGCCGGCCCTTCAGCCGCAGCGCGGTCTGGTTGTGGAGCAGCTGCTCCCACCACCGGCCGACGACGTACTCGGGGATGTAGACGGCCACCACGCCGCGCGGGTTGGCCGACCGGATCTCCTGGGCGTAGTCGACGATCGGCCGGACGATCTCGCGGTACGGCGAGTGCAGCACCTTCAGCGGTACGCCGAGGTTGCGCTCGTCCCACTCCGAGAGGATCCGGGTCGTCGCCGCGGCATCGGTGGACACGTAGACGCCCTCCAGCACGTTGGGCCGCGACGCCTTGGCGAAGGCGATCGCGCGCAGCGTCGGCTTGTGCAGCTTGCCGATCAGGACGATGGCGTGCACCCGGGTCGGGAGCACCTTGTCCTCCTCGTCCGCCGACAGCTCGAGCGCCACGTTCTGGTAGTGCCGGTTGATCCCCTGCATGATCATGAAGAAGACCCCCATCGCGAGGATCGTGATCCAGGCGCCGGCCAGGAACTTCGTGATCAGCACGATCGCCAGCACGACCGCGGTCATGCCGAGCCCGAAGGTGTTGATCGCGCGCGAGCGCATCATCCGGCGCCGGACCGCCGGGTCTCGCTCGGTCCTGAGGTGCCGCGTCCAGTGCCGGATCATGCCGAGCTGGCTGAGGTTGAACGAGACGAACACACCCACGATGTAGAGCTGGATCAACCGTGTCGTCTCGGCGTCGAAGACCTGGATGAGCAGGATCGCCATCGCCGCCAGGAACACGATGCCGTTGCTGTAGGCCAGGCGGTCGCCGCGCGACCCCAGCGCCCGCGGCGCGAGCCCGTCGTGGGCGAGGATCGACCCGAGCACGGGGAAGCCGTTGAACGCCGTGTTCGCCGCGAGCACCAGGATCACACCGGTGACGCTGACCACGAAGTAGAAGCCCGGCGAGAAGTCCTGGAAGACGCCTGCCGCGATCTGCGAGATCAGCGGGTGCTGCTCGTAGTCCGGGGGCAGCGCGCCGCCGGAGGCCGAGCGCAGCCGCTCCAGCTCGTGGGGGTCGACGTAGCGGATGTCCATCTGGTTGGCCAGCACGATGACGCTCATCATCATCGACACGGCGATCAGCGCGAGCAGGAGCAGCGTGGTGGCGGCGTTCTGGCTCTTCGGCTTGCGGAACGCGGGCACGCCGTTGGAGATCGCCTCGACTCCCGTCAGCGCCGCACAGCCGGACGAGAACGCCCGCGCGAGGAGGAACATCAGCGCGACCTGGGTCAGCGGCTGCTCCCAGCCCGGGGACGGCTCGATCTGCAGCCCGGCGCTCTCGGCCTCGGGCAGCCGGCCCGCGAGCAGCATGAGCAGGCCGTAGCCGCACATGCCGAGGATGGCCACCATGAACAGGTAGGTCGGCACCGCGAAGAAGGTGCCCGACTCGCGGACCCCGCGCAGGTTCATGGCGGTCAGCGCCACCACCGCGATCGTCGCGACCAGGGCCTCGTGGCCGATCAGGGACGGGATCGCTCCCGCGGCGTACTGCGCGGCCGACGAGATCGACACGGCCACGGTGAGCACGTAGTCGACGAGCAGGGCGCTGGCCACGGTGATCCCGGCGTTGCGGCCCAGGTTGACCGTGGCCACCTCGTAGTCGCCGCCACCGGACGGGTAGGCGTGCACGGTCTGGCGGTACGACGCCACGACCGTCAGCATCACCAGCGCGACGGCGATGCCGATCTTCCACGACCAGACGTAGGTGGTCGCGCCGGCCGCGGCCAGCATGATGAAGATCTCGTCGGGCGCGTAGGCCACCGACGACAGCGCGTCGCTCGCGAACACCGGGAGCGCGATCTTCTTGGGCAGCAGCGTCTCGCCGAGCTGCGAGCTGCGGAGCTTGCGCCCGAGCAGGATCCGCTTGGAGACGTCGCCGACACCCACGAGCCGAAAGGCTAGACCCTGCTGGCCCGAACGGCGGTATCGACTGGGATACGGTGTGCGCGTGCACGTCGTGATCATGGGTTGTGGCCGTGTCGGCTCGACCTTGGCCCGCAGCCTCGAGGATCGCAACCACACCGTCTCGATCATCGACAACGAGCCCGACTCGTTCCGTCGTCTCGGCCCCGCCTTCAACGGCGACAAGGTCACCGGCTACGGCTTCGACCAGGAGGTCCTGCAGAAGGCCGGCATCAAGCGTGCCGACGGGTTCGCCGCCGTCTCCAGCGGCGACAACTCCAACATCATCGCCGCGCGGGTCGCGCGCGAGACGTTCGGGATCGAGAACGTCGTCGCCCGGATCTACGACCCCGGTCGCGCCGAGGTCTACCAGCGGCTCGGCATCACCACCGTCGCGACCGTGAAGTGGACCGCCGACCAGGTGCTGCGCCGGCTGCTGCCGGCCGGGGCCGAGCCCGACTTCCGCGACCCCTCCGGCACCATCCGGGTCGACCAGGTGCCGGTGCCCGAGTCCTGGGTCGGCCAACGCACCATCCACTTCCAGGAGCAGTCGAAGTCGCGGATCGCGTGGATCGACCGGCTGGGCGAGGGCATGCTGCCGGGCCCGGAGACGGTGATCCAGGAGGGCGACCTGCTCCACCTGGTGATGCGCGAGGAGAACGCCTCCCACGCCTACTCCACCTTCGACGACGGCCCTCAGGAGGAGTGAGATGCGCGTCGCCATCGCCGGTGCGGGTGCGGTCGGCCGCTCGATCGCCCGCGAGCTGATCACCAACGGTCACCAGGTCCTGCTGATCGACAAGAGCCCGGCCTCCATCAAGCCCGAGCGGGTGCCCGACGCCGAGTGGCTGCTCGCCGACTCGTGCGAGATGTCCTCGCTCGAGGAGGCCCGGCTCGACCGCTGCGACGTGGTCATCGCGGCGACGGGCGACGACAAGGCCAACCTGGTGACCGCGCTGCTGGCCAAGACCGAGTTCGGCGTGCCCCGCACGGTCGGTCGGGTCAACCACCCCAACAACGAGTGGCTGTTCAGCGAGGCCTGGGGCGTCGACGTCAACGTCTCGACGCCGCGGATCATGTCGGCGCTGGTCGAGGAGGCCGTGACCATCGGCGACCTGGTCCGGCTGTTCACCTTCCGGCAGGGCAACGCCAACTTGGTCGAGCTCACCCTCCCCGACGACTCGCCGTACGTCGGCAAGCCGTCGGGGCTGATCCCGTTCCCCGAGAACTGCGCGCTGGTCACCATCCTGCGCGACGGGCAGGTCTACACCCCCGACTCCGAGCAGCCCGTGGAGTCCGGCGACGAGCTGCTGTTCGTGGTCAGCGCCGACAAGGAGGAGGAGCTGGAGCGGCTCCTCGCCCCGTCGTTGCACGGGGGCTAGGCACGACGACCGGGTCACCGGCCCGACGGCACCCTCCGCGGATTTCGACGCGCTTCGCGACCTCGCACGCTCGGTCGCTGCGCTTGCTCAATCTCGCTCGCCACGCACCTCGGTCGCTTCGCTGACCGAGCTGCTGCTCGCGACCGGTGTGTGGTTCCTGGCCAGCAGCCACACCATCGCCGCGAGGGCGGCGACCTGGAGCGGCCAGCCGAGGGCGATCTTGAGCACGCCCAGCACGGCGACGGCGGTGTCGGCCTCCATCGCTCCGCTCCGGCCGGCGAGCCAGACCGGCGCCTGGGCGGCGACCCGGACGACGCAGGGCAGCACCAGCAGCCAGGTCAGTCGCGAGCAGAGCCGGACGACCTGCTTGTCGTGGTGCCAGGCCGTGGGGTCCCCGGTGACGCTGCCGACCATGAAACCGACCAGCGGCCACCCGATGAGGCACGTGAACGCCAGCAGCACGGCGTAGCCGGAGTTGTAGAGGATGCCGGGGAGGAAGTAGGCGAGCGCCTGCTCGTCCTCGCTGGCTCCGCCGCGCGCGGAGAGCGTGACGAAGAGCCACCCCAGTCCGATGCCGAACAGCGCGTTGAGGACGAACTGGACCGTCGACCGCTGCACCAGGCGGACCACCAGCAGCACGAGCGCGGCGGAGACGCTCACCACCAGGGCGGTCTCGATCTGCCGGGTGGAGATCCAGAGCACCGTGAACACCACGGTCGGCACGGCCGCCTCGATCATCCCCCGCCGGCCGCCGAGCGCCTTCGCCAGCTGCCCGCGCACCACCTGCTCGACGGTCTCGGCGTCGGCGTGGGGTGCCGGGTCCCGCTGCTCCTGCTGCTCGCTCACGGCAGCAGCTCGTAGCGCGGGTTGTAGAGGAGCCGGGTCCCCTCGTGGCGGCCGATCCGGCCGGTGACGCGCACCGACCGGCCGGGAGCGACGCCGGAGATCCGACGCCGGCCGAGGAAGATCAGGGTCAGCACGCCGGTGCCGTCGTACAGCTCGGCCTCCAGGGCGGGGACCCCGCCGCGGGGACGGAGGGTGACGGTGCGGAGCACGCCCCGCACGGTGACCAGCTCGCGGTCGGGGGCGTCCTCGATGGTCACGTCGCTGTGGGTGAGCTGGTCGCGGCGCAGCTCCTCGGCGTGCATCTCCTCGCTGCTGGCCGCGAACCGGCGCAGCCCGCGCCGCAGCCGTCCGCCGCCGCTCATGTCCGGGCCCTCATCTCAGGACGGTCCCGGACCGTCCTCGCCCGGCGGCGAGACGCGGCGGGCCTGCTCGGGCAGCTCGACCGGCAACGGGTCGCCGACCGGCATCGCGTGGTCGCCGCGGCGTACGGCGATCGCGCCCAGGGCGTCCTCCCAGGGGGCGGCGCTCGCCTCGTCGAGCGCGGGCTTCCCGAGGAAGGTGGCGCGCAGCATCCAGCGGGACCCGTTGATGCCGACGATGCGCGAGGGCTGCTCCCCCGTCCGCCCGTCGGGCGCCTGGACCGTGAGCCGACAGGCCAGCTCGGTGCCGAACCGGCCCTCCTGCTCGGTCGCGGTGCCCCCGCGCCGGGCCATGTCGGCGGCCAGCTGGGGACGCACCTCGGTCCAGAGGTCGCCGTTGCGGGGCGCCGCGAACGCCCGCAGCTCCAGGGCGCCGTCGGACCCGGCCAGCAGCACCGCCTGCACCTGCTGGGTCCGCTCGTCGACCTGGAGCCGCAGCTCGGCACCGTCGACGGGCGGGATCAGCAGCGAGCCGAGGTCGACCCGCTCGACGCCGTCGCCCTCGACGTCCTCTGCGTCGAACGGGCCGCCCGTCGGGACCTCCTGCTCCTCGACGGCCGGCGCGTCGTCGACGGCCTGCGCCTCGGCGGGCGTCTCCTCGGGAGCCGCCTCGGGGCGAGACCTGCGGCCGAACCTCACTGAACCTCCGGGGTGGTCTGGTGGGAGGCGAATCCTCCGGTAGAACCGTAACCCCCCTCCCCCCGCGCCGATGAGGGGAGGACGTCGACCTCGACGAAGCGGGCCCGCTCGAACCGCTGGACGACGAGCTGGGCCACCCGGTCGCCCCGGCGCAGCTCGACCGGCTCGACGGGGTCGTGGTTGACGAGCAGCACCTTGACCTCGCCGCGGTAGCCGGCGTCGATGGTGCCGGGGGTGTTCACGATCGACAGCCCGTGCCGGGCGGCGAGGCCGGACCGAGGGTGCACCAGGGCGACGTACCCGTCGGGCAGGGCGAGCGCGACCCCCGTGGGCACCATGGCCCGCTCCCCCGGCGCGAGGGTGACGTCGACCGCGGTCACCAGGTCGGCGCCGGCGTCGCCGGGATGGGCGTACGCCGGTGGCGGCAGGTCGGGGTCGAGCCGCTGCAGCAGCACCTCGAGGTCGGCCGCGGGGGCAGGCGTCGGCGGGGGCGTCTCGGGAACCACGGGCCGTGACCCTACCGCCCGGGACCGCGCGGCCCACTCCTACGATGCACCCCGTGGAGAACGGCGTGGGCCTCCCGTACGCCGAGCGGCTGACCGTGCCGCTGCGGTGGTGGGTGCAGGGGACGATGCTCGTGGCGAGCCTCTGGCTCGCGCTGGTCGTCGCGCTGCCCGGGCCGGTCGCCTGGGCGATCTCGGCCGTGGCGATGGCGCTGATGGTGGGCCTGCTGGCGGCCTACGGGTCCGCCCGGGTGGTGGTCGCCGACGGCCACCTGCGCGCCGGCCGTGCGCGGATCGGTGCCGAGCACCTCGGCGCCGCGACCGCCCTCGACGCCGACGCCACCCGGCGGACGGCCGGCGTCGACGCGGACGCCCGCGCCCACCTGCTGCTCCGGCCCTACCTCAAGCGCGCGGTCCGGGTCGAGATCACCGATCCGGCCGACCCGACGCCGTACTGGCTCCTCTCCACGCGACACCCCGACCGGCTGGCGGGCGCCGTGGCCACCCTCACCCGCTCGGGGGCAGCCGGCTGAGCACCCGTGCCCTAGGCTCGACGCATGGCCAAGAAGGACAAGCAGTCGAGCTCGAAGGTGTGGTCCGTGATGTCACTGGTGGCGGTGCTCGGCGCCGCCACGATCGCCAAGAAGGGCCTGAACACGGGCTGGAAGGCGGCCACGGGCAAGACACCGCCCGCCAACCCCGCCGACCCCGACGTCGACCTGAAGGAGGCCGTCGCGTGGGCGGCCGTGAGCGGGGCGCTCATCGGGCTCGCCCGCATGTACGCCGCCCGCCGGGCCGCCGGCTACTACGCCCGGTCGACCGGCCACCTGCCACCGGGCCTGCAGAAGGGCGACGACGAGGACAGCGGCTTCCAGCCCTGACCCCGCGGCACGACGCGACGACGGGCGCCCCCATCCGGGGGCGCCCGTCGTCATGTCGGGAGGATCAGGCGCAGTCGACGCAGAGCATCCGCTTCTCGTCGGCGAGCTGGCTGCGGTGGCGGACCAGGAAGCAGCTCATGCAGGTGAACTCGTCCTCCTGCTTGGGCTTCACCTCGACCGCCAGCTCCTCGTGGGAGAGGTCGGCGCCGGGGAGCTCGAAGGACTCGGCGGCCTCGGCCTCGTCCTCGTCGACCTTGCCGGAGTTCTTGTCGTGGCGACGGGCCTTGAGCTCTTCGATGCTCTCCTCTGACTGGTCTTCCTCGTTCTTGCGAGGTGCGTCGTAGTCGGTGGCCATCGCTCATTCCCTCCGCTGACCGCCGTCGCGGCCCTGGTGATCTCTGTGTCGTCGGCGCGGCAGATTGTGCACCATCTGCCCAAACAGGCGCACACCGGATTCCGACGTGTGACCTGAACCGAGTGGGGGTGGGTGCTATTCCCGTCCCGGGAGCAGGAATCCGCACTCGGTGAGCAGGGTCACGAAGGCGTCCCAGCCCTCCTCCGGCGCGGCCACGACGACCGTCGGCTGCCGCCCGGCGTCGAGCCGCTCGCCCAGGGTCCCCGGGAGCAGCGCGAACCGGGCGCCCGCCTCGGTCGCGACCAGCGAGCCGGCGGCGTGGTCCCACAGGTTGGGCCCCTCCTCGACGTAGCCGTCGGCGCTGCCCTCGGCCACGTGGCACAGGTCGAGCGCGCACGACCCCATGCGTCGTACGTCGCGCACGCGCGGCAGCATCCGCGCCACCCGCTCGGCCTGGCCGGCGCGCACGTCGGACCGGTAGCCGAAGCCGGTGAGGACCAGCCGCTCGGCCACCGGCGGGGCCGGCCGGACCCGCAACGGACGGCCGTCCCGCGTGGACCCGCTGCCCCTCGCCGCGGCGTACTCGACCCCGGTGGCGGCGTTGACGACCGCGCCCGCCACCACCTCGCCGTCGAGCTCGGCCGCGACCGAGACGGCGTACTCGGGCAACCCGTAGAGGAAGTTGACCGTGCCGTCGATCGGGTCGAGGATCCAGCGCACCCCGCTGCTCCCGACGTGGTCCGCGCCCTCCTCGCCGAGGATCGAGTCGTCGGGCCGGGCCTCCAGCAGCAGCCGCCGCAGCAGCTGCTCGCTCTCGCGGTCGGTGTCGGTGACCACGTCGACGCTGCTCGACTTGGTGTCGGCGACCCGCACCTCGCCGGCGCCCCGCTCGCGGACCAGCGAGGCCGCCTGCCGCGCGACGGCCAGGGCCAGGTCGCGCAGCCCGGGAGCGCCCGTCACGAGGCCAGCCCCCCGACCGTCGGCCGGGAGGCGCGGGGGTTGGGGCAGCAGCGGCCCGGGCACCGGTCGTGGGAGGCAGGCAGCCGGCCGACCGTGGTGCGCGCGGGCTCGTCGCCGCGCTCGGCCGCAGCACGCTCCACCAGCAGGTCGCGGACCATCGCCACGAACCGCGGGTCGACGCCCGGGGTGGCGGCCCGCACCGCGGGCAGCCCGAGGTCGGCGGCCGTGGCGAGCGCCTCGGTGTCGAGGTCGTAGACGACCTCCATGTGGTCGGAGACGAACCCGATCGGCACCATCACCGCACCGGCCGCGCCGTCCTTCGCCAGCCGGCGGAGGTGGTCGTTGACGTCGGGCTCCAGCCACGGCACCGTCGGCGGCCCGGAGCGCGAGCAGTAGACGAGCGCGTGGGCCGGCCGGTGGCCGGTCTCGAGCCGCACCCGCTCCACCACCTCGGCCATCGCGGCGCGGTGCTGGGCGACGTACGCGCCGCCCTGGGGGCCGCTGTTCTCGCTCATCGCCTCCGGGATCGAGTGGGTGACGAACACCAGGTGGGCGTCGTCACGGACCTGGGCGGGGAGCTCGGCGAGCGCGGCGAGGGTCGCGTCGACGACGGGCTCCACGAACCCGGGGTGGTTGAAGTAGTGGCGCAGCCGGTCGAGCTGCGGGGCACCCTCGACCTTGCTCGCGGCGGCCGCGAGGTCCTCGCGATACTGGCGGCACCCCGAGTACGACGAGTAGGCGCTGGTGACGAAGCAGGCGGCCCGGGTCACCCCGTCGACCGCCATCTGCCGCAGTGCGTCGCTCAGGTAGGGGTCCCAGTTGCGGTTGCCCCAGTAGACCGGCAGGTCGATCCCGGCACCGGCGAGGTCCTCCCGGATCGCCGCGAGGAGCGCCCGGTTCTGGTCGTTGATCGGGGAGCGACCGCCGAACCGGAAGTAGTGCTCGCCGACCTCGGCGAGCCGCTCGCGGGGGATGTTCTTGCCGCGGGTCACGTTCTCGAGGAACGGGAGGACGTCGTCGGGGGCCTCGGGCCCGCCGAAGCTGACCAGCAGCAGGGCGTCGTAGGGGCTCACCTCCGGTGGCATGGCGCCATCGTAGGGAGCAGGCCCGAGGCTCGTAGGCTCACCCTCGCCATGCTCGACAGCTACCGCCGGATCCTCACCGTCCCGGGCGCGTTGTCGTTCTCGGGCGCCGCGATGGTGGCCCGGATGCCGATCTCGATGGTGGGCCTCGGGATCGTGCTGCTGGTCCAGCAGACCACCGGCTCCTACGGCCGGGCCGGAGCGGTGTCCGCCGTCTACGTCGCGGCCTCGGCGGGTTTCGCGATCGTGCAGGGCCGGCTGCTCGACCGCTACGGGCAGGCCAGGATCCTGGTCCCGGTCTCGCTGCTGTTCGCGGCGGCGCTCGGCCTGCTCGTCGTCCTGGTCCGCCTGGGCTGGGCGCCGCCGGCCTGGTACCTGCTGGCGGCCGTCGCCGGGGCGGCGCTGCCCTCCGCCGGCTCCTGCGTCCGGGCCCGCTGGTCCCACGTGCTGCAGGGCCGGCCCGCGCAGCTGCAGACGGCGTTCGCGCTCGAGGCGGTCGTCGACGAGGCCGTCTTCATCCTCGGCCCCATCCTGGTCACCGCCCTCGCGACCTCCGTCAGTCCGATCGCCGGCCTCGGCACCGCCCTGGTCACCGGCACCGTGGGCAGCCTGCTGCTGGCCGCCCAGCGCGCCACGGAGCCGCCGCCGCGTCCGGAGAGGCAGACCGGCGACACCGGCGCGCGGCTGCCGTGGGCGACCCTGGTGCCACTGCTCGCCGTCGTCGTCGGCCTCGGGACCGCCCTGGGGGCGGCCGAGGTGGTCACCGTCGCCTTCGCGGAGGAGCGCGGCAGCCAGGGGTACGCCGGCCCGCTGCTCGCGCTGTGGGCGTTCGGCAGCCTGCTGGCGGGCCTGGCCACGGGTGCCATCCACTGGCGCCGGGGCCCGGCCGCCCGGCTCCGGTTCGGCGCGCTCGGGCTGTTCGCCTCGATGTGCCCGCTGCCGTGGATCGAGGCGCTCCCGGCGATGGGGCTGGTGCTGTTCCTCGGCGGCTTCGCGATCGCCCCGTCGCTCATCGCGGCGACCTCCCTGGTCGAGCGGTCGATGCCACCCGGCCGGCTGACCGAGGGGATGGCCCTGCTGCACACCGGGGTGGTCGCCGGCGTCGCGCCGGGGGCGGCCCTCGCCGGCCGCGTGGTCGACGCCGCCGGGTCGTCGTCGGCGTACGTCGTGGCGGTGGCGGCCGGCCTGGTCGCGGTGCTGGCCGCCCTGGGGCTGCCCCGGGAACGGGCTCAGTAGGGTCTGCGCATGGCGTGGCGGAGCTGGTCCGGGCTGGCCTCGGCCCTCCCCCGGGAGGTCTACGCCCCCCGGTCGACCGCCGACGTCGTGGCCGCGGTGACCGCCGCCCGCGCGTCGGGCGGCACCGTGAAGATGGTCGGCACCGGCCACAGCTTCACACCGATCGCGGTGGCCGAGCACACCATGCTCGTCCCCGACCGGCTCACCGGGGTCGTCGGGCTCGACCTCGACCGGATGACCGTCACCGTCCGGGCCGGCACCCCTCTGCACGTGCTCAACAGCGAGCTGGAGGCGCGTGGGCTCACGCTGCACAACATGGGCGACATCGCCGAGCAGACGGTCGCCGGCGCGATCTCGACGGGCACCCACGGCTCCGGAGGCCGGGTGGCCTCGCTCTCCGCGCAGGTGCGCGGGCTGGAGCTGGTCACGGGTACCGGCGAGGTGCTGCGGGCCTCGGCGACCGAGCATCCCGACGTGCTCGACGTCGCCCGCCTCGGCCTCGGTGCGCTCGGCGTGCTGACCGAGGTGACCCTGGCGGTCGAGCCGCTGCTCCTGCTGCGCGCGCACGAGCGCCCGGTGTCGTGGGACGAGGGCCTGGCCACCCTCGACGACCTGGTGGCCGCCCACGACCACGTGGACGCGTACTGGTTCCCCCACACCGGGCGGATGCAGATCAAGACCGACGACCGGCTCGCCGTCCCCGTCGAGCAGGCCGAGCCGCTCCCCCGATGGCGGGCGCTCCTCGACGACGACCTGCTGGCGAACCGGCTGTTCGACCGGGTCGTCCGGCTGGGCAACGCCGTGCCGGCCGTCGTCGCGCCCGTCAACAGGATCTCGGCGCGCGCGCTCGGCGAGCGCACCTACACCGACATCCCCCACCGGGTCTTCACGACGCCGCGCCACGTCCGGTTCAAGGAGATGGAGTACGCCGTCCCGCGCGAGGTCGGGCTCGAGGCGCTGCGCGAGCTCCGGCGGGCGGTGGAGGCGTCGGACTGGCGGATCGGCTTCCCGGTCGAGGTCCGGTTCGTCCCCGCCGACGACGTCCCGCTCTCGCCGGCGTACGGGCGGGACGTCACCTACCTGGCGGTGCACACCCCCGTCGGCGCCGACCACCAGCCGTACTTCGCCGGTGTCGAGCCGATCCTCCGCAGCCTCGGCGGCCGCCCCCACTGGGGCAAGGTCCACACCCTCGGCGCCGCCGAGCTCGCCGACCTCCACCCGCGGTTCGGCGACGTCCTGGCGGTGCGCGACCGGCTGGACCCCGACCGGGTCCTCGGCAACCCCCACCTGCGGGAGGTCCTGGGCGACTGACCGAACCTTTCGGGGGTGTCGCCGCGTCTGGCAGGTCGAGCGGGGCGAGGATGCCTCCCGGACGGACGGAGGACGGATGAGAGGGCGGGATCGGGCCGACTTCGCGGAGTTCGTCGCCGCACGGTCACCGGCGCTGCAGCGAGCGGCGTACCTCATGGTCGGCGACGTCGACCTGGCGCAGGACCTGGTGCAGGAGGCGCTGACCAAGACCTACGTGGCGTGGCCGCGGCTGCGCGACAAGAGCAAGGCCGAGGCCTACACCCGGAAGGCGATCACGACGACGGCGATCAGCTGGTTCCGGCGCCGCTCCTGGAAGGGAGAGCTGGCCACCGGCGCGGTCCCGGAGACCCCGGTCGCCGGGCACGACCACCGGGTCGCCGAGAGCGACAGCATGTGGCAGGCCCTCCAGGCCCTGCCCGCCCGCCAGCGTGCCGCGATCGTGCTGCGCTACTACGAGGACCTCACCGAGGCCCAGACCGCCGAGGCGATGGGATGCGCCGTCGGCACCGTCAAGAGCCAGGTCGCGGCCGGGCTCGGCAAGCTCCGGGAGCGGTTCGGACGCGACGACGCCGACCTGCTCCCCGTCCACGACCTGGTGGTGACCCGATGACCGACAAGCTCACGACCCTGCTCCACGACCGCGCCGACACGGTCGCCTTCGACTCGCCCGATCTCGACACCGTGACGCGCGCTGGCGACCGCCGCGTCCGACGGCGCCGCACGCTGGTGACCGCGGGTGGTGCGGCTGCCGCGGTCGTGCTCGCGGTCGGCGTCGCCCTGTATCCCGGCGCGGACAGCGTCGTGGACCGGGACGCGGCGACCGGACCCTCGAGCGAACCGGCCCCCCTCAGCTGGGTGACCGGGTCGACGCTGCACGTGGGGCCCGACCGGACGGTCGACCTGGGCCGCGAGGTGGCGACGTACGTCCGGACCGGCGAGGGCTACGTGTTCGCGGACCGCGCCGGAAGGCTGTGGTCGTGGGAGGACGGGGAGTCCTTCGGCATCGGTCTGACGACGAAGGGAGAGGACGCCACCCGCCTCGTCGCCGACCCGGACACCTCGACCATGGCCTTCGTCGACGGCGGGGTCGGACCCGCGCAGGTCGTCGTGTTCGACCAGGTGCGCGGAGGGTTCGACGTCCTGCCCACGGAGGGGCCGGCCACGCTCTACGGCCTGGACGCCGGCACGGTCTACTGGCGGGACGCGCGCGGCATCGTCGCCGCCGACGTCTCCGCGGCAACGGTGGAGGTGCTGGCCGACGGTCCCAGGGCAGCGGACCTCTCCGACGTCGAGACCCGCACCTTCGCCACCCCCACCGCAGGTGGCACGGTCGTCGGGGACGCCCCCGGAGAGGGGGTGCGCCTCGAGGAGGCCTACGGCTCGACCGGGGTCCTCTCTCCGGACGGGCGCTACTACAGCAGCGAGGGCGACGAGCAGTCCGTGTTCGACGCCCGCACGGGTCAGCGGGTGCAGCTCGACCTGACCCAGGAGTTCGCGACCGGGTACGAGTGGCTGGACGGGTCGACCCTCGCCGTGCTGGCCGCCGAGCGGCCGAGCACGCAGGCGACCGCACAGCTGCTGCGCTGCACCGTCCCGGCCGGGGACTGCGAGGTCGTGGCAGCGGACCTCGGGACCATCGGGGACCTCCAGGGGACCCTGGCCCTCCCCACCGGTGACCCCGTCGGCTGACTCACACGCTGGCCGGCCCCGCCGGGAGCGGTGCCTGCCACTGCCGCCACATGGCGAGCCACCGCCAGGCGAGACAGACGCCGCCGCCGGCGAAGGCGCTGACCACCACCGGCAGCCCCAGGTACTCCCCGGCGACGGCGAGGCCGGCGCCGGCCAGGGCCGGGATGGCGTACAGCTCACCGCGGAACACGACGGGCACCCGGTCGGACAGTACGTCGCGCAGCATGCCGCCGCCGATCGCGGTCACCATGCCCATCAGCGCCGCCGGCACCGGTCCGAGGCCGAACTCCAGGGCCTTGAGCGCCCCGGTGACGCAGAACAGGGCCAGTCCGAGGGCATCGAAGACCCCGACCTGCCGCTCGACGCGGCCCACGGCCGGGTGGAACCTGAAGGTGAGCAGTCCGGCCACCACCGGCACCAGGAGGTACCGCCAGTCGAGGAGCGCCGCGGGAGGGGTGGCGCCGATCAGGACGTCGCGGAGCAGCCCGCCCCCCAGCCCGGTCGTCCCGGCCAGGACCAGCACCCCGAAGACGTCGAGCTGCTTGCGCACGGCCACCAGGCCACCGGAGATCGCGAACACGAAGATGCCGGCGAGGTCGAACACGACCAGGGTGGGGGACTCCACGCCCGGGAGGTTAGCCCCGATGCCCGGGTGGCACGCCGGTGCGGTGACCGTCGTGCACGGTGTCGCTGGCGTAGTCTCGGTCCATCCGGACCGGACCAGGAACCAGGAAAGGGCGCACCGCCGATGCCCCACCTCACGCTCGCCCAGCTGAGCGATGACGGCAAGCGCCTGCTCCTCGTCAGCGACCAGGGCGTCGAGTTCACCCTCGACGTCGACGAGCGCCTCCGGGCCGCCCTACGCGGCGACCACGCACGACTCGGCCAGTTGGAGATCAAGATGGACTCAACCCTGCGCCCGCGCGACATCCAGGCCCGGATCCGGGCGGGCGAGACGCCCGAGGCGGTGGCCCAGGCTGCGCAGACCACGATCGACAAGATCATGCCGTTCGCCGCGCCCGTGATCGCCGAGCGTCAGCACGTCGCCCAGCGGGCCCAGCGCTCCTCGGTCCGCCGTACCGGTCAGGCGGGTGGGGCCCGCACCCTGGGCGACGCCGTGTCCACCCACCTCCGCGGCGCGAACGTCGACCCCGACACCGTCGAGTGGGACGCCGCGCGGCGCGAGGACGGCCGCTGGGCGCTGACCGCCGACTTCTCGACCGGGCCCCGCTCCGGCACCGCGAAGTTCACCTACGACGCGCCCGGCAACTACGTCGTGGCCGACAACGACGACGCCGGGTGGCTGCTCGGCGACGGCCGCGAGCCCGCTCCCGCTGCGCGCGGGGGCGACGACCTGACCCGCGCCCGGGCCCGCCGGCTCTCCGCGGTGTCCGACTCCGAGCTGCCGCTGGGTGACGACGCGATCTCGATGGTCACCGACGAGGACCTCTCGGTGGGGGCCGAGCAGCCCGTCGAGGCCTACCTCGACGACCGCCCCACCGCCGAGACCCCGGCCGTGCGCCACGACGACCCCGAGCACCACGCGGTCGACGAGGTCGACGAGTCCGACCAGGCGGCCATCGACTCCGACGACGACCCGGCTCCCGAGCCGGCCCGCACGAAGCCCGCCAAGAAGCGCGGCCGCGCCTCCGTCCCGAGCTGGGACGAGATCATGTTCGGCGGCTCCGACCGCGGCTGACCGGCCCTCACCCTCCGAGCAGGCGCAGCGCGCCCCGCGCGACAAGAACGCACCCGCCGCCGCGACCAGCACCACGACGAGGGTCCGCCCGCGGCGGTCGATCAGCCGCTCCAGGCGACCCAGGAGCCGGCCGGCGGGACCCGGGGTCGCCGAGACGAGGACGACGGGACCCCACGCCGGCAGGCAGACCGTGACGACGAGCAGCGCCCCCGCCACGCCGGACCACCACGGCCCCAGGCCGCTGGCCGCGATCTCCTTGGCCGCCGGCAGCACGAGGGCCAGCGAGGTGACGTTCGTGGACATGGAGAACACGCCGAAGGCGAACGCCCTCGGCGGCGACATCAGGGGGCGCGAGGTCCGTGGCCGGGGAGGGTGCCGGGTGTACCAGAGCCGCAGGGCCAGCGACAGCGCCAGCAGGATCCCGCCCACGAGCAGGTCCAGCCTGGCGTCCAGCTGGGGAGCCCGCGGGAGGGACAGCGACTGCCCCAGCAGGATCACGGCGGCGACGTACGCGGCCAGCACGAGGCCGGTGCCGACGGCGTACAGCGACGCCGTGCGACGTCCGCCGGGTGCGGCGAGGAGCACCGCCTGCTCGGTGGTCATGACCGGGCTCACCGCCGCGGCGAGCCCCAGGGGGAGGATCACCAGGAGCAGGTGCAGTACGGCGTCACGGTACCGAGGGTCCGCGCTGGACGGCGACCAGTAGGTTGGGCCGGTGACCACGCCTGCCGGACGCCGGCTGCCGGACCGTGCCCGTGTCGTCATCGTCGGTGGCGGCGTGATCGGCTGCTCCGTCGCCTACCACCTCGCGCACGCGGGCTGGACCGACGTCGTGGTGCTCGAGCGGGACCGGCTCACGTCCGGCACCACCTGGCACGCCGCGGGCCTGATGACCTGCTTCGGGTCGACCTCGGAGACCTCGACCGCGATCCGTCTGTACTCCCGCGACCTCTACGCGCGCCTCGAGGAGGAGACCGGGCAGGCCACCGGGTTCAAGCCGGTCGGCCTGATCGAGGCGGCCGCGGACGAGGCGCGGCTCGAGGAGTACCGGCGGGTGGCGGCGTTCCAGCGCCTCCAGGGTCTCGAGGTCGAGGAGATCTCGCCGCGGGAGATGAAGGGCCTGTTCCCGTGGGCCGAGACCGACGACCTGCTCGCGGGCTTCCACGTGCCCGGCGACGGCCGGGTCAACCCCGTCGACCTGACCACCGCCCTGGCCCGGGGGGCCCGGCAGCTCGGCGTCCGGATCCTCGAGGGGGTGTCGATCGAGGACGTGCTGACCGACCGGGGCGCGGTCACCGGCGTCCGTACGTCGGCCGGCGAGACGGTCGAGGCGGAGTACGTCGTCAACTGCGCCGGCATGTGGGCCCGCGAGCTCGGGGCGCGGAACGGCCTGGTGATCCCCAACCAGTCGGCCGAGCACTACTACCTGATCACCGACACCATCGAGGGGATCGACCCCGACGCGCCGATCTTCGAGGACCCCGCGTCCTACGGCTACTACCGCGAGGAGGGCGGCGGGATGATGGTCGGCCTCTTCGAGCCGCAGGCGGCCCCGTGGAAGGTCGAGGGGGTCCCGCGTGACTTCTCCTTCGGCACGATCCCGCCCGACTGGGACCGGATGGCGCCGTTCCTCGAGCGGGCGATGGCCCGGGTGCCGGTCACCCTCGAGGTGGGGGTCCGCACCTTCTTCTGCGGCCCGGAGTCGTTCACCCCCGACCTCTCCCCCGCCGTCGGCGCGGCCCCCGGGATCCGCAACTACTTCGTGGCCGCGGGCATGAACTCGGTCGGCATCCTCTCCGCCGGCGGCCTCGGCCGGGTCCTCGCGCACTGGATCACGACCGGACGCCCGGACGTAGACGTCACCGGCTTCAACGTCGACCGGTTCCGCCCCTGGCAGGCCGACGACGGCTACCGCGCCGCCCGTACCGCCGAGATCCTCGGCACGGTGTACGCCGCGCACACCCCCGGCAAGCAGCTGCGCACCGCCCGGAACACCCTGCTCTCCCCGGTCCACGACCGGCTGGTCGGGCAGGGTGGCTACCTGCGCGAGGTGTCGGGCTGGGAGGGCGCCGACTGGTTCGCCGGCGCGGGCACCACGCCGACCGCGGAGCCGACGTGGGGCCGGGCACCGTGGTTCGAGCAGTGGGAGGCCGAGCACCGGGTCGTGCGCGAGGGCGTCGGCCTGATGGACATGAGCTTCATGGCCAAGTTCCGGGTGCAGGGACCCGGTGCGGGCGAGGTGCTCGACCGGGTCTCCGCCGGCGCGGTGGACGAGAGGGCCGAGACCATCACCTACACCCAGTGGCTCGACGACGACGGACGGATCGAGGGCGACCTGACGGTCACCAAGCTCGGCGACGACGACTTCCTCGTGGTCGCGTCCGACACCGCGCACGGGCACGCGCTGGCCTGGCTGGCCCGCCACCGCGGGGACGCCGAGCTGACCGTCACCGACGTCACGGCCGACTACGGGCAGCTGAACGTGCAGGGGCCGCGGTCGCGCGAGGTGCTCGCCGAGCTGACCGACGCCGACCTGTCGACCGAGGTGTTCGGCTTCCGCACCGCCCGCTGGATCGAGCTCGCCGGCGTCCGGCTGCTGTGCGTGCGGATCACCTACCTCGGCGAGCTGGGCTACGAGCTCTACGTGCCGGCGGCGGACACCCTCCGCGTGTACGACGAGCTGCAGGCGGCCGGGGCGGCGTACGGGCTGCGACCAGTCGGGCTCAGGGCCCTCTCCTCGCTGCGGATGGAGAAGGGAAGGGCTACCGCGACTTCGGCCACGACATCGACAACACCGACTGCCCGCTGGAGGCGGGGCTCGGCTTCGCGCTGGCCCTGGACAAGCCGGGCGGCTTCATCGGCCGGGACGCGGTGCTGGCGCGCAAGGCGGCCAACGCCCAGGCCGGCGGGATGGCGCAGCGGATCGTGCAGGTCCGGGTGCTGGACCCCGAGCCGCTGCTCTACCACGCCGAGGTCCTCCACCGCGACGGCGTGGCGGTCGGCTACGTCCGGGCGGCGTCGTACGGCTGGACACTCGGCGGGGCGGTCGGCCTGGCCATGGTCTCCGGCGGGGGCGAGCCGGTGACCCCCGACTGGCTGCGGGCCGGGACCTGGGAGGTGGACGTCGCCGGCGTGAGGCACCAGGTGGAGGTCTCACTGCGCCCGCTCTACGACCCCAGGTCGGAGCGGATCAAGGTCTGAGCCGGCCGCGGCTACCCGGCGGTAGGCTCCGGCCATGTCGTACTTCGTCACCGGCGCCACCGGCTTCATCGGCCGCTTCCTGGTCGAGGAGCTGCTCGACCACCGCGAGGGCGAGGTCCACGTGCTGGTGCGGGAGGCCTCGCTGCCCCGCCTGCAACGGATGATCGAGCGCTGGGACACCTCGCGCGTGGTCCCCGTCGTCGGCGACCTGGGCGCCGGGCTGCTCGGTGTCGACGACGCGTGGGTCGACCGGCACCGCGGCTCGATCGACCACTTCTTCCACGTCGCCGCCGTCTACGACATGACCGCCGACGACGAGACGAACGAGGCGATGAACGTCGAGGGGACGCGGCAGGCGCTGGCCCTGGCGGCGGCGCTCGACGCCGGCTGCTTCCACCAGGTCTCCTCGATCGCGGCCGCGGGTGACCACGTCGGCCACTTCGACGAGGGCATGTTCGCCGAGGGGCAGCACCTGCCGTCGCCGTACCACCGGACCAAGTACGAGTCCGAGCAGCTGGTCCGGGAGCAGACCGTCGTCCCGTGGCGGGTCTACCGGCCCGCGATCGTGGTCGGTGACAGCCAGACCGGGGTGATGGACAAGGTCGACGGCCCCTACTACTTCTTCCCGATGATGAAGGCGCTGCGGGACCGGCTGCCGGCGTGGCTGCCGCTGGTGGGGGCCGACCTCGGCGACACCAACGTGGTGCCGGTCGACTACGTCGCCAAGGCGATGGACCACCTCGCCCACCTCCCCGACCGCGACGGCGAGGCCTTCCACCTGGTCAACCCCGAGCCGCAGCCGGTGGCCGGGATGGTCAACGTGTTCTGCGCCGCGGCCGGTGCCCCGCAGTTCGCGACGCCGGTCGACCGCACCGTCACCACCGCGGGCCCGCTGGGGCTGCTCCCCCGGGCGGTCCGGCCGCTGTCGCTGCTCAACGCCTCGGTCCGCTCCGGCGCCGGCCAGCGGGTGCTCGACCAGACGCTGGGCCGGCTCGGCATGCCGGCCGAGGTGCTGGCGCACACCAGCTTCACGGCGACGTTCGACTCGCGACGCACCGAGCAGGCCCTGGCCGGCTCGGGCATCGGGGTCCCCGACCTGGAGTCCTATGCCCGCACGCTCTGGAGCTACTGGGAGGCGCACCTCGACACCTCCACCGGTCGCGACCGGGCCGCCCGGGCCGCGCTCCAGGGCAAGTACGTCGTGATCACCGGCGCCTCGTCCGGCATCGGCCAGGTGACGGCGCTCAAGGTGGCGCAGGCGGGGGGCACCCCGGTGCTCGTCGCCCGGGGCAAGGACAAGCTCGAGGAGACCCGGGCGGCGATCGAGGACCGGGGTGGGACGGCGTACGTCTTCCCGTGCGACCTGTCCGACCTCGAGGCGATCGACCGGCTGACCGAGCAGATCACCACCGAGCTGCCGTCGGTCGACTTCGTCGTCAACAACGCCGGCCGCTCCATCCGCCGTTCGCTCCGGCTCTCCCAGGACCGGTTCCACGACTTCGAGCGCACCATGCAGCTCAACTACTTCGGCGCCATCCGGCTGGTGATGGGCCTGCTGCCCGCGATGCGTCGCCAGAAGCGCGGCCACGTCGTCAACGTCTCCTCGATCGGGGTGCAGACCAACCCGCCGCGGTTCTCGGCGTACGTCGCCTCGAAGGCCGCGCTGGACTCGTGGAGCAACGTGGTCGCCTCCGAGCTGGTCGGCGACGGCATCACCTTCACCGGCATCCACATGCCGCTGGTGCGGACGCCGATGATCGCGCCGACCAAGCTCTACGACCGGTTCCCCACGATCAGCCCGGCGCAGGCGGCCGACCTGGTGATCAGGGCGATGGTCGACCGGCCCCACGAGATCAACACCCTGCTCGGCAACGCCGGCGCGGTCGCCCACACCGTGATGCCGAAGACCGCGTTCCGGATCCTCAACCTCGCCTACCAGGTGTTCCCGGACTCCGCCGCCGCCAAGGGCGACCGCTCTGAGGGCGCCTCGCCCGGCGCCCGCGAGTCCGAGCAGATCATGCTGGCGCGGGTTTTCCGGGGCGTGCACTGGTAGTGGGAGCCGGGCGCGCGACCCGGTAGCGCAGGTGGGTCGCCTCGCTGCCCTGGAGCTGGCGCACCGGGACCAGCTCGACCCGCGGGTCGTCCTCACCGAACAGCCGGCGGCCACCGCCCAGGAGCACCGGCACGAGGTGGATCTCCAGCTCGTCGAGCAACCCCGCGGCCAGCAGCGCCTGCGCCGCCCCCGCACCGTGCACGAGGATCGCGCGCCCGCCGGCGCCCGCCCGCGCCTCCGCCACGCACGTGGCGACGTCGGTGTGGAACCGCGCGGTACCCGGAGGGACGTCGCCATCCTCCACGTGGTGGGTGAGCACGTGGATCGGGACGCCGTCGTGGTGGTCGCCGTTCCAGCGTCCGGCGAGCTCGAACGTGCGCCGACCCGAGATCACCGCCCCGGTGTCCAGCGCCTCCGCGTACACCTGCCCGTCGATGCCGGGCCCGTGCCGCTCGTCCAGCCAGTTGAAGAGCCGGCCGCCGCCGCGGCCGAGCTCCTGGCCGGGTCGGTCGTCCGGCCCCGCGATGTAGCCGTCGAGCGACATCGACATGTACAACCGTGTGGGTGATCCGTGGTCCTGCGAGACATGTGCTCCTCCTCGAGCGGGTCTGGTCAGGAGTACCGACGTGTCCTGGCCCGCAGACCCACCGCCCGGCCGCCGATGAGTACCGGCGTCGGGATCGGTCGGGACGCACGAAGGATCTCGCGCCCCATGGGAGGACGACGATGAGCACCGCGTTCCTGATCACCTCACTGGTGATCGTGGCCACGCCCGGCACCGGTGCCCTCTACACGATCACCGCCGGCCTCGCCCACGGCCGGCGCGCGGCGCTGCTGGCGGCGTTCGCCGGAGTGGTCGGGACCCTGCCGCACCTCGTCGCCGCGGTCACCGGCCTCGCGGCCGTGCTCCACGCGAGCGGGGTCGCCTTCGCCGTCATCTAGTACGCCGGCGTCGCCTACCTGCTCTACATGGCGTGGACGACGTGGCGGGACAGCGGCGCGCTCTCGGTCGACACCGCGACGACGGACCAGCCGCCGGTGTCGGCGTGGAAGGTGGTCGGCAACGGGGTCACCCTCAACCTGCTGAACCCCAAGCTCACCCTGTTCTTCTTCGCGTTCCTGCCGCAGTTCGTGCCCACCGGCGAGGGCGCCGTCCCGGCGATGCTGGGTCTGAGTGCCGTCTTCGTGGCGATGACGTTCGTGGTGTTCGCCGCGTACGGGCTCGCCGCCTCCGCGGTCCGCGACCACGTGCTCGCCCGGCCACGCATCCTGGACCGCGTCCGCAAGGCGTTCGCGCTCACCTTCGCGGGACTCGGGGTCCGGCTGGCCGCCGAGTCGCGGACCTGACGACAGGCCGATCAGCCGGTCTCGACGGGGCGTGAGTCGTCGGCGACCCACTCCGACCAGCTGCCGGGGTAGAGCGCGCCCTGCAGACCGATGCTCTCCAGGGCCAGCAGGTCGTGGCAGGCCACCACCCCGCTCCCGCAGTACGCCGCGACCTCGTCGTCGTCGGTGACCCCGACCCCCGCGTAGACCTCGCGGAGCTCGGCGGCCGACCGGAACCGGCCGGAGCCGTCGAGGTTGTCGGTCGCGGGCACGTTGACCGCGCCGGGCACCCTGCCCGCGACGGGGTCGACCGGCTCGGTCTCACCGCGGAACCGCTCCGGGGCCCGCGCGTCGACCAGGACCGGCACCGTCGTCGCCGAAACCGCGTCGACGACGGGCATCGCCCCCGCCGACCCGTCGAGGTCGCCCGCTGCCCGCGGCCGTCCAGGCCCGGTCTCGACCTCGCCCACGACGTCCTGCCACGCTGTCCAGCCGCCGTCGAGCACCCGGACGGCGTCGTGCCCGTGGTGGCGCAGCAGCCACCAGCACCGCGCCGCGGCGCGGCCGCCCCAGTCGTCGTAGACCACGACCGGTCGCCCGCGGCGGACGCCGGCCCGGCGCATCGCGGCCAGGAAGGTGTCGGTCCCGGGCAGCGGGTGCCGACCGCGCGCTCCGGGCGGGTCGGCCAGCTCGGTGTCGAGGTCGACGTACGCCGCCCCCGGGACGTGGCCCGCCTCGAACTCCGGGCGACCCGGCGGACCGCCGAGCCGCCAGCGCACGTCGAGCACGACCACCTCTGGCCGCCGGTCGGCCAGCTCCTCGGGTCCGATGAGGGGGGAGACGTCCTTGACGTAGCGGTGGCAGGGCACCTGCACGTACCCGTCGCCGACGGGCGCCCGGTGGTGGAAGGACCCCTCGTCGCGCCATCCCTGCCGTGCGTAGAAGGCCCGGGCCCGCTCGTTCCCGGGGACGACCGCCAGCCACGCGCGTGGGTGGCCTTGCGCCAGGACCCGCCGCTCGGCGGCCCCCAGCAGGGTCGCGGCCAGCCCGGAGCCGCGGCGGGCCGCGTCGACGTAGACCTGGTCGACCTCGTCGGCGTCGGTCATCACGAAGCCCGCCACGTCGCCGTCGACCTCGGCCACGACCGTGTCGGGCACCCGCGCCGCCGCCCGGGCGTCGAAGGTGTCCCGGGTCCGCACGGCCACCAGCTCGCCGGGCACCCGGCCGAGGTGACCGTCCTGCCACCCGGCGTACCAGATCCGGGCCACGTCGGCGGCGTCAGCAGGGGTGGCGGGGCGGAGGCGGGCAGGCACGTCCCCAGTCTCGCGCATGACAGGATGCTGCCCCGTGGCAGAACTGCACTTCTTCACCGGAACCATGGACTCGGGCAAGAGCACGCTGGCCCTGCAGACCAACCACAACCACGCTGCACGCGGCCGGATCGGGCGGATCTTCACCACCCACGACCGCGCGGGCGAGGCGACGCTGTCGAGCCGCCTCGGGCTGACCCACGCGGCGATCGAGGTGGCGCGGGACTTCGACTTCTGGCGGTACGTCGTCCACTCGCTGACCCAGGGCGGCCGGATCGACTACCTGATCTGCGACGAGGCGCAGTTCTACACCCGCGACCAGATCGACCAGCTCGCCAAGGTCGTCGACGAGCTCCAGATCGACGTGTTCGCGTTCGGGATCCTCACCGACTTCCGCAGCCAGCTCTTCGAGGGCAGCTCGCGGCTCGTCGAGCTCGCCGACCGGATGAACGTGCTCCAGGTCGAGGCGCTGTGCTGGTGCGGGAAGCGGGCCACCCACAACGCCCGGACCGAGAACGGCGTCATGGTCACCGAGGGCGAGGTCATCGTCGTCGGCGACGTGGACACCGTCGACGAGCAGCCGGCCGAGGTAGCCTACGAGGTCCTCTGCCGCCAGCACCACCGGCGCCGGCTCACGGCCGCCCGCGCCCAGGCGGTGAGCCTGGTCCCGGAGCCCCTCCCCTTCGGGTGACGTAACGATTCCGTAGCGCTGTTACCCAAAACTGGACGAAATCAGCGTGACAGCCGGGTCCCGGACCGGGATCATGCCCACCGAGGGCTCGGGACCTGACACGTCGCGGGAACTGGGGGGAATCACATGCGCAAGACCTATCAGGTGCTGGCCAACGCCATCGCCGTGCTCGTCGTCGTCCAGGCGGGCGCCATCGCCTGGGCCTTCTTCGGCCTGACCAACGAGATCGACCAGAACGGGCTCGTGATCAACAAGGCCTGCCTCGAGAGCGAGGCCGGCTGCGGTGGCGGGTTCACGGCCGAGTGGGGCTTCGCCATCCACATGTTCTTCAACGGCACCGTCCTGATGCCGCTGGTCGCGCTCGTGCTGCTGGTGGTGTCGTTCTTCGCCAAGGTCCGGGGTGGGGTCGCACTCGCCCTGACCATCGTGGCCCTGCTCGTGCTGCAGATCGTCCTGCTGCCGATGCTGTCCCGCGAGGTCGACGCCACGTTCGGCGCGCTGCACGGCATCAACGCCCTCGTGCTGATGGGGGTCGCGGCGATGGCCGGTCGGCGGGCGGCGACGCCGAAGCAGTCGGCGACGACCGCACCGCCCGAGACCGCCACCGTCTGAGGCGTGGCGCTGCGCGGTCACCCGAGGCTGTGGCTCGCCTCGGCGGCCACCGCTGCCCTCGTGGTGCCGCTGGCCTGGTTCTGGCAGGACAGCCTGCTGCCCGACTCCTACGACATGGCCGCGATGGGCGAGGTCGACTGGGGCGGTGGTCCGCGCTCCCAGCACTCCCACCACCACGGCACGCCGGTCGCCGAGCTGACGGCGGACCTCGACCGCCCGGCCGACGTCACCGAGACGCTGACGGTGCGGCAGGAGGGCGAGGGCTACACCGTCAACGGCACCTCGCCGGGTCCGGTGCTCGAGGCCGACGTGGGTGACCTCGTCGAGGTCACGCTGGTCAACGAGAACGTCGAGGACGGGACCACCCTGCACTGGCACGGGATCGACGTGCCCAACGCCGCCGACGGCGTCGCCGGGGTCACCCAGGACGCCGTGGGCGCGGGCGAGGAGCTCACCTACCGCTTCGTGGCCGACCAGGCGGGCAGCTTCTGGTACCACTCCCACCAGGTGTCCCACGAGCAGGTCCGGCGGGGTCTGCTCGGCGCGTTCGTCGTGCACCCGAAGAACCCCGAACCCGACGTCGCCGAGCACCTGGCCGTGCTCCACGAGTACGACTCAGGGCCGACCCTGAACGGCGAGGCCGGGCCCGAGACCGTGGCCGCGTCGCCCGGCGACGAGGTCCGGGTGCGCGTGGTCAACACCGACAACGGGATCACCCCGGTGTGGGTGACCGGTGCGCCGTACCGGGTGCTCGCGGTCGACGGGACCGAGGTCAACGAGCCCGGCGAGGTCACCGACCGGTCCTACGCCCTCCCGGCGGGAGGACGGGTCGACCTGGGCGTCACGGTCCCCGAGGGCGGCGCCCGGGTCGACTTCGGCGGCACCACCGCGATGGTCCTGGGCGAGGACCCGGGTGGTGCGACGGTCGCGCCCACCGACGAGCTCGACCTCCTGTCGTACGGCGAGCCGGCCGACCCGGGCTTCGACCCGGGGGCGGCCGATCGTGAGTTCGACTACCGGATCGGCAGGCGGCCCGGCTTCCTCGACGGCGTGCCGGGGCTCTGGTGGACGGTCAACGGGAAGATGTACCCGGACGTCCCGATGTACATGGTGTCCGAGGGCGACGTGGTGGTGTTCGACGTCGAGAACGCCAGCGACGACGCCCACCCGATGCACCTCCACGGGCACCACGCCGTCGTGGTGTCGCGGGACGGCGATCCAGCGACCGGCAGCCCGTGGTGGGTGGACTCCCTGGAGGTGCGCCCCGGCGAGACGTTCCGGATCGCCTTCGTCGCCGACAACCCCGGCATCTGGATGGACCACTGCCACAACCTGCCGCACGCGGTCGAGGGGTTGGTCGCGCACCTGATGTACGACGGCGTCACCTCGTCCTACCGGGTCGGCGGCGACCTCGGCAACGAGCCGGAGTGAGCCGCGCGGCTCAGCAGACCAGCAGCGGGACCAGCATCTCGACCGGCGTGAGCGAGCCGTGGAGACCGATCAGGGTCGCCTCGTAGGGGAAGGCGTCGGAGTCGAGGACGGCGGTGTCGCCGGCGCAGGCCACGACGACGTCGCCCAGCCTCGGGCGCACCGGGGCGGAGACCTCGCCGAACCAGCCGCGGGCGATCGCCTCGTCGCGGGGCAGCACGACGGCGCGGTCGCCGAGCCGCTCCTCCCAGGTCGCCACCACGTCGGCCACCGCCCCGCCGCGCGCGTAGAGGTGGCGGAAGCGGGCCTCCCCGCCGATGAGGGCGAGCCCGTCGCGCAGCTCCGGGTGGTCGGCCACGTCGACCCTGCTCTCGGGCGGTGAGTCGACCATGCCGTGGTCGGCCACGACCACCAGCCGGACGTCGGGGGGCAGCGTCTCGCGCAGCTGCTCGGCCTCGGCGTCGACCATCGCCAGCTGCTGGAGCCAGGCGCTGGAGGCGACACCGAAGCGGTGGCCGGTCCAGTCGAGGTCGCCGTCGTACATGTAGGTGAGCGAGGGGCGCACCGCGGTGGCGGCGGCCACGGCGGCGATCCGCTCGCCCACCCGGTCGGCACCGACGAACTCCGCCCCCCGGTGGGCCGCGACGGTCAGCCCGCTCCCCCGGAACTCGCGCTTGTTGACGGCCGTGACCGCCACGCCGGCCCCGGCGAGCCGGGTGAAGGCGGTCGGGTGGGGCTGCCACTCGACCGGGTCGACGGACTTGCTCCACGCGAGCGCGTTGAGCAGGTCGTCGGTGCCGGGGATCCGTGAGGTGAAGCCGACCAGGCCGTGGGCACCGGGCGGCAGGGCGGTGCCGAGCGAGGTGAGGCTGGTCGCGGTCGTCGACGGGACCCCCACGGTGAGCGGCGGCTCGGCGTGGTCGAGGAGCGCCGCGAGCCACGGGGCCGCGTGGCGGTGTTGTCGCAACAGCTCGGAGCCCAGCCCGTCGACCAGGAAGACGACGTACGCCGTGGCGGCCGGCAGCCGCAGCCCGTCGACCGGAGGCCCGAGCGGGTGGCCCAGAGCGGTCGCGACGGCCGGGACGAGGTCGGTGAGCGAGCGGTCGTCGTAGGCAGGGGCGACGAAACCAGCCGGCCCGGCCGGACTCACGCCGGCCGCGTCCGGGCGGCGAGCGACTCGGCGAACGCGAGCAGCCGCTCGACCCCGTCGGCGCCCTCCGCGGCCGCGGAGACCCGCAGTGAGAAGTCGTCGGCCGTGATGGTCCCCGTGTAGCCGTGGTCGGCGTCGCACTCGGGGTCCTGGCACCCCGCGGGCTCCAGGTCGACCCGGCCGACGGCACCCCAGCCGATCGTCAGCATCGCCTCGGCCGGACGGCTCGGCCCGGACTCGGGGTTGGTGACCATCCGGGTCACCACGACCGACTTCACCACGGACAGCGCGATCGCCTCGGTCGAGGTCGAGGTGTAGGGCTCGGGCAGCAGGTCGTCGCCGGCGTGCTCGTCGGTGTGGGCGAGCAGCAGCCGGGTGGGGGTGAGCACGACCACCGTGAGGTGGCGGCGGACCTCGTCCCGCTCGAACGTCGGCTCGTGGTGGACGAAGAAGCCCGCCACCTCCTCGCCACCCAGCGCCGAGGCCACGCTGTCGGCGACCACCTCGGGGTAGTAGCCGGCCTTCTCGATGGCGGTGCGCAGCTCGCGACTGCGGTCGCCGTGCTGGACCAGACGGTCGCCGGTGGTGCGGGAGCGCATGAGCGCAGTCTGTCACGCCCTCCCAGAGGGGTGCCGGGAGCGTGCACAGGCGTCCCGGGTCAGCCGCCGGGCGTCGTGTCACCCGGGACGCTCGGCATCCGCCGGGCGAACCAGTCGCTGCGCGAGTCGGCGACCGGCTCGACCCGGACGCTGGCGCGGAGCACCGACGACTCGTCGGGCCCGACCAGCACCAGCGGCAGCTCCAGGGCGCTGACCTGCGGCAGGTCGTGCTGCAGCTCGGCGACCCGCAGGATCAGTCGCTCCACCTGGGAGACGTCGACCACCTCGGAGCCGCGGTAGCCGAAGAGCATCGGCGAGGCCTTGATCTCGCGGACCATGGCGGCGGCGTCCCGCTCCCCGATCGGCGGGATCCGGTAGGACCGGTCGCCGAGCAGCTCGGTCATCGGACCCGCGATCCCGAAGGACACGACCGGGCCGAACAACGGGTCCTCCATGCTGCTGATCCCGACCGGCACGCCGGGTGGTGCGTTCTTCTGCACGACGAAGCCGGCGTTGTCGGTGCTCGTGATCAGCGAGTTGAGCGAGGCCCACGCGTCCGCCATCTCCTCCGGCGTGTCGATGTTGCGCCACACGTGGGCCAGGTCGGGGCGCTCGCGCAGGTGGCCGGCGGTGGCCTTGAGGACGACGTCCCAGCCGAGCTCCTCGGCCGCCGCCTGCGCCTCCTCGAGAGTGGCCGCCTGCCGCTCGCTCCACACCCGGATGCCGTAGGCGCCGAGCAGCCGGTCGACCTCCTCCTCGGTGAGGTCCGCTCCCTCGGGGTGCCGCTTCAGCACCGCGCTCACCACGCCCCGGGCGGCCGCGGCGTCGATGTCGGCGAGGTCGAGCGGGGCACCGTCGGGGGTGCGCAACCACACGGCGTACCCGACGACGTGGGCGAGCGCCCGGACGGCCGCCTCGACGCCCGGGTACGACGGCACCGAGCCGCGGCCCGCGGACCGGCCGGCGACGTCCGGCACCCGCAACAGCTCCGGGACCCCCTCGGCGCCGAGGAACGACGACACGAGTGGTTTGTCGGACTGCTCCCCCACCGCGGCCAGCACGTTGGCGACGTCGTCGCCGGACACGTTGAGCGGCGGGATGTAGACCGCCACGACCGCGTCGACGTCGGGGTCGTCGATCGCCTCGTCGAGGGCGTCCTCGAAGTCCTCGGCGGTCGCCTCGGCCCCCAGCGCCACCGACCGGTTCACCACCAGCCCGACCTCGGCCGCGGCGTCGGTGGCCAGCAGGCCGAGCGCGTCGGAGTTGCCGACGACGGCCACCCGGCGGCCGCGCGGCAGCGGCTGGTGGGCCAGCAGCTGGGCCACGTCGAACATCTCGTCGAGGGTGTCGACCTGGATCACCCCGGCCTGCCGGAACATCGCGTCGACCGCCTGGGTCGGAGCGGCGAACCGGCGCACCATCTGGCCCATGGGCACGCCCTGGGTGGTCCGGCCCGACCGCACGGCGATGATCGGCTTGCGGAGCGAGACCCGGCGCGCGATCCGGGAGAACTTGCGCGGGTTGCCGATCGACTCCAGGTAGAGCAGCACCACCTCGGTGGCGTCGTCCTCCTCCCAGTACTGGAGCAGGTCGTTGCCGGAGACGTCGGCGCGGTTGCCGGCGCTGATGAACGTCGAGAGGCCCAGCCCCCGGTTGTTGACCTTCTCGAGGATCGCCGAGCCCAGGGCGCCGGACTGGCAGAAGAACCCGGCCCGGCCGCCGGGCGGCATCACCGTCGACAGCGACGCGTTGAGCGAGATCGCGGGTGCGGTGTTGATGATGCCGAGGCAGTTCGGCCCGATCAGCCGCAGCCCGTAGGAGCGGGACAGCCCCAGCAGCCGGCGCTGCCGCTGGCGGCCCTCGTCGCCGGTCTCGGCGAAGCCGGCGGAGATCACCACGAGCCCGTGGACTCCCTTGGCCGCGCAGTCGAGGACGACGTCCTCGACGGCCTCGGCGGGGACGGCGACCACCGCCACGTCGACGTCGTCGGGGATCTCGTTGACCGTGGCGTAGGCCGGGAGCCCCGACACGGCCTCGGAGGTCGGGTTGACGGCGTAGATCCGGCCGGTGAAGTTGCCGGTGACCAGGTTGCGCACCAGGGCGGCCCCGATGGTGTCCCGTCGCCGGCTGGCGCCGATCACGGCCACCGACCGCGGGTGGAAGAACCGGACGATCGAGGCCGCCTCGGCGCGGTGCTCGCGGGCGGTCATCACGCCGACCGAGGTGTCGGTGGGGTCGATGGGGAACTCCAGCAGCATGACGCCGTCCTCGTAGCCGCTGGCGACGTGGTAGCCGGCGTCGCGGAAGGTCCGGATCATCTTCTGGTTGTCGGGCAGCACCTCGGCCACGAACTTGTCGATCCCGCGCTCCCGCCCTGCCTGGGCGAGGTGCTCGAGCAGGAGCTGGGCGACGCCGCGGCCCTGGTGCTGGTCCTCCACGAGGAACGCGACCTCCGCCTCGCCGGGCTCGACGGTGTCGTAGCGCCCCACACCGATGATCTGGCCACCGACCAGCATCACGAACGCCACCCGGTCCCGGTGGTCCACGTGGGTGAACCGGTGGACGTCCTTCTCGGAGAGCGTCGGCATGGGTGAGAAGAACCGGTAGTACTTCGACTCGTCGGACACCCGGGAGTAGAAGTCGATGAGCAGCTCGGCGTCGTCGGGCCGGATCGGGCGCAGCTGGGCGGTCCGGCCGTCGCGCAGCAGCACGTCGGCGTCCCAGTGCCGCGGCGGCGGGACGACCTCCACGCTCTCCTGCTCGGCCTGCGACATGGCCCTGAATCTATCGGTCCCACATGACGCCCGGGTGAACCCCGGTCGTGGTCGGGACGGCCCTCGGTGGGTCGCCGCAGGATCGGGGGGTGGGGGCGGCGAGAATGGGGGAATGGCACGACGGACGACGAAGCAACCGCCCCCGGAGGACTTCGAGGAGCACATCCTCGACACCGACATCAAGGACGAGATGCAGTCGTCGTTCCTGGAGTACGCCTACTCGGTGATCTACTCCCGGGCGCTGCCCGACGCGCGGGACGGCCTCAAGCCGGTGCAGCGCCGGATCCTCTACACGATGAGCGACATGAACCTGCGGCCCGACCGCGGGCACGTGAAGTCGGCCCGCGTGGTCGGCGAGGTGATGGGACGGCTGCACCCCCACGGCGACGGGGCGATCTACGACTCCCTCGTACGCCAGGCCCAGTCGTGGACGATGCGGCTCCCGATGGTCGACGGCCACGGCAACTTCGGCTCGCCCGACGACTCACCGGCGGCGATGCGCTACACCGAGTGCCGGATGGCGCCGCCCGCGGTGGCGATGACCGACTCCCTCGAGGAGGACACGGTCGACTTCAAGCCCAACTACGACAGCCGCGAGACCGAGCCCGTCGTGCTGCCGGCCGCGATCCCCCACCTGATCGTCAACGGCACCACCGGCATCGCCGTCGGGATGGCCACCAACATCGCGCCCCACAACCTCGTCGAGGTCGTCCAGGCGCTGCGCCACCTGATCGGCCACCCGGACGCCACCGTCGACGACCTGATGCGGTTCATCCCCGGGCCCGACCTCCCGACCGGCGGCAAGATCGTCGGCCTCGACGGCATCCGCGACGCCTACGAGACCGGCAGGGGCAGCTTCCGGATGCGGGCCACGGCGCGGGTCGAGAGCGTCGGCCGCCGCAAGGGCATCGTCGTGACCGAGCTCCCCTACGGCGTCGGCACCGAGAAGGTGATCGAGCGGATCAAGGTGCTGGTGCAGGGCAAGAAGCTGCAGGGCATCGCCGACATCAAGGACCTCACCGACCGCGAGAACGGCCTGCGGCTGGTCATCGAGGTCAAGAACGGGTTCGTCCCCGAGGCGCTGCTCGAGCAGCTCTACAAGCAGACGCCGATGGAAGACTCCTTCGGCATCAACACCGTCGCGCTCGTCGACGGCCAGCCCCGGACGCTCGGCCTCAAGCAGGTGCTCGAGGTGTTCCTCGACCACCGCTACGACGTCGTACGCCGGCGGTCGCAGTTCCGTCGCGACAAGAAGGCCGAGCGGCTGCACCTCGTCGACGGCCTGCTCGTCGCGCTGCTCGACATCGACGAGGTCATCCAGGTGATCCGCAGCTCCGACGACGCGGCGGCGGCGCGGGAGCGGCTGATGGGGGTCTTCGACCTCTCCCAGCCGCAGGCCGACTACATCCTGGAGATGCAGCTGCGGCGGCTGACCCGGTTCAGCCGGATCGAGCTCGAGAAGGAGCAGGAGACCCTGCGGCGGGAGATCGAGGAGCTCGAGGCGATCCTGGCCGACCGCGAGCTGCTGCGGTCGGTCGTCGCCGAGGAGCTCTCGGCGGTCGCCACGACCTACGGGACGCCGCGGCGCACGGTGCTGCTCGCGTCGGCGGGCTCGGCGGCCGTCACGGCCGCCGCGACCCCGCTCGAGGTCGCCGACGACCCCTGCTTCGCCTACCTCTCCTCCAGCGGCCTGCTCGCCCGCTCGGGCAGCCCGGACCTGCCCGGTCAGGGCGAGACGCGGGCCAACCACGACGTGATCGTCTCGGCGGTCCGCACCACCGCTCGGGGCGACGTCGGGGTCATCACCTCGCGCGGCCGTTGCCTGCGGCTGGCGGTCCTCGACCTGCCTGCCCTGCCAGCCTCGGCGAACGACCCCAACCTCCAGGGCGGGCTCCCGCTCACCGAGATGCTGCCGCTCGACAGCGGTGAGACCGCGATCGCGCTCACGTCGCTGGCCACCGAGGGACCCGGCCTGGCGCTCGGCACCCGACAGGGGGTCGTCAAGCGGGTCAACCCCGAGGTCCTCGGTCGTGACGAGTGGGACGTGATCTCGCTCAAGGACGGCGACGAGGTCGTCGGGGCGGTCGAGCTCGCCACCGGCGACGAGGCGCTCTGCTTCGTGACCGCGCACGCGCAGCTGCTCCACTTCTCTGCCTCGCTGGTGCGCCCCCAGGGCCGGGCCGGCGGAGGCATGGCGGGGGTCAAGCTCGGGGCGGGCGATCGCGTGGTCTCGTTCACCGCGCTCGACCCGGACGCCTCGGTGCTGGTCACCGCCTCGGGCTCCGGCACGGCCCTGCCCGGCACCGAGCCGGGCGCGGTCAAGGTGACGCCGTTCTCCGAGTACCCGCCGAAGGGCCGGGCGACCGGCGGCGTCCGCTGCCACCGGTTCCTCAAGGGCGAGGACACGCTCGTCTTCGCCTGGGCCGGCGCCGCGCCGGCGCGGGCCGCGGCGACCAGCGGCGCTCCGGTCGAGCTGCCGGCGGCCGAGGGCCGCCGCGACGGCTCCGGGGTCCCCGGCACCCAGCCGCTGGCCGCGTGCGCCGGGCCGGTCGCCGTACGGCTGGCGGCGACCGCCGCTGTGGAAGGCTGACCGCATGATGCGCCGCCCGGTGCCGCTGCTGGCGGCTGCGCTCCTGGCGCTGTCCGCCTGCAGCGGAGACGACCCGGCTGACGAAGGACCGACGCCGGAGGAGGTCATGGCCGACGCGAAGGCCACCCTCGACCACACCAGCGGCGTGTCGATCACGCTCGCCACCGAGGACCTCCCCGAGGGCGTCACGGCGATCCGCCGGGCCGAGGGCGTCGGCACCCACGCCCCGGCCTTCGAGGGCACGCTCACGGTCGTGCTCTCCGGCACCGACTTCGACGTCCCCGTGGTCGCCCTCGACGGCAAGGTCTGGGCCCAGATCCCGCTCACGCCGGGCTGGTCCGACGTCGACCCGGCGGAGTACGGCGCCCCCGACCCCGCCCAGCTGATGAGCACCGACGACGGTCTCTCGTCGCTGCTGACGGCCACCACCGGACTCGAGGCCGGCGACAGCGTCCGGGGCGGCGATGACAACCGGGAGGTGCTCACCGAGTACACCGGCAGCGTTCCCGGCGACGTCGTCGACGGGGTGATCCCGAGCGCGTCCGGCGACTTCGACGCCGCCTACACCGTGACCGAGGACGGTGAGCTGCGGACGGCGCGGCTCACCGGCGTCTTCTACCCCGACACCGACCCGATGACCTACACCATCGGGTTCGACGACTACGGCTCCTCCCCCGACATCACCGCGCCATGACCGACCCCGCGGCGGGTCCCGCCGTCGCAGCGGCGGGGCGGGCGCGGCTGCTGCTCGCCCTGGCTGCCGTCGCGGTCGCGTTCGCCGCGGCCGACACCTACGTGGTCGTGCTGGCGCTGCCCGACATGATGGGCTCGGTCGGCGTCCCGATCGACCAGTTGCAGCGCGCGGCCCCGATCGTGTCCGGCTTCCTGCTCGGCTACGTCGCGATGCTGCCGATGATCGGGCGGATCGCCGACCTGCGCGGCCGGGTCCCGGTCCTGGTCGCGGCGCTGGTGCTGTTCGCCGTCGGGTCGCTGGTCACGACCCTGGCCTACGACATGCCGAGCATGGTGGCCGGCCGGTTCCTCCAGGGGGTGGGCGCCGGCGGCCTGGTCCCGGCGACCCTGGCGCTGGTGGCCGACCTCTACCCGGTCGAGCGCCGCGGGGTGCCGCTGGGCGTGGTGTCGGCGGTCCAGGAGGTCGGCAGCGTGCTGGGCCCGCTGCTCGGCGCGGTCGTGCTGGCCCTGGCCGACTGGCGCGCGATCTTCGCCCTCAACCTGGCGGTCGGCCTGGGCCTCGCCGCCACGATCAGGGCCGTGGCAGCACCCGGTGCCGACGTACGCCGGGAGGGGCGGCCCGACCTGCTCGGCGCCTCCTTGCTCCTGGTCACGCTCGCGGCGGGGGCGCTCGCGTTCACCCAGCCGCCCCCGCTGATGCGCGACCTCACGTGGGGGCAGCTCTTCATCCCCGTGGTCGGAACCGGTCGGTGGCTCACGCCCGTCGGGCTGGCCGCGGTGACCGCGCTGGTGCTGCTGGTGGTCCGCTGCGCGACCGCGGCACGGCCGCTGGTCGACGTGCGCCGGTGGGGCCGCGCGGCCCGCGACGCCGACCTGGTCGGGTCGACGCTGCTGGCCGTGGCCCTCGGCGGCGTCATCCTCGCCTTCGCTACGGCCGACCCGAGGATCCAGGTGTTCTCCGCCCAGGGACCCTGGTACCTGCTCGGGTCCGCCGTGGCCGCGGTCGCCCTGGTCGTCCACCTCCGGCGCGCCGACGCGCCACTGGTCCCCCGCGGCGCGCTGCGGCGTACGCCGGCGTGGGGCGCGGTCCTGGTCAGCTTCTTCATCGGCGCCGCGCTGGTCGCGGCCCTGATCGACATCCCGCTGTTCGCCCGGACGACGATCTACGGCGACTCCCAGCTGCTGGCCGCCCTCGTGCTGGTGCGGTTCCTGGTGGCCCTGCCGGTCGGGGCCGTCGTGGGCGGCTACCTGGTCCGGACCCTGCCGGCGGGGCTGGTGACCGCAGCCGGCATGGCGTGCGCAGCCACGGGGTTCGTGCTCATGAGCCGCTGGGGGCTGACCTCGCTCGAGGACTGGACGTCCAACGTGGCGTTGCTCGTCGGCGGCTTCGGGTTCGGGGTCGCGCTGGCCCCGGTCAACGCGGCCGTGCTCGCCTCGACCGAGGACGACGTCCACGGCCTGGCGTCCGCGCTGGTCGTGGTGTCCCGGATGGTCGGCATGCTGGTCGGCGTCTCGGCGCTCACGACGCTGGGCCTGCGGCGCTACTACGCCGAGCAGGCAGACCTGCCGAACGTCCGGGACGTGTGCGACGGCAGGAGCCGCTGCGACGCGTTCACCCTCCTGCTGAAGCAGGCCGGCATCGCCCAGGAGCAGACGGTCTTCCTGGGGGCCGCGGGCTGCGCCGTGGTGGCCGGCGTCCTCGCGCTCGTGGTGTTCCGCGGTGCGGCGACCCGGGGGGTACGGGCCCTCCCGTGAGCCCCGCGTCGTCGCCGCCCCGTGGTTCCCTGTCGGGCGACGACTCGCGCGGCGGCGGTGGACCATCCACCGAACGACGCCGGGGGTGGGCCCAGCGCTGACCTCGACCGTGATGGGATAGGGGCATGGGCGAGAGCGACCTGCTGACACTGTTGGTGGTTCTTTTCGGCGTGCCTCTCGCCGCATGGGCTGGCATCCGGATGCTGCGGGACCGCCGCCACCGTTAGCTGCGCTCAGGTCGACCGTCGGCGCTCGGCGACCCACTCTCCGGTGAAGGTCAGCGCCAGCACCCCGAGGGTCACGCCCATCGCGCCCGCCAGGGCGCCGGCGCCCTGCGCGGCGGCCAGCGCGGTGACGAGCACGAGGATCGCCACGAGCGGCGCCATCGGCACGAAGCGCCGCCGGTAGACCCGGGCCGCCGGCCCCATCCCGGTGAGGTCCAGCTTCCGCGCCCGCCGGGCGAGCACGAAGCTCCAGCCGAGGAACACCACCGTCAGCAGGACGATCAGCAGCTTCGCCATCAGCCCAGACCCTAACGGCCGTGGGCCCAAGGACCACCGGGCCCGGCAGCAACGGACAGGGCGGGTCGGCCGTCGGCGGGAGGACGAAAGTCCCTGCCCGAAGGGCCCCGTGCCGGTAGACCATGGGGCCGTCGCGAGGAGGGAACCGTCATGAACGAGCAGGGACTGCCGCGGATCGTGGTCGCCGTCGACGGCACGGAAGGGAGCACGGGCGCGCTGCGCTACGCCGCCGGGCGGGCCGCCTCCCGCGGGTGGCCCCTCCACGTGGTCCACGCCCTGCCGGCGTACGTCGCCATGACGCCCTCGCCCCCGTACCTGCGCGAGGACCTGGTCCCGACCGGGGAGGCGATCCTGGCCCGCGCCGCGGAGCTCGCCTCGGACCTGGCGCCGGAGGTCACGGTGACGACGGAGCTGTCCACGAGCGATCGCGTCCCGGCCCTGGTGGCCGCAGGCGACGACGCCGAGATGCTGGTGCTGGGCCAGGAGGGGCGACACGGCCTCTCGCGCGTGCTGATCGGAGCCACCGCGGCCGTGGTGGCGGCCCGGACCCGGTGTCCGCTCGTCGCCGTGCCCGGCGACTGGCAGCCCGACGCCGCCCACGGCCTGGTCGTGGTCGGCGTGCGGTCCGAGCAGGACGCCGAGCGGCTGCTCGCCCGGGCCTTCGACGAGGCCGTCACCCGGGGAGCCGGGCTGCGGTTCGTCCACACCTGGGACCTGCCGAACCCGTACGCAGACCGGATCGAGGGGCGTACCCACGGGACGGACTGGCGCGCCTCCGGCGAGGCCCACCTCGAATCCCTGCTGGCACCGTGGCGCCGCGCGCACCCCGAGGTGCCCGTGGAGGTGAAGGTGCTGCACGCCCAGGCCCGTGCCGCCCTGGTCGAGGAGTCGCGGGACGCCGACCTGCTGCTCGTGCTGCGGCACCGGTCCCACCTGCTGCCCGGCTACCACCTGGGCGGTACGGCGCGCGCGGTGCTCGCGCTCGCCCCCGTGCCAGTTGAAGTCGTCCCGCCCGAGCTGTCGAGGGAGCACTCCGTCGAGCAGCCGCTCGAGCAATCAGCCGGTCGCGCGTGGAGGCAGGTGCCTCCGGACCCGAGGAGGTCGTGATGGCCCAGCACGTCGCCGGACGGGCTCAGCCCGTCGTGTCAGCTCAGCGTCCCGGGCAGGCGGGTCCTCCGCCGCAGACCACCGCCGGACTCGCGTTGCCGGACCTGGTGGCCCTGGTGGTCGGCTCGATGATCGGCAGCGGCATCTTCGCGCTGCCCTCCCAGATGGCCGGCAGCGCGGCGCCGGGTCCGCTGCTGATCGGCTGGACCATCACCGGCCTCGGCATGCTGATGCTGGCCTTCGTCTTCCAGACCCTGGCGCGTCGCAAGCCCGACATCGACGGCGGCGTCTACGGGTACGCCCGCGCCGGCTTCGGCGAGTACATCGGCTTCACCTCCGCGTGGGGCTACTGGATCAGCGCCTGGGTGGGCAACGTCGCCTACCTGGTGCTCTTGATGTCGACCCTCGGCTACTGGTTCGGCGGCTTCGAGGGAGGCACGACGGTGTCGGCGGTCGTCGGGGCCTCGGTGCTCCTGTGGTTCGTGCACGCACTCACCCTCAGCGGCGTCCGCAACGCGGCCCTCGCCAACGTCGTGGTCACCGTCGCGAAGGTGATCCCCATCCTGACCTTCATCGCCATCGCCGCCGTCGGCTTCGACGCCGGCCTGTTCACCGCCGACTTCTGGGGCGACAGCGCCGGAATGGGCGGGACGATGGACCAGGTCGAGAACATGATGCTGGTCACGGTGTGGGTCTTCATCGGCATCGAAGGTGCAGCCGTCTACTCCCAGCGCGCTCGCGACCGTCGGGACGTCGGCGTCGCCTCGGTTGTCGGCTTCCTCGGCGTCCTGGCCCTGCTGCTGGCCGTGAACCTGCTGTCCTACGGGCTGATGGCGCAGGCCGACGTCGCGGGACTCTCGGACCCGTCGATGGCGGCGCTGCTCGAGAACGAGGTCGGCAGCTGGGGCGCCGGGTTCATCTCCGCCGGGCTCGTCGTGTCGCTGCTCGGTGCGCTCATCGCCTGGGTCCTGCTCGCGGTGGAGATCCTGCGGCTGCCGGCCCTCGACCGCGTGGTTCCCCGTGCCCTCTCGCACGAGAACCGGCAGGGGGCGCCGGCCAGCGCCCTGTGGCTGACCAACCTCTGTGCACAGGCCCTGCTGCTCTGGACCCTGGTCAACGAGAACACCTACACCGACCTGGTCTACCTGGCCACGTCGCTGATCCTGCTCCCCTACCTGTGGTCCGCGGCGTACCAGGTGAAGCTCGCCGCGACCGGCGAGACCTACGAGTCGGGTCGCGGGCGCAGCCGTGACCTGGCCATCGGTGCGGTCGCGCTGGCGTACGCCGTGTGGCTGGTCTACGCGGGCGGGTGGCAGTACGTGCTGGTCGCAGGCCTGTTCTACCTCGTCGGCACCGGCCTGTTCGTGTGGGCCCGCCGGGAGAACGGGGAGCGGATCTTCACCCGCGCCGAGCTCGGCGTCGCCGCGGTCGTCGCCGGCCTCGCGGTGGCGGCGGTCGTCGGCCTGGCCCAGGGGTTCGTGACCGTATGAGCACCCAGGACCGCACCGCCCCGCGGGTCGGGGTGTGGTCCGAGGCCGGGCGGCTGCGACGGGTGCTCGTCTGCTCGCCCGGGCTGGCCCACCTGCGGCTCACCCCGGAGAACTGCGACGAGCTGCTCTTCGACGACGTCATCTGGGTGAGCCAGGCGCGGCGCGACCACTTCGACTTCGTCGACAAGATGCGCGACCGCGGCGTCGAGGTGCTGGAGCTCCAGGACCTGCTCACCGACGTCGTCGCCCATCCGCAGGGGCGCGCCTGGATCCTGGACAGGCGGATCACGGCGGCCCAGGTCGGCGACGGGATGGTCGACCCGGTGCGCGAGTGGCTGGACGAGCTCCCGGCGAAGCAGCTGGCGGAGCACCTGATCGGCGGCCTCACCTTCAGCGAGGTCCCCGCCGACGTGGGCGGTCCGTTCCTCGCCGCCTTCCGTGGCCAGGAGGCCCATCCGTTCCTGCTGCCCCCGCTGCCCAACACCCAGTTCACGCGGGACAACTCGTCGTGGATCTTCCGTGGGGTCACCCTCAACCCGATGCACTGGCCGGTGCGGCGTCAGGAGACGCTGCTGACGGCCGCTGTCTACCGCTTCCACCCGGCCTTCGCCTCCGAGGAGTTCGACGTCTGGTTCGGCGACCCCGACCAGCAGCCGGTCGACTCCGGGGCGGCGACCCTCGAGGGGGGCGACGTGATGCCCGTCGGCCACGGCACGGTGGTCATCGGCATGGGCGAGCGGTCCTCGCAGCAGGCCATCACCCAGGTCTCCCGCAACCTGTTCAAGGCGGACGCGGCCGAGCAGGTGCTGGTCGCCGGGCTGCCGCGCACGCGGTCGGCCATGCACCTCGACACCGTCTTCACCTTCTGCGACCGCGACGTGGTCACCGCCTTCAGCCCCGTCGTCGACCAGATCCGCACGCTGACCATCCGGCGCGACGACGCGAGCCACGTCGGCATGGACGTGACGGTCGAACGGCGCTCCTTCGTCGAGGTCGTCGGGGACGCCCTGGGCCACCCGCTGCGGGTCGTGCCCACCGGCGGCGACGGCTTCGGCGCCCGGCGCGAGCAGTGGGACGACGGCAACAACGTGGTCGCGCTCGAGCCCGGCGTCGTCATCGGCTACGACCGCAACACCCACACCAACACCCTGCTGCGCAAGGCGGGCGTCGAGGTGATCACCATCGACGCCAGCGAGCTGGGACGCGGCCGGGGCGGTGGTCGGTGCATGACCTGTCCCGTGCTGCGGGACCCGATCGACTGAGACCGGCCCTTCCGACAACGCACGGGCGCACCCGACCGTCCGGTGTGCTCAGGCGTCGAGCGCCTCGACGTCGACCTCGTAGGCACCCTGCACGATGAAGTCCTTGCGCGGGGCGACCTCGGAGCCCATCAGCAGGTCGAAGACCCGGGCGGCCTCGTCGGCGTCGTCGACGGTGATCCGGCGCAGCGTGCGGTGACGGGGGTCCATCGTGGTCTCCGCCAGCTGGTCGGCGTCCATCTCGCCCAGACCCTTGTAGCGCTGCACCGGGTCCTTCCAGCGGACGCCCTTCTTCGACAGCTCGGCGAGCTTTCGCTGCAGCTCGTCGTCGGAGTAGGTGTAGACGTACTTGTCCATCCCCTTCTTGGGGTTGGACAGCTCGACCCGGTGGAGGGGCGGCACGGCCGAGTAGACCCGGCCGTCGGCGACGAGCTCGCGCATGTACTTGAAGAACAGGGTGGCGAGCAGGGTCCGGATGTGGGCGCCGTCGGAGTCGGCGTCGGCCATGAAGATCACGCGGCCGTAGCGGCGCGCCTCGACGTCGAAGTCACGCCCGGAGCCTGCCCCGACCACCTGCAGGATCGAGGCGCACTCGGCGTTCTTCAGCATGTCGGCCACCGAGGCCTTCTGGACGTTGAGGATCTTGCCGCGGATCGGGAGCAGCGCCTGGAACTCGGAGTTGCGGGCCAGCTTGGCGGTGCCGAGTGCCGAGTCGCCCTCGACGATGAACAGCTCGGTGCGCTCGTTGTCGGTGGCCCGGCAGTCGGCCAGCTTGGAGGGCAGCGCCGAGGACTCCAGGGCGTTCTTGCGGCGCTGGGTCTCCTTGTGCTGGCGCAGGGTGATCCGGGTCTTCGCGGCCCCGGCCACCTTCTCCATCAGCCGCTTGGCCTCGGCCTTCTCGGCGCGCTTGGTGGAGGTCAGGAACTTCTTCAGCTCCGCCGCCACCACCTTGCGGACCACGGAGCGGGCGGCGGGCGTCCCGAGGATCTCCTTGGTCTGGCCCTCGAACTGGGGCTCGGCGAGCCGGACGGTGACCACGGCCGTCATGCCCTCGAGGACGTCGTCCTTGATCACGTCGTCGTCGTTGACCTTGAGCGCCTTGGTCGCCCGCATCGCGTCGTTGAACGTCTTGGTGAGCGCGGCCTCGAACCCGCTCACGTGGGTGCCGCCCTTGGGCGTGGCGATCACGTTGACGAACGACCGGACCTCGGTGTCGTAGCCGGTCCCCCAGCGCAGCGCCACGTCGACGGTCAGCTCGCGCTCGACCTCCTGGGGGGTCATGTGGCCCTGCTCGTCGAGCAGCGGCACGGTCTCGGTGAAGGTGTCGGAGCCCTGCAGCCGCAGCACCTGGGTGACCGGCTCGTCGTGGGCCAGGAACTCCACGAACTCGGCGATGCCGCCGTCGTGGCGGAACTTCTCCTCGGTGGGACCGCCGCCCTCGGGGCCGGTGTCGCGCTGGTCGCGGATCACCAGCTCGAGTCCGGGGACGATGAACGACGTCTGCCGGGCACGGCCGAGCAGCCCCTCGAACTCGAACCGGGCGTCCTTGGTGAAGATCTGCCGGTCCGGCCAGAACCGGATCCGGGTGCCGGACCTGCCCTTGGCGACCCGCTTGCCCTTGCGTGTGAGCCCCGACTTCGCCGTGAACGACCCGGCGGGGCCGTCGCCGTCGAACACGCCGGGGACCCCGCGGCGGAAGCTCAGCCCCTGCTGGGACGGCGACCGGTCGACGTCGATGTCCATCCGCGCGGAGAGGGCGTTGACGACCGAGAGGCCGACGCCGTGCAGGCCACCGGTCGCGACGTAGGAGCCGCCGCCGAACTTGCCGCCCGCGTGGAGCTTGGTGGCGACCACCTCGACGCCCGGGAGGCCGGTGCGCGGCTCCTTGTCGGTGGGGATGCCGCGACCGTCGTCGTACACCTCGACCGAGTCGTCCGGGTGGAGGGTCACCTCGACCTGGTGTGCGGAGCCGGCGAGCGCCTCGTCGACGCCGTTGTCGATGATCTCCCAGAGGCAGTGCATGAGACCGCGGGTGTCGGTGGAGCCGATGTACATGCCGGGCCGCTTGCGCACCGCCTCGAGGCCCTCGAGGACCAGGAGGTGTGCGGCGTTGTAGGTGTTGTCGGCGATGGCTGCTGCTCCGTCTTCCCGGGTGTGCCGCGGAAACCATCCGCGGCCAGGTGCTGCTCCGAATCTACCTGCGACACGCCGGACGCCGACGCAGGCACGCCTGCCGGTGCCGACCCGTGCCCGGGACTACCGTGGATCAACCGCGGACATCCACAGCAGGGAAACAATCGGCCACCGGTTCGGTCGTTTCGCAACCGTGGGGCCCGCACCCGCGTCACACTCGTCACCACGCAGCACCGCACCGCAGGACAAGGGTCGTCCTCACCGGCGACCGGGCCCTCCCAGGGCCCGGACCCTCCGCCGGAGGGATCGGCTCCCGTGATTGGATCAGGACGTGTCGGGGGACACGTAGCAGCGGGAATCTTTGGCTCCCGCCACTACGTTGGACCACGTAGACCGGGCAGAGACCGACCGAGGAAATGAGGCCGAAGTGACCACTGCCGTTGCCCCTGGTGCATCCCAGCTCAGCGCTGCTGACCGCTGCGACCGCTGCGGTGCCCAGGCCTACCTCCGCGTCGAGCTGCAGGCGGGCGGGGAGCTGCTCTTCTGCGCCCACCACGCGCGTGAGCACGGCGACCGTCTCCGTGAGGTGGCCGCGGCCGTCCATGACGAGACGCACAAGCTCGTCGACACCCCGCCCAGCGCTCCCGACGACGAGCGCTGACCAGACCTCACGACGGCCCCGGACCCGACGGTCCGGGGCCGTCGTCGTCCCCGGGCCACGCGGCGCCACCGCCCGCCGGGGGTGTGGCAGGGTGACCGCGTGAGCGCGCTCGAGGTCGTGGTCGCCCTGGCCATCGCCGTCGGCGTGGTCGGTGTCGTCGTCCCCCTGCTGCCGGGCACCCTGCTGGTCGGCGCCGCCCTCGTGGTGTGGGCGCTCGAGACCGGCGGGCGCACCGCCTGGACGGTGGTCGTGGTCGCGCTCGCCCTGCTGGTCACGGGCGCGCTCCTGAAGTACCTGGTGCCCGGACGTCGGCTCACCGCATCCGGGGTGCCCGCACGCACCCTGTGGGTCGGCGGGGCGCTGGGGGTGGTGGGCTTCTTCGTGGTCCCGGTGGTCGGGCTGGTGCTCGGCTTCGTGCTGGGGGTGTACGTCGCGGAGCGGGCCCGCGTGGGCGGGCGGGAGGCCGGCGCCTCCACCATGGCCGCCCTGCGGGCCGTCGGGCTGAGCATCCTGATCGAGGTGGTGGCGGGGCTGCTCGCGGCGTCCGTCTGGGTGGCGGGCGTCGTCCTCACGTGATCGCGGTCATCCTGTCGCTGCTGTCGGCGACCGCCTACGGTCTCTCGGACTTCGTCGGCGGCGTGCTGTCCAAGCGGGCCAGTCCGTGGAGCGTCGCCCTGGTGGGCCAGCTCGCCGGCGCCGTGCTGGTGCTGGGCCTCACCACGGTCACCTCGGGCACCCCGACGGCGGCGCACCTGGGCTGGGCCGTCGTGGCCGGCGTCGGCAACGGGCTCGGCACGGCGTTCCTCTACCGCGGCTTCGCGTCGGGACGGATGGGCGTGGTGGCGCCGGTCTCGGGCGTGGGAGCCGCGCTGGTCCCGGTCGCCGCCGGCCTGGCCGGCGGCGAGCGCCCCTCCGGCCTCGTGTGGGTCGGCATCGTGGCCGCCCTGCCCGGGATCTGGCTGGTGGCCCGCGAGCCCACCGCCCCCGGGTCCGCGGGGGCACCCGCGGCTGCCAGCGGGCTCGTGGACGGCGTGTGGGCAGGACTCGGGTTCGGATCGCTGTTCGCGGCCCTGGGGCAGATCCCCGACTCGGCAGGCTTCTTCCCCCTCGCCCTCAACCAGATGGTGGCCGCGGCGGTCGTCGTGCTCGCCGCGGTCCTGCTCCGCGCCCCGTGGGTGCCGCGGTCCCGGGCCGCGGCGGCGGGCGTCGTGACCGGCGTTCTCGGCACCCTCGCGACCGGGGCCTTCCTGCTGGCCAGCCAGCAGGGCCTGCTGACGGTCACCTCCGTCCTCGCCTCCCTGTACCCCGCGGTCACCGTCGTGCTCGCGGCCACCGTGCTGCGCGAGCACGTCCACCGGCCCCAGGCGGTGGGGCTGCTCCTGTGCGGCGTGGCCGTGGCGTGCGTGGCCGCGGGCTGACGCCGCGTACTGTTCCCGTCATGAGCGACAGCCAGCCGACTCCGGCCGATCCCGGGGCTCCTCGCCATCCGTCTGCCGAGGACGGCGCGCCCGACGGCGCCGCCGCGCCCGACCAGACGCCCGCGGCGCCCGAGGCCGGCACGTCGACCTCCCGGCGCGACCCGCTGCGCGGCTCCCGCACCAGCGGCGTCTGGCTGGCGGTCGTCGCCGGTGGGGTCATCCTGGTGCTGCTGATCATCTTCATCGCCCAGAACACCGACACCGTCCGGATCCGCTTCCTCGGCTGGGAGGGCGAGACGCCGCTCGCGGTGGCCCTCCTGATCGCGACCACCGCCGGGCTGTTCCTCGCCGCGGTCGCCGGCAGCCTGCGGATCCTCCAGCTGCGGCGCCGGGTACGCCGGGACAAGCGCTGATCCTCGTCGAACACGTGTTCGATACGATCCGTCCATGGCGGCGGGCGGCATGCGACGACGGACGTCGGGCACCCTGGCCGATCGCGTCGCGGGCGCACCCCGCCCGCCGGCGCCTCCCCCGGTCAAGCACTGCTGGGTGACCGGCCCCACGGGCCGGCTCCCGGGCCTGCTGCTGGCCTGGCGACAGGGCCCCGACGGCTGGCAGGGCCGGGTGGTCCACCTCGTCCTGGAGCCGTCCGGCTGGGTGCTGGTCGAGGAGTGGCTGCCGGCCGGCGTGCTCGCGGGGACCTGAGCGGGTCGGCGCGACCCGGCGTCAGGTCGGCCGGCCCGAGGCGACCCACTCGGTGAGGTCACGGCGGCCGAGCAGCCAGTCGGTGACGGGGTGGTCGGCGTCGGCGGCGTCGCGCATGCGCAGGCCGATCCGCACCTCTTCGGGCTTGCCGAAGCAGCCACGGCGTGCGGTCAGCACCACGACGTCGCGTCGCCACCGGTAGTCGGCGTCGTGGCGGCAGCGCACCGGGCGGTCGCCGACGTACCGCCAGTTGCGCATCCGCCACATCACGAAGTCGCTCCCGCTGAACAGCGGGGGGCCCACGGACCGTTCGGGACCACGGGCGTCCGGGTCGCTGTCGACGTACACGGTGAGGCCGGCGTGGGCGCGCCGCCGGAGGTCGGGGAAGGTCACCCGGACGTCCACCCGGCGGGCGGTGTGGGCGACCCGGACCTCGAGGATGTCGGTGCGGGAGGTGGCCCGGTCAGGGCCGTCGTCGACGACGACCGACGCGGCCTGGGCGGCCGGCGCCGCGACGAGGAGGGCCGCGACGGCCACCGCCGTCCTGGCGGTCCGGCTGGGCTGTCGGGTCATGGTGGCGTCTCCGGGGTCGGTGGGATTCCCTGGGCGTGACGGCGTCGCGTCTTCCCCGAGGCTGGCAGGCCCGACCCCCGGTCACCTCAGCGACTCGCCGTAGGACCGAGCCGCGCGCACCCGCGGAGCGTGCGGACGTCGGCGTCGAATTCCGTCGCCTCGGCACCCGTCACCGGTGCGGGCAGACCGTCGCTGCCGATCCTGCTCCCCTCCCAGCTGGAGTCGACGACGCGCGCACGTCCGTCGGGTGAGCGCGGGGGCTGCACGGTGAGCGTCAGCACCCCTGTCGCGGGGGTCGACTCCGTCGACGGCGTGTACCACGCGTAGTTCCCCAGCCCGTACGCCACGTAGCCCGCACCCAGTCTTCCGTCGCCCTGCAGCAGGTGGGCGTGGCTGCCGACGACGATGTCGCCGCCCGCCTCGACGAGGTCCGAGGCCAGGGAACGCTGGGCTGCGCTCGGGCACGGCTCCCCCTGGACGCCCCAGTGCATGTAGACGACCACGACGTCGGCGGACCTGCGGGCCCTGACGACGGCACGCAGCAGCCGACTCGGGTCGAGGGCGTCGGCGGTGCCCGGCGAGTCCTCCGTGGCGGCCCACTGCCCGGTGGGGTCCGCCGTGGGGTCGGTGTCGGCCACGGTGGCCCCGAGGGTGGCCACGACGGTGCCGTCGACCTCGTTCCGTGCCGGACGGAAGGCGCCGTCGGCGTCCCGGCCGATCCCGACGACCGTGAGTGCCGGATCGGACGCGCGGGCCCGCGCGATGGCGCGGAACGCTCCGGGCAACGGGGACCGGCCGAAGTCGAGGGCGTGGTTGTTGGCCATCGTCGCGACGTCGATGCCCGCAGCGGCGAGGGCGGTCAGCGCCGCCGGTGGCGCCTGGAACGTGAACCGCTTCCCCGGCTCGGGCCGGCCACCGGTCCCGAGCGAGGTCTCGAGGTTGACGATCGCCACGTCGGCCGCAGCGAGCGTGTCGGTGGCGGGGGCCAGGGCCGTGGCGGGCCTGGCGAGGCGGTCCCGCAGCACGCCCTCGAAGTGGACGTCCCCGGCCACCGCGATGGTCACCGGGCCGCGCGGTGCGCGAGTCGGCTCGAGGGTCGGGGGAGGCTCGACGGTCGTCGTCGGGGCGGGAGGCGACGCGTCGGCCGCCGGTCCTGCGTCCGGATCCTGCGTGGAGCAGGCGACACCGGCCACCAGTGCCGCGGTACCGACCACCGCGGCGGCTGCCCGTCGTGTCATGGGCGCGGTGCCAGCCAGGCGAGCAGCAGCCGTCCGGTCCGCTGCAGCTGCGCGCGGTTCACGACGGCCGGTCGGTCGGCCGGCGAGTGGTAGGCGGCGTACGACGTGGAGCCGAGGCGGGCGCCGGGCAGCCCGGCCCGGACGAACGACCAGTGGTCGCTGCTGCGCTGGAACGGGTCGCCGTACGCCGGGACGCCGGCACGCCGCGCCGCGTCCAGCAGCTCCCGCTGCACCGGGTCGGTGTCACCGGCGGAGCCGACCGGCACCGTCGCGCCCACGCCCACCCGGTCGAGCGACACCATCCCCCGGAGGGCCCGCCGCTCCGCCGGCCCCATGGCCGCGACGTAGGCGCGCGAGCCGTAGTGGTGGTCGTCGTCGGTCTCGCCGCGCGGCTCCTCGGAGCCGAACGCCACCCAGGCCACCGGGAGCCGGGTGCGTGACTCGGCGGCCGCCGTCGCGGCGGCCAGCACCACCCCGACCCCGGACGCGTTGTCCTCGGCCCCCGGGGCCTGCGGCACCGTGTCGAGGTGGGCGCCCACGACGAGGTGCGGCTCGGTCGGGTCGAAGCCGGGCGGCGTCGCCACCACGTTGACCGACTCCCCCGCCGGCACCGGCACGCCCCACGACACCCCGCCGGGTGTCGGGAACCGCTGGCGCGAGACCCGGTAGCCGAGCTGTCGCATCTCCCCCGCCACCCAGTCGGCCGCGCGGGTGTAGGCCGGACTGGTGCCGGGCCGGGGGCCGATGGTGCCGGCGAGGTGGCGCACCACGGCGTACGCCGCCTCCTCGTCGAAGGCGCGCGGCCGGACCTCCGGCGGCTCCGGGGTGACCGTCGTCCCGCCACGTGGCGTGGCCGACGCAGTCGTGTCGCCGGGAGACGACGCACTCGGCGACGGCCCCGGGTCTGCGCGTCGCTCCGCGTCGGGCCCGCTGCACGCGGCCAGCAGGACCAGCGCGAGGCTCGCCAGCATCCGCCACATGGTCCGAGGGTAGGACGGCGACCCTCACCCGGCGCAGGGAGCGTCAGCCCCGCCGCGGGGGTGTCGGTCCGCGTCCGCGACGCGCTGGGCCTCGCGTGCGGCGCTGCGATAGGCCACCACCTGGCTGCGTCTCTCACGCCAGCCCTCCAGCCACAGCTGCATGGCCTCCTCGGTGGTCATCTCGCCGTGCCGGAGCATCTCCAGGTGCCGGACCTGGGTGCGCCAGGTGTGCAGGGCGACCGCCGCACGCCGCAGCTCCTGGTGTCCGGCCTCCACCACGGCGGCACACGCGCGGAGCTCGTCGGACACGGGTCCGACGGGCCTCGGGCACCGCGCCGCCGTCTGCTCGAGGAGGCGCTGCGCGTCGGCGAACGCGGCGAGGCTCTCGGCGGCCCCGGTCCGCGTCCGGTCCCAGAACTCCTGGGCCTGCTCGACCGTGATCACGCCGAACGCCAGCTTGTTCATCAAGCCGATGTGGACCTCCCACTGGGACATGGCCGGTGGCGCCCACCAGAGCGACCAGGCCTCCGCGCTGTACATCTCCGCGCAGCGGCCGAGCGGGCCACGGTCGGACATCGTGTCGTCCCCACGCGCCACGTGCCGTGTGCGTTCCTGCCCTGCGGCCTGCTGTGCCCGATCGGCCCCGGAGTCGCCCGGGCTCCACCACCGGCCCATCCAGAGCACCAGCAGGAACCCCAGCAGGACCGCGCCCACCAGAGGAGCCAGCGAGCGCCCGGAGGCGCGCAGCCGAGCCCGCGCCGCCCGCCATCGCCCTCGCGTCGGTCCGATCTCGTTCCCCATGTCGTCCCCCAGGTCGTGACGACCTCCCGATCCCGGCGAGCCTAGGTGTCCGGACCGGCTCTCGCATCGGCCATCGGGTGTAGTCCCGGAGGACCGGCCAGGACGCGTCGGGCGGCCGCCGTAACGCCTGACCGTGGCCCTCGTTGCTCATGCAGGCTGCGGGGTGCGGCCGGTGGGATCGGCGAAGGGGGGTCGCCATGGCTCGAGCATCGTCCGGGATCCGGATCGCCGTGGCGTGCACGATGGTCTCGGCGTTCTGGATGGGGGCCGAACCGGCCCGGGCAGACGTCGGAGATCTCGTCGGGGGTGCTGCAGGCGCGGCCGGCGGAGGCGCGGTGCGCGACACCGCGGAGGACTCGGTGGAGCGCGCCGTCGGGCAGGTGAAGCGCACCGTCGACGAGGTGAGGCCCGCCGTCGACAAGGTGGAGGGCGCCGTCGACGAGGTGCAGCGCACCACCGACCCGGTGCTCCGGGACCCCGTCCGGACGGTGACCCGGCACGTCGAGCCCGCCCCGCCGCAGGGGAAGAACACGTTGCCCGCTGTCCGCGGAGACGACACGGACCGGAGCCGGCCGGCGCTCGGGCCCGGGCAGGGCACTCCTGGGGACGATCCGACCGGCCGGGTCCCCGATGCCTCGTCGGACGTCTCGCACGCGCGGCAGGAGACCCCGGCAGACCCGCCCGCCCGGGCACGGGCCTCGGCCGTGACCAGGCAGCGCACGTCGGCGCTGCACACCCTCCGGGTCGCTGATCGCGAGGCGGCACCGGTCGCTGCCGCGCCGCCACTCGGCGACCACCACCCGTGCGCATCCGGCAGCCTCGCTGCCGCGGAGCTCCGACGCTGTGCGCGGGCGACCGCGCCGTCCGTGCGGGACACCCCGCCGGCCATCCCGGATTTGGGCGGTGCACCCGTGGTCCTCCTGCCGGCCGGACTCGTCCTGCTCGGCGCCGGAGTCGTCCTGGTCGCGCTCGGGCGGCGACGCAGCACGCAGGTCGTCCCCGTCGGCTGAGCATCTCCGGCTGGTGCCACCGGTTCTTGGTGACCTTCGCCTCGGGGACGTGGACGAATCACCGAAGCCTGGGTCCGGCCCCGGTCGAGGCGCGCAGGACCCGCAGATCAGTCCAGGTAGTCGCGGAGGACCTGAGAGCGGCTGGGGTGGCGCAGCTTCGACATGGTCTTCGACTCGATCTGCCGGATCCGCTCGCGCGTGACGCCGTAGACCTTGCCGATCTCGTCGAGGGTCTTGGGCTGGCCGTCGGTGAGGCCGAACCGCATCGAGACCACGCCCGCCTCGCGCTCGCTGAGCGTGTCGAGGACCGCGTGCAGCTGCTCCTGGAGCAGCGTGAACGACACCGCGTCGGCCGGGACGATCGCCTCGGAGTCCTCGATCAGGTCGCCGAACTCGGAGTCGCCGTCCTCGCCGAGCGGGGTGTGCAGCGAGATCGGCTCACGGCCGTACTTTTGGACCTCGATGACCTTCTCGGGCGTCATGTCGAGCTCGAGCGCGAGCTCCTCGGGGGTGGGCTCGCGGCCCAGGTCCTGGAGCATCTGTCGCTGGACGCGGGCCAGCTTGTTGATGACCTCGACCATGTGGACCGGGATCCGGATGGTGCGGGCCTGGTCGGCCATGGCACGGGTGATCGCCTGCCGGATCCACCAGGTGGCGTACGTCGAGAACTTGTAGCCCTTGGTGTAGTCGAACTTCTCGACCGCACGGATCAGGCCGAGGTTGCCCTCCTGGATCAGGTCGAGGAACAGCATGCCGCGGCCGGTGTAGCGCTTGGCGAGCGAGACCACGAGCCGCAGGTTGGCCTCGAGCAGGTGGTTCTTCGCGCGGCGGCCGTCCTCGGCGATCCACTCGAGCTCCTCGAGCACCTTGGGCGTGATCTTGCCGCCCTTCCCGAGCTTCTCCTCGCTGAACAGGCCGGCCTCGATCCGCTTGGCGAGCTCGACCTCCATCTCGGCGTTGAGGAGCGGCACCTTGCCGATCTGCTTGAGGTAGTCCTTGACCGGGTCGGCGGTGGCGCCGGCGACGGTGACCTGCTGCTCGGGCTCGCCGGTCTCGTCGGCGTCGGAGACGACGAAGGAGGCTTCCTTCTCGTCCTCCTTGATCGTCGGGTCGCTGGCGACGTCCTTCTCGAACTGCTCGTCGGAGATGTCGGGGAGGACCTTCTTGCCGTCGGGGCCGACCGTGACGGTCTCCTCGGACGGCGCCGCGGTCTTGGCGGCCCCGCGCTTCGCCGCCGCCTTCTTCGCGGCGGGATCGGCCGCGGTCTTCGCGGGCGACTTCTTGGCGGTCGCCTTCTTGGCGGCGGTCTTCTTGGCCGAGCTGGTCGTGGTCGAACGCTTCGTCGACGTCGCCGCGACCGTGCGGCCGGACGCCGGGACGGCGACCGTGATCCCGTTGCCGCTCAGGTGGGCCAGCAGGGCCTTGAGGTGGCGAGGCTCGACGCCGGCGTCGTCACTCGCCTGGCGGACGTCCTCGGGCGTGATGGTCCCGGTCGGTCGACCCCGCTCGATGAGAGCCAGCACGGCGGGGTGGGCCAGCACCTCGGCGGGGATGGACTTGCGTGCGTTCGAGGACACGAACACCTCTCGTCAGGGGCAACGGGCGCGGCAGAGCCCGGAGTAGTCAAGGGCCGCTCGGGTCATTCTGCCACGCACCCGGGCATCTCCCGAACCGGAGGGGGACCCCTCAGCGACCGGCCCTGGCAGCCGCCTTCATCTCCTTCTTGTGGTCGCGCACCTTCTGCAGCGACTCGGGGTCGACCACGTCGGCCACCGACCGGTAGCCGTCCTCGGCGTAGGCGCCGACCTGCTGCTCCCAGCCGTCGGGTCGGCAGCCGAGCTGCTTGGCCAGCAGCGCCACGAAGATCTGCGCCTTCTGCTTCCCGAACCCCGGCAGCGCCTGGATCCGCTTCATCAGGTCCTTCGCGTCGTCGGCCTCGGTCCAGATCCGCGACGCGTCGCCGCCGTACTGGTCCTCCACGATCCGGGCGACCTCCTGCAGCCGCGCGGCCATCGACCCGGGGAACCGGTGGATGGCGGGCGGTGTCGAGCAGAGCGCCGCGAACTCCTCGGGATCGGCGGCCGCGACCGCGGCCGGCTCGAACGACCCGAACCGGTCCAGGACCTTCGCCGGACCACGGAACGCGTGCTCCATCGGGTACTGCTGGTCCAGCATCATCCCGACCAGCAGCGCGAACGGGCTGTCGGTGAGGACCTGGTCGGCGTGGTCGTCGCCGGTGATCCGGATGGCCATCGTCAGGCGTCGGCCTTGACGGCGAGGACCGGGCACTTGGCGTCGAGCAGGATCCGCTGTGCGTTGCTGCCGAGGATCAGCTTGCCGACCGGCGAACGGCGGCGCAGGCCGATCACGATCAGCTCGGCGTCGGCGTCGTCGGCGATGCCGATCAGGTCCTCGGCCGGCTCGAACCCGCGCACCAGCTTGCGCAGCTCGTGGTCGACGCCCGCGGCGTCGAGCTTGGCCTTCACGGCCTCCATGTCCTGGTCGGCGCGCGAGGAGCTCTCCTGGTCGAGGTCACCGCCGCCCCGGTGGGAGTTGACCACCACGACCCGGGCCCCGCGGAGCTTGGCCTCCTCGATCGCCCGGTCAAGCGCAGCTTCGCCCTCCGGCTTGGGCACGAAGCCCACCACCACGGTCCCCATCGACTCCTCCTCGCTCTCGGCGGCGTTCGCCTCCGAAGGCACGCTACCGAATCACCTGCACGGTCGGCACCTGTGGAGGCGCGCCCCGCCGCGACGCCGGATCGGGCACGCTGACCGGGTGCCCGAGCTCCTCGCGTCCGGCGGCGCCGACTCGCTGCGGCTCCCCCGCGCCGCCGTGCGCACCCACGCCGCCACCGAGCGGCGCCGCCGCTACGCCCCGCTGGTCCACGTCGGGATCCCCGGCGTGCGGGAGCTGGCGGTCGCGGCACACCCCTCGGCCACCGACCACGGGCTGCGCTGCGACGTCCTCGCCGCGATGCTCGCGGCCACCGGCGGCCCCCACCTGGCGTGGCTGACCCGACCCGGCGAGCTCACGCTCCACGACGTCGACGCCGTCTGGCTCTCCGCCGCACTGGCGGCGTACGCCGAGGCCGGCCGCGACCTGACCTGGGTCGTGGTCACCCGGCGCGGATGGTGGGACCCGCGCAGCGACGCCCGCCGGACCTGGCGGCGGGTGCGGGTCTGAGGGCTACTCCCAGGTGTGGACGGGGCGGTTGGCGTGCATCTGCTCGCGGTACTCGCCCAGGGTCGTGCGCAGCGCGTCGTAGCGGTCGAGGTCGGACCGGTCGTGCATCCGCCGGGTGAACCACTCCGAGCCGTTGACCCCGCTGAGGCAGCGGCCCTCGATGATCTCGAGCATCCGCGCACACTCCTCGTCGGGGACGCCCCACGCCTCGAGGCCGAGGCGCGCCATCGGGAGCAGCTTGCGCAGCACCAGCTCGGTGACCCGGACCTGGCCCACGCCCGGCCAGTAGACCTGGGTCTCGATGCCGTGCTCCGCGGCCACGTGGAAGTTCTCCTCCGCGGCCGAGAACGACATCTGCGACCAGAGCGGGCGCTCGCTCTCGGCGAGGTGCCGGACCAGCCCGAAGTAGAAGGCCGCGTTGGCCATCATGTCGGCGACCGTCGGGCCGGCGCCGAGGCAGCGGTTCTCGACGCGCAGGTGGGGCACCCCGGCGGCGATGTCGTAGACCGGCCGGTTCCAGCGGTAGATGGTCCCGTTGTGGAGACGCAGCTCGGACAGGTGGGGAACGCCGCCGTCCTCGAGCACCTCGAGCGGGTCCTCGTCGTCGGTGATCGGCAGCAGCGCCGGGAAGTAGCGGACGTTCTCCTCGAACAGGTCGAACACCGAGTTGATCCAGCGCTCGCCGAACCAGACCCGCGGCCGGACACCCTGCGCCTTCAGCTCCTCGCTGCGGGTGTCGGTGGCCTGCTCGAACAGCGGGATCCGGGTCTCCCGCCACAGCTCCTTGCCGAGCAGGTAGGGCGAGTTGGCCCCGAGCGCGACCTGGATCGCGCTGATCGCCTGCGAGGCGTTCCAGTACGCCGCGAACTGCTCGGGCGAGGTCTGGACGTGGATCTGAAAGCTCGTGCACGCCGCCTCCGGCAGGATCGAGTCGGCGGTCGTGCCCAGCCGCTCGGGACCGCCGATGGCGATCGTGATGTCCTCGCCCCGGGCCGCCATGATCTGCTCGCTCAGCAGCCGGTAGCGCGGGTTGGGCGTGATGCTGTCGATCCCGAGGTCGCCCTCGGCGAGGGTCGGCAGGATCCCGATCATCACCAGGTGGGCGCCCACCTCCGACGACTTCTGCTCGGCGTCGTTGAGGCTGCTCCGCAGCGTCTTCTCGAACGTCGAGAGGGCGCCGTCGCGCAGCTTGCCGGGCGGCACGTTGATCTCGAGGTTGAACTGCCCGAGCTCGGTGACGAAGTCGGGGTCGGCGATCCGCTCGAGGGCCTCGACGTTCTTCAGCGCCGGGTCGCCGGACTCGTCGACCAGGTTGAGCTCGACCTCGAGGCCGACCATCGGGTCGTCGGTGTCGAAGTGGGCATCACGCAGCATCCGGGCGAAGACGTCGAGGCAGCGACGGACCTTCTCACGGTGCCGTGTGCGGTCGGCCCGCGAGAACTCCTGTGCGTCGACCTCTTCGCCCATGCAGGAACCTTAGGGTCGATCCGACCCGGGGGCGACCCCTCAGCACGCCGAGGCGAGCCGGTGGCGCATCACCTCCCACTCCACCGGTGGGACGGCCGCCGTCAGCAGGTCGGCCACCAGCGCGGCCAGGGTGTGGGCGGCATCGGCCTCCCGGGCCCGGTCGACCGCACACCAGCCGAGCGCACCGTCGCCGGCGACCCACGCGCAGAGGGCCAGCACCGCTGCCGCGTGGGCGACCAGGTCGTCGGGTGCGCGTCGCACCATCGCCTCCCAGAACCGGACGTGGTCCCGCGCCCCGGATCGGGGGACGCCGGCCCACGCGCTGTCGCGCGCCGACGGGTCGACGAGCGACCGCAGCAGCCGCGCGGCCACGTCGGCGGGAGGCGGGTCGGCCCGGCCGACCCACTCCGCCAGGGTCGCGGCCACCCAGGCTCCCGGGGCCGGCTCGCCCGGCGCGGCCGCGACCTCGGCGACGGCGGCCGCGTCGGGACGGAGCGTGGCGGCGAGGTCGGCGCGCGACCCGTGGAGCACCCGCCCGGCGAGCACCGCCTCGGCGACGAACGGGTGGTGGGACACGTCGAAGGGCACCCCGCTCGTCCCGGGACCGGCCCGTCCACGGAGCAGCGGGAACCAGCGGCCGGCGTCGACCCGGAGCGCCTCCACCAGGTCGGGACCGCGCCCGCCGTCGCGACCGCGCCGGAACCGGCGCACCGCGACGCGCGCGAGGTCGTCGTCGGGGGTGTAGAGCACCAGCACCGCCGTGCGGGCCCGGTGGCGCACGGCGGGCTCGAGCAGCAGGTCGACCACCTCGGCGACGCCCTGCCGGTCCGACGGCAGGTCGACCCGCGCGTGGAAGGTCTGGGGCGCGTCGACGGTCAGCATCACGATCGAGTCGGCGGGCTCGAAGCCGAGCACGAACGGGACCACGGCGAGCAGGTCCTCGGGAGAGCGGGCGGTGAGGGTCGTCATGACGCCACCGTCGCGCTCCCCTCCGACGGGCGCAGTCGTCACCGGGGTCGCCTGTGGACAGCCGGCCGGGACCCGCCGTTGTGGACGCCAGGTGGCGCGGGACCGGGGGTGGTCGCCGGTAGGTTCGGCCCATGGGGAGCATGCGTGCCGAGGCCTCGGTGCTCCACCTCGACCTCGACGCGTTCTTCGCCGCGGTCGAGCAGCGTGACAAGCCGTCCCTGCGCGGCAAGCCGGTCGTCGTGGGCGGGGTCGGTGGGCGGGGCGTGGTCTCGACGGCGTCCTACGAGGCCCGGCGGTACGGCGTCCGGTCGGCGATGTCGACCCGCGAGGCGCGGTCCCGCTGTCCGCACGCCGCGTTCCTGTCCGGCCGCTTCCACGCCTACACCTCCACCAGCCGCGCGGTGATGGCGGCGCTGCGGGAGGTGTCGCCGCTGGTGGAGCCGCTCTCCCTGGACGAGGCGTTCGTCGACCTCGCGGCGGCGGAGCTGCCCGACCTGGAGGTGGCCACCGTGCGGGACGCCGGGGAGCGGCTCCGTGCCCGGGTCCGGGAGGTCACGGGTGGGCTCACCGCCTCGGTGGGGATCGGGACCTCGAAGTTCATCGCCAAGGTCGCCAGCGACCTCGACAAGCCCGACGGGCTGGTGGTCGTCACGCCCGGGACCGAGCGGGAGCTGCTGCGGCCGATGCACGTCACCGTGATCCCCGGCGTCGGTCCGGCGACCGCCGAGCGGCTGCGCCGCGCGGGGATCCACACGGTCTCCGAGCTGGAGTCGGTCACCCGGGACGAGCTGGTCCGGCTGCTCGGCAAGGCCCACGGCGCCGGGCTGCACGCCCTCGCGCGGGCCGAGGACGACCGGTCGGTGGTCGCCGAGCGGGAGACCAAGTCGGTCTCGGTCGAGGGCACCTACGACACCGACCTCACCGACCGACGGCTGCTGGAGGGGCTGCTCACCCGCCAGGCCGGACAGGTCGCGGAGCGGCTGCGCAAGCACGGGCTGTCCGGCCGGACCGTCACGATCAAGGTCCGGCTCCACGACTTCACCACGCTCAACCGGTCGACGACGCTCACGTCGCCGACCGACCACCCGGCCACCATCGGCCGGCTGGCCCGGTCGCTGCTCGCCGAGCTCGACACCTCCGACGGCGTCCGCCTGCTCGGGGTGGGGGTCTCGGGCCTCGCGGACTGGATCCAGGAGGACCTCTTCGGCGACGAGGACGACGACGAGCCGCCCGAGGAGACCGCGTCGGTGGTCGAGGCGACCGCCGGACGCCGCCCCACCTGGGCACCCGGCACGGACGTGGTGCACGACGAGCTCGGGCGTGGCTGGGTCTGGGGGTCGGGCCGGGGCGTGGTCACGGTCCGCTTCGAGACCGCGGAGACCGACCCGGGGCCGGTGCGCTCGATGCCGGTCGACGACCCGGCGCTGCGCGCCTGGCACCCCGACGAGGACGCCGACCGCTAGTCTGGAAATAGGTGAGGGGCTCTCGATGGTATGAGCATCAAGAGCCCCTCGGTGTGACCGGTGTGGTGACGTCCGGTCGACCCGACCGGCTCTCCGACCCCACCGGCCCCGTCACCGGGCCGGCGCGGCGAACGAGTCGCCGTGCAGGTCGTGCTTCCGATCAGATCCCCGGCCCTCCGCGAACGGCTGGCCGGTGAGAGAGTTCTACGTGGTCCCGACGCGGCTGCGCAAGGGGTTCGCGCAACATTCCTCCAGTCCCACAGGGCCCTCCACAGACGAGGGTCCCGAGTCCACAGGAAGACCGCTGTCCGTCCACAGGAATCGGGTCGGCCTGTGGATCGCGTGGAGGCAGCCGCTGCGCGGACCGGCTCCACCGGACGCACTCTAGATTGGCGGTATGCCCGACAGCACCACCTCCGTGAGCGCCGCCTCGGCCACGCCCCCCGCCGACCCGCCCGTGGCCGACCGGCGGCCCGTGACGGCCACCCACCACGGCCGCACCCGCGTCGACGACTACGAGTGGCTGCGCGACCGGGACGACCCCGCCGTGACGGCGTACCTCACTGCGGAGAACGACCACACCCGGGCCCGCACCGCCCACCTGGCCGACCTGCGGCAGACGATCTTCGAGGAGATCCGGTCGCGCACCCGCGAGACCGACCTCTCGGTCCCGACCCGCAGCCGCGGCTACTGGTACTACGGGCGCACCTTCGAGGGCCGGGAGTACGGCGCCACCTGCCGGGTCCCGGTCAGCGACGAGTCCGACTGGACGCCGCCCCGCCCCGACGAGGACTGCGCGCCGGACCAGCCGGCGCTGCCCGGCGAGCAGGTGCTGCTCGACCTCGACGCGCTTGCCGCGGGCCACGACTTCTTCTCGCTCGGCGGCTCCGCGGTCAGCCTCGACGGCCGGCTGCTCGCCTGGAGCACCGACACCACCGGCGACGAGCGGTTCACCATCCGGGTCAAGGACCTGGAGAGCGGCGAGGCCCTCGACGACGTGATCACCGGCGTGCTCGGCGGCGCGACCTGGGCGCCGGACGGCGGTTCCTTCTACTACTCGACCGTCGACGAGACCTGGCGGCCGGACAAGATCTGGCGGCACGTGCTCGGCACGGCCCAGGCATACGACGAGCTGGTCCACCACGAGACCGACGGCCGGTTCTGGGTCGGCATCGGCCGGACCCGCAGCGACCGCTTCCTGCAGGTGGTGTCCGGGTCCAAGACGACGACCGAGGTGCGGCTGCTCGACAGCCGCGACCCCGACCGCGGGCTGTGGCTCTTCGCGCCCCGCCGCGAGGGCGTCGAGTACGGCGTGGAGCACGCCGTGATCGGCGGCGAGGACGTGCTGCTGGTGCTGCACAACCACACCGGACCCGACTTCGAGCTGGCCACCGCGCCGGTCGCACCGACCGAGGCCGAGGAGTGGCGCCCGCTGCTCCCCCACGACCCGAGCGTCCGGCTCGAGGACGTCGACGCGTTCGCCGGGCACCTGGTGGTCCACCAGCGCAGCAGGGGGCTCACTCAGCTGCGGCTGCTGACGCTCGGCGAGCGGGGGGTCGACGACGACTTCCTGGTCGCCTTCGACCAGGAGATCTACACGGTCGGCTCGGCCGGCAACCCCGACTACCACTCCCCCGTCGTCCGGCTCGGCTTCACCTCGTTGAGCGTGCCGGCCTCGGTCTACGACTACGACGTGGCGGCCCGCGAGCTGACGCTGCTGAAGCGCACGCCGGTCCTCGGGGACTTCGACCCCGCCGACTACGAGGAGCACCGGCTGTGGGCGACCGCCCCCGACGGTGAGCAGGTGCCGATCTCGCTGGTCTGCCGCCGCGACGCCCACGCCGCGGGCCCGGTGCCGCTGCTGCTCTACGGCTACGGCTCCTACGAGGCCTCCTCCGACCCCGGCTTCTCGATCCCCCGGCTCTCGATGCTCGACCGCGGTGCGGCGATGGCGATCGCCCACGTCCGGGGCGGCGGCGAGCTGGGCCGCCGCTGGTACGACGACGGCAAGCTGATGCGCAAGACCAACACCTTCGACGACTTCGTGGCCTGCGCCCACCACCTCGTCGAGGCCGGCTGGACCACGCCCGACCGCCTCGTCGCCGAGGGGGCCAGCGCAGGCGGGCTGCTGGTCGGTGCGGTCGCCAACCGGGCCCCGGGGCAGTTCGCCGGGATCGTAGCCGGGGTGCCGTTCGTCGACAACCTGACCTCGATGCTCGACTCCTCGTTGCCGCTGACGGTGGCCGAGTACGAGGAGTGGGGCAACCCCGAGGCCGATCCCGAGGTCTACGACTACCTGGCGTCGTACGCCCCCTACGACAACGTCGGCCCGGTCGACTACCCGCCGATCCTGGCGGAGACCTCCTTCCACGACACCCGGGTCCTCTACGTCGAGCCGGCCAAGTGGGTGGCGCGGCTCCGCGCGACCGCCACCGGGCGTCGGGAGTTCCTGCTCCGCACCGAGATGTCGGCCGGGCACGGCGGGGTCTCGGGGCGCTACCAGGCCTGGCACGACAGGGCGTTCACCCTGGCCTGGATCCTCGACCGGATGGGCCTGGCCTGAGCCTGTCCACCCCTCCGGGTGGAGCACCCCCTGAGAAGACCCTGAGATTCCGCCCGAACGGCAACTTCAGGGCCCCCTCACCCGTCGTTTCTGGCAAGGACGACGAATCACGGCCAGGGAATCTGCAGGGCCGGAAGTTCGTTGACAGCAGTGACGGCGTCGGCGACGCCGTCGACGCGACAGGAAGGCGGCTCCACCATGGCGACTCGAACCCCCACCGCCGGCGCACGCGAGATCGAGGGCCGCGACAGCGTCGGGTTGTACCTCGACGAGATCGCGCGCAACCCGCTGCTCGACGCCGCCACCGAGGTCGAGCTCGCCAAGACCATCGAGGCGGGCCTGATGGCCCAGCACCTGCTCGACACCGGCCGGGTCGCCCGCGCCAAGGGCGGTGCCCCGATGCGGGCCACCCGCGAGGAGCTGGAGTGGCTGGCCGAGGAGGGCCAGAAGGCCGTCGACACCTTCATCACCGCCAACCTGCGGCTGGTCGTCTCGATCGCCCGCAAGTACGGCCGCGCGCAGATGCCGATGCTCGACCTGATCCAGGAGGGCAACACCGGCCTGATCCGCGCCGTCGAGAAGTTCGACTACGCCAAGGGCTACAAGTTCTCGACCTACGCCACCTGGTGGGTGCGCCAGGCGATCACCCGCGGCATCGCCCAGCAGGCCCGGGTGGTCCGGCTCCCCGTCCACGTCGTCGAGGAGCTCAACCAGATCGGCGGCGCCCGCCGTACCCTCGAGCGCCAGCTCGGCCGTGAGCCCGAGCCGGAGGAGATCGCCACCGAGCTCGGCATGGACCTCGACCGGGTGATCGACCTGCTGGCCTGGGGCCGCGAGCACGTCAGCCTCGACACGCCCGTCGACGAGGACGGCGACACCTCGCTGGGCGACCTGATGGCCCAGGAGTCCGCCCCGGGTCCCGACCTCGAGGTGCTCGACGTCGAGTCCCGCGACCGGCTCAACGCGCTGGTCGGCCGGCTCGACGACCGCTCCGCCGACATCATCCGCTCCCGCTACGGCCTGGTCGACGGTCGCCAGCACAAGCTGGCCGACATCGGCCTCAAGCACGGCATCTCCGCCGAGCGGGTCCGTCAGCTCGAGCGCGAGGCGCTCCAGCGGCTGCGTCGGCTCGGCGACCCCGACCTGGCTGCCTGACCGGACTACCCTTCCACGGCCCGCGATTCCCCCCGCGGGCCGTGGTCCGTCAGGCCGTGCCCTCGGAGCCCAGCCCGTCGACCGCCCCGGTCAGTCCGGGGATCCGGTGGCCCCGCCAGGCCTTCGCGGCCAGGTAGCGGCCGTTGACGGGTGTCAGGTGGAGACCGGTCGGCAGGCACCGCTCGACCCGGACGCCGCACGACTGCAGCTGGGCGGCCTTGTCGGGGTTGTTGGTGAGCAGGTCGACCCGGTCGACGCCGAGACCCAGCAGCATCTGCGCAGCGACGCCGTAGCTGCGCTCGTCGCCGCCGAAGCCCAGCGCCTCGTTGGCCTCGAACGTGTCCAGGCCACGGTCCTGGAGGGCGTAGGCGTCGATCTTGTTGTAGAGCCCGATCCCGCGGCCCTCCTGGCGCAGGTAGACCAGGTAGCCGCCCACCTCGTCGATGCGGGTGACCGCCTCGCGCAGCTGCGGCCCGCAGTCGCAGCGCAGGCTCCCGAGCGCGTCCCCGGTGAGGCACTCGCTGTGCACGCGCACCAGCGGTACGCCGTCCGTGCCCGGCCGCGGCCGGGCCGCGCGGTCGCCCAGGGCGACCACGAGGTGCTCGAGCCCGTCGGCGAGGCCGTCGAAGGTGTGCACCCGGCCCTCGACCACCTCCCCGCCGACCAGCCGGAGCGGCAGCCGCACCGCCCGGCGTACGGCAGCGGGCGCGACGCGGGTCCCGCGCGGCGTCACGGCGCGCGCTCCGGGACCACGACCCGGTCACGGGCGTGCGCGAAGAGGTAGCGCAGCAGGACGACGTCACCCATCTGCCGGGTCTCGGCCAGCCGCGCACGGTTCCCGGGGTGCCACGGGAAGGAGCCGGGGCCCACGAACCGGTGGGCACGGGGGTCGCCGACGAAGAACGGCGCCACCACCAGGTGCAGCTCGTCGGCGAGGTCGGCGACGAGGAACTGGGTGTGGATCTCGCCGCCCCCCTCGACCATCAGCCGCCGTACGCCGCGTCGCCGCAGGTCCTCGGCGACGCACCGCACCTCGACCGGGTCGCCGGCGTCGACCACGGTGGCCACCGGCCCGAGCCGCTCGCGGGCCCGGCCCACGGCGGGTCCGGCGCAGTAGACGAGCTTCTCGCTGTCGCCGTGCCGGAAGAACCGGCCGTAGGGGTCCAGCCGCCCACCGCGGGTGAGCGTGACCTTCATCGGCTGCTCGTCGCGCCCACGCGCGCGGCGGGCGACGCGCAGCCACGGGTCGCGGACCAGCAGCCGCGGGTTGTCGTGCCGCACCGTGGCGGCCCCGACCAGGATCGCGTCGACGTCGGCGCGGACGGTGTCGACCCGGCGCAGGTCGTCGTCGTTGGACAGGACCAGGCGCTCCGGGCTCGCCGCGTCGAGGTAGCCGTCGATCGACACCCCGCAGCTGAGGATGGTGTAGGGGCGGTCAGCCACGGCCGCCTCCCCCGAGCGCCGGCTCCGGCGCGTGGTCCAGGCGGCGTCGCAGCGTCCCGGCGGCCAGGACCACCGCACCCGGCAGGGCGGCGACCAGCACGAGGACGCCGAACGCGACCGACACCGCGACCCCCTGGGCCGCGCCCAGCCCGGCGGCACCGAAGGCCCACGCGGCCACGCCCTCCCGTGGCCCCCAGCCGGCCAGGTTGGCCGGCACCGCGGCCGCGACCAGCACCAACAGGGCCAGCGGCAGCAGGGTCGTCACGGGAGCGGTGACGCCGACGGCGCGGGCCGCCACGACGTACGTCGTCGCCAGTCCGGCCACGACCACGACCGACGCGAGCAGCACCCCCGGCCACACCCGTTGCCGCAGCATCCCGGCGAGGTCGTCGCGCAGCACCGGCAGTGCCCGGCGGAGCGCCACCACGGCCGCGAGGACCACGACGAGCCCGGCGACCACCGCCGGCAGCGTCGACCGGAAGGGCGAGGGCAGCGTGAGCAGCACCGCCACGACGATCGCCGCCTGCACGAGCTGGCCCGCGGTGCGCTCCCACGCGACCGAGCGGAGGCCGCGTGGGGCGTCGCCCGCGGTCCGGCCGGTGTCGACGCCCCGGAGGACGTCGCCCAGCACCCCGCCGGGGAGCACCACGTTGATCAGCTGCGAGCGGTAGCAGGCTGCGATCGCCTGGCCCGTGGCCACCTCGAGGCCGAGGCCCCGGGCGACGAGTCGCCAGCGCCACGCGCCGGCGGCCGTGACGACGCCGCCCAGGACCACGCCCAGGGCCAGCGTCGTGAGGTCGAGCGAACGGACTCCGGCGACGAACGGTTCGGTGCCGACCCACACCACGACCACGACCAGGACGGCCGCGCCGACGGCCCACGACCAGCGCCCGCGGGTCATGCCGCGACCCCGTCGAGCACCCGGGCCACCCGGTCGCCGGTGTCCGCCCAGCCCGCCAGGCCGGCCCGGCGTTGCGCGGCAGCGGTGCGCCACCGTCGGCGCAGCCCCGGGTCGGTGAGCCAGGCGCGCAGGGACGCGGCGAGGGCCCCGACGTCGTCGCCGGGGGTCAGCCGGCCCGGTCGCACCCCGTCGGACGTGGCGCCCAGCGCCTCGTCGACGCCCCCCACCTGCGTGCCCACGACCGGGACGCCGCGCGCGAGCGCCTCGGTCACCACCATGCCGTAGGTCTCGGCCCGGCTCGGGTGGACGAGGAGGTCGGCGCCGGCGTACGCCGCGGCCAGCCGGTCCCCGGCCAGCAGGCCGGGAAGCTCGACCCGCTCGTGGAGCCCGGCCGCCTCGAGGTCGCGCCGCAGCCGGGCCACGAAGGCCGGGTCGCGATCGAGGCTTCCGGCACACACCCAGCGCCAGGCGAGGTCGGAGGCCCGGGCGAGCGCGGCGACGAGCAGGTCCTGGCCCTTCGCGGGGACCACCGCGCCCACGCTGAGCAGCACGCCACCGTCACGGCTGCCGGTGGCCCGCGGCGCCGCGTCGACCCCGGGGGCGGCGACGTGCACACGGCCGGGGTCCAGGCCGTGCCGGGCGAGCAGCAGGCGACGGGTCCACCCGCTGGTGGCGAGGACGCCGGTCGCCGACCGCAGCACGGCACCGTCGCTCGGGTGCCCGAGTGGCATGTGGACCAGCACCACGGTGCGAAGCCGACGGCCTGCGGGGACCAGCACCTCGGGTGCGGCGAGGGCCACCAGCCCGTCGACCAGCACCACCGCTCCGTCCGGCACCTCCGCCAGCGCCTCCGCGACGTGGCGACGCGACGCCGCATCGGCCTGCGGCCACCCCCCGCCGACCTGGCGCAGGTCGACCGACCACCCGGAGGCCGCCAGGGCGCCGCACAGCCGGAGGTCGTAGGTGTTCCCGCCGCTGGGGCGCCGCGGGTCGGCGAGCCCCTCCGGCGCGACGACGACGACGCGTCCCACGCTCACACCGCCCTCTCGTAGGTCGCCGACGCCACCGGCGACTCCCGCAGCGTGACGGCGACACCCCTGACGCCGTCCGTGCCGAGCTCCCCGGCGGCCACCCGCTCCGCCAGCCGGTCGGCGACGTACCGGGCCAGCACCTCGGTGGTGGTGTTGCGGCCCGCGAACCGCTCGTCGTCGTCGAGGTTCCGGTAGCCCAGGTCGGCCACGACGGAGTGCAGCACCTCGGCAGCGCGGCCGATGTCGACGAGGATGCCGTCGTCGTCGAGCGCCTCACCCCGGAACGTCGCGTCGACCACGTACGTCGCCCCGTGGAGGGCCCGGGCCGGCCCGAACACCTCACCGCGCAGGCTGTGCGCGACCATCATGTGGTCGCGCACCGTCACGCCGAACACGGCACGCCCCGCTCGTCGTGGGCCGGGCCGTAGGTCAGCGCGTGGCACAGCGCCGGCAGCTCGCCGCTGACCAGCCGGGGCAGCACGGTCGGGAGTTCGGTGAACGGCGACTGGCCCGTCAGCAGGCAGTCGAACGCCGGGTCGCGGAGCAGGTCGAGCGCGAGCCGCAACCGGTCGGCCGTGGTGCGGCCGGCCCGTCGCGCCGGTGGCACCGCGCCCACCTGGCTGGCGCGCACCGTGAGCCGTCCGGAGTGGAAGCGGCCACCGAGCGACACGGTCGTGGCGGCGTCGCCGTACCAGCTCAGCTCGACGACCGTGCCCTCGGCCGCGAGCAGGTCCAGGGACCGCTGGAGCCCTGCCGACGTGGCGCTCGTGTGGACGACCAGGTCGCACCCGCCGGTGGCGTCGTCCGGCAGCCGGAAGTCCACCCCCCGCGCCTCGGCCACGGGGGCGCGGTCCGGGTCGACGTCGACGAGCGTGACGGCGACGCCGGGCATCCGCGCCAGCAGCCGGGCGACGCAGCAGCCCAGCGCCCCCGCGCCCACCACGGCCACCCGGTCACCGAGCAGCGGCGGGGCGTCCCAGAGTGCGTTGACGGCCGTCTCCACGAGACCCGCCAGCACCGCGCGGGACGCCGGGACCTCCGGCGGCACCGGCGTGACCGCCGCGGCCGGGACGACGTACGCCGTCTGGTGGGGGTGCAGGCAGAAGACGGTGCGCCCCAGCAGCTCCCCCGGTCCCTGCTCGACCACTCCCACGTTGAGGTAGCCGTACTTCACCGGCGCCGGGAAGTCCCCCTCCTGGAACGGTGCCCGCATCAGCGACCGCTGGTCCGGCGGCACCCGTCCGGCGAAGACCAGCGACTCGGTCCCGCGGCTGATCCCGCTCCGGAGGGTGCGCACCAGCACCTCGTCGGGCCCCGGATCCGCGAGCGCCGCCCGGCGCAGCTCGCCCGCGCCCGGCTCCCGCAGCCAGAACGCCCACGCCTCCCTCATCCGGACCACCTCGCCCCGCCCCGGTGAACCGGAGCCCGGACCCGCTCGTTCGTCCTCGTGTTCGTGCCTGTCGGTCGTCTGAACGGAGTGGTCGTGCGCTCGGTTCAAACCACCCCGCCCCGCCGGGCGCTCGCCGCCCGCGAGTGGGTGGTCACCGGCCTGGCGGCGGGGCTGGTGCTCGCCGCTCTCACGGTGCCGTCGAGCCTCGAGGAGCTGGGGGTCCCGGTCCTCCTGCGGCTGCCGGTCGAGCTGTTGGTGCTGCTCGCGGTGGTGCTGGCGCTGCCGCCACGGCTGGCCCGGGCGCGGACCGCGGTGGCGCTCACCGGTGGGGTCGTGCTGGGGCTGGTGGCGGTGTTCCGGCTCCTCGACATCGGCTTCGTCGCCGCGCTGAACCGGCCGTTCGACCCGCTCATCGACTGGCGCTACGCCGGCTCCCTGGTCGAGCTGGTCCGCGACGCGTTCGGAGGGCTGCTCGGCACGACGCTCCTCGTGGTGTCGGGGCTGGTCGTGGTCGCCGTCCTGGCGCTGGTGCCGATGGCGGTGGTGCGGCTGTGCCGCGTGGCGGCCGGGAACCGTCGCCCCGCCGCCGCCGTGGTGGGGGTGCTGTCGCTCGGGTGGCTGTCCCTCGCCGTGCTCGACGTCCGGGGACCGGCCGGGCCGGTCGCGTCCTCCGCGACCGCCGGCTACGTGGAGGCGCAGGTGGCCCGGGTCCCCGGCCAGCTGCGGGACCGCCGTGAGTTCCTGGTCGCCGCGCGGGACGACCCGTTGCGCGACGTGCCGGCCGGCGAGCTGTTCGCCGGCCTGCGCGGCAAGGACGTGCTGGTCGTCTTCGTCGAGAGCTACGGTCGCCTGGCGCTCGAGGACCCCGAGCTGGCCCCGGGGGTCACCTCGGTGCTCGCCGCCGGGGACCGCCGGCTGGAGCGCGCCGGGTTCGCGAGCCGCAGCGCCTACCTCACCTCGCCGACGTTCGGTGCCCTCAGCTGGCTCGCCCACGCCACGCTGCAGTCCGGGCTGTGGATCGACAGCCAGCCGAGGTACGACGTGCTGGTCACCAGCCCCCGGCTCACCCTCACCTCGCTGTTCGGCCGCGCGGGCTGGCGCACCGTGGCCGCCGTCCCCGCGAACAACCGGGACTGGCCGCAGGGCGAGTTCTACGGCTTCGACCAGGTCTACGACTCGCGCAACATCGGCTACGAGGGACCACGCTTCGGGTACCCGACCATGCCCGACCAGTACACGCTGGACGCCGTGCACCGCCTCGAGCTGGCACCGACGGCGCGCCGGCCGGTGATGGCGGAGGTCGACCTGATCACCAGCCACGCCCCGTGGTCACGGACACCCCGGCTCGTCGACCAGGCCGCCGTGGGCGACGGCTCGGTCTTCGAGGGGATGCCGGAGCAGCTGCCGTCCGAGGCCGACATCTGGCCCGACCGGGACCGGATCCGGCAGGCCTACGGCCACGCCGTGGAGTACTCGCTGCGCGCGTTCGTCCGGTTCCTGACGACGTACGGCGACGACGACCTCGTGGTCGTGCTCCTCGGCGACCACCAGCCCGCGACCGTCGTGTCCGGGCCCGACGCGGGGCACGAGGTTCCGGTCAGCGTGCTCGCCCGCGACCCGGCGGTCCTCGACCGGATCGCGGGCTGGGACTGGGACCGGGGCCTGCGCCCCGGCCCCGACGCACCGGTCTGGCCGATGGACGCCTTCCGCGACCGGTTCGTGGCGGCGTACTCGGCCGGGGGCGAGAATGGGGCCGCGTCCGGGGCCGGCCGGTGAACCCGCGCGGATGCCGGAACGTGTGAGGGGTGAGGAGGCGGCATGCCGGATCCCGACGTCGTCCTGATGCAGCGGCTGCACGACGACCACGCCGAGGCGCTGTGGCGGTTCTGCCGGCGGCTCCTCCCCACCGACCGCAACCTCGCCGAGGACGTCGCGCAGGAGACCCTGCTGCGGGCGTGGCGGGACCGGAGGATCCTCGAGAGCCCGTCGCCGGCGGTCCGCGCGTGGCTGTTCACCGTGGCGCGCAACATCGTGATCGACCAGTGGCGCAGCCGGAAGGTCCACCCCGAGACCCCCCTCGCCGACCCCCCCGACGAAGGCGTGGACGACGAGAGCGACCAGGTGCTGCTGTCGTGGGTCGTCGCCGACGCGCTCACCCGGCTCTCGCCCGAGCACCGGGCGGTGCTGCTGGAGTGCTACTACCGCGGCCGGTCGGTGGCCGAGGCGTCGCGCCGGCTCGGCGTCCCGGAGGGCACGGTCAAGTCACGCACCCACTACGCCCTACGGGCCCTGCGGCTGGCACTCGAGGAGATGGGGGTGGGCGCATGACGTGCGAGTTCGCCCACGACGACGGCGCCTACGTGCTGGGGACGCTCTCCCCCGCCGAGCGCCAGGCCTTCCAGCGCCACCTGCCCGGGTGCCCCGACTGCACCCGCGCCGTCGCCGACCTCGCCGGCCTGCCGGGGCTGCTGGGCCGGGTCGACGCCTCGGTCCTGGAGAGCCCGATCGACGAGCCGGTGCCGACGCTGCTGCCGGCGCTCGTCCAGGAGGTACGCCGCGAACGTCGGCGGCGGACCGGCGTCCTGGCCGGCCTCGCCGCCGCCGCTGCCGCGGTCGTGGTCGGCGTACCCCTGGGGCTGGCGCAGCTCGCCGACGATCCCGCGCCGCCCGGCCCGCCCGGGTCGAGCGCCACCCCGCCGACGGTGGAGGAGCACCGGATGGACCCGGTCGGCGACGTGCCGGTGGAGGCGACCGTCAGCCTGGAGGACGTGACCTGGGGGACCCGGCTCGGGCTGAGCTGCACCTACGACCGGCACTGGGTCGACGGCGAGCTGCCGCGGCGGGCCGACTACGTGCTGTTCGTCCGGACCCGCGCCGGTGAGCTCGAGCGGGTCGGCAGCTGGCGCTCGGTGAGCGGCCGCCGGATGGAGATCGAGGCCGCGACGGCCACCACGCGAGCCGACGTGGCGTCGGTCGAGGTGCGGACGACCGACGGCCGCGTGGTGCTACGGCTGTCGACCTGAGCCGGCACTCCGGGCCAGCAGCGCGAGGCCGAGCACGATCGCGGCGGCCTCCGAGATCGCCGCGGTCCACACCTCCCAGCCGCGCCACTGCTCCTGCACGCCGAACAGCCCGACGGTGGTGGACACCACGAACGCACCCAGGGTCGACGCCCCGAAACCGAGGGTCAGCAGGGCCGGGAGCCAGTGCCGCCAGACGAGCACCAGGACCGCGATCACCGCCCCACCGACCGCGTTGAGCAGGAACGCCGGACCGATCACCTCGAGGTCCCGGTAACCCTCGACCCACAGGTAGAGGTGCATCGCCGCCGAGACCAGTACCGCCACCGCCGCCAGCGCTCGCAGGACCATGAGACGCTCCCTTCGCTCCCCACGACGGTCGCGGGGCCGATGTCACCCGGGAGAACGGCTCGTCGGCCCGGGCGGTTCAGACGACCGTACGGCGACGACGCCCAGCTTGCGGATCCGGCCGACCCGCAGCCAGCGGGCCCACAGCCGGTGGCCGGTGACCAGGTCGTCGACCGCCTGCGGACCGATCCGGGCGGCGATCGCCCGTCGGTCCGCGACGAACGCGTCGGCCAGCGCCTCGGCTGTGGCGCGGTGGGCGGTGGTGTGCTCCTCGACGGAGGCGACCTCGAGCCCGACCCGCGCCAGACAGGTTCGCAGCTCCGCCAGCCGGACCGGCCACACCGTGTCGGAGGCGGGCATCGCGGCCTGCTCCGCCGATGACAGCGAGGGCCCCTCCTCGACCGTGACGACGAGCCGCCCTCCCGGGCGCAGCGCGGCCGCGACCGCCGCCAGCAACGGGCCCTTGTGCCGGAACGCCAGCAGGGTCTCGAGCAGCAGGACCACGTCGAACGGCCCCGGCGGGACGGGAGGGACCTCGGCCACCTCGAACCGGCACGGGAGGTCCCCCACCGCCCGGCGGGCCAGGGCGACGGCGGCCGCGCTGCGGTCGACGCCGAGGTAGTGGCAGCCCCGGGCGGCGGTGACCAGCCGGCCCGGGCCGGCCACCCCGCAGCACACGTCGAGGACCGTGTCGGCCGGGCCGATCCCGGCGCGCCGGGCCAGCGACAGGATCTCCCGGGCGCTCATGAAGCTCTCCTGGCCGACGTACTGTCCCGGGGCGTACGCCGTCCGCCGCGCCGGCTCCAGCGCCGCCGTCCAGGTCGCCCGGTCGTCCCTCACGGGACCGGGAGCCGTCGTCCGCCGAGAGCGCCCGCGTGCGCCCCTGCCCGGTGCCGCGCGAGCCACACCACGTCGCGGCCGAACGACTCCGCCAGCAGCCCGAGCGCCACCAGCAGCGCCGCGTCCGTCGGGACCGTCGGCAGCACGCCGGACGCGGCGACGACGAGGGCGATGCCCTGCACGGCCGTGACGACCTTGCGCCAGTCGCGTCGCGGGAGCGGGGCGCGAAGCCACGGTGCCACGACGCCCGCGCCCCAGAACGCGTAACGGGCCAGCCCGACCAGCAGCACCCATGCGCCGTGCTCCTGCGCCACGGGCACGGACAGCACGAGCAGCAGGAAGGCGTCGGCCTCGCCGTCGAACCGGGCACCGAAGCCGGTCTGGGTGCCCGTCGCGCGCGCCACCCGCCCGTCGACAGCGTCCAGCGCCAGGGCTGTGGCCGCCACGGTGACCAGCAGCGGCGTGACCTGGTCACCGAGCACTCCCTGCGCCACCAGGGCCGCGACCACGCAGGCGAGCAGGGCCCGGGTGAGGGTCACCAGGTCGGCGGGTCCCAGCACGCCCGGAGCCGCGTGCGCCACGGACGCGGTGACCAGGAGCCCGCCCGCGAGACCGGCCACCCAGGCGACGGTGTCCAGCGGCACCACGAGCGACAGGGCGGCGAGCAGGGCGACCAGCGCTCCGAGGGCCGCCGCGAGCGCCCGGGCCACCTGAACCACTGCCCCTCCTCCGTCGTTCGTCAGGAGGGAACGCCCGCGAGGGGGGTTCGGTTCACCGGGACGGAGGTGGCACGACGGCCGAGGTGGTCCGCGCCGACGCCGACTGGCTCGCGCTGCGCGAGCCGGCCGACGCCGCCGCCCGCTCGCTGGAGCTCGTGGACCAGCTGCTGCGCTCCCTCCCGGCCGGCCGGGTCCTGCGCCTCCACGACCTGGGCGGCGGGACCGGGTCGGTCGTCCGCTGGCTCGCGCCCCGGCTGCCCGGGCCCCAGCACTGGGTCCTGCACGACCGCGACCCCGAGCTGCTCGCCCGGGCGGCGTCGTACCCACCCCCCGCGGCCGCCGACGGCAGCACGGTGGTCGTCGAGACCCGGGAGGACGACGTCAGCCGCCTCGCACCGACGGCCGTCGCGGACGCCGACCTGCTCACGGCCTCGGCCCTGCTCGACATGATGGACGGCCCGGAGCTGGACCGGTTCGTCGCCGGCTGTGCCCTCCCGGGGTGCCCGGTCCTGATCACGCTCTCGGTCGTCGGCCGGGTCACCCTGGCACCGCCGCACCCGTGGGACGCGGTCGTCACCGACGCGTTCAACGCCCACCAGCGGCGGACCGTCGGCAGCCGGACCCTGCTCGGCCCGGACGCCTCGTCCGCCGCGGCCACCCGGTTCCGGGCAGCGGGCCGCGACGTCCGGGTGCGCTCCAGCCCGTGGCGGCTGGGCGGTGACCAGCGGGCCCTGACCGCGGACTGGCTGACCGGCTGGGTGGCCGCCGCGGTCGAGCAGCAGCCTGACCTGCAGGACGCCCTCGGTCCGTACCACCGGCGGCGGCTGGCGCAGGCCGCGTCCGGCGACCTGTCCGTCACGGTCCACCACGAGGACCTGCTCGTGCGGCCGCTCGAACGTCGGCGCTAGCCGACGGCCGCGAGGTCGGCGGCGGCCCGCTCGGCCCGTGCCTCGACGTCGGCCGGCACCGGGACCTCGCGCGCGACCCGCTGCTGCCACAGCTGAGCCGCGACCACCCTGGTCGCGGCCTCCTCGGCGCGCTCGCGGGTCACCTGGCCGCTCTCGATCGCGTCGACCACGAGCTCGTGCGTCTTCGCGGGGTCGACCGGCATCAGCAGCAGGTCGGCCCCTGCCCGGAGCGCGCGCACGGCCGGGAAGTCCCGGCTGAGCGCCGCACCCATCCCGAGGGAGTCGGTGATGGCCACGCCCTCGAAGCCCAGCTCGTCGCGCAGGTAGTCGTAGACCTTCGGCGCCTGGCTGGACGGCGTCCCGGGCTGCATCGCCTGCACGTCGAGGTGCGCCACCATGATCGCCGGCGCCCCGGCCGCCACGGCCGCCTCGAACGGCCGCAGGTCGCGGGCCCGCAGCTCCGGCATCGTGGAGCCGAGGACCGGGAGCGTCTCGTGGCTGTCGGCCGTCACGGCGCCGTGGCCGGGGAAGTGCTTGGTCGTCGAGACCAGGCCCGCGTCGTCGTACCCCTCCACCGCCGCCGCGACCGCGCGGGACGCGAGCGCCGGGTCACCCGAGGGCGACCGGGTACCGATCGTCGGGTCGGCAGCGCCGATGGTGACGTCGGCGACAGGCGCGAACACCCACGTGAAGCCGAGGTCGCGCAGCTCCAGGGACGTGGCGCGGGCCGCCTCGGTCACCACGTCGCGGCCGGCCCCGCCCTGCGCGACGGCGGCTCCGGCGAGGGCGAACGGCGGGAACTCGGTGGCGACGCCGCGCAGGTGGGAGACCACGCCACCCTCCTCGTCGACACCGATCACCGCCGGCCAGTCGCGGCCGTCGGCCGCGTGCGCCCGGCTCACCGCGGCAGCCGTGGCCCGGACCTGCCCCTCGTCGGCGACGTTCGTCGAGGTCACGCACACGCCCGCGAGGTGATGGTCCCGCACGAGCTGGGCCGGCACCTCCGGGTCGGTGCCCGCGTAGCGGCCCACGATCACCTGGCCGGCGAGCTCCTCGGTGGACATCGCGGACACCAGGTCGCGCGCGTGCTCGACCTCACCGACCGTCGGCCCCCACGAGGTGGGCCGGTCGGGGTCCGGGCTCGTGGCCGAGCCGGCCTCGCGGGGCGTCGGCTCCGGGGACGGGGCCGCGGAGCCGCCCGGGTCGGACGCGGAGCAGCCCGCCACCAGGACGCCCGCCAGCAGCGCAGGCACCATCAGGCGTCGGGCGGGGGTGGGCACCGGGTCACGCTAGCCGGTGGCCGGGGGGTCGAGGACGGCGGTCGGGTCAGGCGGCGAGCGAAGCAACCGCCTACCCGACCACCGTCCTCCGTGTGTCGTCGGCTGCGTGAGGACGACGACACACCCCTTCTCCTGCACCGTGTCCCCCGATCACGGCCGGTCCGCCCCCGTCGGATCGTCGCGGGAGAAGGCGACGTCCGTGGCGACCGGGACAGCCGGGACCGACGACGGGCCGGGAGGCGTACCTCGACCGGGTCGTCATCGGAGCCATCGGGATCCCTTCGCACGGACATCTGGTCTGCGGGTGCGCCGGGGTCCGGGGCGACGGGCGGGCTCACCGAGCGGGAGCCCTCGGCCGCTACCTTAGGCGGCCCTGTGGCGTATGTCCACGCCCACGGATGGGTACCGACCCCTCGGTGCAGGACTATCGTGAGACGTGGAGGTGGCTCGTCGTGCGCCAACCAGCACGCCCCACCACAACATCGGCGTGGGGCCTCGTCGCGGAGTTTGCGCGGACCCAGCGGCTCGGTGACGAGTCCACCCGGCTCGAGGCGCTGTGCGGAGCCGCCGCCGAGGTGCTCTCCGTGCCGGCAGCCGCGGTCACGAGCGCCGAGGGCGCCCACCTGGCCTCCGCGCCCGCGCAGCCCGCGCCCGTCGGCGTGCTCGACACCGTCCAGTACGCACAGCACTCCGGACCCGGCCTCACGGCGACCACGAGCGGCGTCGCCGTCCGGGTCGACGACACCCGTGCCGACGGACGCTGGCCGGCGTTTCTCGAGGCCGCGACGAGCGCCGGCTTCCGTGCCGTCCTCACCGTGCCGCTCACCCGCGGGGAGCGGGTCGACGCGTCCCTCAGCGCCTACTCGAGGTCACCCCGCTCCTGGTCCGACGACGACGAGGGGGCCGCGGTCGTGCTGGCGGCGATCGCGACGGCGTGGGCGACCGGCACCGAGGTGCTGCGTGAGCAGGCCAAGGTGGTGGCCCAGCTCCAGCACGCACTCGACTCACGGGTGCTCATCGAGCAGGCGAAGGGGGTGCTCGCGGCCGTCGAACGGGTCCGGCCCGACGCGGCCTTCGAGCTCATGCGAGGCCACGCACGTCGGCGCGGGATCCCGGTCCGCGAGGTCGCCGAGGCCGTCGTACGACTCGGCTTCCGGCCGCCGCCGACCACCTCCGCGAACCCATCAGGTGTCGACCCCGGCCGGGGAGTCCCGGAGGACTAGGCTCTGCTCGTGTCCGAGGGATCGCCCGCGTCGTCGCCCGCCTACGAGATCGTCGCGGTCGCCTCCTCAGCGGGTGGGATCAGCGCCCTCGGCAAGCTGCTCGGAGCTCTCCCCGCGGACCTCCCGGTGCCGGTCCTGATCGTCCAGCACCTCGATCCCCGGCACGAGACGGTGATCGCCGACGTCCTGCAACGGCGTGCCCGGATGCGGGTCAAGCTCGCCGAGGACGGGGAGACCGCGAGGCCGGGGATCGCCTACGTCGCGCCGCCGGACCGCCACCTCCTGGTGGGCGCAGACGGGGTGCTCAGCCTCTCGGGGAGCAACCTGGTCCACTTCGTGCGACCCTCCGCCGACCTCCTCTTCGAGTCGGTCGCGGGGGCCTACGCTGAGCGCGCGATCGCCTGCGTGCTGACCGGGACCGGGAGCGACGGCGCCATGGGTGTGACGGCCGTCCGGTCCCGCGGAGGCACGGTGATCGTCCAGGACCCCTCGACGGCAGAGTTCCGGGGAATGCCGGACGCTGCCAGCGCGACGGGTGAGGTGCACTTCCAGCTTCCGCTCGACGAGATCGCGCCGGTCGTCGAAGGTCTGATCCACCAGAGGAGGACGTGATGGGCGAGCAGGAGCACCAGTCCTCGGACGACGGCTCCGCGGACCACGACGGGGCGGGGCTGGAGGCGCTGCTGGAGTTCATCCGTGACGCTCGCGGCTTCGACTTCACCGGCTACAAGCGGTCGTCGCTGGCACGCCGCATCCGCAAGCGGATGGCGGAGGTCGGCCTCGAGTCCTGGGGCGACTACCGCGACCGGCTCGAGATCGACGCCGACGAGTTCCGGCTGCTGTTCAACACCATCCTGATCAACGTCACCAGCTTCTTCCGCGACGCCGAGGCCTGGCGACACCTGCAGGAGGAGGTCGTCCCGGAGCTGGTCGCCCGGACCGACCCCGGATCCGAGATCCGCGTGTGGAGCGCGGGCTGCTCCAGCGGTGAGGAGCCCTACTCGGTGGCGATCGTGCTGGCCGAGCACCTCGGCCTCGACGAGGCGCTGAGCCGGGTCAAGATCTACGGGACCGACGTCGACGAGGAGGCGCTCCACCAGGCCCGCACCGGGAGCTATCCGCTGAAGGCGCTCGAGAACATGCCCCAGGAGCTCCGCGACAAGTACTTCGACGGCACCGGGGCCGAGCGCAGCCTCCGCCCCGACCTCCGGCGCCGCGTGATCTTCGGGCGCCACGACATCACCCGCGACGCGCCCATCTCCCGCCTCGACCTGCTGGTGTGCCGCAACACGTTGATGTACTTCAACGTCGAGACCCAGAACCTCATCCTCGACCGGCTGCACTTCGCCCTCAACGAGGGCGGCTACCTCTTCCTGGGCAAGGCCGAGATGCTGCTGTCGGACAGCGACAAGTTCGAGGTCACCAACATGCGGCAGCGGCTCTTCCGCAGGCACCCCGGGGTCCCGGGACCGGACCAGCTGCCGCCCCAGGTGCGGATGGAACCCGTCACCGCTGTCGAGTCCCGGACGACCACCCGCAAGCGCCGGGTCCGGGACCACCTGGTCGACGTCACGCCGTACGCCGTCGTGGGCCTGGACGTCCAGGGCATGGTCGTCGCCGTCAGCGAGGCCGCCCGCACCGCCTTCGGGATCACCACCCACGACATCGGGCGCCCCTTCCGCGACCTCGAGCTCTCCTACCGGCCGGTGGAGCTGCGCTCGGTCATCGAGCAGGCCAACTCCGAACGCCGCACCATCCGGCTCTCCGGGATCGAGCGCCGCACCGCGGGGCCGGACTCGCAGTACTTCGACATCGTGGTACGGCCGATGAGCGGCGACGACGGGCTCCTGCTCGGGACCTCGCTGGCGTTCGTGGACGTCACGGTGCAGACCCGGCTGCAGCAGGAGGTCAAGCGGATCCGGGAGGACCTCGAGACCGCCTACGAGGAGCTCCAGTCCACCAACGAGGAGCTCGAGACCACCAACGAGGAGCTCCAGTCCAGCATCGAGGAGCTCGAGACCACCAACGAGGAGCTCCAGTCCACCAACGAGGAGCTCGAGACCACCAACGAGGAGCTCCAGTCCGGCAACGAGGAGCTCGAGACCATGAACGAGGAGATGCGGATCCGCACCTCCGAGCTCGACGAGGCGCGCGGCTTCCTCGAGGGCGTCCTCTCCAGCATCGGTGCCGGCGTGGTCGTGCTCGACACCCAGATGCTGGTCCGCAGCTGGAACGCCGCGGCCGAGGAGCTGTGGGGACTACGCGCCTCCGAGGTGATCTCCGAGCCGTTCTTCAGCCTCGAGTTCGGGCTGCCCGTCGCCGACCTGCTCGGCAGCGTCCAGGAGTGCCTGTCGAGCGGCGAGGCGTGCGACCCCGTGGAACTGCCTGCGGTGAACCGGCGCGGACAGTCGATCATCTGCGCCGTGACCTGCACCCCGCTGGACGGACAGGACGACGCCGGCGTGGTCCTGCTGATGGAGGCGGTGCCGCGCCCGCAGGCGTAGCCTTGGACGGTGACGTCGGACCTCGGGCGGCACCTGCACACCTGGGAGGCGCGAGCCGCCCTGGCGGAGGCGCGCGCCGAGGCCGAGGCGCGACGTGCGCGGCGGGCCGAACGGGTCGCCGTCGACGGGCCGGAGAGCCTGCGCGCACTGTCCGCCGAGCTGGCGGAGGTGCACCGACGCAACGAGGAGCGGCACCGCACGGCTGCGCGGATGCACAGGTCACTGGTGCAGCGGGCACAGCTCGCGGGCAGCCCGACCAGTGTCGGGCTGCTGCTGGCGCACGCCGTCGCGGACGCGTCCCGCTGCCCGAGCTCGGCGATTGTGCTGCTGGCGGACGACGGGTCGACGGCGGACTTCGTCGGCGCCGACGGGCTCGCGGAGGCCGCACAGGACCTGGAGTTCGTCCACGACGAGGGCCCGCTCCACTCGGTGTGCGCGCGGGGCGAGGCGCGGCTGCTCACCGGGCAGGACATCCAGCGGGAGTGGCCGCACTACGGGCAGGACCTGGCCGCACTGGGGATCAGCACCGTGGTCGCGGCGCCGCTGCGCGCCGGCGCTGCGGTCCTCGGGGCCGTCGGGCTGTTCGACCCACCCTCGGCCACGCTGGGCGGCGAGGAGCTGGCGGCCATCGCGGGCGGGGTCACCCCCGTCCTGCTCGACCACGCCGACGCCGAGGCCCGACCCGGGGGCGGAGCGGCGCTCGACGGGATGCGGATCATCCACCAGGCGGCGGGATTCGTGGCCAGCGACGTGGGGTGCGACGTACCAGCCGCCCTGGCCCTGCTGCGGGCGCGCGCGTTCGTGTGCGGGGAGCCGGCGGCCACGATCGCGCAGCGGATCCTCGACGGGGAGCTCCACCTGTCCCTCTGAGGTGCCGACCTCCGGGGTCAGCCGGAGCGCGCGCTGAGCTCGGCGTAGACCTCGGCCACCCGCTCCCGCAGGTGCTCGGGGGTCCCGGTGTTGTCGACGACGTACGTCGCGCTCGCCAGCCGCTCCTCCCGGGTCGCCTGGGCCGCGACCCTGGCCTCGGCCTCGTCGCGGGTCAGGCCGCGCAGCTCGACCATCCGGGCCACCTGGGTCTGGACCGGGACGTCGACCACGACGACGGCGTCGAACGCGTCGGCCTGCCCGGTCTCGGTGAGCAGCGGGATGTCGTGCACGACGACCGCGCCGGACGGAGCCTCGGCCTCGATCTCGGCCGCACGGGCCCGCACCCGCGGGTGGATGATGCCCTCCAGCACCCGTCGCCTGGCCTCGTCCCCGAAGACGATCGCCCCGAGCGCCGGACGGTCGAGGGCGCCGTCGGTGCCCAGCACCCCGGGACCGAACGCCTCGACCACGTCGGCGAGGCCGTCGGTGCCGGGCGCCACCACCTCGCGGGCCAGCACGTCGGCGTCGATCAGCACCGCTCCGAGGTCGGCGAGGATCGCCGAGACGGTGCTCTTGCCGGACGCCACGCCACCGGTCAGCCCCACCCGCATGTGGGGAACGCTAACGGCCCGACCCCGCTTTGCCGATTCCGGCCGCCGACACCCTGCGGACCGAGGAGCAGCGGGCACGCTGACCGTCACCGGCAGCGGCCGGGCGTCAGGCGGAACGGACCCCGGCGAAGGTACGGCGGTACTGCGCCGGGGACACCCCGCGCGAGCGGGTGAAGTGGTGCCGCAGGGCTGCGGCGTTGCCGAAGCCGACCTCGGCCGCGACCCAGTCGACGGAGTGGTCGGTCTGCTCCAGCAGCTCCTCGGCGGCCTGCAGCCGCTGCCGGGTCACCCACGCGTGGGGCGTGGTGCCCGTCTCGTCGCGGAACCGCCGCGCGAAGGTGCGCGCGGACATGTGGGACCGCCGCGCCAGCGTCTCGACGCCGAGGTCGTCGGCGAGGTGGTGGTTCATCCAGGTCAGCAGGGGGCCGAGCGTCTCGGCGTCGCAGTCCGGGACCGCCCGGGCGATGAACTGCGCCTGCCCGCCGTCGCGGTGGGGCGGCACGACCATCCGGCGCGCGGCCGCGGCCGCCGTCCGGGCCCCGAACTGCTGGCGCATCAGGTGGAGCGCCGCGTCGAGGCCGGCCGCGGAGCCGGCGCCGGTCACGATGGTGCCGTCCTGGACGTAGAGCACGTCGGGGTCGATCAGCGCCTCGGGGTGCCGGTCACGCAGCTCGTCGACGTGGCGCCAGTGGGTGGTGCAGCGGCGACCGTCGAGCAGGCCGGCCTCGCCGAGCACGAATGCCGCGGTGCAGTGGGCGAAGACGTGGGCGCCTCGCTCGTGGGCGGCGCGCACCAGCTCGACCACCTCGGGTGACGGGTCGAGGTAGCGCCGCTTCGGGGCGATGCAGACCAGGTCGGCGTCGGCCGCGTCGTCGAGGCCGTGGTCGACGTGGAGGTCGAACCCGCTGGCCCCGCGCACCCGGCCGGGCCGGGGCGTGGCGACCACGAAGTCGAACACCGGGTTGTCGTCCTCGGGGTGGTAGGGCTCGGCCCACACCTCGCACATCGACCCCAGCCCGAACGGCTCCGCGCCGTCCTGCACCACCACGGCCACTTTCCTCATGGGAGACAGCCTGACGCAGGAGTGGCAGAAAATCAATGCAGACTGTCATTTCTGCCACTGGTGGCGGAAACTGGACGAAGGAAGAATTCCTGCCATGAACACCGAAACCATCATTCTCCTGATCGTCGCCCTCGCCTCGCTGGCCGCGCTCGCCGAGACGCTCCGCGAGGTGTTCCACGACGGCCCTGCCGCGCAGGACCCGCCCCGTTCCCACCACGTCGACAGCCAGCTCGCGCCGCCCTCGTCCTGGGCCGCATGAGCCCGCCTGCCGCACGCCGACCCACCCACCCCGACGGCCCGCCCGGATGACCCGGGCGGGCCGTCGTCGTCCGCGCTGGCAGGAATCTGCCGTTCCGTGTCAACCACGACGGCTGCCGACGGCCCTATAACTGTCAGAAGGGGAGATCGGCCGGGGAGGATGCGGTGCGAGCGTCGGAGCGGGTGGAGTTCGAGTGGGTGTTCCGCTCGGCCTACCCGTCGGTGCTCCGCACGACGTTCCTGGTCCTGCACGACCGCGGACGGGCCGAGGAGGTCACCCAGGACGCGTTCCTGAGGCTGTGCGAGCGCTGGGGCGGCATCCGTCGGATCGACAACCCCGAGGCGTGGGTACGTCGGGTCGCGGTCCGCGCGGCCATCCGCACCGCGCAGCGGACCCGGTCGCGGTCTGCTCCCCCACCCGACGACGACCAGCCCTGGTGGGACGACCTCCCGGACGTCGACCTGGCCCGCGCCGTCGCCGCCCTCGCCCCGCAGCAGCGGGCGGCGGTGGCGCTGCACTATCTCGACGACCTGCCGGTCGACGAGGTCGCCCAGCACCTGGGCGTCACGACGTCGACGGTGAAGCAACACCTGTTCCGGGCCCGTGCCCGGCTCGCCAGCCTGCTGTCGGAGACCGTGGAGGTGGCGCACGATGTCGATTGACGAGCGGCTCCGGACCGGCCTGGCCCAGAACACCGACCACCTGCTGCCCGACCTCGAGGCGGAGCTCGAGTCGACGTACGACCGCGCGCGCGTCCGCGGGGTGCGGCGGGGAGCGGTCGCGCTCGCCGCGGTGGCCGCCGTCGCGACCGCGGTCGTCTGGTACGGCGACGTGCCCGCCCTTCGCGACGCCGAGCCGGTCGCGCCGGACCCGGCGCCCCGGTCGGCCACCGACCTGAAGGGCGTGCAGGGGTCGCTGGAGCCCGGGACCTACCGCCTGCGGACGTTCGGGGTCCAGAGCCGGCCGGTCTTCCAGGTCCCCGCGGGCTACTTCAGCAACGGCGGCTGGGTCATCGACGCCGGTGGCGGGTCCGAGCCGGAGCAGCTGGGCGCGGTCCAGGTCTGGCGCGTCGACCGAGTGCTCGACACACCCTGCCGACGACGCACCAGCGAGACCGTCGGACCGACCGCCGCCGACCTGGCCCGGGAGGTGGCCAGCCAGCGTGGCCCCAGCACCCGGCCGGTCCCCACCGAGCTCGACGGTCACCGAGGTTCCTACCTGGAGGTCACCGTCCCCGCGGACACAGACCTCGCCGCCTGTCCCGGCGGCGAGTACACGCTGTGGCTCACCGGTCGTGACTCCGGGCCCTGGCACTCCGACCGTCCCGGGATCGTCCACCACCTCTGGATCCTCGACGTCGACGGCACCCGCACCGTGGTCGTCGCCAGCAACTACCCCGACCAGCCCGCAGCCCAGCACCAGGAGCTGATCGACCTCGCCGAGTCCGTCCGCTTCGAGGCTCCGGGCTCCTAGGTCCCGCACACCAGCCACCACGACACACCACGACGCAAGGAGAATGCGATGAGCCCTGCCCGAGCACTGGTCGCGACCAGCACGGTCGCCCTGCTGGTCGCCCTGACCGGGTGCACCGGCGCCCAGCCCGACGCCCGGTCGGACAGCAGTACCGTGGCCGACGACCCGACGACGTCACCGGACGCCGAGACCCCCGCTGCGAGCCGGCCCACCGACCTGCGGGGCGTGACGGGAGCCCTGGAGCCCGGGACCTACCGGCTCAGGACGTTCGGGGTCCCGAGCCGGCCGGTCTTCGAGGTCCCCGACGGCTACTACAGCAACGGCGGCTGGATCATCGACGCGGGCGGCGGCTCCGAGCCGGAACAGCTCGGTGCGGTCCAGGTCTGGCGCGCCGACCGGGTCCTCCGCACACCGTGCCGTCGACGCACCGCCGAGACCGTCGGACCCACCGCTGCTGACCTGGCCCGTGCTCTGCACCGCCAGCTCGGCCCGGCCACCCGGCCGAGACCCACCGAGCTCGACGGACACCACGGGTTCTCCCTGGAGATCACCGTCCCCTTCGGCGTGGACATGGGCGACGAACCCTGTCCGGGTGGTGGTGAGTACACCCTCTGGCTCACAGGTGGCGACGAGGGCCCCTGGCACTCGGACCGGCCCGGGATCGTCCACCACCTCTGGATCCTCGACGTCGACGGCACCCGCGCCGTGGTCACCGCGAGCAACTACCCCGAGCAGCCCACGTCCCAGCACCGTGAGCTGATCGACATCGCCGAGTCCGTCCGCTTCCAGCCCGCGGCGTAGTCCGTCCTGCGGCTACGCGCGAGGGCCCGGCCCACCAGGTGGTGGACCGGGCCCTCGACGGCGTACGGGGTCAGCCGCCCTTCGAGACAGGCGCTAGCGCGCCTTCCTCAGGAACCGCCCCCGCCGGTGAGCTTCTCGCGGAGCGCCTGCAGCGCCTCGTCGGAGGCGAGCGAGCCGCCGCTCTCGTCGGTCTCGCTGCTGCCGGACTCCTCGGAGCCGGAGGAGTACGACGTCGCCTCGCCGGCCTCGACCTCGGCCTGGGCGGCCTCGGCCTGCTGCTTGACGTGGGCCTCCCAGCGGGCGTGCGCCTTGGCGTACTGGTCCTCCCAGGTCGCGCGCTGCTCGTCGTAGCCCTCGAGCCACTCGCCCGTCTCGGGGTCGAAGCCCTCGGGGTAGACGTAGTTGCCCTGCTCGTCGTAGGTCGCGGTCATGCCGTAGAGGGTCGGGTCGAAGTCCTCGACGTCGGCGGCGGTGCTGGTCTCGTTGGCCTGCTTGAGGGACAGCGAGATCCGGCGACGCTCGAGGTCGATGTCGATGATCTTGACCATGACGTCGTCGTTGACCTGGACGACCTGCTCGGGGATCTCGACGTGGCGCTCGGCCAGCTCGGAGATGTGGACCAGGCCCTCGATGCCCTCCTCGACCCGGACGAACGAGCCGAAGGGCACCAGCTTGGTGACCTTGCCCGGCACGATCTGGCCGATCTGGTGGGTGCGGGCGAAGTGCTGCCAGGGGTCCTCCTGCGTCGCCTTGAGCGACAGCGAGACCCGCTCGCGGTCCATGTCGACGTCGAGCACCTCGACGGTGACCTCGTCACCGACGGTGACCACCTCGGACGGGTGGTCGATGTGCTTCCAGGACAGCTCGGAGACGTGGACCAGGCCGTCGACGCCGCCGAGGTCGACGAACGCACCGAAGTTGACGATCGAGGAGACGACGCCCTTGCGGATCTGGCCCTTCTGGAGCTGGGTCAGGAAGCCGTGGCGGACCTCGGACTGGGTCTGCTCCAGCCAGGCGCGGCGCGACAGGACCACGTTGTTGCGGTTCTTGTCGAGCTCGATGATCTTCGCCTCGAGGGTCTGGCCGACGTACGGCTGCAGGTCGCGGACGCGACGCATCTCGACGAGGGAGGCGGGGAGGAAGCCGCGCAGGCCGATGTCGAGGATCAGGCCGCCCTTGACGACCTCGATGACGGTGCCCTCGACGACGCCGTCCTCCTCCTTGACCTGCTCGATGGTGCCCCAGGCGCGCTCGTACTGGGCGCGCTTCTTGGACAGGATCAGGCGGCCTTCCTTGTCCTCCTTCTGGAGGACCAGGGCCTCGACCTTGTCGCCGACCTCGACGACCTCGTTGGGGTCGACGTCGTGCTTGATCGAGAGCTCGCGGCTCGGGATCACGCCCTCGGTCTTGTAGCCGATGTCGAGCAGGACCTCGTCCCGGTCGACCTTGACGATGGTGCCGTCCACGATGTCACCGTCGTTGAAGTACTTGATGGTCTCGTCGATCGCGGCGAGGAAGTCCTCCGCCGAGCCGATGTCGTTGACCGCCACCTGGGGCGCGTCCGTGGTCTCGGTGAGGTAGGTGCTGCTCGTCATAAGGGAAGTGGATCCTCGGTGGTCAGATGTCGTCGGGCACGCGCAACTGGTCGGTTTCACTACCGGTGGTGATCGCCGCGTCCCTACGAGCGGGACGAGCAGTGATAGCGAGCCTGGTGGATCCACTCCGGTGGGACCCGGGCAGACCTGGAGGCGCAGTGGCCTAGATTACGCCGCCCGGCGTGTCGGAGTCCAACTCGCCGAGGCCCCCGGACGCCGCCCGGTCAGGGCAGCATCCGCGGGTCGTCCGGCTCCAGGGTGTCGATGATGGCCTCGTGCACCTCGGCGCTGTGCGGCACCGGAGCGGTCCGGGACGCGCGCAGCGCCCGCCGGACCGACAGCTCGACGTCGACACCGGCCTCCTCGGCGCCCTCGGCGGCCAGCGCGTAGGCCTGCCCGGCCCACGCCCACGCCAGCGGGTAGCGGTGCCGCGCGAACGCCTGCTCGGCCCGACCGACCAGCCGGTCGGCGCGCCGCAGCTCGTCCCGTGCGCGCTGCGGCTCGGGAGCTGCCAGCGCCTCACCGGCGAGCCGGTTGGCGGCCTCGACGTAGGCCGCCGCCTGGAACCGCGCCATGTTGTCCTGGTCGAACTGCGAGAAGTCCCAGTTGAGGTCGATGTAGCTCATCATCGAGTTGACCGAGGTCCCGAGCCACGCGAAGTAGAAGTCGCCCGTCGGCTCGTAGTCGACGCCGGTCTCGGGGTCGTAGCCGTCGTGCGGGTGGGACAGCCCGAGGTGGTGGCCCACCTCGTGGATCTGGGTGGTCGTCAGCCCGTAGCCGGCGTCGACGATGAACGGGTTGATGAAGCTGAACACGACGCTCTGCGTGCCGTCGCTCCAGTTGTCGTCGGCGAACCCGAGCGGCGTCGGGTCATCGGTCTCGACCGCGTAGTTGAACACCGGCAGCTCGTAGTCGACGCTGTCGCCGTCGTCCTTGGTCCGCGCGAGCTCGGCGAGGTTCTGCACGAACAGGTTGGCGTCGGCGGGCAGGTCGTCACCGGGCTCGCAGTCGGCCCCGGTCAACCAGCCCTCGTAGCACTCCAGCGCCCGGCCCTCGAACGGCAGGTCCTGGTTGTCGAAGCTCAGGTCCTTGTTGCCGAGCAGCAGCTCGGTCAGCTCGCTGGTGAGCAGGTCCGGCTCGATGTAGGCGTCGCTGGTGTCGACGCCCTCCCAGCCCTCGTAGGTGTTGCTGTCGACGTCGATCGACGTGGGCGGCTCGGTCGTCGGCAGCTCGACCGGGTACAGCGGCGAGCTGGTGAACAGCAGGTCGATCGCGACGTAGCGCACGATCTTCGCCAGGTCGCCGGTGAGCGCCCTCGGCGAGCGGTAGCCGTCGCGGGCGTACTCCCACGCCGGCGGGATCCGGTAGTCGGGCTCGCCGTCGCCGTCGAGGTCGGCGTTGGTGATGTCGTAACCGCTGGCGAACCCCTCGGGGCCGGCCGAGAGGTCGTGGAACCACACCCGGTGGGTCGACCCGAGCCCGGTCTCCTCGTCGTCCGCCGTGGTCCCGCCCCAGGCGGAGAGCTTGCGGCTGTCGCGCAGCTCGCCGAAGTCGTAGCCGGTGTCGGGGTCGGGCTCGTCGGTCTTGGTGTAGACGTGGAACCGGAAGTCGGACCGACCCCACCAGTTGATCAGGTAGACGGTGTTCCGGCGGGTGTCCACGCCGCGGGGCGCGTGGCGAGCGAGCCACCCCTCGGTGCTCGCCGCGTCGATCCAGCTGTTGCTGGTCACGTCGAGCGTGCCGGCCTGGTCGTTGTAGTCGGTCTGGAACACGGTGAGGGGCTTGTCGGTCGCGATCGAGGAGAGGTGGCCGAACAGCCGGTTCTCCCAGCGGCGACTCGCGAAGCGCAGGTCGTAGTCGTAGCGGTAGTCGATCCCGAGCGGCTCGACCTCGTCGTACCAGAGCCGCGACCGGACAACCGGCTCCGAGGTCCGCGGCAGCGCCCTCAGCAGCCGGTTCGGGTTGACGTCGTCGGGCTCGTGGCCGACGAGGACGACGTTGACCGGCACCCGCTCCGCGAGCGCGGGCTGGCCACCCGGATCGAGGTGCCGGAACGGCCGGCCACCCCCGCCGGGCGCGGCGGCGGCCGGTGCCTGGACGGCGAGCAGGCCGCCCGCCAGAGCAAGAGTGAGAAGTGCCAGCGTGCGCGGCGCTCGAGCCATCGTGTCCCCCCGAAGTGACGACACCGGCGGGCGTCGGCGCCGCTGCCGGGCAGGATAGGCGCGCCGGTCGGCGACCTGTCAAGGGTCGCGCGAACGACGATCCCGCCGGTCAGCGTCGGTGGCGCGGGGCGGTGTCCCGGGAGAGCAGGGCCGCGGTGCGCCGCGCCTGCCGTGGGGTGGCCGCCTGGTCCTTGCCCGGGGACTGGAAGACCACGGTGGTCCTGGCCGGCAGCACGTCGGCGGCGTACCGGAGCAGGTACGGGCGCCACCGCCGCGCGCTCGGCGGCAGCGCGAGCACCACGACGGGCGAGCGGTGCTGCGCCCGGTGGGTGGGGGCCACGTCGACCGTCCACCCCGGGAACGCCTCCGAGAGGTCGTCGGCAGCGTTGCGGCTGAGGCCGTCCCCGACGACCAGCCCGGTGACGGGGACGTCGGGGGCAGGCCGCGCGGCGCCGGACGTGGGCGCCGGCGAGGAGTCGGCGGTGGAGACAGTGACTCCGGTGGCGACGGAGAGCAGAACCGCGACGATGAGCGGGGTGACGAGTGAGCGGCGGGACACGGGCGGTCGAGCTTTCAAGCGGGCCGGGCGGGCGGCGGGGAGGACGTGACGGCACCCATTCTCCGCCCCCGTGGGCGCGCGGACACGCAGAAGCGCGCCGACGGACGCGTGATTTCCGCCACCCGGTGGGCGATCCCGCCGACAGGCACGGCGGTCGTACCATCAGCCGGGTGGAGGAAGCATGGCCGCACCCCGCGGTGCGGGTGGAGCGGCGACCGGTCGACGAGCAGGAGTCACGGGGGGCCAACGGCCCCGACTGGGACCGGTACGCCGACGAGTACCAGGCGACCCACGGCTCGTTCCTGGGTGACCGCGGGTTCGTGTGGGGTCCCGAGGGGCTGACCGAGGAGGCGGCGGGGGTGCTCGGCGACGTCGCCGGGCGCGACGTGCTCGAGGTCGGCTCCGGCGCCGGGCAGTGCTCTCGCTGGGTCCGTGACCACGGCGGCCGGCCGGTCGGCCTCGACCTCTCCCACCGACAGCTGCAGCACTCGCGGCGGATCGACGAGCAGACCGGCGTCGCGGTGCCGGTGGTCCTCGGGACGGCCACCCACCTACCGTTCACCGACGAGGCGTTCGACGTGGTCTTCTGCTCGTTCGGCGCCCTGCAGTTCGTGGCGGACATCGACGTGGCCATCGCCGAGACGGCGCGGGTGCTCCGGCCGGGCGGGCGCTTCGCGTTCTCGATCACCCACCCGACGCGGTGGATGTTCCCCGACGACCCAGGCGAGCCCGGGTTGACGGCGAACCAGCCGTACTGGGACCGGACGCCGTACGTCGAGGTCGACGACGCGACCGGGCGGGTGTCCTACGTCGAGCACCACCGCACCCTGGGGGACTGGGTCGACCTGCTGGCCGGAGCCGGCTTCCGGATCACCCGGCTGGTCGAGCCCGAGTGGCCCGAGGACCACGACCGGGTCTGGGGCGGCTGGTCGCGGACCCGCGGCCTGCTCACCCCGGGCACCGCCATCTTCGTCGCCGACCTCGGTTGACCTGGGTTCGCTCTCGTCGACCTGGGGAGCAGCAGGCTCAGCCGGCCAGCCGCCATACGCCCGGCCGGACCTCCTCTGCCCCCGGCGTCGCCAGGGCCGGCGCTCGTGACCGGTAACGGTGGCCGGTCGGGGTGACGGTCTCGACCTCGTGGGCGGGACCGGGTCGCGGACGGGCGCTCCAGCCGCGGGCCTGCTTGGCGTGGTTGCAGGCCTGACAGAGGCCCTGGCCGTTGGTCCCGCTCGTCGGCCCCGACCGCTGATGGTCACGCACGTGGTCGACCTCGCGGATCGGCGCGTCGCACCAGGGAGTTCGGCACACCTGGTCGCGCACCACGACCAGCCTGCGCAGGCTGCGGCGGAAGAGGCGCTGGCGGGAGTCGGTCGCGACCAGCTCGCCGGTGGTCGGGCGGGCGTAGAGCCGGTGCAGCCACACCCTCTCGTCCGCGTCGAGCGCACCGCGCAACAGCTCCCGCGCCAGCTCGGCCGGCAGGGGACCGAAGCCCTCGAGGTGGGCGGTGTCGTCGGCGCCCAGCAGCGCGGCGCGGTCGGTCATGACCAGGCCCACGGCGACGCGCGGGAGCGGTCGGCCGGCCGCGGGTCCGTCACCGGCCACCACCCGGGCACACAGGGTGTCGGCCATGACCGCACCGCGCGACCGCGGGTCGCCTCCGGCCCGGGCGGAGTCGGCCGCCCGTCGGAGCGTCGCGTGGAGGGCCACGCCGTCGGCCACCGGCAGCAGCGCGGTGACCCAGGTCATCGTGTCGGGTGCGGGGCGGATGGTCACGGTCCGATCGGCCTCGGCCCGGCGACGGCGTGCACACACCGATGCCGGGTCGAGGCGCGCGGCGGCCTGGGCCGCGCGGGCGCCTGCCTGCCGGTCGCCCATGGCCGCCAGGCGGTGGGGGTCCGATGCCAGCTCCGCGTCCACCCGCCCGCGGTCGAGGCGGGAGAGCATCGCGGTCTCGCGGGCCAGGAGAGTGGCGCGCCACTCGCTGATGGCTCCGCGCGACAGTGCCGCGGCGGTGTGGGGCATCTCGGTCTCGAGAACCACGGCGAGGCCGACATGGCGCCGCCCGCGGTGAGGGGACTCGCGGCGGGCGAGCGCCACCTGTTCGGCGATGCCACGCCCCTGCTGCGCCTCCGGCACGCCCCGCTCGGCAGCGCGCGCCCGCTGTGACCGCGCGAAGGCGGCCGTCGCTCTCGCCTGCGCGCCCTCGGCCGCGCACTTCAGCTCCTCCAGGGCCCGGATCAGGTCGATGCGATCGGCGTCGTCCAGGTCGAGCCCTGACGTCGACAGTCGGTGGGTCCACTCCCCCACCAGGGCCGCGTCGAGCTCGCGATCGAACATGTGTTCGATGATATCGGCCTCCGGCGACACTTGCCACCGGCAACTCCCGCCTGTGGACAAACGCACGACGTCCGCGGCGCCGCCCCATCCAGGACGGCGCCGCGGACGGCTTCAGCGTGAGCTCAGGCGGCGAACCGGCGGTACAGGAAGAACCCACCGGCACCGAGGCCGAGCACGCCCAGTGCAGCCAGCGCACGGACGGTGTTGCGGCTGGTCTCGCCGTCGTCACCCAGCAGCTCGTAGGTGTACGCCGTCATCCCGGTCGCGTTCTCCGGGGCGCCGTAGGCCATCTTCTCGGCGTCGGCGCGCTCGGCACCGGCCTCGATGGTGGCGTAGAGCTTGCCGTAGTCCTGCGCGGTGTCCTCACCGGCGTCGATCAGCTGCGACATGCCCTCCTCGGACAGGCGACCGGCGCCGTCGACCAGCGCCGGGGCGCCGTTCCGGGCCTCGGCCATGCCGTCCGCCAGCCGGACCGAGCCGTCGGCAGCCTCGCCGAGCCCGTCCGCCAGCTCACCTGCGCCGTCCGCCAGGCGCTGTGACCCGTCGGCCGCCTCGCCGGTCCCATCGGCGAGCTGGCCGGCACCCGCGGAGAGCTCACCCGCACCGGCGTTCAATTCACCCGTTCCAGCGGACAGATCGTTGGCACCCGCCCGCAGCTGCGCTCCCCCGTCCGCCAAGGCAGCAGCAGCGCATCGAAGAGTGTCCTCAGGGTTGCAGTTGGCAGTCGGCTGGCCGATGCCTCCGAGCAGCTCACTCCTGACGCTCGCGGTGATCCCGTCCACCAGCGACGGGATGCCCAAGTCACGGATGAAGATGCTGGCCTCCTTGATCCCGCAGTCGTCGGCAAGAGTCGTCGTCTGCTTCGCAGCGAGACAGTTGCCAGCCGCAGGATTCGACAGCCCAAAGCGCAGCCGATCGAGACCGGCCCCGGGCGCCAACAGCTCGGCCTGCACCTGCTGCTGGATGTCCTGCAGCGCTCCAGCCGCCACGGTGACCTTCGCCTGGGCGCCAGGAGCATCGGGCGCCGGGCTGAACAGGCCGTAGTAGATGGTCGAGACAAGCCGGCACTCTCCGGCCGGGGCGTTGGCGGGCGGCAGGAACCCGTCCGGCGCGGCCGGGGAGGTTGGGCAGGCGTTGGCGGCGTTCAGAGCGCTAAGTGCCTGCTTCAGCTGGTTCAGGTCTGTGGCGCCCTGCGCCAATTGCTCGGCGATGAACTGAACCCCGTCCATGGCCCCGCAGCGCTGTGGCGTTCCACCGCCAAGGGCCACGTCGCAGTCAGTCGGCCCCGGGAAGCGCATGCCGTACTGCACCGCATTGAGGCCACCGAGCAGAGTCTCGGCGTCGGGCGCGTCCATGCGCGTGCCAATCCCCTCCGCGATCTCCGTGAGCGCGCCAGTCAGTGCCTTGTACTGAGGGTCCTTCGCCAACTTCTTCTTCACGCTCTTCGGCAGCGAATCGACTCCCTCATGAAGGGTCTTCAGACCATCCTCGAGGGCAGCCTGTCCGGTAGCGAGGTCTCCCGCGCCGCCAGCCAGCCGTCCAGCTCCGTCGTCCAGCTGGCCAGTGCCGTCGGCGAGACGACCCGCTCCGTCGGCGAGCTGGCCGGCACCGTCGTCGATCTGGCCGAGGCCGTCGTTCAGCTCACCCGCACCGTCGGCGAGCTCGCGCGCACCGGGGGCGGCCTCGCCGGCGAGGCCGGCGCTGAGCTCGTCGGCGCCGTCGGAGAGCTTGATCAGGCCGGCGAGGAGCTTGGCGGCACCGTCGCGCAGCTTGAGCAGGTTGGTGTCGATCTCGGTCGCACCCTCGGCGAGCTCCACACCGGTCTCGGAACCGGACTGGTAGCTCTCGCCCGCCGTCTTGAACGAGGGGCTCTCCAGCGGGTTGACCGGCAGGGCCGAGACGGAGGAGGACGGGACGACGCCGTCGGAGATGTTCGCCGTGTAGCCGAACTCGGCGGTGTCGGAGCCGACCGGCGGGAACAGCGTCATGGTGAAGCTGAGCTTGGTGCCGCCCTTGCCGTCGCCGGCCATGTTGGCCTGGTCGGAGGAGACCTCCGTGAAGTTCGGCGGCACGATGGTGGTCAGCGAGCCGACCATCGGGATCGGGACGTCGACGGTCTCGGTGGTGGTGCCGCCCTTGCCGTCGGGGAAGGAGACCTCCTGCGGCTGGGCGGTGATGTTGCGAGCCGTGTAGAGCACCTCGAGCTCGCCGTCGGCGCCGACGACGTCGCCGGGCTCGACCAGCTCGCCGTCGAGGCGGTACTCGACGTCGATGTCGAGGGGCAGCTCGCCGGTGTAGTCGCTCACCGAGCGCAGCCGCTCGACGCCGTCGACGTCGACCTCGAAGCTCTGGACGCCGTCCTCGACGTCCGGGCTGCCGAACTCGTTGAGGTTGCGCAGGCCCTCCTCCTCGATCGGGTTGTCGACCTCGGCGGTGCCGGTGCCGGTCAGCGTGAGCTGCTCGTACACGCGCTCGCTCTCGATCGACCCGTCGGGCTTGACGTAGACCTGCACGGTCTCGGTGTTGACGACGTCGACGTCACCGTCGGAGGCGGCGTACGCGCCGGAGGCGGTTGCGGTCGAGGCCAGCGCCAGGGCGGCCAGGCCGGCGCCCACGGTCAGGGCGGAGTTCTTCACGGAGGTCCTCACTGCACGGGCTCCATCTGCTCGTCGGGGGTGGTGGAGGGGCGGTCGGCGTGCCGCTCGGTGTGGCGCTGCGGGCGGACCGCGCCGGCGACGCCGCCCGCGACGAAGCCGACGGCCACGCACAGCACGAGGGTGGTGAGCGCGCCGATGGACAGTTCGACCACGCGCGGCACGGCCGTGTTGTACGTCGCCTCGAAGCAGCCGGCGAAGGCAGCGGCGCCGAGCAGCGTCGACCACAGCGGGAGCCGCTCCAGGCTGGCGAGCGTCACCCCGACGCACAGCGCCACGACCAGGGCGGCGAAGACCGCGCGACCGGTGGCGGTGTCGGGCGTCAGGGACGCGCGGAAGTAGTAGGCGAGCACGGTGACGACGACCCCGAGCGCGAACCCGGCCAGGCGGCGGGCAGCGGTGGCGTCGGGCACCAGCGCGACGACGGCCCCGGTTCCGATCCCGAGGACGGCGACGGCGTCCAGCTCGAGGTCGAGCCAGTCTCCGATCAGGACAGTGAGAAAGGCTGCCGCGACGAGCAGCAGCCCTCCGAGCAGAGTTCTACGCATGACGATGTGGGGGTTCCCTCCCGAACCTCGTGGCCCCTCCCGGCCACGGACCACGCGTCTGCGCGGTCGCGGCACTCTACCAACGAGTAATCACGAGGTCACAACCGTCGTCGGGGTGTCCTTCGTCTCACTTACCGGACGGTCACGAACGGTCACCGGATGCGCTCCCGGGGCGTCTCCACGGCCTAGGCTCGACGACGTGCCCGGCCTCCCCTCCGCCCCGGACGCGCCCGACCGGGCGCTGCCGGTGCGCGGCGGTGTGCAGATCGCGGTCGCGATGGCCGTCATGAACGTCGCGACGTACGGCTTCACGATCCTCGCCGCGCGGCTGCTCGGACCCGAGGAGTACGGCGGCGTCGCCGCCGTCATGAACCTGCTGCTGGTCGTCAGCGTGGTCGCCCTGGCCCTCCAGGCCACCGCGGCGCGCAGGATCTCCGCCGAGCAGGCCCACGTCGCGCAGATCGAGCGGGGCGTCCTCCGCGTCGGCTGGCACGCCGCCCTGGTCACCGGCGGCGCGCTCCTGGTGCTCTCCCCCGTCGTCGCCCACCTGCTGCGGCTGGACAGCCTCGTCACCGCCGTGCTGGTCGGCCTCACCGCGGTCCCCGTCACCGCCATGGGGGCCCAGGCCGGCGTCCTCCAGGGCGAGCGGCGCTGGGGTGCCCTGGGGGCGGTGTACGTCGCCTCCGGCGTCCCGCGGCTCGTGATCGGTGCCGGCCTCCTGTGGTGGCGCCCCTCCGAGCTGGTGGCCGTCGCGGCGGTGGCCCTCGGCAGCGTCGCCCCCGTCGTCGTCGGCTGGTGGGTGCTGCGGAGCGACCGGAGGCCGGGTGCCGAGGCCGACCACCACGGGGGCCGCGCGATCCTGGTCGAGTCGCTGATCAACTCCCAGGCCCTGCTGGCGTTCTTCGCCCTCGCCAACCTCGACGTCGTGGTCGCCCGCAACGTGCTCACCCCCCACGGCAGCGGCCTGTACGCCGGCGGCCTGATCCTCACCAAGGCGCTGCTGTTCCTGCCCCAGTTCGTGGTGGTGGTCGCCTTCCCGTCGCTCGCGACGGTCCACGAACGGGTCCGCGCCCTGGTCGGGAGCCTGGCCGCCATCGCGGCCGTGGGCGGCCTCGGCACGATCGCCTGCTGGCTGCTTCCCGAGGTGGCGCTGCTGTTCGTCGGCGGGGAGGCGTACGCCGACATCGCGGACGAGCTCTGGCTGTTCGCCCTGCTCGGCACGGTGCTGGCCGCGCTGCAGCTGCTGGTCTACGCGACGCTGGCCCGGCAGGGGCGGCGTACCAGCCTGCTGCTGTGGGCCGGGCTGGTGGCGATGCTGGTCGCCGGCGCGACCGCCGACTCGGTCACCGGCCTGGTGCTGCGGGTGATCGCCGTCGACACCGTCCTGCTCGCCGTGCTGATCGGGTTGAGCGCGTGGCTGGTCGGCCACGACCGGAGGCTCCGCGCGGCCGCCGCCGAGGGGCTGACCCACCGGCGGTGACCGGTCGGCACCCGAGCGGGGAGCCTCAGTGGGCGGCCTCGTGCCAGCTGCGGCCGGTGCCGACGGAGACGTCGAGCGGGACGGTGAGGTCGGCGGCACCGGCCATCTGCTCGCGGACCAGCGCGTCGAGCCCCTCGCGCTCCCCCGCCGCCACCTCGAACACGAGCTCGTCGTGGACCTGGAGCAGCATCCGCGACCTCAGGTCGGACTCGCCCAGGGCGCGGCGGACGTTGAGCATCGCGACCTTGATCAGGTCGGCCGCCGAGCCCTGGATCGGCGCGTTGAGCGCCATCCGCTCGGCCATCTCGCGGCGCTGCCGGTTGTCGCTCGTCAGGTCGGGGAGGTAACGGCGCCGACCCCAGATGGTCTCGGTGAAGCCCGAGCGGCGCGCCTCGTCGACGACCCCGGTGAGGTAGTCGCGGACCCCTCCGAAGGTCTCGAAGTACTCGTCCATCAGCCCGCGCGCCTCGGAGGGCTCGATGCGGAGCTGCTGGCCGAGCCCGAACGCGGACAGCCCGTAGGCGAGGCCGTAGTTCATAGCCTTGATCTTGGCCCGCATCGCAGGTGTCACCGCGGTCGGCTCGACGTCGAAGACCCGCGCCGCGGTCACGGCGTGGAAGTCGCGGCCGGAGCGGAACGCCTCGATCAGCAGCGCGTCCTCGGAGAGGTGGGCCATGATCCGCATCTCGATCTGGCTGTAGTCGGCCGTCATCAGCGACTCCATGCCAGGACCGACCACGAACCCCTCACGGATCCGCCGTCCCTCCTCGGTGCGGATCGGGATGTTCTGGAGGTTGGGGTCGGTGCTGGAGAGCCGACCCGTCGCCGCGATGGTCTGGTTGAACGTGGTGTGGATGCGGCCGTCGGGCGCCACCGTCTTGAGCAGGCCCTCGATGGTCTGCCGCAGCCGGGACACGTCGCGGTGGCGCAGCAGCGCGGTGAGGAACGGGTGCTCGGTCTTCTCGTAGAGCGACTGGAGCGCGTCGGCGTCGGTGGTCCAGCCCGTCTTGGTGCGCTTGGTCTTGGGCATGTCGAGCTCGTCGAAGAGCACCACCTGGAGCTGCTTGGGCGAGCCGAGGTTGATCTCCTTGCCGATCACCGCGTAGGCGTCCTCGGCGGCCCGGGCGACCTCGTCGCCGAAGTGGCTCTCGAGCGTCTCGAGGTGGTCGATGTCGACGGCTACGCCGATCCGTTCCATCTCGGCCAGCAGGTCGACCAGCGGCAGCTCCATCTCGCCGAGCAGCCGGGCCCCGCCGTGCTCCTCGATGGCCGCGTCGAGCGCCTCCGCGAGGTCGAGCACGGCCCGGGCGTGCAGCATCGCGACGTCCTGCGCGCCTGTGGACTCGCCGTCGTCGAAGGCCAGCTCGCCCTGGCCGTCGTCGTCGCCGGCGGTGCGCAGCTCGCGCTTGAGGTAGCGCAGCGTCAGGTCGCCCAGGTCGTAGGACCGCTGGTCGGGCTGCACCAGGTAGGCGGCCAGCGCGGTGTCGCTGACCAGGCCGCGCAGCTCCCAGCCGCGCGCGCCCAGCGCGAGCATCGGGCCCTTCGCGTCGTGGAGCACCTTGGGCACGCCCGGGTCGGCGAACCAGCCCGCCAGGGCCGCGTCGTCGTCGGGGGTCACCTCGGCCGCGTCGAGCCACGCCGCCGACCCGTCGGCCGCCGCCAGCGCCAGCGACCACACCTCGCCGGTGCCGCCGCGCCAGCTGCCCTGGACGGCGACGCCGGTGCGGGAGTCGGGGCCGGCGTGCTTGTCGAGCCACGCGCGGGCCTCGCCCGGGCCGAGCCGCGCACCGGCCAGCTCGAAGCCGGACTCGTCGATCTCGTCGGCCGGGTCGGGGTCGATGGTCTCGAGGAGCCGGGTGCGGAGGTCTCCCCGGAACTCGAGCTCGTCGAGCAGCGCCAGCCCGGCCTGCCGGTCCCAGGTCTGCCTCACCAGGTCGGCCGGGGCGAGCGTCAGCTCGAGGTCGCGCACCAGCTCGTTGAGCCGCCGGTTGCGCATCACGTCGGACAGGTGGGCACGCAGCGCCTCGCCCTTCTTGCCGGTGATCTCGTCGGCGTGGGCGATGACGTTGTCGAGCCCGTCGTACTGGTTGAGCCACTTGGCCGCGAAGCCCTGGCCGACGCCGGGGACGCCGGGCAGGTTGTCGGAGGTCTCCCCCACCAGCGCGGCGAGCTCGGGGTAGCGGGACGGCGGCACGCCGTACTTGGCCTCGACGGCCGGGGGCGTCATCCGCGCCAGCTCGGAGACGCCGCGCATGGGGTAGAGCACGGTGCAGTCGTCGGTGACCAGCTGCAGCGAGTCGCGGTCGCCGGTGAGGATCAGCACCTCGAGCCCCTCGCGGCCGGCCGTGGTCGCCAGCGTGGCGATGATGTCGTCGGCCTCGTAGCCCTCCTTCTCGAGGTGGGGGACCCGCAGCGCGTCGAGCACCGCCCGGATCAGGGGCAGCTGGGAGGAGAACTCCGTCGGCGTCTTGTTGCGGCCCGCCTTGTAGTCGGAGTACTCCTCCAGCCGGAAGGTCTGCCGCGACTTGTCGAACGCGACGCCGACGTGGGTCGGCTGCTCGTCGCGGAGCACGTTGACGAGCATCGAGGTGAAGCCGTAGACGGCGTTGGTGTGCTGGCCCGTCACGGTCGAGAAGTTCTCGACCGGGAGTGCGAAGAACGCGCGGTAGGCCAGCGAGTGGCCGTCGAGGAGGAGCAGGCGCGGACGGTCGGAGGTCTCGGTCACGGGCACGCTCGCGACTCTATCCGCCGCCACGGACACGCGATGCCCCGCGACCCCGGTCGGTCACAATGGCGGGCATGAGCGAGCAGAAGGCCGACCCGATCGCGATCGACGACTTCGTCGCGGCCATGCCGCAGGGCATGGGCGCCCTCAACGACCGGATGGGCATCGAGCTGGTCGAGATCTCCGCCGAGCGGGTGGTCGCGACCATGCCCGTCGAGGGCAACACCCAGCCCTACGGCCTGCTCCACGGCGGCGCGTCGGTGGTGCTGGCCGAGACCCTGGGCTCGGTGGGCTCGGCGATCCACGGCCACCCCGACCGGCTGTCGGTCGGCGTGGACATCAACGCGACGCACCACCGGGCGGCGAGCCGCGGCACCGTCACCGGCGTCGCGACCGCGGTCCACCTCGGGCGGTCGATGGCGACGTACGAGGTGGTCGTCAGCGACGAGGAGGGCCGCCGCGTCTGCACGTCAAGGATCACCTGCACCCTGCTGCCCGCCGAGCGGTTCAGGGGCTGAGCCCCGGACCGTTCCACGCGCCGGGGGTCAGGCCTCCGTCGGCTGCTTCCGGCGCAGCGACCGGCGGGCGGCCAGCACCTGCGTCAGCTGGCGCGCGCCACCGCGCGCCAGCATCGGCCGGTGGCTGGCGAGCAGCCGGCTCTTGACCGTCGCGGCCGGCGCGACGCGCAGGGTCGCGGCGGGGCTCAGCGAGAGCCGCGCCATGAACCGCTGGGAGTCGCGGGCACCCGCAGAGACGGCCACGCCGACGTGGCCGATGCCGATCTCCTCGGCGAAGTCGACCGCGGCCTGCAGCAGGGCGCCGCCGATCCCGTGGCGTCGGTAGTCCGGGAGCACGTGGGGGGACACCACCTGGACGACCGGCTCGAGGTTGATCGGGCTGAACGTGGTCGCCTTCAGGTGGACGCCTCCGACGACTCTGTCGTCGACCTCGGCCACCACCACCCTCTCCTCGGGCATCGCGGACACCCGGTCGATCACGTGGCGGATCTCCGCCACCTGCTGGTCGCGGTCGCCCCGGCGGAGCACCTCGGACCAGACCTCCACCAGTGCCGCCGCGTCGGAGTCGCGTGCGGCGCGCATGTGTACAGGGGAACGCATCCGTCTTCTCTCCTACAGCTCCCACACCGGATCCCACGTGTCCCCCGAGCCCGGCGCCTTCGGGCGAGACTACGCTCAGGACAGCCCGAGTGACTAGGAGGCCCGTGTTTCCCGGAGTCGGCACGCTCGTCAACGTCGTCACGGTCCTCCTCGGGGCGAGTCTGGGCGTCGCCCTCGGCCACCGCCTCCCGCAGCGGACCCGCGACGTGGTCACCGACGGCCTCGGACTGGTCACCCTGGTGATCGCGCTGCTCTCGGCGTACGCCGTCACCGACGAGGTGCTGGTCGACCGGATCGGCAGCAGCGCGCCGATGCTGGTGGTGCTCGGGTCGGTCCTCGTCGGGGGCATCGCCGGGTCGCTGCTGCACCTCGAGGAGCGGGTCGAGGGCATCGGCGGCTGGCTCCAGCGCAGGCTCACCTCCGAGACCGACTCGGCCGAGCGGCACCGCTTCATCGAGGGGTTCGTGGCGTCGTCCCTGCTGTTCTGCACCGGCCCGCTCACCATCCTGGGGTCGCTCAACGACGGCCTGGGGCGCGGCGCCGAGGAGCTCTACCTCAAGGCGGTCCTCGACGGCTTCGCCGCGATGGCCTTCGCGGCGTCGTTCGGGTGGGGCGTGGCCGCGAGCGCGCTCACGATCATCGTGGTGCAGGGGGGCCTCACCGTGGCCGGCGTCCTGCTCGGCGACGTGCTGCCCACGGCGTACGTCGCCGCCCTCACCGCCACCGGCGGGGTGCTGCTGATCGGGGTGGCCCTGCGGCTGCTGCGGATCCGCGAGATCCCGGTCGCCGACCTGCTGCCGGCGCTGGTCGTGGCGCCGTTCCTGGTGGCGCTGGCAGCGGCCCTCCGGTAACGCCTCGGCAACACAGCGGCGCTGCCCCTGACCATCAGGCCCCGACAGTCGCTATGGTCCACTCGGCAACGATGCCCATCCGGGCAACCGGAACGGAGGGACATGCAGACTCCACGTTCACGACGTGCGCTCGGGATCGGGGCGCTGCTCGCGCTGCTGGTCACCGCGCTGGTCATGGCCGGCGGTCCGGCGGCCACGGCGGCCGCCGGCGTCACGGAAACCTCTGGAGGAGGGTCCGAGTGCGCTCTCCCCGAACCCACCGACGACGACACGATCTCGATCCTGGGCCGCATCTGCGACCGACGTGAGTCACCCGCGGTCGGCGTCGAGGGCGTGCAGGTGACGGTGGAGGACGAGTCCGGTTCGCCCGTGGGCGAGGCCACCAGCGGCGCCGACGGGACCTTCGTGGTCGACCTGCCGGGCGACGCGGTCTCGCTGCTCGGCCAGAGCTTCACGGTCAGCCTCGCCGAGGACACCCTTCCCGAGGACACCGAGCCCGAGGTGCTCACCCGGACGGTGCCGATCAACCTCGACAGCGACCAGTCGGTGACCTTCCCGGTCGGCGAGGTCGGTCCGGGCGGCGGCGGCATGGCGGTCGAGGCGGTCCAGCTCGCGATCGGCGGCCTGGTGTTCTCCGCCCTGCTCGCGATGGCCGCGCTCGGCCTGTCGATGATCTTCGGCACCACCGGGCTCACCAACTTCTCCCACGGCGAGCTGATCACCTTCGGCGCCATCGTGGCCTTCGCGGTCGACCGGCTCCCCGGCCAGATCAGCATCGGCGGCGCCAACATCACCGTGGCGGTGGGCGTCGTCGTGGCGTTCATCGTGTCCGGCGCCTTCGGCTGGCTGAACGACGCCGCGCTGTGGCGTCCGCTGCGCCGGCGCGGCACCGGCATCGTGGCGATGATGATCGTCAGCATCGGCCTGTCGCTGTTCCTGCGGAACCTCTTCCAGTACTTCGCAGGTGCGCAGAGCCAGAACTACTCGCAGTACTCCGCGGTCACGCCGTACGAGTTCGGGCCGTTCCTGATCACGCCCAAGGAGATCGTGGTCTTCGTGCTCGCGATGGGTGTGCTGTTCGGGACCACCGCGCTGCTTCAGTACACCCGGGTCGGGAAGGCCACCCGAGCGGTCGCGGACAACCCCGCGCTCTCCTCGGCCACCGGCATCAACGTCGAGCGGGTGATCAACATCGTCTGGATCGGGGGCGCGGCGCTGGCCGGGCTGGCCGGCGCCCTGCTCGGGCTGACCCAGGGCTTCGACTACCAGATCGGCTTCAAGCTGTTGCTGCTGGTCTTCGCCGCGGTCGTCCTCGGCGGCCTCGGCACCATCTGGGGCGCGATCGTCGGCGCCTTCATCATCGGCCTGTTCACCGAGCTCACCACGCTCTTCGTGCCGGCCGAGTTCAAGTTCGTGGGCGCACTGCTGATGCTGATCCTGGTGCTGCTCGTCCGACCCCAGGGCCTGCTCGGCAAGGCCCAGCGGGTCGGCTGAGGGAAGGACGGACGACATGGACTTCATGAGCATCGTGGAGAACTCGCTCCAGCAGGCATTCGGTCCGACCGCGGTCATCTACTGCCTCGCGGCGATCGGCCTCAACGTGCACTTCGGCTACACCGGCCTGCTCAACTTCGGGCAGGCGGGCTTCATGATGGTCGCCGGCTACGCCCTCGGCGGCGCGGTCACGATCTACAGCTCCTCGCTGTGGATCGGCGCGATCGTCGGCGTCCTGCTCTGCGTGCTGCTGGCGCTGCTGCTCGGTGTCCCGACGCTGCGGCTGCGGGCCGACTACCTCGCGATCGTCACGATCGCGGCCGCCGAGATCATCAGACAGACGATCGGCGCCGCGGCGTTCTCCGACACCTTCGGCGGCCAGGACGGCATCACCGACTTCATCTCCGGCTTCCGGGCCCTCAACCCCTACAGCGAGGGGTTCTGGGTCTGGAGCGCCTACGACTTCTGGGTGATGACCGTCGGGTGGGTGCTCGTGGCCATCTGCTGCGTCATCGTCTGGCTGCTGATGCGCAGCCCCTGGGGCCGGGTGCTCAAGGGGATCCGGGAGGACGAGTACGCCGTCCGCTCGCTCGGCAAGAACGTCTACTCCTACAAGATGCAGGCGCTGATCATCGGCGGTGTCATCGGTGGCTTCGCCGGCATGATGACCTCGCTGCGCTCGGCGGCGGTCGGACCGTCGTTCTTCGCCACCGACGTGACCTTCTTCGCCTACACCGCACTGCTGATCGGCGGCGCGGCCCGGGTGCTCGGCCCGGTCGTGGGCTCGATCATCTTCTGGTTCCTGATCAGCTTCTTCGGGTCGTTCTTCAGCCAGGCCACGTCCGGGCCCGACCCCTTGATCCCCTCGTGGATCATGGACCCCAACCAGGCCAGCGTGATGCGGTTCATCCTCGTGGGCCTGGGACTGATGCTGCTGATGATCTTCCGACCACAAGGGATCTTCGGCGACCGAAGGGAGCTGGCGATCGATGCCCGCTGAACAGACCGACACCGCACCCGCCACCGCCGCCCCGGCGGCCGGCGCCGAGCTCTCCGCAGCGCGGAAGGCACTCCGCGAGGTCCCCCACGAGCCGGGGGCGCCCAAGCCGGACTCGATCCTGGTCGCCGACGACATCGTGCGGCAGTTCGGCGGCCTGACGGCCGTCGACGTGCAGCACGTGGAGATCCAGCGCGGGGTGATCACCGCCCTGATCGGCCCCAACGGAGCCGGCAAGACCACGTTCTTCAACCTGCTGACCGGCTTCGACCGACCGGACACCGGGACGTGGTCCTTCAACGGCAGGGGGCTGAACAGGGTCCCGGCGTACAAGGTGGCCCGGATGGGCATGGTCCGCACCTTCCAGCTCACCAAGGTGCTGGCCAAGCTCACGGTGATCGAGAACATGCGCGTCGGCGCGACCGGCCAGCGGGGCGAGAGCCTGATGTCGGCGATGTTCGCGCCGCTGTGGCGCCACCAGGAGACCGCCAACACCGAGAAGGCCGACGCCCTCCTCGAGCGGTTCCTCCTCATCAAGAAGCGCGAGGACTTCGCCGGCTCGCTGTCCGGGGGCCAGCGCAAGCTCCTCGAGATGGCCCGCGCCCTGATGGCCGACCCCGAGCTGGTGATGCTCGACGAGCCGATGGCGGGGGTCAACCCGGCCCTCAAGCAGTCCCTGCTGGGACACGTGAAGTCGCTGCGCGACGAGGGCCGCACGGTCCTGTTCGTGGAGCACGACATGGACATGGTGCGCGACATCTCCGACTGGGTGATCGTGATGGCCCAGGGCCAGATCGTCGCCGAGGGGCCGCCCGACTCGGTGATGAGCGACCAGCGCGTGATCGACGCCTACCTGGGCTCGCACCACGGCCAGGACCTGAGTGAGGACATGGAGGCCGAGATCCTCGCCGAGGCCCAGGCGGAGATCGACTCGGGCCACGAGGAGGAGAAGAAGTGAGCGACACCGAGGCACCGACCGTCGACCGGAGCGCGCACCTGAAGGCCGCCGAGGGCGCGGTGCTGCGCGCCGACGACCTGATCGCCGGCTACCTGCCCGGCGTCAACATCCTCAACGGTGCCGACCTCTACTGCCAGGAGGGTGAGCTGGTCGGCATCATCGGCCCCAACGGTGCCGGCAAGTCGACCCTGCTCAAGGCGCTGTTCGGGCTGGTGAAGATCAAGACCGGCACGGTGACGCTCAAGGGCGAGGACATCACCAACCAGCGCGCCGACGCCCTGGTGAGCAAGGGCATCGGATTCGTCCCCCAGAACAACAACGTGTTCCCGTCGCTGACCATCCAGGAGAACCTCGAGATGGGCGTCTACCAGCGTCCCTCGTCGTTCAGGAAGCGGTTCGAGTTCGTCGGCGACCTCTTCCCGGCGCTGCTCGACCGCCGCAGCCAGCGTGCCGGCTCGTGCTCGGGCGGTGAGCGGCAGATGGTCGCGATGGGCCGGGCGCTGATGATGGAGCCGTCGGTGCTGCTGCTCGACGAGCCCTCCGCCGGACTCTCCCCCGTCATGCAGGACGAGGTCTTCGTGCAGACCCGGCGGATCAACCGCGCGGGCGTCTCGGTCGTGATGGTCGAGCAGAACGCCGGTCGCTGCCTGCAGATCAGCGACCGCGGCTACGTCCTCGACCAGGGCCGCAACGCCTACACCGGCACCGGCAAGGACCTCGCCAACGACCCCAAGGTCATCGAGCTCTACCTCGGCACCCTGGCCCAGAAGAACTGACGCTCACCACGACGCCCCCCGGCCGCTCGGTCGGGGGGCGTCGTGCTGTCCGGCCCCGTGCAGGCGCCGGGCCCACACGCAACGGACCCCCGGCCGGGAGGGCCGGGGGTCCGTCGATTCAGCGTACGGACAGGCTGGTCACTCGACGATGCCGGAGACCTGGTCGACCTGCTTGTACTTGTTGCCCTTGCTGTACTCGTTGATGCCGATGGTGCCGGACGCCGGGCTACCGGTGTCGTTCATGTCGGTCGGACCGCTGGCACCTTCGTAGTCGATGTCCTCGCCGTCCTCGAGCAGCTGGGCGCACTCCTCGAACGTCGAGCACTGGGTGCCGTCCTTGGTGACGTTGATGATCTCGGCACCGATGGCCTCACCGTTGTCGCTGCCGGCCGCGATGGCCGCCAGACCGATGATGATCGCCGCGTCGTAGGACTGCGGGCCGTAGCTGAAGTCCTTCAGCTTGGGGTCGATCTCCAGCAGCCGGTCGTTGAACCCCGGGTCGGGGTCGCCGGACACGGGCAGGGTGCCCTTGACGCCGGTGAGGTCGAAGTTCTCGCTCGAGTAGTCGGCGAGGTTGCCGTCCACGAAGTAGATCTGGATGTCCTGCGGGCCGATCCCCTTGGCGATCAGCTGCGGGATGATCTTCGTGGTCTCCTCGAACGCCACCAGCACGAGCGCGTCGGGCTTGGAGGCCGCGATCTGGTTGACCTCCGCGGTGTAGTTCTGCGCGTCGGCGGCGTAGAGGACGAAGTCGGCGACGGTGGCGCCCTTCTCCTCCAGCGTCGTCTGGACCTGCTCGGCGAGACCCTCGCCGTAGAAGTCCTGGCGCGCCATGACGGCGACGTTGCTGAAGCCGTCCTCGACCGCGAGGTTGGCGAGCACCTGGCCCTGCAGCCGGTCCGACGGAGCGGTCCGGAAGTAGAGGCCGTTGTCGTCGTAGGTGTCGAAGCCCGCCGCGGTGTTGGCCGGCGAGAAGTGGACGACACCTGCGCCGGTGATCTTGTCGATGACGCTCACCGACACACCGGAGGCCGCGGCGCCGATGATGGCGTCGGCGTCCTGGTTGAACAGCTTGTCGACCTCGGCACCCGCGATGTCAGGGGTGCCGTCGCCCGAGTCGGCCTTGACGTTCACGACGTCCTGTCCGAGGACGCCACCCGCGGCGTTCATGTCCTCGACCGCGAGGTCGACTCCCGCGAACTCGGGCGGGCCGAGGAACGCCAGGTCGCCGGTCTGCGGCAGCAGGGAGCCGAGCGTCAGCGTGCCGTCGCCCTCGGGCGCGGCGCTGGTCTCCTCCTCGCTGGTGTTGGTGTCCGAGGCTTCGTCGTCGCCGCCGCCGCCACAGGCGGTGAGGACGAGCGCGGACGCAGCAAGCGCCGCACCAAGGCGGCGCGCACGGGTCAGGCGGATCATGGGGCCTCCGGGCTCACTAGTCATCTCCGGACTGCGCCGTCCGGAACTTGCGCAGAAACTATCCTCACCGGCGCCCGGAATGAAACAACTTCCGGTCAACGAACGAGGTCGTGTCCCATTTGTGACCAAATCGTTGGGCGAGGGTGGATCACGACGTGCCCGCGCCGGTGCCGTGGGTGACGACCCCCTCGGCGACCTCCCGCATCGAGCGGCGCAGGTCCATGGCGGTCTTCTGGATCCAGCGGAACGCGTCGGGCTCGCTGAGCCCGAGCTCGGCCTGCAGCACCGCCTTGGCCCGGTCGACGGCCTTGCGCGTCTCGAGGCGGTCCTGGAGCCCGGCGACCTCCTGCTCGAGGGTCTGCAGCTCGGTGAACCGGCTGGCCGCCATCTCGATCGCCGGCACCAGGTCGGCCGGCGAGAACGGCTTGACCAGGTAGGCCATGGCGCCGGCCTCGCGGGCCCGCTCGACCAGCTCGCGCTGGGAGAAGGCGGTCAGGATGACCACGGGGGCGATCCGCTCGCCGGCGATGCGCTCCGCGGCGGCGATGCCGTCGAGCACCGGCATCTTGACGTCGAGGATCACCAGGTCGGGGCGCAGCTCCTCGGCGAGCTCCACCGCCCGGGCCCCGTCGGCCGCCTGGCCGACCACCTCGTAGCCCTGCTCCCCCAGCATCTCGGCGAGGTCCATCCGGATCAGCGCCTCGTCCTCGGCGATCAGCACGCGCCGCGGCTGCAGGGGGGTCTGGCTCACCCGGTCAGGCTAGCGAGGGCCCTCCGCGCCGGCCGCATCGAGGGCGACGGGTGCGACCCGGGCCCTGGGGGCGGCGTACCGGTGGCGGAGGTAGAGCTCCACCTCGTCACGCTCCACCCGCAGTCGGCTCAGCGTCGTGGCCGCGTCCCGCGCGTTGGCCAGTGCCCGCTCGTTGCTCCGGACGCCGAGTCCCCACCACCACCCCATCGGTCCCTCCCTGCCTAATGTCTATTGTGTCACTAGACTTTAGCCGGAAAGGGTCCGGGTGCCAACCGTCGGCTACCGTGTCCCCGCCCACGCCGGGTTGGTGGAACTGGCAGACACTGCGCACTCAAAATGCGTTGCCCTCTGGGCGTGCGGGTTCGAGTCCCGCACCCGGCACGAAGTGTCAGCGGTCGCCGGGACACTGAATGGTGTGCCTCACGTGCGACCACAGGAAACCGTCGACAGCGCCTTGCGCGCATCGGATGACGGCATGTCAGACGCGGACAACGCCGTCCTGCACGGCGTCGCGATCAAGACGATTCGCCGATGGCGACGCGACTACCAGAGGCGGAACAAGCCGCGCGGACATCGCGCACATCATCGACCTGATGCACTGCGTGAAGCCTGGCTCGCGCCCACACACCAGGCGCGTTCCGGGGGCGGTCGTCGTCACCGCTCCTGGAAGCATTGGCCCTGCCTGTTCCCCCAGCACGGCCCAGGCCGCAAGCACGAGCGGCCGATCGTCCTCGAGGACTGGCAGCGTTCCCTCGTCGAGGCCCACCCCGGGGCGCTTCTGAGGGGGCTGTTCCACTCCGACGGCTGCCGGGTGAAGAACTGGACTCAAAGACTCGTGGCCGGCGAGATGAAGCGCTACGAGTACCCCAGGCGGCAGTTCACCAATCACTCCACGGACATCCGGGAGCTGTGCTGCTCGGCCCTCGACCAAGCGGACGTTCCCTGGCGACAGTCCAAGCGCTTCACCATCAGCGTGTCCCGCCGTGCGGCCGTGGCACGCCTAGGCGAGCTGATCGGACCCAAAGCCTGAGCTCAGCGATGGCCGCGGCGGTACGCCGGCGCCGCCTCGTTGATGGCGTCGCCCATCCGGTGGATCCGCAGCGCGTTGGTCGAGCCGGGGATGCCCGGCGGGCTGCCGGCGATGATCACGACGAGGTCGCCCTCCTGCACCCGGCCGATCTTCAACAGCTGCTCGTCGACCTGGCGCACCATCTCGTCGGTGTGCTCGACGGGGTCGGTACGGAAGGTCTCGACGCCCCAGGTGAGGGCGAGCTGGCAGCGGACCTTGTCCTCGGGCGTGAACGCCAGGATCGGGACCGGACCGCGCAGCCGGGACAGCCGCTTGGCGGAGTCGCCGGACTGGGTGAACGCGACGAGGTACTTGGCCTCGACGCGCTCGGCCACCTCGGCCGCCGCCTTGGCGATCACGCCGCCGCGCGTGCGCGGGTTCCACTCGATCGTCGCGACGTCACGGTGGGCGTGCTTCTCGACCTCTCCCGCGATCCGGTGCATGGTGCGGACCGCCTCGAGCGGGTACTTCCCGACGCTGGTCTCGCCCGAGAGCATCACCGCGTCGGCGCCGTCGAGGACGGCGTTCGCCACGTCGGAGGCCTCCGCGCGGGTCGGCTTGGGGTTGTCGATCATCGACTCGAGCATCTGGGTGGCCACGATGACCGGCTTGGCGTTGCGGCGGGCCAGCTCGACGACCCGCTTCTGCAGCAGCGGCACCTGCTCCAGCGGCATCTCCACGCCGAGGTCACCGCGGGCGACCATGAAGCCGTCGAACGCCTTGACCACGGCCTCGAGGTTGTCGATGGCCTGCGGCTTCTCGATCTTGGCGATGACGGGCAGCGACATGCCCTCCTCGCGCATGATCTCGCGCACCCGGTCGACGTCGTGGGCGGTCCGCACGAACGACAGCGCGATGAAGTCGACGGAGATCCGCAGCGCCCAGCGCAGGTCGTCCTCGTCCTTCTCCGACAGCGCCGGGACGCTCACGGCGACACCGGGCAGGTTGATCCCCTTGTGGTCGCTGACCGGTCCCCCGACCTCGACCTCGGTGTGCACGTCCTGACCGTCGACGTCGGTCACCCGCAGGTGGATCTTTCCGTCGTCGATGAGGATCTGGTCGCCCTTCTCGACGTCGCCGGGGAGACCGTCGTACGTCGTCCCGCAGACGGCCGCGTCGCCGGTGACCTCGCGGGTGGTGATCGTGAACCGGTCGCCGACGCGCAGCTCCGCGCTGCCGTCGGCGAAGCTGTCGAGGCGGATCTTCGGTCCCTGGAGGTCGGCGAAGATCCCCACGCCCTTGCCGAGCGCGTCGGCCGCGTCACGGACCCCGCGGTAGAAGCGCTCGTGGTCGGCGTGGGTGCCGTGGCTCATGTTGAGCCGGGCGACGTCCATGCCGGCCTCGACGAGCTCCCGGATCGACCGAGGGTCGCTGGTCGCCGGTCCGAGCGTGCACACGATCTTCGCCTTGGCCACGCCTCGACCCTAGCAGTTGGATCGATCCAACAGGCGTGGCCTCAGACCGAGATCGGGCGCTCCGTCGGCGGGATCGGGGCCGGCAGGTTGGTGGACCCCGTCAGGTAGCGGTCGACAGCCGCAGCGGCCGCCCGTCCCTCGGCGATCGCCCACACGATCAGCGACTGCCCGCGCCCGGCGTCGCCGGCCACGAAGACCCCGTCGACGGTGGACGCGTAGTCGCCGTCGCGCCGGATGTTCCCGCGCTCGTCGAGCTCGACACCCAGCTCCTCGACCAGCCCCGGCTGCTCGGGCCCGGTGAAGCCCATGGCCAGCAGCACCAGCTCGGCCGGGATCTCGCGCTCGGTCCCCTCGACCGGCTGGAAGTCCTGGTCGACGTCGACCAGCCGCAGCGCGCGCACGCGCCCCTGGTCGTCGCCGAGGAACTCCTGGGTGGAGGCGGCGTAGATCCGGTCCCCGCCCTCCTCGTGGGCCGAGGACACCCGAAAGGTCATGGGGTACGTCGGCCACGGCTGGCCGGCGGGGCGGTCCTCGGGCGGGCGCGCCATGATCTCGAGCTGGGTGATCGAGGCGGCCTGCTGCCGGATGGCGGTGCCGAGGCAGTCGGCACCGGTGTCGCCCCCGCCGATGATGACGACGTGCTTGCCGTCGGCGCGCACCTGGTCCTCGACCTCCTGGCCGAGCGAGGCGCGGTTGGACTGCGGCAGGTAGTCCATCGCCTGGTGGATGCCGTCGAGGTCGCGCCCGTCGATCGGCAGCTCCCGGCCGACCGTCGACCCGACCGCGAGCACGATGGCGTCGTACCGGTCTCGGAGCGCCTGGGTGGTGAGCCGGTCCGAGCCGACGTCCACGCCGGCGCGGAACACCGTCCCCTCGCGGCGCATCTGGTCGAGGCGCCGGTCGAGGTGCTGCTTCTCCATCTTGAACTCGGGGATGCCGTAGCGCAGCAGCCCGCCGATCTTGTCGGCGCGCTCGTAGACCGCCACGGTGTGGCCGGCGCGGGTGAGCTGCTGGGCAGCGGCCAGCCCGGCGGGTCCGGAGCCGACCACGGCGACGGTGCGGCCCGAGAGCCACTCCGGCGGCTGGGGGCGCACTGCACCGGACTGCCAGGCGCGGTCGATGATCGAGACCTCGACGTTCTTGATGGTGACCGGGTCCTGGTTGATCCCGAGCACGCAGGCCGGCTCGCAGGGGGCCGGGCAGAGCCGCCCGGTGAACTCCGGGAAGTTGTTGGTCGCGTGCAGCCGCTCGATGGCACCGTCCCAGTCGTCGCGCCACACCAGGTCGTTCCACTCAGGGATCAGGTTGCCGAGCGGGCAGCCCTGGTGGCAGAACGGGATGCCGCAGTCCATGCAGCGGCCGGCCTGGGTGCTGATGATCGGCAGCAGCGCCCGGCCCACCCCGTCGGGGTAGACCTCCTCCCAGTCGTGGACGCGCTCGTCGACCGGCCGCCGGGCGGCGACCTCGCGGCCGTTCTTGAGGAAGCCCTTGGGGTCAGCCATGCAACACCTCCATGATCCGCGTGGCGGCCGCGTCGTCGTCGAGGCCTTCCTCCTCGGCCTCGGCCCGGACGTCGAGCACGCGCTGGAAGTCGCGCGGCATCACCCGGGTGAACCGGGTGAGGGAGGCCTCCCAGTCGTCCAGCAGCTCCTCGGCCACCGTCGACCCCGTCTCCTCACCGTGCCGGGTCACCAGGTCCTTCAGCTCGTCGTGGGAGCTGGTGTCCTCGAACTCCGCAAGGGGCTGCAGCTCGACCAGCTCGGGGTTGACCCGGTCGGCGTCGAGGTCGAGCACGAAGGCGTAGCCGCCGGACATGCCGGCCGCGAAGTTGCGGCCCGTCGGGCCGAGCACCACGGCCCGGCCACCGGTCATGTACTCGCAGCCGTGGTCGCCGACGCCCTCGACGACCGCGGTGGCGCCGGAGTTGCGGACGCAGAACCGCTCGCCGACGTGGCCGCGGAGGAACACCTCGCCGCTGGTGGCGCCGTACGCGATGACGTTGCCGGCGATGATCTGCGTCGCCGCCTCGAAGGTGGCCGCCCGGTCGGGCCGCACCACCACCCGGCCACCGGAGAGGCCCTTGGCGACGTAGTCGTTGGCGTCGCCCTCGAGCCGGAGCGTGATGCCCGCCGGCAGGAAGGCACCGAAGGACTGGCCCGCCGATCCGGTGAAGGTGAGGTCGATGGTCCCGTCGGGCAGCCCCTCGCCCCGGTAGCGCTTGGTGACCTCGTGGCCGAGGATCGTGCCGACGGTCCGGTTGACGTTGCGGATCTCGAGCTGGGCACGCACCGGCTCCCCGCGCTCGAGGGCGGGCTCGGAGATCCGGACCAGCTCGTTGTCGAGCGCCTTGTCGAGGCCGTGGTCCTGCTGCCTGGTGCAGTAGAGGTCCTGGTCCTCGAACTGGCCGAACTCGCCGGCCCGGGACGCCTGGTGGAGGATCGGCGACAGGTCGAGCCCGGCGGCCTTCCAGTGGTCGACCGCCTCGCGGACGTCGAGCGCGTCGACCCGGCCGATCGCCTCGTCCAGCGAGCGGAAGCCGAGCTCGGCCAGCAGCTCGCGCACCTCCTGGGCGACGTACTCGAAGAACCTCACGACGAACTCGGGCTTGCCGCTGTAGCGCTTGCGGAGCACGGGGTTCTGGGTGGCGACGCCGACGGGACAGGTGTCGAGGTGGCAGACCCGCATCATGATGCAGCCGGAGACCACCAGCGGTGCGGTCGCGAAGCCGTACTCCTCGGCGCCGAGCAGCGCCGCGACCACGACGTCGCGGCCGGTCTTGAGCTGGCCGTCGGTCTGGACGACGATCCGGTCGCGGAGCCCGTTGAGCAGCAACGTCTGCTGGGTCTCCGCCAGCCCGAGCTCCCAGGGCCCGCCGGCGTGCTTGAGCGAGGTGAGCGGCGCCGCGCCGGTGCCGCCGTCGTGACCCGAGATCAGCACCACGTCGGCGTGCGCCTTGGAGACACCCGCGGCCACGGTGCCGACCCCGACCTCGGAGACCAGCTTGACGTGGATCCGGGCGCTCGGGTTGGCGTTCTTGAGGTCGTGGATCAGCTGCGCGAGGTCCTCGATCGAGTAGATGTCGTGGTGGGGCGGCGGGCTGATCAGGCCCACGCCGGGCGTCGAGTAGCGGGTCTTCGCCACCCACGGGTAGACCTTCTGCCCCGGGAGCTGCCCGCCCTCGCCGGGCTTGGCGCCCTGGGCCATCTTGATCTGGATGTCGTCGGCGTTGGTGAGGTACTCCGAGGTGACGCCGAACCGGCCCGAGGCGACCTGCTTGATCGCGCTGCGGCGCTCGGGGTCGTGCAGCCGGTCGCTGTCCTCGCCGCCCTCGCCGGTGTTGGACTTGCCGCCCAGCCGGTTCATCGCGATCGCCAGGGTCTCGTGGGCCTCGCGGCTGATCGAGCCGTAGGACATGGCGCCGGTCGAGAACCGCTTGACGATGGCGGACACCGGCTCGACCTCGTCCACAGGAATGGACTCCCGCCCGGTGTTCTCAGGGTCCCGGAACCGGAACAGTCCGCGCAGCGTCATCAGCCGCTGCGACTGCTCGTCGACCCGCTGCGTGTACTGCTTGAAGACGTCGTACTGCCCGGAGCGGGTGGAGTGCTGGAGCCGGAAGACGGTCTCGGGGTCGAAGAGGTGCGGCTCCCCCTCGCGGCGCCACTGGTACTCGCCGCCGACCTCGAGCTGGCGGTGGGAGGGCGCGATCCCGGCGCGCGGGTACGCCGTCGCGTGGCGGCGGGCCACCTCCTCGGCGATGGTGTCGAGGTCGACCCCGCCCAGCTTGGAGGTGGTGCCGGTGAAGTAGCGGTCGACGAGCGCCTGGGAGAGGCCGACCGCCTCGAAGATCTGGGCGCCGGTGTAGGAGGCCACCGTGGAGACGCCCATCTTGGACATCACCTTGAGCACGCCCTTGCCGAGGGCCTTCACCAGGTTGGCGACGGCCTGCTCGGGCTCGGCGGTGACGTAGTAGGCGTCGCGGGCGAGGTCCTCGACCGACTCCATCGCGAGGTAGGGGTTGACCGCCGCGGCACCGTAGCCGATCAGCAGCGCGACGTGGTGCACCTCGCGGACGTCGCCCGCCTCGACCAGCAGGCCGACCTGGGTGCGGGTCTTCTCGCGCACCAGGTGGTGGTGGACGGCCCCGGTCAGCAGCAGCGACGGGATCGGCGCCTTCTCCTGGGTCGAGTGCCGGTCGGAGAGCACGATCACGCGGGCGCCGTCCGCGATCGCCTCCGACACCTCGGCGCAGATCTCGTCGATCCGCTCCGCCATCGCCGCGCCGCCGCGCTCGACGTCGTACAGGCCGCGGGACACGTGGGTGATGAAGCCCGGCATATCGCCGTCGCGGTTGACGTGGCGGATCTTGGCGAGGTCGTCGTTGGTGATGACGGGGAAGGGCAGCACCACCTGGCGGCACGACGCCGGCGCGGGCTCCAGCAGGTTGGCCTCCGGCCCGATGGTGCCGGCGAGCGAGGTCACCAGCTCCTCGCGGATCGCGTCGAGCGGGGGGTTGGTGACCTGGGCGAACAGCTGGCTGAAGTAGTCGAACAGCAGCCGCGGCTTGTCGCTGAGCGCCGCGACCGGGGTGTCGGTGCCCATCGACCCGATCGGCTCGGCCCCGGAGTTCGCCATCGGCGTCAGCAGCACCCGGAGCTGCTCCTCGGTGTAGCCGAAGATCTGCTGGCGGCGGGTGACCGAGGCGTGGGTGTGGATGATGTGCTCGCGCTCGGGCAGGTCGTGGAGGTGGATCAGCCCGGCGTGCAGCCACTCGTCGTAGGGGTGCTCGGCGGCGAGCTCTCCCTTGATCTCGTCGTCCTCGATGATCCGGTGCTCGTCGGTGTCGACCAGGAACATCCGGCCCGGCTTGAGCCGGCCCTTGCGGGTGATCCGGGCCGGGTCGAGGTCGAGCACGCCGACCTCGGAGGCGAGCACGACGAGCCCGTCGTCGGTGACCCAGTAGCGCGAGGGACGCAGGCCGTTGCGGTCGAGCACGGCGCCGATCTGGGTGCCGTCGGTGAACACCACGCAGGCAGGCCCGTCCCAGGGCTCCATGAGCGTCGAGTGGAACTCGTAGAAGGACCTGCGCTGCTCGTCCATCTCGCCGTGGTTCTCCCACGCCTCCGGGATCATCATCAGCACGGAGTGCGGCAGCGACCGGCCACCCAGGTGCAGCAGCTCGAGCACCTCGTCGAAGGACGCCGAGTCCGACGCCCCCGGCGTACAGATCGGGTAGAGCCGCTCCAGCTCCCCGGGGATCAGGTCGGAGGCCAGCAGCGCCTCCCGGGCCCGCATCCAGTTCCGGTTGCCCATCACCGTGTTGATCTCGCCGTTGTGGGCGACGTAGCGGAACGGGTGGGCCAGGGGCCAGCTGGGGAAGGTGTTGGTCGAGAACCGCGAGTGGACGACGGCCAGCGCGGAGGCGATCCGCTCGTCGACCAGGTCGGGGTAGAAGTGGTCGAGCTGCTCGGTCGTGAGCATGCCCTTGTAGGCGAGGGTGCGGGCGGAGAGCGACGGGAAGTAGGCGTCGGTGTCGTTCTCGACGCGCTTGCGCAGGCAGTACGCCTGCCGCTCCAGCGCGATCCCGCCGACCCGGGAGCCGGCGCCCGCCACGAACAGCTGCGAGAAGGTCGGCATCACGCTGCGGGCGGTCGCCCCCAGGGTGTCGGGCTCGGTCGGCACGTCGCGCCAGCCGAGCACGGCCAGGTGCTCCTCGGCGGCCAGCTCCTCGATGCGCCTCCGGGTCTTGGTGACGGCGTCGTCGTCGCCGGGCAGGAACGCCGTGCCGACGGCGTACGCCCCGGGGTCCGGGAGCTCGAAGTCGACGACCGCGCGCAGGAATTCGTCGGGGACCTGCAGCAGGATGCCGGCTCCGTCGCCGGAGTTGGGCTCGGCGCCCGCGGCGCCGCGGTGGTCGAGGTTGCGCAGCGCGGTGCGGGCCTTCACGACGATGTCGTGGCTGGCCTCGCCGGTCAGCGTGGCCACGAAGGCGACACCGCAGGCGTCGTGCTCGTGGCGCGGGTCGTAGAGCCCTTGGGCGGGCGGCGGGAACGCGTGCGTTGACACTCGGCATTCTCCCGTCGTCGTCGGTCGCCGCCGTTCCCGGAGACTGCGCGGGGGTCGGGCGGCCGGGCGGCGATTCAGCGGGTGCGACGCAGGGGACGACGTTGGCCCAAGGCGCGCCGACACGCTATCACCCGGCGGTGGAGGGGTTCCTGTTCGTCTCGCGAGCGCGGACAACCGTCGGCCGGTAGCTCCACACCTCGCTGTGCACCCCGACCGGCGCCGGCGCCTCACCGCCGGCGCGCTCCGCCTCGCTGCGGTGGCCGTCGCGGAGCTCCGGAGAGCTCAGCCACGCCTGGAAGGACTCCTCGTCGCGCCACCGGGTGACCACCAGCCACGTGGTGCGCTCGTCGGTCGGCTGCAGCAGCTCGAAGCCCTCGAACCCGTCGGCGTCGTCCACGGCACCCGCCCGGGCGGCGAAGCGCCGGGCGAGCTCGTCCCCCGAGCCCTCGCGCACGGTGATGGCGTTGATCTTGACCACGGACATGCCACCACTGTGGCACGGCCGGTCGCGGTCAGTCCTCCGGCTGCCCGGTGGCGGGACGCATCAGGTGCCGTACGCCGAGGACGACCGCGACCACGCCGAGGACCACGGCGAGGGGCAGCCACACCCGCCCTCCCCCCACGGCCTCCAGGAAGGCGAATCCCACGGTGGTGTAGATCGTGGCCCACAGCAGGGCGCCCACCAGCAGCGCCGGCAGGTACCGGCGCAGCGGCATGCGGAGGCTGCCGGCCGCCAGGTGCACCGCGGTCTGGACCCCGACGGTGAGGAAGCTCAGGACCACCGCCGGCGCGCCGTACCTGCGGATGAGATCCTCGCCACGCCGGGTCGAGGGCCGGGAGGCCAGCTCGGAACGCCGGTCGACCAGCCCGCGGACGCCGCGGGCCAGCGCGTAGGTGGCGCCGGCCCGGAGGAAACCCACCGCGGTCAGGAAGAGGAAGAGCGGTACGGCGGGGAGGTCGGACACGGGCCCATCCTCCCCGGTCGGACCGCGCGGACTGCTACTCGGTGCCGGGCGCCGGCGTCCCGGGCTCCTCGCTCGGCTCCGCGGCGGCCGGTTCCCTGCGGACCTCGGTCTCCCGGCCCGGGTGCCGGCGGGCCGACCAGACGAACCAGGCGAGGGCGGCGACGAACAGCACGATCGAGGTCCACACGTTGAGACGCAGCCCGAGGACGTCGTCCATCTGGACGTCGTCGATCCGCAGGTACTCGATCCAGCCGCGCCCGGCGGTGTAGGCCATGACGTAGAGCGCGACGACGCGACCGTGCCCGAGCTGGAAGCGGCGGTCGGCCCAGACCACGACCACGAACGCCGCCAGGCACCACACGAACTCGTAGAGGAACGTCGGGTGGAAGGTGGTCCCGGCCGGGAACCCGGCCTCGAGGGCGGTGCCGTCGCTGACCTCGAGCGCCCAGGGCAGGTCGGTCTGACGGCCGAAGAGCTCCTGGTTGAAGTAGTTGCCCCAGCGACCGAGCGCCTGGGCGACCAGCACGCCGGGGGCGATGGCGTCGAGCACCGGCAGCAGCTTGATCCCCTTGCGGCGGGCGCCGATCACGACGCCGACGGCTCCCAGCGCGATGGCCCCCCAGATCCCGAGCCCGCCGCGCCACACGTAGAGCGCGGCCCACGGGTTGTCGGGGAAGTAGAGCTGCCAGTCGGTGACCACGTGGTAGAGCCGACCGCCCACCATGCCGAACGGCACCGCCCAGATCGCGAGGTCGGTGACCTCGCCCTGGCGACCGCCGCGCGCGACCCAGCGCCGCTCCCCGATCCAGACCGCCGCGACGATGCCGAGGATGATCGAGAGCGCGTAGGCCCTCAGCGGGACCGGCCCGAGGTACCACACGCCCTCGGCCGGGCTCGGGATGCTCCACACGATGTTCACGGCCACCTCCGGGCTCATGCGCCTGCGACCTCGCCGGTCAGCAGGGTGTGGACGTCCGCAGCGAACTCGGCGGCCGAGGTGCCCTCGGTCCAGACGATCGGCACCCGGTCGTCGGCGTCGATCCCGACGACGGGCGTGCTGTGGATGACCTCGTACCCCCCGCTGGGGAGCTTCTCCCCCTTCTCGACCGCGATCCCGAGGTCCGCGCCGACCGCGGTGATCCTGTCGAGCGCGCCGGTGAGGCCGACGAACGTCGGGTCGAACCGGTCGAGGTAGGTGCGCAGCACCTTCTCGTCGTCTCGGGCCGGGTCGGTGGTGACGAAGACGACGTCGACCTCGTCGCGGTCGGCCTCCGGGAGCCGGGTCATCGCGCTGGCCAGGCTGGACATCACGACCTGGCAGATGTCGGGGCAGTGGGTGTAGCCGAAGAACACCAGCGTCAGGCGGGCGTCGGTGTCGGCCGTGAGCGAGTAGGGCTCGCTGTCGGTGTCGGTCAGCCGGGTGTCGGGGACGACGTACGGCTCGTCGAGCACCGCGCCGGCGAGGTCGCCCTCCTCGGGACCGCCCCCGCCGCACCCGGCCAGCAGGGTCACCACCAGCAGGCCCGCCAGGCCGCGCAGGAGCCGCTCACCCACGCCGGACTCCCCCGGCCAGGTCCTCGGCCAGGGCCGCCACCGCCCGCAGCCCCGCGGCCCGGTCGTCGGCGTGGTCGAGGAGCACGCGCACGAACGCCGAGCCCACGATCACGCCGTCGGCGTACGACGCCACCTCGGCGGCCTGGTCGCCGTTGCTCACCCCCAGCCCGACCGCCACCGGCAAGTCGGTCCCCGTTGGGGTGAGTGCCTTCGTGCGCGCGACGAGCGGGGCCGCGAGCTCGCTCGTGGTGGCCCGGGCACCGGTCACGCCCATCACGGCCGTCGCGTAGACGAACCCGCGGCAGGCGGCCGTGGTCATGGCGATCCGGGCGTCGGTCGAGCTCGGCGCGACGAGGAAGACCTTGTCGAGGTCGTGCGCGTCGGCGGCGGCGATCCACTCCTCCCCGCTGTCCGGGGTGAGGTCGGGCGTGATCAGCCCGGCTCCCCCGGCCGCCGCGAGGTCGGCGGCGAACCGCTCGACCCCGCTCCGCCCACGGCTCCGGCCGCTGTCGCGTCCGTAGCTCTCCACGGGGTTCCAGTAGGTCATCACGAGCGTGGGCACGCCGGTCGCGGCGACCGCCTCGACGGTGCGGAGCACGTCACGGGTGCGGACCCCGCCGTCGAGGGCCTGCTGGGCGGCGGCCTGGATGGTGGGGCCGTCCATCACCGGGTCGCTGTAGGGGAGGCCGACCTCGATCACGTCGCAGCCGGCGTCGACGATGGCGCGCAGCGACTCGATCCCCCCGGCGACGTCGGGGAAGCCCGCCGGGAGGTAGCCCACCAGCGCGGCGCGGCCCTCCGCCGCGGCCTGGTCGAACGCGGTGGTCACCGTGGGACTCATCCGATCGGCTCCTCGGTGGCCGACTCGGGGTCGAGCCCGAACCACTCGATCGCCGTCCCCATGTCCTTGTCGCCCCGTCCGCTCAGGTTGACCAGCAGGATGGCGTCCGGGCCCTTCTCGTCCGCGAGCCGCTTCGCGACGCCCAGGGCGCCCGCGAGCGCGTGCGCGGACTCGATGGCCGGGATGATCCCCTCGGTCCGGCTCAGCAGGGCCATGGCGTCCATCGCCTCGGCGTCGGTCACCGGGAGGTAGGTGGCGCGGCCCTGCGAGGCGAGGTGGGCGTGCTGCGGCCCGACGCCCGGGTAGTCGAGCCCGGCGGAGATGGAGTGCGACTCGACGGTCTGGCCGTCCTCGTCCTGCAGCACGTAGGTGCGGGCCCCGTGGAGCACGCCGGCCGCGCCGGCCGAGATGGTGGCGGCGTGCCGACCGGTCTCGATCCCGTCACCCGCGGGCTCGAGGCCGAGGATCGCCACGTCGGGGTCGTCGAGGAAGGCCGTGAACAGCCCGATCGCGTTCGAGCCGCCGCCGACGCACGCCGCCACGGTGTCGGGCAGCCTGCCGAACCGGTCGAGGCACTGCTGGCGGGCCTCGTCGCCGATCCCTCGGCACAGGTCGCGCACCATGCTCGGGAACGGGTGTGGACCGGCCGCCGTACCGAAGAGGTAGGCGGTGTGGTCGACGCTGGCCACCCAGTCGCGCAGCGCCTCGTTGATGGCGTCCTTGAGGGTGGCGCTGCCGGACGCCACCGGCACCACCTCGGAGCCGAGCAGTTTCATCCGCGCGACGTTGAGGGCCTGGCGGCGGGTGTCGACCTCGCCCATGTAGACGGTGCAGTCGAGCCCGAAGTACGCCGCCGCCGTGGCCGCCGCGACGCCGTGCTGTCCGGCGCCGGTCTCGGCGATCACCCGCGGCTTGCCCATCCGGCGGGTGAGCAGCGCCTGCCCGAGCACGTTGCGGATCTTGTGGGCACCGGTGTGGTTGAGGTCCTCGCGCTTGAGCAGCACGGTCACGCCGAGCTGCCGGCTGAGCCGCTCGGCGTGGTAGAGCGGGCTCGGGGTGTTGGCGAAGTCGCGGAGGATCGCCTCGAACTCCTGCTGGAAGGTCGGGTCGGCCTTCGCCTCCTGCCACGCCACGTCGAGCTCGTCGAGCGCTGCCACCAGGGCCTCGGGCATGAAGCGGCCGCCCCAGCCGTGCTGCGGGTCCCCGAAGTAGCCGCGCTCGTCGGCGTCCCACGTGCCGCGCTGCTGGCTCATGCCGTCACTCCCGTCATCGTCCGGACGGCGCCCTCGGGGTCGCCGTCGCGCACCAGGGCCTCACCGACCAGCACCACCCGGGCGCCGAGGCCGACGTAGGTCGCCACGTCGTCGGGGCCGGTGATGCCGGACTCGGCCACGAGCACCCGGTCGTCCGGGACCAACGGTGCCAGCCGCGCCAAGGCGTCGGGGTCGACGTCCAGCGTGCGGAGGTTGCGCGCGTTCACCCCGACCAGCTCGGCGCCCAGGGCGACGGCGCGTTCGGTCTCGGCCTCGTCGTGCACCTCGACCAGCACCGTCAGGCCGAGCCCGCGCGCCTCGTCGTGGAGGCGGCGCAGCGTGTCGTCGTCGAGCGCGGCCACGATCAGCAGGGCGAGGTCGGCGCCGGCGGCGCGTGCCTCGAGCAGCTGGTACGGCTCGACCATGAAGTCCTTGCGCAGCAGCGGTACGTCGACCGCGGCGCGGACCGCACGCAGGTCGTCGAGGCTGCCACCGAACCGGCGCTCCTCGGTGAGCACGCTGATCGCGGCCGCCCCGCCGGCGGCGTAGCGGCGGGCCAGCTCGGCCGGGTCGGGGATGTCGGCCAGGTCGCCCTTGCTGGGGCTGCGCCGCTTCACCTCGGCGATCACGCTGGCCCCGGGCGCGCGGAACGCCGGCATCGGGTCGCGCGGCGGGTCGACGTCGGCCAGAGCGGCACGCAGGTCGGCCACCGGGGTCGCCTGCTGTCGGCGGTCGAGGTCGACCCGGACGCCGGCGACGATGTCGTCCAGGACGGACATGCGGGGAGTCCTCAGTGGTCGGAGCTGTTGAGACCCATCTTCGCCATCACCGCGAACACCACGAGGGCGCCGACGCCGAGGGCGCAGCCCACCCAGAAGAGGGTCATGCTGACGGGGTCGAGCATCAGGCCGACCCCACCCACGACGAAGCCGACGATGGCGACCGTGACGCCGGTCCACGCGGCCGGGGTGTTGCCGTGGTTGTCAGCCATGCGGATGCTCCTCGGGGCCTGGTCAGGTGCACGGTCGGGCGATGCGCGCCAAGTGTAGTGAAAGCCGTCAGGCGGTCGGGTCACGACCCTCGTCGAGCTGCTTCCACAGATCGAGGTTGGTCCGCTCCTCCAGGGGCACGTCGTCGTCCTGCGCCGCACCCGGCGCGTCGTAGCGGCTGCCCATCTCCGGCCACGCCGGGCACCAGGCGACGGCCAGCGCCGTGGTCGCCACCGAGACCAGGGCCGCGACCGCTGCCGCCCAGAACCACCCGGTCATCTCCGTGCCGATCGAGCCGGCCCCGGGCGAGAGCTGCTCGCTCACCGAGTCCGGCAGCTGTGACCACCCTGTCCAGGTCACCGCGCAGAGCCCGAGCGAGCCGACGAGGCCCAGCCCCGCCACCACCCGCCGGACCCGCCCCCGGGTGACCAGCAGGACGCCCCACGCGGCCAGCACCACCAGGCTCAGCGTCGCGGCCAGCGCCATCTCGCCCACGCCGTCGAGGCCGACGGCGGCCAGCGCCGCCGAGCTGCTGTCGGGCTCGGCGACCCGGACCCAGGGGCGGGAACCGGCGACGGCCGCCAGGATCGCCGCGGCCACGCCCGCACCGAGGACCGGTACGAACGTGCGGCGGCGCTCCGGGGAGTGCTCAGGCACGGTGGACCAGGCCGGCGTCGAAGCAGGTGCGGTCACCGGTGTGGCAGGCCACGCCCTCCTGGTCGACCCGGACCAGCAGCGTGTCGCCGTCGCAGTCGAGCCGGACCTCACGGACGTGCTGCACGTTGCCCGAGGTCTCGCCCTTGACCCAGTACTCCTGCCGCGACCGCGACCAGTACGTCGCCCGGCCCGAATCGAGGGTGCGCGCCAGGGCCACGTCGTCGACCCAGCCGAGCATCAGCACCTCGCCGGTGTCGTGCTGCTGCACCACCGCCGGCACCAGCCCCTCGGCGTTCCAGTGCACGCGGTCGGCGATCGCGGGGTCGAGAGTGGTCACTGTTCGAGTATGTCTCACCGGGTTTCGAGACGGGGCGCTTGCGCGACCCAGGAGGCGTGGAGACCGGCGTAGACCGATCCCTCCTGGCGCACCAGCTCGTGGTGGGGGCCGCGCTGGACGATCCGGCCCCGGTCGACGACGACGACCTCGTCGGCGGCCTCGGCGGTGGAGAGGCGGTGGGCGATGGTGACGCTGGTGCGGCCGGTCATCAGCCGCTCGAGCGCCCGCTGGATGCGCATCTCGAGCTGGGGGTCGACCGCGCTGGTGGCCTCGTCGAGGACCAGCAGGTCGGGGTCGGCCAGGTGGGCGCGCAGGAGCGCGACCAGCTGCCGCTCACCCGCGGAGAGCGACTCACCGCGCTGGCCGACCCGGGTCGCCAGCCCGCGCGGCAACCCCTCGACCCAGTCACCCAGGCCCAGCTCGTCGGCGCTGCGCAGGATCTCCTCCTCCGTCGCCCCGAGCCGGCCGTAGCAGACGTTGGCGGTCACCGTGTCGTCGAACAGGAAGCCCTCCTGGGGCACCAGCACCACGCCGGAGCGCAGGCTGCTGGCGGCGACGTCTCGTACGTCGATGCCGTCGAGCAGCACCCGGCCCTCCGAGGGGTCCATCAGCCGCGTCAGCAGCTTGGCGAACGTCGACTTCCCGGAGCCGGTCTCGCCGACGATCGCGACGCGGGTGCCGGCGTCGATGGTCATCGACACGTCGTGGAGCACCGGGGGTCCGCTCGGGTAGGAGAAGGTCACCCCGTCGAAGGTCACGTCGATCGGGCCGCGCGGCAGCACCTGACCCTCGGGGCCCGGGTCGACGAGGTCGGCCGGGGTCTCGAGGATCCCGATCACCCGCCGCCAGCTGGCGATGGCGTTCTGGGCGTCGGTCAGGATCTGGGTGCCCATCTGGACCGGCCCCACGAACAGGGTCACCAGGAACGCGAAGGCCAGCACCCGACCCGCGGTCATGTCGCTGGTGAAGCCGAGGAGCACCCCCACGATCAGCACGCCGGCGTTGGCGAGGCCCGCGGAGAGACCACCGAGCGAGAACGACACCACGGTGTACTGCTGGGCCTTGGTGCTGGCCGCCTTGAACTCGTCGATGGCGGTGTCGATGCGGTCCTGGGTGCGCTCCTGCACGGCGTAGGAACGGACCACCTCGGCGCCCACGACCGGCTCGGAGATGGCCGAGAGCAGCACGCCGACCTGACGGCGTACGACGGCGTAGGCCGCCGTCAGCTTGCGCTGGAACCAGCGGATGGACAGGAACAGCGGCGCGAACGCCACCCACACCACGACCGTGAGCTCCCAGCTGTAGACCAGCATGATCACCGTCGCGACCAGCATCTGGCCGATGCTGACGATGAACAGCAGGCCACCGAAGACGAGGAACTGGCTCACCTGGTCGACGTCGGTGGTCACCCGGGAGACCAGGGCGCCGCGCCGCTCGGTGTTCTGGGTGAGCAGCGGCAGGTCGTGGACGTGGCGGAACGCCGAGATGCGCAGCGTGGCCAGGCCCTTCTCGGAGGTGCGGAACAGCCGGCTGGTCATCAGGTAGGAGGCCACGCCGGTGACCACGATCCCGGCGAAGCAGAGCAGGCCGACCATCACGACGAACGACACGTCGGGCCCGCCGGGGCCGTTCAGCCCGCGGTCGAGCGTCTGCTGGACCGCGATCGGGACGATCACCTGGCCGAACGACGCCACGATCGCGAGCAGCAGGGTGACCCGGAAGCCCTCCTTCAGCTCGGGGCTGACCGCGACGCCGCGACGGATGGTCTCGATCGGGGCGAGGTCCTCGCCGCTGTCGAGCCGGGTGCCGCTCGCGCGGGTGGTGGTGGTCGTGGTCATCGTCCGTCACCCCGCCCGGCCGGCTCGGCCGCCGGCTCGTCGTGGGCGGCCTGCTCGTAGGCGTTGACCAGCCGGGCGTACGTCGGGCTGCGGTCGAGCAGCTCGAGGTGGGTGCCGCGGTCGGCGACCCGGCCCCGGTCGAGGTGGATCACCTCGTCGGCGAGCCCGATGGTCGCCTTGCGGTAGGCGACCACGACGACCGTGCCGCCGCGGTCGTCGGAGCGCAGGGTGTGGAGGATCCGCGCCTCGACCTCGGGGTCGACCGCGGAGGTGGCGTCGTCGAGCACGAGCAGCCGGGGGCGCCGGACCAGGGCGCGGGCCAGGGAGATCCGCTGCCGCTGACCGCCGGAGAGCGACGTGCCCCGCTCGCCGAGCGTGGTGTCGAGGCCGTCGGGCAGGGCGGCGACGAAGCCGTCGGCCTCCGCGGCGCGCAGCGCGGCCCACACCTCGTCGTCGCCCACGTCGGCGCCGAGGGTGACGTTGTCGCGGACGGTGTCGTCGAAGAGGAACGCGGTCTGCCCGACGACCGCGACCGAGCCCGCGAGCTCGCCGTGGGCGAGGTCGCGCAGGTCGACCCCGTCGACCAGGACCCGGCCCCGGTCGGGGTCGAAGAGCCGGCCGAGCAGGTGGGTGAGCGTGCTCTTGCCCGAGGCGGTGGCGCCGACCAGCGCGACGGTGCGGCCGGGGGCCACGTCGAAGCTGACGTCGGCGAGGAGCGGCACCTGCGGGTCGTAGGAGAAGCCGAGCCCGTCGACCTCGAGCCGGACACCGCCCGCCTGCTCCGCCAGCGGCAGGGCGCCGTAGGGCATCGCCCCCGTCGCCTCGATCACCCGCTGCGCGCGGTGGAAGCCGACCACGCTGCGCGGGAACTCGCCGAGCAGCCAGCCGATCGAGCGGATCGGGAAGGAGACGATGGTGAGCAGGTAGGCGACGGTCACCACGTCACCGGCGTCGGAGGCGCCGCCGATCACGCGCTGCACGCCGACGGCGAGCACGACCAGCACCCCGATGTTGGGCAGCGCGGCGAGCGTGGGGTCGAACGCCGCCCGGATGCGGCCGGCCCGGATGTTGACGTCACGCAGCTCGTGGGCCTTGCCGGCGAACCGCTCGGTCTCCTCGCCCTCGCGGCCCAGGGTCTTGACGACCAGGGCCCCGTCGAAGGACTCGTGGGCGATCTCGCTGACCTCGGCGCGCAGCCCCTGGGCGCGGGTCATCAGCGGGGAGGAGAACCGCTGGTAGACGAGGTTGGCGACCACCACCAGCGGGAAGACCAGCAGCCCGACGAGTGCCAGCACCACGTCGGCGGCGAGCATCTGGAACACGGCGACGACCATCATCACCAGGGTCCCGACCGCCATCGGCAGCGGCGCGATCGGGCCCCAGGCGGCCTCGACGTCGGAGTAGGCGTTGGAGAGCAGCTGGCCGGTCGGGTGGCGCTGGTGCCACTCCATGGGGAGCGAGAGGTACTGCCGGGTGACGGCCCGGCGGGTGTGGGCCTGCATGCGGTACTGCATGATCCCGGCGCCGAGTCGTCGCGCGACGATGCCGACCGCGCGCAGGATCGCCACGCCGAGGAACAGCGCGAGCACCGCCCACAGCATCTCGGGCCCGACCTCGCCGGTCCGGAAGGCGGGGATCACCACGTGGTCGGTGGCCCAGCCGAGCACCCAGGCGTCGGCGACCGTCATCACGCCGAAGAGCAGGCTGCCGACGGTGGAGAGCGCGAAGATCGTCGGCTCCCGACGGATGGCCACGCCGAGTACGGCGAAACCCTCGCGCGTCGTCGACCCTTCCGACGCCGAGCGCTCACTCCACCCGTCGCTCACCTAGCTCCCTGCTCCCCTCGTCGTCGTCGTCGCGCCAACCTCGCGCCGGGACAGGCTATTCCGGCGTGCCGACAACCGCGCAACCGGATGGGCGGGTCAGGCGCGCAGCCGGGACAGGAAGGCGCGGGTCCGCTCCTGCTGCGGGTCGCCCAGCACCTGGTCGGGCGTGCCCGACTCGTGCACCACACCGTCGTGGAGGAAGCTGACCCGGTCGGCGACGTCGCGGGCGAACTCCATCTCGTGGGTGTTGAGCAGCATCGTCACGCCCTCGGCCTTGAGGTCGGAGAGCAGGTCGAGCACCTCCCCCACCAGCTCCGGGTCGAGCGCCGAGGTCACCTCGTCGAGCAGCATCAGCGCCGGACGGGTGACCAGCGCCCGGGCGATCGCGACCCGCTGCTGCTGGCCGCCCGACAGGTCGTCGGGCCGGGCGTGCGCCTTCTCGCTCAGGCCGACCCGGTCGAGCATCGCGGCCGCGCGCTCGTCCGCCTCGGACGCCTCGACGCGGTGCACCTTGCGCAGCGCCAGGGTCAGGTTGCCGAGCACGCTGAGGTGCGGGAACAGGTTGTAGGACTGGAACACCAGGCCCATCCGCGCCCGCACCTCGTCGACGTCGACCCGCGGGTCGGTGATGTCGTCGCCCTGGAAGGTGATGACACCGTCGTCGACGGTCTCGAGCAGGTTGGCGCAGCGCAGCAGCGTCGACTTGCCCGAGCCCGAGGCACCGATCAGCACCACGCACTGGCCCGCCCCGACCACCAGGTCGACCGCGCGCAGCACGACGTGGTCGCCGAACGACTTGCGGACACCGGTCATCTCCAGCACCGGGGCAGGAGATCCAGCCGAAGGACCGGTGGTCACATCATCCCTCCGGCTCCGTGGTAGCCCTTCTTGCGGGCGTACCAGTCGGTGAACCGGGCCATCGGGACGGTGAGGCAGACGAACAGCACACCGGCGACGACGTACGGCGTGTAGTTGAAGTCCTTGGCCGTCTCGATCTGGGCGGCCCGGATCGCGTCGATGACGCCGACGACCGCGATCAGGCCCGAGTCCTTCTGGAGCGACACCAGGTCGTTCATCAGCGGCGGCAGCACCCGTCGCCAGGCCTGCGGGAGCACGACGTGGCGGAGGTTCTGCCCGTAGCTGAGGCCCAGCGCCCGTCCCGCCAGCCGCTGGGAGGGGTGGACCGACTCGATGCCGGCGCGGAACACCTCGGCGACGTAGGCGGAGTAGGACAGCACGAGCGCCGCGCAGGCCCAGTAGATGGCCTCCCGGGGCAGCCCCGCGAGGTTGAGGGCCGGGCCGCCGAAACCGAGGAGCAGCAGGAGCAGCAGCAGCGGGAGCCCCCGGAACAGGTCGACGTACACCGTCCCGAGCAGCCGCAGCGGGAACGCCACCGGGCCCTGCACGGTCCGCATCACCGCGATCGTCAGGCCGAGCACCAGGATCAGCACGGCCGACACCAGCGTCACCCGGATGTTGAGCCACAGCCCCGCGAGCACCGCCGGGAAGGAGTCGACCGCCTTCCCTGCGTCGAAGTAGGTCTCCTGGACCCGCTCCCAGCCGGGCGAGGTGACCAGCGCCGTACCGGCGACGGCGAGCACGACGACGGTGCTGACGAAGGCGATGACGCCGCTGCGGACGGTGCGCCGGCGCCGGAACGCGTCCCGCTCGCGCTGGACCTCCGACGGCTGCCAGCCGTCGGAGGTCCCGGCCACGGCCGGCCCGCTCAGGACAGCTCCGGTGCGCCCTGCTGGGCCAGCCACTGGTCCTCGAGCTCGGCGAGGGTGCCGTCGTCGCGGAGCGTGTCGACGGCCTGGCTGACGCAGTCGGTGAGGGGACTACCGAGGTCGAGCACGGCGCCGAACTGCTCCACCTCGCCGTCGGGCAGCGGCAGCTGGCCGACGATGCTGCCCTTGGACAGCTGCACGGCCACCATGTAGTACGCCGTCGGCAGGTCGACGACGATGCCGTCGATCTGACCGTTCTCCAGCGCCTGCACCGCCTGGTCGTTGGTGTCGAACGGCGCACCCTCCTCCGAGGTCTGGATCTGGTCGCCGATCGCCGCGTAGCTGGTGGTGCCGACCTGCGCGCCGAGCCTGGCGTCCTGCAGCTCGGCCATGCTGGTGACGCCCTCGATGGAGCTGCCCTTGGTGGTCACCACGGCCTGGCGGACGTCGTAGTAGCCGCTGGAGAAGTCGACGGCCTTGGCGCGCTGCGGGGTGATCGAGACCTGGTTGACGTCGAAGTCGAACTCCTTCTCCCCAGGGCTGACCACGGCGTTGAACGGGACCTTGACCCACTCCACCTCGTCCTCGGCGAAGCCGAGCTGGTCGGCGATCGCGTAGGCCACGGCCGACTCGTAGCCCTTGCCGTTGCTGGGGTCGTTGTCGACGAACCACGGCGGGTAGGCCGGGTTGTCGGTCGCGACGGTCAGGACACCCTCCGAGTAGGTGTCGAGATCATCCTTCTCGCAGTCGCCGGCGGTGGGCGACGCGCCGCTGTCGGTGGCGGTGTCGTCGGCCTCGTCGCGCGGCGCGCAGCCGGTGGTGATCAGCAGTGCCACGCTCAGCGCGGCGAGGGCGGAGCCTCGGATGGTTGTGCGCATGTGAGAAGGGTAGGACCTCACGACGGGGCGGGGGCCGGCGTCCGCGCGCCGGCGTGGGAGGACCGTCGCCGGCGCTCCGGCCCGGCTACCGTGTCCCGGTGCCTGTCGACCCGCACCTCCTGCTCGGCTTCCTCGCGCTCTCGGCGGTCATCTCGGTGGTGCCCGGCCCCAGCGTGCTGTTCGCGACCAGCCGGGCCATCGCCCACGGGCGCGCGGTCGGGCTCTGGACGGTCGCCGGCAACTCGCTGGGCGGCTACGTCCTGGTGGTGGCGGTCGCCTGCGGCCTCGGCACCCTGGTCGCCGCCTCGACGACCGTGTTCACCGTGGTCAAGCTGCTCGGCGCGGCCTACCTGGTGTGGCTGGGGGCGCGCACGCTGCTGGCCGCGCGGGCGAGCCACGAGTCGACGCCGGAGGTCGCGCGGCACCGACTGCGCGGCGGGTCCGCGGCCCGGGTCCGCGAGGGCTTCGTCGTCGGGGTGAGCAACCCCAAGACGACGGTCTTCCTGGTGGCGGTGCTCCCCCAGTTCGTCGACCCGGACCGGGGACCCGTCGTGGCGCAGATGCTGCTGATCGGCCTCGCCGGCGCGGTCGTGCAGCTGGTCTCCGACGGCGCCTGGGCGCTCGGCGCGGGGCAGCTGCGGACCTGGTTCGCCCGCCGGCCGTCCCGGCGTACGGCGCTCGAGGCGACCGGCGGCCTCACGATGCTCGGTCTGGGTGTGACCGTGGCGCTCGGGCGACGGCCCGCGGTGTGACCGGGCTCAGCGGACCGGGTGACCGGCCGCGGCGAGCGCCTGCTTGACCTCGCCGATCCGGAGCGTGCCGAAGTGGAACACCGTGGCGGCCAGCACGGCGTCGGCCCCGGCCTCGACGGCGGGCGGGAAGTGATCGAGCCGACCGGCTCCCCCGCTCGCGATGACCGGGATCGTCACCTCCCGGCGGACCGCCTCGATGAGCGCGACGTCGAAGCCGTCGGTGGTGCCGTCGGCGTCCATGGCGTTGAGCAGGATCTCGCCGGCGCCGAGCTCGGCACCACGCGCGGCCCAGGCCACGGCGTCCAGCCCGGCAGACTCGCGACCGCCGTGGGTGGTGACCTCGAACCCGGACTCGGTGTCCGCGGCCCGGCGTGCGTCGACGGAGAGCACCAGGACCTGGTTGCCGAACCGGTCGGCGATGTCGGCCACCAGGCCGGGCCGCCGGATTGCCGCGGTGTTGACGGCGACCTTGTCGGCACCCGCGCGCAGCAGCCGGTCGACGTCGTCGGTCGAGCCGACGCCGCCGCCCACGGTGAGCGGGATGAACACCTCCTCCGCACACCGGGACACCACGTCCATGGTGGTCGCGCGGCCCTCGTGCGAGGCGGAGATGTCGAGGAACGTGAGCTCGTCGGCCCCCTCGGCGTCGTAGAGCCGCGCCAGCTCGACCGGGTCGCCCGCGTCCCGCAGCTCGCGGAAGTTCACGCCCTTGACCACCCGGCCCCCGTCGACGTCGAGGCACGGGATGACGCGGACTGCGAGGGTCACGGCCGGGTCAGCTCCAGTGCGTCCCGGAGGCTGAACCGGCCCTCGTAGAGAGCGGTGCCGATGATCGCGCCCTCGACGCCGTCGCCGACCAGCCCCTGGAGCGTGCGGAGGTCGTCGAGCTCGGTGATGCCGCCGCTGGCCACGACCGGCCGGTCGGTGGCGGCGCAGACGTCGCGCAGCAGGTCGACGTTGGGGCCTTGCAGCATGCCGTCCTTGTTCACGTCGGTGACGACGTAGCGGGCGCAGCCCTCGTCGTCGAGCCGGGCCAGCACCTCGTACAGGTCGCCGCCGTCACGGGTCCAGCCGCGCGCGGCCAGGGTGCGGCCACGGACGTCGAGCCCGACCGCCACCCGGTCGCCGTACGTCGCGATGGCGGCGGCGCACCACGCCGGCTGCTCGAGGGCGGCGGTGCCGATGTTGACCCGCCGGCAGCCGGTGTCCATCGCCGCCTTCAGCGACTCGTCGTCGCGGATCCCGCCGCTCATCTCGACGTCGATGTCGAGCTCGCCGACGATCCGCGCCTGGAGGTCGCGGTTGTGGCCCCGTCCGAACGCCGCGTCGAGGTCGACCAGGTGGATCCACTCCGCCCCGGCGTCCTGCCACCGCAGCGCCGCCTCGACCGGGTCCCCGAACCGCTTCTCCGACCCCGCCACGCCCTGCACCAGCTGGACCGCCTGCCCACCCGCGATGTCGACGGCCGGCAGCAGCTCGAGATACCCACTCACCCGGCTGAGCCTATGACCAGCCCGAGCAGCGAGGGGCACAGCCCTGCGGGCGCGAGACCTGATCGGGGGGCACGTTGAGTTGGGCCTCCCTCGCGTCGAGTTGGGTCTCCCTCCTCGGTGGATTCGAGGGAGGCCCAACTCAACCCCCAGCGACGCCCAGCTCAACCCCAGCGAAGCCCAACTCAACCCGCAGCGGAGCCCAACTCAACCTCGCAGCGTGTTCACCCAGTTGCGGAGGAGGGTGGCGCCGGCGTCGCCGGACTTCTCGGGGTGGAACTGGGTGGCCGAGAGCGGGCCGTTCTCGACGGCCGCGACGAACCGGTCACCGCCGTGCTCTGCAGGACCGGTCCGGGCCCAGATGACGAGCGGGGCCCGGGTGCGGTCATTGGTGACCAGGGTCCAGTCGCGGACGCCGTAGGAGTGGACGAAGTAGAACCGCTCCTGCTCGACGCCGGCGAACAGCGACGTGCCGACCGGGACCTCGACGGTGTTCCACCCCATGTGGGGGACGACGGGGGCCTGCAGCCGCTCCACGAGGCCCGGCCACTCGTCGCAGCCCTCCGTCTCGACGCCGTGCTCGACTCCCCGGCTGAACAGCACCTGCATGCCGACGCAGATGCCCAGCACTGGCCGGCCGCCCGCCAGTCGCCGTCCGATCAGCCGCTCGCCCTTCACCGCGTGCAGCCCGGCCATGCACGCGGCGTACGCCCCGACTCCCGGGACCACGAGCCCGTCGGCCGCCAGGCCTGCCTCGAAGTCGGAGGTCAGGGTGACCTCGGCGCCGGCGCGCTCGAGCGCGCGGACGGCCGAGCGGAGGTTGCCCGACCCGTAGTCGAGGACGACGACGGACGGCGCGCTCAGAGCGTGCCCTTCGTCGACGGGACGCCGCTCTCGCGCGGGTCGATCGCGACGGCGTCGCGGAAGGCCCGGGCGAACGCCTTGAACTGTGCCTCCACCAGGTGGTGGGGGTCGCGGCCGGACAGCACCCGGACGTGGAGCGCGAGGTGGGCGTGGAAGGCCAGCGTCTCGAAGACGTGGCGCGTCAGGGAGCCGGGAAAGCCGGGGTCGCTGCCGATGACGACGTACTCCTGCCCCTCCGGCTCGCCGGTGTGGACGCAGTACGGACGACCGGAGACGTCGACCACGGCCTGCACCAGGGCCTCGTCGAGCGGGACCGTGGCGTCGCCGAACCGGCGGATCCCGGCCTTGTCGCCGAGCGCCTCGCGGACCGCCTGGCCGAGCACGATCGCGGTGTCCTCGACGGTGTGGTGGGCGTCGATGTGGGTGTCGCCGGAGGTGCTGACGACCAGGTCGACCAGCGCGTGCCGCGCGAACGCGGTGAGCATGTGGTCGTAGAACCCGACGCCGGTGGAGACGTCGTGGCGACCGGACCCGTCGAGGTCGACCTCGACGTGGACCTTGGACTCGCTGGTCTGGCGGTCCAGGGTGGCGGTGCGGCTCATGACAGCTCCTTGTTCGGGTCGGACTCCAGCACCTCGGTGAGCGCCGTCCGGAATTGTCCCATCTCGTCCGGGGTCCCGACCGACACCCGCAGCCATCCGGACGGTCCGGTCTCCCGGATGAGCACCCCGCGGTCGAGCAGACCCTGCCAGACCGCGTGCCGGTCGGCGAAGGTCCCGAACAGCACGAAGTTGGCATCGGACTCCGCCACGTCGAGCCCCAGCCCCCGCAGCCAGGTGACCGTCCGGTCGCGCTCGGCCCGCAGCTCCTCCACCCTCGCCAGCAGCGCCGGTGCGTGCCGGAGCGCGGCGAGCGCCGTCGCCTGGGTGACCGACGAGAGGTGGTAGGGCAGCCGGACGACCCGGACCGCGTCGCAGATCGCGGGGTCGGCCGCGAGATAGCCGAGCCGGGCACCGGCCAGGGCGAACGCCTTGCTCATGGTGCGGGTGACCACCAGGTTGCGGTGGTCGGGCAGCAGCTCGAGCGCGCTCGGCGTCCCGGCACGGCGGAACTCGCCGTACGCCTCGTCGACGACCACGACCCCGTCGCCGGCCGCCTCGCACAGGGCGGTGATCGCCTCGGGAGCCAGCGCGGTGCCGGTCGGGTTGTTGGGGCTCGGGAGGAGCACCACCGACGGGCGCCGCTCCGCGACCAGGCGGCGCGCGTGGTCGAGGTCGAGGGTGAAGTCGGCCTCGCGACGGCCCACGACCCACTCCGTGACGGTGTCGCGGGCGTATTCCGGGTACATCGAGTACGTCGGCGCGAAGCTCAGCGCCACCCGGCCCGGTCCGCCGAACGCCTGGAGCAGCTGCAGCATCACCTCGTTGGAGCCGTTGGCGGCCCACACCTGGTCGGGGGTGATCCCCCGCCCGCCGTCGGCGTTCAGGTAGTCGGCGAGCGCGGCCCGCAGCGCCACGAACTCGCGGTCCGGGTAGCGGTTGAGGGTGGCCACCGCCTCCCCCACCGCGTGCGCGACGTCGGCCGCTGCCTCCGGGCCGGGACCGTAGGGGTTCTCGTTGACGTTGAGCTGGACGGGGGCCAGCTCCGGGGAGATCTGCGGCGCGCCGTAGGGCTCGAGACCACGCAGCTCCTCCCGCAGCGGCGGGAAGGTCACCGGCCCTCCTCCAGCCGGATCGCCACCGCGCGACCGTGGGCGGGGAGGTCCTCGGCCTCCGCGAGCGTGGTCACGTGACCGGCCACCTCGGCCAGCGCCTCGCGGGTGTAGTCGACCACGTGCACGGACTTCAGGAACGCACGGACCGACAGTCCGCTGGAGTGGCACGCGCAGCCCGCGGTCGGCAGCACGTGGTTGGAGCCGGCGCAGTAGTCGCCCAGGCTCACGGGGGCGTGCGGCCCGACGAAGATCGCACCCGCGTTGCGGACCCGCGCCGCCACCGCGGTGGCGTCCCGCGTGTGGATCTCCAGGTGCTCGGCGGCGTAGGCGTCGACGACCGCCAGGCCCTGGTCGAGGTCGTCGACCAGCACGATCCCGGACTGCTGCCCCGCGAGCGCCGTGGCGACCCGCTCCCGGTGACGGGCCTCCGCGACCTGCTTCTCCAGCTCGGCCACCACGTCGTCGGCCAACGGCTCGGCGTCGGTCACGAGCACGCTGGCGGCCGCCGGGTCGTGCTCGGCCTGGCTGATCAGGTCGGCCGCGACGTACGCCGGGTCCGCGCTGTCGTCGGCCAGGATCGCGATCTCGGTGGTGCCGGCCTCGGAGTCGATGCCGACCCGGCCGCGCAGCAGCCGCTTGGCGGCGGCGACGTAGACGTTGCCGGGACCGGTCACCAGGTCGACCGGTCGGCACGGACCGGCACCGTGACCGAACATGGCGATCGCCTGGGCACCGCCCACGGCGTACACCTCGTCGACGCCGAGCAGGGCGCACGCCGCCATGATCGTGGGCTCCGGCAGGCCGCCGTGGGCCTGCTGCGGCGGACTGGCGAGGGCGATCGAGCCGACGCCGGCGACCTGGGCGGGGACCACGTTCATCACGACGCTGGACACGAGCGGGGCGAGCCCGCCGGGCACGTAGAGCCCGACCCGGCCCATCGGCACCTTGCGGTGGGTGACGACGGCCCCCGGGGCGAGCTCGGTCGTGACGTCGCGCTCCAGCTCGGCCTCGCAGGTCGTCCGCAGCCGGCGGATCGCCTCCTCGAGGCCGGACCGGACGGTCGGGTCGAGCTCGTCGAGCGCCTGCTGCAGGGCCGCGGCCGGCACGGCGAGGTCGTCGAGCACGACCCCGTCGAACTGGCGGGTGTACTCCACGACGGCCTCGGCGCCACGGTCGCGCACCGCCTCCACCACCGGCCGGATCAGGTGGGTCGCCGCCTCCACGTCGAGCTCCGCGCGTGGCACCACGGCGCGGTAGTCGACGGCACCGTCGGTGCCCCTGAGGTCGATACGGCGGATCATGGGTCGATTCTAGGTTCGCCGGCCGGCCACGCCCGAGTCGGTGTCGCCCCGCAGGACGCGCCTGCGCCACTCACGTGCGCCCCCGGCCTACAGTCGGGAGCATGAGCGAGACGCTGCCGATGTTCCCGCTCGGGACCGTGCTCTTCCCGGGCGTGAGCGTGCCCCTCCACGTCTTCGAGGACCGCTACCGGGCACTGGTCCACCACCTGCTGCGGGTGCCCGACCCCGTCGACCGGGTCTTCGGCTCGGTCGCGATCCGGGAGGGCTACGAGGTCGGCGACCACGGGAACCAGTCCCTCTACCGCGTCGGCTGCCGGATCCGGATGACCGAGGTCGAGGCCCACTCCGACGGCACCTTCGACCTGGTGGGGGTCGGCCTCGAGCGGATCGCCCTGGACCGGCTCGACACCACCGGTCCCTACCCGCTCGGGCACGTCACCACCCGACCCGACGCAACCCCCCCGGCGCTGGAGGAGGTGGTCGAGCGGGCGCGGGTGATGTTCACCGCCTACCGCTCGGCGCTCGCCCAGGTCCGCGGTGACCTGCTGCCGGACGAGCTCCCCGAGGACCCGACGTACCTCTCCTGGACGCTCGCTGCACTGACCCCGCTCCCCATGCCCGATCGGCAGGCGCTGCTGGAGGCCGAGGACGCCAACGAGCGGCTCCTGCTGGCCACCGACCTGCTGCGGGCCGAGCTGCGGGCGATGAACGTGATCCCCTCGCTCCCGGCCACCGAGGTGGCCCGGACCCGCTGGTCGCCGAACTAGCGGATGGCCCGCAAGCGCTCCGGCGGTACGCCGGCCACGGTCGCGCTCGACCGGGCCGGGGTCGACTACACGCTCCGCCCCTACGACCACGACCCGCGGGCCGCCTCGCGGTCCCTGAGGAGGTCGCGCAGCGACCGTCTCGAAGGGTACGGGACCGAGGCCGCAGCGGCGCTCGGTGTCGACCCGGCCCGCGTCTTCAAGACCCTGCTGGCGAGCCTGGACGGTCGGCTGGTCGTCGGGATCGTGCCGGTGTCCGGCCGGCTCGACCTCAAGGCGCTCGCCCGCGCGCTGGGCGGCAGCAAGGCGGTGATGGCCGACGTCGCGGCGGCGGAGCGGGCCACCGGCTACGTCGCCGGCGGCATCTCCCCGATGGGGCAGAAGCGGCCGCACCCGACGGTGCTCGACCGGTCGGCCCTCGACCACGCCACGATCCTGGTCTCCGGCGGCCGCCGGGGCCTCGACGTGGAGCTCGCGCCGGCCGACCTGGTCGCGATCACCGGGGCGATCGTCGACCAGGTCCGAGCCCAGCCGGGGCGGCGTGCCGCCACGGCGTGGGGCGAGGAGGTTGAGGGGCCGGGGCTGCCCTGAGCGGAGCCAGGGCAGCCCACCGGCCGTCTCGAACCGGACGGCTCTGACGGTCAGGCGTCAGTCGGTGGCCAGGCGGACCTGGCCGTGGCTGGTGCCGTCCTCCAGCCAGCCGCTGATGCCGAGGGCGGTGAGCGGCTCCAGGTTGTCGCCGACGGCGGGGTCCATGGCGGCCACCTCGTCGAGCCAGTTCCCGGCGTCGAAGTTGACGAAGAGGACGCTGTTGGCGCGGTCGGCCTCCGGCACGGCGGCCTGGAAGGTGTCGGTGTCGCCGAGCGAACCGCCCTCGGCGAGCGTGGAGCGGTAGTCGGGGCCGAGGCTCCACACGACGTCGTCGCCGGAGGTCTCGGTCTCGAACATCTCGGGCATGCCCGAGGACTGGCCGAGCTTGCCCATGACGTCCTCCACGCCCGCGGCGTCACCCCGCACCTTGACCCCGAGCGGGATGCCCGTGGGGTCACCGGAGTTCATCAGCGCCTCCATGTCCACGCCACCACCGAAGGCGACCACGAACTGCTCGCCCAGCAGGGTCTCGAGGTCCTCGGGCAGGGTCAGCCCGGTCTGCGCCTCGGCCTGGGCCAGGCCCTGCTCGATCTGCTCGGGCGGGATGCCGTAGGTGCCCAGCGCGTCGACCAGGGAGTCCGCCCAACCCTCAGGCAGCGCGGCGCCGTAGGCCACCGCGGTGTCGTCGGGCAGCGAGTCGACGAGCTCGAGGGTGGTGTCCTCGTCGATCGGCAGGATCATCGCGTTCTGCTCCGGCAGGTCGGCGGCGTACTCGACCTCGAGCGCGCCGTCGGCGAAACGGACCGTCGCGGCGGCGCCGCCGAAGTCCTCGAACATCTTGGTCATCTCGTCGGCGGCGCCGGGCGGCAGCTCGCCCATGGCGGGGTCCTGGGCCAGGTCGGAGCTCATCAGCTCGGAGATCACCTGTCCGGCGCCCGGGGCGGCGTACATGTTCATGACCCCGGGGTCTCCGACCTCGTCCATCCACCGCTGGTGGTCCGCGGAGTCGGCCAGCGTGGAGTCGGCGGCTGCGTCTGCGGCGCTGCGGGCGATCTCCTCGGTCTCGGCGTAGTAGGCCCAGTCGCCCTCGACGACGAACCCGCCGCCGTTGCCCTCGCCCTCGCAGTCGGCGAGCTTGGTGAGCCCGTCCTCCGCACCCGAGGCGTCGGTGACCTCCATGAGCCCGACCGGCGAGGGCTTCTCCTCGCCGGCGTCGACCGCGGCCAGCGCGAACGTCGCACCGATCCACGGCGCCACGTCGTCGTCGTAGCTGAGGCCGTCGCACTCGGCCGCCTCGAAGATCTTGCGCCGGATGTCGTCCTCGGCGTCGAGGCCGAGCTCCTTCTTGATGGCGGGGAACTTGTTGAGCATCCGCACCGCCTCGATCTTCTGGGAGCCGCTCGGGTCGAGGTCGACCGAGGCGTAGGCCAGCGTGTCGGACGGGAGCGCCTCGGCGGCCTGGGTGCCGCTGCCGAGGAAGCTCATGGCCGCCCAGGTTCCGGCGCCGGCGGCGGCGAGGAGCACCACGGCACCCCCGGCGATGAGCGCCGTACGGCGACCACCGCCGCCCGAGGACGACGGCGGGACCGGCTCGCCGCCACCCTGCTCGAGGTACTCGGGTCCGGTGGGCCCTCCGGGCGGCGGACTGGTGGTGCTCACGATGCTCCCCCTGGGTGAAGTGAAAGTTCCGAGAATGGATGGACGCCGGCCGGCGGTGGCCGGTTCCGTGCGTGCGGACAGCCTATCCGGCGGTCCCCACGGAATCCGGCTGTTCGGCAGGTTTGCGGGAGAGTCCGACGAACACGACGAACAGGCCCAGCAGGGCCCCGGTCGGGAAGGCGACGAGCGGGCTCCAGCCGGTGACGGTGAGGGTCCCGGGCAGCCGGGTCCCGTCGTCGGCGGAGCGGGCGAGAGTGGTCGGGTCGGCCGGCATGCCGATCGCGCCGACCTGGAGCATCACCCACCCGGCGAGCAGCGAGCCGCCGGCCACCAGCACCAGCGTGACCAGCTCGCGTCGGTCGGTGACCAGGGCGCCGATCAGCCCGGCCAGGAGCCCGGTGACGAGGGCGACCAGGACGTAGAGGCCGGTCGCCGAGAACGGCGAGGAGTTGGTGGCGGGGTACCAGACGCCGTCGAGGACGGTCCCCCGCATCGGCGTCCAGATCCAGCGCCAGACCAGACCGCCGACCACTCCGGCCAGCGCGAAGAGCAGCACGACGAGCACGACGTCGCGGACCAGTCCGCCTCCTGCGTGCCGGGCGCGCGTCACCCGCCGAGGCACCCGGGCCCCAGCAGCTGCTTGAGGTCGGCGAACAGGGCCGGGCTCGGCGTCACCCGATGGGTGTCGCCGATCCGCATCACCAGCGTCTTGTCGCGCATCATCACCTGGACGTGCACCTCGGTCATGCCGGGATGGGTGCGCAGCACGTCCTTGAGGTGGTCGACCGTCCCGGCGTTGACGCGGGTCTGAGGCAGCCTGACCACGACCGGGCCCGACGGGCCGTCGCTCAGGTCGGGGACGCTGACCTCCTGGCCGTGGATCTCGGGCTGGTCCTTGCTGCGGGACAGTCGTCCCTTGACGGTGATGATCGCGTCCTCGGCCAGCAGCGGGCTGGCCAGCTGGTAGGCGCTCGGGAACAGCAGGACGTCGATCGCGCCGTCGAGGTCCTCGACGGTGACCATCGCCCAGTTGTCGCCGCGCTTGGTGATCTTGCGCTGCACGGAGGTCACCAGTCCGGTGATGGTGATCGGCGACCCGTCGGCACGCTCCTCGTCGAGCATCAGCTGACCGACGGTGCAGTCGCTCCCGTTGGCGAGCAGGTGCTCCAGCCCCATCAGCGGGTGGTCGGACACGTAGAGCCCGAGCATCTCCCGCTCGTGGCCGAGCAGGGTCATCTTGTCCCACTCGTCGAGCTCGGGGATCGCCACCGAGATGCCCCAGCCGTTGCCACCGTCGTCGGCGTCGTCGAGGCCGGCGAACAGCGAGTCCTGGCCGATCGCCTCGTTCCGCTTGATGTCGACGTACTGGTCGACGGCGCTCTCGTGGACCGCGACCAGGGCCCGGCGGTGGTGCTTCATGTCGTCGAAGGCGCCCGCCTTGACCAGGGACTCGATGACCCGCTTGTTGCAGACCAGGGCCGGCACCTTGCCCATGAAGTCGTTGAAGTCGAGGTAGCGGCCCTGCTCGTCGCGCGCCGCCACGATCGCCGACACGACGTTGGCGCCCACGTTGCGGATCGCGGTCAGCCCGAACCGGATGTCGCTGCCGACGGGGGTGAACGTGGCCTGCGACTCGTTGACGTCGGGCGGGAGCACCTGGATCTTCATCCGACGGCACTCGTTGAGGTAGATCGCCATCTTGTCCTTGTCGTCGCGCACGGACGTCAGGAGCGCCGCCATGTACTCGGCGGGGTAGTTGGCCTTGAGGTAGGCCGTCCAGTAGGACACCATCCCGTAGGCCGCCGAGTGCGCCTTGTTGAAGGCGTAGTCGGAGAACGGCAGCAGGATGTCCCAGAGCGTCTTGACGGCGTGAGCGGAGTAGCCGCGCTCGGCCATGCCGGCCGAGAAGCCCTCGAACTGCTTGTCCAGCTCCTCCTTCTTCTTCTTGCCCATCGCCCGGCGCAGGATGTCTGCTTCACCGAGGCTGTAGCCCGCCAGCTTCTGGGCGATCGCCATGACCTGCTCCTGGTAGACGATCAGGCCGAAGGTCTCCCCCAGGATCTCCTCGAGCGGCTCGGCCAGCTCGGGGTGGATCGCCTCGACCGGCTCGCGGCCGGTCTTGCGGCGGGCGTACTTGTTGTGGGAGTCGGCGCCCATCGGGCCGGGCCGGTAGAGGGCGCCGACCGCCGAGATGTCCTCGAAGTTGTCGGGCCGCATCGACCGGAGCAGGGCCCGCATCGGGCCGCCGTCGAGCTGGAAGACGCCGAGGGTGTCGCCGCGCTGCAGCAGGGCGTACGTCGCCGGGTCGGTGAGGTCGAGCTCCTCGAGGACCACGGACTCGCCGCGGTTGGCCTCGATGTTGCGGATCGCGTCGTCGAGGACGGTGAGGTTGCGCAACCCCAGGAAGTCCATCTTGATCAGACCGAGCCGCTCGCAGGTCGGGTAGTCGAACTGCGTGATGATGGCGCCGTCCTGGGGCCGCTTCATCAGCGGGATGACGTCGAGCAGCGGCGCCTTCGACATGATCACGCCGGCCGCGTGGACGCCCCACTGCCGCTTGAGGCCCTCGATGCCGATGGCGGTGTCGACGACCGACCGGACGTCGTTGTCGCCGTCGTAGAGGGCTCGGAACTCCCCACCCTCGCCGAAGCGCTTGTGGTCGGCGTTGAAGAGCTCCTTGAGCGGGACGTCCTTGCCCATCACCGCCGGCGGCATCGCCTTGGTGATCCGGTCACCCATCGCGAACGGGTAGCCGAGGATCCGGGAGGAGTCCTTGACGGCCTGCTTGGCCTTGATCGTGCCGTAGGTGACGATGTAGGAGACCCGGTCGTCGCCGTACTTGTCGGTGACGTACTTGATCACCTCGCCGCGCCGGCGCTCGTCGAAGTCGATGTCGAAGTCGGGCATCGAGACGCGGTCGGGGTTGAGGAACCGCTCGAAGATGAGTCCGTGCTTCAACGGGTCGAGGTCGGTGATCCGCATCGCGTAGGCCACCATCGAACCGGCTCCGGACCCGCGGCCGGGACCGACGCGGATGCCGTTGTCCTTGGCCCAGTTGATGAAGTCGGCCACCACCAGGAAGTAGCCGGGGAAGCCCATCTGGGTGATCACGCCGATCTCGAACTCCGCCTGGGTGCGGACCTCGTCGGGGACGCCGCCCGGGTAGCGGGCGTGCAGCCCCCGCTCGACCTCCTTGACCAGCCACGAGGTCTCGTCCTCACCCTCGGGCACCGGGAACTGCGGCATGTAGGTGCCGTTGCCCTCGGTGAAGGAGACGTCGCACCGCTCGGCGATCAGCAGGGTGTTGTCGCAGGCCTCCGGGAAGTCCTTCCAGAGCTCGCGCATCTCGGCGGCGGACTTGATGTAGTAGCCGTCGCCGTCGAACCGGAACCGCTTGGGGTCGCTCATCACGCTGCCGGAGGAGACGCACAGCAGGTGCTCCTGGGACGGCGCGTCCTCGCGCAGCACGTAGTGGGAGTCGTTGGTGACGATCGGCGGGATGCCGAGGTCCTTGCTCAGCCGGAGCAGGTCGTCGCGGACCCGGCGCTCGATGGAGAGGCCGTGGTCCATCAGCTCGAGGAAGTAGTTGTCCTTCCCGAGGATGTCCTGGAACTCGGCGGCCGCCTGGCGGGCCTTCGCGTAGTCGCCGATCCGCAGCCAGGTCTGCACCTCGCCCGAGGGGCACCCGGTGGTCGCGATCAGGCCGCGCGCGTAGTCGGAGAGCAGCTCGCGGTCGGCCCGCGGCTGGTAGAAGAAGCCCTCCATGCTGGCCCGGCTGCTGAGGCGGAACAGGTTGTGCATGCCCTCGGTGGTCTCCGAGAGCAGCGTCATGTGGGTGTAGGAGCCGGACCCGGAGACGTCGTCACCTCCCCCGTCGTTCCACCGCACACGCTTCTTCTCGTAGCGGGAGGTGTTGGGGGTGAAGTAGGCCTCCATCCCGATGATCGGCTTCACGCCGTGCGCCCGGGCCTTGGACCAGAACTCGTAGGCGCCGAACACGTTGCCGTGGTCGGTCATGGCGATGGCGTCCATGCCGAGCTCGGCGGTGCGGGTGAACAGGTCGTCGAGGCGGGCCGCCCCGTCCAGCATGGAGTACTCGGTGTGGACGTGGAGATGGGCGAAGGAGTCTCGGTGAGATCCGGCCATGGGTGCTCGGAGCACTCCCCTCATCATGGGCCTCGGGTGGGGCGGACGGGCACGCTGCAGTGACGCCGGCAGGGCGTCAGGGGTGGAGCTCGGGGAAGACCTGAAGCCTACGGCAGGCGTCCCGACGATGGTGGCAGGACGCACCGACAGCCGGTGCCGCGAGGAGGGTTGACGCACGGGCTCCGCCGGCTCCTTCACGACACCGAGGGCAACCTGATGGGGCTGTGGGAGAGTGCCGACGCCTGACCGGCGCGCTCACGAGTCAGTGGAGGCGAGTCGAGGTCCGGCGTGCCCGCCCAGGCAGCGCCAGCCGTCGGCGGTGCGTGTCCACACCTGGGTCATCGGCATCCGGAAGGTCGCCGGCCCGTCGGCACCGTCGACCACGTCGGTGACCGAGGTCCGCAGCACGGCTGTGTCGCCCACGACCGTCACGGTGGGTCCACCGAGCCGCTGGGCCCGCCAGCGCGTGGTCCCGTCGGTGTTGCGGGCGACGTACGCCGCTCGGTCGTGGCTCTCCCCGGTGTGGGCGACCCACACGAACTCCGGGTGCAGCAGCCCGCGCAGGCGGTCGGCGTCACCCACGGCCAGCGCGTCGGCCCGGGCCTGCGCTGCGGCGACCACCTCGTCGGCAGCAGTCACCCGACGTCGTCCGTGCGGTCGGTGGCCGTCGGTGCCCCCGGTCCCTCCGACACGACGGCGTCGAGGGACTCGGTGATGATCGCGTGCACGATCCGGGCCACCCGGTCCTCGCCGAGCTCCGGCGCACGCTGCGCCAGCCGGGCGGCGATCTCCCGCTCGCGCTCGGGATCCCTTCCCCGGCCGGTCTTGAGCGGCTGCACCTCCCGGGTGAGGGCCACCCGGCGGGCGAGCAGGTCACCGACCTGGTCGTCGACGTCGTCGATCAGGTGCCGCAGGTAGGTCAGCGGGTCGCGGCCCGGCCAGGCCATCCGGACGTCCGGTGAGTGCTCGGCGTTGGTGGAGCCGTCGGTGCGCTCGAGCTCGACGAGGCCGTGGCGGCGGTAGAATCGACGCGCGCCGGCGTTGCTCTCGAAGGCCCACAGGCAGAAGCCGTCGGGGAGCTCGGACTTGACCACGTCGAGCAGCACCCTCCCCACACCGAGGCCGGTCTCGCCGGGGGCCAGGAACAGGTCGTCGAGCCACTCGCCGGTCACCACCGCGTAGCCGACGACGCGCCCGTCCCGCTCCGCGACCCAGCCGGTGCTCCCGGCCTCCAGCCGGCCCGTCATCCAGCGGTGCGTGGTCGCCCGGTCGTGCACCATCGCCGGCATGCTGCCGACGTTCGCTGCTCGCGAGTCGACGTGGACGTCGGCCATGGCCGGTGCGTCGGCGAGCGTGGCCGGCCGCACCAGCACCGCGTCGCTGGGCATCCGTCGAGACCCTCCGTCCGATCGTTCCTCAGTCGCCGTCCCGGATGACGTCGAGCGCGTGCTGCAGGTCGGCAGGGTACGGCGACTCGTACTCGACCGGCTCCCCGGTGTCGGGGTGCTCGAACCCGAGCCGGACCGCGTGCAGCCACTGCCTGGTCAGCCCGACCCGGCCTGCGAGCACCGGGTCGGCGCCGTAGGTCAGGTCGCCCAGGCAGGGGTGCTTGAGCGCCTGCATGTGCACCCGGATCTGGTGGGTGCGTCCGGTCTCGAGGTGGATCTCCAGCAGGCTGGCGAACCGGTGGGCCTCGAGGGTCTCGTAGTGGGTCACGCTGTGCCGCCCGTCGCCCATGACCGCGAACCTGTAGTCGTGGCGCGGGTGCCGTCCGATCGGCGCGTCGATGGTGCCCTCGAGCGGGTCGGGGTGGCCCTGCACCAGGGCGTGGTAGACCTTGTCGACGGTCCGTCGGCGAAAGGCGTTCTTGAGCACCGAGTAGGCGTGCTCGGACTTGCAGATCACCATCACGCCCGAGGTACCGACGTCGAGCCGCTGGACGATGCCCTGGCGCTCCGAGGCGCCGCTGGTCGCGATCCGGAACCCGGCCGCGGCCAGGTGGCCGACGACTGTGGGTCCGCTCCACCCGGGCGAGGGGTGGACGGCGACGCCGACGGGCTTGTCGATGACCACGATCGAGGCGTCGTCGTGGATGATGCCGATGCCCTCGACGATCTCGGGCACCACCTCGAGCGGGTCGGTCCGCACCGGGATGCTGACCTCGAGCAGCGCGCCCGGCTCGACCCGGTGGCTCTTGGCCACCTCGTGGCCGTCGAGCAGGACGTGCCCGTCCGCGACCAGCTCTGCGGCACGGGTCCGCGACAGCCCGAACAGTCGGGCGAGCGCCGCGTCGACCCGCTCGCCGTCGAGGCCCTCGGGGACCGACAGGGTGCGGTGGTCGGCCTGGGTCACCGCGTCGGCGCCTTCTCCCGGCTCCCGTCGACCGAGACGCCACGGACGGCCTGCAGCACGATCAGGCCTGCGGCCAGGTTGATGCAGATGTCGGCCACGTTGAACACCGGCCAGTGGGGCACCATGAACAGGTCGACCACGTGGCCGCGCATCGGGCCCGGCTCCCGGAACAGCCGGTCGGTGAGGTTGCCGGCGACGCCGCCCAGCAGCAGTCCGAGCGCCACTCCCCACAGCGGACTCCCGACCCGGCGGGCCACCACCAGCACCACGCAGATCGCCGTGATGGCCAGGCAGCTGAGCGCGACCGTGAAGTCGGTCCCGAGGCTGAACGCCGCCCCGGGGTTGAAGGTGAGGTGGAGCACGAACCAGTCGCCGAGCACCGGGACGTCGCCGTCGGCGAGCCGGGACACGGCGAGCTGCTTGGAGATCAGGTCGACGCCGTACGCCAGCAGGGCCACACCGGCGAGCAGGACCTTGGGGCGCGACGAACCCGTGCGGGGTCGGCTCGGGCCGGGGCGGGTCTCGTCGTCGCTCAGCGACGCTCCTCGCGCTGCTTGCATGTCATGCACAGTGTCGCACGGGGGAACGCCATGACCCTCATCTTGCCGATGGGGTTCCCGCAGGACTCGCAGATGCCGTAGGTGCCGTCCTCGATCCGGGCCAGGGCGCGGTCGATCTGGGCCAGCTTCTCGCGCTCGTTGTTGACCACGGTGAGCTCGTGGTCGCGCTCGAAGCTGGTGGCGCCCATGTCGGCCTGGTCGTGTCCGGCGCCGTCTCCCGCGTCGCGCATCAGCCCGGCCAGCTCCTCCTCCTGGGCGACCAGGGTGGCGGCGACCTTCTCGCGGTGCTCGGTCAGCTCGGCGAGCACCTCCTTGATCTCCGCCTTGGTCCAGGCGCTCTCACCCTCCTTGACCGCCAGCGCCTTCCGCGGCCCCGCGGCGCTTGTGGCCGCCTTCTTCGGAGCCGCCTTCTTCGGAGCGGCCTTCGTGGCCGTATTCTTCGCCGCCGTCTTGGTGGCCTTCCCCGTGACCGTCTGCTGGACCGGAGCCGCCTTGGCCGAGGTCCGCTTCGCCGAGGCCTTGGCCGCGGACTTCTTGGCGGGCGCCTTCTTCGCGGGTGCCTTCTTCGCCGCGGTCTTCGTGGCCGGCGTCTTCTTGGCGGCGGTCTTCGTGGCCGGCGCCTTCTTGGCGGCGGTCTTCGTGGCCGGCGCCTTCTTGGCGGCGGTCTTCGTGGCCGGCGTCTTCTTCGCGGCGGTCTTCGTGGCCGGCGTCTTCTTCGCGGCGGCCTTCGTGGCCGGCGCCTTCTTCGCGGCAGCCTTCGTGGCCGGCGCCTTCTTCGCCGCGGTCTTCTTCGCCGGCGCCTTCTTCGCGACGGTCTTCTTCGTCGGGCTCTTCTTGGCCGCACTCTTCTTCGCGGCGGTCGTGGTGGCCCCGGCCTTCGTCGCGGCGGCCCGCGTGGGCGCCGGCTTGCGCCGGACCGCCTTGCGTGCCGCGGAGACGGCGGATCCGGCGAGCGACTTCCTGCTGCTACGAGCCATGGGTGGGGGCCTCCTCGTCCCGGATGACGCGTGGCGGCCTGCCACCGTGTCGGCGGAAGGCTAGCCCGCGAGTATCCGCCCTTCAAGCAGCCGCGCGCCACACCCGAGACGACCGACGGCCCGGCTCACCCCTGAGGGTGATGCCGGGCCGTCGGGTTCGTCCGTGGGAGGCCGGGGTCAGCCGTCCTCCTCGCCGAGGATCGAGCGGAGCCGCTTGGGAGCCGGATCACCCTGCGCGCCCGGCGACGGCGTGTCGTGGGGCGTCTCGAGGGACTCGAGCTGCTGGGTGAAGTAGGACTTGAGCCGGGCGCGGTACTCGCGCTCGAACGAGCGCAGGTTCTCGACCTCGCCGTTGAGCTTGTCGCGCTCCTTCTCGAGCTCACCGAACAGCTGCTGGCGCCGCTCGGCCGTCTCGGAGTCCAGGAGCTCTGCACGGCGACGGGCGTCGGCCTCCAGCCGGTCGGCCCGCCCCTTGGACTCGGCGTCGAGGCGCTCGGACTTGGTGCGGGCCTCGCCGACGATCCGGTCGGCCTCGTTCTTCGCCTCGTTCACCAGCTCGTCGGCGTTGCGCGTCGCGATCTCCAGCAGTCGGGCCGCCGCGTTTGAGGCCTCGGGCACCGTCTCGACGCGCAGCGTCTCGACCGACGACGACGCCGCCGCGGCCACCGGCTCCGGCGTGGGCACCGGCTGAGGCTCGGGTTCCGGCTCGGGCTCCGGCTCGGGCTCCGGCTGCTTCTGCTCGACCGGCGGCGGCTCGTAGGCCACAGGGGCGCCCGACTGGGCGGCCGACAGCTTCGACCTCAGGTCGTCGTTCTCCTGGGTCAGCCGCGCGAGCTCGGCCTCGACCTCGTCGAGGAACTGGTCGACCTCCCCCATGTCGTAGCCCTCACGGAGGCGGACGGGAGTAAAGCGCTTGTTGCTCACGTCCTCAGGCGTCAGCGGCATGACCTCACCCATTCATTCGTCGGCAACTGAAAAAGTCTGTCGAAGCGACACAATAGCGCCTGTTCCGTGGCACTGGACCGGGTTGGTCCCCCGGACACGCCCGGCACTCCAGTCACAGGATGAACACCCGCTCCACGACGGTCCGCAGCAGGTACGCCGAGATGATCACGATCAGGAAGCTGAGGTCGAGGGCGATCTGCCCCAGCCGCAGCGGCGGGATGACGCGACGCAGTGCCTTGATCGGCGGGTCGGTGATCGAGTACACGATCTCGAGCACCACGAGCAGGGGCCCGGACGGTGTCCAGGAGCGGGCGAACACCTGGACCCAGTCGACGATGAACCGGATCCAGAGCAGCCAGATGAACGCTGTGAGGAGTCCGTAGAGGACCTCCCCGAAGACCGCCACTGCGGGTCAGCTCTGGTTGAAGAAGCCGCCCTCGGCGAGGCGCTGCTTGTCCTCGGCAGCGACGGTCACGTTGGGCGGGGACAGCAGGAACACCTTGTTGGTCACGCGCTCGATGCTGCCACGCGAGGCAAACACCAGACCCGCCGCGAAGTCGACGAGCCGCTTGGCGTCGGTGTCGTCCATCTCGGACAGGTTCATGATGACCGGCGTGCCCTCGCGGAAGTTCTCCCCCACGGTGCGGGCCTCGTTGTAGGTACGCGGGTGGAGGGTGGTGATGCGTGACAACTCGGCGACGACTCCTTGCGGGCCCGAGGCCGGGCGACGGCGCTCGGAGAGATCGGACACGGGGGCGGGGTTGGACTCGCGGACCTGCGGGCTGCGCCCGCCGACGACGACCGGCGTGTCGGCGGTCTCGTAGTCGCTGTCGTAGTCGTCGTCGTACCGGCCGGTGTCCTCGAGCAGGCCGAGGTACTCGCCGATCCTGCGCATCGCGCCGCTCATGACGTTGTCTTCCTCCGGGTTCCCGGCACCCGCGAGGGCGCCGTTGGTGGTGTCGACACTACTTGTCCCCCGGCCTCGGGCCGAGGATTGCCGAGCCGACGCGGACGTGTGTCGCGCCGACTCGGACGGCCGCCTCCAGGTCGCCGGACATGCCGGCAGAGAGGGCGGTCGCGTCGGGGTGGGTCTCGACGAAGTCGCGCCGGATCGAGGCCAGCCGACCGAACGCGGCGTCGGGGTCCTCGCCGAGGGGCGCAACGGCCATCAGGCCGCGCAGTCGCAGCGCGCCGGACCCGACCACGGCGGCGGCCAGCTCGTCGAGGTCGCCGGGGTCGGCGCCGGAGCGGCCGGCGCCCCCGGGCGGGTCGAGGCTGACCTGCAGCAGCACGTCGAGGTCACGGCCGCGGTCGTGGGCGCCGCGCTGCAGACCGTGCACCAGCTTCGGACGGTCGACCGACTCGACGACGTCGGCGTACGAGGCGACTGCCGCGGCCTTGTTGCTCTGGAGGCCGCCCACGAAGTGCCACGTCAGGCCGAGGTCGGCGCACTCGGCCACTTTGTCGACCGCCTCCTGGTGACGGTTCTCGCCGACGTGGGTGACGCCGAGGTCGGCCAGCGCCCGGACGTCTGCGGGCGGGAAGAACTTGGTCACGACGACCAGGGTGACCTCACCGGGGTCGCGGTCGGCGGCGTCGCACGCGGCCTCGATGCGGGAGCGCACCCGCGAGAGCCCGCCGCGGATCTCGTCGACGCGGCTCACGACCCGGCCTCCGGGGCAGGTGGGTGCATCCAGACGATCCCGGCGAACCGGGACGCCGCGTCCCCGTCGCGCCGGTACGACGGCCACGCGGGGTCCTCACGGGTGCACACACCGACCTCGTGGACCTCGTCGACGCCGGCGCCCGCGAGCTGGGCGCGCACCCCCGCGCCGAGGTCGAGGGCGGGGGTGCCCCAGCTGGTCGTCGACCGCGCCTCGGGGACGAGGGCCGCGACCTCGTCGCGCATCGCGGCCGGCACCTCGTAGCAGGCACCGCACACGTGGGGGCCCAGCCAGGCGGTGATCCGCCGCGCGCCGAGGTCCTGCATCCGCGCGACTGCCGCCGGGACCACCCCTGCCGCGAGACCCGGTCGCCCCGAGTGGACGGCCGCCGCGACCCCCGCCCCCGCGTCACCGAGAAGGACGGGCACACAGTCGGCCGCCCGCGCGAGCAGCCCCACGCCGGCGTGGGCGGTCACGAGCGCGTCGCACGTGGGCGGGTCGCCCGAGGGGAGGTCGTCGACGACCTCGACGTCGGCGCCGTGGACCTGCCGCATGATCACGGGCGCGGCTCCGGTCTCGGCCCCGACGGTCGCCAGCGCGGCGTCGCGCACCGCGCGGTCGGCGCGGTCGCCGACATCGAGGGAGGAGCCGGTGAAGGCGACCTCGATCACGAGGTCGCCTTCGAGCCGGTCGCGCAGGAGCAGCGTCACGTCACTTCAGGAAGTCGGGCACGTCCAGGTCGTCGTCGTCGAACTGGACCTGCCGGGGCTGGGGCTTGGGCGCAGCCGGCTGTGCCTGCTGCGGTGCCCTCGCGGGCTGGTCGGGAGCAGGCGGCTCCGGCTGCGCCGGGGCGGCCTGCTGGGTCGGCCGCGGTCGGCTGGAGGCCAGCGCCTCGGCCGCGTTGCGGGTCTCGGCCTGGGTCTGCTGCGGCTTGCTCGACGCACCGCGCAGCACCGTGCCCTCGTTGCGCCGCTTGGGCATGCCGCCGTCGAAGCCGGCGGCGATCACGGTGACCCGTACCTCGTCGCCGAGCGCGTCGTCGATGGTCGCGCCGAAGATGATGTTGGCCTCGTTGTGGGCCGCCTCCGACACCAGCGCCGCCGCCTCGTTGATCTCGAACAGTCCGAGGTCGGAGCCGCCCGCGATCGAGAGCAGCACGCCGTGGGCGCCCTCGATGCTGGCCTCGAGGAGCGGCGAGGAGACCGCCATCTCGGCCGCGGCCACGGCGCGGTCCTCGCCCCGGGCCGACCCGATCCCCATCAGGGCGGAGCCGGCATTGGCCATCACCGACTTCACGTCGGCGAAGTCGAGGTTGATCAGGCCGGGAGTGGTGATCAGGTCGGTGATGCCGGAGACGCCCTGCAGCAGCACCTGGTCGGCCTGCTTGAACGCGTCGAGCACGGACACGTTCCGGTCGCTGATCGACAGCAGCCGGTCGTTGGGGATCACGATGAGGGTGTCGACCTCCTCGCGGAGCTGGGAGATCCCCTCCTCCGCGGAGTTGGCGCGACGCCGGCCCTCGAAGGCGAACGGGCGGGTCACCACACCGATCGTGAGGGCGCCGAGCGAGCGAGCGATCCGCGCGACGACCGGGGCGCCGCCGGTGCCGGTGCCGCCTCCCTCGCCGGCGGTGACGAAGACCATGTCGGCCCCCTTGATGACCTCCTCGATCTCGTCGGAGTGGTCCTCGGCGGCCTTGGTGCCGACCTCGGGGTTGGCGCCGGCGCCGAGGCCACGGGTGAGCTCCCGGCCGATGTCGAGCTTGACGTCGGCGTCACTCATGAGCAGCGCCTGCGCGTCGGTGTTGATCGCGATGAACTCGACGCCCTTGAGTCCGACCTCGATCATCCGGTTGACGGCGTTGACGCCGCCGCCGCCGATGCCGACGACCTTGATGATCGCCAGGTAGTTCTGTGCTGCTGCCATGGCTGCTGGGCCCTCTCCCTGATGGCTGGTGTGGAGCTGTCCTTGAGTCCGGTCCGGCCGGCGAACTGTAACCCTGAGCCTGAGGGTTATAGTTATGTCAACCTCGCGTTGCAGAAGAACCTAGGAACCGACACGAGCGCGATGGCGCAGACACGCCGGGCGCCGGGTCGAATTCGGCGGATTTCCGTCAGCGCCGGACGGTCGGTTGCCCGGGCACGCTGACGTCGTACGTCGACCCGGGCTGCTCGAGCAGCGCGGTCAGCACCTCGGCCTTGGCCTCGGACTCCTCGGCGCTCCCCCACAGCACGGTCCGGCCGTCGCGCAGCTCCAGCGTGATCTGGTCGACGGTCATGACCTCGACGTGGTCGACGCGTCGGGTCAGCTCGGCGGGCAGCGCCGAGACCACCCGGGCCGACTCGAGCAGCGCGTCGCGCCCGGTGTCGAGCGGGGTCTCGACCCTGGGCAGCCCCTCGGGCGCCGAGCGGTAGTCGCGGAACACCACGCCCTCGACGTCGAGGCCACGCAGCCGGCCACCGATCTCGACGACGGCGACCGGAATCCGCTCCTCGACCGAGATCGTCACCGTGTCGGGCCAGGTGCGGGTCACCTCGGCGCTCCGGATGTCGGCCAGGGCCTGGACCCGCGCCTGCACCGTTGCGAGGTCGACCCGGGCGAGCGGCTCCCCCTCCGCCACGTCGGCCGCCGCGAGGACCTCGGCGTCGCCGAGCCGCTCGGCCCCCGACACCTCGACGCTGCGGACCGAGAGGTAGGAGGAGAACCAGAACAGCCACACCGTCCCGACCAGCAGGCCGACGAGCAGCAGCCCGAGCAGCAGGTACTTCCAGGTGAGCCATCGCCGCGACCACTGCCGCCGCGCGAACGCCCGGCGGCTGCGGACGGACGTGGCGTCGACCGCCGGCCGGTCCTCGACCCGGCTAGGCATCGGCCCGCTCCAGCAGCTCGAGGACCCGGGGCCCGAGCTCGGTCACGTCGCCCGCCCCGAGGGTGAGGACCAGGTCGCCGGGCCGGGCCATCCCGGCCAGCAACGCCGGCACGGCGTCGCGGTCGGACGCGTGGTGGACCCGCCCCTCCGGCAGCGGGACGGAGTCGGCGACGAGCCGACCGGTGACCGCCGGGTCGAAGTCCTCACGCGCGAGGTAGACGTCGAGCACGACCACCTCGTCGGCCGCACCGAGTTCGCGGCCCATCTCGGGTCCGAAGATGCGCGTGCGGGAGACCAGGTGCGGCTGGAAGGCGACCAGCAACCGACCCTCCCCCGCGACCGCCCGCGCGGCCTGCAGGTCGCCGGCGATCTCCCGGGGATGGTGGGCATAGCTGTCGTAGACCCGGACGCCGCCGGCCTCACCCTTGCGCTCCATCCGGCGCTGGGTCCCGGTGAACGACTCGAGGCCGCGCCGCAGGGCGTCGAAGTCGTGCCCCAGCCGCAGCCCGACCGCCAGGGCAGCGGCGGCGTCGACGACGTAGTGGCGGCCGGGGATCTGCAAGGTCACCCGGCCCAGCTCGGTGCCGTCGTCGACGACCGTGAACGACGAGGAGGTGCCCTCGAAGGCCAGGTCGGTCACCCGCAGGTCGGCGGCGGGGGCCTCACCGACGGCGACCACCGTGAGGCCGCGCCCGCCTGCGGTGCGGGCGAGGTCGGCCGCGCCGGGGTCGTCGACGCAGCAGACCAGGAAGCCCGCCGGGTCGATCCGGTCGAGGAAGTCGACGAAGGCCGCGCGGTAGGCCTCCTCGCTCCCCCACTGGTCGAGGTGGTCGGCGGCGACGTTGGTGACCAGCGCGGCGTGGGGACGGTAGACGAGGAAGGCGCCGTCGCTCTCGTCGGCCTCCGCGACGAACAGGTCGCCGCTGCCGGCCTCGGCGTTGTGGCCGGTCGCGGACAGCACCCCGCCGACGGCGTACGTCGGGTCGCCTCCGGTCTCGAGCAGAGCGACGGTCAGCAGTGACGTGGTGGTGGTCTTGCCGTGGGTGCCGGCGACCGCCAGCACGCGCGCGCCGTGCATGACCGCGGCCAGGCCCGCCGACCGCGGCAGCAGGCGCAGCCCGCGCTCCCGGGCCGCGAGCACCTCCGGGTTGTCGTCGCGGGCGGCCGTGGTGACCACGACGGTCTCGGCCTCGCCGACGTGGGCGGCGTCGTAGCCGAGGTGGACCGTGACGCCCAGCTCGCGCAGCGACGGCAGGAAGGGCGTGTCGTGGTCGTCGCTCCCGGTCACCGGCACCCCTCGGGCGGCCATGATCCGGGCGATGCCCGACAGGGCCGCCCCGCCGATGCCGACGAAGTGGACCCGGCCGAGGCGGTCGGCGGGCAGCAGCTCGTCGGGGACGGGGATCCTCATCGGGCACCCCCGCCCGTCGCCAGCACGATGCGCGCCAGCTGCTCGTCGGCGTCACGCGGGATCAGCGCCGAGGCGGCGGCGCCCATGGCGGCCAGGCGCTCCGGGTCGGTCGCCAGGCCGGGCAGGCTGCCCGACGCCCACTCGGGGGTGAGCGCCTCGTCGGCCACGAGCAGCCCGCCGCCCGCGTCGACGACCGGCCGGGCGTTGTGCTCCTGCTCGCCGTTGCCGATCGGCAGCGGCACGAACACGGCCGGCAGGCCGACCGCGGCGGCCTCGGTGACGCTCGACGCACCGGCCCGGCAGACCACGAGGTCGGCGGCGGCGTAGGCAAGGTCCATCCGGTCGACGAACGGGACCGTGACGTAGGGGACGCCGGTGGGCTCGGGTGCGGCCTCGCCCTGCGGGCCGACCACGTGGAGCACCTGGACGCCCGCCTCCCCCAGCGCGACCGCCGCTCCCGACACCGACTGGTTGAGCCGGCGGGCGCCCTGCGAACCGCCCGTCACCAGCAGCGTGGGCCGGTCGGGGTCGAGGCCGAAGTGGGCCCGGGCCTCGTCACGCACGGCGGCCCGGTCGAGGGTGGAGATCATCCGGCGGACCGGCAGGCCGACGTACTCGGCCCGCGGCAGCGGCGTCGCCGGGAAGCTGACCGCCACGCGGCGGGCGACCCGGGCGCCGGCCTTGTTGGCGATGCCGGGGAGCGCGTTCTGCTCGTGGACCACGAGCGGCAGCTTGCGCCGACGCGCCGCCAGGTAGGCCGGCATCGAGACGTAGCCGCCGTAGCCGACCAGGACGTCGGGCCGGACCCGGTCGATCACCCCCTCGGTCGCGCGTACGGCGCCGCGCAGCCGGCCGGGGACCTTGAGCAGGTCGAGGCCGGGACGGCGCGGCAGCGGCACGGGCGGGATCAGCTCGAGCGGGTACCCGGCCTCCGGGACCACCCGGGTCTCCAGGCCCCGTGGGGTGCCGAGGCAGGTCACCTCGACGTCGGGGTCGAGCCGGCGGAGGGCGTCGGCGGTCGCGATCAGGGGCGAGGTGTGTCCGGCGGTGCCACCGCCGGCGAGCAGGACGCGCATGTCGGGCCCAGCCTAGGCGCGACCGCGACGGCGACCGAGGGCACCCGCCGACAGCCCGGCCGACCGCTGCCGCCGCCTCTGGGCGAGCGCCTGGGCTGCCTCCGGCTCGCGGCGCGCGAACCCGATGAGCAGGCCGAGGGCCACGAGGGTCGGGAGCAGCGCGGAGCCGCCGTAGGAGATGAGCGGGAGCGGGATGCCGATGACCGGCAGCAGGGCCAGCACCATGCCGACGTTCACGATCATCTGTCCGAGCAACCACGCGACGAGCCCGAAGGACATGTAGCGGACGAACGGGTCGCCGGTGTGCATGGCCACCCGGATGGCGGCGTAGGCGATCACCAGGAACAGGCCGACCACGAGCAGCGTGCCGACCAGCCCGAGCTCCTCGCCGAGCACCGCGAAGATGAAGTCGGTGTGGGCCTCGGGCAGGTCGCCCCACTTCTGCTGGCTGGCGCCGATCCCCTCCCCGAACCAGCCCCCGCTGGAGAGCGCGAAGAGTCCGTGGGCGGGCTGCCAGCCCGCGTCGTGGTAGTCCTTGAACGGGTCGACGAAGTTGGTGAGCCGCTCGCGCCGTTCGGAGCTGGTGGTGGCCAGCCAGATCGCCGCGACCCCGATGACCGACATCGCGATCGTGAACAGCCGGGCCGGTGCCCCCACCACCCACAGCATCGCCAGCAGGATCGCGCAGAGCACGAGGGCGGTGCCGAGGTCGCGGCCGACGATGACGAGCAGGATGATGCCGAGCAGGACCGGCACGACCGGCACCATCACCTGGTGCAGGTTGCCGAGCCGGCGCTCCTTCTGGGCGTAGACGTGGGCCGCCCAGAGCACGATGGCCAGCTTGGCGATCTCGGAGGGCTGGATCTGGACCGGGCCGAGGGCGAGCCAGTTCCGGTTGCCGTTGACCACCACGCCGAACTGGGCCGTCAGCGCCAGCAGCACCACCGACACCACGATCGCCAGCCACGAGATCTGCCGGATCGCGCGGTAGGGCAGCCGCGAGGCGACCCAGGCGCACGGGATGCCGATCGCCACCCACATCAGCTGGCGCTTGACGATGGCGTAGGAGTCGCCGTCGTGGACCTCGAAGGAGTGCACGCTCGACGCCGACAGCACCATGATCAGCCCGACGGTGAGCAGCAGCGCCGAGGCCCCGAGCAGCAGGTAGTAGGAGGTCAACGGCCGGTCGAGGGCGGCGCGGAGGGCTGACCACCACGACCGGGCACGACTCCGGCGACCCGGACGGGTGCTGCCCTCGGTGGAGGGATCGGCGGTCGTCGTCACTGCGGCGGTCGCCCTCCCTCGTCAGCCTCGTCCGGTCCGGTGTCGTACGGCGGCGGCGAAGGCGTCTCCTCGTGCCGCATAGTCGGCGAACATGTCCATGGACGCGCAGCCGGGCGCCAGCAGCACCGTGTCGCCGGGTCGGGCCAGGTCGGCCGCCGCCGCCACGACGTGCGCCATGGGGTCGTGCTCGGACTCAGTCTCGCCGCCGGTCGCGTCGATGACGGGCACATCGGGGGCGTGTCGCGAAAGGGCGTCCGCGACGAGGTGGCGGTCGCGTCCGAGCAGCACGACGCCGCGCAGCCGGCTCCCCACCGCCTGCACCAGGTCGTCGAACCGGGCACCCTTCGCGAGGCCGCCGGCGATCCAGACGACGTGGTCGTAGCCGGCCAGCGACGACTGCGCCGCGTGCGGGTTGGTCGCCTTGGAGTCGTCGACCCAGGTGACGCCGTCGGCCTCCGCGACGGTGGCGATCCGGTGGCCGTCGGGACGGAAGCCGACGAGCCCGGCCCGCACCGCCGCCTGTGGCACGCCGTGGGAGCGCGCGAGCGCGGCCGCCGCGAGGGCGTTGGCCACGAAGTGGGGTGCGGGTGAGGCGAGGTCGGAGATCGTGCAGAGCTCGGCGGCGCTGGTCCGGCGCTCCTCGACGAAGGCGCGGTCGGCGAGGATGTCGTCGACGACGCCGACCATCCCGACCGACGGCATCCCGAGCGTGAAGCCGATCGCGCGGGCCCCCTCGACGACCTCGGCGTCCCGCACCAGCTGCTCGGTCACCGGGTCGGCGACGTTGTAGACGCAGGCGCGCTCGACCCCGTGGTAGATCCGGCCCTTGTCGGCGGCGTACGCACGCATCCCGGAGGGGCCGTCGTACCAGTCGAGGTGGTCCTCGGCGACGTTGAGGACGGCGGCGGAGCGGCACGCCAGCGACCGGGTGTAGTGGAGCTGGAAGCTCGAGAGCTCGACGGCCAGCACGTCGTGGGGCTCGGGGTCCATCACCGCCTCGACCACGGGGCGGCCCACGTTGCCGACCGCGGCGCTGCGCAGCCCGGCGGCGGCGAGGATCCGGTGGAGCATCTGCACGGTCGTGGTCTTGCCGTTGGTGCCGGTCACGGCGAGCCACGGGGCGGGGTGCTCGGGGTCGCGCAGCCGCCAGGCGAGCTCGACCTCGCCCCACACCGGGATGCCGCGGGCCGTCGCCTGCTGCAGCAGCGGGTGGTCGGGCCGCCACCCGGGGCTGACGACGAGCAGGTCGGTGCCCTCGGGCAGCTCGGCGGTGCTGCCCTCGCCGAGGCGTACGTCGGCACCGAGCACCCCGAGCAGGGTGCCGCGCTCCTCCTTGGCGTCGTCGGTCCGGTCGTCCAGCGCGGTGACCGCGGCGCCGAGGTGGGTCAGGTTGTCGGCGGCCGCGAAGCCGGTGACGCCGAAGCCGGCGACGGTGGCGCGGACCCGCGACCAGTCACTGGTGCGGCCGTAGGCCGAGAGGTCGACGTCGGACATGCCTAGTAACCCGCGACCCACTCGGCGTAGAAGATGCCGAGCCCGGAGGCGACGCACAGCCCGGCGATGATCCAGAACCGGATCACCACCGTCACCTGCTCCCAGCCGAGCATCTCGAAGTGGTGGTGGACCGGCGCGATCCGGAACAACCGGCGGCCGGTGCCGGTGAGGCGTCTGGTCGTCTTGAACCAGCTCACCTGCAGCATCACCGACACGGTCTCGAAGACGAACAGGCCGCCGAGGACCACCAGCAGCAGCTCGGTCCGGCTGAGGATCGCGAAGCCGGCCAGGGCACCACCCAGGGCGAGCGAGCCGGTGTCACCCATGAAGATCGCGGCCGGCGGCGCGTTCCACCAGAGGAAGCCGAAGCAGGCGCCGGTGATCGCCGCGGCGACGACCGCGAGGTCGAGCGGGTCGCGCACCTCGTAGCAGGTGTTGCCGGGCGTGATGGCGCAGGACTGGTTGTTCTGCCAGATGCTCACCAGCGTGTAGGCACCGAAGACCATCACGCTGGCGCCGCTCGCCAGGCCGTCGAGGCCGTCGGCGAGGTTCACGCCGTTGCTGGTGCCCGCCACGATCAGCCAGATCAGCAGCACCACCACGACAGCCGGGAGCGTCAGCCACTCGAAGTCGCGGATGAAGGAGATGTGGAGGCTGGCCGGCCGCTCGCCGCGGCTGTCCTCGAGCGCCGGGAGCAGCGCCAGCACGCCGAAGGTCACCGCGACGAGGGTGAGGCCGATCATCTTGGCCTTGCTCCGCAGGCCCAGGCTGCGCTGCTTGACGATCTTGATGTAGTCGTCGAGGAAGCCCACCAGCCCGCAGCCCACGAAGAGGAACAGCAGCAGCAGGGCGGAGGCCGACGGCAGGTCGAGGGTGATCAGCTTGGCCGCGAAGTAGCCGAGGAGCGTCGCGAGGATGATGACGACGCCGCCCATGGTCGGCGTACCACGTTTGGTGTGGTGGGTGGTCGGTCCGTCGTCGCGGATCTCCTGCCCGTAGCCGAGCCGCGTGAACGCCCGGATGGCGACCCGGGTGCCGAGCAGCGACACGAGGAGGGCGAGCCCTCCTCCGAGCAGGATCGCTCTCATGCGTTGCTGTTCCTCTCGTGGCCCCGTGGATCCTGTGTGTCGTCGACACCCGGGAGGGGCGCGACCTTCCCATCTTCGCGCAGCGGGGATCCCGGGTGCGGCTCCGGGGCTGCTTCTGCGAGCCGGTCGCCGAGCCACCGCAGACCCGAGTCACGGCTGGACTTGAGAAGGACGACGTCGTCCGCACGCAGCAGCCGCACGAGCAGGTCGAAGGCCGCGTCGGTGTCGGCCACCCAGTGGGCCTCACCGGTGTCCGTGGCCTCGAATCCCGCGACCACGTCCCGGGCGAGGTCACCGACTCCCACCAGGAGGTCGACGCCCAGCTCCGCCGCCGCCGCGCCGATCGCGTGGTGCTCGGCCGGTGAGGCCTCACCCAGCTCGAGCATCCCGCCGAGCACCGCGACCCGGCGGCCGACGACGTCCATGTCGGCGAGCGCCCTCAACGCGGCGCGGACCGAGTCGGGGTTGGCGTTGTAGGCATCGTTGACGACCGTGACCCCGTCGTCGCGCTCGGTGACCTCCATCCGCCAGCGGCTCGCCGGCCCTGCCGTGGCCAGGGTCGCGACCACCTGGTCCAGCGGCACGCCGACCTCCAGCGCTGCCGCGATGACCGAGAGCGAGTTGCCGACCTGGTGGCGGCCGGGCTGCGCCAGGGTGACGCTCACCGGGGTCAGGTCACCGCCGACCAGCGTGTAGGACGCGCGGCCCCGACCGTCGAGCGCCACGTCGGCCGCCCGCAGGTCCGCCTGCTCGTGCTCGCCGACCATCACGACGCGGCAGTCCAGCCCCTCGGCCATGGCGGCCACCGCGGGGTCGTCCCTGTTGAGCACCGCCACCCCGCCGGCCGGGACCGCGCGAGGCAGCTCGGACTTGGCGAGAGCGATGTTGTCGACGGACCCGAACTCGCCGACGTGCGCCAGACCCACGTTGAGCACGACCGCGACCGTGGGGGGCGCGATGGTCGTGAGGTAGGCGATGTGTCCGATGCCACGGGCCCCCATCTCGGCCACCAGGAACCGGGTCGACTCCTCGATCCGGCACACGGTGAGCGGAACACCGATCTCGCCGTTCAGGGAGTTGAGCGGGGCCACCGTGGACCCGCTGGTGGCGAGCACCGCGGACAGCAGGTCCTTGACGGTGGTCTTGCCGGACGACCCGGTCACGCCGAGGATCGTGAGGTCGGCCGACCGGTCCACCACCGCCCGGGCCAGCCGACCGAAGGCCGTCTGCACGTCGTCGGTCACCAGCGTCGGCACGTCGGCCACCGGGCGCTCGCCCAGCACCGCGACAGCGCCCGCCGCGACAGCGCTGGGCGCGAAGTCGTGGCCGTCTGCGTGCTCCCCGCGCCGCGCGACGTAGAGGCTGCCGGGCACGCACTCGCGGGAGTCGGTGGTGACGCGAGCGTCCACGACGACGTCGCTCCCCCCACCGGTGAGACGGGCACCGGTGACGGAGGCGATCTCGCCCAGGGTCATCGGGATCACTGTGACGCCTCCTCGGCCTGCAGGGCGGCCAGCTCCTCGCGGGCGACCTGGCGGTCGTCGAACGGGTGGACCACGTCGCCGACCTCCTGACCGGTCTCGTGCCCCTTGCCGGCGACGAGCACGATGTCGCCGGGTCGGGCGTGGCCGACCGCCTCGCGGATCGCGAGCCGCCGGTCCCCGACCTCCAGCACCTCCGCCGCGGCGCCCCGCGCACCGTCCAGCAGTGCGGCCCGGATCGCGGCGGGATCCTCGGTGCGGGGGTTGTCGTCGGTGACCACGAGGACGTCGGCCAGCCGGCCGGCGATCTCACCCATCAGCGGCCGCTTGCCGGGGTCGCGGTCGCCTCCGGCGCCGATCACGACGATCAGCCGACCGTCGGTGAGCGGGCGCAGGGTCCGCAGCGCCGACTCGACCGCGTCGGGCTTGTGGGCGTAGTCGACGACCACCACGAAGTCCTGCCCCGCCTCGACCCGCTCGAGCCGCCCGGGCACTCCCGGGCCGGCCGCCATCCCGGCGACCACCGTGGCCGGGTCGTAGCCCGCCTCGGCCGCGCCCGCGACGGCCGCGAGGGCGTTGGCCACGTTGAAGTCGCCCGGGAGCGGGACGGCGGCGTCGAGGACCAGCCCGTCGGGTCCGTGCACCGTGAACCGGCTGCCGGTGGCCTCGGGGACCACGTCGGTGGCACGCCAGTCGGCGTCCGCCCCGGCAGCCGAGAACGTGCGCACGGGGATCCCGGCCTCGGCCACCAGCCGGCGGCCGTGGACGTCGTCGACGTTGACCAGCCCGGATCGCGCGCGGACCGGGGTGAACAGGGAGGCCTTGGCGGCGAAGTACTCGTCGAGGTCGGTGTGGAAGTCGAGGTGGTCGCGGCCGAGGTTGGTGAAGACGGCGACGTCGAACACCACGCCGTCGACCCGACCGAGCACCAGCGCGTGGCTCGACACCTCCATGAGGCAGCCCGAGAGACCGCGTTCGCGCATCATCGCGAACAGTCCGTGCAGGTCGGGTGCCTCCGGCGTGGTGAGTACCGTCCTGACGTCCTCGCCGTCCACGCGGGTGCCGACGGTGCCGATGACCGCGACGTGCTCGCCGGCCGCCTGCAGGCCGCCCTCGGCGAGCCGGGTCGTCGTGGTCTTGCCCTGGGTCCCGGTCACGCCGACGAGTCGCAGCGACTCGGCCGGGTCGCCGTACACCCGGGCCGCGAAGCGCCCGAGCACCTCACGCGGTCGGTCGACGACGAGCAGCGGCACGTCCGGGGCCGAGGCGGCCCCGGCCTCGTCGGTCAGCACGGCCACCGCGCCGGACGCGACCGCGTCGGCGGCGAACCGGATGCCGTGGACCCGGCTCCCCGGCAACGCGGCGTAGACGTCGCCGGCCCGGACCCTCTGGGAGCTGAGCGTCACCCCGGTCACCGGGACCGACAGGTCGCCCGTCGCCCGCGCTCCCGGCGCGTCCCGCTCCAGCCACTGCGCCAGGTCGGTGAGCGGTGTGGCCACCGGCCGGGCCGGGCGCGTCCGCGCGAGGTTGTCGCTCACCACCCCGCGAGGCTATCGCTGGGCATCCCTCACCATTCCAGGGGCAGCTGCGACGGCTTGGTGCCGGTGGGCGGAACGGCGTAGCGGCGCAGCGCGTAGCTCATGATCCTGGAGAACGCCGGCCCGCCGACCGAGCCGCCGCCGCCGTTGGCGGGGTCCTGCACCACGACGTACACGGTGAAGCGGGGGTCGTCGGCCGGGGCGAAGCCGGCGAACGAGACGGTGAAGGTGCCGTCGTAGCAGCCGCAGTCCTCCCCCACGCGCTGCGCCGTGCCGGTCTTGCCGGCGACCCGGTAGCCGGGCACCGCGGCGAGCGGTGCGGTGCCCTCGTCGGGGTCGACGACCCGCTCCATCATCGCGGTGGTCTGCTCGGCGGCGCGGGCGCTGACCACCCGGCGGGTGGCCGTGTGGTCGGTGCCGACCTCGACGCCGTCCTCGGTGGTCGCGGTGCCGCTGATCACGGCGGGGTCGACCCGCCTGCCGCCGTTGGCGATGGTGTTCACCGCCGCGGTCATCTGCACCGCGTTCACCGACAGCGACTGGCCGAAGGCGACCCGGTCGCCGGTCAGCCGGTTCCAGAGGCTGGGGGCCGGGAGGATGCCCGCGGTCTCGCCGCGGATCCCGATGTCGGTCGGGCTGCCGAGGCCGAACCGGGTGAGATAGCGGCGCAGCTCGCCCTGCCGGTACTCGTCGGCGGCTCGGACGGTCCCGATGTTGGACGACTTGGCCAGCACGCCGGCCAGGGTGAGCTTCAGGGTTGGGTGGGCGAACCAGTCGTTGATGACCCGGCCGTCGCGGGTGAGCTCCGGCGGGACCACGAGCCGGGTGCGCGGGGTGACCCGGCCGGCGTCGAGCAGCCCGGCGACGGTCAGCACCTTCTCGACCGACCCCGGCTCGTAGACGTCGCTGATGGCGCGTGAGCCGAGGTCGTCCTTGTCGGCCACCAGCGGGTCGCTGGCGTCGAACGTCGGGTGGTCGGCCAGCGCCAGCAGCTCGCCGGTCCGGGAGTCCATGACCACCGCCATGCCCGATTCGCCACCGGCGTCCTCGACGGCCTGGCGCAGCACCCGCTGGACGTACCACTGCAGGTCCAGGTCGATGGTCGTGTGGAGGTCCTCGCCGTCGACCGGTGGGGTGACGGTGTTCTCCCCGAGCGGGATCCGGTTGCCGTCACCGACCTGGTAGCGCGCCGACCCGTCGCTGCCGGCGAGCATGGCGTCGAAGGTCCGCTCGAAGCCCGCCAGCGCCTCGTCGGTGCCGACGAAGCCGACCATGTTGGCGGCGACGTCGTCGGCCGGGTAGTCGCGCACCGGGTCGCGGCTCGTCGTCAGCCCCTCGAAGCCGTGCTCCTCGGCCTCGGCGAGCACCTTGTCGGCCTGGGTCGACGGCACCCGTCGCGCGACGTACTCGAACCGGCTGCCCTCCTCCCGGAGGCGCGGCAGCACCGAGAAGTAGTCGACGTCGAGCCGGTTGGAGAGGAACTTCGCCAGCTCCGGGGCCTGGCCGGCGGTCAGCAGGGGGTCGGCGATGATCGTGACGCCCTCGACCGAGCGGGCCAGCGGATCGCCGTTGCGGTCGAGGATGTCACCGCGCGCCGCGGGGAGCACCACGTCGACCGTGCCGGCCGCCGCCGCCATCTCGGCGTACGCCTTGGGGTCGAGCCCCTGCAGCTGCACCAGGCGCGCCCCGAAGAGCGAGAGCACCATCGCGATCAGGACGAACCCGAGGCGCAGCCGGAACAGTGGCGACCCGCGGCGCGTGCCGCGGGGGCGATGGGTCCGCGCTGGGCGCGTCGTGGGCACCGGCCCTCCCCCTCAGTCGCTGTCCCGGTCGGATCCCCCGGAGCCGCGCCCGTCGCGCGGCGCCGACGCGTCGGCCGGGGTCCCGGTGGGGAACGCCTGCTGCACGATCGGCTCCGGCGTCAGCACGGCAGGCTTGGCAGGAGGACGTGGGAGCAGTCTGAGGCCGTCGGTGGGCGCAGCCGGCGCAGGCTCGCCGAGGACCTTGCCGGAGGGGAGCTCGAGGTAGGCCGGCCGGTGCGAGGGCACCATGCCCATCCGCTGGGCCTGCTCGGCGACCCGCTGCGGGTTGCGCAGCTCGTCGAGCTCCATCTCCAGGGTCTGCTGGCGGGCCGAGAGGGTGCGGGCCTGGTCCTCCAGGGCGGTGGTCGCGAACGCCGCCTGCTGCATCGAGGTGTTGAACAGCAGCAGGCCGACGACGCCGCCCACCATCAGCAGCGTCACCAGGACCACGAACGGCACCTTCGAGGCCCGCGTACGACGACGTGGCACCACCCGCAGCCGCGCGCGCTCGACGGCCGCCTCGGCGATGCGCGGGACACGCGTGCGGAGCTGGACGGCCGGGCTGTTCATGACGCGACTCCTGTGACTCGTTCGATCGCCCGGAGCCGCACCGACGCGGCCCGGGGGTTGTCCTCGATCTCCTGCGGGTCGGCCTTCTCGGCTCCGCGGGTGACCAGCCGCAGCGCCGGCTCGTGGCCCTCGGGGACGAACGGCAGGTCCGGAGGCACGTCGCTGCGGGTGGCGGCCGTGAACGCCCGCTTGACCAGGCGGTCCTCGAGAGAGTGGTAGGACTCGACCACCACCCGGCCGCCGACCCGGATCGCGGCCACCGCGGCCGGGAGCGCACGACGCAGCACGCCGAGCTCGTCGTTGACCTCCATCCGCAACGCCTGGAAGGTCCGCTTGGCCGGGTGCCCGCCGCTGCGGCGGGCAGGCGCCGGGATCTCGGCGTACAGCAGGGCGACCAGCCGCGCCGAGGTGGCGAACGGCTCCCGCTCCCGCTCGCGCACGATCGCCGCGGCGATCCGGCGGGCGAACCTCTCCTCGCCGTAGTCGCGGAGCACCCGTGCCAGCTCGGCCTCCGGGTAGGTGTTGAGCACGTCGGCCGCGGTGGGACCGCCGGTGCGGTCCATGCGCATGTCGAGGGGCGCGTCCTCGCGGTAGGCGAAGCCGCGCTCGGTGACGTCGAGCTGCATGGAGGAGACGCCGAGGTCGAAGAGCACGGCGTCGACGGCATCGAGGCCCAGGTCCGCCAGGACCCGGGGGATCTGGTCGTAGACCGCGTGGACGCCCGTGAACCGGTCCCCGAACGGCGCCAGCCGCTCGCCGGCCAGGTCGAGCGCGGCGCGGTCCCGGTCGATGCCGATCACCCGGGCCAGCCGGCAACTGCGCAGCACCGCCTCTGTGTGGCCACCGAGCCCGAGCGTGGCGTCGACCATCACCGCGCCGTCGTGGTCGAGGGTGGGCGCCAGGAGGGAGACGACCCGGTCCAGCAGGACCGGGACGTGGGAGGGGCTGGTCATGGTCAGCCCTGGTGCCCGAGCGTCGTCAGCAGCAGCAGGCAGCCGGCCAGCGTGGTGGAGGCCAGGGCCGAGAACGCCATCAGGCCGAGCGCCTCGCGGGCCAGGTGGCGCACCCGCGGCTCGTCCGGGGGCACCTCGAGGGTGCCGTCGGCGGCTCGCGTGTAGCTCATGGTCTCGACCCCTGCGTGTGGCGGTGTGTGCTGCCGGTGGTGGTGCTGGGTGGATCGCCCGGCCAGGTCCCAGCCCGCTCCCGGTGGTGGGTGGTGGGATGTCGACGTCTGGAGCCGGGGAAGGTGCCCCAGATGTCGACGGGGAGCGGGCTCGAGACCTCGCCGTGCGATCCGCTGTGCTGTTGTGGTGTGTCCGGTCGATCAGGTCGCCGGGAACACTTCGTCGCTGAGGTCCGAGAACGCCTGCTCGCGGCCGTCGGAGTAGTCCTGCCAGCGCTGGGCGTCCCAGATCTCCAGCCGGTTGCCGACCCCGATCACGATCACGTCCTTGGAGAGCGACGCGTACTCGCGGAGCATCGGGGGGATGGTCAGCCGGCCCTGCTTGTCGGGCTGGTCGTCGGAGGCCCCCGCGAACAGGAGGCGCGTGTAGTCGCGCACCGCCTTGTCGGTCACCGGAGCCTCCTGGGCCTGCCCGGCCAGCTGCTGGAAGGCACCCATGGGCCACACGGTGAGGCAGCGTTCCTGTCCCCGCGTGACCACGAGTCCCTCCGACAGCTGGTCCCTGAACTTCGCCGGGAGGAAGAGCCGACCCTTGTCGTCCAGCTTCGGGGTGTAGGTGCCCATCAACATCGGGCACCTCCGCTTCCCGGGAGCCCCGACTCCGGGACTCTTCCTCCACTGCGCCCCACTCTACGCCACAACGCTCCACCGTCAACCATTTCTCGCGTGTTCACCCGCCTTTTCCCGCGGGGGCGGCCCGCTGGGCCCGGGTGATCCCCACCCAGGTGGAGCGTGGGGTGGGGCGTGGTGGAGCGTGGGGTGGGGCGTGGTGGAGCGTGGGGTGGGCGGCGCGGGGCGCTGGGGTGGCGCCGGACGCCGGCAGGGCGGAGGATCGAAACCAAACCGTGACTACGGAACGCCCGAGGGAGCGGCCCGCCCGTCATAGGTTTTTCGCGCGCTGACTACCGTGGGGCGCACATCGACCGACCAGGAGGACGACGCGTGGCCAGGCACGATGCGGGGGACGACACCGGCTCGGCAACGATCGCGAAGGGAGCCGACCTCGAGACGCTCGACGCGGTCGTGCGCCGGGTGCGCTCCAACATCGAGCGGGTCATCGAGGGCAAGCCCGAGGTGGTCTCGGCCAGCCTGATCGTGCTGCTCGCCGAGGGCCACCTCCTCATCGAGGACGTGCCGGGCGTCGGCAAGACCCAGCTCAGCAAGGCGCTCGCCCGCAGCATCGACTGCACCGTGCGCCGGATCCAGTTCACGCCGGACCTGCTGCCCTCCGACGTCACCGGCGTCTCGGTCTACAACCAGGAGAGCCGGACCTTCGAGTTCCGCCCGGGCGGCGTGTTCGCCAACATCGTGGTCGGCGACGAGATCAACCGGGCCTCTCCCAAGACCCAGTCGGCGCTCCTGGAGTGCATGGAGGAGCGCCAGGTCACCGTCGACAACACGACCTACGAGCTCGAGACGCCGTTTATGGTCATCGCCACCCAGAACCCGGTGGAGATGGAGGGCACCTACGCCCTGCCGGAGGCGCAGCGCGACCGCTTCATGGCCCGGGTGTCGATCGGGTACCCGGTCGAGACCGCGGAGATCGCGATGCTCGGGTCGCACACCCGGTCCAACCCGCTCGACGACCTCGAGCCCGTGACCGACGCCGCGGAGGTCCGCAAGCTGTCCTCCATCGTGGGCCAGGTCTACGTCTCCGACGCCGTCCAGCGGTACGCCGTCTCGATCAGTGCGGCCACCCGCCGGTCCAACGAGCTCACCCTGGGGGCCTCGCCGCGGGCGACGCTGCACCTGGTCCGCGCCTCCAAGGCCCGCGCGGCCATCGCCGGTCGCGACTACGTGCTGCCCGACGACGTGCGCGCGCTGGCCGGCCCCGTGCTCTCCCACCGGCTGCTCCCGGGCGTCGAGGCGGCGATGAGCGGACGTACCACCACTGCGATCCTCACCGACGTCCTCGAGACGGTCCCGGTGCACGACAAGCAGGCGTGACCCGGCCGGGGCGGAGGGAGGTCACGTGCGCGAGGCGCTGTCAGGGCTGACCCTGCGGGGGCGGGCCTTCCTCGCCGCCGGGATCACGGCCGTCGCCTGCGCGGTGGTGATGGGCCAGGACCAGCTGGTCCGGGTCGGGGTGCTGGTCGCCGTGCTGCCGCTGCTCGCCGCCGCGCTGATCGGGCGCAGCCGCTACCGGCTGGCGCTGGTCCGCACCGTCAACCCACAGCTGGTGAGCGCCGGTTCTCCCGCGACGGTGACCCTCGCCCTCAGCAACGAGGGCCGCAAGCCGAGCGGGCTGCTGATGCTCGAGGACCACGTCCCGTACGTGCTCGGCACCCGGCACCGCTTCGTGCTCGAGGGCATCGGCAACGGGTGGCGTCGGCAGGTCACCTACCAGGTCCGCTCCGACGTCCGCGGGCGCTTCGAGATCGGGCCGATGACGGTCCGGGTCAGCGACCCCTTCGGCCTGATCGAGCTCGGCCGCTCGTTCCGGACCACGATCCCGCTCACCGTCACCCCCCGCACCACCCCGCTCCCCCACATCCCGCTCGGCGGCGCCTGGACCGGTTCGGGCGACAACCGGCCGCGTGCCTTCGCGACCGGGAGCGCGGAGGACGTCACGGTCCGCGAGTACCGGCGCGGCGACGACCTGCGCCGGGTGCACTGGCGCAGCTCGGCGCGGGTCGGCGAGCTGATGGTGCGCCGCGAGGAGCAGCCGTGGCAGTCGCGCGCCACGCTCTTCCTGGACAACCGGGCCGGGGCCCACCGCGGCCGCGGCGTGGCGTCGTCCCTGGAGACCGCCGTGTCGGCCGCGGCCTCGATCGCGGTGCACCTGAGCCACCGTGGCTTCACGGTACGACTGGTCACCGCCGCGGGCGAGGACCAGGCCAGCTCCTGGCACTACCGCGACGCCGAGCTCAACACCGGGCCCCTGCTCGAGGCGCTCGCCGTGGTGGAGCCGCTGCCGCACCGCCGGCTCGAGACCAACTGGCTGGCCGACCCGACCCACGGCGGCCTGCTGGTCGCCGTGACGGGCAGCCTGGACGACGTCGACCTGCTGGTGTGCAACCGGATGATGCACCACTCGACCACGGCCCTCGCGGTCTGCCTCGACGTCGACTCCTGGCTGGGCGAGGGCAGCCGGGGCTCCGCCGCGAGTGCGCTGGCCGGTCACGGCTGGCGCGCGGCCAGCCTCGGCCCCCGCGACCGGCTCGACCAGGTGTGGCAGGACCTCGGCGCCACCGTGGCCCGTGCCGGGCGGATGACCGCCGACACCCCGGAGCAGGTCCGATGAGCAGGTCCCGCCGCCCGGCCGTCGTCGACGTCCTCGCGATGAGCATCGCCGCCGCCGCGACGACCTGGCTGGCGACCCTGGCCTGGCTCGGCTTCACCCGCCAACCGGGTGGCTACCTGGGACCGCTCCTGGGGCTCGCACTCCTCGTCGCCGCCGTGGGCGGCGGGCTGCGTCGTCTCCACCTGCCGGGCGCGCTGGTGCTGGCTGCACAGCTGGTGGTGGGGATCGCGGCGATCAGCTTCCTGCTGACCGGGAGCCCGCTCCCGGTCGGGGACGCGTTCACCGAGCTGCTCCGGTCGTTCTCGACGGCGGTGACCAATGCGCAGCAGTACCGGGCGCCGGTGCCCGCCGAGGGCTCGATCGACCCGCTGCTGGTCGTCGGTGGCTGGGTCTGCATGGTGCTGGTCGACCTGCTCGCCTGCACCCTCCGGCGGGTGCCCCTCGCCGGGCTCCCGCTGCTGGCGATCTACAGCATCCCCGTGTCGATGCTCGGCGGTGGCGTCGCGTGGTGGGCCTTCGCCCTCACCTCCGCCGGTTTCCTGCTGATGCTCTACCTGCAGCACGGCGAGGCGGTGTCCCGCTGGGGGCGCAGCCTGGAGGTCCACCGCGGGCTCGACGGACAGTCCTCGACGGTCCGCGCCAGCGCGGGATCGATGGGAGCCGCGGCCGTTGCGGTCGCCGTGGTCGCGCCCCTCCTCGTCCCGACCCTGTCGCTGGGGCTGTTCGGGTTCGGCCCGGGCGATGGAACCGGGTCCGACATCTCGATCGACAACCCCATGACCGACCTGCGCCGCGACCTGCTGCGCGGCGAGGACGTTCCGTTGCTCCGGGTCACGACGGACGACCCCGACCCGACGTACCTGCGGATCGCGGCGCTCAACCGGTTCAGCGACAACGAGTGGAGCACCGACGATCGCGACATCCCGGTCGACCAGCGGGCCGACGGCAGCCAGCTCCCGCTGCCCGAGATCGACCGCAGCGTCGAGCGCACCCAGTACGACTACGACGTCACCGCGCTCTCGCAGTTCCAGTCGCGCTGGCTGCCGGCCCACGTGCCGACCACGCGGATCGCCGCTGCCGGCGACTGGCGCTACGACGTCGAGACGCTCGACTTCCTCTCGGCCGACGAGGACCTCGACGCAGCCGGGCTCAGCTACACCTTCACCCGGCTCGACCTCGACCTCGAGGCGGAGACGCTGGCCGCGTCGCCGTCGTCGGCCGGCGAGGTCGACAGCTCCTACCGCGACCTGCCGGGGGACCTCCCGCCCCTGGTCGGCAACCTCGCCACCGAGGTGACCCGCGACTACCCCACCCGCTACGAGAAGGCGGTGGCGCTGCAGGACTGGTTCCGCGAGGACGGCGGCTTCGAGTACTCCCTGGAGACGGCGACACCCGGCAACGGGCCGGACGCGCTGACCGCGTTCCTGACCGAGGGCCAGGGCGGCCGGGTCGGCTACTGCGAGCAGTTCGCCTCGGCGATGGGGGCGATGGCCCGTTCGCTGGGCATCCCCGCCCGGGTGGCCGTGGGCTTCCTGGAGCCGCAGCAGGTCGGGCTGGAGACCTACGAGTACTCCTCGGACGACATGCACGCGTGGCCCGAGCTCTACTTCAGCGGCGCCGGCTGGATCAGGTTCGAGCCGACCCCCGCCGACCGGGCGTCGGGCGTGCCGTCGTACACCGCCCAGAACCTGCCGCAGCTGCCGGAGAACGAACCGACCGACGCCGCGACCCAGCCGCAGGGCCAGCAGCCGACCGCCGGACAGGACCCGCGGCTCGACGAGGGCGTGCAGCCCGGGGACGAGTCGGGCGGCGGTGGCGGCGGCTTCCCGTGGTGGCCCGTGCTCGGGGGCGTCGCGGGCGGGCTGCTCGTGGTGGTGCTGCTGCTCCTCCCCCGCACGGTCCGGCGCCGGCAGTCGGTCGGCCGGCTCCAGGGTCCGGCCGAGCCGGCCTGGGCGGAGCTGGAGGCCACCGCACGCGACCTCGGCGTGCCCTGGCCGAGCGGCCGGTCGCCCCGGCAGACCCGCGACCGGCTGGTCGACCACCTCGGCTCCACCCACCCCGACGACCAGGTGGCGCGACCGCGCCGGGGCGCCGAGGTGTCACCCGACGGGGTCGAGGCGCTGGACCGGCTGGTGCTCGCCGTGGAACGACTGCGCTACTCCCGGGGCCGGGACGCCTCGGACCCGGAGGCGGTCGTCGGCGACACCCGCACGGTGGTGGCGGCGCTCCACGGAGGCGCGGACGAGTCCGCCCGGCGTCGGGCGCGGTGGTGGCCGGCGTCGGTGCTCCCGTGGCGGCGTCGCCGGGGAGCCCGGGCGTCGGAGGAGCCGGAGCTGGTGAGCGGCTCGCTCGTCGACCACGTCGGGTGAGCCGACGGGGTGGGCGGGCGGTTGTCGCGCCCTAGAAGCCGCCGGTCTCGCGACGACGGCGCCAGCGCTCCTCCATGCGCTCCATGAAGGAGCCGTTGCGCTGCCGCGGCGTACGGCGTGACTTGCGGCCGCGGCCGCCGCCCTGGATGACGGTGAACCGCCGCTCCTCGGCCTGCTCCTCGGCGGCGGGCTCCTCGTCGGGGCCGGCCGCGCGCTGCCCTCGGAGGGCGGTGATCCCCATCGTGGCGGAGGCCAGCATCACCAGGAAGCCGATGATCCCCACCGGGATCAGGTTGGCGACCACGCCGGTCATCATCACCGCGATGCCGGCGACGAAGCACACGCCGGCGAGGATCGCCCGACGCCGCGCCATGCTGCGCAGCGAGGTGCCGCGGAGGGTGGAGGCGAACTTGGGGTCCTCCTCGACGAGAGCGCGCTCCATCTGCTCGAGCAGACGAAGCTCCTCTTCGGAGAGAGGCACGGTTCCTCCCCTGCGGGCGGGCGGTGACGGGGTATGTGTTCCCAGCATAGGCAGCCGGTGGGCACGCGGGTACACCCGATGGGAATTTTCTTCGCATCGGCATCGGTCGGCCCGACGACGCGACCTTCCTCAGGAGATCGCCTCAGGAGCCACCGATCAGGGAGGCCGGCCGGACGGCGGTGCTGCCGAAGCGCCGTGCGGCCCGGTCGACCGCACGGTCGGCCTCGGCCCAGCCGTGCTCACGCTCGCCGAGGACCAGCTGCCGGTGGACCCGCGTGCGGGGAATCAGTCCCTCGGCCCGTACGCCGACCAGCCGGATCCGGGCCCGCTGCAGGCCCAGCCCGTCGAAGAGCCGGGTCGCCGCCCGGTGGACCTCGACGGTGACGTCGGTCGCCTCGGGGAGGGTGCGGGAGCGGGTGATCGTGGTGAAGTCGGCGAACCGGACGGTCAGGGTGATCGTCCGGCCGGCGACGTCGGCCACCCGCATCCGGCGGCTCACCTTGTCGGCCAGCCGCAGGATCTCGCGCACGACCACCTCGCGGTCGTCGGTGTCGCGGCCGAAGGTCTCCTGGGCGCCCATGGAGTGCTCGGGGTCGGCCGTCCCGAAGCCGCCGAAGGCAGAGCCGTTGCGGGCGGTGATCGGCCGGCGGTCGGCGCCGCGGGCCAGCTCGTGGAGGTGGCTGCCGAGGTGATGGCCGAGCGCGCGCTGCAGGGTCCGGGGCGGGGTCCGGACCAGGTCGCCCACGGTGAGCAGGCCGAGCCGGTGGAGCATCGCCGCGGTCTTCTCGCCCACGCCGTAGAGCTCGCCGACGCCGAGCGGGTCGAGGAACTCACCGGCCCGGTCGGGCGGGACGACCACCACCCCGTCGGGCTTGGCGCGCCGGCTGGCCAGCTTGGCGACCGACGGCGCCGCCGCGACGCCGACCGAGCAGGTGATGCCCTGCTCGTCGTGGATGGTCGCCCGCAGCTGTTCGGCGACCTGCAGCGGCGAACCGAGCCGGCGGGCAGCACCGCGGACGTCGAGGAACGCCTCGTCGAGGGAGAGCACCTCGACCAGCGGGGTGACCCGGCGGAAGGTCTCCATCACCGAGGTCGACACCTGCCCGAAGGTCTCGAAGTCGGGGGCGAGGACGACCGCGCCGGGGCACAGCCGGCGCGCGCGGGTCATCGGCATGCCGGAGTGGACGCCGTCGCGGCGGGCGAGGTAGTCGGCCGAGAGCACCACTCCCCGACTGCCGCCCCCGACGATCACCGGCACCCCGGCCAGGTCGGGTCGTTCCCGCACCGCGACCGAGGCGTAGAAGGCGTCCATGTCGACGTGGAGGACCGGGCAGTCCCAGGAGTCGTCACGACAGGGGGTCATCGGACCCCCGGGAGTCAGCGGGTGGCGAGGACGTGGAGCTGCGCGGCGAGGGGGAAGAACTCCTCCCGCTCGGCGACGGCCTGCTCGAGGTCGAGCAGGTGGTGGGCCGCTCCCGGCTCGAGGTCGAGCAGCGAGCCGGGCACCAGGTCGGAGAAGACCCGGACCGCGTGGACCGCGGTCGGGGTGAACCCGGCGGCGGGCAGCAGGTCGGCGAGCTCGGCGGCGGTGAACCGACGTCCGGTCGTCCGGGGAGTGCGACCACCGGGTGGGCTGCCGTCGAGCAGCGCGCGGGCCTGCTCGAAGTGGCCGGCCATCGCGCGGGCGACCACGGCTGCGTGGCGCTGGGCGACCAGCAGGCTGAGCACGCCGCCGGGCCGCAGCACCCCGCCGATGGTGGCGAGGGCGGCGGTCGGGTCGTCGACGACCTCGAGGACGCCGTGGCAGAGCACCACGTCGGCCTCGTCGACGTGGCCGCCGAGGTCGTCCAGGTCGCCCTGCAGCCCGGTGACCCGGTCGGCCACCCCGCTCTCGCGGGCGCGCCGGTCGAGGGAGGCCAGGGCGTCGGGACTGGGGTCGACGACCTGGACCCGGTGGCCGAGCTCGGCCAGCGGGACGGCGAAGCCACCGGTGCCGCCGCCGATGTCGACGACCCGGGCCTCCTGCTCGTGGAAGGTGCCGGGCTGGTCGAGCACCTCGCGGAGCGCGTCCCACACCACAGCGGTCCGCACGGAGTGGCGACGCTCGCTGGGTCGCTCGGTCGGCATGGGACCAACCCTAGAGGCATCATCCCGGGCTCCCCGGGCTGGTGTGCCACAGCTTGCGCGCGACATCCTTGACCGGGTCGCCGGCCGGCTGGATGTCGGCGTAGGGCGACATCCGGAAGCCGCTGGAGTGGACCAGCACCCGCTGCTGGGTGGGGGCGGTGAACCCCTGGGGCACCGTGGCGATCACCTCGTGGACCGCGTCGATCCCCTCCCGCTGCCACAGGTCGTGGAGGGCCGGCAGCTCCCACGCCCCGGTGGCCCGCAACGAGACGCCCCGGTGACCGGTGCGGCGCAGCACCCCGCGGACGACCAGCAGCCACGACCCGAAGACCGTGGCGGCGTACGGGCCCTGGGCGTCCTCGAAGAACGTCGCGTCGACCGGGCCGGTCGCGTCGTCGAGGGTCAGGAACACCACCCGCCGACCGGAGCGGACCGGCGGGGTCTGGGTGGCGACCTTGACCCCGGCGACCAACAGCTCGGAACGGCTGCGGCGGGTGAGCAGGTCACGGCTGCGGGTCACCTCGAGCTCGTCGAGGAACTCGGCGTAGCGGTCGACGACGTGGCTGCTGACGTCGAGGCCGAGGATCTCGAGCTCGGCCCGCATCCGCTCGTCGGCGGTCATCTCCGGCAGCCCGCTGGGGTCGGTCTCGTCGGGCCGGTCGCCGAGGTCGAGGACCAGCTGCACCGAGTCGACCGGCTCGGGCGGCGGGGTCGCCCGGGACTGGGCACTGGTGCGGGCCCAGACCCCGCCGTCGGCCAGGGGGTGCCGCTCGGTGGCGGGGGCCGCCTCCCGGCTCCGCGGGTCGGTGCTGTTGCGGGAGGCCACGTCGGCGACCGGCTCCTGCCGCGGCGGCGTACGGCGTCGCCCCAGGACCGCGGACGCCAGGCCGCGGCCACGGGCGGTGCGGTCGAGGTTGCGGGCGTAGCGGTCGAGCTCGCTCACCTGCAGCAGCAGGTCGCGGCGGGTCACGCTCCCCTCGTCCCGACCCCGCTCGCCGGGGGCCCCGATGGCGTAGAGCCGGTCGAAGGCGCCGGTGAGCACCAGCCGTTCGACCACCGGGCGGGACACCCGGGCGCGGTGCCAGAAGTCGGACAAAGACTGAAAAGGAGACGCGCACTCAGCCGAATCGCCGCCACGGGCGGCAAGGATGCGGGACACCTCGGTGTCGTTGATCCCCTTCACCTCCGCCAGCGCCAGCCGGATCGCGTGCCGTGGGCCGCCGTCGGCCTCGATGAGCTCGACGAGGTGCTCCCGCCCGCTGGCGTTGACGTCGAGGCCGAGCACGGGGATGCCGCACTGGCGGGCGTCCTCGAGGATCAGCCGCTTGGGGTACATCCCCGGGTCGTGGGTCAGCACCCCGGCGAGGAAGTGGGCGGGCCAGTGGGTCTTGAGCCAGGCGGACTGGAAGGTCGGCAGCGCGAACGCGGCGGCGTGGGCCTTGCAGAACCCGAAGCTGGCGAACGCCGCCAGCACCGCCCAGACCCGCTCGACCACCGGGAGGGGGTAGCCGCGGCCGAGCGCCCGGGGGAAGAACCAGGTCCGGGTCTCGGCCATCCCCTCCACGTCGCCCAGCGCCCGCCGCCACTCGTCGGCCTCGGCGAGGGTGACGCCGGCGAACTGCGCGATCATCTCGATCACCTGCTCGTGGAAGACCACCACGCCGTGGGTGCCGGCGAGGATCGGCCGCAGGTCGTCGTGGAGGTAGCCGACGTCCTTCCAGCCGTGCTTGACCTCGAGGTAGGGGGTGATCATGTCGCTCTTGACCGGGCCGGGCCGGAACAGCGAGATGTCGGTGATGATCTCGGCGAAGGACTCGATGCCGGACTTGCCGACCAGCTCGCGCTGGCCGGGTGACTCGATCTGGAAGATGCCCAGGGTCTTCGCCGAGCTGATCAGGTCGTAGGTGGCCGGGTCGTCGAAGGGCACCTGCGCCTCGTCGTCGAGGTCGAGCGTGGCCCCGTCGACCCGCGCGACCTCGGCGACGGCGTGGGCCATCGCCGACTGCATCCGGATGCCGAGCACGTCGAGCTTGAGCAGGCCGAGGTCCTCCACGTCGTCCTTGTCGAACTGGCTCATCGGGAAGCCGGCGTACGACGCCTCGACGGGGGTCCGGTCGAGCAGGGTGGCGTCGGAGAGCAGCACCCCGCAGGGGTGCATCGCGACGTGGCGGGGCAGCCCGTCGAGCCGCTCGACCATCCGGAAGAAGAGATCGAGCCGTTCATCGGTGAGACCACCGGCGGCGAGCTCGGGCAGGTCGCGCAGCGCGTTGCGGGCGTCGCGGGCGCGGATGTGGGGGAACGCCTTGGCGATGGCGTCGATCTCGCCCGGCGGCATCCCGAGCGCACCACCGACGTCGCGGACGGCGTGGCGGACCCGGTAGGTGTCCATCATCGAGACGCAGACGCACCTCTCGCCGCCGTATCGGTCGAGGATCGCCTCGTAGACCTCGAGCCGGCGGGCGGACTCGACGTCGAGGTCGATGTCGGGCAGCGAGTCGCGCAGCGGCGAGAGGAACCGCTCCATCAGCAGGTCGTGGCGGATCGGGTCGATGCCGGAGACGCCGATCAGGTAGTTGACCAGGCTGCCGGCCCCCGAGCCGCGGGCGGCGCACCGCACGCCCAGGTCGCGGATCAGGTCGGTGATGTCGCCGACGGTGAGGAAGTAGGGGGCGAAGCCGAGGCCACGGATCACCTCCAGCTCGTCGTCGAGCCGCTTCCAGATCCGCTGCCTCGGCGCCGAGCCGTAGCGGTCGCCGATCCCGGCCTCGCAGCGATCGCGGAGCAGCCGGTCGGCCCCGCCGTCGACACCGTCGCCGGACGTGGCCAGCTCGGGCAGGTGCACCTGTCCGATCCCGAGGTCGGCGGCCGGGTCGAGGGCGCACCGGTCGGCCACCGCGCGGGTCCGGGCCAGCAGCCTCATCGCTTCCCGCGCGGGGTCGCCGTGGCCGGCGAGCCGGCAGACCTCCTCGGCGACCTCGGCCATCTGCTTGCCGGACTTGAGGAACCCCTCGGCGTTGCCCCGGTCGACGTGGCGCCGGTCGAGAGCGACCAGCCGGCGGGCGGCGTCGAGGACGTCGACGGTGGGGGCGTCGAGCCGGTCGGCGTAGCGGACGGCGTTGGTGAGCACCGCCTCCAGCCCGGCCCGGCGGGCCAGCCCGGCGGTCCGGGCGGCGTGGGGGGCGGTGCCGGGCCCCCAGGCGCCGTCGCGCCCCGGGAGCCGGTGGGAGACCAGCTCGAGCAGCAGGTGGTCGGCCGGGACCACCTCGCGCCAGGGCGCGAGCGCGTCCAGCGCCTGGTCGTCGCGACGCCGGGTGAGGGCCGCCCCCACCTCGGAGGACGGCCCGAGCAGCACCACCACGTCACCGCTCGCGAGGTGGGGGGCGAGCAGGTCGAGGGTGGCCACCGGGTGGCCGCGCTCGCCGGCCAGGTGGACCGCGGAGACCATCCGGCAGATCGCGGCCCAGCCGCCGCGGCCGCCGCCCGGTCCGCCGGCGTGGGCGAGCAGGGTCACCCGGGGCAGCCCGCCCCGGTCGCTCGCCCGGTCGCGGAAGCTGCCGCCCCGGACGGGGGTCCGCGTCCGGGGACCGGGCCGGTCACCGGGCCGGTCCGGTGTCGCGGCCACCGGCTGGTGGGCGAGGTCGACGCCGAGCACCGGCCTGATCCCGGCGGACCGGCAGGCCCGGGCGAACTTCACCGCACCGTAGGTCCCGTCGCGGTCGGTCAGCGCCAGGGTGTCCATCTCCTGCTCCGCGGCCCGCTCGACGAGGGTGTGCGGGTGGGAGGCGCCGTACTGGAGGGAGTAGCCGGAGGCGACGTGGAGATGGACGAACGGGTCAGGCGACACCGGCCCGGGAGCCGGAGGCGCCGTCGCGGGGGACCCCCTGGACGACGGCACGGCCGGTGATCGGTGGGTGCGGGACCAGGCCGAGCGACTGCTCGACCACGGCGAGGAACCGGTCGGCGTCGCGGACCAGGTCGTCGGCCTCCCGCTCGGTGACGGCACGGGTCGAGCCCGCCTCGGCAGCGGCCCGCTTGGCGGCCCCGGCGGCGAAGAACCGGGCCCACTCCTCCAGCTCGGGCGCCACGTCGGCGAGCAGCACCCAGGCGTTGCGCTGCTGCCGGCCGCGGGCCGGGGTCGGCCGGGCTCGGGCCGCGAGCAGGGCGGCGGCCGCCCGGAGCGCCGCCACGTGGGCGGCGGCGTAACGGGCGGGGACGTCGGGCGCGGTGACCGCCTCGGCGAGGGAGGCGGCGGCCCGGCTGAGGTAGGAGTGGGTCGTCGCGGGCAGGGTGTGGGGCTGGACGCCCGGCTGGGTCTGCTGGCTCATCGGACCACCTCCTCTAGTCGACGCAGCCGACGAGCTGCCAGCTGCCCTCGGTCCAGTCGAAGGAGAGGTCGAAGACCCCCCAGTCGCCGGAGCTGCCGTCGCGGTCGGCCCCGCGGCCGGCCTCGATCCGCCACAGCTCGCGCTCGACGAGCAGCTCGGCGGTGGCCGGCCCGGCCGCACCGCCGGTGGGAGCCGGGTCGTCGGAGCCGATGACGGCCCGGACACCCGGGGACTGCCACCAGGGACCGGTCTCGACCCAGTGGGCCACCACCGCCCGTACCTTCCACAGCCGGCCCCGCCACAGGAACTGCTCGGGACCCTCCATCCGATCGGCGGGGCCCCGGTGGGCGGGACCCTCCACCCACCCGCTGCGCACCTCCACGGGGTCGTCGTACCGTCTCACCGCTGCTCCTCCCGGCACCCGTTCGACCCCTCGACCCGCGTTGTCGGCGACCCGGGTCCGCTCCGACGGCGGGGTGCCCGGTGGGTCCGGCGGCGCGGGGGTCGAGGTCGCCCCGCCGGACCCGTGGTGATCGAACATGTGTTCGAACACCTCCACGGTACACCGCCCTCCCCCGGAGCCGTCAAGGCCGGGAGCGCGGGGTGTGGAGACGCCGCGGGTACGACCGGACGTCGGTCAGCCGGGCCGGTCCGGGGAGTGCTCGCGCGCCTCGGCGAGCCGGGCGCCCCGGATGAACTCGCTGGTGTCGCGGCTGGCCAGCAGCCACAGGAGCACGCCGTTGAGGACCACCCCGAGCCCGGCCAGCACGGCCAGCGGGACCGGCGGGTCGGCACGGTAGATGACCAGCATCACGAAGACGAACGCCACCGCGGTCGCGCCCAGCGCGTAGCGCGCCCACCGGTGGCCCTTGCCGAACAGGGAGGCGATCACCCAGACCAGGAGGGCGTAGACGATGAACGACACCACCGCCACCGGGACGAACGCCGGCGGCGAGAGCTGGCTCTGGCGCACCGCGTCGAGGCCGCCCTGGGTCTCGGCCCAGGCCCGCACCAGGTCGTCGCGCAGCACCGCGACCATCGCCGTCCCGAGCGCGCTGACCCCGACCAGCACCGCCTGCACGCGGATCGCGTTGGTCACCGAGCCCGGTCGCTGCCGACCCATCTGCCTCATTCCTCCGTCCGCCCGGCGCCCCGTCGTCGCCGGGCGTGCCGGATAGGGTCGCAACATGTCCGAGCATGCGGCGATCACCCGGTTCCGCGAGGAGCACGCACGGCGTGGTGGCGCCGGTGAGGTCGTGGTCCTGCCGGAGTCCGTCCACACCGCTGCGCTGGCCGCCGAGGCCCTCGGCTGCGAGGTGGGCGCGATCGCCAACAGCCTGATCTTCGACGACCACGGTAGCCCCCTGCTGGTGCTGACGTCGGGAGCGCACCGGGTCGACACGGCGGCGACCGCCGCCCGGATCGGTGCCGGACGCCTCGGCCGCGCCGACGCCGAGTTCGTCCGGCGCCACACCGGGCAGGTGATCGGTGGCGTCTCCCCCATCGGCCACACCACGCCGGTGCCCACCTGGATCGACACCTGGCTGCAGCGACACCCCGTCGTGTGGGCCGCGGCCGGGCACCCGGCGGCCGTCTTCTCCACGACGTACGACGAGCTGGTCGAGCTGACCGGCGCCACGCCGGTCGACGTCGGGGCGGACCAGGAGTAGCCGTGGAGTCCCTCGCCCTGGCGTTCTCCACCGGGTGGGCCAGCGGGGTGAACGCCTACCTCGTCGTGCTGGTGCTCGGCACCGCGGACCGGCTCGGCGACCTCGACCAGGTCCCCGACGTGCTCGGTCGCTGGGACGTGCTGGCGGTGGCCGGGTTCCTGTTCGTCATGGAGTTCGTGGCCGACAAGATCCCCTACCTCGACTCGACCTGGGACGCGGTCTCCACGGCGATCCGGCCCACGGTCGGTGCGGTCGTCGGCGTGCTGCTGGCCGGCGACGCCAGCGGCCTCGAGCAGGCGGTCCTCGGTGTCGTCGGTGGCGGCACCGCACTGGCCTCCCACCTGGTCAAGGCCGGGAGCCGGCTGGCGATCAACACCAGCCCCGAGCCGGTGTCCAACGTCGCCGCCAGCCTGGCCGAGGACGTCACCGTGCTGGCGCTGGTCTGGTTCGCGATCGAGCACCCGCGGGCGGCGGCCGCCATCGCCGGGGTCCTCCTGGCCGGCGGCCTGGTCGTGCTCTACCTCGTCGCCCGGCTGGTGCGCCGGGGGTGGCGGCGCTGGCGGCACCGCGACCGGACGGGCGCGGACGCTCCGGGACCGGCTGGATAGGTTCCTCGCCATGCGCGTGGTGGTGGTGGGGGGCGGCCTCGGTGGCCTGGCCGCCGCCGCTCGGCTCGCCAAGCTGGATCACGACCTCACGCTGCTGGAGCAGGAGGACCGGCTCGGTGGGGCGCTGGCCCCCTGGTCGCAGGACGGCTTCGACTGGGACCGCGGCGCCCACTCCACGCTGCTGCCCGCCGTGCTCCGCGACCTGTTCCGCAAGTCCGGGCGGCCGGTGGAGCGGGAGCTGGACCTGGTCCCGGTCGAGGTTATCCGCACCCACCGGTTCGCCGACGGCAGCACGCTGGCGCTCCCCTCGGGGCGGGCCGCCCAGCTGCGCGCGTTCGACGCGCTCGGTGCGGGCCTGGGCCAGCGGTGGCTGGACCACGTGGCGGCGTACGCCGACACCTGGGAGCTGCTGCGCCGTCACCACCTGGAGGTGGCGACGCCCCACGACTGGCTCCCGCGGGAGGTGAGGGCCGTCCTCGACGGCCGCGAGTCGCTGCACCGGCGGCTCCGCCGCGACCTGCGCGACGAGCGGCTCCGGCTGGTCGCCGGCCACCGGTTCGTGGCCGAGGGGCACGACCTGCGCAACGTCCCTGCCTGGCTCGGGGTGCACTCCTACCTCGAGCAGCGGCTCGGCGCCTGGAGCGTCCCCGGCGGCTTCTCGGGTGTGGCCGACGCGCTCGCGCGCCGGATGCGTACCCGCGGGGTGGACGTCCGCACAGGTACGGCGGTCCGGGACCTCGTCATCCGCCACGGGAGGTGTGTCGCGGTCGCCACCGACGCCGGCGAGGTCGACGCCGACGCGGTCGTCTGCGCGATCGACCCACGACGCCTGCCGGCCCTCGCGCCGTACGTCGCGGCGACGATGCCGGCCCTTCCGCCCGTGCTGGTGCACCTCGGCCTGGTCGGCGAGGTTCCCGACGTCGGCCACGAGCTCGTGCTCCACGGCGACCCGCTGCTGGTGGTCCGCGCCGGCGGCTCCGGCCCCGCCGGTCATGTCGCGTGGACGGTGCACGCCCGGGGCCGGATCGCCGAGGACCTGCTCACCGCCCTGGCCCGCGCCGGCCTCGACGTCCGCGACCGGGTCGTGGTGCGCGTCGACCGCACGGCCCGCGCCCAGGTGGAGGCGGGCGGCTCGGCGATGGGGGTGCTCTGGCAGGGCCGGGCCACCGTCCGCCGCCGACTCGGCCCGACCACCCCGCTCGCCGGTGTCTATGCCGCGGGTGCTCACGCCACCCCCGGCGGCGGGGTTCACATGGTCGGGCTGTCGGCCGCGCTGGTGGCCGAGGTGATCGGTCCGGCCTGACCTCCTGCAGGTCAGGTAGTCGGTGTCCTTCTCACCACAGAGTGCCTCGGTCGGCCTGGCTCCGGTGCTCCCGTCCCGGCAGGCGCGCACAGAGCCGATGAGCGTGCTCGGCCACTCAGCGGTCCAGAGATCACTGCCCCCGGTCACCCGGCGACTCGGATCTGGGGCACTGTCGTGCCGCGATGCGTGCGCGCCGGTTCCGAACAGCACGGACAGGGACGCAGGAAGTCACCAGACGAACGAGAGCAGCAACGTCAGCCCCCACGGGCCCACGATGGCGGCGAAGGTCAGCAGCACCGCCCCGTTCGCGACCTGTGGATTCGAACCCTTGGCAATCAGTTGCCTGCCGGCTACCACCAGCACAACCAGAACGACCACAACGACCGAGGTGACCAGGATGCCCACGGACCAGACCCTAGGGCTGGTCGCCGCTGCCACGTCAGGACGCGCCGGTCCAGGCTCACGACAAGGTGCCCGCGCCATCCCGTCGTCACCGCCCCGACGACGCCGAGGGGTCACCGGGCCGCCGTCGTCTCCGGGGCCCTCGAGGCACTCGGGTCGGCCGTCGCGCCAGACGTAGTGGGGCGGTCGCTCAGTGTGTCGATGCCACTCCAAGTCGGCCCGGTTGCTCACCCTCCGGGCTCGAGCGCCTGCAACGAGCCGGCCTTGAAGCGGCGTACCTCCTGCGGCCAGC